>JAUHWT010000024.1 GCA_030427145.1 Alphaproteobacteria bacterium | reverse complement strand
CTCCGGGTTGATCGGCTCGCCCACCGTGCCAAGCGTGCGCAGGGCGGAAAGGTCACATTTCTCCACAAACTCCGTGCCCTGCGCCATCAAAGCGCGAATGGCCGTGGGGGCCGTGTAGAACTGATTGACGCCATGCTTCTCGCAAACCTGCCAGAAGCGCGAGGCATCGGGGAATGTCGGCACGCCCTCAAACATCACGGTGGTCGCGCCATTGGCGAGCGGTCCGTAGACGATATAGCTGTGCCCCGTGACCCAGCCCACATCGGCCGTGCACCAGAACACGTCGCCCTCATGGTAGTCGAACACGATCTCATGGGTCATCGAGGCGTAGACGAGATAGCCGCCGGAGCTGTGCACCACGCCCTTGGGCTGGCCGGTGGAGCCGGAGGTGTAGAGAATGAACAGCGGATCCTCCGCGTTCATCTCCTCCGGCGCGCATTCGTTCGAGGCCCCGGCCATCAGCGCGTTGCAGTCCACATCCCGGTCGGCGATCCAGGTGGTCTGGGCCCCGGTATGCTTGACCACCAGGCACTTCACCCTGTCGGAGCAGTGCAGCAGCGCCTCATCGGTATTGGATTTGAGATGCGTGATCCGCCCGCCCCGCGGCGCGTGGTCGGCGGTGATCACCACCTTCGCCTCGGAGCCATTAATTCTTGCTGCCAGCGCGTCCGGCGAGAAGCCCGCGAAAACGATCGAGTGAATGGCGCCGATCCGTGCACAGGCAAGCATCGCGTAGGCCGCTTCCGGGATCATCGGCAGGTACAGAACCACCCGGTCCCCCTTCCCCACGCCGAGGTCCTTCAGCACATTCGCCATGCGGCAGACGCTGTCATGCAGCTGGCGGTAGGTGATGTGCAGCGCCGGGTCCTTCGGGTCGTCCGGCTCAAACAGGATCGCCGTCTGGTCACCCCGCGTCGCCAGGTGCCGGTCGATGCAGTTGGCCGCCACGTTCAGCGTGCCGTCCTCATACCATTTGATGCTCACGTTCCCCGGCTCGAACGAAGTGTTCTTCACCTTCGTATAGGGCCGGATCCAGTCAACCCGCTGCCCGTGCTCCCGCCAGAACCCCTCCGGATCCGAAACCGACGCCGCGTACATCTCCTCATAACGCGCAAGGTCGATATGGGGGGTGACACCACCCGGGCCCGAACCCGTGCCAGCATCAGCCGTATTATCCATTACCTCGTCAGACATTTTCTCACTCCCAGGTCACGATATTTTTATTCACGCCGCAGGGCGTCGGTGTTCTTTGTTGCACCCTTAATAGCATATTTTGTCAAAAAATATATATGCCACTGTTATCAATGGGTTTATTTTGTAAAATAAAAACTCCCCTGTTATGAAAAACTGTCAAAAATTAACTATTCACCGGACGAAACCCTCTCACGGACCTCCTTCCGGGTACGCCAACAGTTCCGGGCACCAAACCCGCCCGGCGCATCAAAACCATGTAACCTTCGTTACTTGCGGCAAAAAAATCAACCGTGCCGCGAAATTTGTATGAGTATTTCCACCGAACGGCTCCGGCGGCCGCGCAAACGCGGAAAATCAACCATTAGGCCACGCCCTCCGCGACCAATCAGCCCCGGACCATCTGACGCCGCCTGACATTTCTAACGGGAGCCGGAAATCCCACCCATCAGGAACCGGCTCCGCGAATCCCCCCGCTCAGGCGTTCACGTCAACAACCACGCGGCCCCGCACCTGACCCTGCAGAATATCGGCCCCAAGCTGCGGCAGATCCTCCAGCGTCGCAGGAACAACCATCTCCTCCAGCCGCTCCATCGGCAGGTCCGAGGCAATCCGGTTCCACGCCCGCACCCGGTCGTCATAGGGCTTCATCACACTGTCGATCCCGAGCAGGTTCACACCGCGAAGAAGGAACGGAATAACCGTACAGGGCAGCTGCGCACCCCCCGCCAGGCCCACGGCCGCAACGGACGCGCCATAGTTCATCTGCCCCAGCACCCGCGCCAGCATCGACCCGCCAACCGCGTCAACACAGCCCGCCCACGTCTCCGCCTCCAGCGGCCGTTTCACCGTTTCCGCAAGCTCCGAGCGGTCGATCACCCGCGACGCGCCCATGCTGGTAATGTAGTCCGTGGCTTCCGGACGACCCGATACGCCCACCACCTCAAACCCGAGCGAGGACAGGATCGCGGTCGCCACCGACCCCACACCCCCCGCAGCCCCGGTCACCAGGACCGGGCCATGCCGCGGAATCAGTCCATGCGCCTCCAAGGCATTCACGGCCAGCATCGCGGTAAACCCCGCCGTGCCTACGGCCATCGCCTGCCGCGTCGTCAAACCTTCCGGCAGCGGCACCAGCCAGTCACCGCTGACCCGCGCCTTCTCGGCATAACCGCCCCAGTGCACCTCACCCACGCGCCAGCCGGTCAGGATCACCCTGTCACCCGGGCTGTAGCGGTCGTCATTCGAGCTCTCGACCGTTCCGGCGAAATCAATGCCCGGCACATGCGGATATGTCCGCACCAGTCCCCCGCCCGGCCCAATACACAGACCGTCCTTGTAGTTCAGCGTGGAATACTCAACCGCAACGGTCACGTCCCCCTGCGGAAACCGGTCCATCTCCAGATCCTGAACCCCCGCCGAGGTGCTGCCATCCTCCGCCTTCTCAACCACCAGTGCCCTGACCATGTGTCCCCCTTGTGCCGTTTGATACATCCCCTTTGCGGGCGCAGGCCCACACGGTTTTTGTGCATCATTCAAATCCACAAGGCCAGCATCTTCCTGTCTCCGGCAGGGATTGCCCACATGTCTAAACCGCAACACCACCCGTCCCCCAGGACCCAAATCTATTGGCCCCATCAATTAATGTTGCTACTACCCCTGACGATCCGGTCACCGGACGGTCAGATTATTTGGGAAATGGGGTGTATTGATGAGGATTACGGTCTTTGGAACCGGCTATGTCGGACTGGTACAGGGCACGGTCCTTGCCCAGGTTGGCCATGACGTCCTGTGCATCGACGTGGACGCCGCAAAGGTTGAGGGACTGAAGGCCGGACGCATCCCCATCTATGAGCCGGGGCTCGAGGACATGGTGGTCAAGAACCACGCCGACGGCCGCCTCAACTTCACCACCGACGCCGTCCAGGGTGTTGAACACGGCGACATGCAGTTCATTGCCGTCGGCACCCCGCCCGACGAGGACGGATCAGCTGACCTTCAGTATGTCCTGAAAGTGGCTGAAACCATTGCGGAACACATGACCCGGCCCAAGGTCATCATCAACAAGTCCACCGTGCCGGTCGGCACCGCCGACAAGGTGCGCGAACGCGTCGCCAAAACCCTCGCGGCACGGGGCAGCACCCTCGATTTCGACGTTGTCTCCAACCCGGAATTCCTCAAGGAGGGCGCCGCCGTTGCCGACTGCATGAGCCCCGACCGCATCGTCATCGGCACTACCAACCGTGAGACCGAGGACCTGATGCGCGAGGTCTACGAGCCGTTCAACCGCTCCCGCGACAAAGTCATCGTTATGGACGTGCGCTCGGCGGAACTGACGAAATATGCCGCAAACTGCATGCTCGCGACCAAGATCAGCTTCATCAACGAGATCGCGAACCTCGCCGAAAAACTCGGCGCCGATATTGAGAGCGTGCGCGTCGGCATTGGCGCCGACCAGCGCATCGGCTACCATTTCATCTATCCCGGCGCGGGTTATGGTGGATCCTGTTTCCCCAAGGATGTCAAGGCATTGATCCACACGGCTCAGGAGAACGGCTTCGATCCCATCGTGCTCAACGCCGTGGAAAACCGCAACAACGCCCAGAAAAACGTCATCTTCGAAAAGATCCTCCACCACTTCAAAGGCGATCTTTCCGGCAAAACCTTTGCTCTCTGGGGCCTCAGCTTCAAACCCAAGACCGACGACATGCGCGAAGCCGCAAGCCGAAATCTAATGGAGGCTCTCTGGGCCGCCGGCGCGAAGGTTCAGGCCTATGACCCCGAGGCGATGGAGGAAACCCAGCGCATCTACGGCGACCGCGACGACCTCACCCTCTGCGGCACCAAGGAAGGCTGCCTGAAAGGTGCCGACGCGCTCGTGACCATGACCGAATGGGAGGCCTTCCGCGCACCCGATTTCGACCTCATCATGGAGCGTCTGTCAAAACCGGTGATTTTCGACGGCCGCAACCTCTTTGACCCGAGGCGCATGGCAAAACGCGGTTTCGACTACTATGCCATTGGCCGCGGTCTACCAGGCACGGCCAAATCCCCGGAAACCGCATCTTAACGGAGCCGTCGAAATGCGAACTTTGGTCACGGGATCGGCGGGGTTTATTGGATACCACGTCGCCAAAGCCCTGCTCGAACGCGGTGACCCGGTTATCGGCTTCGACGTGGTAAATGACTATTACGATCCTGCCCTCAAGGAGGCCCGCCTCGCCAGACTTGATGAGGTCGCGCGCAAAACCGGCACGCCCTACAGCTTCCACCGTCAGGATCTGGCGGATCAGAACGCCGTAAATACCTGTTTCTCAGACGAAAAACCGGATCGGGTCATCAACTTGGCCGCCCAGGCCGGGGTGCGCTATTCCATCGAAAACCCGCTCGCCTATGTCCACAGCAACATTCTGGGCTTCACCCACATCCTGGAGGCCTGCCGCCACCACGGCATCAAACACCTGACCTTTGCCTCAACTTCCAGCGTCTATGGCGGCAACACCACCATGCCGTTTTCCGAAGCCCATGGCGTTGGCCACCCGTTGCAGTTCTACGCCGCCACCAAACGCTCCAATGAGTTGATGGCCCATTCCTACGCCCATCTCTACGGCCTGCCCTGCACCGGGCTGCGCTTCTTCACGGTCTATGGTCCCTGGGGCCGCCCGGACATGGCACCGTTTCTCTTCACCGACGCCATCGCCAACGACCGCACCATCCGCGTGTTCAATCATGGCAACCACAGCCGCGATTTCACCTATATCGACGACATTGTGGATGGCGTGATCCGCGCCTCCGACCAGCCGGCCACCCCCGACCCCGCCTGGGACGCGGCCAATCCCGATCCAGGCACGTCGAACGCCCCATTCCGCATCTACAACATCGGCAACAACGATCCGGTCCATCTCGGCGACTTCATCGCCGCCATTGAGGACGCGCTCGGCAAAAAAGCCCAAAAGGAGCTTTTGCCCCTGCAACCCGGCGACGTGCCAGACACCTTCGCCGACAGCTCAAGGCTGGAGTCCGCTACGGGCTACCGCCCCGCCACACCCGTGAGCGAAGGCGTGCGCAACCTGGTGGAATGGTATCGGGAGTACTACAGCCGGTAACCCACACGCGGAGCCGTGCCTGCGTCGGACCGGGGGATGGCGCCGCAAAACGGGTGAGCCACGCGGTTTTATGGCGTCGTGTACCTCTTCGCTCAAGCGTCGAAGCAAACGTCGACATGCGCCGTCCCAGGGGACGGTCCGGCGCAGGCACGGCGGGGCCAGGGCCCCTTGTCCCGTGCCCAGGGCGTAGTCCAAATCCGTTTCAACCTCTCAAAATCAACGCCTTACCCCACACCCCTAAAGCACCAGGTCAATATTCCACATCCGGCAGATCTGCTCCTCACAGGCCGCCCGCGCCGCTTCCGTATCGCCCTTAACCAGCTCCACACGAAACCCGAAGCGCTCGAAACCGCTGCGGTCACAGTGCGACAAAATGACAATCTCCACCTGTCGCTCGAGCGCGAAACTCGCGAGCCGCATGGCCCGGTCCGCCACATCCGGCATCTGCTCCAGCACACGCAGACCCACGCAGACCGTCGCCGGATCCTGCATCTGCGCCTCCCGCCGCAGCACAGCCACGGGTTCGGGAAACACGTCGCCGCCCAGGGCCTCACTGCGGGGAAACCGCTCCGCAATCAGATCCTCAAGGTCCTCAGCGTCCTGGGACGTAATTCTGGACAGTATCTCCGTCCAGGTCTGCAAACCCATTGCCCAACTCCTCAATACAGCCCGCCGCCGCGCGGTTGCCGGTCTCCGGCAGGTCCAGCCGCCCAAGCGCACCCAGCATCCGCGCCGCCCCGTCACCATCCAGCATGCGGCCAATCTCCCGCTCCAGCCGCATCAGATCGAACGGCTCGACATAACCCGCGACGCCCCTCTCCCGCGCCGCTTCCGCCCGCGCGGGCTGGTCATCCATGAACGACCCGCCCTGGGGAATGAAAATCGTCGGCGCGCGGTTATAAAGCGCCTCGTGGAACGAGTTATACCCCGCCGCACTCACCGACAGATCCGCATTCGCCATCAAAACCCCGGCCTGCGAGGTCCGCACCACGCGGCTGTTGCGCCAGTTGTAGAGATTTGGCTGCACGCTCGCCGTCGGCCAGACCACAATCAGATGCAGAACATCATCCCGCCGTTCCATCATCCCGCAAAGCGCCTGCAACTGCGCCCCGCGATCCGCCGCAACACCGCCGCCCAGCAAAGACACCACCAGCCGCTCAAACGGCCGCCCCAACCGCTCGGCCAAAGCCTCCCGAAACGACGCCGGCTCCTGATCGGACACGGAAATCCGCTGCACCACCGGCCCCACCTGAACCAGATGCCGCCCGGAGGAATAGTCGAAATTCAGCTCGTCAAACGCCTCACGCGGCACAATCACCCGCTCAAAGGCCTTCTCCCGGTCGAGCGCAACGGAATTGTCCTGCTCCGCCTTCCACAGCCCCCGCCGGATCCACACTCCGCGCAGCCGCTTCTCCAATACGGTCCGGTAGACACTGTCGAACACATAGCCGCCATCAAACACCAGCGTGTCGCCCGGCTCCGCCAGCGCCCCAAGCCGCAGGTAATTGACGATGTCATTCTCATGGCTCTGCGCATGCAGCCCGCTCCGCCCGATCAGCGGCATGGTGTCGAACCCGAAGGACTTCACCAGCCGCAAACAGGACGGGAACACCGCAAAAACCGGGCGCTTCGCCTGCGGCGCAAACTCCCGCGCGATCAGCGAACACCGCTGCGCATGGCCCAGACCCACCCCGTTGGTGGGCATGAACACGATCCGCGACGGCCCTTCCGCTGCCGTCCCGACCTCGGCCGGTGCGGGCAACGCCTCCAGAACCACCGCCGGATCACAGCCCCGCGAAAAAGCCGACGCCAGCGTATGCCGCCCGATCTGCTCCAGGTTCGGCAGAATGTTGCTTTCCAAAAACGCCGCAAGTCCAGCCACATCCACCGGACCGCGCACAAAAACATCAGCCCTTGCCGCAATCCCGTGGTCCAGCGTCCCGTCGATCAGAACCTTCGAAGACCGCGCCAGGTTTGCCGCCAGACACTGCAAACGGTAATTCCGCTCCAGGGGCGTAAACGTCACGCAGACATCCACCCGCTCCGCCAGGCTCGAGGGCAGCATCTCACCAAAATGATAGACCGGGATGGCGTTGCCGTGCCGCTCCTTCCAGGCGTGTTTCGACTTCCCGTCCGTCAGCACCGCCAGGTTAAACCGCTTCGACAGCGAGAGCGAAATCAGCGCCCGCTCACTCGCCCGGCCCTCCAGGTCAGGCCGGACGATCAGCACCCGTGGCAGACCCGCGCGCCCTGAGGCCGACTTGACGCCAATGACCGGAAATCCCCGGGTTTTCCCCGTCCCCGCCACCGCCGTCATGGCCAGATCCACGATCTTCGGATCCCGCCCAAACACATAGGACAGCCGCGTCTCCACGCCGATCCGCTGCTGCCGGTTCTCGAAACTGCCAAACGCCAGGCAGTCCGTCATGTCCGCTTCCGCATGCCGCCGCAGCCGCGCCAGTTTGCGAGTCATGGTCCGGTGCGCCCCACCCAGAACCACCATATCCTCCGGCCCGCCATGCCCGTCGACCAGAAACCGCGCCAGATCGAACTGCGAGTTCCGGTTCAGCTCCCGCGGCACGCTGTCCACCCGGATGCCCGCCTCATGGCCAAGCTGGCGCAGCTGGTCAACAAAAACCGCCAGCTCCTCGAAATCCCTCAGACCGTCGCCGCCCGGCTCACAAAACAGCATCAACCCCGGCCTCTTCCAACCGCTCAATACCCCGCAGGACGTCGCTCACGAACCGCTCCGGACGAAACCGCTCCAGCGCCCGCTGCGCCTCCTCGACAAAGCGCACATACCCCTCCGGATCGGCCACATATGCCGAAACAATCTCATCCACATCGCTGCCATCGGAGGACACCACCGCGTCGCCAAACACCCGCGCCGTCCCCGCATCCGTTATGACCAGCTTGCCCGCCGCGATCGCCTCGGCAATCACGCGGCCAAAGCTTTCCCTCCAGTTCGGGTGCGTAAAATACACGAAAAAGTCCAGTTCTCGCAAAAATTCGCCCACATCCATCGCACCAAATTTTCGCACGGTCCAGTGCGCGGGCACACTGTCGGGATCCTCCAGAAAATAATCCCCGCCCAGAATGGTACAGCTCTCAGCGGTTTTCGGAAAATGGGCCTTCATCACGCCGAGCGGCGGAAACTTTTCAAGCCCGGCCCGCGAATGCCGACCCCGCCGGTCCGCCGGCACAGGGTTCGGGGCCTTGATCTCGAAATCACAGATGTTGAACCAGTTGAACTCAGCCAGATCCCAGGCCGCGCCGGTCCGGTCCATCCACTCCGCCACGCCCAGCCGGTTGTAATCCGACACCGGTGCCAGAACCCGCACACCACAGACCAGCGCCCGGTCAATCAGATCCAGGCACAGGCCCACATCAAAGCCTTCCGACCCGTTCGGGCGCAGGAAATTCTCATGGGTCACAACCACCGCCACCCGGCAGCTGATGCGCAGGGCCAGATCGGAATTGAACTTGAGACAGGACGGATTGTGGATGACCACCACATCGCCACGGACGACCTTCGGGTTCCACACCAGATCAATTCCGTTTTCCTCCATCGCCCGCTGAAGACCGGCATGGACCGTGCGCCCGCTAAACATCGCGGTCTCCACCGCCACCACGGACAGGTCCACATGCGGCGCCAGCGTCCCGATCTCCGCCGCCACGGCGGCCGAGGTCCCGCCGGAAAAGCGCGGATCGACCACAAGCGTCACCCGCCTGCGCGGCCGCGGCGCATTGGATCGCGCTATCCGCACCGGCGTCACCACGGGACACCGCGCGGGAATGGGATAGTCATTGAAATCACCATGTTACCGCAGGCTATAGTTGAAAACACAGCCCGGACAACCGGTATTTACATCGCTTTGTGATTGATCGCAGGGTCGCGCTGCGCGTCCGGCCCCGTCAGTACGCCGCCGCCGACAGCCCCAGACCCCGCGAGGCATCGGGGGAATCGCCCGACCCCAGATCCCAGGACCCGGCACTGTTTCTCAGGTCATCGCCCGCGTCCTTGAGCGAGAAAAAAGCGTTCATGTCCTCGGATTCATCCATGAACTGGCGCAGCAGAACCGCAAACTGCGTATCGCCTTCCATCAGGTCGGGATTGACCTCCAGGAACGCGGCCAGAGCGTCCACATCGTTGTTCTCCAGGAACACGGCAATCTTGCCCAGCTCATCGAGCGTCGGTTCAGCCGCATCAAGCTGGTTGCCCATCTGGATCGCCAGTATCATCGCGGCAACCGTAATGCCGATCTTGCGTTTGTTACCCAATTGACGTGTCCCCACCACTCAGTCACGCTGGCCGGGACCCGCTTAAACGCGCAGGGGCAAACAGCCCGAATCCCGACAGACAGCACGGTTTTTTAGCGGTGTTTTATGAAAATTGGAAGCGCTGAATGCCCATTTCTCAGGCAGGCAAAAACCCGCCGCATGAGAAACCCGCGAAAATCATTTGAAATCAGGACATTAAAAAAGGTCGGAATTTCCGGCCTTTTCACGAACTGGTTAACACGGCGTCACAACCCGCGTCACTCCGACAACTGCTGGCGCAGAAGCTGCTCGACCATCGCCTGGCGTCTCTGCCGCAATGCCTCAAGCTCCTGCATCTCACGGCTCGACGGCGCCTGTGCTGCCGGCTGCTGACGCACCGCCGGGGCCGCCGGCTGCGGCGCGGCCGCGCTCCGCTGCGGCTCACCGGAGAGCCAGACCTCGATCATCCCCCTCTCCGGCGACGGTCGGAAATCGGTGAAATCGCGCAGCTCAACGCCACCCGGCTGACCACCCGCGTTCAGAACATCCACGACCTTCTGCGCCGCCTCACGGTCACTGTCGAAGTAATAGCGCACATTGCTGCGGCTGATCGAAAACCCGACCGGCACCGCATTCGATTGATCAACCCCATTCGCCCGCAGGAGAGCCACCGCATTCGCGGCCGACGACCCCGCATTGGACGGATAATGCACCGGCACCCGCGTCTGCGTGAATGCCATGGGCGTCACCTCCTCCTCAGCGGCCAGAGCCTCACCCGGCGTCACCAGCTCGTCGAGGCTGCCACCATCCTCCTGAATGGCGTCATACCCAACCAGAGGCTCCGGCGACCCGTGCCGTACCAGAGCCGCATTGCGCGGCGCCAGTTCAGCCTTCGAATCAACCACCGATCCACCAAGGCCCGCCAGCTCATCCGGCCGCCACAGGAACGGATAAACCGGCCCGATCCGGTCCGGATGCGCCACCGACCCCGTCCCGACCGAGGCCAGCGTCATTACATCCGGCACGTTCAGATCATCCGCCGTGACCGTGGCAAGACCGCTGATCTTGCCGGGATCGACGGGCAGCGTGAACCGCTCGGCCATCCGAACCTCCGGCCGCTGGTCAACCGGGCCAGGCAGGCCGGTCGGCACCGCCTCAACAGCGGTCGTTTCAAACCCGGCGGGCGTGCCATGCGCGCCCTCCTCCGTGAACAGCTCGGACGGAAAGCCCGGCACCTGCGGCATCTCGCCCGGCACCCCGAAGGTCAGCCGCACCGGCGAGGTCGTCTCCGGCGCCACCGTATCGAGCACGCTCAGAAGAAACTCCGACGGCCGCTCCACATTCGCGACCGGGCTTTCAAACTGCTGCGGCGGGTTCCAGCCCCGCGCACTGTCCACCACCCGGATTGACGTGGCCGACGCACCGCCATCCCCCGCTCCGGGGGACACGGAGGCAACCTCATCCACCCCGCCCGGCACATCCGGCGCCTGGGCAAACATCAGCATGATCGGATCGCGGAAAACATACGCCGCCGATGCCACGCAAACCGCGGCAAGCAACGATGCGGCCAGCGCCCCGGCCAGCGGCACACCCCGGCGCTCCTCCGGCTCCGGACGCGGACCAGGGTCGGGCAGCTTCTCAACCACCACCGTATAATTCGACGGGTTAACCCCCGCCCGGCGCACACCGGGAATTTTCGAGAACGGCACCTTCGCCGCGGGCTTCTCCGCCACCGGCGGCTTTTCCTCCGCCGGCTTCGGCCTGGGCTTTTTGCGGGCCTCCAGGGCCGCCTGCCTGCGCTCCCGCGCCTCAGCCAGACGGCGCTCAAACGCCTCCGCATCCAAAATCTCAACCCGGCGCGCCTCTTCCTCCGCCGGCATATCCTCTTCCAGCGCGGGCCGTATCGCCGGCGTGTCGTCCTTCACCGCCGCAGCCCGCGGCTCGCGTTCATCGACCAAATGCGGCACCGGCGTCCCGGAGGCGTCAACCTCAATCGCCCGTGGCAGCACCCGCTCCGCGGATGGCTCATCCGTGCCCGGCCCTTTGGCCTTGCGTTCCGCCAGAGCCTGCTTACGCCGGGCCTCGGCCTTCGCAAGCCGTTCCTCCAGCGCACGCCCCTCCAGGGGCCTCAACGGCACCGTTGCATCACTGTCGTTTTGTCCGCCTGTCTGGCCGTCCTCAGCCATGCCCACTCCACCACGTCAAACCGTCAGGCCGTTCCCTCGACCGACCTGCAACTCATACTTATTTGGGGCGCAACCGACACAAGTCCACCCAATCCCATCATAGACCGTTCGCCCCCGCGACGCCAGAGCATGGGTTATTCCCTGTTATGATGGGGTTAAACACCACCGTTAAAGTTCCCAAACCGGTAAACGAAACCCAAACAGACAGAATCAGTGCCCGTCCCCACACCCACAAACACCAATGAAAAGCCCGCCCCGGATCACTCCAGGACGGGCCAATTTCCGCAACGCGGGGCGACAAAACCCCGCACCGTGCCAGGGGTCAGTTCACCTCACGGTCGCGGACCGCGTTGACCTCTTCCTCGGCCTCGGCAACAGCCGTGTTCAGCGCATCGAAGATCTGCTCGCCACCATCAACATTGGCCTTGAACCAGTCGTAAACCGGCCCGGCGGCTTCCTTGAAGGCTTCCTTTTCCTCAGGCGTCGGCACGTAGAGATCGCCCCCGCCCTCAACAAAATCCTCATAGGCCTGGATCGACTTGCGTTTCGGCGAGGCGAAGGTGGCCTGCTGAAGCTGATAGAACCCGTCGACCACAACCCGGCGCAGATCCTCGGGCATGGACATGAAGGTCTCGTTCGACATGAACCACAGCGCGCCCATATAGGCGTGACCGTCAAGCGTCACATACTGCAGACCGGCATCGGGGAATTTCATGCCCATGATGTCGGTGATACCGTTTTTGGAACCCTCAACCACACCGGTCTGGAACGACGTGAACAGCTCCGGCCACGGGATCGGCGTGGGCGAAGCGCCAAGCGCCTTGACCAGTTCCTGCGGCAGATCGGCCACAACGGTCCGGATCTTCAGACCCTCCAGATCGGCCGGGGTCTGCACCCGACGCTGGGTATTGGCAAAGTTGCGCCAGCCGCCGGTATTGCCAATGGTCATCAGCCGGATCGCCCCGCCGGAGGCCTCCGTCACCATGTCCTGCATGGTGGTCACAAACGGGCTGCCATTGGCCATGACGGTTTCGGCAATGCGGTCATCCGCCATGAGGTATGGCAGGTCAAGCACCTGAACAAACGGGAAAATCCCCGAAGCGCCACCGGAGGTCGAGATGAAGATGTCGATCTGGCTCTCGGCCACGCCCTGAAGGCACTCCGCACCGTTGGAGCAAAGCTGCGTCCCGATGAACAGCTCAACCTCGATGGCTCCGTTCGACGCCTGTTCGACGTAGTTTTTGAACACGACGAGGCCGTCATAATCCTCGTCATTCTCATTGGAATTCGCCGTGGCGCGCAGGGTGAAATCCTGCGCGGCGGCGCCAATTGCGGTTCCAGCCAGCATGGCCGCCACCGTCAGTGATTTTAGTGTGGTTCTGAACAACGTAAGTCCTCCCGGTTCAGTCTCGTTTCAGTTCGCAAACCCGGTCAGTTGCGGGATCGTCATGGAAATGGCCGGAAAATAGGTGATCAGGAAAATCACCAGGATCTCCACGGCCAGGAATGGCAGCACGGCACGGGAAATGGATTCCACCCTCTCTCCCGACACCGATGAGGCCACAAACAGCACCAGCCCCATCGGAGGTGTCGCCAGACCAACCGTCAGGTTGACACTCATGATGATGGCAAAATGGATCGGGTCCACACCCAGGTCAACAAAGATCGGACCGAGGATTGGACCCAAAATGATAATCGCCGGCCCCGCATCGAGGAACATGCCCACCACGAACAGCAGCATGTTGATCAAAAACAGCAGAATCAGCGGGTTGCTGGACAGACCTAAGACAAACTCCGCCATGATCTCCGGCGCGTGCGACAGGCTCACAACCGTCTTGAACGCCATCGCCGCCCCCACGAGCAGCAGCACCACCGCCGAGGTCAGCCCCGCCTTGCCCAGAATGTCCGGCAGGTCCGAGACCTTCAGCGTCCTCAGCACGAAAAACCCGACGATCAGCGCATAGGCCACCGCCACCGATGCGGCCTCCGTGGGCGTAAACACCCCGGCCAAAATACCGCCCAGAATAATCACGGGCGTCATCAGCGGGAAAAACGCCCGCAGGCTCGCCTGCCCCCGTTCCGGCCAGGTATAGCGCCGCGAGGCCACCGGAAAATCGTACCGGTTCGCCATCAGCTTCACCATCAGCATCAGGCCGACACCAACCAGAACACCCGGCACAATCCCCGCCAGGAACAGAGCGGCGACACTCTCGCCCATGACATAGGCGTAAATAATCATGATGCCCGAGGGCGGAATGATCGGCCCGATCACCGAGCTTGCCGCCGTAATCGCCGCCGCGAACCTCCGCGTATAGCCCTGCTTCTCCATCGCCGGGATCAGCATGGAGCCCAGGGCCGATGTATCCGCCACCGCCGACCCCGACAGCCCGGCAAACAGCATGGAGGACAGGATGTTCACATGCGCCAGTCCCCCGCGCAGATGCCCCATCAGCGCCTGGCTGAACTCGACCAGCCGCATGGTAATTCCACCCCGGTTCATCAGCTCACCGGCCAGCATGAAGAACGGAATCGCCATGAGAGGAAAGCTGTCCATACCGTTGTAAACATTACGGTAAAGCAGCGTCAGGTCCTTCTCCTGCCCATTGAGCAAAAGCAGGATCCCCGGCGCCGCGATCAGTGCGAAAAACACCGGCAGACCGACCATGAGAAAGACGAGAAACAGCGGCAGAAACCAGATCAGCATCATTCGGCTCCAATCGACGCCGCACCCGGAATGGGTTTCAGCCCGTCACCACCACCCATCAGCGAAATCACGCTGCGGATAATCAGCTCAACATTGGCCGAGATCATCATCACGATCCCCACCAGCAAAGACGCCATCATCCAGCTCTTGGGCATTTTCTCCCAGGCCGTGAAGGTCAGGTCGGAGGGAATAAAAAGCGAACCGGATTTGAACTTCCCGCCAAACCCCGTGACCTCGCTCCAGCCGATCTGAACCGCCATCACCAGAACAGACAGGCTCAGAATGAGCAGCAGCAGCGACAGAACCTCCCCCATCCGCCGCGGCAACGCCCGCACCGCCATGTCGATCGCCACGAACCCGCCCCGCCGCAAAGCCGTCGGCGCCATCAGCCCCGTCATCCACAGCATGCAGAACCGCGCCGCCTCATCCGGCCACGGCAGGGCATTGTTCAGTACATAGCGAAAGAACACCTGAATCAGGATAACCAGGACCATCAGCGCCACGGCAACTACCCCGATGCCCCGCGCAATCCGGAACACCGTCTCGTTCACCAGACCAAGCGGTTTCACAACCGCAAACAATGGCCCCATTCAGGAACCTCCCCTTAATCCCGTGCCCGGTTTCCCCGGATCACTTTTCAGCCATCCGTTCAGGCGTCGAGAAACCGTCCGAACCGACCCATGCAAAACACCAGGGCATCACCTTCCCGCAACGCCGCCTGGTCCACACGACCCACGATAATCTGATGATCTCCCGCATCGTGTTTCTGTGCAACCGTACACTCAAACCGTGCGAGACAGTCATCAAAAAGTGCCGGCGCGGACACATTTTCACCCGTTTCCCCAGCAATCTGTGCCATTTGACTCTCAATCTGTGCCACTTCGCTGCACGACTGTGCCAAATCACTGCTCGATTGCGCCAAATCGCGACCGGTTTGTGCCAGTTCGAGGTGCTCAAAGGCCGTCGCGGACTTCGCAAAACCCGCCGCAATGTCCCGGTGTTCATGCCCCAGAACATGCACTGCGAACCGTTCCGCCGCCTCAAACGCCGGATACCGCCCCGAGGATTTCGCCACGCACCACATGATCAGCGGCGGATCGAGCGAAACACTCGAAAAACTGTTGACCGTAATGCCTATGGGACCGGTTGAGGTCTGCGTCGTAACCACAGTCACTCCCGTGGAAAATCGCCCCAGCGCTTCCCGGAATTCCCGCGTGTTCTCCGGTCCCGGACGGATGTCCCGAAACGCACCCATTTCGCCACCATCCGCCATCATGCCACCTCATGGCCGCAGGCGGCCTCAAGAATTTCAAACCAGGTCTGACGATCCATGTCCACATCCATCGCCTTCGACATCACCCCAATGCGCTCAAGGTTGTTCGTTCCCAAAACCGGAATGATTCCAGAAGGATGCGCCAGAAGCCACGCAACCGCCACCGCCGCGCGGTCCACGCCATTCCGCTCCGCAACCGTATCGAGAATACCCGCAAGCGGCGTGCCGGTTTCAGTCATCAGCGACCCGCCTCCCAGCGGTGACCACGCCATCGGCCGAATGCCATGACGCTGCAACCATGCGAGATCACCATTCGAAAGGCTGTCCCGCGCCGCAAGACTGATCTCCAACTGATTGGTAATAAGCAGATTTTTCATCCCCGACTGAAGCAGCTCAGACTCCCATGGCCGGAAATTCGACACACCGGCGCCACGAATCTTGCCCGCCGCGATCAACTCATCCAGCACGCCACCGGTTTCCACATGGTCCATCAACGGATCCGGCCGATGGATCAGCAGAACGTCAATCACGTCAATGCCCATGTTTTTCAGTGAGTTATCGACGGATGTGCGAATATGATCCGCTGACGTATCGTAATGCTTCACCCGCGTTCCCGGCCGCCGGTCGGACAGAAGCATGATGTCGCATTTGGTGACAATCTCCATCCGGTCGCGCAGTTCCGGCGCGGCTTTCAGCGTATTGCCCAGGATCTCCTCAGAGGCATAATCTCCATAGATATCAGCCTGATCGAAGGTGGTAATGCCCTGCTCAAGGCAGCTTTCGAGCTTCGCCTGAACATGACCCACCGAATGATCCGGATCGTCTCCCAGCCGCCAGAGACCATAAACAATGCGGCTGAATTCAATGTCTTTTGAGAGACTTACACGTTCCATTTAAACCCTTGCCCCCACGCCAAGCGGTGTTGCCGGTGTCGATGCCGGCTTGCGACCATAGGCTTCCGGCAGCGAACATGTTTTCAGATGCGGCATGACCAGACGGCCAAAATGCTCCGCCTCCTCCTTATGGGGATAGCCGGAAAAAATGAACGCGCGAATGCCCATCTTCTGATATTCCTCAATCTCGGACAGAACCTGGTCCGCCGATCCGACAATCGCCGCGCCACAGCCCGACCGCGCCCGGCCCACACCAGTCCACAGATGTGGCTCGATATAGCCAAACTCATCGGCCACATCGCGGTTCTTCGACTGGTGCGACACGCCGAGCGAGGTGGAATCAA
Organism: Alphaproteobacteria bacterium; assembly: GCA_030427145.1. GTDB lineage: Bacteria > Pseudomonadota > Alphaproteobacteria > Rhodobacterales > Rhodobacteraceae > Amaricoccus > Amaricoccus tamworthensis. The sequence goes on along the minus strand of JAUHWT010000024.1, from coordinate 38,753 downwards.
GCGCCCTCTCCCGGATCTTGCGGCCGTACTCGTCGTCGAGTTTCGAGACGATGTCATCGGCATATTCCCGCGCCTCGGCCTCGGTATCGCGCACGATCACATGCACCCGCAGGCCGTAATCCAGCGTCCGGCCATACCCTTCGGCCCGCTCATGCACCGCCTTCATCCGCCCGGCCAGATCCTCTTTCTTCTCCGGCCACATCAGGTAAACGTCACAGTGCTCGCCGCAGAGGTCCAGCGCCGCCGGGGAATACCCTCCGAAATAGAGCAGCGGACCGCCCGTCTGATACGGCCGCGCCGGATCGGTGGTCAGCCCGGTGAAGTTGTAGATCTCGCCCTGGTGGTCAAACTCGTCCCGCGTCCAGGCCTGCTTCAAAATCTCCACAACCTCGCGCGAGCGCTGATACCGGTATCCGCTCTCCGCCTTCTCGCCGGGGAAATCGGAACTGATGATGTTCACCGTCAGCCGACCCTCCAGCATGTGGTCGAGCGTGGCCACCGTCCGCGCCAGCATGATCGGCTGCATCTCCCCACAGCGCACCGCAGCCAGAAGGTTGATCCTGTCGGTGATCGGCGCACACCCGGCCACAAAGCTCAGGGTGTCCTGCCCCACCTGATAGGAGGACGGGCACAGAATATTGCGAAACCCCTGGGTCTCGGCGGTCTTCACGATATCCGAACAGTGCGCCCAGCTGGAACGGAGATCCCCGTCGGGAACGCCAAGATACCGGTAGTCATCGGAACACAGCGCCGAGAACCAGGACACCTCGGCCGCGTCCAGATCGGGCGATGTTACGGGTACGACAGTCATCGGAAATTTCTCCGCGGAAGGTTGCTTTTCCCTTTTCGTAACACCCGCCTTGATATAGATCAATGATGTATCAATTTTTTAGGCAGCGCAGATGAACCCGCCCAACACGCTCCCGAAATATATCGAGCTGAGCGAACGTCTCATCCGGGACATCGGGGCGGGACGGCTGCTGGACGGGGAACGCCTGCCCCCCGAACGGGACCTCGCCCGACAGCTTGGCGCCTCGGTCGGCACCCTGCGAAAGGCGCTTGCCGAGCTCACCGAACGCGGCCTCCTGGAACGGCGGCAGGGATCGGGCAACTACATCCGCCATGCCGAAAACACCGGCAGCATCTATTCCATGTTCCGCCTCGAACTCCACGCGGGCGGCGGCCTGCCCACGGCGGAAATCCTCTCGGTCGATACCCTCGACAAGCCCGGTGACCTGCCCACATTCGGCACCTCACACCGCGGCACCCGCATCCGGCGCCTGCGGTTTCTGGACCGGACCCCGATCGCGGTCGAGGAGATCTGGCTCGATGCCGACATGGGCGAACTCACCCGCGAGACCATCTCGGATTCGCTCTACCACACCTATCAAAGCCGGCTCGGTTTCTGGATCGCCCGCGCGGAGGACCGTGTCGGCATCGGCACCGTGCCCGCCTGGGCGCCGCCGGGCTTCAGCCTCCCCCCCGGCACCACATGCGGCTACATCACGCGGTTAAGCTGGTCCGAGCCGGAACACCCGGTCGAGTTCTCGCAAACCTGGTTCGACACCGCCCGCGCCCTCTACGTACAGCGTCTCAAATAACGGTACTGCAATGACAAAAAAAACTATCCGCTACGGCCTGATCGGTTGTGGCATGATGGGCAGGGAGCACATCAAAAACATCAACCTTCTGCCCGATACCCAAATCGCCGCGATCCTCGAGCCAAACGCCGAAATGCGCGACCGGGCCAAACCCCTCGCGCCTGACGCCGTCTTCCCAGGCACCTTGGCCGAGCTGTTGGCCCTGCCCGATCTGGACTGCCTGGTGATCGCGAGCCCCAATCATTTCCACTGCGACCAGCTTCTGGAAATCGAACGGACCCGCCCCCTGCCCCTGCTGGTGGAAAAGCCGCTCTTTACCGGCGAGGAAAACCTCTCCGCCATCCGCGCCCTGGCGCAGACCTATCCCGCGCATATCTGGGTCGGCATGGAATACCGCTACATGCCACCCATTGCCGCCTTCCTCAAACGGGCCGAAACCGTAACCGGCGGCATCAAAATGCTGACCATCCGCGAGCACCGGTTCCCCTTCCTCAACAAGGTCGACAACTGGAACCGCTTCAACCTCAATACGGGGGGAACCTTCGTGGAGAAGTGCTGCCACTTCTTCGACCTCATGCGCCTGACCCTCGGATCCGAACCCGTCCGCGTCATGGCGAGCGCGGGGCAGGACGTGAACCATCTCGATGAGGTCCATGACGGTCACATTCCCGACGTCCTCGACAACGGCTATGTAATCGCGGATTTCGCGAACGGCGCACGCGCCATGCTGGAGTTGTGCATGTTTGCGGAAGGGTCAAAATACCAGGAGGAACTGTCGGCCACCGGACCGGACGGGCGCATCGAGGCCTTCGTCCCCGGCCCCACCCGCTTCTGGCCCGACGATCTGGGCGAACCGCCCCTGCCCATGCTGCGCATTTCTCCGCGCAACCCCAAACGTCCGGTCAGCGAGGCGATCCCCGTGGACCCCGAACTGCTCGACGCGGGCGATCATAACGGCTCGACCTTCTACCAGCACCGGAATTTTCTGGCCCTGGTACGCGGCGAAATCCGCGCGCCGGAGGTCAGCCTGGAGGACGGCTGGCGCGCCGTGGAATTCGGCATCGCCGCGCAGCATTCCGCGCAGACCCACCAGGCCGTTCAGATCCCGTTGTTCAGCTGAAACGTAAAACCCTGACCCGGAGGGCAGCGACGGCCGCGGGCGGAAGCAAAGCGCCGCCCATGGGGGGCGGTCGGCGCTGCCCGGCGGTGCCGCCGGGCGGGAAGGTTCAACCGGTCGCGCCCCTTAAAAAAACGCCGAATTGAACATCTTCAAACTGCTCAAAAACAGAAACACCGCGAACGCCAACCGAAGCCGCGCCGGGTTCAAACTATGCGCAATCCGCGCGCCCACCGGGGCCGTGAAAACACTGGCCGAGAAGATCAGAACCGCCGCCGGAACGCTGATATACCCCAGCGAGTACGGCGGCCGCAGATCCACGCTCCAGCCTGACCAGACAAACCCGATCGCCGCCGGCACCGCAATCACCAGCCCAAACGCCGCCGCAGTGCCAACCGCCTTGTGAACGGGATACGAGAACGCCGTCAGCGTCGGCACCGACAGCGTCCCGCCACCAATTCCCATCAATGAGGAAAAGAGCCCAATGAACGACGGCAACGCACTGCGCCCAGCCGGATTCGTCGGCAATTCCTTAGCAATAACAATGGCTTTCGGCAGAACCATATTGATGGAAACCAGAAGCGCAATCACCCCGAAAATCCCCGTCAGATATGCCGAGGACAGGAATTTCGACAAAATTCCACCCACCAGCGCACCGGCAAAAATCCACGGCGCCCAGGTCATCAGGACCTTCCGGTCAATGTTGCCCTTTTTCTCATGGGAGCGCGCGGAGGAGATCGAGGTCGGAATGATCGTGGCAAGGGACGTGCCCACGGCCACATGCATGGCCACCACATCCGGCACATTGAGGTAATCGAACAGCCAAAACAGCACGGGCACGATGACAATGCCACCGCCAACACCCAAAAGTCCCGCCAATACCCCGGCAATCGCCCCGGTCAGTACAAGCCCGGCCGCCAACAGCGCCAAAAATCCCGGTGAGTAGAGAGTTTCCATTCGAATCCCGTCATTTGAGCCGGGAACAACTCCACAGCCCGAAGGCATCCGGAAACCCGAAGCCAAGCAAAGATTAACACACCGGTTTTGGTAGGCCCGGTTTACAAAACATTCAACCGGACAATTCACCCGGCATCATGCCCGCACCGAATTAAGAAACCCTCGCCCCACCGCGCGCTCATTGAATATGGATAATAATTATACTATTATACCCTATGAAGTTCGAATACGATCCAGTCAAGAGTGCCGCCAACGAGGCCAAACACGGCATCAGCTTCGACGCTGCCCAGGCTCTCTGGGACGACCCCTGGCTGCTCGAGGCCCCGGCCCGCACCACCGATGAACCCCGGTTCCTCTCGGTGGGCCGGATCGACGGAAAACACTGGACCGCCATTTGGACACCACGTAATGGCCGCGTCCGCATCATCTCGGTGCGACGGGCAAGGAAAGAGGAGATCGGCTACTATGAAAGCCTCTGATTTCGATAAAAAATTCGACGCGGGCGGGGATGTTTCCGACGCCGTCGACTGGTCCCGCGCCACCCGGCCCAACGACCTCACCCGCCGGGTCAATGTCGATTTCCCCGCCTGGGTCGTGGAGGGCCTCGACCGCCAGGCTCGTCACCTCGGTGTCACCCGGCAGTCACTCATCAAGATGTGGATCGCCGAGCGGCTGGAATAGAGCCCTACTCCGCCGCCATCGCCCCGCCCGGAACCTCAACCCGACAGGCGGAGAACTTGAACTCAGGAATCTTGCCATAGGGGTCAAGCTGCGGATTTGTCAGGACATTTGCTGACGCCTCCACATAGGCAAACGGCACAAACACCATGCGCTCCGCCACCGCCCGGTCCGCCCGCGCCATGATGGAAATTGTGCCGCGCCGGGTGGTAATTTCGATCATGTCCCCCGGCTCCACACCCATCTCCCGCAGGGTACGCGGATGCAGCGACGCGCTCGCTTCCGGCTCGATCCCGTCGAGGATTTTCGACCGCCGTGTCATCGATCCCGTATGCCAGTGCTCGAGCTGCCGCCCGGTGATCAGGATAAACGGATAGACCTCATCCGGCAGTTCCGCCGGCGGCGACACCTTCGCAGCCGTGAACTTCGCCCGTCCATCCGCTCGCGGGAAGCCATCACCAAACACCACCGCCTGACCCGGATCAGTCTCCGACAGGCTCGGATAGGTCACAGCATCCTCATTCTCCAGCCGGTCCCAGGTGATGTTTTCAAGCGACCGCATGGACAGCTTCATCTCCTCAAACACCTCACGCGGCGCAGCGTACTCCCAGCCGAGCCCCAGCCGTTTGGCAAGCTCCACCGTGATCTCCCAATCGGGACGCGCCTCACCCGGCGCATCCACCGCCTTGCGGCCCATCTGCACCTGACGGTTGGTGTTCGTCACCGTCCCGGTCTTCTCGGGCCAGGCCGTCGCGGGCAGAATGACATCGGCAAAATTCGCGGTTTCCGTCAGGAAGATGTCCTGTACCACCAGATGCTCCAGACGCCCCAGCGCATCGCGGGCATGTTCCACATCCGGGTCCGACATGGCCGGGTTTTCACCCAGGATATACATGCCCTTGACGTCACCACGATACATCGCGTCCACGATCTCAACCACGGTCAGACCAGGCTCCGCCTCGATCTCGGTCCCCTGCCAGATCTCCTTAAACAGGTCGCGTTTGCCGCCGTCCTTCACGGACTGATAATCCGGCAAAAACATGGGGATAAGCCCCGCATCCGAGGCTCCCTGCACATTGTTCTGCCCGCGCAGCGGATGCAGCCCAGTCCCCGGCCGCCCCACATGTCCACAGAGCAGCGCAAGCGAAATCAGACAGCGGGAGTTGTCCGTACCGTGGATGTGCTGGCTCACGCCCATGCCCCAGAAAATCATGCCGCGCTGCGCCGTCGCAAACTCCCGCGCCACCGTGCGCAGCGTCTCGGCATCGATCCCGCACAGCTCCGCCATCTTCTCGGGCGGGAAGTCCTTTATGTGCTCACGGAACGCGTCAAAACCCTCCGTGAACCCGTCGATATACTGCCGATCATAGAGGTTTTCCTCCACGATCACGTTCATGATCGCGTTCAACATTGCAACATCCGCCCCCGGTCGAAACTGCAGCATATGCGTCGCATGCCGCCGAAGCCCCTGCCCCCGCGGGTCCATCACAACGAGCTTGCCGCCCCGCTTGGCGAACTGCTTGAAATAGGTCGCGGCCACCGGATGGTTCTCGGTCGGGTTTGACCCGATCACGATGGCAATATCGGCGTTTTCAATCTCATTGAATGTCGCCGTCACTGCTCCGGACCCGACATTTTCCATCAGCGCCGCCACGGATGACGCATGGCAAAGCCGGGTGCAGTGGTCCACGTTGTTGTGCCGGAACGCCTGCCGGATCAGCTTCTGGAACAGATAGGCTTCCTCATTGGAACACTTGGCCGACCCAAACCCGGCCACCGATTTACCGCCGTGCACGTCCCGCAATTCGGCCAGACCGCCCGCGGCCCTGTCCAGCGCCTCCTCCCATGTCGCTTCCCTGAAATGCGTCCAGGGATTGGCGGGATCGACATTCAAACCCTTGGCCGGCGCATCCTCACGGCGGATCAGTGGTGTGGTCAGACGATGCGCATGGTCAATGTAGTCAAACCCGAACCGCCCCTTAACGCAGAGCCGGTTTTCATTCGCCGGGCCGTTGATCCCGTCAACGTATTTGACCTTGTTGTCCTTGATTTTGAACGAAACCTGGCATCCCACACCACAGAAAGGACAGACCGACTTCACCTCGCGGTCATGGTCCTCACTGTCGCCAACCTGTTTCTCATCCACCACCGTCGCGGGCATCAGAGCCCCCGTCGGACAGGCCTGAACGCATTCGCCACAGGCCACACAGGACGACGCGCCCATCGGGTCATCGAAGTCGAAAACGATCTTCGCATCCCGCCCGCGCTCGGCCATTCCGATCACGTCATTGACCTGAACCTCCCGACAGGCCCGAACACACAGGTTGCACTGGATACACGCATCCAGATTGACCTGCATCGCCACATGACTGTCATCAAGCAGCGGCACCCGGTCGGCCTCCACCTTCGGAAACCGGCTCTCCGTCACGCCCGTCGCATCCGCCATGTCCCAGAAATGCGAGGATTTGTCATGAGCCGCTTCCCGCTCCGGCTGGTCCGCAGCGAGCAGTTCCACCACCAAAGCCCGCGACTTTTTCGCCCGGTCGCTTTCGGTCTCAACCACCATGCCCTCGGCCACCGGCCGGATGCAGGACGCAACCAGCGTGCGCTCGCCCTCGACCTCAACCATGCAGGCGCGACAGTTGCCATCGGAGCGGTAGCCCGGCTCGGGTTTATGGCACAGATGCGGAATAACAAGCCCCCGCCCATGAGCCGCCTCCCAGATCGTCCAGCCTTCGGGAACAGTGGTTTCCTCACCATTCAACGTGAAGGTAACGGTCGGAACCTGAGCACCATCTGCCATCAGCTATTCCTGCTCCATCATAAGATTGAACACTTCGTAACACTCGGGCGAATAGTCTTTGCCATCGTTCGATTCACAGATTTCGAGAGAAGTACAAAATTCCCCGGTTACGTCTGCGCCGCCCATGATCTCCTCAAGCGCCGCCCGATATTCCGACGCGTCCTCTTCCCATGTTGAAGCAGCAAACGCAGCAATTTCAGATTCTGGAGAACAGCCGCCAGCCTCCAGCTGGGCATCCAAAACGCGAAGATCGGTGTCACTCAATAGTCCACACGCATACCGGGCCGCCGCGACATCAAATGCGGAGTAAAAACCATCCATTGTAGTTGTGTCATCAGAGGATAAGGGCGCACCTTCCGGCGCGTCTCCAAGATAACAATGCGCCAACTCTTCTGCATGGACCGGAACACCGGCAATTAGGAACAAAAGTATGAAAGCTCGCATAAATTTTTCTACCTGTGTTGATCTATCAGGATCGGGTTGCCGTCCGGGTCGACGAGGGTAATGGACGCGGGGCCACTGGTGCCCGCCTCCACTTCGGATGCCAGTTCCAGGCCCTTGGCTTTCAGCTTCTGCTGAACCTCGCGGACATCAGCGAATTCCTCAAGGTTTTCAGCCCCTTGGGTCCAGCCGGGATTGAAGGTGATGATGTTTTTTTCAAACATGCCCTCGAACAGACCGATGACCTTGTCGCCCATGCGCATCATCATCCAGCCCTCGCCACCCCCGGCGGCCTCGAAGCCCAGCTTCTCATAGAACGCGATTGACGCCTTCAGATCCTTCACCGCAAGGCTGATGGAAAAAGCGCCAAGGTCGCTCATATCTCGTCCCCGAAATGTTTCATCACAAGCCGGATGGGGTTCGGTGCGGCCTGCCCCAGACCGCAGATGGACGCGTCCCCCATCACCTGACAGAGGTCTTCCAGCAACGGCTGATCCCAGGTTTCGGCCTGCATCAGTTTCACCGCCTTTTCGCAACCCGTCCGGCACGGCGTACACTGTCCACAGCTTTCGTCCTCGAAAAACCGCAGCATGTTCAGCGCGGCATCCCGCGCCCGGTCCTGATCCGACAAAACCACAACCGCCGCGGATCCAATGAATGTACCATGAGGTTGCAGGGTATCAAAATCGAGCGGAATATCCCCCATCGACGCGGGCAATAGCCCCGAGGACGGCCCTCCCGGCTGATAGGCCTTGAACACATGTCCCGGCGCCATACCGCCCGCGGCCTCGATCAGTTCAAGGATGGTGGAGCCCGCATGGAGCGCATAAACACCCGGTTTCGCCACACGCCCCGAAATCGAGTAACTGCGCAGACCCCTGCGGTCATTGGTCCCGTGACTGCCATAAACCTCCGGCCCCTCACGGGTAATCCGGGCAATCCAGTGCAGCGTCTCAACGTTATGGACCAGCGTCGGACGGCCAAACAGACCGACCTGCGCCACAAAAGGCGGTCGATGCCGGGGCAGACCACGCTTGCCCTCGATGCTCTCGATCATCGCGCTTTCCTCGCCGCAGATATAGGCCCCTGCCCCACGGCGCAGTTCGACATATCCCGGCTCCGCAATCCCGGCCTCTTCCAGCGCCGCAATCTCCCGGCGCAGGATTTCCAGAACCGCCGGATACTCGTCCCGCATGTAGATGTAACAGCGCGTGGCCCCGACCCCGAAGCTGGCCAACAGGATACCCTCAAGCATGTAATGCGGGGTGCGCTCAAGGTAGTACCGGTCCTTGAATGTTCCAGGCTCGCCCTCGTCGCCATTTACGGCCAGATACTTCTCACCCTCAGCCGCGCGCACGATGTCGAATTTCTTGCCGGACGGGAACCCGGCCCCGCCCAGACCGCGGAGTCCGCTTGCGAGAACATCCTCTATTACACTCTCCACACTGCGTTTGCCTGACCTGATATCCGCAAGCGCCTTATAACCGCCACCTTCGCGGTATGCGGCGAGGTCCTCGTAATCCGGGATGACGGCATGCGTTTCGCCGGCGGCAATTGCAGAGGCGATTTTCTCCGGGGTGGCGTGATCCACATGGTTGTGTCCCACCTCGGCCACTGGAGCCGTGTCACAGCGGCCCATACAGGGCGCGCGCAGCACCCGGACCTCGGAGGGGTCCATACCGCTCTCCAGAGCGGCTCTGAGCGCCTGTGAGCCTGCCATCTCGCAGGACAGGCTGTCACACACCCGGATGGTCAGCGCGGGCGGCGGCGCCTCGTCCTCTTTCACCACGTCGAAATGGGCGTAGAAGGTCGCGACCTCATAGACCTCCGCCTGGGCCAGACGCATTTCCTCGGCCAGTGCCCGCAAATGACGGGCGGAGATGTGACCATGGTGATCCTGGATCAGGTGCAGAAACTCGATGAGAAGGTCGCGGCGGCGCGGACGGTCACCGAGCAGGTCGCGTACGTCCTCAAGTGCCGCATCGTCATACTGACGGCCCTTGGGCTGTCTGCGGCCCTTGCCTTTGCCCGATTTCCAAACCCCCGGGCGATCATCCAACGGCGCCATACGTTTCTCTCCACCGGCCCGGACGGGCTGTTTTTAACTGTTCACCCATTGCCATCAGGAAAACATATCATCAAATCAAAAAAGGAACAGATACGATAAGCTGGGCTTATCATTAACCGAAGGTTGACCACCCGGCCCCATCCGCGGGCCGGGCAGCGGCTTTTCCGCCTAGAACAGTCCGTCGATTAGACCTTCCTCATTGATCCGGATGGCTTCCGCAGATGGAACCCGGGGCAAACCGGGCATCGTCATGATCTCACCACAGATCACCACGATGAACCCCGCCCCGGCGGAAAGGCGTACCTCACGGATGGGAACGCTGTGACCCTCCGGCGCGCCGCGGAGATTGGGATCGGTGGAGAAGGAATACTGGGTTTTTGCCATGCAGACCGGCAGGTTACCGTAACCTTGCGCCTCCCACTGTCGCAGCTGATCCCGGATTTTCTTGTCCGCGATCACCTCATCAGCGCGGTAAATCCGCTTGGCAACGGTTTCAATTTTCTCGAACAGCGGCATGTCGTCACCATAAAGCGGCGCGAATTGCGCGGCCCCGCCCTCAACAAGTTTGACGACCCTTTCGGCCAGGTCCGTGATCCCGGCCGAGCCTTCAGCCCAGTGTTTGCAGAGCACGGCCTCAGAGCCCTGGCTTTTGACAAACTTCCTGATCGCCTCGACTTCGGCGTCGGTGTCGGTCACGAAATGGTTGATGGCGACAATGGCCGGGACGCCGAACTGTTTGACGTTTTCGATATGCCGCCCGAGATTCGCGCAGCCCTTGCGCACCGCCTCGACATTTTCGGTCCCAAGATCATCCTTCGAAACACCCCCGTTCATTTTCATCGCGCGCACCGTCGCGACGATCACAACTGCTTCCGGGGCCAGTCCGGCCTTACGGCACTTGATGTCGAAAAATTTCTCCGCACCCAGATCCGCGCCAAAACCGGCCTCCGTCACCACATAGTCCGCCAGCTTCAGCGCCGTGGTGGTGGCAACGACCGAGTTGCAGCCGTGAGCGATGTTGGCAAACGGTCCGCCATGCACGAAGGCCGGGTTGTTCTCCAGCGTCTGCACCAGGTTGGGCTGCATGGCCTGTTGCAGGAGCACGGTCATGGCACCGTCGGCCTTGATGTCGCGCGCATAGACCGGCGAACGGTCGCGACGGTAGGCCACGATGATGTCCCCAAGACGCCGTTCAAGATCAGCAAGATCCGTGGCAAGGCAGAGGATCGCCATAACCTCGGACGCCACGGTGATGTCGAAGCCCGCCTCCCGGGGGAAGCCATTGGCCACGCCGCCGAGGTTGCAGACGATCTGGCGCAGGGCGCGGTCGTTCATGTCCATCACGCGACGGAACGCGATGCGGCGGATGTCGATGTCCTGCTCGTTGCCCCAGTAGATGTGGTTGTCGAGCATGGCGCTGAGCAGGTTGTGCGCAGAGGTGATGGCGTGGAAGTCCCCGGTGAAGTGGAGGTTCATGTCCTCCATCGGTACGACCTGGGCGTAACCGCCACCAGCCGCACCACCCTTCATCCCGAAACAGGGGCCAAGGGAGGCTTCACGAATGCAGATCGCCGTCTTCTTGCCAATCGCATTGAGACCATCGCCCAAACCTACGGTTGTAGTTGTCTTGCCCTCCCCTGCCGGCGTCGGGTTGATTGCCGTGACGAGGACCAGATGGCCGTTCCTGCGGTCGGCGAGAGAACGGATGAACGTCTCCGAGATCTTGGCCTTGTCATGACCGAAGGGAAGCAGATGCTCCGCATCGATCCCGAGCGTGGCACCAATTTCCTGAATCGGTTTCTTGTTCGCCTTGCGGGCAATTTCTATGTCGGACATTCCACATTCTTCCTGTCGGGATTTTCTGTCTCGGTTATGCCGCCCGCAATTTTTCCTCCCATCGCGGACAGGCTCAGGTCTAACAGAAACTTTGCCCGCGACCCTTTGCCCTGCGAACAGGCGTGCGCCAAAACCGACTATCATCAGTTTTCGAGAAGCAGGGCTGGCCGTGATGGTCGGGACAGGGTGTGCGTTCGCAGGCCCCGCGAACTACCGCAGAAGATCCAGCAAAACCCGCACCGCCGGTGTAACCGGATTTCGGTTCCCGGTGATCAGGCACATGGCCTTGCGCACGCTTGGCTCAACGAGTGGCAACACCACGATGTCGGGATTGTCGGCAAACGGGATGGCCAGCGCATCAGGCACGATGGTCGCGGCAAAACCGCTGCGGACCTGGTGCTGCGAGACCGAAAATACGTTGGCCTCCGATATAACGTTTGGGACGAGACCGAGATCGGCAAACGTCCGGTCGAGGATGCGGCGGTTCTGCATCTCCGGTACCAGCAGGCTGAGCGGCAGTTCCGCGGCCTCACGCCAGGTGGCCGTCCCGGTTTCGCGCGGGGCCATCTTTGTGGAAACGAGCAGCACATAGGTTTCGTCGTAGAGCGGATGGATGTCTACGAAGTCTGCGGAGGTACCGTCCAGGTAAGTGACGCCAACGTCAAGCGTTCCGTCCTCAATGCCCCGTTGGATCTCGAGTGAGGTCTGGGAATGAATGCGTACTCCAATCTGCGAGTGCATCGTCCGCAGCCTGGGTGGCAATTGGGAGGTCCAGGCGAGGGCCGTTGGCACGCAACCAATCGACAGCTTGCCCGACACCGACCCTCGCACGGATCGGACTTCCTGCTCCAAAACCTTGACATCATCCAGCAGTTTCCGCGCCCAGATGAGGAGCATCTCACCCTCCTCCGTAAAGCCCTCATACCGGTTACCCCGCCGGACCACTGGCACGCCCAGATCAGCCTCCAGATTGCGTAGCCGCATCGAAAATGCCGGTTGCGAAATGCCACACTCCTCTGCCGCCCTGGCAAAATGCCTGTGGCGTGCCAGAGCGGTGATGAGCCTCATGTCGCGGAGGTCAATCATGGGACGAACTCTGCATAGCGGACACCAAAATTGATACAACTAATTAATTTAATTATGTAAATTATCACGGAGTACGGCCAGAACGGTCGAAACGGCGTCCCTGTCCACGTTGTCACCGCTCAAACGCAGCAGATATCCTTTCCTGTCGGATGCGGGCGTGAGGGTAATGCCATTCGGAAGACTGACCGGCTCAAGTCCGTTGAGATCCGGGGTCTGTGTTTTAGGTCTGCCGCCCCTGCCCGCCTTACGACCCGAACCTTCGGCTTCGCGGATGACGGGTTCGAGAAGCGCCCACTCAGACGCCGGATCCGTACCCTGCCCCAGCGCGAGTTCTGACCGGAGTTTCGCGTCGAAACCCAGGCGCAGTGCGTTGGCCAGCCGGAGGCCGTCCTTTTCCGTCAAGACCGTGGCATGGTTAAGCATGTCGCCCAATTCCTCATGTATCAGAGCGAAAGAACGAACCTTTGATCGCTTCGCCTTGGATGCGGCGTGGAAAAGCCCGGCCACGGCCTGGTCGATGTTCGGGAACGTTCCCTGAGCGACAGCCAAAGCCGCGATACGACCCCTTTCGTAATGACTCAGGTCGCTACGGATTTCGTTTTCCTCGACCATGGAGACCAGCTTTTCCTGGACGTCCCGCGGGCTTCGGATGATGGCGCGGATGGAGGCCGATGGGCCATTTATCTCCCGAACCGCGGTCAGACGGCGCAGACCGGATATCAGCCCGTAGCGCTGACCGGCCTCATCGTCGGAAATTTTGAAGACCTCGATGGGCATGCGCAGCCCGCTGCTGGCGATTGACGCCTTGAGTTCTTCCAATTCCTCGCGGTCCACATCCATGCGGTCGCGGGTCAGATCGTTAGCCGCAATCGACGCGATCGGGATTTCCTGGAGGAGCAGACCGCCCCGCTCCGCTTCGCGGTACTTTTTAGCATCGGCTTCGTTCCGGGCCGTTTCCATTCGCCGTTCTGTCGTCTCGGGATCAACCGCAGATGCCGCGTCCCGGGCTACCTGGGCTATGGGTGGAACCGCAAACGGGTTCCCTGAAGGTTTCGCGGCGAAACCTGCCTCGAGTTCGCGCAATTCTTCGGCGCTTGGGCCTTCAACGCGTTTCCTTCGTGCCATTGTCACCTCCCTGTTCCGCGTCCATCAATTGTTTGTCCCGCCACCAGCAGCCAATCAGGATTTCCTTAAACTCGGCATAGGTCCGGTCGAACGCCTCCCGGCCGCGCGCATAGGTCTCGCGGTTGAAATCACGGTAATCGGCCTCGTAGATCCCGTTGACCTGTTCGCCAGCCTGACCCACCAACGCCGTGAACTCCTGCCGCGTATTGTTCATGAAGTCACCAAAATAGGCCTGAATGGCGTTAGCGAGATCCCCCTGTTGATTGGCGTCGAACCGGGTGATGAGTGTCCGGACCACATCCCATTCAAACATGGACTCCGGTAAACCTGCGGCTCGGCGCGCGGCGTTTTCTCCGGTCTCGATCGAAGCAAATGTAGAGTAGAGCATGTCAAAGAACCGACCGGTGCTGTCGAATTCGAGGAAGGATGCCCCGAGTGGCACGAGCAGAATATCGGCCGCCGCAAGCGCGTTGATTGTCAGGTAGCCGAGCGCCGGTGGCGTATCGAGAATGACCACATCGTAATTATCGAACACACCGTCGTTTTCGAGGGCGTTCGTCAACCCATCCCACAGCGGCCAGGCGCGCGCCTGCATCCGCCAGACGGGGATCTGGAACTCCGACCAATAGAGGTTCAACTGGGCGCCGATCAGGTCAATATTGGGCCAGTGAGTTTTTTGGATGACGTCGCTGGCCGTGGTTTTTTGGGCTTCAATGAGAGTCTCATCGAATGGAAGAGGCTGGACGCCCTTGGCTTCACGGACCCGGTTTTCCTCCGACAAATGGCTGGCATAGTCCTTCGCGATCAGCGGGAAGACCGTGGACCATTCGTCTGGCACGGAACCGCCCATGATGGAGGTCATGGACCCCTGACTGTCGAGGTCGATGACAAGGACACGATAGCCGTCGAGAGCTGCGGACATGGCCAGATGCGCCGCCGTCGAGGTCTTGCCAACACCGCCCTTGAAATTGGCCACGGCTGTGATTTTTGCCGGTAGACCTTCGGGCCGATAGGGCAGATATTCCTTTGACGACAGGCCTTCGTGAGCCAGGTGCTGGCGGAGAACCATGATTTCTTCGAGGGTAAACCATTTGGTGCCGCCGGATCCTTCGCCCTGAGGCAATTCCGGGTTTTGTCTCAGGACACGCCTGAAATGGGCCGGAGCGATCGGCAGGAGGTATCGGCATATTTCCCATGTGGAAAACTTTCGCAGACGCTTGCGCCCATCGGGAGCATGACCACGCTTGGCAAGGTCTTCACGACCTCGCGCAGCAAAGGCTGCGGCTTTCGCGAATCGGGCGGTATCAACCGGATCGCCAAGGTTGCCAGCGGCCCGTTCTGGGTCCAGGTTGAAATAGGGCGGAGGTGTTGGGTCTGTGGGACGGTTCACGCAGGATTATCCTTTTTCATGTCACACATTCTCTGCATCGATATGCAAAACATCGCACATCTCAACCGGTTTGTGAATCGTCGAAAAATGTTGAGCATGATCTGTCGGGTTTCGTCGCGAAACCACCGCGATTACTCTTTTTGGAACATCGAGAGATGCAACAAAGTGTATTGATTCTTGTAGGAATTTAGAGTCTTTGTTGCGGAAAAACCGTTCGATATCATGAGGATATGAGTGAACAGGTGCCCGTATCCATGATGGCGGGTACCCGGTTACAGGATGGATGGTGCCTGGATACGGGATGAAGGGTGCCGATTCACGGGGAGACGGGTACCGATTCCCGGTGGAGCGAATTAGGTGGATCGCAGGTCGAATTTTTCGGCAAAAAGCTCTCCAAAATTGTTGTATCCGGGCAGGGACGGGCGGCCATCTGAGGTTAAGGTACCGGTTTACGGGATGTGTTTTAGACGGATGCAGACCAAAGGTACCCGGTTACGGGAGTCAATTTTGGCGGCCTTGCTCGCGAAAACCGATTGATTTCTCCCGTGTGTGGCACATCCGGTCCGCACGCGGTGTGACTGGTGGTCCCCTCAACAACCCTGAATGGTGGAAAGTACCCGATCTAAACTTGTCCACGGGTGCCTTGTCGTATGATAGTAATAAAAACCCCAAACAAGGTGGGAATCATGAGCGGGCAGGTTGATATACCTCGTGACAAACTGACCGGGCCTCTACGGCGCAGCTCGGTGAAAAAGAATGTGGCGGCGATTCATGTGTCCGGCAAACTGACATTGCTTCAGCGGAAGTTGTCGAATGTCTTGCTGCTCAATGCTTATGATGATCTTATCACCAAGCCGACGCATAGGATCGACGCGCGGACCCTGTGCCTGATGATCGGCTACAATTCAAATGATATGGATACGCTCAAGGCGTCGCTGAAATCCCTGGCGGAAACCGTGGCCGAGTGGGACATGCTGGACGAAAAAGGCCGGCAGGAATGGGGTGTCTCCGCGCTGCTTTCCTTTGCTCGGCTGAAGGGGGGCGTTTGCGAGTATGCCTATTCGTCGGCGCTTGCGGAAAAGCTGCACGACCCCAAGGTCTTTGCGCTCATCAACCTGAATATCCAACGCAGGTTCACATCGGGCCATGCTCTTGCGCTTTATGAAAACTGCTACCGGTTTGTGAGAACGGGCAGTACCGGGTGGTGGCCGATTGATCTGTTTCGCCGCCTGATGGGCGTCGACGGGTCCGCGTATTATGAGAGTTACAAACACCTGAACGCGAAGATCATCAAACCGGCGGTCGCCGAGATCAACAAGAGCTCAAATATTGTCGTGCGTCCGGAGGTCCGGCGACAGGGCAGGGCGGTCAGCGATATCCGCTTCCTGATCAAGGAGAACCCGCAACTCGCCATGTTTGACATTGACGACGGTGAGGCGGTCCGGTCCGGCAAGGTCTATGAGAGCCTCGTCAAACTGGGCGTGGGCGATCGCCTGGCGCGCCAGTGGATTGCCGAGCACGGGGAAGATATGGTTGCGCAGAAGATGGACTGGGTGCGCAAGCAGAAGGATGTCAACAGTCCGGTGCGCTATCTTAGCGCCGCCATGCGCGATCGCTTCGGTGGTGAGGCCGAGATGACGGTGCAGGATGAGGAGAGCCTGCGTGCAGTGACGGCCAGAAAGCTTAAGGAGGAAGAGCGGCAGGCGGCGCTGGACGCCCGCAATGCGGCTCTGGCGCGGGAAAAATCGGAACGGGCCCAAAAGCTCGCGCGGGTGCGTGAGGTGGCGGATGCGCGGTCACCCACCCTGCGTGACGCGGACCGGCGCCTGTTCATGGCAAAGCTGACCGATGAGCTTGAACGGGAAGATTTCCAGCGCAACGGGTGGGCCTCGGCGATCAACGCACCAGCCATCTTTGATTTCTGGGAACAGATGGCGCCGGGTATTTTTGACGGGGACGAGGTTTGACCTCGCAACACCAATGGCTCTTGTTGACATTTGTCAGATGCTACTGACAATGTTTGAAAAACAGGGAAGCCAATGGCGATATCAACCAGGCGCCGCTCGGTCGGCGCATTCGGCGGTGACAGGATCATTATTGAGGCCGCGTGGCTCTATTATCACGAGGGCATGAACCAGAACGCCATTGCGGAACGGCTGGATGTGTCGCGGGCGACGGTGGTAAATTACCTTTCGGATGCGCGGGAAAAAGGCTTCGTTCGGATAACCCTGGCCAATCGGGTTTTTACCTCCCACGAACTGTCACTGGAGATTAAACAGCGCTTCGGGCTTGAGGCGGTTTATGTAGTTGCCGATGACGCCTCTGCCGAGGGGTCACTGACCCGCGTGGCGCGGGGGGCTGCGGAATGGTTGCCTGACCTTCTTGCGCCGGGGGATCGTTTGGGCGTGGCGTGGGGTCAAACGGTCTTCGAAATCGCGGAAGCGATGAACCCGACGCGCACGACGGATGTGGTGGTGCACCAGTTGGTGGGGTCGGTCTCGAGTCCCTACGGTTTTACGGCGGAAGTCTGTTCCGCGCACCTCGCCGACCGGCTGGGCGCGCGCTGCGTGAATTTGCATGCGCCCGCAGTGATCAGCACCGCCGAGCTGGCCAACCGCCTGCGGGAGGAACCGATCATCCAACAGCAGTTCGCGGCGCTATCACAATGCAACAAGGCGATATTTGCGGCCGGGTCCTGCGCGCCCGACAGCCATGTTGTTCTAAGCGGGATTTCGACCCTGCCAGAGTTTGAAACCTACGTCAAAGACGGGGCGGCTGGCGTGCTGTGCGGTAGGTTCATTGACCAGTCGGGGCGCGAAGTGCGGGGACCGCTGGATGGCCGGATCATGGGTGTCGAACTCGACCTGCTGACCGGTCTTGACATGGGTATTCTGGTTTCCGTGGGTGAGGACAAGGTCCGGCCCATGCTGTCAGCCATTCGGGGCGGGTATGTTACCCATGTCGTGACGTCGGAAAGTACGGCGGCCGCCATTCTTGCCCTGGATGACGGCTGAGCCGAGTTACTCCGCCGGTTCGGCAACGCCCTGTTTTGGGAAGAGGCCGGCCAAGCCTTCCATGGAGGCCTCACAGATGCCGCGTTCGGTGATCAGCCCGGTGACAAGACGTGCGGGTGTGACGTCGAAGGCAGGGTTGTGGCCGGGTGTGGCATCAGGCGAGATCTGGACCTGGGTTATTGTGCCGTCCTCCAGCTTCCCCTGGACGTGGGTGACCTCAGAGCCGTCACGTTCCTCGATGGGAATGTCCCGTAATCCGTCGGTGACGGTCCAATCGACGGTAGGGGAGGGCAGGGCGACGTAGAATGGAACTCCGTTGTCTTTTGCGGCAAGTGCTTTCAGGTAGGTGCCGATTTTGTTGCAGACGTCGCCGGCGGCGGTGGTGCGGTCGGTCCCAACGATGACCACGTCGACCTGGCCATGCTGCATCAGGTGGCCGCCGGCATTGTCGACGATCAGACTGTGCGGCACCCCATGGCCGGCCATTTCCCAGGAGGTGAGAAGGGCGCCCTGGTTGCGGGGCCGTGTTTCGTCCACCCAAACGTGAATCGGGATACCGGCTTCCATGGCGTGGTACATGGGCGAGGTGGCGGTGCCCCAGTCGACCGTCGCAAGCCATCCGGCGTTGCAGTGTGTGAGGATGCGCACGGGTTCCCCTGGAGCCTTGTTTTTGGCGATCTCACGGACGATTTCGAGGCCGTGGACGCCGATCATGCGATTGTTCTCGACATCCTCGTCGCAGATTTCGGCTGCACGCCTGAATGCGGCCTCCGCCCGTTTCTCCGGCGGGAGCTGGCTGAGAACCGAGCGCATGTCGTCCAGTGCCCAGCGGAGGTTCACCGCCGTGGGCCGCGTCTCGTGCAGGACTTTCCACGTTTCATCCAGAGAGGTGTCCGACGGGTCGCGCTTCATCTGATCCGCGACACCGTAGGCGGCTGTCGCACCAATTAACGGCGCGCCGCGCACCCACATGTCGCGGATGGCGGCGGCGTATTCCTCGCGGGTCTTCAGGGATACGACGCGGAATTCGTGTGGGAGCCAGCGCTGGTCAATGATTTTAACCTCACTGGTCGCTTCGTCAAACCAGATCGACCGGTAGTGTGTATCCCCAACCCGCATCAGGCGTCCTCCAGTACAAATGAGCCGGCCACATCAAAAATGTCCGCGACAGTGGCGCAGCGGTCGTTCCCATTGAGAATGAGTTCCCGGCCGAACCGCAGGGCCTGGGCCTCGAGCGTGGCGCGACGCTCCTCATCCGTAATAGTCTCAAAGTCCGCATTGTGGGCGAGACCCAGAATACGTCGGTGAATCTCTATACCGCAGATCTTCAGCGAGTCCTGCCAGACCGTGTTCAACCATTGCTCGAGAGCCTTGCGGGAAGCGGCGGTATGGCCCTGATCCTCGAGGACTGCGGACGGGTAAAGGATACCGGTGCGCTCCGTTTCCCAGAGGCGGGTGAACTCATCTGTGAACACCTGCCATATCTCACTGGTGGCATTGGCGATCCAGTCCTGAAAGCTGGTGCGCGACCCAGGCGACGCCTCATGTCCTGGCTGCGCGAACCAGGCCATCAGCATGTTGGACGTCAGCATTCCCATGTCGAAGCCCATCGGGCCATAGAGTGCGAATTCGGGGTCGATGACTTTGGTGTCGCTGTCCGTCACCATAATCGAGCCGGTATGCAGATCGCCGTGAAGCATGGTCTCGGCACGGTTGCAGAAAGCGGTTTTCATCTCCTGCACGATCAGTTTCATTTCCGTGTCGGCGCGAAGCTCCGCAACGAGGTCGTCAAGCCACGGCGAGGTGTGCCGGTTCATTTCCGCTTCGAAATAGGGGTCGGTGAATACGAGGTTTTCGGTGATATCACAGAGCGCTACATTGTCCGCGAACAGCGCTACATCGGCCTTTTTCCGGGACGTTTCCATATGGAGGTCGGAGCCACGAAACAGCGTGCGTGCACAGAAATTGCCGAGCGCGGTGCCAAGGCCTTCGGTTTTTTTACCTTCAATCAGTGACTGTCGCAGGATGATATGCGGCGAGAGATACTCCATTACGATGAGCGCCTGCTCCTCGTCGAAATGGTAGACTTCCGGGACGCGGCCTGGGTCTCTTGCGGCCTGACGGGTCAGGGCGTGGTACTCAAAAAAGGAACGGCTGAGGGGCAGGGGCCAGCTGTCACCGACGAGGCGGACATAGGGCAGGGCCTGTTTAACGATGACGGAGCCATTCGGGCCGTCCACAATGAAAACGAGGTTCAGGTTGCCGTCACCGACCTCCCTGGACGTCCATTGGGATCCGTCAGACCCCAGTTTTTCCTGAAGTATATCAACGTTGCCAAGCCGTTCCGCGATTGTTTCCGTAGTCAGCGGAGAATATCCGTGGTTGCTCAAGATGGTCCCCCCGGTTGCCCAGTTATTTTGATTGATCACCGGGCATGGTTGTGGACTTTTCGTCAAAAGTCAATGTCGATTGACTTTTGACGATACCCCTTCCAATAATTGCCGCGACGGGAGGAATAAATGAGCGAAGCTGTCATAACGGCGGAAGCGGTCGAGAAGTCTTTTGGGGCCAATCACGTCCTGCGGGGGATTAATCTGTCGCTGCGTGAGGGTGAGGTCACCGCGCTCATGGGGGCGAACGGGGCTGGCAAATCCACATTGGTGAAGATCCTGAGCGGCGTTCACCGGGCCGATGGCGGGATTATTCGTTTGGGCAGCGAACGCTTTGAACCGGGTTCGCCCTCGGAGGCGATGGCGGCTGGTGTGGTGACTGTCCATCAAAGTATCAATGACGGGGTTGTAGCCGATCTGGATGTGGCGTCGAACCTGATGCTGGACCGGCTTGCGAAGCATGGGTCGGGCTTTTTCGTGAATACCCGGAAGCTGCGTCAGGAGGCGGGCAAAGTCGCGGCGTCCATCGGGCTGGAGGTGGATATGGGGCGGATGGTGTCCCGTCTTAGCCTCGCGGACCGGCAGCTTGTCGCGATTGCCCGTGCGATGAACCATGACCCCAAGGTCCTGATCCTGGATGAGCCCACATCGTCGCTCTCCGCGGCAGAGGCCGAGCGTTTGTTTGATCTGATCGACCGGTTGCGCGGGCAGGGGGTATGCATCCTTTATATTTCCCACCGCATGTCGGACATTCGCAGGATCGCTGACCGGATCGTAACCATGCGGGACGGGATCATTACCGGCCGGTTTGAGCGGCAGCCACTTGATTACGAGGGGGCCGTCGAGGCGATGCTGGGGCATGGCATGACGGACGTCGATATTCGCGCGGGTAAGGCTGGAATGCCGGTTCTGGAGCTGGAGGGTCTGCGCCTGCGCGAAACGTCGAGCCCGATAGATGCGCGGTTCTGCGTGGGCGAGGTCGTTGCTGTTACGGGTCTAATCGGAAGTGGCAAGAGCGATCTTGCGAGCGTTCTTTACGGCCTCAGGCCGCCGGCGCAGGGCAGTATGACAATTGATGGAAGGACCTACGCGCCGCGCTCGGTCCCGGACGCGAAACGGCACGGGGTTTTCCTCTGCGCGCGCGACCGAAGCACAAGCGGCGTGGTTCCGGATTTTGACATTAGCGGCAACATTACGCTCCCGTTCCTTAAAAACTATTCCAGTCTTGGATTTTTGAACCGTGTTTCGCAGCAGACCCGCAGCCGTGGACTGATCAACGACCTTGGCATCGTTTGTCAGTCAGAGCAGGATGCCATCGGCAACCTCTCCGGTGGCAACCAGCAAAAGGTCATGGTGGCGCGCTGGCTTTCGGAGCCAAGCCGGGTTCTGGTTCTCGACGAACCATTTCAGGGAGTGGATATTAGTGCGCGGCGCGACATTGGACGGAAGATCCGCGAAACATCCGGTGACAGGGCAACGATCGTTCTGGTGGCTGAACTCGATGAGGCAATCGAGATTGCCGACCGTATCCTTGTGATGAGCGATCACACGATCGTTGGGGAGCACATGGCGGGCAGCCTCGATATCAGCAGTATTTTGGCAGAGGTCGCCGGGCGGTCCCGCCCGCAGACTACGGTTGGGGAACAATGGCAATAAAATCTGAAACCGCAAATCAGTCCGGGGGAGGTCTCTCAAGGGCGGTCGTGCTCGACCTAGCGATCCGCTATGGCTTTTTGGCTTTGCTGTTCGGTCTGGTGGTGTTTTTTGCTCTGGCGGCAGATGGGTTTTTCAGCCCGATCAGCGCGATTTTTATTTTCCAGTCGGTGGCGATCACGGGCATTCTTGCTCTCGGGGTGACCTGCACACTGGTGGTTGGCGGGTTTGACCTGTCCATCGGGTCGGTGGCGACGTCGGCGCTTATGCTGTCCGCCTATGTGATGGTTGTCTGGGAGCAGAATGCGGCTGTAGCCGTTGCGGCCTGTCTGGTGATGGGTGCGTTTGTTGGTTTTGTGAACGGCATACTGATCGTGCGGATGAAGGTTCCCGATCTGCTGGCGACGCTCGGCATGATGTTCCTGCTGGTTGGTCTGCAACGTATTCCGACGGAGGGCCGATCCATTGCCACGGGGATGACGCTTCCCGACGGGACGGTGGCCGAGGGGTCGTTTTCCAAAGGATTTCTGTTTCTGGGGCGACACCGGTTTGATTTCTTCCTCGACAACCTTTTGCCCGTGTCCGTTGTATTCCTTTTGGCTATCGGAGTGCTTGTGTGGGTGTTCCTTGAACTGACCCGTCATGGGCGGCTGATGTACGCAATCGGATCGAACGAGAAGGCGGCTGCGCTCGCCGGGATCAATGTGAACCGGTACAAAGTCTTGGCGTACATGATTTCCGGGGTTCTTGCCTCCATTGGCGGCATCCTCATGGCCGCGCGTCTGGGGAGGGGGGACATTGCGTCGGGCAACAACCTGCTGCTGGATTCCGTGGCGGCGGCGCTGATCGGATTTGCCGTATTGGGCAAGGCCAAACCGAATGCGTTTGGCACGGCCATGGGAGCCCTGTTTGTGGGGATTTTGCTTCAGGGTCTGACCATGATGAACGCCCCTTATTACACGCAGGATTTTGTGAAAGGTGCGGTCCTGGTGGTGGCGCTGGTCTTTACATTCTACCTTTCGGCCAACCGGGCCGGAGAAAACAAATAACAATCCAACGGAGGAAACACTCATGGAATTCAAAATACGCGGTTTTCTGGCATCCGCCAGCGGCCTGGTTTTCGGACTGACGGCATTCGCGACCGGCGGTCTGGCGCAGGACATGCCCGCACCGTTCGACATTGCAGGCGACGTGAAAATCGCTCTGGTTCGGTACCTGTCAACCGGAGACTTCTTTCAGGCGTACCTGTCGGGTGTTGAGGCTCAGGCCGCGGCGCTTGGTGTTGACCTGCGGGTGTTCGACAGTCGCCAGGATGCGGCGCTTCAGGCCGATATGGTGGACCAGGCCATCGCGCTCGGCGTGGACGGTATTATTGTGCAGCACGGGTTGACGGAATCCATGCAGGAGGCGGTTCAGCGCGCTGTGGACGCCGACATAAAGGTCGTGGCTTTTGACGTGAATGTCGAAAACCCGGCGGTGCCGCAGATCGAACAGTCCGACCGCGATCTTGCCCGCCTCGCGCTGGAGCAGGCGATTGCGGACAACGGAGAGGAATTCAAGGCAGGCTACGTTTACGTGCCTGGCATTGCGCCGCTGGATCGTCGTGACGAAACCTGGCGGGATTTCAAGGACCGTTACGAGGGCATCAAGGAGGCGGCGGTTTTTGGTACGCTGGACAATCCGATCGCCAACTCCAACGCCAACCAGGCCCGCTCGGTATTGCAGGCCAACCCGGATATCACCGTGATGTTCGCGCCCTATGACGAGTTTGCCAAAGGCGTGAAGATTGCCGTGGACGAGGCCGGTCTTTCCGATCAGATCAAAATCTACTCGGCTGATGTTTCGACCGCCGACATTTCCGCGATGCGGGAGGAGGGCAGTGCCTGGGCCGCAACGGCCGCGACCAATCCAGCCGTGGTGGGTGAGGTGAGCGTGCGGGCGCTTGCCATGCTGCTGGCCGGTGAGGATCCTGGAGCCCAGGTGGTTGTTCCGCCGACACTGATTTCCCAGGACATGCTCAATGAGCTGGACATCAAGAACATGGAGGAACTGGGAGCAAAAATGCCGCAGTTTGCCCATGCCGATGTGGCCGTACCGGAATGGATGCCGCTACCCGCGCGCTGATAATCCGGGAACGCTGATTTGGACGGGCCTTAGCCGAGGCCCGTCTATAATGCAGACGAGATGAGGTCGACCAGCGAAGCCGATGACCCCAACAGCAGCGGTGCCAGTACTGCGAGGATGCGCGACAGTCGTTTGCGCAAACTTTCGCCGCCCAGGGTCTGCGGGACTTCCGCTTGACCGCCCGAGTGTACTCTGTGGCGAAGTAGAAGATGCGCTGGACCGAAAATTGCGATCAGCGTTAGAGTGAACACCATACCCCAAAACATCGTCATACCCTGCGCGAACCCCGAGATCAGTGTGCGGGACGTGTCGTCCTCAACGACTGACAGGGGTAACTGGTAGAACAGCATCAGGCTCAGTGTGCTTGTCACGAGGACGAAGACGGTTGCCTGAAATGCCGTCTCAATGAGATGCATACGGTTGTGGATTTCGTCAGACGAGTCCGTAACTTCTTCCTTCAGCGGATCGCCTACCGTGCTGATCGCTGCTGAGGCAAATGCGGCTGCAACGAGACCGAAAACGTAAGGCAGGACCGCGAACCAGGCAAACATGCTCAGGCCGGGTTCCGTGCATCCTCCCGGTAATATGTGCTCCGCTACATTCGAGGGCTGTATGATGGAGCAGATGCTGCGATAGGTCAGATTCAGGGGGCCGTCGAAGGCGGCCTGCCGTGCCATGATGTTTAACAGCCCGAGGATTAAAATGGATACCGCAAGTACCACCCATGTGCGTCGACGGATGGTTTCGTCCATCCGTTGAATGAACCTTGCCATCATCGCCATCACCACGAGGCATGCCATGAGATGAAACAAGCCGATGGAAACGTAGACGATCAGGCTGTTGAAAAAACGCACGTCGCCGTGAGAGGGGAAATACCTTTCGATTCCGAGTGATTGGAAAAGTTCACGAAAGCCGTCCGCATACAGCATGTCTAGTGCCACGAAGGACAGGATCAGTGGTGCGACCGGCAACACGGTCCAGATCATCCACGTGCGGTTTTCGATACGAAATCCTCCTGCTCTCTTTAGGTTGCTCTCGATGGGCTTTTCATCGCGCGAAGCGAAGCAGGGCGGCGCCGCAGAGTGTTGCCATTGTAGAGGCAACCTTCAGCAGGTTTAACGGTTCGCGCAGTACGAAAACCCCAATGAGCAGCGCGAAGACAATACTGGTCTCGCGCAAAGCCGTGACCAGTGCAATCGGAGCCTGGGTAAAAGCCCAGACCACAAGGGCGTAGGCCGCGAATGATGCGCCGCCGCCAATGACGGTCAGTTTTTTGCCCACTTTTGGTAATTGCGCGAGCGTTTCAGGTTTGGTGAGCCCCATGAATATAAAATAGACAATCAGGTTGCCCATGGCCGCCCAGCAGTAGAACCCAAGCGCTGTACCGGCCAGGCGGGCGCCAGATCCGTCGATGATCGAATATGAGGCTATAAACGCGCCGGTCATCAATGCGAGCAGTGTTGCGGTTCCGTTTTTCTGTCCCGCGCCGCTGCGAACCAGCCCGAGGCTGGCGATACCCGCAACGATCAATGCGACGGCGAAAAGTTGGACACCATCGAAATGAACGCCCAGAACCAGAACCGAGAACAGTGTTACCAGGAGTGGCGCACTGCCCCGTGCGAGAGGATAAACCTGGGTCAGATCACCGATCCGGTAGGAATAGAGCAGAAACAGCTGGTAGCCGATATGGAGAAAAATGCTGGCCCCTATATAGGGCCAGCTTTCGGCTGCGGGCAGGGGGAGCAGGGGTGCCAGGAGCAGGCCCGGAATACCCTGACCCAACACGATTGCGGCCATGCCAAGGAATTTGTCCTCGCCACTTTTGACCAGCGCGTTCCACACCGCATGAAGCCCCGCAGCGAAAAGAACGACAAGAAAAACCGTGGTGGTCATATGGCGGCAAGGCTTCCTTTAGAGGCGAAGTAGTGCTCGTGTCACTCGTCCGGAGCGACAACTCCCATCCGCAGGGCGAAACAGCCGTAGAAGCGGCGCTCTCCGGTCTGGATGACGGCAAAAGCATTTTTGGCCCGCTCGTAGAAAGCGTAGCGCTCAATCGAGTTCAGTGTGAAATCCCCGACCGCGTCGATCTTCTCCTTCACCTCCTGCTGAACAGGCTCCAGTCGGTCCGGATCACCGACCACCTCCATGCGTGCGACGGTATCGTCAACGAATGTGTCCAGCGGATACACCGAAAGAATTGCCTCCGCCACCCGCGCGGCCGGCGCATCAATGCGCAGGAGCTTTCCCCATGAGGTCAGTTTCGCCACACTCGATGCCGGAAAGTTCGTGTCTACGATCACCAGATCGTCCCCATGTCCCATCGACCGAAGAGCATGCAGCACTTCCGCGTTCAGCAGCGGATCAATTCCCTTGAGCAAATCGTACCTCCCTGTTTTTGCGAATGTTATGCCCGGTCAGACAGGAAGGCAATTGAAGCTTTCGGCCGGTGTGTGGGCCGGCTGTCAGCACGGAATACGGGTTGGAACCTCCGGTGATTCAGTGAATATTGCCGCAGCAATAAGCAACGATATCCGGAACTGGAGGAACTCATGGGGTTTGGAACGCGACACTGGGACAGGCTTGGCAACGGTGGTCTGACTTTCACCGAACTGGGGTTCGGCACGGCCCCGCTGGGAAACCTTTACCGTGCCATCAGTGACGATGACGCAAATGCAATTTTGAAAGCCGCATGGGAAGGTGGTGTTCGCTATTATGATACGGCACCTCTATATGGGCTCGGTTTGTCGGAGACGCGCCTGAACCGCTTCCTCCGGGGTAAACCGCGCGATGAGTATGTTCTCTCCACCAAAATCGGACGCCTGTTGGAGGTGTGCCCGCCGGAGCAGCGCGAGGGGCATGGCAAGTGGTTTGAGGTTCCAAACCGCCGGGAAGTCTTTGACTATACCCATGACGGCATCATGCGCTCCGTGGAGTTTTCGCTCGAGCGGATGGGCGTGGACCGGATCGATATTCTCTTTGCCCATGACATCGATATTTTCAGCCGTGGCAGCCAGGAGGTGGTGGACGCCACGCTCGATGAGTTGATGAACAGTGGCTACAGGGCACTGACCAGGTTGCGTGACGAGGGAACCATCAAGGCGTTCGGGGCAGGGGTCAATGAGTGGCAGCCCTGCCAGGCGATGGCGGAGCGTGGAGACTTCGACCTTTTCCTCCTTGCAGGGCGCTATACCCTGCTCGAGCAGGAAGCACTTGAGAGCTTTTTGCCACTTTGCGAGGAGAGGGGCATCGGAATTGTGCTGGGTGGGCCGTACAATTCCGGGGTTCTTGCGACCGGACCCGTGCCAGGCGCGATGTATAATTACGATCCGGCGCCGGATGATATACTCACGAAGGTTGGGAAAATTGAGGCTGTCTGCCGCGCGTACAATACTCCGCTAATTTCCGCGGCCTTCCAGTTTCCGCTGCAACACCCATCGGTCGTTTCCGTGATTCCGGGTGGTCAGAGCGTTGAGCAGATGCACAGCAACATCCAGGTTGCGGGACAGAAAGTTCCCACGGAACTTTGGCAGGATCTCAAGGCCAAAAACCTGATGCACCAGGACGCGCCTGTATCCTGACACCGGCTTGGGGGCTCGGTGATCGTCTGATCCCCCTGCCTAGAAGAGTTCCACGTCGTTGCCGAGTGCGGGTTTCGGTTTGGGCGGCACAACCGGTGCCACATCGGCTGCGGCGCCGAGCAGCATCTGTCTGGCAAGGCCCGAGCGGGGCCAGAACCGGATGCGACGGGCCTTGTTGCCTCCGATGCTTTCACCCACGCACTTGATGCCTTCGTTCCGCAGAAACCGCCGTGCAAACTCGCCGTTATTCTGGCCGATGTCGGACAGACCGGCGACCATGCGTGCGCCGCCGAAGATTTTCGCCTCGAGGCGTTCCTTGCTGGCTCCGGCCCGAAGCAGCGCGTTGATCAGGAGCTCCATTGACTGGGCGCCATAGATGACCTGGTCGGAACTGTTGGATTTTGAATCGGGCAGGAGAAAATGGTTCATGCCTCCAACGCCGGTCACCGGGTCGCGCAAACACGCCGCAACGCATGATCCCAGTACGGTGGTGAGCACCGCGTCATCATCATCGGCTACTGCAAACTCACCCTGAATCACATGGATGAGTTTTAGTGGGGGGTCGTCCATTCTGACGGCAGTGCTCATGTAGCTTTCCTTCTGTTACCGGCAGTACAGAGTGACAGGGCAGCCGCGGGTATCTCGCCCAGTGGAAGCTGTATCTCCACTGCGCCGAGTTCGTGGGCGGCACGCGGCATTCCGTAAACGAGGCTGCTCGCCTGGTTTTGGCCGATGGTTGACGCTCCCCTGTTTCGAAGTTCAAGCAGTCCGGCGGCACCGTCCCGGCCCATTCCGGTGAGGATGATGCCGACCACATTTGGTCCCTGTCTTGCAAGCGAGCTGAAAAGTGCATCCACCGATGGCCGGTGTCCCGTGATGGGGTCACCTTCCCGCAATTGGCAGACGAGTTTGCCCGATCCACCGATCTCGAGATGTGCGCTGCCACCTGGGGCGATGTAAACCTGTCCGTTTTCCAGCGGCGCGCCATTCCAGGCTTCTGCCACACGGGGCGCACACTGGTTGGCAAGGCGTTGCGCAAAACTGCCCGTGAAGCTTGCCGGCATGTGCTGGGTGATGACTGTGGGTGGGCAGTTGGCTGGGAAGGCGGAGAGCAGCGAGCTCAGGGCGTCCACGCCACCCGTGGACGCGCCGACCGCGATGATTCTTCCGTTGGGACTGAAGTCGCTACTGCCGGGTTTGTGCTGGACGCGGTTTGCGAGGGTTCGCGGTGTCGTTTGTGCCGCGGCCTTAATCTTCTCACTGAGTTCCCTGAAGGCATCGAGCGGGTGACCCTCTGCGGGTTTTGGAACACAGTCGAACGCGCCCGTCGACAAAGCCTCAATGGATGCCGCCGCGCCTTCGGCCACTTCCGCTGAAACCATGATTACGGGAGTAGGGCGCAGCCGCATGATCTTTTCGAGAAACTCCAGCCCGTTCATTCTCGGCATATTGACGTCGAGCGTTATGACGTCAGGAGACTGCGCCTTGATGACCTCGCGGGCCTCATAGGGGTCGGCAGCCTCACCAACGACCTCAATCTCGCTGTCGCGGCTCAGGCAACCTCTGATGATCGTCCGCATGGTCGCGGAGTCATCGACAATTACTACCCTGACCCGACCCATCTGTTTCCTCTATGACTGGAGTTTGATTGGCATTTTTAAGAACTTAGAAGTCTTCCCAGTCATCGACCGGATGACGTGGTTCCAGTGCCAGGGCCGAAGACCCATTGGTTGCTGGAGTGGGCATTGGGGCCGGCTTCGGTTTGGGTGGCACCGGCGCGGCGGCTTTCGGAGCAGCAGGCGGTGTCACCGTCACCGGTTTTGCTGGTGCTGCCGCTGGTTTTGCCGCTGCGGCGTCCCTCTGCGCTTTTTTGACGGTTTCGACGTATTTCGTTTTGAAGTCACTCACGAGTTTCGCCAGATCATCTGCATCGCTCTTGAGCGCCCGGCTTGCGGCCGTAGATTCCTCAACCATGGCCGCGTTCTGCTGGGTAACCTGATCAAGCTGGTTCACGGCGGTGTTGATTTCGGTCAGTCCAACGGCCTGTTCCTTTGCCGAGACGGCGATCTCATCCACAAGTGCGCTTACGCCCTTCACGGATTCCACGATTGTCTTGAGCGCCTTGCCGGTTTCCTGAACGAGTTCGACACCGCGGCCAACCTGTTCGCTGCTGGTTGTGATCAGGGTTTTGATTTCCTTCGCAGCGTTGGATGACCGTTGGGCGAGGGCGCGAACCTCGGACGCCACAACGGCAAAGCCACGACCGGCATCCCCGGCTCTGGCGGCTTCAACCCCGGCATTCAGGGCGAGGAGGTTCGTCTGGAAAGCAATGTCGTCGATTACCCCGATAATCTGCGAAATGTGGTCCGAAGATTTTTCAATCTCGTTCATTGCATCTATGGCGGTGTCAACGATCCGGCCGCTTTCCTCGGCGTTGCGTTTGGTCGTCTCCGCATCGGAATTCGCCTTTTCGGCACCCTCGGCCGCCGTTTTCACGCTCGCGGTCAACTGTTCAAGCGAAGCCGCCGTTTCCTCAAGCGCGGCCGCCTGGTTCTCCGTGCGGTGCGAAAGGTCGGAAGATGCGGAGGCCAGCTGGTCGGATTCCCACAGAATGCTGTTGGAGGAGTTCACGACCGCCGCAATTGCGTCATCCAGCTTTTTTGCCACGAAGTTGAAGTTCTTGCGGAGATAGTCGTACTCGCAGTCGGATTTGGATTTCATGCGGACCGTGAGATCGCCGGACGCGAGAGACTTCAGGGCCTGATCAACTTCTCCGACCAGAGCGGTTGTCTGCTCATCTGCGGCCGGTTTGGACGATGGCAGGGGAGCGGCTTCCACCTGTTCCGCGCCCACAAATACGGTCTGATGGAAACGGCCTTTGGCGTCATTCAAGCCGCTGAAGCCACCCCGAAGGGTTCTGGTTGCCCCGTGTCCATCAGCGAATACAAGCGTTCCCGAAGCGGCCTTGCCGGATGCGGCGGCGGCCCACATGTTTTGGAACGCATTGCTATCCGCAAAACGTTCGTCCAGCCGGGCCGCCAATGCGGTGCCTGCAATCTCCGAATCCTCAATGCCGAGGCATTTCAGGAAATTCTGGTTGGCGTAGCGAATGCTCCCGTCCGGATTAACGGAGAATACGCATTGCGCAGCGTGGAGGGCCTCGTAGAATTCCATCTGGTTGGTCGTAGTTGAGCCTTTTTCCCAAAGTGCCTTTTGCACTTTCGCAAGACCCTTGCTGATCTGACCAAACTCGTCAGCGTCATAGGTGTCCGAGAGTGTGTCGAGTTTGTTGTTTTCGAGGTCATCCACCCGCGATTTCAGTCGTTTGGCGCTACCCGACAACAACAGACCAAGTCCTGCGGCGGCGGCAAGAACTATCAGTACGGCCACAATTACATCGACGAAAGGGAATCCAACGGATGCCGATTCCGCTGAAGCTGAGGCAGCTTTGCCAACGGCAGCGTTCCGCTCCAACAGCATCAGGCCGATGGCAACCAGTCCAGCGGCTGCTGAAACCGAGAAGACCTTGGGAAACACGGGGAGATCGCGGACGAATTTCATGGGTACGCCTTTCACTCAATACCTGCGAAGGCATTGGCAAAGTTACTGAACTCTTGGAAGCCGGGGAGGAGTGTCCGGGCAGTGTCACGCGTGCATTCAGTTTCTGAAATTCTGATAGACACGATGATCTGTCCCTGCGACGCCGGTTTACGCTACATGGACCGGGCCCCGTAAAAACCCGTGAGGGAGGACTCGGTCGTCCGCGCCATGTAAGGGCAGTAAGGTAAAAGGCCCATTAATCATGACAGGCTTTCGGACGCCTTTGGCATTTTGCCCCGGCCGATCACGAAAAAGGGCCGATCATGATAATGATCGACCCGACAGTCCGTGATTTGTTTTAAAATCCAGAGGCCTTAGAGAGGATC
This sequence comes from Alphaproteobacteria bacterium, assembly GCA_030427145.1. Taxonomy (GTDB): domain Bacteria; phylum Pseudomonadota; class Alphaproteobacteria; order Rhodobacterales; family Rhodobacteraceae; genus Amaricoccus; species Amaricoccus tamworthensis. The sequence continues at coordinate 6,966 of JAUHWT010000024.1, read as the reverse complement.
GAAGAAATATTCTCCATCCTCACCGTTTTCTGCCGGCGCCGGATCGCCAGCCAGACGATGCGCGAGATCTTTCAAATGCAGGTCGCCGGTCGCGTCGTTTTTCGACATGCCCAGATTTCCGGGAACACTGGCACTAAGTTTGTCGGCAAAAGCTGACAGGTCGCCAAGGATCTGGGCAAGGTAATCCATACGCTGAAGCTTGAAAATCGCGTCGCAGGGTTTGTCGCCCAGGGCCTCAACCACCTCATGGATCGTATCCTGGACGCCAAGGGCCGCCTGCTGTGCCTGAGCCAGTTCCTCAGAAAGCGCGCGCAGTGCGTCATTGATGTGTAAGTTCGAACCCGCCGGGTCCGGCTGCCACGAAAGTTCAGTCATTTGTAGCCCCCAAAAACCTGGGCTCCGCGCCTTCGTCGCGAAACCCACCCCGCCCCACACGGGATGTCAGATCGCCGGCAATCAGACCTTGCGGTAGGTTGTCACACCAGCGGTTTCAAACAGTGGTACCTCAAGAGTGTTGATACGTTCTGAATGACCCACGAACAAATATCCTCCGGGCATCAGTTTCTCGGCAAAGCCATCGAATATGTTGATCTCCAGTTCGTGCTCAAAATAGATGACCACGTTACGGCAGAAGATGAAGTCAAACCTGCCCTTCATCGGCCAGGGACCGGTAAGGTTCAGTTGCTTAAAGGAAATCAGTTTCCTGGGTTCTGGAAGAACCGTATACATCCGGTCCTCGCCATTTCCGCTGACTTCAAAAAATGAGTTTTTCTGGGCGTCGGTCACCCCTTCCATGAGGTTGATCCCGTATTTGCCCTTCTCAGCGGTCGAGAGCACGATGTGGTCAAGATCCGTAGCGAGAATCTTGATGTCGTGGCGCAGCGCGTCGGGCATCATTTCAAGAATCGTCATGGCGATGCAGTAGGGTTCCTGGCCGGTGGAACAGCCAGCGGACCAAATTCGCACCCGGCCGCCGGCGCGGGCGCGCTCGATCAGCGGTGGAAGTACGCGCGTCTTGAGGTCCTCAAAATGATGCGGTTCGCGGTAAAACCGCGTCACATTCGTAGTGATGGCAGAAATCAGGTTGGGACGCTCGTCCAGTGCGGCGGCATCGGTCCCGCTGACGAGTTTGCAGTAAGCCGAAAACGAGTGCATTCGAAGAATGCGAAGCCGCTTGGCCAGCCTTGCCTGAACCAGGGTTTTTTTGCTCGGTGGCAGGGAGATGCCGGTCATACCCTGTACGAGAGCGGCAAGCTCGTTGAAGTCTGCTTCTGAGAGGACGTCCTCAACTACGTCCGTCGGGGCGAACTCCGACGGACTGCTTGTGATGTTCACGCGGCTTCTCCGAGCGCTTTGGGAAAGATGCGTGCAAGGTCAAGGATACGGATCATGCGGTCATCAATTGACATGATACCCTCGACATAGCCCTGGGAGCTCTCCGCACCCATGGTGGGCGTGGGTTGGATATCATTCTGTGAAACGGTCAAAATGTCCGACACGCCATCGACAACGAGTCCAATCAACTGGGATTCGACCATGGCTACTATAATGACATCGCGCGCCGTGGCCTCGCGTGCGGGAAGACCAAGGCGTTCAGCCAGATCCATTATTGGCAGAACCGCGCCCCGCAGGTTGATGAGACCCCGAACATAGTGCGGAGAATGGGGCAGGGGCGTCGGCTGGGTCCAGCCACGGATTTCACGAATGTTCATGATGTCGATACAGAAATCCTGTTCCGACAGTCGAAATGTCACGATCTCCCGGGATTGGGACACGTCAAATTCCTGTTCCTGGTCACTCATGGTACTATCCTGCTAGGGCGAATGAACTGTTGTGGGTGGGGCCGCCGCCTTGCGCGTCGTTGACGATGGCGTCCGGGTCGAGGATCAGAGCGATCCTTCCATCCCCAAGGATTGTGGCCGCGGCTATTCCGGAAACCTCGCCGTAGTTTTCCTCAAGGCCCTTGATCACAACCTGTCGCTGATCCTGGATCGAGTCGACGACGAGCGCGCGCTGGCCTCCGTCACTGGTCTCGATCAGAAGGATCACACGGTCATTATAGTTCTCAAGTTTCGGCCCGAACCCGAGCTGATAGGCCACGTCGATGGTCGGTACGAACTCTCCGCGCACCTGAAGAACGGATTCACCGCTTCCAAGTGGATGGATCTGCGCCTCTTCGGGTTTCAGCATTTCGAGGATGGCCGAGAGCGGGACGACTACCGTTTCCGATCCGACGCTGACGATCATTCCATCCAGAATTGCCAGTGTCAGGGGCAGCGAGATGCTGAAGATCGTACCCTTGCCCGGATTGGAGGAAATGTTGATCCGTCCGCCAAGGCTCGCAATGGAGCGTTTAACAACATCCATGCCGACGCCGCGTCCGGACAGGTCGGAGACCTTCTCCGCTGTGGAGAATCCCGGTAGGAAAAGAAGGTTGTCGATTTCGGAGTTGCTCAGTTGTGCATCCGGCGAAATCAGACCTTTGTCGACGGCAATCTGGAAAACCCTTTCGCGGTTGATCCCGGCGCCGTCGTCTGAAACCTCAATCAGAACCCGGCCTGAACGGTGTTCCGCGATCAGGCTGACTGTGCCGACCTCATCCTTGCCCGCCGCCGTGCGTTTTTCCGGTGACTCGAGGCCATGGTCTACCGCATTGCGGATCATGTGAGTCAGCGGATCGGCAAGTCGTTCGATGACCGTTTTGTCGACCTCGGTCATCTCACCATCGGAGACAATGTTTACCTTCTTGCCGGTCGCGTCAGCAGCCTCGCGCACAATCCGGGACATGCGCTGGAACAGCGATTTCACCGGTTGCGCACGAATGGCCAGAACGCTCTCCTGAACCTCGCGGGTCAGGTGCTTGAATTCCTCAAGACCGACAGCGATTGAGGTAGAATTCGCGAGACCCGACTCCACAACCGACTGCGAGAGCATTGCCTGATTGATTACAAGCTCGCCGACCAGGTTGATCAGACGATCAACACGGTCAAGATCCACGCGAACGGTGGCGTTGCCACCGCCCTTAGCGGGTTCCCTGGCCTTCTCCGTTTTCGGAGCAGGCTTCTTGGCTGCGGCAGGGGCCGGTGTAGCTGAAGCTGGTTTTTCGGGGTCCGCTAACGCTGTAGGTGCATCGGCGGGAGCATCGGAAACCTGCGCAGGCGTGCTATCGGCCTGCGCCTGCGGCTTTGGGGCGGGGACGTCGACCTCCAATTCGGCTTCCGTCTCAGCAGTTTCAGGCTCCGCTAGTACATTCGCGGCGCTGATCACAAGATCACAGTCGCCTTCCACAAATTCGAAGACTTCCGCCAGACCGGCTTCCGTCGCTTCCGACTTGATGCGAATTTCCCAGCTCAGGAACGACTGACCAGGATCAATGTCCTCGATTTCCGGTATGGCCGAGATGTCGCATTCAATGTCTGCGGGCTGACCTTCCACGGCCAGTTCGCAAAGGTCACGAATAAGAAGCGCGGGGTCGCTTCCGCGTTCGTAGAGTCCTGAATGCGGTTTGAATTTAACAAGGTAATTTGTGAAGGATGAGCCTTCACCTGCCTCTTCTACTTCAGCAGGTTCTGCTACAGGCGCCGGTTCATCAGCGCTGGCCTCGGCTGGACCTTCGTTCGCCAGGAGTGCCTGAAGTTTGACAATCTGGGCATCCGAGCGGGACTGGTCAAAGTCGGTACCGTCCTTACAGGCGTAAACCAGATCGTTCAGGATGTCCGCCGACCGCTGGAGCTCGGTCAGAACCTCGTCGGTGGGTTCCAGTCGGTTCGAGCGCAGGGCATCCAGAACGGTTTCAAAGTTGTGGGCAAACCCGACAAGATCCTCAAGGCCGAACGCTCCCGCGCCACCTTTCATGGAGTGAACCGCGCGGAAAATTGTGGCTACGGTTTCAGCTTCGGTGGGATCCTCCAAAAGCTGTTCGAGACCATCCTGCAGGGCTTCCAGAAGTTCTTCGCATTCCACGAAGAACATCTGTTTGATTTCCTCCATCGGATCCATGTGATCAGCGCCTCCTTGCGCAATCAGTTCGCGACACGCCGGATGGCGGCAATCAGTTTGTCCTTGTCGAACGGCTTTACGATCCAGCCGGTCGCGCCGGCATCGCGTGCCCGCATCTTAAGCTCTGGCGCGCTTTCCGTTGTCAGGACAAGAATCGGCGTCCCACGGTAATTCTGCTGTTCACGCACACCCTCGATGAACCCGAATCCATCCAGTTTGGGCATGTTAATGTCGGTAATGATCACGTCCGGCGGCGTCATTTCCTTGAGCGTCTCAAGGCCGTGGACACCATCCTCCGCCAGCGACACATCAAAACCCTGCGGAGCAAGAGCGGCGTGCAGAAGATCCCGCATCGTTTTGGAATCATCAACGGCAAGGATATTCAAACTCATGATGTCGCCTCATTGGACTTGAAAGACTCGGGGCTGAGGCCAATTCGTTCCAGTGTTGTCAAAAACGCCTCTGAAGGATTAACCAGGTTAAGTTTGCACTGGTCCACGGTCCAGCTTTTCGCAGCGGCCAACAGGACCTGCACGGCGGCGGTCGAAAGCGATTCGACCCGGCTGGCATCGACATCAACATCGCGGCCCATATGGGACTGTAGCTGCTGCGACAGGGCATCCGCCTGCGGCATCGAAAGTTTGGGTTCCAGTTCGATCAGCACGGTTCCACCGCTATCGGCTTCAACAGAAGTTTCGTCATTGGGCATTCGCCATCCATCCGTTTTTGCTTGCGTCGTTCGTCACGGGGAATCGATTGTGGCAGGGTCGGGGTCCGGACACGGATGGACAGGAAGCACCCGCGCCAAAAGCGGGTGAAACAGTTTCAATAAATGCACGGTGGAGTGTCATATTGGCCTGTTTTCCGTCTCGTTCTGTCTGTCTGGACTGAATGAACTGCGCCAATCCCGGTAACTACTGGTACTGGTCCATTTCCATAGACGTGTTGTTCGCAGGGCTTGCTTAAGAAACGATTACTCTGCCGAAACAGTTTTCCGGCCTGCATGTGGGCATGACGGGCCCAGTTGTCCGTTCACGTGAAAATGCCTGCGAACCTGCCGGTGCCTAGATTTTTACTGAATGAAGGCGTTTGTTTGCCCCACAGGTTTGTGACTTTTTAACGGTTGGTATCAGAAAACAGGGCACCAACTTCAAAAAGAGTGAGAAACATGCCTGAAGCAAAAAGCCTGACAGCATTAGTAGTTGATGACCAGCAGACCATGCGTGCCATGGCCCGCCTGGTTCTCAAACAGATTGGCGTGTTGGACGTTGCGGTCGCCGCGAGCGCCGAAGCCGCGATTGAACAGATCGGTGGCAAGAAATTTGACGTCGTTATCTCCGACCTCAACATGCCGGGCATGTCCGGTGTTGAGCTGGCCGAAAAGCTCAAGGCCGACCCCTCCACCAACGGCATCCCGTTTTTCCTGGCCACGTCCAAGGCCTACCAGGATCAGGCCGGCGAAAACGTGGATCACTTCGTCGCCAAGCCGTTCATGGTGCCCGATCTGAAGGAAGCCATTGAGACACATCTCGGAACGCTGACCTGAGCCGCAACCGCGGATAAATCATCGTCGCTCTTTAATCGAATTCCAGCCGGTTTCGAAACTTTTAGCGAAAATCGGACTGAAAAAAGAATACGGAACTGTTCAAACCGCCCCCAGGGGGGCGGTTTTTTTATGCGGTGTTGGGAGAGGGTATGGGCATCTCAAGGATGCCCATGGATCAGGTCAGACTGCGGCTGATCTGATCGGTGACACGATCATCCAGGTCTTCCTTAAGCTTGACGACCTTCTTGTCCTTGTACGCACCAAGACGTCCTGTCGCGATGACCGATTTTTTGGAGCCCGGATGGGACATTGTCAGTTCGACATTGTTGGTCGCATCATCCGGCAGCAGCAGATAATCGCCTTTGGCGAGATCCTGGATCTGGCCAATGCTCATTTTTTGTTTGTGGATAACGGCATCAATGCCCACAGGCGCAAGAGATGCCGCGCGGCGCATCTGTTTCTTCCACAGATCCCGGGGGCGGCTGTCCTCGGCTACAACATTTTCCTGCATCGAGGCATAAATAACATCGAGCGTCGCAAGCGGCAGCAATACCTGCATCATGCCCGATCGCGCGGCGTCGCCCATGTCCATGGCAATATTGAAGGCCAACAGGTCGACATAGTCTGCCGCATACCGCGTTTGCGTAATGTCCTGACGGATCTCCGTAATGGAGATCTTCTTTGTCATTGGTTTGCCAAACGCGGCGGTCAGGGCCGCGACAAATCCCTGCATCATTGCATCCATCGGAAGCCGGCACATGGAGGTGTCGATTTCGGTAAAGGACCGTGTAATCGCCATTGGTGCCGTGGAGGGATCGCCCCCGAGCATGAGGTCGACGAGGTGGTAGGTGAAGTCCGTATCGAGAACCATCAAACCATTGATGGTCGCGTGCTCCACGTCGATGAAACCCAGCATGGACGGAACGGATATGTCCTGATTGGCTTCCGCTACCTTGATGATCTTGTTTTCCAGAACCATCGCACTGACCGTCGTCTTGATCAGCGGGCGCAGTTTCTCCTCAATCTGGCGGGCAAAGGTCTGGCCCAGCAGATCGGGATCGGGCAGCGGTGAGCGTGCGACACCGGTCTGATTCAGCTTCCGCTCCAGCAGGGTTTCACCAGCAGCCATTGATCCATCTCCATTTGAGTCCAATTGTATTAAAGAAGTTAATGGTTACTGAAACCTGAACGGTCTGCACCGCGCGGTGACAATCACCCCGGGAATCCGGCATACGGTAAGAAAAAGGCGGCAGGACATTTAATCCTGCCGCCGAAAATGGGTGGTGGTGGGTCGTTCGTTTGTGGATGGACCGAACCGATTCTAAAGCGTTTTGCGTTTAATCTGAGGCATACCCTGCAGCTTTGAGGAAATTCCAGCACTCCTGCGGGTCGAACAGATCGCAGATGTCTCCGAGCGCCTG
>JAUHWT010000034.1 GCA_030427145.1 Alphaproteobacteria bacterium | reverse complement strand
GCTCTGGATCGTGGTCGCGCTCAATCTCGGATACGGCGTGGTCGAAATGTTCGGCGGGTTCCTGTCCGGTTCGCAGGCGCTGAAGGCAGACGCGCTCGATTTTCTGGGCGATGGTGCGATCACGTTTCTGGGCCTGCTCGCCATCGGCTGGAGCCTGACATGGCGGGCGCGGTCGGCGATGATCCAAGGCGTGTTTCTGGGCCTTCTGGGCCTTGGCGTTGTCGGCAGCACGCTCTGGCGTGTCCTCAACCAGACCACGCCAGAAGCCGGGTTGATGGGAGCCTTCGCGGTAGGTGCGCTGATCGTAAACATCCTCGCGGTGCTGCCGCTGCTAAAGCACCGCAAGGGTGATGCCAATATGCGAGCCGTCTGGCTGTTCTCTCGCAACGACGCCATCGGCAACCTCGCCGTGGTCATCGCCGCCGGGCTGGTCGCGTGGCTTGGCAGTGCATGGCCCGACCTGATCGTCGCGTTCGCGATCGCGGGGCTTTTCCTGCATTCGTCGTGGATGATCATCCGCGATGCCCGGAGTGACTTGGTGGAACCTCGCTAACTCTGTCAAGAAGTTGGTGCGCATACCGAAAGTGGAGAATTTCCATTCCGCAGCAAATCCGTAAGATTGTGCTCATCCCGGATCTTTATCGTGGAGGGGTTGGACGGTCGTTCTGCGTCAAATCACAGTCACTAATTCTGCCATAATTTACATAATAGACACTCTCTTGACTTTTACTGAATATTGACTAAGCTATAGCTAATCTAAAAAGTAGCCTTTTCGAGGTCAGAATGCAAGTCTCAGTGCATGCCGCAAAAACAAATCTGTCAAAACTACTGGAAGCCGTTGAGCGCGGCGAACGCGTCGTAATTGCACGTCATGGCGTTCCTGCTGCCGAATTGGTTCCGGTTCATGAATCGCAAGTGAAGTTCGGTAGTCTCAAAGAAAAACTCAAGCCTCCGCCCGATGCGTTCCTTGCGCCAATGACGGACGAGGAGTTGAATGATTGGGGAGCATGAATGAAACCCGTTTTGCTTGATACGAATGCTCTCGCGATGATTCTTACGGACGATCCGCGTCTACCGGAGCAGGCAAAGAACATCATTTCCAAAGCCCCACGCGCATCAGTCAGTGCAATTACATTTTACGAGATCGGTCAAAAAGTTCGTCTTGGTAAATGGGAAGCAATGGCAGAGTTCGCTCCAAACCTCGTTGATATAACTATTGGCGATGGTTTTAATCTGATTTCACTGAGCTCAAAAACTGCCAATGATGCATCGCTACTGGAATGGTCGCATCGCGATCCGTTTGACCGGATGATCGCCGCAGTCGCCATCAACGAAGACGCCGATTTAATCTCTAGTGACGATGCCTTTGACGAATTGGAGGCGATAAAACGAATTTGGGCATAGTGTCTATTATGTTAAAAAACATACATTCGCTTGACTGAGGCGACCCCGACCGAAAACCGCTCGGAAACCTGCGCAGAACTCAGCCCCTCGCGTTTTTGACACTCAGTACTTGCCAAATGGGAAACATTATGAACTCCTTTCGTATTGAACTTTTGTAAGGAGGTATTGTATTCTGGAAGGCAGAATCGGTGAATTGGAGTGAACATGCTGGAATCAACGGTGACATCGAAAGGTCAAACCACACTGCCCAAGGATGTCCGAAAGTTTCTCGGTGTGGATACCGGAGATCGAGTTCGGTATCTGATTATCGGCAACGAAGTTCGGCTGTTGAAGCCGCGAAAGATAATGAGCCTTTCGGGCAGTCTCAAACATGACGGATCACCTGTGACCCTCGAGGACATGGATGCGGCCGTGCGTTCAGTTGCGGCGGAGCGCCACTCTGGCTAATGATAGGCCTTGATACCAATATTCTGGTCCGTTTCCTGGTACAGGACGATCCAAAACAGGCGGATATGGCAAATTCGCTGATAAGCCGGTGTTCCACAAGGCAACCCGGATTCATTGGCCGGGAGGCTCTGGTGGAAATGGTATGGGTTCTTGAACGCGCATATGGACAATCGGCTGCGGCAATAGCCGCTACGTTGTTCGGTTTCCTTGAGTCTGAGGAACTGGTGCTGGAAAATGCGGAGGACGTGGCCGTGGCTGCGGAAGCCTATGGGAGCGGTGTCGCCGACTTTGCGGATCACATGATTTTGGCGGCAACGCAACGGTCGGGATGCACTACCCTGTATACATTTGATCGGAAAGCTGCACGCGCCAACGGGGCAACCCTGCTGGTGAAATGAGACAGTTCCATGGAGGGTAGTGTCGCAAAGTTTCGGAATTGAGTTGCGTTGCCTGGCGCGTCGAGCGAGACCTCCCATTTTCCCGAGCCTCAGTCAGGATTGAAGAGTTGATCAGTTTCAAAGGCGCGCAGTACCCGAAATCCGTGATCCTATACGCCGTGTATTTCTATGTTCGCTTTCCCGTTTCGTATCGCGACCTCGAATAGATCCTGGCAGAACGCGGCGTCGATTTGGATCATGCAACGCTCAATCGGTGGGTCGAGAAATACGCAGGCGCTATTGCCGAAGAAGCGCATCGCCGGAAGTCACCAACCAACCGCTCGTGGCGAATGGATGAGACTTATGTCAAAGTAAAAGGCGAGTGGACATACTTGTACCGCGCGCTCGACAAGGAAGGGAAAACCCTTGATTTCATGCTGTCGGAGCGCCGCGACGAAGCCGCAGCTACTGAGTTTTTCGCGCAAGCCATCGGCAATAACGGTTGGCCGGACAAGGTCGTAATCGACAAGAGCGGATCGAACACGGCAGGCCTGTAGAGGTGGTCCTGGAAATTCGACCAGTTTGCCGCCGTGCTAAGCTATAGCATTGGTTTCATTTCAGGCGGCAACCTTCAGGTCCGGAACTATTCTACCATAGGCCTCGTCCGGCGTCATGATCCCATGTGATGAGTGTGGGCGTCTTTCGTTGTAGTAGCTGATCCAATCACCAATCCCGTCCCGGGCTTCGGAACCGGTTTCGAAGGCGTTCAGGTAGACGCATTCGTATTTGAGGGATCGCCAGAGCCGCTCGATCATCCGATTGTCGATCCAGCGGCCACGACCGTCCATCGAGATTTTGATCTTCGCATCGCGCAGCACGTCGGTGAAATCGGTGCTGGTGAATTGGGATCCTTGGACGCCCTTCTAACAGTCAAGGGCTGATTTGGTCCGGGCGATCTCGAGGTTTCGTTTCCGGATGATGTGGTAAACCTCCCGGGCAAGGTAGCGCTTCAGACATCGGATCGCCTCCATTTTTGATTGGCCGTCTGCGACCCGTCGCTCAACATAAATTTTTGTTCGCTCTTCGGTTCGCAGACGGCCAATGGCGATGATGTGCAGGGCAGAGTTGGCAGCCCGGTCTCCACCGCGGTTCAAACGGTGGCGCTGAACTTTCCCCGATGACGCCGGAACGGGACTGACACCGCAGAGTGCTGCAAACCCCGCCTCCGACTGCAAACGGTCGGGATTGTCGCCAGCGGTTATCAAAAGCTGTGCCGCCGTTTCATATCCAATGGACGGGCGTGCGATCAAATCCGGTGCCAGGCTGTCGATGATTTCCTTAATCAGGGCATCGAGGTCAGCGGCCTCATCGGTCAGCTCGAGATACCGGCGTGCAAGCGACTTCAGTGCGATCCTGTAGGCCGATGTTACGTTCCCTCCGTCCGACAGATCCGGGCGCCACGCTGCAAGTGTCCGGATCAGTTGCATCCGGCTCATGGAACGGAGCTGCTCCCGCAGGTGATCCGGCGCGCTTACAATGTTGGTCTGGATCATCTGAAGGGCAACACGGCGGGCGGAGATTGCTGTTTTCCTGCAGGTTTTCAGAACACGTAACGCCTCGATCATGCCATCCCGGCTTTTGGGTGTGACGGTCCGGGCTCCAGAGAAAGCTGCATGAGCCGCGTTTACCGCATCGAGCGTGTCGTCCTTGCCGCGCCGCCGCCGGTCTGCTTTGTCCGGTGCCGTCACTTCCAGAACCGTGATGCCAGCATGCTGAAAATAGCGCAGCAGCCCCGCCCCGTAGGTCCCGGTGCATTCAATGCCGACGCGTTCCAGCTCTCCAAATGACAGCATCCAGGTCAGCATTCTTTTGTAGCCATGACGCGTCGTGGCAAATGTTTCCGTTGCCAGAAGTTGATCCCGCGCATCGACAATGGCCGCGACATGAAGATCTTTATGTGTATCGACCCCGGCAGTAACCGCGGCAATCGTTGTGGGATCCACAGTGTTGTGGTCTTTGGGCATGTGTGTCTCCGATGCTGGAATGAATTGATCCGCGTCGGCCAAATGTCTGGACAGGACAGTAAAGTGACAAAGGTCAGGCCCTTCTCGGGTCACAGGCACAGCTGAGGCGGAACCTCGCCGCAGGGTGCCCACAGACCACCGACAGATCCAGGGAATGACACGGAAACCCGGTCGATCGGAGTTTGGGTCAGGAAGTCTGGAACACCTTGCGGTACCAGTTTCCCCTCAGTCGACCCAATGCGGCAAGCGCTGGGGAAAACTGCGGGAAGCGGGTCATCAAACTATTACTATCGGTGTTGAATATCTCGGGGGTGCCGTATCCGGCCAACGCTTCTTTCAAAGCCTCGTACCATTGCCCGGCAGGCGATTTGCAACGCAAATCTGCCGAGAGGGGCAGAATCCCGCGTCCATGCTGTTCGACAGCCGCCAACTCAGCACTTTCCGGCTGTGCCAGTCCATGATGGCAACGAGGTAGAGAAATCCCCGGCGCATAGGGATGTAGCTGATGTCGGCACACCCGTTGCCCGGCAGGCGATGTTTACATCGCCGAGAGGGAGACCTGGTTGGGCCTGGTGATGGGCAAGTCCTTCAGAAGATATGGGTATATCTTGTGCTCCGGGTGCTTCTTACTGGTCTTCGGTTCCTGGTAAATCGGCACCAAACGCATGAGCTTCATCAGCCGCCGCACACGATGTCGCCCACATCTGTGGCCCTCCCGCTGCATGTGGCGGGCCATTCGTTGGCCGGCAGGCGATTGCACAGCAATCGGCCGAGAGGCTGCCGGGACCCATACCACGGCGTCTCCAGAAACTGACGGTCGATGGTTTCCATGAGCTTCAGGTTCTCGGTTCTTTCCCCGCGCGGCTGATAGTAGAGAGTTGAGCGTGCCAGTGACAGCAGGCGGCATTGCCGCCGGAGGCTGAGATCAGGATGGTCTTTCTTCACCGCTTTTTGCCTCCAGTGCCGAGGACGAGACTGGAGGCTTCCGACAAAAAATCCCGTTCCACGACCAACTGCCCGATCTTTGCGTGCAGCTTTTCGACCTCTGCCGTTGATATCGGCGGCTCGGCAGTCGACGGACCGTTGAAGGCCTGTGCCATGTTCTCAATCGCGGTCCGTTTCCAGCCGCTGATCATGGTAGGGTGGATGTCATACTTCCTGGCCAACTCGGCCGTCGTCAGCTCCTCGCGGATGGCCTCCAAAGCAACCTTCGCCTTGAACTCTGCCGAATAGCGTTTCCGTTTGGTCATTTCTGTGCGTTCTTCCTCAGGCGCCACAGCTTAACACCTGGTCCGAAATCCCGCGACATGGTGTGATTGCGGCGGTCGCTCTCCGATGGCGAACGAGGTCTGATATTGTCAGCCTCACCTGAACCAGCCGTAAGGAGAACGACCATGAGACAGTATGCCGGACTTGATGTATCGCTCAAAGAGATTTCAATTTGTGTCGTCGATGGGGCGGGAGCCGTAGTTTCGCGCGGATCCGTTGCCTGTGAGCCTGATGCTGTTGTGAGGTTTTTCGCTGAGAAAGAGATCACTCCTGCCCTGATGGTCCACGAGAGTGGCCAGCTTTCGATCTGGCTGCAGCGTGCCCTGAGCGATTTGGGGATGGCGGTGACCTGCATCGATGCCCGGATTGCCCACAAGGTTCTGTCCGCAAAACTGAACAAATCCGATGCGGCCGATGCCGAAGGTTTGGCGCAACTGGCGCGAACCGGCTGGTTTACACCTGTTCATATCCGCAGTCTCGATGCGGACCGCCTCAGAACTCTGATCAGTGCCCGGCAACAACTGATCCGTCTTCGAAAAGACCTTGAAGGACATATTCGTGGAGCACTTAAAACCTTTGGCATTCGAATGACTGCCATTGAACAGGGCAAAAATCGCCAGGCTTTCCGTGATCAACTGGCCGGCGCTGCGTTGCGGGAACCGATCTTTGCCCCAATCGCCGAAAGCTTTATCACGGTTCATTCCACACTCTGTTCGGCCGCCACTGCGATCGATGAGGAGCTGCGCCATATTGCGAGAGGCAGCGATCTGGTCCGACGGCTTATGACCATTCCGGGTGTTGGACCAATTGTCGCGCTCAACTTTATTTCCGTCATTGATGATGCGGACCGCTTCCAAAAAACCTCAAATGTAGGTGCTTTCCTGGGACTTACCCCGCGACGGTTCCAGTCCGGTGAAATGGATTACTCCGGCCGGATATCGAAATGTGGGAATGCAGCCATGCGGGGTCTGTTATATGAGGCCGCCACATCCCTGATTTGCAGGGTGCAACGGTTTTCGTCCCTGAAATCCTGGGCCGTTCGGCTTTCCGGGCGAAAAGGCTTCAAAAAAGCTGCCGTAGCAACTGCCCGCAAGATCGGCGTTCTGATGCTGACACTTTGGAAAAACGGAACTGAATTCAAATGGACAAAGGAGGCTCACGCCTGAACAAAACTTAATACCTGGCCACGGAGAGGTCGGGCTGAGACGTCCCGACGGGACGGAGGCAGGATTGATCCCGCAGAGGTGGTTTGGGCAAAATGACCCAGCTCGCGACATTTGGGACTGTCCACCCCCGAACGCCATCATGAGGCGCGCAAATGCACGACCTCGGAGAGAACCATGACCCCCAACGGACAATACCGCCCAGTCCTTGACAAAGCCGCAATCAGAGAACCGCCTCTGTATTGTCATACAGGATCGACACCGGCACGCCGCCAAAAAACGTGAAGGCCGCGACATGCCCGTCACAAAACGCCTCGGTCGTCTCGGCAGGGTATGTCTTTATGAAGAGCGCGTCCGAATGTGGCATGGACATCGCGAAGTAGTGCAGCTTGCATTTGACACCGCCAATCACGCCAACCGCCTCGCCGAAATCAACCTGCGCATGCCCCGGCGGATGCGACAGCGGTACGAACACCTCGCGCGACCTCCGTTTCTTCTCCCGGACATGGTCGGTGACGATGGTGATGCCGCCAGTGAACCCGTGCTCGTCGCGCAGCCGTTCGAAGATCCGCTTCGCCGTGTGCCGTTGTTTCTTCAACTGGCTTTTGTCGTCTTCCAGGATCTGGTCGATAATCGGAATGAAGGGATCGAGCTTCGGCCGCACCGGCGACTTCGAACGCCGGTAGCCCGGTGGCACCGAGTGCTTCAGGATCTTCGCAACCGTCTTCCGGTCAATCCCGAACACCCGCGCCGCTTCGCTCTTGCTCATCCCTTCAACATGGCACGCCCGGCGCACCCGGTTGTACAGTTCCACAGAATACATCTCCCGCCCTCAGCTCATTCGCATCGGGCTCAAGATGCGGAATTTTACTCCGCGACGGTCAGATCATCCGACAGTTTCCGCTGTCCATATTGTCTCCGGGATTCACACACGGTGCACGAAATATCGCCACGCGATATATGTTACATTCGAAGGTGAGGGAGCAGAAAAATCGAAAATCGGTGCTTAGAGACAGAGGACCAATTTGCATGCAGTTCCGGGTACTTGGTGTTGCAAATGCTACTAGGGCGAGTAGCGATGACCGTCAATACACCATGACACGAAACAGTGTCAGTCACGCATAATGAAGTTTATGTTAACCAACTGGCGCCCTGAGCCGCTAAAACATTACGATTTGATAATGCCCCGGCAAGGGCAGTGCCACCGTACCAAAGTTACTCCTTTGCGAAAGGAGCGACCATGTTCAGAACTTTCGGATTGCTCTTGGGTCTCGCAACTGCTGTAGTTCTTTTGTTTATGGTTTCGAACAGATGCTGTCTTCTGCGAAGGCATCTGATTGAAAGCTACTCTACCTTTCACTTGCCCAGGCGATTGCCGCCTTCATTTCCGCCGGGTCGAACTAACGGAGTTCTGCCGTGGTCAGCACGTCGGCGAACCTGGTTCCCCACTCCAACAAAGCCCCTTCGCCCACCACAGCGACGCGGCGGAAGTCATTCCTATGGGCTGTGTCGATTTTCAGATCTTCGAGCAGAGCGGACGGCCCATCGTAGCCTTCGAACCTCGTGAGATCGAGAACCAGGCCGGGCTTACTTGTCTCTTGCAGGCGCTCATGAAGCAGGGCGTGCATCCGTTTCAGGTCGCTTTCGCTGAGCTTGCCCTCGCAGGCGAGGCCAATCGTGTCGTCATGAGCTGTCAGTGTCTCGGTGAACATGGTTTTCCTCCTCTTTTTCCGGTTTGCCGTGACCGTAAAGGTCAGCGTTTTCGTGTGCGCGGTCTTCGTGCTCAAATTCCAGACTCGAATGACCGATGCTGAAATCGTCCTTCAGCCGGTCCTTGATCGCGGCCTTGATCTTTTCGATTTGACCCCAGCCGTCCGCTGTCAGCACGACGTGGCAGTCCAGAGCCGCCTCGTGCTCCTGCATCTGCCACAGATGCACGTGATGAACGTCCGCGACACCATCCACACCCCGCATCGCCTGAACGACGGTTTCATTATCGATGTCCGGTGGACTGCCGAGCATCAGCGTCCGAATCGGACCGCCGATCTCGGTAAATGCGAGGTAGAGGATGTAGAGAGCGATGCCGATGGTGATCGCCGGGTCGACCCACCGCATGTTGTAGAGGAGGATGAGCGAGCCGCCGATGATGACCGCCACGGAGGCCAAAGCGTCCGATAGGTTGTGCAGGAAGAGCGCACGGATGTTCACGCTGCCTTTCTGCATCGAATAGGTGAGCAGCGCCGTCAACGTGTCGACGACCAGTGCCACACCGCCCAGGATCACCACCGTCCAGCCCTGTACCTCTGGTGGGTCGATCATGCGCATGCCACCCTCGTAGATCAGGTAGAAGCCGATCAGGATAAGTGTCGTGTAGTTGATGAGCGCTGCGACGATTTCTACCCGCCCATAGCCGAAGGTCATGCGCTTGTCCGCCGGGCGGCGAGCGATCTTACGCGCGAAGAAGGCGATCACCAGCGACGCCATGTCCGAGAAATTGTGGAGGGCATCCGCGATCAGCGCGAGGCTGCCGGAAAGGATCCCGCCGACGATCTGCGCGACCGTCAGGAGGCCGTTGGCCCAGATGGCGATGGAGACGCGACGATCACCGGATTGAGGATCGATGTGGGCGTGGCCGTGATCATGCGGCACGGTTCGTCTCCTCATGGCGGTGGTTCGGCCGATCGAATCCGGGGACCGGCGGCAAGATTCCGCGGCGGATGCGGCGAACCCTGGCATTCATCCAGTGACGGATGACGTGGCGATAGAGCAAGTCGCGCACAAATCCGAAGTTCTGGCGGTGATTGACCCATCCGTCGCCCAAGTCCACCTCTACCCAGGAGTGGAGGATTTCGGACGGCGCGAGGGGATAGACGAGTTCCGGAACGACGCCTCTCTGAAGCGCCTTGTGGATTGTGAACCCGTGCAGTCGGCAGCGAACTCCCACGCCACGCAGCAGGGCCATGAGGAGCGTGCCCTTGGTGTTGCACTGCCCGTGGCCATCTGCGAGGACCTCGGACGCCGGAATGTCGTCGGCGCGGTTGTAGCCGAAGGTAATCTCGTTCCTGACGAAATCGTAGATGGCCCCAATTCGGTCGTCGCTGGGAAGGTCTGCCCAGCCGCGCTCCTCGATCAGTTTTGCAATTGAGGTCGCGTCAAAATCCAGCAGCCGGGTTTTGGCCAAATGAGGGTCGGCGGGGTTCACGGGATACCTCCTCGAATCGTTCACGAGAATATGTAGTTGCTACAGTCACTGTAGCTTCAAGCCCCGATTTCAGGCCGAGTCCTTGGTTACCTGATCGTCATTGTGCACCGCCTTGTGGTGTTCACCATGCGCGTCTCTCAGGATTCCGACGCCACCCCAGGCCGCGATGCCGGCGACAATCACGCCCACGACAAGGTCCGGCCAATTCGTTCCGAGCCAGGCTACGAGCCCGCCTGCGACGACGATTCCGAGATTGGCCGCGAAGTCGTTCCAGCTGAACGTATTCGCCGCTCGGATGTTTACGTCTGGATCGCGAAGCCGTGCCAGCAGCCAGACGCAAAGTGCGTTGATGGCCGCCGCTACCAGCGCCATGACAATCATGATCGTGCCAAGAGGATCCGATCCGCCGACGTAGCGGCGCCACGCGTCATACAGGATTCCAAGGGCGAAGAGGATCAGCAGGCCGCCCGAAACGTTCGCCGCTCCGCGCTTCCACTTGGCGGAGCGGGACAGCGCGAAGAGGCTGATCGCGTAGACGAAACTGTCCGACAGATTGTCGAGGCCATTGGCGATAAGCGCGCTTGACTCGCCGAATGCGCCCGAGGCGAAGAAAGCGACTGCCAGCCCGATGTTGAGACCCAGCAC
>JAUHWT010000002.1 GCA_030427145.1 Alphaproteobacteria bacterium | reverse complement strand
ACGAGAACCACCCACACAGCGGCCTAAAATGGAAATCGCCTCGCGAGTTCATCAGAGCCAAAACCGAAACCGCTTAGGTGTCCGCTGAAACGGGGGCAGCTTCAGTCAGTAATTCACTATTTCCTGACGATCCGGGCAATAATTCAAGCGTGGTCAATGTTTCTGCCTGTGGTGGAGGCAACATAACAATACCTCCACTTTCTCCTCTGGCCAGAACAGTTTTTCCGTCGGACAGCGCCCCTAAATGCGGTACCATCCAATTGAATCCGACCTTGATCCGAACCGACTCCCAGTCTTCACCGTTATTCAATGAGCTTAATATGCCTCCAGTAAAGCCCGTAGCAAAAACCGTTTCTCCGCCTGAAAGGGCCAGAAACTGGTGAATACCCACAAAATCTTCCTTCCAAACCGGTTTCCAATCCAAACCGGCGTTAGACGAACGCAAAATGCTGCCATTTCCAGCACCTGCAAGGATCGTCTCTCCGTCAGGCAACACGAGAAGACGCAAGACCATGGCTTCTTCGCCGCCTTCTCGCACTAGTCACCAGTCCAAACCTCCATTCGAAGAACGCAAGATGCCGCCATACCCGTCGTCGGCGAGAACCGTCGTTCCGCCTAACAGGGCCAAATGCCGCGTCGTGGTGGACCCTGTGACCTCATAAACCGTTTCCCAATCCAGGCCGCCATTTGACGATCGTAATATATTGCCACCTTTTTCGGCCGCCAAAACTGTCGCCACGTCCGACAATGCCACGATCCGCACTTCACAACAGAATCTTTGCTCGTTGTCCTCCCAAACCTTTTCCCACTTCAATCCGCTATTCACGGATCGGAAAATGTTGCCATTGTCGTCGCTTGCAAAAACCGTCACGCCATCGGAGAGGGCCTGAAGCATTTCGATGCTAATCCCGTTGCCTTCCCTAACCAAATTCCAATCTAAGCCGCGATTGGAAGATCGCAGAATGTTACCAAATAGGTCTCCCGCCAGAACCGTGCCCCCATCGGACAGGGCCAGAAGCTGCCAGACGACAGGCCCGTTGCCCTCCAAAACTAACTGCCAGTCCGCACCCGAATTGATGGAGCGCAGCATACTGCCGTCACTTGCGCTTGCAATTATTGTTACTCCGTTGGTTAGAGCTAGCATCTGCGAAATGGCGAGCCTATCGTTCTCGAACACTGGCTCCCAACCAGTGCCTCCATCCAACGAGCGCAATATGACACCATCAATTGTGCTTGCAATGATCGTTGCTCCATCTGGTAGAGTCACAATTGGCCCAATGTGGTCTCCTGCTGAATCCAGAATCTTTGCCCCGGTGCGTTCTAGTGCCGTCGCTAGCCTATCTCTAATCCCCTCCCGTTCCTCTTCCAGCCGTTCGATTGTGGCTTCCCCGGTTTCTATGCTGGAATCCAGAAACTGCACGCGCCCGTCGATCACAAACCGGTAAATCGGCGCGCCCAAATAGAAAGACAACGCCAGCAACACGATCAGTATCAGCGCGACCATCGTGAGGGACGCAATCCGGCCCGCGTTTTGCCCGCGTTTGCGCAACCGCGCGACGGCATCGGCAATCACCTGGCCGTCCTGTGCGCCCTCGTCCTCTGCTTCCGAAATCATTTTTGCCCCCGGCGATCAATCCGTCGAGGGTACCACGTCATGCGTGTCAAACAAGAAATGATCTCATTCGATCAAGGTAATCGAAAGAATGGGCTATATACCGTGGAGACGTGATCCAAGGCGCGTCTCCACCTGACCTGTCTTCCCGAATTAAAGGCAGTGTTGCAGACTTAAATCGGGCTCTCAGTTCCCGCCGCCGCGTCCGCTGGTGAAGAGATGCGCGTCTTTGGCCGCCTGCATCAGCGCCTTCGATTTGTTGACGGTTTCCATGTACTCGGCGTCCGGTTCGCTGTCATGCACAACACCGCCGCCCGCCTGAACGTAGAGCGTTCCGTCGCGCAGAACGGCGGTGCGCAGTGCGATGCAGATGTCCATGTCGCCCTGTGAGCCGAAATAGCCGACGCCGCCGCCATAGACGCCACGCTTTTCGCTTTCCAGCTCGTCGATGATCTCCATGGCCCGCACCTTTGGCGCGCCCGACACCGTACCCGCCGGGAGGCCGGCCAGGAGGGCGGACAGGGCGTCTTGTTCTTCCGCCAGCTCGCCGTTGACGTTGGAGACGATGTGCATGACGTGGCTGTAGCGTTCAATGATGAACTGCTCATCGGGGTCTACCGTGCCGATTTTCGCCACACGACCCACGTCGTTGCGCCCGAGATCGAGCAGCATGAGATGCTCGGAAAGTTCTTTCTGGTCGGCGAGCAGGTCCTTCTCCAGTTCCAGGTCCTCCGCCGCCGTGGCGCCGCGGGGGCGGGTGCCGGCGATGGGGCGGATAGTGACCTTCCGGTCCTTGACCCTCACGAGGATTTCGGGGCTGGCGCCCACGACCTGGAAATCCCCGAAGTTGAAATAGAACATGTAGGGCGACGGATTGGTCCGCCGCAGAGCGCGATAGAGGGAGAAGGGCGGGAGCGGGAATTCCTGGGCCCATCGCTGACTGGGGACCACCTGGAATATGTCTCCGGCGCGAATGTAGTCCTGGGCCGTCTCGACCATTTCGCAGTAGCGCTCGTAGGTGGTGTTGGACACCGGCTCGGGCAGGGCCTTCGTGTCGGATGCGTCGTTGCTAAGGTAACCGGGTCTGCGGTCGAGATCGCGCACGGCATCCATGACACGCTCGGCGGCCTGTGCGTAGGCGGCCCTGGCGCTCAGGCCGGAGGAGGCCCAGGCGGGGCTGACAACGATCACGTCGCCCTTCACACCATCGACGATCAGCACCACGGAGGGACGGATCATGATGGCGTCGGGGACGCCAATCGGGTCGGGATTGACGTCGGGCAGGTCCTCCACAAGGCGGACCATGTCGTAGCCCAGATAGCCATAGAGCCCTGCATGTTTGTCCGGAAGCTGGCCGGAGG
Organism: Alphaproteobacteria bacterium; assembly: GCA_030427145.1. Taxonomy (GTDB): domain Bacteria; phylum Pseudomonadota; class Alphaproteobacteria; order Rhodobacterales; family Rhodobacteraceae; genus Amaricoccus; species Amaricoccus tamworthensis. The sequence goes on along the minus strand of JAUHWT010000002.1, from coordinate 344,042 downwards.
ACGGGATGGCGCATTCCGCGATCAGGGAACGCAGGCTCTCAAGCGGCGGTGCGGTTTCCTCTTCCCAGGCGTCCGGGTCGAACCGGGCGGAGCGGTTGAGGCGCGCCCTGTTGCCGCGGCATTCCCAGATCAGGTCCGGTTTCATGCCGACGAAGGAGTAGCGGCCCCGCGTGTCGCCGCCGGTGATGGATTCAAGCAGGAAGCTGTTCTGTCCGGCCTCGGTCAGTTTCAGGATCAGCGACACCGGTGTGTCCAGATCGGCCACAAGCCGTGTCCAGACCACCTGGTTTTCCCCCGCGTCAAAACCTTCGGAAAACGTGTTGAGATCAGGGGTAAGCTGCATTGTCTCTGCCGTTAGAACTGGGAAAGGGTGGAGTCGATCAGACCCTGGTTGACGGTCACGCCGATACTGTCGCGGACCGCCGCGTTGTAAAGCGTCAGCAGGTCTACGGCGGCCATGTCGGAAATCTGCTGCGTGATGGACTCCTCAATGCCCGCGGTGGTTTCGTCCTCCGGATCCGCGGCCTCGATGGAGGTCAGCTGAACCAGAATGACACCGTCACCATCGGGAATGATCGCGGTATCGCCGTCTTCCAGAGTGAATACATCGGCCAGCAGACGCGGTGGCAGGCCGGGAACGACATCGTTGCGGGTGACGGGCTCGGAGATTTCCACTGTGAGACCTGGGCCTTCGGCTACGCTCTCGAGGCTTTCACCGGATGCGATGGCTTCGGCATACTGCTCAGCCTGGGCGGTCAGGGCTTTGCGGGTTGCGTCGGCTTTCCAGTCGGCCTCAACCTGGTCGCGGACCTCCGCCAGCGGAATGAGGGAGGCCGGAACCGTTTCCTCAAGCCGAACCGTTACGAGGCCACCGCCCTCAAGCTCAGCCAGGTCGGTTTCCTCGCCTTCGCGGGCATTGGCCGCCAGATCGCGGAAGGCGGGGTCATCGGCGAGGCCGCCGGTGGTGTTTGCGTTCAGCTCAATGCTGCCGGCCCGCATGATCGTCTCTTCGGTGATTTCCTCAAGGCGGGCACCGCCGGCGATCAGGTCGTCAATCACGCGGATTTCCTCGAGAATCTGCGAGCGGGCCAGTTCGGTGGCAAGTTCCTGACGGATGTCCTCTTTGGCTTCCTCGAAGCTCACGGTCTGCTCCGCGATGATGGCGTTGACGCGGTAGATCGCGGGGCCGAGATCGGTTTCAACCGGGCCAATAATGCCTGGACCATCCGCGCCGAATACGGCTTCGCGGGCGCGCTGGTCGATCTCGAGCGCCGTGACCAGACCCAGTTCGGTGTCGGATATGGAGAGCCCGCGTTCGGTCGCGACCTCATCAAACCCCGCGTCGCCACTGTCGAGACGGGTTTTGGCCTCCGTTGCCTCCTCCATCGTTCCAAAGCCGATGCGGTCGAGGAAGCGCTGTTCCGGTGTGCCGAGCGTGTCCTTGCGGGCGTCGTATTCCGCCTGAAGTTCCTCCTCGGAGATTTCGATATCGGCGGCAACCTCCTCCGGAATGGCGGCGGCATAGCTCAGTTTTTGCGTGACCGGGCTGGTGTAAAGCCCGGGATGTTCCTCATGCCAGGTGGCGAGGGCCGCGTCGTCTGGCTCCGCTACCGGTTCCTCAAGCAGGCCGGAGTTAAGGCGGACCCAGGAAAACCCGCGTTTTTCGCCCGCGTACTCCAGGAGGGTCCGGGCGGCGGTGTCGGGTACGACCGTGCCCGCGCTCAAACCGGTGACGAGAAGGGTGCGTGTCGCCTCTTCACGGAGGCTGCTCTCAAACTCGGAGGCGCTCAGGCCGCTGCGGTCGAGGAAAAACGCATAGGCGTCGCGGTCAAAGCCTTCGCTGCCCTGAAAGCCGGGGATGCCCTCGAGCTGTTCGCGGACCAGATCGTCGCCGGTGGACAGGCCCAGGCGGTCGGCCTCCCCGGAGAGGGCGCGTTCGTTAACGAGCCGTGTCAGGGTGTTTCGGTCGAGACCCAGTGCGCGGGCCTCCTCAACCGTCAGGTTGCGGCCGAACTGCTGGGAAATGGCGCGAAGCTCGCTGTCAAAGGCCCGGGCGTATTCCTGGGCCGAGATGTCGCTGTCGCCGACATTGGCTACGGAACTGCTCGACAGACCACCGCCGGCGCCAATTCCGAAACCCGCCAGACCGATGATGAGCAGGACCATCAGAGCCCAGGCAAGCACGTTCGATTTTTTCGTGCGGAAGGAATTCAGCATGGGAGAAACCTGACCGGTAAATTTCAACGTAGAGGGCGTTCTATGCGTTGCCCGGCAGGGTGGCAAGTGGTCCGTGAGCCGCGCGCCTGTTGACGGCACCGGTCCGCGGGCTTAGGGCGTTGCGAATGGCCGAACCTCCCATTCTGACACTGTCCGACATTCACCTGACCTTTGGTGGCAACCCCCTGCTGAAGGACGCGTCGCTTGCGATTCACGTGGGCGAACGGATCGCCCTTGTGGGGCGTAACGGCTCGGGTAAATCCACGCTCATGCGCATCCTGGCGGGGCTCGTGCAGCCCGATGATGGCGAGCGGTTTCTGCGTCCGGGCATGAGCGTTGGACTGATGTCCCAGGAGCCTGATTTTGCGGGCTTCGACACGCTGATGGATTTCGCCACGGCCGATCTCGATCACGGGGATCAGTGGCGGGCGGAAATGGCACTGGAAGGCCTGAAACTCGCGGGTGATCAGGACCCCAGGGCCGCATCAGGTGGTGAACGGCGCCGGGCGGCGCTGGCGAGGGTGCTGGCGCAGGCCCCGGATCTGCTGCTGCTCGATGAGCCGACCAACCATATGGATATCGAGGCGATATTCTGGCTGGAAAAACACCTGGCGGAGACCGCGACGGCGTTTGTCTGCATCAGCCATGACCGCGCGTTTCTGCGCAACCTGACCGACCGGACGCTCTGGGTGGACCGGGGTGAGGTGCGCAGGCTCGAAAAAGGCTTTGCACATTTCGAGGAATGGCGCGACCAGGTCTTCGAGGAGGAGGAACTCCAGCGACACAAGCTCAACCGCCTGATTAAGGCCGAGGCCCGCTGGGCGGTGGAAGGCATATCCGCACGGCGCAAACGCAACCAGGGCCGGGTGCGGCGTTTGGGCGAGTTGCGCGCGGAACGGGCCTCGCAGATCGCGCGGACCGGTACGGCCAAAATGGAGTTCGAGAGCACGACCCGCTCGGGTAAGCTGGTGGTTGAGGCGGTGGAAGTTGCCAAATCCTTCGGCGACCGGAAGATCGTCAGTGACTTCACCCTCAAGGTGAACCGGGGTGAACGCCTGGCGATAGTTGGGCCAAACGGTGTGGGTAAAACCACGCTTTTGAACATTCTGACCGGGGATCTGGAGCCGGATCAGGGCAGGGTGCGGCTCGGCACGAACCTTCTGCCGGCAGTGTTTGACCAGAACCGCTCGGCGCTCGATCCCGATGCCAGCCTGTGGGAGACGCTGAACGGTGATTCCGAAATTGGTGTATCAGGGAGCAGCGATCAGGTTCTGGTTCGGGGGACGCCGCGTCATGTGGTGGGCTACCTCAAGGATTTTCTGTTCGACGAGGGGCAGGTGCGCGGGCCGGTTTCCGCCCTGTCCGGTGGGGAGAAGGCACGGGTTTTGCTCGCCAGGCTGATGGCGAGGGAGAGCAACCTTCTGATCCTCGACGAGCCGACGAATGATCTGGATATCGAGACGCTTGATCTGCTTCAGGAGCTGATTTCGGATTACGAAGGCACGGTCATTCTGATCAGCCATGACCGTGATTTTGTGGACCGGATCGCGACCACGACCATTGCAATGGAAGGCGACGGACGGGCGACGGTCTACGCCGGGGGATGGAGCGATTACCGCTCGCAGCGGAAGGCTGCGGCAGCTGCGGCGGCTCCGGCCAAATCGTCGAAATCATCGAAACCGGAACCGCGCAGGAAGGAAAAGAAACCGGCGTCGGGCCTGAGCTTCACCCAGAGCCATCGGCTCAAGGAACTGCCTGACGAGATGGAGCGCCTGTCGCAGGATATTGCCAAACTCGAAGGGCTTCTGGCCGATCCGGACCTGTTTTCAAGCCAGCCGGAGAAATTCGCCAAGGCCAGCAAGGCTCTGGTCCAGCGTCAGGAGGCTCTGGCGGCTGCGGAAGAGGAATGGCTGGAGCTTGAGGAACTGCGCGAGGCGGCCGAGGGGCCCGGGTAAGCCCTCATTCCCCTGGCTTTTCCACGTGGAACGCGACGGACCGCGCGGCGAGTTCAGTCGGGTTTTCGTCCCAGACCCACCCCTCTCGGTCCGGCAGCGTCACCTCAACCGCGTCACGGGAGCGGTTGAATGCCACGGCAATCCGGGAGCCATCGCCGCGGGCCAGAACCATCACCACGATCTGTCCCTGCCAGTCATCCCAGTGCGGGGTCTCCTTCGGTCCGCCATCGACGCGATGCCATGACACGTCCGGCGTGCCGGTGATATCCGCCTCGCCCGTCAGAAACCTTGGGTCGGACAGTGCGGGGTTCTCAGTACGCAGTCGCGAGAGGGACGCGGTGTGGTCCAGCAGGTCGGGATCAAGTCCGTCCCAGTTGATCCAGGTGATCTCATTGTCCTGCGCATAGGCGTTGTTGTTGCCCTGCTGCGTCCGGCCCATTTCGTCGCCGGCGGTGAGCATGATGGTGCCGCGCGAGGCAAACAGCGTCGAGAGCAGCGCCATGATGTCACGTTTTCGGGCCGCAATGACCCCCGCGTCGCGCGTCTCGCCCTCCACGCCATTGTTCCACGAATGGTTTTCACCATGTCCGTCACGGTTTTCCTCACCGTTCGCGTCGTTGTGTTTGTGCTGATAGGCGGTAAGGTCCGCCAGTGAGAAGCCGTCATGGGCGGCGATGAAGTTGACGGTGCGGGTTTCCCGGCCGGTGAAGCAGTCATGTGAGCCGGCGATTCCGGTCACGAATTCGCCCGGGGTTATCGGGTCGCCCTTCCAGAAACGCCTGACGCTGTCGCGGTAGCTGTCGTTCCATTCGAGAAAATTGTCGGGGAAGTTGCCCAGCTGGTAGCCGCCCGGCCCAATGTCCCACGGCTCCGCGACCATGACACGGTCGGACAGAACCGGATCGGCGGATATCTCGCGGAAAATTTCCGCATTTGGGTCAAACCCCGTGGCGCTGCGGCCGATGATGGGGGCGAGATCAAAGCGGAAACCGTCAACGCCCGCCTGGGTTACAAAGTGGCGCAGGGAATCGAGGATCAGTCGCCGCATCATAGGGTGGTCGCAGGCCAGGGTGTTGCCGGTGCCTGTGTCGTTGATGTGGTTGCCGTCCGCGTCGTGGCGATAGTAGGCCGCAGCATCGAGACCACGCAGGGAGAGGGTTGGGCCGAAGCGGTCGCTCTCGCCCGTATGGTTGAAAACCACGTCGAGGATCGTGCCAATGCCGGCTTTCCGGAGTTTGGCAACCGTGTCGCGCAGTTCCCCGATACCTCTGGGGCAGAGACCGGGATCGAGGGCCATGAAGGCCACCGGGTTGTAGCCCCAGGCGTTGGTCAGGCCGAGCGGAGAGAGATGCCGTTCGTCGATCCAGGCCGTTACCGGCATTAACTCCACGGCACTGACACCGATCTTCCGCAGATGGTCGATCACCGAAGGATGGGCCAGCGCCGCGACCGTGCCGCGTTGGTCCTCCGGAATATCCGGGTGCAGCATTGTGAAGCCGCGCACGTGGAGTTCATAGATCAGGCCGCCTGGCTCAAACACCGGAGGCTGCTGGGTGACCGGGGGGCGGGCCTCCCCGACCACGGACTTCGGGACCAGCCCGGCCGTATCCACTGCCTCGTCCCGCCCGAGTGCCAGGCGCGGGTCCCAAAAGTAGCGCCGGTCGAGGCCGGTGGCATAGGGGTCGGTCAGCAGTTTTGCGGGATCAAACAGTTGAGCGCGGTCAGGTTCCCAGGGGCCATCCGCCCGAATCCCGTAGCGCGCGCCGGGCCGAAGACCGGCGACATGGGTTGAGAATACGCCATTGCCGTCACGGTCAAGCTCAACGCGGCTCTCCTTGTCGTCCGCGTCAAACAGGCACACCCACATGCGTTCAGCCGTGCCCGACCACACGGAAAACCGCACGCCATCGGGATCGGCCACCGCGCCGAGGGGCGCGGACTCGGGAGGGAAACCCACGCTCAGGTGATCACGTCAGGCGCATCGCGCCCGGTGCGGGATTTGATCCCGGCCAGTTCGTCGGCAGCCGCAATAACATCGGCAAGTGCGGCCTGGGTCTCGCTTTCGGCGCTGCCTGGACCGGTGTCGAGCTTTTCAAGATAAACCCGCAGCGTCGCGCCCGACGTGCCGGTTCCTGATAGGCGGAAGACCACCCGGCTGCCATCCTCAAACCCGATGCGGACGCCCTGGTTTTTGCTGACCGAGCCGTCAACGGGGTCGTGATAGGAAAAATCATCCGCCGTTGCGACGGTGAGGCCCGCAACCGTGGTGCCGGGCAGGTCGGCGAGGCGACCGCGCAGCGCATCCATCAGGCCATTCGCGGCATCCGTCTCGACCGCCTCGTAGTCATGGCGGGTGTACTGGTTGCGACCGTATTTGGCCCAGTGCGCGGTGACGATGTCCTTCACCGGTTCCTTCCGGACCGCGAGGATGTTGAGCCAGAGCAGCACGGCCCACAGACCGTCTTTCTCCCGGACGTGGTCGGAGCCCGTGCCGGCACTTTCCTCGCCACAGATCGTGGCCTTGCCCGCGTCGAGCAGGTTGCCGAAGAATTTCCAGCCCGTCGGGGTCTCGTAAATCTCGATGCAAAGCGCCTCCGCCACACGGTCGGCCGCGCCGCTGGTGGGCATGGAGCGTGCGATCCCGGCGAGACCTTTGGCGTAGCCCGGCGCCAGATGCGCGTTTGCCGCGAGAAGTGCGAGTGAATCGGACGGTGTCACGAAGATGCCCCGGCCAATGATCAGGTTGCGGTCGCCATCCCCGTCCGAGGCGGCGCCGAAATCCGGAGCGTCGTCGGCCATCATACGGTCATAGAGTTCCCTGGCATGGACAAGGTTCGGGTCGGGATGGTGCCCGCCAAAATCCTCGAGCGGTGTTCCATTGACGACCGTGCCCTTCGGAGCGCCGAGGCGGTTTTCGAGAATTTCGGTTGCGTAGGGGCCGGTCACCGCGCTCATCGCGTCGAACGACATGGTGAAGCCACCCTCAAACATCGCGCGGATGGCCGGGAAGTCGAACAGGCTTTCCATCAGTTCGGCATAGTCCGCGACCGGGTCGATCACCTCCACCGTCATCTCGCCGATCGTCTGTGTGCCCTGCGCGTCCAGATAGAGATCGGGCGCGTCGAGAATTTTGTACTCCGTGATGGATTTGGTGTTGGCGTGGATTTTGCCGGTGATGCCCTCCGGAGCCGGGCCTCCATTGCCGATATTGTACTTGATGCCAAAGTCCTCATCCGGCCCGCCGGGGTTGTGGCTGGCGGAGAGGATGATGCCGCCAAACGCGGCGTATTTGCGGATCACGTTTGAGGCGGCTGGCGTCGACAGAATACCACCCTGGCCCACCAGCACGCGACCGAACCCGGCGGCCGCGGCCATCCTGATGGCGGTCTGGATGACCTCACGGTTGAAGTAGCGGCCGTCGCCGCCGATCACCAGGGTCTTGCCCTCAAAGCCCTCCAGACTGTCGAAGATCGACTGGATGAAATTCTGGACATAGTTGGTCTGCTGAAAATGCCGGACTTTCTTGCGCAGGCCGGACGTGCCGGGTTTCTGGTCGTCGAAAGCTGTCGTGCTGACCGTCTTGATCATCTTCGGTGATTCCGTTCAGTTCAGTTGAGCAGGGAGGCGTAGAGTTCGGCATAGGCCGCCGCGCTTCGCTGCCAGGAAACATCGGCCTTCATGCCCTGGCGCTGCATGTTGGCCCAGCATTTGGCGTCGCCGTAGAGGCTGACGGCCTCAAGCACGGCCTGGCGCAGGGCGCTGGCGCTGTCCGGAGCGTGGACGATACCTGTGGCAACACCGGCGTTGAGCGCCGCCGTATTGGCATGAACCACCGTATCGGCCAGCCCGCCGGTGCGGGCCACGACCGGCACACAGCCGTAATGAAGGCCATAGAGCTGTGTGAGCCCGCAGGGTTCGAAACGCGAGGGGATCAGAATGGCATCGCCACCGCCCTGCATGAGGTGGGCCAGGTTTTCGTCATATCCGATGATGGCGCCGACCCGTCCGGGAAAGGCCGCGGAGAGTTCGAGGAAACGCCCCTCGAGCAGGGCATCGCCGGTCCCCAGAACCGCGAGCCTTGCCCCTGCCGCGACCAGATCCGGTGTGACCTCGGCCAGAAGGTCAATCCCTTTCTGCCAGGTCAGACGGCTGATCACCACGAAGAGCGGGCTGTTGTCATCCTCAAGGCCAAAGCGTTTGGCAGTTGCCTGGCGGTTGATGGCGCGGCCCTTCAGGGTGCGGGAGGTGTATGTCTTTTCAAGGCGGCCGTCGCTGGCGGGATCCCAGGTCCCGGTTTCGATGCCGTTGACGATCCCGTGCAGATCGGCGGAGCGGGAATTGATCAGCCCGTCCAGACCCATGCCGAAGCCGGGCGTGGTTATCTCACGTGCGTAGGTCGGGCTTACGGTCGTTACGGCGCTGGCGTTCTGGATGCCGGCTTTCAGGAAGCCAACGCCGCCGTAATACTCAACGCCGTCGATTGAAAAGGCTTCGGGCGGAAGCTGTAGTCCGGAGAAAATCCGGGCCGGAAACTGACCCTGGAAGGCCATGTTGTGGATGGTAATGACCGAGGGTTTGTCAATTTTCGCGAACCGCAGATAAGCCGGAGCCATCGCGGCCTGCCAGTCATGGGCATGGACGAGGTCCGGTGTGAAGTCGTCCAGCGCGCCGCCGGCGACAAGCGCCGCCGTCATGGACAGCACCGCGAAGCGATGCCAGTTGTCAGGATGATCCTTGCCATCCGGGCCATTATACGGCCCGCCCGGCCGGTCAAACAGCGCGGGGGCATCGAGCACGATGAGTTTCAGGCCCTCAACGGTCGCCTGTACCAGCCTGCAGTCCACGCCGAGCACGTTGAGTGCCTTCGCCGCCGGCGTTGTCCCGTCCAAACGCGACATGACCGATGGATAGCCAGGCACCAGCGTACGCACCTCAACACCGAGGCCCGCAAGAGCGGAGGGCAGGGCGCCCGCCACATCCGCAAGGCCGCCGGTTTTGACAAGCGGATAGATCTCGGATGTGACGGCCAGTACTTTCATGTGCTTACAGGTCCAGTTTGTTGATCATGGGCTGGGTTATGAGGCAGACCCCGCTGTCCGTGCGCCGGAAACGCTTGGCATCCAGTTCCGGATCCTCACCGACGACCAGACCCTCAGGGATGACCACGCCGCGATCCACGACCACCTTGGTCAGTTTCACGTTCCGCGAGATTACCGTGTCTGGTAGAAGCACGGCCTCATGCAGCTGCGAAAACGAATTCGCCCTGACGCCGGTGAACAGTAGGCTGCGCGAGAGCGAGGCCCCGGAGATGATGCAGTCACCTGCCACAAGGGACGACACGGCCGCGCCGCGACGGCCTTCCTCGTCATGGACGAACTTGGCCGGCGGGGTGATTTCGGAGTAGGTCCAGATGGGCCAGTCCCGGTCATAGAGGTCGAGTTCCGGGGTCACGTCCGTGAGGTCGATATTAGCTTCCCAATAGGCATCGACGGTCCCCACATCGCGCCAGTAGGCCTCAGCCTCCTTGCTGGACCGGACACAGGACTGGCTGAAGCGATGCGCGACGGCTTTGCCGTTTTGCACGATATACGGGATCAGATCCTTGCCGAAGTCGCGGCTGGAATTCGGATCGTCCGCATCACGTCGCAGCAGGTCCATGAGAAATTTGGTGTGGAAGACGTAGATACCCATGGAGGCCAGCGCCATGTCGGGATCGCCGGGAATACCGGGTGGATCGGCCGGTTTCTCCACGAAATCCGTGATCCGGTCCTCCTCATCCACTTGCATGACGCCGAAGGCGGCGGCTTCCATGCGCGGAACCTCGAGACAGCCAACGGTCACATCAGCACCGCTGTCCACGTGCTGCCGGAGCATCAGCTCGTAATCCATCTTGTAGATGTGGTCACCCGCCAGGATCACCATGTATTCGGGTGCGTAGCCCTCAATGATGTCGGTATTCTGGTAGACCGCGTCGGCCGTGCCCTCGTACCACTGCGTCTCGGAGACGCGCTGGGAGGCGGGCAGGATGTCGAACCCCTCGTTACGTTCCTGACGAAAGAAGTTCCAGCCGCGCTGAAGATGGCGGATCAGGGAGTGGGCCTTGTACTGGGATGCGACGCCGATACGGCGGATGCCGGAATTGAGCGCGTTAGAGAGTGCGAAATCGATGATCCGTGTCTTTCCCCCAAAATACACGGCCGGTTTTGCACGTATGTCGGTGAGTTCCTTAAGTCGGCTCCCGCGGCCTCCCGCCAGAACATATGCCATGGCGTCACGGGCTAGTGGTTGGTTTGGTCGCTGCAAAACGTTTCCCCCTGTTTACTCTTTTATTCTGTGTTCGTCGCTCCGGTGAATTCAAGCCAGATCGTTGAAAGTGGTGGCAGCGTCACCGTCGCGGCGGTGGCGCCGTTTTGCGTTTTTGCGGTGACGGCCCCCATATTGCCGCGTCCGCCGCCCTCGTAGGTCGAGGCGTCCGTGTTCAGGATCTCCTTCCACTCGCCCTCGTGCGGAAGCGGAACGCCGTAGCCGGAGCGTTCCACCGGCGTGAAGTTCGAGATGACCGCGACCGGTGGCCGACTCGGCGATTTGCGCAGCCAGGCATAGACCGAATTGCGGTTGTCGTCGGCGATCAGCCACTCAAAGCCCTCACCCTCGCAGTCGCGCTCATGCAGCGCCGGAGTATCCCGGTAGAGGCGGTTGAGATCGCGAACGAGGTTTTGGACACCGCGATGCGGTGGGATGTCGGTCTGGTGCCAGTCGAGAGAGCGTTCCTCGGACCATTCCCGGCCCTGAGCAAATTCCTGACCCATGAAGAGCAGCTTCTTGCCCGGATAGCCCCACATGAAGGCGTAATAGGCCCGCAGGTTGGCAAACTTGTCCGCCCCTTCGCCGGACATTTTGGTCAGCAGCGATCCCTTGCCGTGTACGACCTCATCATGGCTGAGCGGCAGTACAAAGTTTTCGGAGAAAGCGTAAAGCAGGCCGAACGTCAGCTCATTGTGGTGATACTGGCGATGGATCGGGTCGAGCGACATGTATTTCAGCGTGTCGTGCATGAAACCCATGTTCCATTTGTAGCCGAAGCCCAGCCCGCCCTCATGGACCGGATGGCTGACCTTTGGCCAGGAGGTGCTTTCCTCCGCAATCGTCATGAAGCCTGGCGTGCTGGCATAAACCGCCTTGTTCATGTTGCGCAGGAACTCAACGGCCTCGAGGTTTTCCCGTCCGCCCTCGCGGTTCGGGATCCACTCACCTTCCTTGCGGGAGTAGTCGAGATAGAGCATCGAGGCGACCGCATCTACGCGCAGCCCGTCCACATGGTAGTATTCGGCCCAGAACAGGGCGTTGTTAATCAGAAAGCTGATCACCTCCCGCCGACCGAAATTGTAGATCGCCGTGTTCCAGTCCGGGTGAAAGCCCTGTCGGGGGTCGGCATGCTCATAGAGTGCCGTGCCGTCAAACCACGCAAGCCCGTGAGAATCCGTGGGAAAATGCGCGGGGACCCAGTCGAGCAGGACACCGACACCGGCGCGATGTGCCCCGTCGACAAACCGGGCGAAGCCCTCGGGCGGACCGAAACGGGCTGTGGGCGCATAGAGCCCGGTGGTCTGGTAGCCCCAGGAGGGGTCGTAGGGATGCTCGCTGATGGGCAGAAACTCGATATGGGTGAAACCCATGTCGACCACATACGGGATCAGCTGATCGGCCAGCTCGTCCCAGGACAGGAACCCCTCGCCATCGGGCTTCCGCCATGAACCTGGATGGACCTCATAGATCGAGATGGGCTGCCGGCGACCGTCGGCGTTGGCCCAGAACTCCCGGTGCTTGGCGTCGCCCCATTCATGGTCGATCCGGTCGTTCACGATGGATGCGGTTGCAGGCCGCAGTTCGGACCGGGCCGCAAAGGGATCGGCCTTTTGCGGCATGAGATTGCCGTGATGATCCAGTATCTCGAACTTGTAAGCCTCGCCGACCGGGATGTCGGGCAGGAAAATCTCCCAGATCCCGGTATCGGACCGCAGGCGCATGACGTGCCGCGTTCCGTTCCACTGGTTGAAATTCCCGACAACGGACACCCGTTTGGCGTTGGGAGCCCACACGGCGAAATGCACGCCGGTCACCCCCTCATGCATCATTGGATGGGCGCCCAGTTTGTCGAAGAGGCGCAGGTGGCTGCCTTCGCCGATGAAGTAGTCATCCATCGGACCAAGCACGGGACCGAAGCTGTAGGGATCGACCACCCACCATTCACCGGTGTCGTTTTTGGCGTGGTATTTGACCGGCTCGCGGTCTTTCAGATCAACCGGACCCTCAAAAAAATCCGGGTGATGTGGATTCGTCAAAGTGCCGATGGAGCGGTCGTCCATCGTGAACGCCTCGACCGTTTTCGCGTCCGGAATAACGGCTCTGGCATGGAAGACGCCGACGACCTGCTGAAGCCCCAAAACGGAGAAGGGGTTGGACCACGTTCCCGCCAGAATTTCGCCAATCCACGCGGGCTCGCCGGTCGCTCCTAGTTCGGTTGACCTATTATTCAACGTCTTCCCCCCTCTTGTTATTTTAACTCATGCTACAGCGGGACGTTCCAAATGTCTCTGGAATATTCGCGAATTGTGCGGTCGGAGGAGAACCAGCCCATGCGTGCCGTGTTTAGAATGGTCTTGTTTCGCCATACCGACGGGTCGTTCCAAAGGGCATCCACCTCGCGCTGGGCTTCCGAGAAACTGTCAAAATCAGCGGCAACCATGAACCAGTCGTGGGAATGGAGACCCTCAACCAGATCCCGGTAGCGGTCCGGATCATCCGGTGAGAACACACCCGATCCAATCGCGCGCAGGGCCTGGCTCAGCTCGGGCGAGCCGGAAATCAGTTCGCGCGGGTTGTAGCCGTTGGCGCGTTTCTCGGCGACCTCCTCTGCGGTGAGGCCGAAGATGACGATGTTGTCCTCGCCGACCTGTTCGCGGATTTCCACATTGGCCCCGTCGAGCGTGCCGATGGTCAGCGCACCGTTCAGGGCGAACTTCATGTTGCCTGTGCCGGAGGCTTCCATACCGGCCGTCGAGATCTGTTCTGACAGGTCGGCCGCCGGCACCAGCACCTCGGCCAGGCTGACGTTGTAGTTCGGGATAAACACGACCTTCAGAATGTCGCGCACGGTTGGATCGGCGTTGATGACCCGCGCGACATCGTTGGCCAGTTTGATGATCAACTTGGCGTTGTGATAGGTCGGCGCCGCCTTGCCCGCGAAGATTTTGACACGTGGCACCCAGTCCTTCTCGGGATGGGAGCGGATCTGATCGAAGAGGGACACGGCCTCAATGATGTTCAGAAGCTGGCGCTTGTATTCGTGAATGCGCTTGATCTGAATGTCGAACATGGTGTCAGGACTGATCGACAGACCCATGCGTTCGCGCACCAGATTGGACAGGGCCACCTTGTTTTCGCGCTTTGCCGCCGCAAACTTTTCCTGGAACGCCGCGTCGTCGGCATACGGCTCCAACTCCTTCAACAGGGTAATGTCGTCCTGAAACTCCCGCCCGATCGTATCGCTGATAAGCGAGGTCAGACCGGGGTTGCACTGGGTCAGCCAGCGGCGGGGCGTGATGCCGTTGGTTTTGGCATTGATGCGGTCCGGGAACATTTCGTGCAGGTTGCGGAACACGGTCTGCTTCATCAGATCGGTATGCAGCTCGGATACGCCGTTGATGGAATGTGCGCCAACAAATGCGAGGTTGCCCATGCGCACCCGCCGCTCGCCGCTTTCGTCGATGAGGCTGATCTCGCGGATGGCATCGTCCGATGCGCCATGCTCGTTGCGTGCTGATTTCAGGAGACGCGCATTGATCTCGTAAATGATCTGCATGTTGCGCGGCAGCATGCCCTCGAAGAGCGGCACAGGCCAGCTTTCCAGCGCCTCGGGCAGAAGCGTATGGTTGGTGTACGCAATGGTGCCGGTCGTCAGCTCCCATGCCTTGCCAAACTCGAGACCGTAAATGTCCACCAGCAGACGCATCAGTTCGGCTACGCAAACCGCCGGATGGGTGTCGTTCAGCTGTACCGCGACCTTTTCGGGCAGGTTGTCGAAGGTTTCGTACTGCTGATGATGGCGGCGCAGAATGTCCTGAAGCGATGCGGAGGAGAAGAAATACTCCTGACGCAGGCGCAGGGCCTGACCGGCCTCGGACGTGTCAGCGGGGTAGAGGACGCGGGTCAGCGCGTCGGCCCGGTTGCTCTGATGCAGACTGCCGATATGGTCGCCCCGGTTGAAGGCGTCGAGGCGGATCGGATCAACCGGCTCCGCGTTCCACAGACGCAGCGTATTGATGCGTTCGGCTTTCCAGCCGACGATGGGCGTGTCGTAGGCGGTGGCGATCACGCGCTCGGCCGGATGCCAGGTGTATTTGCCTTCGCCATTTTCCTCGAAACTGACGCTGCCGCCGAAACCGACCTCATATGCCGATTCGCGGCGGTCGAATTCCCAGCGGTTGCCATGCTCGAGCCAGGTTTCCGGATATTCCTGCTGCCAGCCGTCCTTGATGCGCTGGCTGAAAAGACCGTGGCGGTAGCGGATGCCGTAGCCGAATGCGGGCACGCCCACGGTTGCCATGCTTTCCATGAAGCACGCCGCGAGACGCCCGAGACCACCGTTGCCAAGGGCTGCGTCGGCCTCCATTTCAGCAATGACGTCGAACTCCACGCCCAGGCTTTTAAGAGCCTCGCGCATCGGGTCCATCAGGCCAAGATTGGTGACGGCGTCGCGCATCAGGCGACCGATGAGGAACTCAAGGCTCAGATAGTAAACCCGTTTTCCCTCGGTACGGTAGGTTTCGCGGGTGGATTCCATCCACTGGTCGATGGTGCGGTCGCGGGTGACCAGAATGGTTGCCTGCAACCAGTCATTGTTGTTCGCGACGCTGCGGTCCTTGCCGACGCTGTAGGTCAGCCGGTCGATAATCTCCGCCGCGAGAACGTCGGGTTCGGTGGACTGGAGATTTGGTTTATGCGCCGTCTCAGAAATGTTGATCATGACATTTTTTCCGTTGGCCTGGCCAAGATGTTGTAGATTGTCCTGGTCGCCGATTGTTCCGTTTCCACCTTTACGGAGCCCGTGATCGGGTCTTGGGCTCCATAAATCCTATTTCGAATAATAAATCAAGTGGCGTGATTTATTATCTCGCGCGGCTTCTTTGTCCGCGCGGGGCAGGCGCTATTCGGCGACGCGGTCCACGCCGCCATGGGCTTTCGACCATTCCAGCGGTGCTTCGAGGAAGGACCGGACGGAGGAGAGGCTCTCCGTGCTGAAATGCCCGTCGGCCTCCGCCGCGTCGAGGACGCTGTGCCAGGTTGCGAGGTGGTGCAGTTTCAGACCGTTCTTCGCCAGCACGTCCTCCGCGCCCTTGAAGATGCCATAGTAGAATACGACCTGGGTGTGGTCGCAGATACCACCGGCCTTGCGGATGGCTTCGGCAAACCGGATTTTTGAACCGCCATCGGTGGTGAGATCCTCAACGAGCAGAACCCGCTGTCCCTCGACGATGTTGCCCTCAATCTGGGCGTCCCGTCCGAACCCCTTGGGTTTTTTCCGCACGTAGAGCATCGGCAGGCCGAGGCGCTCCGCGATCCAGGCTGCGAAGGGAATGCCGGCGGTTTCGCCCCCCGCAATCGCGTCGAACTGCTCGAACCCGGCATCGCGCATCAGTTTTGCGCAGGCAAAATCCATCAGGGCGGAGCGTATGCGCGGATAGGAGATGAGTTTGCGGCAGTCGATGTAAACCGGAGAGGCCAGCCCGGAGGTGAGGATGTAGGGCTCCTCGGGGCGGAAATGTACGGCCTTGATTTCCAGAAGCATTCTGGCGGTCAGACGCGCCATCTCCGCGTCATCAGGGAAGGTGTTGGCAAACACGTTTTGCTCCAGTCAGTCGTTGATTTTCCAATATAGCGGCAGGCCAGGGTCAAACACCGTCACCGGCCCCGCTCCGGTTTCCACCGCAGCGGGAAACGGCACGGGCGTGTCCGACCGCGACAGGGTGATCCGGTCCTCATTGACGGGCATACCGTAGTGTTTTGGGCCGTTGAGCGAGAGAAACCCTTCCAGCCTGTCCAGCGCGTTTTCCTCCTCGAACACCTGGGCGATCCAGGCGACCGCGACCGGCGCGGAAAACACTCCGGCGCAGCCACAGGCGTTTTCCTTGGTGTGCGTTGCGTGCGGTGCGCTGTCGGTGCCGTTGAAGAACCTGGGGTCGCCACTGGTGGCCGCAGCCCTCAGGGCCTTCTGATGATCCATGCGCTTGAGAATGGGCAGGCAGTAGAAATGCGGCCGTATGCCGCCCACCAGCATGTCATTGCGGTTCAGGACCAGATGCTGAACCGTGAAGGTGCCGGCGATGTTCTCCGCACCGTCCTTGATGAAATCCACGCCGTCCGATGTCGTGACATGCTCCATCGTGATTTTCAGTTCCGGCAGGTTCCGCCGCAATGGGGCAAGAACCCGGTCGATGAACACGGCCTCGCGGTCGAAGATGTCCACATCCGCGTCCGTGACCTCACCATGCACGCAGAGCGGCAGGCCAATCTCGGCCATGCGCTCCAGGACCGGCATGACAGCCGATATGTTCTTTACACCGCTGGCGGAGTTGGTCGTCGCACCGGCGGGGTAGAGTTTCACCGCCTTCACCAGTCCGGAGGTATGCGCCGCGGCCACATCATCGGGTGACGTGTCTTCGGTCAGGTAAAGCGTCATGAGCGGAGTGAAATCCTGACCCTCGGGCAGGGCGGCCAGAATACGGTCCCGGTAGGCTGCCGCCTGTTCCCCGGTTACCACGGGCGGCACAAGGTTTGGCATGATGATGGCCCGGGCCACGTCGCGGGACGCCGGGAGAACCCCCTCCATCATCGCCCCGTCGCGCAGATGAAGATGCCAGTCATCCGGTCTTCGGATCGTCAGTTGCTGAGAAATTTTAAGCCCCTCCAGCGGTCGTTTGCCGACTGATAGCATGGCAAACCGCGACTTGCGATGCGATTTGCCATGGCTGGTGGCATTAATCGTCGGCTTTTTGACCGAAGAGGATCTTCTGAGCGTCTTTGTCTTTCTGCGGCGCGTTGCGCAGTTCACTGGCCACCGCACGGCCTTCCTGAACGGCGGGACGGTTGCCGATCCGCTCGATCCAGGCCTTCATGTTCGGGAATTTTTCAATGTCCTGCTGCTGGCCTTCCCAAAGGCTCGCCCAGGGCCAGATCGCCATGTCGGCGATTGAGTATTCCCCGGCCACAAAATCACGGTCAGCCAGCCGGTTGTTCAGAACACGGTAGAGCCGCCCGGTCTCGTTGCGGTAACGGTCCTTGGCGTAGGGCAGGTCGTTGGGCGGATCCATCGCCGGGGCGTATTTGAGGAAGTGATGCGCCTGGCCCGCCATCGGACCGAGGCCGCCCATCTGCCACATCAGCCACTGTTCGATCTCAACCTTCTCGCGCTCCGTCGAGCCGTAGAACTTGCCGGTTTTGCGGCCCAGATACTGAAGGATCGCACCGGATTCGAAAATTGAAATGGGTTCGCCATCCGGACCATCCGGATCGACAATGGCGGGCATGCGGTTGTTCGGCGCGATTTTTAGGAAGGATGGTTCAAACTGGTCACCCGCGCCGATGTTCACGAGGTTCAGGTTATAGTCGAGACCCATCTCCGCGAGGGCAATGGTAATTTTCCAACCATTGGGAGTGGGCCAGTAGTGAAGTTCGATTGGATCGGGCATACGTGAACCATGTTGTTTGGACTGTCTCCCAAGCAAATGGTCATTTTCGGATGGGGGTCAAGCGATCTCTGGAAAGCTGCCGTCCGTCGCGCCCCAGAAGCGTCGCAGTATCCGGGGGCGGAACGCCGTCCGGACCCGGCTCCACCGCGGGTCCTGTTCCGTCAGCCCCGGTACCCGGCGCAGATCCTCCAGATCCCAGCCCGGTTTCCGGTCCAGAATGGCCCGGTAAATGCCAAACGCCCCGTGACGGGTGTAGAAGCTCCAATGGCAGAAATGCCTGTGAACCGGCCGCAGGGGAATGCCCTGCGCGTTGATCCAGTCGGACACCTGTGCACGGTCGATCTGAATGTTGAGCCAGTTCGGATGATCCACCACACCGCCGGACCCGATGGGCATCGCCGTTGGTGCGGAGCGTGGTGCAAACATCCCGAAGGCCGCGTCGTAAATGTCGTTTGAGCGCGCCGTGAAGCTGTAAACATGCGCCGTGCGGTCCTCAGGCTTACCGCCGAGGAAACGCCGCGCCTCGCTGTCAAATTCCGCGCCGCCCAGCAGGATGATCCGCTCCGGGTGGCGGTCCAGATGCGGCAGGGAGGAAAGCGCCACACGTGCGCCGAGAGAATGGGCAACCAGATCGACCTTGCGCTCCGGGTCCAGCGTCAGGATCATGTCGAGGAGTTCCGCAAGCTGCCGTCCGAAATCGGTTGCTTTAACGTAGATCCCGTGGAATGGGGATTTGCCGGTGGTCAGGTAGGATTTTGCGATGCTGCCCGTCGCGGGCCAGGCAAACCCGATGCAGAGCCCGTTCGCGTCGGCGCGGCGTGTGAATCCCAGACCGTTGCTCCAGCTGCGGATTTTCCAGCAGGATACGGCGGGTTTAAATGCAAACAGCAGACGGTGGGGATCGTCTGATTTGGTGTCGGGGTGGTACTGGTAGCCGTGGATCAGGATTGTAACTTTTGCGCCCTGCGGGAGCCGTTCAAGGTGGCGTGCGAGCACCGAAGCGACCGGCCGTCCGGTGCGTGCGGAGCGGAGGCCTTCATTCGTCGCCGTAACGCCATAATAAGACATCACATATCCATGATCATTGCGTCTACGGGAGATTTGGACGATTTCGATTTACCGAAGGTGACGGTTGTTTGAACATTTCCTGACATGCGACAAAATTACACCGGCACACAGGGGTGTTGCGTCACACGCCCCCCTGGCGTTCGGTGTCAGGAAGCTTGTCACGGGGGATTCGGTTCAGTGGTGGGCTATTCGCCGGCTGGCTGAACGTGCGCAGCGTGAATTGCGGCGGCCCTCCGGCGCTCCCAGCGATGCGCGATGGCGCGCAGAATATGCGCCGAGATCAGCCCGGAACCGAGACCAATTGTGTTGGCGATGAGATCCAGCAGATCGCGATGACGGTGCGCGTAGGGCTGAAGGAGTTCCATCACGCCGCTCCACATCACAAACACCACCGACAGTGCCCACGCGAGCCGGGGTCGCGCCAGGGCGACCGGTAGGGCCAGCGCGGCGTAGGCCATCATGTGCTTGACCTTGTCCGCATGACGGAACCAACGGCCATCAAGTTCTGGAAGCGGGAAAAGGCTTGCGTAAGTTACAAAGCACAGCAGCAGGAAGGTCGTGTACGGCCAGGTCTTGGCGTTAAGGCGCCGGATCAGGTCAATCATTACTCAAATTACTTCCCGGACTGGGGGACCAGAACGGCTTCCGCCATCCGGTGCGTCTTTGAAAATACGGACCCGGCTCCATAAGGCGCGTTAACGAGCGCCAGACCCGATCCAAACATGCCCCTCTCTGGTGGCTGGAGAAAGGTCACCTCGTCAACCAAAACCGGCAAACGCGCACGGAGTTTTGACAGCATCTCGCCGTGCCTTGCCGCTTCAAGCAGCGGATACCATATCATAATTGCGGTTTCCGGCCATTTTCTGATCAGTTTGAGGGTGAACTCCGCAATCGCGGCGTATTCGGTTTTGACCTCGTAGGACGGGTCCACCAGCACCAGTCCCCGACGTGGCTGGAACGGCGCGAGCGCCAGAACGCCCTCCAGGCCGTCCCGGCGATGGACGGCGGCCGCATGACCGGACATGGAGCGTTTCAGGTGCTCATGCTCGCCCGGATGCAGTTCCATGAGCGTGATATGGTCCACATCGCGCAGCAGATTTGCCGCCACAAGCGGCGAGCCGGGATAGGCGTCTGGACCATAATTTGCGCGGGTCTGCTCAAGGGCCAGCCCGAATGCACCGTCGTGCGCGTCCCCGAACCGCCCCAGGCCAGCCTCCGCCTCGCCGGTCTTGGCGGATTCCGCACCCGCAAGGTCATACAGCCCGCGCCCCGCATGGGTTTCCACGTAGCTGATCCCACGCTTCTTTGCGGTCAGCAGTGTCAGCATCTCCGCAAGTGCGATGTGTTTGTGCAGGTCCGCGGGGCCGGCCGCGTGATAGGCGTGCTGATAGGAAAGCATGATGCGCGCAATAACCGCTGTGGTCGCGGTTGACCATAGAGTCGCGGGGCGGGGGAAATTATCCGCTCACCGGGATTTAAGGCAGGGGAGCCTCGGCAACGCCCGAGAGAAACCCGTCATTGCAGTCACCGGCGGCGTGGAAATTCTCCTCGACGTCCGTGCGTGTGAAGGTTCCGGATGCCGCGGTCCAGCGTCCGGTGTCCCGGGGCCGGCGGCTGCCGCGGTGGATCGTGATGGTTCCGCTGTCAGAGTTCTCAAAGGCGGCCGGGTTGACGTCGATCACCTGAGGAGACCGTCGTACGGCGCTGCCGGTGGTATCCGCACTGGCCATTTGAAACGGCAGGGCGGCAGAGAATACTAAGACGGTCAGGCTCATGCGGAACATGTGATGTCCTTCCGGTTGGGTGGACGGACTCAGACCACATCAAGGTTAGCCCCGCATTAACGACGGGCCGCAGCAGTTTCCGCGGCCCGCGCGCTTTTCTACCATTTCAGGAATTTTTTGCCCGCAACCGCTCCGGCAAGCGTCACGATGCCAATGCCGGCCACGTACCAGATCCCGAAAAACATAGGGCTGTCATCGGTGCAGAAGAAGGCATACATCGCCGCCGCCGCACCGCCAGACATCAGCCCCGCAAACGCGCCGCACAGGGCGGGCCGCGTCGCCGCGCCGTCACGCAGTACCCAGAAGCATACCGCCGCAATCGGCAGGGCGAGCAGGGGAATGGTCGACAGACAGATCATGGCGCTGTGACCCATTGCGGTTCTGGCCCACAGTTCCGGAGAGATCAGCATCATCTCCTGTCCAATGGCCAGCAATATGGCCACGGGCACCGCCAGGAGTGGCCAGATCCAGGCTCCCGCCTTCGCGCCGGGGCGGCTTAGTCGGACGACGATCCGGAGACCGGCCAATGCGACCACCCACGGAAACACCTGTTTGAGCAGAACATCAGGGCGCGTAATCGCTGTGCCGATGTCCGGCCGAATGCCGAAGAGCGCAAGAAACAGACCTCCGGTGATGAGGCCGCTGACGACCAGCGCAATTACCAAACTGCGGTCAACGCGCTGTTCCATCTGGCTGTCGGCGGACAGCGTCTGAATAAACTGTTCGGTGTTCATTCAATCATCCTTTCCCGCAGACCGCTGAGCTTCTTGAGCCCACGGTGCAGCGCAACGCGCACTGCGGTCTCCGTCATTCCAAGTTTGCCGGACACGTCCGCGATACTGTCGCCGTCGATCCCGATCGAACGCACGATCTTCGCGGAGCGGTCATCGAGCTGTGATATAACCCTGTCCATGTCGCTCCTTACCGTCAGATCGTCATCGGGCTCGGCTGCGATGGTCTCGGCAAAGTCGTCGATCTGCATGTGAACGCGGCGTCCACGCGACCGGAAGGCGTCCACTACCTTGTAGCGGACAATGGCATAGAGCCACGGCCGGACCGGCAGATCCTCACGCCATGTATGGCGCTTCTGGTGTATGGCAAGAAGTGTTTCCTGCACGATATCCTCACATACCTCGTTACCAAGGCCCGATCCCCGCGACCGGGCAATACCTCTCAGCAGCGGCGTCACCGCCGTCAAAAAGCCCGTATAGGCACGCTGATCGCCACGGTTGGCTGCCTTCAGAAGTTCTTCCAGGCTCGCGTCGCCAGCTGTTCCCATGCATCGTCCTTTCGGTAACGGTTGCGGGTTTGTTACATGTCCCGCCGACCTCTCCCATACGAAGTTCTTTTTTTTTACGGAATTCATTACAAAAAGTGAAAGTGATGAAAAGCACACAGTGGAAAAACCCTTTGTGATACGCTTGTTGTCTCAAAATAATTCGGCCGTACAGGTAAGCAGGTTGTTCACAATCTTGTGGTTGGGTCGGAAGCGTGAAAACCGAACCGGCCTCATGGTAAGGTGGGCTGAAAGGTGATCGGTTGAGGGTTACGGAAACGCCATGAGCCGTTTTTACGACATGATTGCCCAGAGACTGGGGCGCTTTCTCGCCAGACGGCTGGAGGAGACGCCATCGGGGTTCGTGCCGTATACCCACGCCAATGTGGTGGCGCTTCGCCAGGTGCTCCAGCCAGGGGATGTTCTGCTGGTCGAGGGGCATGCCCGCATCTCCCAGGGGATCAAGTACCTGACCCAGTCGACCTGGTCCCATGCTGCGCTTTACGTAGGCAACGCGGTCGGCCGCGTCTCTCCGACAGGGGAGCCGCTGAGCTTGATCGAGGTGGATCTGGCCAAGGGCTGCATCGCCGTTCCTCTGTCGAAATACGAGTATTTCAACACACGGATCTGCCGGGCGAGCCACCTCACCGTGCAGGACAAGGCGGAGGTTGTGGACTTCATGATCCGCAGTCTGGGCAAAAAATATGACCTGAAGAACATCTCGGACATGCTTCGATTCTTCATTCCGACCCCCCCGATTCCGGTTCGGTGGCGTCGGCGGATGCTCTCGTTCGGCTCTGGCGACCCCACACGGGCGATCTGTTCGTCACTGATCGCGGAGGCGTTTCAGAAGATCAAATACCCGGTTCTGCCGAAGATCACGAAGGAGTTTCGCGCGGATTCCATGGCCCGGAACCAGCGCCGCGAGATCCTGCACATTCGGCACCATTCGCTCTACGCACCGAGGGATTTTGACCTATCCCCTTATTTTCATATCATAAAACCGACCCTTGAAGCCGGCTTTAATTACCGCAACCTTGTCTGGAGCAGCAAGACCATTGGGGCGGACGGGGAAGACGCGACGGAGGGATTGAAAAAGCGCAAAATGTGACCCGGGTTGAAAAAATTTGTTGCGTGACCAATATAAAGCAAACGATAAGGGTTTCGCACGGTGCATGGCAGCCATGCGGAATTTGCAGAACACATTGGTCATGAAATGGTCATATTGCCCGAGCACCATTCAAACCGGTAAAAAAGAGGAAAACGTAGTGTTAGATTACGTGGATGAGGTCGCTTACACCAATGATCAGGGTGCCCGCGCGCAGAAGTTGTTTGCTGCGGTGGTACTGGCTGCGCTGGATGATGCGATTGCAGACGACAAGAAATACGGTAACGGCCCCGAAGTGATCGCCCGCTGGGCACGCTCCCGGGATGGCCGTGAGGTATTGATGTGCGCCGGTATCGACCCGAACGAGCGTACCGTCAAAGGCATGATGGAATTCGTTGGTCGCGGTGTGCGGACCTCCGTTGCCCTGAGCCGCGAGGAAAGTGAACGCCAGGCACAGCGCGCCGAAGCTGCCTGATACTGCCTGACGACCCGAGAAACGCGCGTACCCGAAACCCGGGTAGCGCGTTTTTTCATGGGCGGTCGCCGGATTCAAGCGCAGCCAGGACGTGGTCGCCGGCTAAAATTCCTCAACATGCACGATGCCTTCGACCGACCGCAGCGCCCGGACGATTCCGGGGTTGAGCGCGTAAGGTTTTTCGAGGGCGATTTCCACCTCGGCCGGCAGGGTCGGGTGGATCAGCACAAGATTGACCGGCCCGGGCCGGACGCCACGGCCCACGGAGGTGATGCTCTCAATATGGCCGGGCAGGCTGCTGGCCAGTTCGGGATCGCTGATGAAGATGCGCGCTCCCATGGAGGCGACGCCCTCAACGGCTTTGTCGATGGGGACTACGGCGGTGGCAAGCATGCTCAGGCTGTCGCCCTCCACATCGACCTTCACCGTCATCACCACATTCGATCCCGGTTCCAGGTGTTCCCGTGACGCTTCAAGGACTTCCGAGAACACGCGCACCTCAAAAAGGCCGGTCGGGTCGGACAGCCGGACAAAAGCGAAGCGTGATCCACGTGCGGATTTGCGTTCGTCCCGGGCGGAAACCGTGCCGGCGACCTTCGCGATCATCTGGGTCTTTCCAGCCGATTTCCGAACAAGGTCCACGTAGGTCTCGACTTTTTTGCGCTTGAGTGCGCCTTCATAGTCATCCAGAGGGTGGCCGGAGAGGTAAAACCCGACCGCCTGATGCTCATGGTTGAGCCGCTCTGAGACGTTCCATTGCTCGGGCTGCGGCAGTTTAGGTTCGGGCAGATTGCCGGTCGCTTCGCCAAACAGGCTTTCCTGGGCCGATTCCTTTTCGCGGTGGACGGCTGCGGAATAAGCGATGAGCGTCTCGATACTGGTCAGAACCTTGCGCCGGTTGGAATCGAGAGAGTCCAAGGCACCGGCTTTTGCCAGCATTTCCAGTGCCTTCTTGCCGATCCGCCGCAGGTCCACGCGGGCCGCGAAGTCGAACAGACCCGAGAAACGACCATTGTTGCGTACCTCCGCCGCGATCAGTTCCATCGCATCCGCACCCACGTTTTTCAGGGCGCCGAGTGCATAGATGATCTTGCCGTCCTGCACCGAAAACTTCGGTTGTGAATGGTTCACGCAGGGGGGAACCATCTCGATGTTGAGCCGGTCGATCTCCTGTTTGTAGGTCCCGAGCTTGTCGGTCAGGTGCAGGTCGGAGTTCATGACGGCGGCCATGAACTCAACAGGATGGTTCGCCTTGAGCCAGCCGGTCTGGTAGCTGACTACGGCGTAGGCGGCGGCGTGGGACTTGTTGAAGCCGTACTTGGCGAATTTGTCGAGAAGGTTCCAGACCTCCTCGGCCTTGGATTTGGAGACCCCGTTTTCCGCCGCACCCTTGAGAAATTTGGGTTTTTCGGCGTCCATGGCCTCCTGGATCTTCTTACCCATCGCGCGGCGCAGAAGGTCGGCGCCGCCGAGTGAGTACCCGGCCATTTTCCGGGCGATCTCCATCACCTGCTCCTGGTAGACGATGATGCCCTGGGTCTCGTCGAGGATCGAGTCGATGGTCTCATGCAGGTTTTCGCGTTTCTGCTGCCCGTTTTTCACCGCACAGAATGTCGGGATGTTCTCCATTGGGCCGGGCCGGTAGAGGGCAACGAGCGCGATGATGTCCTCAATGCAGTTAGGTTTCAGCTGGCGCAGTGCGCTGCGCATGCCTGGGCTTTCCACCTGGAAGACGGCGACGGTCGCGGCATTGGCGTAGAGCTGATAGGTTTTCTCGTCGTCGAGGGGGATCGCGCCTATATCGATGTTTTCGTTTCTGTTTTTCAGAAGGTCGATCGCGTTCTGAATGACCGTGAGCGTCTTCAGACCGAGGAAGTCAAACTTCACGAGGCCCGCTTCCTCGACCCATTTCATGTTGTATTGGGTCGCAGGCATGTCCGAGCGCGGATCGCGATAGAGCGGCACCAGTTCGTTCAGGGGGCGGTCGCCGATCACCACACCGGCGGCGTGGGTGGAGGCGTTGCGGAAGAGGCCCTCGATGGATTTGGCGATGTCGAGCAGGCGCTGCACCTGTTCCTCGGCCCGGGCCTCCTCGCGCAGGCGCGGCTCGTCCGCGAGAGCCTTTTCGATGCTGACGGGTTTGACACCGTCGACTGGGATCAGTTTGGAGAGGCGATCCACCTGTCCATAGGGCATTTGCAACACGCGTCCGACGTCACGAACGGCGGCTTTGGACAGGAGGGCTCCAAATGTAATGATCTGGGCCACACGGTCGCGGCCGTATTTTTCCTGAACGTATTGAATAACTTCCTCGCGCCGGTCCATGCAGAAGTCGATATCGAAATCCGGCATGGAGACACGTTCGGGGTTCAGGAACCGCTCGAACAGAAGGCTGTAGCGCAGGGGGTCGAGGTCGGTGATCGTGAGGGCGTAGGCCACCAGTGAACCCGCACCGGAGCCGCGGCCAGGGCCAACGGGGATGTCGTGATCCTTGGCCCATTTGATGAAGTCGGCAACGATCAGAAAGTAGCCGGGGAAGCCCATGCGCTCGATGACGGAGAGTTCGTAATCGAGCCGGGCGAAATAGTCCTCGCGGCTTGCGGCAAGGTCGATTGCTTCCAGCCTTGCCTCAAGCCCGGCCTTGGCCTGAAGGCGCAGCTCCTCCACCTCGTCATCGGCAAACCGGGGCAGGATCGGCGCGCGTTTTTTGGGTCGATAGGCACAGCGTCGAGCGATTTCGACCGTGTTTTCAATTGCTTCCGGAATGTCGGAGAAGAGCTCCACCATCTCGGCCTGGGATTTGAAGTAATGCTCGGCCGTCAGCCTGCGGCGGTCTTCCTGCTGGTCGACATAGGTGCCGTCCGCGATACACAACAGCGCGTCATGGGCCTCGTACATGTCGCGTTTCGGGAAGTGCACGTTGTTCGTGGCGACGAGGGGGAGTTCAAGCTCGTAGGCCAGGTCGATGAGGCCCGGCTCGCTGGCGGCCTGGGCGTCGGTGCGTGGGGTGCCATTGCTCGGATGACGCTGAAGCTCAATATACAGGCGGTTTGGGAAGGCTTTGGCCAGATTTTGTGCCAAAACCCGCGCACGGTTGTTCAGGCCGTTGGCCATGAGTTGGCCGAGGGGGCCTTCGGCGGCGCCGGTGAGGCAGATCAACCCATCGGAGTGGGCATTGAGCGTATCGAGTGTGATATGCGGCTGCGCCGAACCCGGATCGAGGAAGTTGGCTGTTGAAATTTTAAGCAGGTTCTCAAACCCGGTTTCGCTCTGTGCGAGCAGGACGATGCGGTGGGGTTCGGGCGGCTGCTCGCCCGGATGTGCGGGTTTTTCATGGGCCAGACGGAACTCGCAACCGAAGATGGGCTGGATGCCCGCGCCGGAGAGCTTGGCCGATAACTCCATGGCACCAAAGAGATTTCCCGTGTCGGTGATGCCAACCGCGGGCATGTCATCGGCCCTGCACAGGTCGGCCAGATCCTTGGCGGGGATGGCACCCTCAAGCAGGGAATAGGCGGAGTGAAGGCGGAGGTGAATGAAGCGCGGATGTTCCATCCGGAGGTTGTACCAGCCCGGTAATCAGCCGCAACGGGTTTTAACCGTCTTGCGTTTCAAAAAAAAAAATTGCCTGATGGTGACGGTTTTGTGAAGCCGGTGGGGGGATTCCGTTGGCGCAAATGGTGTTCCTGGTGGCACAAAACCGGTGTGAGTTGGCGCAGATTGTATGTGAGTTGGCACAGATTGTTCCTGGTTTGGCACAGATTGCTCATGAAGTGGCACAGATTGCACGGCATTTGGCGCAATCGGCAGGGTTTTGACGTGCGTTTTTCGGGGTCCGCCCGTTGACCGAACCGCTGCTTGACCTCGACGGGGTTTCCAAATCCTACCCAGGTGTGAAGGCGAATGACGACGTCCGGTTCTCGGTCGACCGGGGGGAGATTCATGCGCTGCTGGGCGAGAACGGTGCCGGCAAGTCGACGCTTGTGAAAATGATCTACGGGCTGGTGCGGCCTGACACCGGAGCGATGCGTTTTGCCGGGGCCGCCTATGAGCCGGCCGGGCCGGTGGCGGCGCGGGCGTCCGGGGTGGCGATGGTGTTTCAGCACTTTTCGCTGTTTGAGGCGTTGACAGTTGCCGAGAATATCGAACTGGGCATGGAGAACCCGCCGCCGCGGGGCGAGCTGGCCGCGCGGATTGTGAAGGTCTCGAAAGAATACGGTCTGCCGCTGGAGCCGGACCGGCTGGTTGGGGATCTGTCGGTGGGAATCCGGCAGAGGGTCGAGATCGTTCGCTGTCTTTTGCAGGATCCGCGGCTTCTGATCATGGATGAGCCGACCTCCGTTTTGACGCCGCAGGAGGTGGAAATCCTGTTTGGCACGCTGCGCAAGCTGAAATCCGAAGGCGTGGCGATCCTCTATATTTCCCACAAGCTCGACGAGATCCGGCAGCTCTGTGACCGGGCGACGATTCTGCGGCATGGCAAGGTTGTTGGCACCTGCATCCCGGCGGAGGAGACCGCGCGGAGCATGGCGGGCATGATGATCGGCCAGGAACTGGCGCATCCGGTGGCGGGCAGTTTCAGTCCGGGTGAGAAGCTTCTGTCGATCGAGGGGTTGAGCCTTCCGGCTTTGGGCCAGTTTGGCGTACCGCTGTCGGATATTTCCGTGTCACTGCGCGCGGGTGAGGTGCTGGGCATTGCCGGGGTGGCCGGGAATGGTCAGGACGAATTTATGCTGGCGCTCTCCGGTGAGCGGACATGTGCGGCGAACAGCATTCGGCTGAAGGACAGGGATGTGAGCCGGATGGGGCCGACCGCGCGGCGGCGGGTTGGCTTGCAGGCGGCGCCGGAGGAGCGTCTGGGCCATGCGGCGGCTCCGGCGATGACGCTGTCGGAAAATGCGTTTTTGACCGGGCGGGTGCGCAAGGGGCTGGCGTCGAACGGGTTTTCGAAACCGTCAGCGATTGAGGCCTTTGCGAAGGATATCATTAAAG
The DNA here is from genome assembly GCA_030427145.1 of Alphaproteobacteria bacterium. Lineage (GTDB taxonomy): Bacteria > Pseudomonadota > Alphaproteobacteria > Rhodobacterales > Rhodobacteraceae > Amaricoccus > Amaricoccus tamworthensis. Next base: position 315,419 of record JAUHWT010000002.1, on the reverse strand, counting down.
GGTTTGACGTGCGCACGCCAGGTACGGCAACGCTGGCCGGGGCGCTGTCGGGCGGGAACCTTCAGAAATTTGTGGTCGGACGCGAGGTGTTGCAGGAGCCGGTGGTTCTGGCGGTCAATCAGCCGACATGGGGCGTGGATGCCCATGCCGCTTCGCAGATCCGGCGGGCCCTGCGGGACCTGGCCGAACGCGGGGCCGGGGTTCTGGTGATCAGCCAGGACCTGGATGAGTTGATGGAAATTTCCGACACGTTTGCGGTTCTGGCCAACGGGCGGCTGTCGCCGGTGCGCCCGGCCGCGGGTATGAGTATCGAGGCGATTGGCCGGATGATGGGCGGAGATTTCAGCGTGGCGGAGAGCGGGGGTGAGCATGCTGCGCCTTGAGCCGAGAACCGAGACGAAGACGCTGATCCAGGCGCTGGCTCCGGCGGCGGCGGTTCTGATCACCATGGTTGTCGGCGGGCTGTTGTTTGCCGCTCTTGGCAAGAACCCGTTTGAGGCGATCCACACTATATTTATAGCGCCGCTGTTCGACCCGTATTCGCGCACCGAACTGCTCATCAAGGCCTCGCCGCTTATTCTGATCGCGCTTGGGCTGTCCTTCGGGTTTCGGGCGGGGATCTGGAATATCGGTGCGGAAGGCCAGTACGTGATGGGTGGCCTTGCCGGGAGTGCGGTGGCGCTGGCGTTCTGGAACGTGGAGGGAGCCTGGCTTCTTCCGCTGATGGCGGTGGCCGGAATTGCCGGTGGTGCGGCCTGGGCGATGATCCCGGCGTTTTTGAAGATCCGGTTTAATGCCAATGAGATCCTCGTCAGCCTGATGCTTGTGTATGTGGCCACGCTGTTTTTGTCCGCGATGGTGTCGGGGCCCCTGCGTGACCCGGACGGGTTCAATTTCCCGCAGAGCCGGCTGTTCCACGATAGTGCGCGGCTGCCCATCCTTATGGAGGGGACGCGGGTGCATGTGGGGATAATCGTGACCATGGTCGCGGTACTGGCGGCGCAGATTTTCCTGACCAGGCATCTGTTTGGATTTAACGTGCGGCTCCTGGGGCAGGCGCCGCGGGCGGCGGCGTTTTCGGGCGTGAATGCCAAGCGGCTGACCGTGATCTGCCTCGGCCTGTCAGGCGCGATGGCCGGGTTGGCGGGGCTCTTTGAGGTGGCGGGGCCGATTGGGCAGCTGCAGCCGAGCCTGCCGGTAGGCTATGGGTTTACCGCAATTATTGTGGCATTTTTGGGCCGTTTGAGCCCAGTTGGTATTCTGTTCGCCGGGATGGTGATGGCGCTGACCTATATTGGCGGCGAGACGGCGCAGTTCGCGCTGGGGATTCCGTCGGCGGCGATTTCGGTGTTCCAGGGGCTGCTTCTGTTTATCCTGCTGGCCGTTGATCTTCTGACCCGGTACCGGGTGCGGTTTGTGCGGCGGGGGGAGGTCTGATGGATCTGTCGGTTGTTGATCCGGTCGCGCTGTTTGTCGGGCTGGTGGCTGCGGCCACGCCGCTTTTGTTTGCGGCGATTGGCGAGCTGGTGGTGGAGAAATCCGGTGTTCTGAACCTCGGGGTTGAGGGCATGATGATCGTTGGCGCGATCTGTGGCTTTGCCACGGCGGTCAAGACCGGTTCACCCGCGCTGGGGTTTGTTGCCGGGGCCGCGGGGGGCTGTGTTCTGTCGCTGATTTTCGGCGTGATGACGCAGTACCTTCTGTCGAACCAGGTGGCGACCGGGCTGGCTCTGACGCTGTTTGGACTGGGGATTTCGGCTCTGATCGGGCAGCCGTTTACCGGGGTGAAATCGCCTACCATGGCGCGGCTGGAGATCCCGGTTCTGTCGGAGATACCGCTGCTGGGGCGGCTGTTTTTCAGTTATGACATCGTGATTTATCTTGGGATTGCCCTGGTGGCCGCGGTCTGGTGGTTTTTGAAATTTACCCGACGTGGGCTGGTATTGCGCGCCGTGGGGGAAAACCACGATGCGGCGCATTCGCTGGGCTACTCGGTGGTCGCCATAAGACTGGCGGCGATTGCCTTTGGCGGGGCCTGTGCCGGGCTTGGCGGGGCGTATCTGTCGCTGGCGCGCGTGCCGCAATGGACCGAGGGCATGACGGCGGGCGCGGGCTGGATCGCGCTGGCGATCGTGGTGTTTTCCGCCTGGCGGCCGTGGCGGGTTTTGCTCGGTGCGTGGCTCTTCGGTGGCGTGACTATTTTGCAGCTGAACCTGCAGGCGTCCGGGTTTCTGTCCTGGCTGCAGTCGCTGGGCATACCGGCCCAGGCGCAGTATCTGTCTATGACGCCGTATCTGATCACGATTGCCGTTCTGGTGGTAATCTCCGCCGACGGCTCCAAAGCACGTTCAAATGCTCCGGCAAGTCTGGGGCGGACCTTCACCGGATCGGGCTAGATGTTCGACCAAAACATGGCATGATGCCGGATGTAACCCACAGGAGATGTATGGGATGAGACTAGTAAACACGTTTGCGGCGGCGGCTCTGGCAACGGGGCTTGCCTCCGCGGCGTTCGCACAGGATCCGACCAAGGTCGGGTTCATTTATGTGGGCCCGGTTGGCGATTTCGGCTGGACCTATGAGCATGACCAGGGACGCCTCGCGGTGATTGAGGAGTTCGGCGACGCGGTTGAGACCACGTTTGTGGAGAGCGTGCCGGAAGGCGCCGACGCCGAACGCGTGCTGCGGCAGATGGCGCAGTCGGGTCATGACCTGATCTTCACCACCTCGTTTGGCTACATGAACCAAACCATGAACGTGGCGAAACAGTTCCCGGATGTGAAGTTCGAGCACGCGACGGGCTACCAGCGGGCGGACAACGTCTCGACCTATTCCGCGCGGTTCTATGAGGGCCGTCACGTGATCGGTCTGATCGCCGGTGGCATGACCGAGAGCAACATCGTGGGCTATATCGGGTCGTTCCCGATCCCCGAGGTAATCCGCGGCATCAACTCCGCCTATCTGGCGGCGAAATCCGTGAACCCGGACGTGCAGTTCAAGGTGGTCTGGAGCAACACCTGGTTTGATCCCGCGCTGGAGGCCGATGCCGCCAAGACGCTGATCGAGCAGGGTGCGGACGTGCTGATGCAGCATACGGATTCGACCGCGCCGATGACCATCGCCGAGGAGGAGGGCATCATCGCCTTCGGTCAGGCCTCCGACCAGTCCTCGTTTGGGCCGAATGCGCAGATGACGGCGATCATGGATGACTGGGCGCCGTATTACGTCAGCCGCGTTCAGGCCGTGATGGATGGCACCTGGGAGTCCACCGACACCTGGGGTGGTATCGACAGCGGCATGGTGGCATTCGCCGATTTCTCCGACAAGATCCCGGCGGATCTGGCCGAGCAGGCCAAGGCGGCTGCGGATGCGATTGCCGCGGGCGAACTGCACCCGTTCACCGGCCCGATCAACAAACAGGACGGATCGCCCTGGCTGGCTGAGGGTGAGACCGCCGATGATGGCACGCTGCTTGGCATGAACTTTTATGTTGAGGGCATTGAGGGTGTGATCCCCAACTGATCCCCGCATTTCGCGCGTCGTGACGATTTGACCCCGCTCCGGAAAAAAGCCGGAGCGGGGTTGTTTTTTGGCTTTTGCGTGAAAACCGGCGGCGTAAGGTGCGGGCGACTTAACGTGGAAGGATCAGCCATGAAAGCAGCCGTCTGTCGCGGGTTTGGAGAGCCTCTGGTCATTGAGGACGTCGTCCTCGATCCCCCTGGGAAGGGACAGATTCAGGTGCGGCTGGCGGCCTGCGCGATCTGTCATTCGGACATTTCCGCCGCGGCCGGCGCCTGGGGTGGTGCCCTGCCGGCGGTCTATGGCCATGAGGCGTCGGGCGTGGTTGAGGCGGTCGGTGAGGGCGTTGAGGGTTTTGCCGAGGGCCAGAGGGTGCTGGTTACGCTGATCCGGTCCTGCGGTCATTGCCCGGCCTGTGATGCGGGGGCGCTGACCTCCTGCGATGACGCCTGGCATGTTCCGCCGTCGCCGCTGCGCAGTGCGGTGGGCGAGCCGGTGGTACAGGGGATCAACTGCGGGGCGTTTGCCGAGAACGTGGTGGTGGACCAGAGCCAGTGCATCGGTCTGCCGGATGATATTCCGCTCGATGTGGCGTCGCTTTTGGCCTGTGGTGTGATCACCGGCTACGGGGCGGTGATGAACACCGCGAAGATCCAGCCGGGGCAAAGCGTGGCGATTGTTGGGGCAGGCGGTGTTGGCCTCAACTGCATTCAGGGTGCGGTGATTGCCGGTGCGCGGAGCGTGATTGCCGTGGATCTGACACCGGAGAAGCTGGACACGGCCGCGTCCTATGGTGCGACCGCCGGGGTTCTGGCCGGTGAGGAGGCCCACAAGGCGGTGAAGGAGGCGAATGGCGGGCGCGGCGTGGATGCGGTTTTCGTCTCCGTGGGGTCTGCCGCCGCGATTGGGGCTGCGGTGCGGTTCCTGGCGCCGGGCGGATCGGTGATCGTGGTGGGCATGCCCCCCACGGGCAGCGACGTGGCGTTTGATGCGGGGATTTTGGCGGCGCTCAACCACAAGATTGTCGGCGCGCGCATGGGTGAGACGGTGCTGGAGCGGGATATTCCAATTCTGCTCGAGCACTACCGGTCCGGGGCGCTGAAGCTTGATGAACTGATTTCGGGGCGGTTTCCGCTGGAGGCAATCAACACGGCCATTGCCTCGACCCGGTCCGGAATCGCAGGGCGCAACGTGATTGTGTTCGATGGAGTGAGCCCATGAAGCTGCGGGATGTGGATGTCATAGTCGTTGGCAACCCGCCGCCAGGCTTTGGTGGGCGGTATTTCATTTTCGTGAAGGTCACCACCGCCTGCGGAATTGTCGGCTGGGGCGAGTGCTATGCCGCGACGGTCGGGCCGGAGGCGATGCGCGCGGTTATCACGGACGTGTTTGCGCGGCATATGGAAGGTGAGAACCCGGAAAACATCGAGCTGATGTTCCGGCGGTGTTATTCCGCCGGTTTCACGCAGCGGCCCGATCCGACCGTGATGGGGGCGTTTTCGGGGCTCGAGATTGCCTGCTGGGACATCCTTGGCAAGGCGCGGGACCGGCCGGTGCATGCGCTTTGGGGCGGGCGCATGTGGGACCGTTTGCGGAGTTATTCCTACCTCTATCCGGGACCGGACGAGCAGGCGGCGGATTTCTACAACAATCCGGAGGCCTCGGCGGCGGAGGCTGCCCGGATGGTGGAGCGCGGGTTTACGGCGATCAAATTCGATCCGGCCGGAGCCTATACCATTCGTGGCGGGCATCAGCCGACCATGCCGGATATCGAGCGCTCCGCGGCGTTTTGTCGTGAGATCCGCGCGGCGGTGGGTGACCGCGCCGATCTGCTCTTCGGTACGCATGGGCAGTTCACGCCGTCCGGTGCGGTGCGGTTTGCGCAGGCGATCGAGCCATACCATCCGCTGTGGTTCGAGGAGCCTGTGCCGCCGGATGCGCCGCTCGATTTCGCGACGGTCGCGGCCGGTACGCGCATTCCCATTGCGACCGGTGAGCGCCTGAGCACCAAGGCGGATTTCGCGATGCTGCTGCGCTTGGGCGGTGTGGGCATGGTGCAGCCCAATGTCGGTCGGGTAGGCGGGCTTCTGGAAGCGCGCAAAGTGGCCATCCTGGCGGAGGCGTTTTCCGCGCAACTGGCCCCGCATATTTATTGTGGACCGGTGGCCTGGGCCGCGAGTGTGCAGCTTGGCCTCTCGGTGCCGAATTTTCTGGTGCTTGAGACGATCGGGACCTGCGACGGGTTCTACGGCGCGCTGATCGGGAATACCATCCAATGGGAGGACGGCTATGTGGCTCCGCCGACGGGCCCGGGTCTTGGAATTGAGGTCGACGAGGACCTTGCCCGGGCTCACCCCTGGCGGGGCGACAGGCTGCACCTGGAAATGAGTGAGCAGCCGCCCGATCCGCGGGGTGAACGCCGCTTCGCGGGCGGTTGAGTTCGGGTCAGCTGCCGGTGGAGCGGAAGCTCTCCCCCTGTGCGGAGAGGGCGTAGTTCCAGGCATCCCGGACTATTTGATCGATGCCGCTGTGCTTGGCCTTCCAGCCAAGATCCCGGTTCGCGCCACTGGCGTCGGCCACAAGAATTGCCGGGTCGCCCGCGCGGCGCCCTTCCTCGTGCACGGCGAAGTCGCGCCCGGAGATGCGGCGTACCATGTCGATGACTTCGCGGACGCTGTGACCGGTGCCGGTGCCCAGGTTGTAGGCCCTTATTCCGGGCAGGTCGGTCTCAAAAAGGTTGTTGAGCGCGGCCACGTGACCGGTGGCGAGATCGTTGACGTGGATGTAGTCACGAATACAGGTGCCGTCGGGTGTCTGATAGTCCGTGCCGAAGATTTTGATGGCCGCCCGCGTTCCCAGCGCCGCCTCAATGATCAAAGGGATCAGGTGGGTTTCCGGCGTATGGCGTTCACCGGTTCTGCACTGCGGATCGGCACCGGAGGCGTTGAAATAACGCAGAGCGATGGCCTGAAGACCGTGAGCCGACGCGGTGGCCTCCAGCATGGTTTCCACCATGGATTTGGTGTGTCCGTACGGATTGACCGGATTGCGCGGAAGCCCCTCATTCAGGGGTTTTCCGTCCGGGAGGTTACCGTACACTGCCGCCGTCGAGGAAAAGACCAGCCTGCGGATGCCGGTTTCCTGCATCGCCTCCAGCAGTGACAGAGTGGAGGCCACATTGTTTCGAAAGAACGGGAGCGGTCCAACCACGGACTGTCCAGCCTCGATCAGGGCGGCAAAGTGGATCACGCCATCAATGTCATGGTCGCGCAGCGTCGAGACAAGGCGGTCCCTGTCGGAAAGTTCCCCTTCCACCAAAGTGGTTCCGAAACAGGCATCGCGGTGTCCGGTGGAGAAATTGTCGTAAACTACCGGATTAAATCCGGCTTCCCGTAAAGCGAGTGTTGTGTGTGATCCGATGTAGCCGGCACCGCCGACGACAAGTACGTTTTTATTTGCCCGGTTCACGATATCCTCGTTACGCTAAAAACAAACACGGCATGTTGGGCAGCAGAATGCCGCTGATTTTCTTTCGTAAGCTGAGGCCGGGTGTGAATCAGGTCCAACCGTCCCTCTACTGTCCCTTGGAGATGTTTAGACTTTTTTAGGTCTGCTGTGTAGCGGAAATGTAGTTGAACTCTGTGTTTACGGGGCAGGGCAGTGGGGCTCGTCTTAATCAAACGTTATCCAGCAGCCGGATTTTCATGATTTAGCAGTATTCTTTTAGGTTTGTTTAAACAAACTCACGTATCCCTGAAGTTGAGGAAAGCGAAGTTGGCGGCGGCTTCGTGCGTTCTGGTCGGGATCTGGTCATGTTTATTCAAAATCGAAGCACTTTTTATCACGATAATACGGTTGAATACGATGAAACCGACTGGACCAATGAAATCAACCGGTTGCGGGATCGGGTTGAGCTGCTTGAGAAGGTGGTGAGCAACTTCCCCGGTGGGCTTTCGCTGTTTGATGAGAACCTTCAGATGGTTTTGTGCAATTACCGCCAGTTTGAGATGCTGGAATATACGGATGATCTGCTTCAGAACGGCCTGCCGACCATGGAGGAGTTGTTCCGGTACAATGCGGAGCGGGGCGAGTACGGCCCGGGTGACGTGGAGATGCATGTGCGGCGGCGCATGGCGCTGGCGAAAAAGCAGTTGCAGCACTGTTACGAGCGGGAGCGTCCCAATGGGGATGTTCTGGAAATCCGGGGTGCTCCGCTTGAGGGTGGCGGGTTTGTAACGACCTATACGGATGTGACCGAACGGCGGCGGGACCAGGATCTCATTGAGCATCTGACGCGGCATGATGCGCTGACCTGTCTGACGAACCGGTTGCTGTTCAATGACCGGCTGGAACTGGCGACGGCGCAGGTGCGGCGCGGGGCCACGATTGCGGTGCACATGGTCAACCTGGACAACTTCCGCCAGGTTAATGAGGAATTTGGCCGCAGGACCGGGGATGAGGTTCTGAAGCTGTTTGCCCAGCGGTTGCGGGCGACGGTGCGGGACACGGACACGGTGGCGCGGCTGGATGGGGACGAGTTTGGCGTCATCCAGACGGGTGTGCCGGAGCCGGAGAACGCAATGCGGCTGGCCGACCGGATTTTGGATGTGCTGGACCGGCCTTTGGAGGTGGATGGCAACCAGATCCGCCTGACCTGCAGCTGCGGCATCGTATTGGCGCCGGAGCAGGGTACGGATCCGGATGAGTTGATGACCAAGGTCGATCTGGCGGTCTACAAGAGTCGCAGCTGTGGTGGGCGGCAGTTCAACTTCTATACCGAGGACATTGTTCGGAAACCGGCGGTGAACGGGTAGGGTTGCTTCGTGGCCTGAAAGCGCGGGCTTTCGCTGGGCTCAAGCGCGAATTTTTTTGTGATGAATTAAGGCGCCGCTGCGCTACGCGGCTTCGTTGCGGGCCTTGATCTCATCCCAGGCGCGGTTGATGGCGGTGATGCGGGCCGTGGCAAGGGTGATGGACTCGGACGGGAGGCCTCGGGCGATCATGACATCGGGGTGGTTTTCGCGGATCAGGTCGCGCCAGTGTTTGCGTATTTCGGGCAATTCGGCGTCGCGTGAGACGCCGAGCACCTGCCAGGGGTCGCTGTCGGGTCCGGTCAGCTGGCGGGCCTCGATGGCGCTGAAGGCGGCCTCGGATATGCCGAAGATTTCCGCGACGCGGCGCAGGAAGCCTTCCTCGTTTTCGTGGTAGTGGCCGTCTGCCATGGCGATGTGGAAAAGCCCCTCAAGGATGTCCTCGAGGATGCGGGGGCGGTCGCGAAACATTGACGCGATGCGGCCCGCATAAACGTCGAAACCGGCAATATCCTGACGGGCGAGGTTAAAGACGCGGGCGGCGGCGGCCTCCTCGGAGGCGCTGATGCGAAAGACGCGGCGGAAGGCGGCGACCTCGGAGGTTTTCACCTGACCGTCGGCCTTGGCCATTTTGGCGCCGAGCCCGACCACGGCAATGGTGAAGGCGACCGAGCGTTCGGGTGGGGTTTTGGGGCCGAGGAAAAAGGAGGACAGCTGCTCACCGCGGGCGATGAGCGAGGTTATGGCTTCTCCAATTCGGCTCCAGATTGACATGGGCCGAACCTATTGAATTTCCGGTATGTTGCGCCAGCGAAAAGTGATCGTCATGGGACTGTCATCCCCATGACATAATTGGTCAGGTCCACGCAGTCGCGGGTGATGGTCTGCTGTTTTACGATGGTCCAGCCGTGGCGTTCGAAAAAGGGACGCGCGGCGAGGCTCGCGTGGGTTTTGAGGCGGTGCATCCCACGGCGGGAGGCCTCCGTGGTGATGGCGTTGAGCAGGGCGGAGCCGATGCCCTGGCCCGTATGGGCGGGCTCGACGAAGGCGAGGTCGATATAGCCATTCTCGTCCAGGGTCATGAAGCCTGCGAGGTCGGGACCAATCTCGGCGATGACTGCGTATTGGGAATTGAGACGTTCGCGCCAGCGGGCGGTTTCGGGGCGTTGCGGTGCCCACGCCCGGCGCTGCTCGGTCGTGTAGTGGTCGCGCGTGCCCTCGTGGATGGCGCGGTAGAACAGGTCGGCTGTGGCCGCGGCGTCCGGGTCGGTGAAGAGGCGGAGGGTGATTGCGGGCATCGGGTCAGGGGGCGCCGGTGGCGCAGGCGGAGCCGGGGTCCTGCTCGCCCAGGTACTGGATGCGGCGGGCGGTGTCGAAGGTGGCGAGGCTTATGTCGCAGGCGGCGTCGCGGCTGAGGATGTTCCAGAGTTTGACGTGGCCATCGTCGCCCGCGGAGGCAAAACGCATGTCGCCGGGGATGGAGTTGAGGCGCCAGGCGGTGCTGCCATGGGCGCCCTCAATGGTGGTGATTTTGCGTCCCGAATGAAAATCCCAGAGGTGGATGTTTCCGCGGCGGTCGGAGGCCGCGATGGTCGAGCCGTCACCGAGAACGGCGACATCTGTCACGCCGCCGGTGTGGCCGGTGAAATCGGCCAGGCGCTCGCCGGTTTCGCGATCCCAGACGGAAACGACTTCGTCGCTGGAGCCGGTGGCGACGAGGCGGTTGTCGGGGCTGAAATCCATGGTCCAGACCACGTCGATGCCAACGTCGAGCTGCAGGGCCTGGTCGCGGTTGCCGTGGGGCCAGTACCAGGCTTTGCCCGCGCCGGTGGTGTAGCCCATGTAGCTTCCATCGTCGGAGACGGCGGCGCGGGTGACGTTGCCCTCATTGGAGGGGACCGCGTGGGAGAGGGTTCCATCGGCGAGGTTCCACAGGCGCAGGGCGTCGTCGCTGGCCGTGAGCAGCGTGGTGGCGTCGAGATACTGCACCGACCAGACGGCCTGGCCGCCGGTGGAGAGGCGGGTTGCGGGGCCGGGGCCTGTGACGTCACTGACCAGGATCACCCCGGCGCGGTCGGCGCTGGCGATGCCGGTGCCATCGGGGGAGACCGCGACAGCCCAGACGCCGTGTTCGTGACCCGTGATGTCAGGGCCGCGTTCGCCGGTGGCGGGATACCAGACATGCACCTCGCCGCTGTCGTCGCCAAAGGCCACGAAATCGGGGCCGAGCGCGATGCCCTTGGCCTTGCGGTCGGGCAGGGTCAGGTCCTGGGTTAGGGTGCGGCCGGGTGCGATGGACCAGAAGCGGACAAGCTGGTCCGCGCCGAGGGTCACGGCGGTGGTGCCATCGCGGGAGATGTCCATGCCGATGATACGGCCGTCATGGCCGGGCCCGGAGGCGAAGGTCTCGCCGCCCTGGCTTTCGGACCAGACGTATATGCGGCCCTCGGCTCCGGCGCCCAGCAGTGTGTCGCCGTCGGGCAGCCAGGCCACCGCGCCCATGCCGTGATGGGCCTCAAAGGCCGGGCCGAGTACGTCACCGGAGGGAAAGGCCACAATGGATGAGGTGCCGTCGCTGCTGACCGTAGCGATGCGGGTGCCCTGGGGGTTGAAGCGAAGCTGCCAGACGTCGCTGGTGTGCGCGTCGGTGATGGGTGCGAAGAGGACCCCGCCGTCCGGGTAGCTCCAGCCGAAAATCCGGCCCACGCCGTCGCCCGCGAGCACCGCGTCTCCAGCGGGACTGAAGGTGACGCTGATATAGCCCGAGGGCCGGTTGCTGAAAGGGGTGCCAGTTTGACTGTCGCCGTGGACGTCCCAAAGGCGGATGATCTGGTCCTCTCCGGCGGAGGCGGCGACCTCGCCATCGGGGCTCCAGGCGGACTGCCACATGATGTCGGAGATCACGCCCACCGTTTCGCTGGTGCCGAGAAAACCGTCATCCACGGCCCAGGACTTGATCTGGCCGGAATTGCCCGTGGCGAGAAAATGCGTACCGGAGGCGTCGAAGGTCAGATCCTCGATGCCCCCGATGCCTGCATCCACGGGGGTTCCGATAATGCTGCGGGTTCTGGCGTCGATCAGGCGGATGAGCCCGTCGCGCCCGCCGGTGACAGCAAGGGTGCCGTCCGGGGACATGGCGACGGAGAGGGCGTCACCTACGGCAAGCGGGCTGCCGAGCAGCATGGGGCCGCCGGCCGCGATGTTTTTGCGGGCGGTGGCCATGGCGGTGCGGGCGTCCCAGGTGTTGGCCGGTGAGGGTGAGCGGGCGATGGATTCGGCAGCGAGGTGGAGTGCGAGCAGGGGGTCGTCCTGCACCAGGCCGTTTGCCACCGCGCCAAGGGATCCGGCGAAACGGGCATTGGCCTCCTGGGTGGCAAGCTCGGCGCGCGCCTCGTTCTGGCGGGCGCGGTCGGACTCGTTGACGGCCACGAAGGAGGCGATGGTGGCACCGATGGCGAGGGTGGCGAGCGCGCCCACGGCGATGGCGCGTCGGCGCCGGGTGCGCTGTTCGAGGGCGGCCTCGGCGGCCTCCGCTTCCTCGCGGGCTTTCTCGGAAGCCTCAATGAATGAGGTTTCCAGTGGGCCGGCGCTGGGTCGGTTTTTGTCGTACCAGTCGCGGGCGACGATTAGCATGGCCCCGCGCAGGAGCAGGTCGCTGTCGTGGTTGTTGGACTGCCAGTCATCGGCAAGCTGGATGATCCGCTGGCGGGTGCGCAGGTCGGCGCGGGATTCCTCGATCCAGTTGCGCAGGCGCGGCCAGGACCGGAGCAGCGCCTCGTGGGTGATCTGAACCGTGCGGTCGTCGACGGTCAGCAGGCGCGCGTCGGTCAGAAGCTCCACAATGCGTTTGAGCCGGTCGCTGTCGGCGGAGCGTTCGAGTTCCGAGCGGCTGATGATGCGGCGGGAATCGGACGTGCCTTCGCCTGGGGTGACAAGGCTCAGGAGCAGGTGTCGGGCGGCCTCGTGTTCGCCGCTGACCAGCCGGTCGTCGAAGATCTCGTCGGCGGTCTGGCGGATGGCGCCGGCCACGCCACCGGCGGCGCGGTAGCCCTCCAGCGTCAGGGTCGCGCCCTTGCGGCGGGCCCAGGTTTCCACGAGCGCGTGGGAGACGAGCGGCAGGGAGCCGGAGGAGTCGCCCGCGTCGTCGATGATGGCGTCCACCAGATCGCGTTCGAGGTAGTAGCCGGAGACCCGGGCCGGTTCGGTGATGGAACGGCGCAGTTCGGCGGAGCTCATCGGGCCGACGAGAACCTGGTTGTGGGTGATGGCGTCCACCAGCCATTTGTTGGAGGCGCAGGCGGAGTAGAAATCGGCGCGGATGGCCAGCACGATGCGGCAGCGGTTGTCGGCCTGGTCGGTGATTGAGGCGAGCGCGTCGAGGAATTTCTGGCGCTCGGATTCCGCGTTGAGGGTAAACAGTTCCTCGAACTGGTCAATCACCAGAACCCGGGGGCCGTTGTATTCGCCGGCGGAGGCCAGCTGGCGCGCCAGCGTGGGCCGGGCGATGAAATCCTCCAGCGATATGCCGGTTTCCTGGTTGCGTCCGCGCAGGCGGTAGTAAAGCTCGGCGAGCGCGTCGCGGCCGGGGGTGAAGATGTCGACGGGCCAGCTGGAGCTGCCGGCCAGTTCGCCCTTGGCCAGTGCGGCGATGAGGCCCGCGCGGATCAGGGAGGATTTGCCGCTGCCCGAGGGGCCGCCGACCACAAGGATGGATTCGGAGCGCAGGCGGCGGAGCAGCTCGTCGATCAGGGCCTCGCGGCCGAAATAGCGGTCGCTGTCCTCCGGCTGAAAGGAGCGCAGGCCGAGATAGGGACATTCCTCGCTCTGGCCCGCTCCGGCCTGGCCGGTGACGATGGTGCGGGTTGGCCCCATCGCGGCCATGCGGGCCATGGCGTCCTGGACGGCGGCGAGCCAGGATTCGGCCCGGTCAAAGCGGTCCTTCGCCTTTTCGGCCATGCCCTGGCGCATGACGGGCCAGAAGGGTTCGGGGAAGCGGACAAGTTCGCCCTGCATGTGTTTGGGCTGGGGCGGCGGGGTGCCGCACATGGCGTACCACAGAACGGCGGTGGCACCGAAAATATCGGCTGTGGGGCGGATCTCGGCGTCCGGGTTCATCTGCTCGGGGGCGCGGAAGGCCGGGGTGCCGCCGATCATGGTCATCATCTGGTCGCGTTTTTCGAGATCCTTGGCGATGCCAAGGTCGGCGATCATGATGCGCTCGGTGAGCGGGTTGCCGGGATCGGCGGGTTTGGCCTGCATTTCGGTGATGTCGAAGATCTCGGTTTCGGCATCGGCTGAGACGGGCTGTTGCGCGGCTTCCGAATGCAGGTCCAAAAGGCCGCCCGCGCTTTGGAACAGGATGTTGTCAGGTTTGATGTCGCGGTGGATGACGCCGGCGCGGTGGATGGCGGAGAGACCATCGGCCATGGACTGCGCCAGGTGCATGGCGAATTCGGGTGTCAGGCCGGAATCGAGTTCGCTGCCGTTTTCGCTGTTGCGCCGCACCCGGTCGGTGAGCGAGCCCTGGTCGGCATAGTCCATGACGATATAGGGGCGGCCGTCCGGCAGCCGCCCGATATCATGCACCCCGACCACGCAGTGTGACCGGATGCGGCGGAGGAGGCGGGCCTCCTCGATGAAGCGCGTGCGCGGGTCGGCGACGCCGGAATGGCGGCTGTCATCAAGGATCTTGATGGCAACGAGGGATTCAAGCTCCTCGTCCCAGGCAAGGGCAACCGTGGCGAAGGCACCCTGGCCTATGGGGCGGCGGACTACGTATCGACCAACATACTCCGGAAGCTGCACGCCTGGCGCTTAGTCGAGGATCTCGGCCAGATCCACGCAGTGAACCTGGTTGAAATCCAGAATGTCGTGGTTTCGGTCAGCGGGTGAGATGCAGAGCGTGGTGGCGCCATTGCGCACGGTGGTGGATGCGGCACTGGCCGTTGTGTAATTGGGATATTCCGAGGTCGGGTGCCAGTCACCCTGGGTCACGTTGCTGACGGTTTCGGCATTGGCGCTGACCTGCTGCACCGTGAAGTTTTCGCCCCACCAGATGTGGAAATGGTTTTTCGACATGTCGGGCAGGAAATTCGACTCGACCGTCAGGGTGACCTCCTCGCCGTTATTGCTGGCGGTGGTAAAGTAGGCGGTACATCCATCAACGGGACAGGCATTGTTTTCCTGTGCCACGGCCGGTGTCATGGTTGCGGTTGCCTGAAGCAGCATTGTTGCACAGGCCGCCAGACATGCGGTTTTGGTGGTATTCATTTAATTCGTCCTCACTGTTGGCACACGGATTTTGGAATTATTGGAACGGGCGCGCCATGTAATTAATACTACCGGATTTTTCCCTGAACTGATACAGTTTTTCGTGGATTTTTGGGGGTGAGCCTTGGCTGAGAGCTGTGCGTGTGTCCTGATTGCGGACATCACCGGGTCGACCGGTCTCTACGAGAGGCTGGGCAACGAGCGGGCCGTGGAGGTCATCGACCGTCTGCTTGCGCGGATGCAGGAGATCGTGCGCGACCGGGAGGGGCACTGCGTTTCGACCAAGGGAGATGACGTTCTGAGTTTCTTCCCCCATGCGGGCCATGCTCTGGAGGCGGCGTTGTGCATGATCGAGGCCGCCGGGGATGGTGAACTGGGGATACATGCCGGGATGTATCATGGCGAGTTTGTGCATCTTGACGGGGATATTTACGGCAATGCCGTGAACACCGCCGCGCGGTTGGCGGCGATGGCGAAACCGGGCGAGATTCTGCTCGGGGACCGGTGTTTCGCGGATCTGTGTGAGGTTGCGCGGGGTCGGGTGACGCCACTGGGGCGGTTGCAGCTGCGCGGTAAGGAGGGCCGTACCGAGGTCTGGTCGCATTTTTCCACCGGGCCGGGCGATCAGACGGAGATCGAGCCTGGTGCTGCGGCGCTGGTGGCCGGGGCGTCGCGCCACGTGGTCATCACCCATGGCAGTGCGGAGTTCCGCGTGGGCGACGGCGAGATCCTGACCATAGGCCGGTCGGAGGAATGCATGCTCGTGGTGGGCAATGCCGGGGTTTCGCGCAGACATGGGGTCGTATCCGTGACCGGCGGGCTGGTTGAGTATACCGATCACAGCTCCACCGGCAGTCTGATGCGGACTCATGACGGACAGGAGATTGCCATCCACAGGCGGACCACGATGCTGAACGGTCGTGGCATCCTTCAGATCGGCAAGGCGCCGGGCGGCCCGGCGGGGCTTTTGTACCGGGTTGTGGGCCTGTCGGACACGGAGGCGGGGGACACCACGCCGTCCCGCGTGGATGTTTAGGGTGGCCCATCGACACGGGAGGTGCGAAACGCGCACCACTACTTCCGGATAAGTTCACATAATTTCTCTTGTGAATCCCGGAACGGCGGGCAACCATGCCCCCGGAAGCGGACCGGGTTGCCGGATCGCGTCATCGTGCGGGCAATTTCGGCCCGCGTGGCGGATAAAAAAGACTGAGAACACGGGAGGAATGAATGCCAGACATTAATCTAACGCTGAACGGTCAAGCCGTTTCCGGTACTGTGGAGAACCGGACTCTGCTTGTCGATTTTCTGCGTGAGGGGCTGGGGAAAACCGGAACCCATGTGGGCTGTGACACGGGTCAGTGCGGGGCATGCGTGGTGCATGTGGACGGCGTCTCGGTCAAATCCTGCAACGTTTTCGCCGTGGAGCTGGACGGGTCCAAAGTCACCACCATCGAGGGCATGGCGAATGCCGACGGCTCGCTTGGTGTGATCCAGCAGGCCTTCCAGGACCATCACGGTTTGCAGTGCGGGTTCTGTACCCCGGGCATGGTGATGACCGCCGCGGCGCTTCTGAAGGAAAACTCCGATCCCTCGGAGGCTGAAATCCGCGAGTATCTGGACGGCAACATCTGCCGCTGTACCGGATACCATAACATCGTGAAATCGATCCAGGCGGCGGCTGCGGAAATGAACGCCTCGCCGGTGGCTGCGGAATAAAACCGTTCGAGCCCCATGCGGGTCGTGAAAACGGGTGCGGATTTTCAGGGAGAGAGACATGCCCAAAGACAGTGGGATTGGCGCCAGCTCCAAGCGGCGTGAGGATGTCCGGTTTCTGACCGGAAAAGGGAAATACACCGCCGATATTTCGGTGAAGGACCAGACATTTGCGGCCTTCGCCCGCTCATCGGTGGCGCATGGTCGCATCAATTCGATAGACATTGCGGCCGCGGAGGCGATGCCGGGCGTTCTGGCGGTGCTGACCGGAGAGGATTTTGCGGAGGTGGGTGGAAACCCGGCGGGCTGGCTGATTACCAGCCGCGACGGTGAGCCGATGAAGGAGCCCAAACGCTCGCCGCTTGCGATCGGCAAGGTGCGCCATGTGGGGGACGCCTATGCAGCCGTGATTGCCGAAACGGCGGCGCAGGCCCGCGATGCGGTAGAGGCACTCGATGCGGATATCGAGGAACTCGACGCCATAGTCGACATGAGCGAGGCCATCGAGAACAGCGACAACCTGGTCCATGACGAGATCGGCACGAACCTCTGCTACGACTGGGGCTGGATCGAGGACAACAAGGCGGCGGTGGATGCCGCGTTCGAGAGTGCCCCGCATGTGACGAGCCTCGAACTCGTGAACAATCGTCTGTCGCCCAATGCGATGGAGCCGCGGGTGTCCATCGGGGATTACGACGCCTCGACCGGGGATTACACCCTGCACACCACCTCCCAGAATCCGCATGTGACGCGGCTTTTGATCGGTGCGTTCGTAATGGGCATCCCGGAGAACAAGCTCACCGTGATCGCGCCCGATGTGGGCGGTGGCTTTGGCTCAAAGATCTATCACTACGGTGAGGAGGCGGTGGTTCTGGCCGCGTCCAAGAAGATCAACCGCCCGGTGAAGTGGGTCTGTGACCGCTCCGAGGCGTTTGTGACGGATGCCCACGGACGTGACCATGTGACGAAGATCGAACTGGCGACCGACAAGGAGGGTAACTTCCTCGCGGTCCGTACGGAGACGCAGGCCAATATGGGAGCGTATCTGTCGAACTTCGCCACCGTGACGCCCACTTTCCTGCATGGGACACTGATGGCGGGGCCGTATAAGACGCCGCATGTTTATGTGAACGTGAAGGCCGTCTTCACCAACACGGTGCCGGTGGACGCCTATCGCGGGGCCGGTCGGCCGGAAGCGACCTATTCGCTGGAGCGGGTAATCGACAAATGCGCCCGTGAGCTGGGCATCGATCAGCTGGAAATCCGCCGGAAGAACTTTATCCAGCCCGACCAGTTCCCGTACACGACGCCGGTGGCGCTGGTGTATGATACGGGCGACTACGATGCGACGCTCGACAAGGTGGCCGAGATTGGCGACCTGGCCGGGTTTGCCGCACGGCGGGAGGCCAGTGAGGCGAAGGGTAAGCTGCGCGGTCTGGGGATTTCGACCTGGATCGAGGCATGTGGCATCGCGCCGTCCGCTCTGGTCGGTCAGCTTGGTGCGCGTGTGGGCCTGTTCGATGCGGCAACCGTGCGTGTGAACGCAACTGGATCGCTCGCCGTCATGACAGGCGCGCACAGCCACGGACAGGGGCACGAGACCGTGTTCGCCCAGGTGGTGGCCGAGAAGCTTGGCATCGCCGAGGAGCAGATCGAGATCGTCCACGGGGATACCTCGAAGATCCCCTTCGGTATGGGCAGCTACGGCTCACGCTCGCTGGCTGTGTGTGGCTCTGCCATTGTGCGGGCGACGGAGAAAATCATCGCCAAGGCCACGAAGATCGCCGCACACATGATGGAGGCTGACGCAGCCGATGTGGTGTTCGAGAACGGCAACTTCACCGTGGCCGGAACGGACAAATCCAAGTCGTTCGGTGATGTGGCGCTTTGTGCCTATGTTCCGCACAACTTCCCCCATGAAGAACTGGAACCCGGTCTGGAGGAAAGCGCGTTCTACGACCCCGCGAACTTCACCTATCCGGCGGGCGCCTATGCCTGTGAGGTGGAGGTCGATCCCGACACGGGTGAGGTCGATGTGGTTGGCTTTGCCGCCGCGGATGACTTTGGCAACGTGATCAACCCGATGGTCGTGAACGGTCAGGTTCATGGCGGCGTGGGCCAGGGCATTGGTCAGGCGCTGATGGAATGCGTGGTGCATGATGGAAACGGTCAGCCGCTGACCGGGTCGTATATGGACTATGCGATGCCAAGGGCGAATGACGTGCCAAGTTATGTGGTGGATCATTCCTGCCAGACGCCGTGTACCCACAACCCGCTGGGTGTGAAGGGCTGCGGCGAGGCGGGGGCAATCGGCTCGCCGCCGGCTGTGGTTAACGCGGTGATCGATGCGTTGCAGTCCGGTGGCATCAACGTGACCCATGTGGACATGCCGGTATCGCCCTCACGGGTCTGGAACGCCATTCAGGCCGCCAAATAAACGGATTGGAGAACAGCAATGTACAACTTTGACTTTGTAAAACCGTCCACCGTTGATGAGGCGGTTGCGGCACTGGCCGATGAGGACGCACAGGCGCTGGGCGGGGGCCAGACGCTCATCCCCACGCTGAAGCAGCGGCTTGCGATGCCATCGAAGCTGGTGAGCCTCAAGGGCATCGAGGGTCTCGACAAAATCTTTGTCGATCGCGGAGGCAACCTGGTGATTGGTGCGGCGGCGACGCATGCGCAGGTCGCGGCCACCACGGATTATCCCGCTCTCGCGTCGCTGGCGGCGCGGATCGGTGATCCGGCGGTGCGCAACCGTGGCACCATTGGCGGCAGCCTGGCCAATAATGACCCTTCCGCCTGTTATCCGGCGGGTGCGCTGGGCTCGGGGGCCACGATTGTGACCAACGGCCGCAGCATCGAGGCGGATGACTTCTTCGAGGGGCTGTTCGAGACGGCTCTGGAAGAGGGGGAGATCATCACCGAGGTGCGCTTCCCGATCCCGGAGAAGGCCTGCTACATGAAGTTCATCCAGCCGGCCTCGCGCTTCCCGCTGACAGCGGTGTTTGTGGCGAAATTCGCGGATGGCGTGCGGGTGGCCGTGACTGGTGCGTCCAATGATGGCGTGTTCCGCTGGAGCGACGCGGAGGCCGCACTGAACACGACGTTTGACGCGGGTTCCATCTCGGAGCTGTCCGTTGATGCCGATGACATGATCTCTGACATCCATGGCTCCTCCGAGTACCGCGCCCACCTTGTCAAGGTCATGACCGCCCGCGCGGTGAAGGCCGCTCTGTAGGGCGCACATGACCATTGCCCGGGGCCGCGTGGTTGGCCCCGGCGCTTACTGCGTCGCGCGGGTGGCGGTGATTTCCCAGTCGAATTTGGGGATGCCGGTGGCCGTCGCGATGTGATCGAAGAGAAAGGCTGCACGGAAGCTTCTGGCCTGACCGGCGGGGATGTCGGGGCGGAACAGGGCGGTGGCCTCGCCGGTGATGAGGCATTCGGCCGTGGTGCTCTCTTCCGTTGGGCAGTCGAGGGCGCGCATCAGGACCGTGACCTCGCGCAGGCGCCAGGTACCGGAGCCGTTGACCGCGCGGCCGTTGAGAATGATGCGGTTTCCAACGACCTCGAGGTCCGTCAGATCGATGGTGACCTCGTCCGGCGCAATGCGCTCGTACGCAAGGTCGGTTTCGGCCTCGCTGGCCCAAAAATACCAGGTCAGCAGCGCCACGACAGGAGCTGCGATCAGGAGCGCCATGACCCTGAATTCCGGCTTGAGGATCAGGAAGACCAGAAATCCGAAAACGGCTGCGAGAATGACAAAAATCGGCATGATGGGGATGTGGTAGCACGGGCGGGCATCAACGGTAAGGCCACGAAATCAAATTGTTCGTTTCATGACGCGGTTTGGCCGCAAATGCCCGTGATGGTTGATTTAACCGATGCGTGAACGGCAGAATACCGCAGGGTCAGTTTAAGGGAATCGGGACATGCGAATTTTGCTTTCGGCTTTGTTGGTGGCGGTGGGGATATCACCTGCCTCGGCACAGGGGGACATACCGGCGCCCGCGTCAAAACTCAGCCGGGCCGAGGCGGTGAATGGCTATATGCAGCCCGCGATCCCGCGTCCGGAACAGGAGGCGGCCGCTGCGCAGAAGCTGGCGGCGTTTGAGGAACGGACGGGCCGGAAGCCGAATATCCTTTTGTTCATCATTGATGACATGGGCTGGGGCGACCCTGGCGTTTATGGCGGTGGCGGGATGATCGGCGCGGCGACGCCCGAGATTGACCGGCTGGCGCAGGAGGGGCTGATGCTGACCTCCACCTATGCCCAGTACACCTGCACGCCGACACGGGCGGCGGTTTATACGGGGCGACTGCCTGCGCGCACGGGCCTGATCCGGCCAATTTTGGCCGGGGACGACGTGAAGACGAACCCCTGGGAAGGCGAGTTGAGCGTGGCGGGGCTCCTGTCCGATGCCGGATACCACACGATGCTGGTGGGCAAGTGGCATGTGGGCGAGGGTGAGGGCATGCGGCCTCACGATGTGGGGTTTGACGAGTTCTACGGGTTTTACCGGGCGCAGAAGGAATACACCCAGGAAGTTTATCCGCAGCGGTATCCGGACCTGGTGCTGGATGAGGACAAACTGGAACGGTATCGCGGCATTGGGGCTGACCGGGATCTGGTCTACGGGCTGAAGGACGGAACCACCGAGGTGGTCGAGGTCATCGACAGCATGGAGAAGATGGCTGAAGGCGACGTCATGCTCCGTGAATATACGATTGAGCGTCTGGGCGAACTGGCGGGGGGCGACAAGCCGTTTTTCCTCAGTCATTCCTTTATGAAGGTTCATGCCGACAATTTCCCGGCGGAGGCGTTCGTTGGGGCCAGTGCATCAAAATATCCCTTTCGGGACAGTGTGGTTGAGGTCGACGCGCATATCGGTGCGATTGTTGCACGGCTGGAGGAACTGGGAGAGCTTGAGAATACATTTATCTTCGTGACCTCCGACAACGGCCCGCAAATGGACAGTTGGCCGGACAGTGGGTACACGCCGTTTCGGGGAGCCAAGGGCACGACCTGGGAAGGGGGCGTGCGCGTGCCGGGGATCGCCTACTGGAAGGGAATGATTGAACCTGGGCGGCGGTCGGACGGGCTGTTTGACCTGATGGACCTGTTCAACACGTCACTGACCCTGGGCGGTGTGTCGACGGACGCGCTGCCGGATGACCGTTACTATGACGGTATTGACCAGACCTCGTTCCTTCTGCTCGACGACGGGAAGAGCCGGCGGGAACATGTCTATAACTGGCTGGGCGATCAACTCGCGGCGATGCGGATGCGGGAGTACAAGGCGCATCTGCTGGTGTCTCTGGCGCAGGAGAAGTTCCTGTGGATCGACATGGCGACGGTGGTGCCGACCGGGCTCGCGCCATGGCTCTTCAACCTCTATGTGGACCCGAAAGAGGAATACCCGGTGGGGCATCGCATGAATGCTTGGACCGCGTCACTTGGGGCGGAACTGAAGGCACATGGGGCAACTTTCCGGAAATTTCCGCCCAAGGATCTGGGTCTCTGAGCCTTCGCCTGAGGTTTGATACCGCAGCGTAACCTCCACTTAAACCTTCTCTGAGAGTTGGTGATGGCGATGTTCCGGAGGCGCATATCTGTGCTGTCGGGTTGGTTTCGTGCGGGCAGGGGCAGCATTTTTTAACAAAATTTTACCAGTTGATAAAAAAATTGAACCATGCAAACCTCGGCTATTGGATCAGCCAGGAGAGCAGTCATGCCAGCCAGTCCACGCAGTCCAGGTATCGTCGCAGGCCGGCTGGATGCCGCTGCCCTTGCGGAACGGTTCTCCGACATTTCCCCGAAACTCGATGCGCATGAGGCCCTGGTGGCGGCGGACCGGTGTTACTTCTGTCATGATGCGCCCTGCATGGAGGCCTGTCCGACATCAATCGACATTCCGCTGTTCATTCGCCAGATCGCGACCGGTACGCCGGAGGCGGCGGCGCGGACCATTCTGGACCAGAACATTCTGGGCGGCATGTGCGCACGGGTCTGTCCGACCGAGACGCTTTGCGAGGAGGTCTGCGTTCGAGAGACGGCGGAGGGCAAGCCGGTGGAGATCGGGCGTTTGCAGCGCTATGCGACCGACACGCTGATGGATGCCGGTGTGCATCCCTTTTCCCGGGCGGAGGCGACGGGCAAACGTTTAGCGGTTGTGGGGGCAGGGCCGGCGGGTTTGTCCTGCGCGCACCGTTTGGCAATGCATGGGCATGATGTGGTGGTGTTTGACGCACGCGAGAAACCGGGCGGGCTGAACGAGTTTGGTATTGCCAGCTACAAGAGTGTGGATGGCTTCGCGCAACGCGAAATTGACTGGCTGCTACAGATTGGCGGTATTGAGATCCATGGCGGGCAGACACTCGGTGACGCGATCACGCTCGACGGGCTCATGGCGGAATTTGACGCGGTGTTCCTTGGTATGGGGCTTGCCGGTGTGAATTCCCTTGGCGTTGAGGGCGACGACCGCGGGAATGTGACGGACGCGGTCGATTTCATTGCGGATCTGCGGCAGACGGAAGATTTGACCGGTTTGCCGGTCGGACGTCACGTCGTGGTGATCGGTGGCGGCATGACGGCGATTGATGCCGCGGTTCAGTCGCGGCTTCTGGGGGCTGAGAGCGTCACGCTGGTCTATCGCCGCAGTCAGGAGCGTATGGCAGCCTCGGTGTGGGAGCAGGACCTGGCGACTTCGAAGGGCGTTACCATCATCCACAATGCCATGCCGCTGCGGGTCATCGGGAATGGCGCGGTCCGCGAGATGGAGTTTGAATATACCCGCGACGGCGCGGGCGGTTTGGAGCCTACGGGCGAGACCTTCCGTCTTCCTGCCGATCAGGTGTTCCGGGCAATTGGTCAGAAGCTGGAGGGCGCGCCCGACGGGTTGACGCTGGAGGGCGGCAAGATTGCGGTGACGGGCGCGGGGCGGACCAGCCTCGCGATGGTCTGGGCCGGGGGCGACTGTGCCTCGGGCGGCGACGATCTGACCGTGACGGCGGTGGCGGAGGGCCGTGACGCCGCCGAGGACATTCACGCAAAACTCATGGAGGCCTGAGCGATGGCTGATCTGCGGACCGAATTCGTGGGTGTGAAAAGCCCGAACCCGTTCTGGCTCGCCTCCGCGCCGCCGACGGACAAGGAATACAACGTGCGCCGGGCCTTCGAGGCCGGGTGGGGCGGTGTTGTGTGGAAAACCCTGGGCCTCGACCCGCATGTGGTGAACGTGAACGGGCCGCGCTATGGCGCGGTCTGGGGCGCGGACCGGCGGCTTTTGGGGCTCAACAACATTGAGCTGATCACCGACCGGCCGCTTGAGACCAACCTGCGAGAGATCAAGGCGGTCAAGCGGGATTGGCCGGACCGGGCGATGATCGTGAGCCTGATGGTGCCCTGTGACGAGGAAAGCTGGAAATTCATCCTGCCGCTCGTGGAGGAGACAGGGGCGGACGCGGTGGAGCTGAATTTCGGCTGTCCACATGGCATGAGCGAGCGGGGAATGGGTTCGGCCGTGGGTCAGGTGCCGGAATATATTGAGATGGTCACGCGCTGGTGCAAGGCGAACACCCGGATGCCGGTTTTCGTGAAGCTGACGCCGAACATCACGGACATTCGCCATCCGGCGCGCGCGGCAAAGGCCGGGGGTGCGGATGCGGTTTCACTGATCAATACGATCAATTCGATCACCTCGGTCAATCTCGACCTGTTCGCGCCGGAGCCGACGATTGATGGCAAAGGCAGTCACGGTGGCTATTGCGGGCCGGCGGTGAAGCCGATTGCGCTCAACATGGTGGGTGAGATTGCCCGCGATCCGGAGACTGCGGGTCTGCCGATCAGCGGTATCGGTGGCATCACCACCTGGCGGGACGCGGCGGAGTTTATCGCGCTCGGCGCGGGTTCGGTGCAGGTCTGTACCGCGGCCATGACCTACGGGTTCAAGGTGGTGCAGGAGATGATTTCCGGCCTGAACCAGTGGATGGACGACAAGGGCCACGCCGACATGGACGCCATTTGTGGGCGGGCGGTGCCGAATATCTCGGACTGGCAGTACCTGAACCTTAACTATGTGGCGAAGGCGAAGATCAACCAGGATCTCTGCATCAGCTGTGGCCGGTGTTTTGCGGCCTGCGAGGATACCAGCCACCAGGCGATTGCGATGAATCCGGGGCGCGTGTTCGAGGTCAAGGACGACGAATGCGTGGCCTGTAACCTCTGCGTCAATGTCTGCCCGGTCGAGGGCTGCATCACCATGGAGCCGATGACACCCGGCGAGACCGATCCGCGGACCGGTAAGGTGGTTGAGAAGGACTACGCCAACTGGACGACGCATCCGAACAACCCGATGGCGAAGGCGGCGGAGTAGGCCGGTTCACGCGGGCTGCCAAAGCTCGATGGGATTGCCTTCGGGATCGTTGAGCCAGGCGAAGCTGCCGTTGGGATATGGACTGTCGGGGTCGCGGCGGACTTCGATACCGGCGGCCTCAAGCTGCGAAATCATGGCGTCCAGGTCTCGGACGCGGAAATTCAGCATGAAGGATTTTTCGCGGCTTCCGAAATATCCGGTGTCCTGCGTGAAGGGCGCGAACACGGTCGGGCCTGCGGCCTGCTGCCAGCAGGGGGTGTCGTAGTCGCCGGGAACCTCGTCGATGCCGAGGTGATCGGCGTACCATTTTGCGAGTGCTTCGGGATTTTTTGCGCGGAAGAAGAACCCGCCAAAGCCCAGTACCTTTTCCATGACCCGCTCCCTGCACCGGTTCCGATGGCCGGATGGTAGCAGATTACGGGCGGCTGACCAAAACCTGTCAGCTGAGGATGCGGTTCAGGTTGGGAATTGCGGCGTTCAGACCGGTCAGGCGCGGGTGGCCAGGCCAGGGCAGCCAGATGCTGGAGCACCAGGCAACGGCCCAGGTCAGATGCGGGTTTGCACAAAGAATGAGGATCTGACCGAAGAGGAAGTGGAGCAGGAGTGTGGCCCGTGACGTTCGCTCACCGACGGTGCTGGAGGAAATCCTGTTGGTCCATGTCGGGATACTGCGGGGCATTCCGGTGACTCCGTGCCAGTTGCGAACGAAGTCTTTTTATCCCGGTTCTGCGCCCGTTGCCTGAATCGCCGGGGCAGCGAACGGTCTTAAGCGGAGGCGTCGAGAAGCTGCCCGGAAAAGAAGCTGTTGCCCTGGGAGAATGCCTGGGCCGCGGAGAGAACACGTGTGGCAATCGGCGCGCGGGTGTGCTGCACCATCATGCCAGGCGCGTGGGTGTCATCAGCGATACGGCGCGGCGCGGAGCGGTTGGCGCCAACGGTCACGGCGTCGGTTGCGTCCTCACGGATACGGCGCGTTTTTGCCCTTGTGGGCGTGACCGGACGGGGTGCCATCCGCATCTGGAGTTCAGAGCCGTTGATGTGATTTGCCGCGTTGATATACATGATCCGACTTCGCCTAAAATTTCTCTACAGTTTTAACAGAATAGGCGTAAAAGTCGCAAAAAACACTTCGAAAATATGCTGAAGGTTAATCGAAAACGCGTGCGATCAGCCCGTCGAAACCGGGGTGAGCTCGGCTAAGTATCTGAAATTGTTTAGGATATGTCGGGTGTGTTTAGCCTTCCGGCAGCAACCCACGGGTGTAGAATGAGACGAGGAAGGCGGTTGCATCCTCGAAGCGGTTCTCCGCATCCGGCCCCAAGACGGCCCTGACCTGGGTATCGAAATCGGCGTAATGCTGCGTGGCGGCCCAGATTGAGAAGATCAGGTGGCGGGCGTCGACCTGGGCAATTTTGCCGGTTTCCGCCCAGCCGGTGATTATCGCCGTCTTTTCGTCCACGAGCGCGCGGAGCTGTCCGGCCAGGGTTTCGCTGACATGAGGGGCGCCGCGCAGAATTTCGTTGGCGAAGAGCCGGCTTTCCTGCGGGTAGTCGCGGGACATTTCCAGTTTGCGTCGGATGTAGCCCGTGATCTCCTCCACCGGCTCTCCATCGGCATTGAGCTGGCGCAGGGGTTCAAGCCAGGTGTCCAGAAGCCGTTCGAGCAGGCGGCGGTGAATGTCGTCCTTTGAGGCGAAATAGTAGAGCAGGTTTGGTTTTGAGACCCCGGCCTCATCCGCGATCTGGTCGAGTGTGGCGCCGCGAAATCCGTAGTCGGAGAAAACCTTGAGTGCCGCCTCCATGATCAGTGCGGTTTTTTCCGCCTGTATGCGGGTTGGTTTGCTGCTCAAGGTCGCACGGGCCATTCTGTTCCCTCCCAAATCTGCTTGACGCGTCAGATTGCGATGATAGCCTGAATTTTGACCAAGTGGTCATAAACACGCACCAACCCGCCCGGAATTCCTTGTACTGATGCAGGTAAACCTCGGAAACTCTGAAATGACCAGGTCCGTCAGGAATTTGCCGCCAGTTGTG
Source organism: Alphaproteobacteria bacterium (assembly GCA_030427145.1). GTDB lineage: Bacteria > Pseudomonadota > Alphaproteobacteria > Rhodobacterales > Rhodobacteraceae > Amaricoccus > Amaricoccus tamworthensis. The sequence goes on along the minus strand of JAUHWT010000002.1, from coordinate 288,692 downwards.
GAAGTACGCAGCGACCCTTCGGGACAGCCCGTATGATCCGGTCCGGTGCTTTCAGTTCCCGCAAATGGCGCGGTGGACCGTGGTGCGTGGATGTGGGGCAGGCCAGGACCGGTGGAGGGCAAAAGCCGCCCTTTTTGACCGGCGGGCCAATCGGAATTTAGGAGCGGGGCATGGCGGCACCTGGTGCAAATCTTCAGATCGACGGGGCGCGTCTTTGGGACAGCCTGATGGAAATGGCGAAGATCGGTCCGGGGGTCGCCGGTGGCAACAACCGCCAGACCGTGACCGATGAGGACGGCGAGGGTCGTGATCTCTTCAGGTCGTGGTGCGAGGCCGCGGGCATGACCATGGGCGTCGACACAATGGGCACGATGTTCGCCCGGCGTGAAGGCACGGACCCTGACGCGTTGCCGGTTTATGTGGGATCGCACCTCGATACCCAGCCGACGGGCGGCAAATACGATGGTATTCTGGGTGTGCTTGGCGGTCTGGAGATCATCCGCACGCTCAATGATCTGGGGATCAAAACGAAACATCCGATTGTCGTGACCAACTGGACCAATGAGGAAGGCACCCGGTTTGCTCCGGCGATGCTGGCCTCTGGTGTGTTTGCGGGTATCCACGACGAGGACTGGGCCTATGCCCGCGAGGATGCGGAGGGCAAGACCTTCGGCGCGGAACTGGAGCGGATCGGCTGGAAGGGCGATGAGCCGGTCGGGTCCCGCAAGATGCATGCGTTTTTTGAGCTGCATATCGAACAGGGCCCGATTTTGGAGGCCGAGGGCAAGGATATCGGGGTGGTCACCCATGGTCAGGGTCTGTCATGGACGCAGGTGACCGTGACCGGCAAGGAGAGCCACACCGGTTCCACACCGATGCCCATGCGCAAAAACGCGGGCCTTGGAATGGCAAAGATCCTGCAATTGGTCGATGAGATTGCCTGGAGCCACAAACCCGACGCGGTCGGTGCCGCGGGGCATATCGATGTCCATCCCAACAGCCGCAATGTGATCCCGGGCAAGGTCGTGTTCACGGTCGATTTCCGCTCGCCCGATCTGTCGGTCATTCAGGACATGGAACGGCGCCTGAAAGAGAGCGGTCAGGCGATCTGCGACGAAATGGGCCTGTCGGTGGAGTTTGAGAAAGTCGGTGGGTTTGATCCGGTGACGTTTGATGAGGGGTGCGTGACGGCGGTGCGCAATGCGGCCGAACGGCTGGGCTATTCCCACAGGAATATCATTTCGGGTGCAGGGCACGATGCCTGCTGGATAAACCGGGTTGCGCCGACCTCGATGGTGATGTGCCCCTGTGTCGATGGCCTGAGCCACAATGAGGCCGAGGAAATCAGTCCTGAATGGGCTGAGAAGGGTGCGAATGTGCTGTTCCATGCGGTGGTGGAAACGGCGCAGATCGTTGAGTGATACGGGCGGTCGGACGCGGCCATTGCCGCGGATATGGGCGCGCGGCGCGCGCACGGTTTTTTTTGTTGGATGCACCCGTGTTCGGGCGCATCCGACTGCTCTCCAGGTTGGCAAACCTGTATGAAATGAGATGTTTGGCCCCTATGACGGGTGCGGGAGGTGGAGATGAATGTTGCGGTTGACGTGAAGCCGGGAGATGCCGACGAGGCGCAGTTACGTGTGGATCTGGCCGCGGCGTTTCGCCTTGCGGCACGCGCGGACTGGCACGAGGGGGTCGCGAACCATTTTTCGGCTGCCGTTTCGGCGGACGGGCGGCGGTTCCTGGTCAATCCGCGCTGGCGGCATTTTTCGATGATTAAGGCGTCGGACCTTTTGCTGGTGGATGCGGACGATCCCTCAACCATGGAGCGCGAGGATGCGCCGGACCCGTCGGCCTGGTCCATTCATTCGGCCATCCATCGCAAGGTGCCGCACGCGCGGGTGGCGCTGCACCTGCATCCGCCCTATGCGACGACGCTGGCGACGCTGAAGGATCCGACGATCCATCCGATTGATCAGGTCACGGCGCGGTTTTTCAACCGGATCGGCATGGACATGGCCTTTGGCGGGATTGCCAGTGAGGAGGCCGAAGGCGAGCGGATTGCGGCCACAATCGGAAATCACTCCGCACTTATGATGCAAAATCATGGTGTTACGACGGTGGCTGAAACCGTCGCGGAAGCCTTTGACGCCATGTACCACCTCGAACGCGCCGCGCGGCAGATGGTGTTTGCCTACAATACCGGTCAGCCCTTCGCCGTGATGGACAGTGAGATGGCCGATGCGGTGGCTCAGGAGTGGCAGGTCTACAAGGGCGCGGAATTTGCCCATTTTGCCGAAATGAAACGGATACTTGACCGGGAATGCCCGGATTACGCGGATTAAGGAGAGGTCAGTCATGAGCAGGGTCATCAAGGGCGGTACGGTTGTCACGGCGGACCGGACGTTTGAGGCGGATATTCTGATCGAGGATGAGGTGATCAAGGAGATCGGTCCGGACCTCAAAGGCGATGAATATGTCGATGCGGAAGGGGCTTACGTGATCCCCGGCGGTATCGATCCGCATACGCATCTTGAGATGCCGTTCATGGGAACCACTGCGGCCGAGACGTTTGAAAGCGGGACCTGGGCCGCGGCGGCTGGCGGTACGACCATGCTGATTGATTTCTGTCTGCCTGGCGAGGATGGATCGATCAAAAACGCCATCAATGAATGGCACCGCAAATCCGCCCCGCAGATCTGCTCCGATATTGGCTATCACATGGCCGTTACGGGTTGGAATGAAAGCATTTTCAATGAGATGAAGGACGCGGTTGAGATGGGGGTCAACTCGTTCAAGCATTTCATGGCCTACAAGGGTGCGCTGATGGTGGAGGATGACGAGATGTTCGCCTCCTTCAACCGCTGCAAGGAACTGGGGGCGTTGCCCATGGTCCACGCGGAAAACGGCGATATCGTTGATCTTCTTCAGAAAAAGATGCTGGCCGAGGGCATTACCGGGCCGGAGGGTCATGCCTATTCGCGCCCGCCGGAGGTTGAGGGAGAGGCCGCGAACCGGGCGATCATGATTGCCGATGCGGCGGGTGTACCGCTTTACATCGTGCATGTGTCCTGTGAGCAGGCGCATGAAGCGATCCGGCGGGCGCGGCAGAAGGGGATGCGGGTTTATGGTGAGCCTCTGGCGCAGTTCCTGACGCTGGATGAGAGCGAATATTTCAACAAGGACTGGGATCACGCCGCGCGGCGGGTGATGTCGCCGCCGTTCCGGGGCAAGGAGCATCAGGCGTCGCTCTGGGCGGGGCTGTCCTCCGGATCTCTGCAGGTTGTGGCCACGGACCACGCGGCGTTCACCACGGAACAGAAACGCATGGGGCGGGACAATTTCTGTCTGATTCCCAACGGTTCCAACGGGTTGGAGGAGCGTCTCGCGGTTTTGTGGACTGAAGGCGTCGAGAAGGGGCGTCTGACCATAAATGAGTTTGTCGCGGTCACTTCGTCGAATATTGCCAAAATTTTGAACATCTACCCGAAAAAAGGCGCGCTGGTGCCGGGGGCGGATGCGGATATTGTTGTCTGGGACCCGAAGATTTCGAAAACTCTGAGTGCGTCAAATCATCATTCGGTGCTCGATTACAACGTGTTCGAAGGTTTCAAGGTGAGTGCCCAGGCCCGGTATACTCTCAGCCGGGGCGAGGTGATCTGGGCCTGGGGTCAGAACTCCCAACCCCAGCCAGGGCGTGGCCGCTTCGTGCCACGCCCGCCGTTCCCATCCGCGCATGCGGCGGTGAGCAAATGGAAAGAGCTGAACTCCCCACGCATGGTTGAGCGTGACCCGATGAATATCCCGGCCGGTATCTGAGGGTTTAAGCTGAACATGAGTTTTGTGGGATAAGCCTTTGACGCCCAAGCCAGTTATCGAAGCCAGGGATCTGAGCCTGACGTTTCAGACCAACGATGGTCCCGTGCATGCACTGAGCCATGTGGACCTGACCATCAACCAGGGCGATTTCGTTTCGTTCATCGGCCCGTCGGGATGTGGCAAAACCACGTTCCTGCGGGTGATGGCGGATCTGGAACAGCCGACCGACGGCAGTATCACCGTGAATGGCATGAGCCCGGCGGAGGCCCGGAAGGCGCGGGCCTATGGCTATGTGTTTCAGGCGGCGGGGCTTTTTCAATGGCGCACGATTGATAAGAATATCCGATTACCTCTTGAAATCATGGGGTATTCGAAATCCGAGCAGGACGCGCGCGTGGCGCGGGTTCTTGAGATGGTCGAACTGGCGGGGTTTGAGAACAAATACCCGTGGCAACTGTCCGGCGGGATGCAGCAGAGGGCGTCCATCGCGCGGGCACTGGGGTTTGACGCGGATATTCTGCTGATGGATGAGCCGTTTGGTGCGCTTGATGAGATTGTGCGTGACAAGCTCAATGAGCAGTTGCTGGAGTTGTGGAGTAGAACCGGGAAAACCATTGGCTTTGTTACACATTCCATCCCGGAGGCGGTCTATCTAAGTACCCGTATCGTGGTCATGAGCCCGCGGCCAGGGCGTGTCACCGATGTGATTGAGAGCACGCTGCCGAAGGAACGGCCGCTGCATATTCGCGAGAGCGCGGATTTTCTGGAGATTGCCGCCCGGGTGCGCGTCGGGCTTCGGGCGGGAACGCTTGAGGATGTCTGACGCGGCGGTTCCGCTAAGGTCCCGCATCTGGGCGGGACAGGTCATTCCGGTTGTGGTGGTCGTCGCGGCGATTATCGCGATCTGGTACGCCGGGGCCGTCTGGCTGAATGCGCCCTGGGCCCTGGATCAGGCGGGGCGGGATGAGGTGGAACTGTCCGCGACGGAACTGGTAGCGGATACCTGGAGCCAGGAGAGGCCGGTTTTGCCGGCACCGCATCAGGTGGTTCAGGATCTCTGGAAATCCACCATCGGCACGCGAATTACCTCAAAACGCTCGCTTTTTCGCCATGCCTGGATCACGCTCTCAGCCACTCTCGCCGGGTTTGCGCTGGGGTCGGGGCTGGGCATTCTGCTGGCGGTGGGGATCGTGCATGACCGCACCATGAACGCGAGCGTCATGCCGTGGGTGATCGCGAGCCAGACGATCCCCATTCTGGCGATTGCGCCGATGATTATTGTGGTGCTGAATTCGATCGGCATTTCAGGGCTTTTGCCCAAGGCCATCATCTCCATGTATCTGTCGTTTTTCCCGGTGGTCGTGGGCATGGTGAAAGGACTGCGCAGTCCGAATAAGATGCTTCTGGATCAGATGCATACATGGAACGCGAGCCGGTCGCAGACGTTCTGGCGGCTGCGTCTGCCCTCGGCGGTGCCGTATCTGTTTACCTCGCTGAAAATCGGCGTGGCGGCGAGCCTGGTGGGGGCCATCATCGGTGAGTTGCCGACCGGGGCCGTGGCCGGTCTTGGGGCGCGAATGCTGTCGGGGAGTTACTACGGACAGACGGTGCAAATCTGGTCGGCCCTCGTGATGGCGGCGATCCTGGCGGCCGCGCTGGTGGCCCTGGTTGGTGTTGCCGAGCGTGCAACCCTTCGCGTGATGGGAGGGCGCTGACGTGGTGCAACTGATTGGAATCGCGGCGGTTTGGCTGGTGGCCTGGAAGGTGAATGCCTGGGTCTCGGCCTCGGGTAACAGCCGGATATCGCGGTGGCTGCCGCCGGTTCTGTTCGGTGTGACCGTGCTGGTGGTGTGGGAACTGGCGGTTCGGGTCTATGACATCAGCCCGGTTCTGCTGCCGGCGCCCTCGGCCATTCGTGTGGCGCTCGTTGAGAACACCGCGGTGCTTTGGGAGGACGTGGTGCAGACGTTTTTCCGGGGGGCGCTCTCCGGCTATGCGATTGGCTGCGGGTCGGCGTTTCTGGTCGGGATTTTGGTCGACAGGGTGCCGTTTTTGAAGCGCGGGCTGTTGCCGGTGGGGAATTTTGTCGCGGCACTGCCGATTATTGGCATGGCGCCGATCATGGTGATGTGGTTCGGGTTTGACTGGCAGTCGAAGGCCGCGATCGTTGTTTTGATGTGCTTTTTCCCGATGCTGGTGAACACGGTTCAGGGGCTGGCGGCAACGGATCACATGCAGCGGGATCTGATGCGGACCTATGCCTCCGGCTATTGGCAGACCTTGGTCAAACTGCGGCTGCCTGCAGCAATGCCGTTTGTTTTCAATGGTTTGAAGATCTGCACGACGCTCGCTCTGATCGGGGCCATAGTAGCGGAGTTCTTCGGCTCCCCCACGAAGGGCATGGGGTTTCGGATTTCGACCGAGGTGGGACGGCTGGCGCTGGACATGGTCTGGGCGGAAATCACGGTCGCGGCGCTGGTCGGATCGGGCTTTTACGGGCTCGTGGCGCTGCTGGAGAAACGGGTGACGTTCTGGCATCCGTCACACCGGCACTGACAAACAAAAAGAAGTTCAACAAGGAGACTGACAATGAAAACAATGATTTGGGGCGCATCCGCCGCGGCGATGGTGCTCGGATCCGCCGCCTTCGGGCAGGAAGTGACGATCCAGCTGAAATGGGTGACCCAGGCACAGTTTGCTGGCTATTACGTGGCCCAGGATGAGGGGTTTTACGAGGAGGAAGGGCTTGACGTGACCATCAAGGCCGGTGGTCCGGACATCGCTCCGGCGCAGGTTCTCGCCGGTGGTGGCGCGGATGTCATCGTGGACTGGATGCCGTCGGCCCTGGCGGCGCGTGAGGCGGGCTTACCCCTTGTAAACATTGCACAACCTTTCAAATCCTCGGGCATGATGCTGACATGCCGGAACGACAGTGGCGTGACGACAATCGAGGATTTCCCGGGTCAGACGCTGGGTGTCTGGTTCTTCGGAAACGAGTATCCGTTCCTGAGCTGGATGAGCACGCTGGGCATTCCGACGGACGGTGGTGAGGACGGAGTTACCGTTTTAAAACAGGGCTTTAACGTCGATCCGCTGTTGCAGAAGCAGGCCGCCTGTATCTCGACCATGACCTACAATGAATACTGGCAGGTGATTGACGCGGGGCTGACCGAAGATGATCTGACCGTATTTAAGTATGAGGATCAAGGGGTTAGCACTCTTGAAGACGGTCTCTACGTGCTCGAGGAGCGGCTTGAGGATCCGGAATTCGTCGAGACCATGGCGAAGTTTGTGCGGGCTTCCATGAAAGGCTGGAAATGGGCCGAGGAGAACCCGGACGATGCCGCGATGATCGTTCTGGACAATGACGAAACCGGTGCGCAGACCGAAAAACATCAGAAACGGATGATGGGTGAGGTCGCAAAATTGACTGCAGGATCAGATGGTTCTCTGGATCCGGCGGATTATGAGCGGACCGTCAGCACCCTTCTGAGTGCGGGGTCCGATCCGGTGATCACGAAGGAGCCGGAAGGCGCCTGGACCCATGTTGTGACGGACAAGGCGCTGAACTGAGGCGCCATTACTACTGCTTCGACCCGGTTTCTGGCCGGGTCGAAGGCTTCTGAACGGTGCCCAGGTGGCGCAGATTGTGCTGAAAGTGGCGCAGATTGACATCGGATTGGCACAGATTGCTTCTGAAGTGGCGCAGATTGTGAATCAAATGGCACAGATTGCACGGTAAATGGTGCGATTTGCATAACTGCCATGCGGTTTCGGGGCGTTGGCGGCCCGGCGCGACGGCATTATTTACCTTAATGTGATTTTGGCTGATGCTGCACTGCAGTTAACATTGTTGCAATGCAGCGTGCGTATTATCTGAGGCACGGTTTAGCCGACCATCTGTACCGGTCGGTCAGTTCAGGAGTACCGGGTTATGAATCGGGAAGTGCCGGAGTTTCATCCGGTGATCAGGCGGCTGTGGAGAATTGATCAGTCGCGGGTGCGTGGTCACTTTTTGCGGCTTGATGACGACTCGCGTCATTTGCGTTTTGGTGGGCCGGTCAATGATGCCGGCATCAATAAATATGTCGACGGTTTCTTCGCCCCCGGCGTGGTGGCGTATGGTGCGTTTGTCGATGGCGAGCTTCGGGCCGTGGCCGAGTTGCGCCGGGATATCATCCGGCGGCAGGCGCCGGCGGAGATGGCGTTTTCGGTAGAGGCGGAATGCCAGAACCACGGGATTGGCGATGCGCTGTTCCGTCATATGGTGGCGGTCGCAAGGAACCGGGGTATCAAGAAGCTGCTGCTGCATTGCCTGAGCAACAATATCCGGATGCGTCATCTGGCGCTGAAACACGAGGCCGATCTGGAGTTTGGCTTTGGTGAGGTTGAGGGGACGCTCTCCGCGCCCTGGCCGTCTTTCGTGTCGGTGTTCCAGGAAATGGTTGCGGAGAACCGGGCTTTGCTCGACACGGTTCTGCACTGGCCGGCGCGGGTCGCGAAACCCTGACAGCCCAGGTGGGGCGCCACTCCATTTTGAAATCACGTGCGTGACGCATTGAGGCCGGTCCCGTGCTGTGCCAGATTGCGGCAAATGATTTCTGGGGAGGCGCACCGATGGGCACACTTTTACTCGGGCATTCCGACTGTCTGCTGCACCGGAACTCGCCGGGCCATCCGGAGCGGGTGGAGCGGCTGGTTGCGGTGAATGCCGAGCTTGAGGGTGACGCCTTTTCCGGACTTGTCCGGGAGGAGGCGCCGCTGGTGACGGATGAGGCGATTTTGCGCGTTCATCCCGAGGATTATCTTCGAAAGCTTGAGAGGGACACGCCCCAGGAGGGGCTGTTGCCGCTCGACGCGGATACGGTTCTTGGGCCGCATACGCTTGTGGCGGCGCGACGGGCCGCGGGCGCGATTGTGCGGGCGGTGGATCAGGTCATGGATGGCGCGGTGAAAAACGGCTTTTGCGCCGTGCGTCCGCCGGGGCATCATGCGGAGACCTCGACCCCCATGGGGTTTTGCTACCTCGGGACCGTGGTGATCGGGGCGCGGCATGCGCTTGACGTTCACAACCTGGAGCGGGTGGCGATCATTGATTTTGACGTGCATCACGGCAACGGCACCCAGGACCTGGTGTGGGATGATGAGCGTATTCTGTTTGCCTCGACCCATCAGATGCCGCTCTATCCCGGTTCCGGTGCGCAAAACGAGCGGGGCAAGCATGGCCAGATCGTGAATGCGCCGCTCTCGGCTGGGGCCGGTGGCGCGCAGTTCCGGCAGGTGATGGAGGATGTGGTTCTGCCCGCCGTGGACCGGCACAGGCCGGAAATGATCTTTATTTCGGCCGGGTTTGACGCGCACAGGGACGATCCGCTGGCCAATCTCGACCTGGTGGAGGATGATTTTGCCTGGGCCACTGGACGGCTTTGTGATCTGGCGGACAGGCACTGTTTTGGCCGTGTGGTCTCGACACTTGAGGGCGGATATGATTTGCCCGCGCTGGCGTCGTCCGTGGGCGCACATGTGAAGGTTCTGATGGAGCGTGGAGATGGCTGAGGCAAAGGCGAAGCCCGTCAAAAACATGGGGTTCGAAGAGGCGCTGGCCGAACTTGAAACGGTTGTTGGGCGGCTGGAATCCGGTGACGTGCCGCTGGAACAGTCCATTGAGCTTTACGCCCGTGGTGCCGAGCTTCGGGGACATTGCGAGGAAAAGCTGAAAGAGGCCGAGGCCCGCGTCAGTCAGATCGCCAAAACGGCGGATGGACGCGTGACCGCCAAAGACGTGAACATTTCCTGAGCCGATGGATAGCGAGGGTCTTCAGTTTCATGCGGTTCTGAGCCAGGCCGCGACGCGGGTGGAAGAGGCGCTTGAGCGCCTGTTGCCCGGCGAAGATGCGATGCTGAGCGCGCCGATGCGCCATGCGGTTTTGTCCGGTGGCAAGCGGATGCGCGGGTTTCTGGCGCTGGAATCTGCTGCTCTGTTCCGGGTGCCGCCGGCGCAGTCGATCCGCACGGCGGCGGCGGTGGAATGCCTGCATGCCTATTCCCTGGTGCATGACGACCTGCCCAGCATGGATGACGATGACATGCGCCGGGGCAAGCCCACGGTGCATGTGAAATGGGACGAGGCCACGGCGGTTCTGGTGGGTGATGCGCTTCAGACGCTGGCCTTTGAAATCCTGTCGGCGCCGCAGGGCGGGATTGATCCGCGTATTCAGGTGCGGCTGATCCACCGGCTGGCCGAGGCCGCCGGGGCCTTTGGCATGGTGGCCGGACAGGCGTTTGACGTGGCGGCGGAGAAGACAGATGCTTCGCTGAACCTGGATGAGGTCAGCATGTTGCAGAGCCTGAAGACGGGTGAGCTGATCGTGTGGGCGGTGGAGAGCGGTGCCATTCTGGCGCGGCAGGATCCGGGGCCGCTCCGGGCCTATGCTACCGATCTGGGGCTTGCGTTCCAGGTGGCCGATGACATTCTCGATGTCGAGGGTGATGCGGATGCGGTTGGGAAGAAGCTGCGCAAGGATGAGGCCGCCGGGAAGGCGACGTTTGTGTCGCTGATGGGAATTGCCGGGGCGCGGCAGAAGGCCCGGGATCTGGTGGACAGCGCCTGTTCACATCTGGCGCCCTATGGGTCGAGTGCGGAAAACCTGCGTCTGGCGGCCCGATTTGCGATAAAGAGGACAAGCTAGGGGCCTGGTGCCCCCAGCCGTCAGGAGTTGAGAAATGAGCGTTGACCGCCCCGAAACCCCGCTTTTGGACCGGATCGAGTCACCCGATGACCTGAAGGGTCTGGGCAGCCGTGAGTTGCGCCAGGTGGCCGATGAGTTGCGTTCCGAGACCATTTCGGCGGTGTCGGAGACCGGCGGGCATCTGGGCGCGGGGCTTGGCGTGGTGGAGATCACGGTGGCCGTGCATGCGGTGTTTAATGCGCCGAAGGACAAGCTCATTTGGGATGTGGGGCATCAGTGCTATCCGCACAAGATCCTGACCGGGCGGCGGGACCGTATCCGGACGCTGCGGTCGGGTGGCGGTCTGTCGGGCTTCACCAAACGGGCGGAGAGCCCCTACGATCCCTTTGGTGCGGCGCATTCGTCCACGTCGATCTCGGCAGGTCTCGGTTTCGCCGTGGCCCGGGAGACGGGCTGTGACGATGTGGGCGACGTGATTGCCGTGATCGGGGATGGCGCGATGTCGGCGGGCATGGCCTATGAGGCCATGAACAACGCGGGCCATCTGGGCAAGCGGCTGATCATCATTCTCAACGACAACGAGATGTCGATTGCGCCGCCGGTAGGGGCGATGTCGAGCTATCTGTCGCGGCTTTATGCCGGCGAGCCGTTTCAGGACCTGAAGGCGGCAGCAAAGGGCGCCGTGGGTCTGTTACCACGGCCGTTCCAGGAAGGGGCGAAGCGCGCGCGGGATGCGGTGAAGGCGGCGACGGCCGGTGGTGGCACGCTGTTTGACGCGTTGGGGCTGTCCTATATCGGGCCGATTGATGGCCATGACGTGAACCAGCTGGTTGAGATCCTGCGGGCGGTGAAAATGCGCTCGACGGGGCCGGTTCTGATCCACGCGCTGACCAAAAAGGGCAAGGGGTACGCTCCGGCGGAGAATTCCGATGACCGCTATCATGGTGTCGCAAAGTTCGACGTGCCCAGCGGGGCGCAGCGCAAGGCGCCGTCGAACGCGCCAAGCTATACCAAGGTGTTTGCGACCTCTCTGATCGATGAGGCCGAACGGGACGACAAAATCGTGGCGGTCACGGCGGCGATGCCGGATGGCACGGGGCTGAACCTGTTTGCGGAGCGGTTTCCGGAGCGGTGCCATGATGTGGGCATTGCCGAGCAGCATGGCGTGACCTTTGCGGCCGGGATGGCGGCCGGGGGGTTGAAGCCGTTCTGTGCGATTTATTCGACCTTCCTGCAGCGCGGTTATGACCAGGTTGTGCATGACGTGGCCATTCAGCGGCTGCCGGTGCGGTTTGCGATTGACCGTGCGGGGCTGGTGGGGGCCGATGGGCCGACCCATGCGGGCAGTTTTGACGTGGCGTTTCTCGCGAACCTGCCGGGGTTTGTGGTGATGGCCGCGGCCGATGAAGCGGAACTGCGGCATATGGTTGCGACGGCGGTGGCGATTGACGACCGTCCGAGCGCGTTCCGGTTTCCCCGTGGCGAGGGCCAGGGGGTTGAGATGCCGGAGCGGGGTGAGCCGCTGGAGATCGGCAAGGGACGCGTGGTGCGGGAGGGCGGCCAGGTGGCGGTTTTGTCGTTTGGGGCGCGGCTGTCGGAATGCATGAAGGCGGCGGAGAACCTGGCGGCGCGGGGCATTTCGCCAACGATTGCCGATGCACGCTTTGCCAAGCCGCTGGACCGGGATCTGATCCTGGATCTGGTCGCGAACCACGAGGCTTTGATTACGATTGAGGAGGGCGCGATTGGTGGCTTTGGCAGCCATGTGGCGCAGCTTCTGGCGGAAGAGGGCGTGTTTGACCGGGGGTTGAAATTCCGGTCGATGGTCTTCCCCGACACATTCATTGACCAGGACTCACCGGCGAAGATGTATGAGGTCGCGGCGATGAATGCCGGGCAGATCGAGGCGAAGGTTCTTGATGTGCTGGGTGTTGCGCGGCTCGATGCTCGGGCGGTGCGGCAGGGGATGCCGGCGCTGTAGTCGTCGGGCGGCCCGATGTTGAGCCGCCCGGATGATTTGAGTTAGCTTGCTTCGCGGAATTTGACGATGGTGTGCTCGCCAATGTCGGGCGTGTGCGCCTCGTTGACGTTGGAGCGCACCATCTCGAAACCAAAGCGCAGGGCGTTTCGGGTGGAGGCCCAGACGGAGGCTTCGTTCAGGGACATTTTCAGCATGGTAATGTTGGGGTTGTCCTGACCGCCCTCGAACCATGCGGCCATCATGGGCGACCAGAGTTCCTCGAGTTTTTCGCGGTCGTTGATGATGCTGATCTCGCCGGACATGCAGGCATGGTAGTCGTGATCATTGGACACGAGGCAGTAATGCGCCGTGGCGGAATGCACGATTGATTTGGCCAGGTCGGTTTCGCGGGAGGTGATGAAGTAGAGGCATCCCTCGCGTCGGTCGACGAAATGCGTCATGGGCTGCATGTGTTGGCTGGTGCCCTCGATGCCCAGCATGCCGGCGCGTACGTCGTCCAGTTCGTCGAGAAGCTGTCCGGCCGGGTCGCTGCGGGTTTTGTCGAGATTGGCCATGAATTCATCCTTCCGTTTGGGTGCAATGGCATTGGCGGTTCAACGCGTGACGGACGGGGATGTTCCCACGGGGTGGTGCGGTTGTTTTGGGGCGCGGCGCCATAACAAAGCCCGGCCTCCGATGGGAGGCCGGGCGGGTTTTGAGGTCGGGCGGATTTATTCGCCCTCAAACGCCTTGCGCATGACGTGGTAGATGTAGTTCTGCTCGACCGTACCGTCGAAGAGATGCGCCCAGGGTCCGCTGGCGTAGATGGCCACATCAACGGGTGAGTGGGATTCCGCGCTTTGCGGCAGCATGGCCTGCTGGATGTAGTCGGGGTCGGTGGCCTCCTCCTGGGTCAGCATTGGGCGGGTTCCGAAGTAGGTGCCGTCGACCTGTTCGGTGACGATGGAGCCGGTCCCGTTGAGGTATCCAATTGCGGTGTAGGGTTTGCCATCCGCCGCGATTTCCGGGTCGTCGAGATGCTTTTCACCGTTATTGTCAATGGAAAGGCAGAGACCCTCGATTGGGGAGCCGCGTCCGCAGTAGCCGTTAAAGGCCATGGCGTGACCATGGTCGGCGGTCACCACGATCAGGGTGTCTTCCTGGTTGGTCATTTCCACGGCTTTTGCCACCGCCTCGTCGAAGGCGACACCGTCGGTCATGGAGCGGTAGGCGTTGCCGTCGTGGTTGGCGTGGTCAACGCGGCCACCCTCAACCAGAAGGAAATAGCCTTCCTCGTTGTTGGCCAGGTAGGTGATCGCGGCTTCGGTCATTTCCTGGATCGAGGGCTCATTGTCGCGGTCATGCTCGTAGGCCATGTGACTGCTCTCAAAGAGGCCGAGAACCGGTGCGGAATGGTCGAGGGCGAGAGCCGCAAAGGTCTCGTTGTCCCAGGCCATCTGGTAGCCCGCATCGGTGGCTTCCTGCCACATGTTGTGGCCATCGCCACGGCGGCCGGAGGCGCCTTCGGGATCCTCAACCTCGGCAGGGACGAAGTTCCGGCGTCCACCACCGAGCACAAGATCGACGGTACCGGATTCCATGTTTTCCATGAGTTGCGCGGCGATGTCGGGAACGGCGCAGTCCTCCGGCTGGTCCACATCCGTCTCATAGTCGCGGTCAGCCGCGTTGGCATAAACGGCACTTGGCGTCGCATGGGTAACGCGCGCGGTGCTGACGATGCCCACGGAACGGCCGGATTCGGCGGCGAAGTCCCCGATGGACGGGATGGTTGCGGCCTCGACATCGGCGCATTCGCCACGGCGCAGGGTCTCGTCCACGCCGATCACGCCGGACTTGGTTTTGATCCCGGACATGAAGGCCACGGCCGTTCCGGCGGAATCCGGGGTCTGGGCGTTGGTGTTGTAGGTCTTGGAGAGGGCGAGATAGGGCAGGGATTCCTTATGCATGACGTTGTCGTCGCCATAGCCGCCCTTCTGCTGCCCCTGGAAGATACGGGCCGCATAGTTGGTGGCCACGCCGTTGCCGTCAGCAAGGAAGATGATAACATTTTTCGCGATGCCTGTGATCGGCTGACGCGCAAGCTTCGCTTCGATTTCGGCCTGTCCGGCCTGAAACCAGGCGTTCTCCTCCGACTGTGCCAGGGCGGCCTGCCCGGTGGCAAGCCCCGCCGTCATGGCCAGCACGGATGCGGCTCCCGCCGCAAAACGGTTATTTACTTTCATTGGAATTTTCCCCCTTTTCGGAATTCTTTTCAGGCCGGTATCCGGCCGTTATCTGGAGTCACTTTCTCAGTCGCCTGTTTTTGTATGGTCCCCCTGTGCCTGGTCCAGGCCGAGCAGATCGCGGTCGGGACGGTGAGTGACGCGTTTGTCGAGGATTTTGCCGAGCTTTGCGCGGAATGTCGGATCGGATTTCGCTTCCGCGAGAACGGCTTCGCCGACGGCCGCGTTTTTCCTGTCATCCTGACCTGCTGCCATGAGACGTGTTCCCCCACTCTGGTGATTTGAACCTCCGGTTGTGGTGGTTCAGGGGGAGCTTAGTCCCGGGAGGGAGCCGGGAGCAATGATTTTATGACATTTTTGTGAAGGATATGTGACAGGGCGGGATGTCTGCGGCAGCGGCGGGTCAGACCGACTGTTCGAGTTCCGAGTTGTCCTCTTCATCCTCATCGGGATTGACGGCCCATTCACGGGCGGCCTCGAGGCTGTCGAAGATGCGCACGTCAAAAAAGTCGCTGGTCCCGGCCAGGTTTTCGAACATGCGCGACATGCCGAAGACGGTGTCGCTGGGGGCGAAGATGGAGACGCGCATCTTGATGCCGGCGCCCTCATGGGCGCGGGCGTACATGTTGAAGAGGGAGAATATCTTCTGGAAATCAAGGACGGAGAAATCCGCGGTGGTCAGGTCGACAAGGTGGGCGAGGTCGAGGCGGAATTCGGGGTTTTGCTGGGCTTCGGCAAAGGAGTCGGCAATTTCGCTGTTCGTCACGCGGCCATCATACCGCACGAACATGTGGTTTTCCTCGGGGATGATCTCATAAATAACCGGCATGCGAACAACCTCCTGCGCAGTGCGATTATTTTTGCAGTAAATTGAGCGGCTGTCCATTCGTGGAATGGCCTGAACTTACGGTTAATGAATAATTATTTCATCGAATTGTCGCTATCGGCGCGGGTTTCGGCTGCATGAAAAAAGGCCGCTCAACTAATGGTTGAGCGGCCCTGAAGTTGGAGATGGTTTCGGTCCCGGAGGTCTAACGCGGTTCGTCGTCAGCCGATTTTACCGGTGATGTAGTTTTCGGTCTGCTGTTCTTTGGGGTTGGAGAAGATGTCCTCGGTTGCGCCTTCCTCGATCAGGTTTCCGAGGTGGAAGAACGCGGTGCGCTGGCTGACGCGGGCGGCCTGCTGCATGGAGTGGGTCACGATAATGATCGTGTATTTGTTGCGCAGCTCGTCGATCAGTTCCTCAACAATCGCGGTGGCGATGGGGTCGAGGGCGGAGCAGGGCTCGTCCATCAGCACGACTTCGGGCCGTGTGGCGATGGCGCGTGCGATGCAGAGACGCTGCTGCTGACCACCGGAGAGGCCGGTGCCTGGCTCGTTCAGGCGGTCCTTGACCTCGTTCCACAAACCGGCGCGGCGCAGGGAGCTTTCAACGATTTCGGAAAGCTCGGTTTTGTTTTTGGTCAGGCCGTGGATTTTGGGGCCGTAGGCCACGTTCTCGAAGATGGATTTCGGGAACGGGTTGGGCTTCTGAAACACCATGCCGACGCGGGCGCGCAGTTCCACGACGTCGATTTTCGGGTCGTAGATGTCCGTGCCCTCAACCTCGATGTTACCGGTCACCTTACAGATCGGGATCGTATCGTTCATGCGGTTGATGCAGCGCAGGAAGGTCGATTTACCGCAGCCGGAGGGACCGATGAAGGAGGTCACCTGGTTGCGCGGAATGTCGATCGAGACATCGTGGATGGCCTGTTTCTCGCCATAGAACACGTCGACATTGCGGGCGGTCAGTTTTGGCGGTTTTGCGTTTTCGCGTACCGGCGGACGGACCGCGGCGGAAGCGGTTTTCGTCTCGGGTCTGTGCTCTTGTACCATGGTCATAATATTCTCCTATACCCGGCTTACCACTTACGCTCCAGGCGCTGGCGCAGGAAGATTGCGATGGCGTTCATGATTACCAGGAAAGCCAGAAGCACGATGATGGCACCGGATGCCCGTTCCACAAAAGCCGGATCAGCGCGCTGTGTAAAGTTGTATACCTGAACCGGCAGTCCGGTGGCCGGCTCAAAAAGACCGTCGGGCAGGGAGCCAGGGTGGTCGCGGACGAAGGCCACCATGCCGATCAGAAGGAGCGGTGCGGTTTCACCCAGGGCCTGTGCGAGTCCGATGATGGTGCCCGTCAGGATGCCCGGTGCCGCGAGCGGCAGGACATGGTGGAAGATCGCCTGCATCTTGGAGGCGCCCACGCCGATTGCGGCTTCCTTGATCGATGGCGGTACCGATTTCAGGGAGGCGCGGGTGGAAATGATGATCGTGGGCAGGGTCATCAGCGTCAGCACCAGACCACCAACGATGGGGGCTGAGTTGGGCAGGTGCATGTAATTGATGAAGATTGCTAGGCCCAGGATACCGAACACGATTGACGGCACGGCAGCGAGGTTCGAGATGTTTACTTCAATGATATCGGTGATCCAGTTCTTCGGCGCGAATTCCTCAAGATAGATCGAGGCGGCCACACCGATGGGCAGGGCGAGGCAGAGCACGATCAGCATCATATAGGCCGAGCCCATGAGCGCCACGCCGATACCGGCGGCTTCGGGGCGGTTCTCGGAGGCGTCCGGGCCGATGATGAAGTCCAGGTTGAAGCGTTTCTCCATCGCGCCGCTTTCCTGGAGCGCATCGGCGATATCGAGTTGGATCGGGTCGACGCGACTGTCGGCGGCGGCGCTTTCCCGGTCAACGTTGCCCTTCAGGTACTGGTCGATCCGTGCGTTGGCGAGGAACTCGAACTCCACCGTCTCACCGATTTGCCCGGGGTTGCGGATAACATAGTCGCGCAGGGTGGCGGTTGCCGCGTCGGAGATCATGCCGGCGATGAGATCCGGTGTGGCTTCCGGAACGGGGCCGGCCGCGAGCTGTTCGGCAAGGCCCGTCAGCGAGTCGTTGATCAGCGGCTTGTAGGCAAAGGTCAGGACCTTGCGGATGTCCTCCGGGTCGCGGTTGCCGTTCGGGTCAAGGGCTGCGGCATCCAGGGTGATGTCGGCCTTGATGAAGGTTTGGTTGAAGGCGGGGAGACCGCGCGACAGGATGGAGCCCAGCAGCATGATCAGGGCGAGGACGCCGATGCCGACGGCCAGTTTGCCATAGAGCTGGAAGCGTTTTTCGGCGGCGTTCCGGCGCTGGGTGCGGGACGGATCGCTGGTTGCGGGTGCGGCGGTAGCGGTTGCGTCGGTCATTCGTATTGCTCCCGGTACCGGCGCACGATGTAGAGGGCCAGCACGTTCAGGCAGAGTGTGAGGAAGAAGAGTGTGATGCCGAGGGCGAAAGCCACGAGCGTCTCAGGCGAGGCGAAGTCCGTGTCACCGGTGAGCTGGCTCACGATTTTCACTGTCACCGTGGTCATGGCCTCAAACGGGTTGAGTGACATTCGCGCGGCGGCACCGGCGCCAAGAACCACGATCATGGTCTCACCGATGGCGCGGGAGGCGGCGAGCAGTATTGCACCGACGATGCCGGGGAGAGCGGCCGGGATGACAACGCGGCGGATGGTCTCGGATTGGGTCGCACCGAGGCCGAGCGAGCCGTCACGCATGGCGCGGGGCACGGCGTTGATGATGTCGTCGGAGAGGGATGAGACGAAGGGGATGAGCATGATGCCCATGACGAGGCCCGCGGTCATGACCGAGGCGCTGCTGTTTCCGAGGCCCATGGGCTGGGCGAACCAGTCGCGCAGGAGCGGACCCACGGTGATCAGGGCGAAGAGGCCGTAGACGATGGTCGGGATGCCGGCCAGAACCTCGATGGCGGGTTTCGCGAAGGAGCGGACGCGGGGAGACGCGTATTCCACGAGGTAGATGGCGGAGAAGAGGCCGATGGGCACGGCGACGGCGAGTGCGATCAGGCTGACATAGATCGTACCCCAGAGCAGGGGGAGCATGCCCAGGTCGCTGTCACCGCGGAAATTCGGGGCCCAGTTCAGGCCGAAGAAAAATTCGGTCCAGCTGTACTGGCTGAAGAAGCGGCCGGTCTCGAACAGCATCGAGAACACGATCATGACCGTGGTCAGAATGGCTATGAGGGAGGCCGTGAACAGCAGACCCTTGACCATTGCCTCGACGTAGTTGCGCGCGCGAAAGTCCTTGTCGATGCGCACGAAGGTCAGCGCGAAGGCGGCGAGCGCGGCGGCGAGGGCTGCGATGGTAAGGAGTGCCGGGTTCGAGAAGACCTCGGCAAAGCTGCCGGCAAATTTAAGCAGAACGATGACGCAGACACCGGCGAGGAATGACGCAAGTGCCACGGACCAGCCATAATACCCGACAAGCGAGTGAAGCCCCAGCTGATTGCCACCAGCCGAGACGAGCGCTTTTTTTCTGCCGACAATATATCCTGCGGCGCCGAGTGCGATCAGGACCCAAAAAAGTAGTGAAACGGACATGTTCTCCCAACCGCCGATCGAAATAAAAAAAGACCGAAGCGCCCCGGTTGGGGGGCGCTTCGGATAAATGGGCTATCAGGAGCCGAGATCGGCGATTTTCGCCTGGGTTTCGGCAAGTGCCGGGTCGGACACGAGGCCATAGGCCGCGAGCGGTCCGTTCGGTCCTGCAACAGCGTCGGATACGAAGAACTCGGCATACTCTTTAAGGCCGGGGATCACGCCGACATGTGCCTGCTTCAGGTAGAAGTAGAGCGGGCGGGATACGGGGTATTCGCCGGTCGAGATCGACTCGGTGGAGGGTACGACATCGTTAATGGTCGCGACCTTCAGCTTGTCGGTGTTGTTCTCGTAGAATGCGAGACCAAAGACGCCGATGCCGTTCGGGTTGGATTCGATGCGGGCGAGCGTTTCGGTGTAGTCGCCATCGATGTCTACGGAGAGACCGTCGGTGCGGACCGCCATGCAGGCGCTCTCGGCCGCGTCCTCGTCACCACCGTTGATCTCAAGGATCTGTTCCATGGCGCCGGAGTCCTCGCAGCCCTGGAGGATCACTTTTTCCTCGAAGACTTCGCGGGTACCGTGCTTGGTGCCGGGGATGAAGGCCAGGATTTCGGAGTCCGGCAGGGATTCGTCAACGCTGGTCCAGTTGGTGTTCGGGTTGGCGACCATTGCGCCATCCTGGGGCAGTTCGGCTGCGAGAGCGTTGTACCACTGGGCCGGGGTGAAGGCGGTGAAATCGGGGCCGTCGGATTTGGAGGCGAAGACGATGCCGTCGTATCCAATGCGGACTTCCATGATGTCGGTTACGCCGGCTTCGGCGCAGGCGGCAACCTCGGCTTCACGGATGGCGCGGGAGGAGTTTGCGATGTCGATGGTGTTCTCACCAACGCCTTCGCAGAATTTTTTGAGGCCGGCGGAGGAGCCACCGGATTCAACGACGGGCGACGGGTAGTCAAAGTTTTCACCGAACGCCTCTGCAACGATGGAGGCGTAGGGCAGAACAGTCGACGAACCGGCGACCTGGATCTGGTCACGGGACTGTGCAAAGGCGGAGGTTGCGGAGATTGCCATCACGGTCGCAACCGCGGTGCCTGCAAAATGGCCGGATTTCATAGTATTTCCTCTCTGACGATGGTTAGTCAGTTTTCGTTCAAACGTAAGCGCATCAAGCACCCGTTCCATGCCGGAACCTAGGGTTTCCGGGTGTCGGTAATATTGCGAAATGATGTTGGTTTTATGACAGTTTATGTGTCTGTAATTATTGAATAAAAATTTTTTGGTTAATAAGGTTTTACCAAATGTGACCCGAAAACGCGAGTTTTTTGAACCATTGGGTCCACGAATCCCCGAAAGCGGCGTTCACGTGAACATGGCCACCCCAAGCGCTTTGAAACAGGCCTGCATCCCGTCGAAAAGCCATCGCTAGGGACTGATAATGTGGGGGTTTCCGGATCGGTGATGGCGGGCAATTGCGATAAATTGAGGGTATTCGGTGCTCAAATCCCTGTGGGCTGGCGTGATTTTCTAACCGTGGACTAACGATTGCGCGGCAGATTGGGGCCTTCTGTCCGCACGGAGAATCCGAATGGTCACACCGGGGCCCGGTCACATTGTCATATTCACGGCGGTTTGGCTGCTGGGGCTTGGCTTTGGCCAGGTGCGGGCCGAGCCGGACGGGGCTGCGATCTGCGAGCGTGCCATTGCGCGTGGTGCCGGTGTGGCGGGCGTGCCGGGTGAGGTGCTGCATTCGATTTCGCTGACGGAAACGGGGCGGATGCGCGACGGTCGCTTGCGACCGTGGCCCTGGGCGATCAACCGGGAGGGCGAAAGCTTCTGGTTTGACAGCCGGGAGGAGGCGCTGGCCTTCGCGCGGAAAAGCGTGGCCGCCGGGCGCAACAGTTTCGATGTGGGCTGTTTTCAGATCAACTATCACTGGCACGGGGAGAACTTCTCGACACTCGAGGAGATGTTCGACCCGGATGTCGGTGCGCGCTATGCGGCGGAGTTTCTGAGCGCGCTGCATATGGAAAAAGGCGACTGGTCCCTTGCGGCCGGGGCGTATCATTCCCGCACGCCGGAACACGCGACGCGGTACAGGACGCGGTTTGACAGGATCCTGTCCCGTCTGGATGGCAGCGAACTTCGCATGGCGCAGGTGGTAGAGTCGCGGAAGAAGACGCGCAAACGGCTGGGGTCCAAACCGCTTATCATTCGTGTTGAACCGGCTGCGACGGATGGTGACGCAGCTGAGACCGGGCGGGTTCGGATCGCCGTCATTCGCAATGGAGAGGAGCGGATTGAGGAGCTGATGCGGGTCGCGGTGCCACAACAGCCGTGAAATACCGGATATTGGTCGGTAATTTCGAAAGCACTGATTGACAGCCGTTGCGGCGTGCCGTTTTGCTCGTGCTCCGTTCTGGGAAGGGGCTGCACGTGTTTGGATTTCCTCCGGCTTACGCGGGGATGACTGTTGGTCTGCTGGGTGGGTCATTCGATCCGGCCCATGCGGGTCATGTGCACATTACCCGCTGGGCGTTGAAATCCTTTGGTCTGAGCCAGGTCTGGTGGCTGGTCAGTCCGGGCAATCCGCTGAAAGCCAATGCTCCGGCGGCGTCCGGGCGCAGGCTGCGCCGGGCGCGGGAGATCATGCAGCATCCGCGGGTGGTGGTGACGGATCTGGAGAGCCGGATGGGGACGCGCTACACGGCGGCGACGCTGTCGGGGCTGCGCCAGCGCTATCCGGGTGTGCGGTTTGTCTGGCTGATGGGCGCGGACAACATGCAGGGCTTTCACCGCTGGGACCGCTGGGACTGGATTATGGAGAACTTCCCGGTGGGGGTACTGGGCCGGCCCGGCGATCAGATTGCCGCCGGTCTGTCGCCCGCGGCGCGGCGCTTTGCCACGCGCAGGCTGGGCCGGGAACAGGCGGAGGCGCTGCCGCATATGGCGGCGCCGTGCTGGACGCTGCTGACGGGGCGGATGCTGGACCTGTCATCGAGCGAGTTGCGCCGCAGCGGAGCGTGGCGGAAGTAGCGCACCGGACGGGTGATTGCGGCCAGGACCAGGTTTCCTGGACATTTCGCTCGAAATGATTTTTAATAGTAAACCCAAACAGATGGACGCGTGTTCTATGACAGGGTTATTGCCGAATATCCTGGGTTTCTTTCGTCCTGCCGCGGTCGGGCTGGGCTGCGCCCTGTTCTGCGCGCCGGTACCGGGCGTTACGCAGGTGCGGGACGGTCTGCCGGAGGTTCTGGCCGGGTCAGCCGTTGGCGACGTGACGGGTTATGCGCTGGCGGATACGCGGGACGGGCGGTGGATCGACGCGTATGGCGAGACCGGGGCGCGGGTTCCGGCGTCGGTTTTGAAGATTGTCACGGCGCTATACGGGCTGGATGTGCTGGGGCCGAACTACCGGTTTTCGACCAGCGTTCTGGCGACCGGGCCGGTGGAGGACGGGGTTCTGTCCGGTGATCTGGTTCTGGTGGGCGGCGGTGATCCGGCGCTGGATGCGAATGACCTCAAGGAGATTGTTGCGGACCTGGCCGAGGCGCGGCTGTCCAAAGTTGAGGGGCGGTTCGTTGTGGTGACGGGAGCCTTGCCGGAACTTGCGGTGATCGAGCCGGATCAGCCGCTGCATGTTGGATACAACCCGGCGATTTCGGGGCTGAACCTGAATTTCAACCGGGTGCGGCTGACTTGGATTGCCGGGGAGGACGGGCCGGTCTTTGGCTTCGGGGCGCCTGGGACCGGGTTTGAGGTTCTGGTTGAGGGCGTGGCCGGGGAACTGGGCGAGGAGAGTCCGCCGCGGCACCGGGTTGAGGACGGCCGCGAGGTCTGGACGCTCGATGCCGGTAAGATGCGGCGTGACGGGGCGGTCTGGCTGCCGGTGCGCGATGCGGCGAAATACGCGGCGGAGGTTTTTGCGAGTCTGGCCGGAGAGCAGGGGATTGAGCTGCCGGAACCGGAGTTTGTGGCGGAGGCGCCGGAGGGTGAGGTTCTGGTGGAGCATTTGGGCGCACCTCTCATTGATGTGTTGCGCGGGATGCTGCGCTATTCCACCAATCTGACGGCGGAGGTTGTGGGGCTTCAGGCTGCGAAGGAAAACGGTGAGGCGCCTTTGAGGTTGGAGGAGTCGGCGCTGGCGATGACTGCCTGGGCGCGGGAGAGGTATGGGCTGGAGGACGCGGTTTTTATTGACCATTCCGGCCTGTCGGACCGGTCGCGGTGGAGCGCGGAGGAAACGGTTGAGGTGTTGCTGGCGGAATCGGGGCGTTTGCCTCTGATCCTGCCGCTGCGTCCCATGCCTGGCGGGATTGAGGATGCGCCGGATGGGGCGTTTGTGGCGGCAAAGACCGGCACGATCTATTTCAGCAGCGGTCTGGCCGGGTATCTGGGCGATGCGGAGCGGAGCCTTGCCTTTGCGGTCTATTCCTCGGAGCCGGAGCGGCGGGAGGGGATCGACACGTTCTCCGGCGAGCCGCCGGCGGGGGCGCGGGTCTGGGGCAACCGGGCGCGGGAACTGCAGAAGAATCTGCTGACCGCGTGGTTTGCGGCGGAGATGCCGCCATTGCCCCTGCGGCCAATGCCGCGGCCCTGATTTTTCCTTCACGACGCGCATGTTGCGGGCGGGCTTTCCGTAACGTCAGGTGAGGACCCGGGGAACCCGTGGGGGGACCCGGCGTTGGTTAACGCGAAGTTGGGGAGGGATGGCCCCTGCTTTGTCGCGGAAACTGACGAGGACATGTTGCCATGGAGCTTGACCCGAAGACCGATCTGACTTTCACAAGAACCCTGCCGGTGCCACGGGATGTGGTTTGGGACTGCTGGACCAGTCCGGAGCACATACCCCATTTTTTCGTTCCCAGACCGCACCGGGTGACCGGGTGCGAGATTGATTTGCAGGTGGGTGGTCGGTTCAACACGGTCTTCGAGGTGGATGGCAGGGAAATGCGCAATACCGGTGTTTATCTCGACATTATTGAGGGACGTCGGCTGGTGTTTACGGATGCCTTCATGGAGGGCTGGAAGCCCGCGCCGGAGCCGTTCATGACCGTGATGCTGGACCTGTCGGACGCACCGGAAGGCGGGACGGTGTATACTGTGACCGCGCGGCACAGGTCCGAGGAGGCCCGAGCGACCCATGAGGATATGGGGTTTTTTGCGGGCTGGGGGACGGTGGCGGACCAGCTGGTGGAATACGCCCATACACGTTGACCCGTTGGACGGTCCGGTATGATTTGGGTTGGGAGGCGGTCTTTCGGCGCGGGCTTCAGAAATTTTAAATGTCGTTGATGCTCCAGTTGTTCTCGCCTTGGGCGGAAGCTTCGGGTAAGGACGGTTACCCGGTCGGGCCCAGAGGAGGGTTTGGCCTGAACTGAAAAGCTGGAGCCGCTTTCGTAATGAATGACATGAGACAGCGGTTTGCTGCTGACACTGCCGTAGTTGTTGAACCCCGTGACTGGTTGCGCGTTCTGGCGCAGTACCGTGATCCAAGTACCAAACGTAGTGTGTTTGAACTGACGGTGACGTTCGTGCCGTTTGTCATTCTCTTTGCTGTGGCCTGGTGGGCGGCGACGGTCAGCCCGTGGCTGGCTCTGGCGATTTCCGCCATGAACTCGGGGTTTCTGCTGCGGCTCTTCACCATTCAGCACGATTGCGGGCACGGGTCGTTTTTTCGCGAGCGGCAGGTCAATGACTGGATCGGGCGGATCATCGGGGTTCTGACCCTGACGCCTTATGACGTGTGGCGGCGGGGGCATTCGATCCACCATTCGGGGTCGGGCAACCTCGATAAGCGCGGGATCGGTGACATCTTTACCATGACGGCGCAGGAGTTTCGGGAGGCGTCTGGCTGGGACCGGCTGGTGTACCGGGCGTACCGGCATCCGCTGACGCTGTTCCTGATCGGGCCGGTGTATATTTTCGGGATTCAGAACCGGCTGCCCGTGGGGTTCTTCACCGCCGGTCGCAAGTACTGGATCAGCGCTATGGGGACCAATGCAGCGATTGTCGCGCTGTCGGCCGTGGCGATTTACTTCATGGGCTGGCAGACGTTCCTGCTGGTCTGCGTTCCCACAACGCTTCTGGCCGCGGCGGCGGGCATGTGGCTTTTCTACGTGCAGCATCAGTTTGAGGAAACGGTCTGGGACGAGGATGGTGAGTGGGACATGCATGAGGCGGCGCTGCACGGCAGTTCGTACTATGTCATGCCCCGGTTTTTGCAGTGGATGACCGGTAATATCGGCGTGCATCATGTGCATCATCTCTACAGCCGTATTCCGTTCTACCGGCTGACCGAGGTGCTGCGCGATCATCCGCAACTGGCGCAGATGCGACGCATGACCATTCGGGACAGCCTGAAATGCGTGCGTCTCAACCTGTGGTGCGAGACGTCGCGGAAGCTGATTTCCTTTCGGGAGCTTTCGAAATAGGGGCTGAATCGGCTTCTGATGAAGTCTTTGCGGTTGAACTCGAAAAACGGCTTCCCCTGCCGGGTTAAATTTGCACACTCATCCCAATAATAAAATTTTGGGAGGGATTGGCATGCTCGAAACGGCAGGTGACGTTCAGGTCACTGAGTTTCTGGACACGTTCGGTGTGGCGCTTGAGGCCGGTGACGTGGAGGCCGCCGTGGCGCTGTTTCAGCCTGACGGTTACTGGCGCGACCTGGTCAGTTTCACCTGGAACATCAAAACCATGGAAGGGGCCGATCAGGTCCGTGACATGCTGGTCAACCAGTTGCCGTGGATCCGCCCGACGAACTGGCGTCTGGCCGAGGGCGAGGAGGTGACCGTCGAGGATGAAGGCACGATCTGTGCCTGGGTGTCGTTTGAGACGGCCGTGGGCCGGGGCTACGGGCATCTGCGGCTTCGGGATGGGCAGATCTGGACGCTTCTGACGACGATGGCGGAACTCAAAGGGTTTGAGGAGCCGGTGGACGGGAACCGGCCGCTCGGTGCGAAACATGGCGTGGACCGGCACCAGCTGACCTGGAAGGAGGGGCTGGAAAAGGAGCAGGCCGAGCTTGGTTACGGGGTGCAGCCCTATACGGTTATTATTGGCGGTGGTCAGGGCGGTATCGCGCTGGGGGCGCGGCTGCGGCAGTTGGGCGTGCCGACGATCATTGTGGAGAAGAACGACCGGCCGGGCGACAGCTGGCGCAAGCGGTACAAGTCGCTCTGTCTTCATGATCCGGTCTGGTATGACCATCTGCCCTATGTGCAGTTTCCGCGGAACTGGCCGGTTTATGCGCCGAAGGACAAAATCGGCGACTGGCTGGAAATGTATACCCGCATCATGGAGCTGAATTACTGGACCCGCTCGACCGTGGAACGCGCCGAGTTTGACGGGGCCGCGAAGGAATGGACGGTCACCGTTGACCGGGATGGCGAGCTGGCTGTTCTGCGTCCCAAACAGCTCGTGTTCGCGACCGGTATGGCCGGAAAACCCAATATCCCCGATTTCCCGGGCATGGAAACGTTTAAGGGCGATCAGCATCATTCCAGCCAGCATCCGGGGCCGGATGCGTTTGTCGGGAAGAAGGTCGCGGTGATCGGGTCGAACAATTCCGCCCATGACATCTGCGCGGCCCTTTGGGAGCATGATGTGGACGTCACCATGGTGCAGCGGTCCTCGACGCATGTGGTTCGGTCGGAACCTTTGTTCGATTTCGGAATGCGGGATCTCTATTCCGAGGAGGCGATGGCCGGGGGGATCACGACGGAGAAGGCGGACCTTATCTTTGCTTCCGTGCCCTATGCGATTGCCCATGAGGCACAGATCCCGATGTACGAGAAAATCCGTGCGGAGGACGCGGAGTTTTATTCAGGACTGGAAAAGGCCGGGTTCCAGCTGGATTTCGGAGCGGACGAGTCCGGGCTGATGATGAAGTATCTGCGGCGCGGGTCGGGCTATTATATAGACGTGGGGGCGAGCCAGCTTGTCATCGACGGGAAGATCAAGCTGAAATCCGGTCAGGTGACGGAAATCGTTGAGGACGGTCTGTTGATGGATGACGGGACAAAGCTGGAGGCGGATGTGATTGTTTATGCCACCGGTTATGGCTCGATGAACGGCTGGGTGGCTGACCTGATCGACCGGGAGACCGCGGATAGGGTCGGCAAGGTCTGGGGGCTTGGGTCGGACACGCCAAAGGATCCGGGACCGTGGGAAGGTGAGTTGCGCAACATGTGGAAGCCGACGCAGCAGGAGGCGCTGTGGTTTCAGGGCGGCAACCTGCACCAGTCGCGGCACTACTCACAGTTCCTTGCGTTGCAGCTGAAAGCCCGCATGGAGGGGATCGAGACGCCGGTTTATGGTTTGCAGGAAAGCCATCACACCGGGCGTCCGGCGGAAGATGAGGTGCCGAAACCGGCGCGGCTTGAGCAGGACGCGGATCTGCTGGCGCAGAGCTGATCCGGGGGATCGGAAAGGGCGGCGCGACATGCCGCCTTTTGTCGTTTTGGATCAGTCGGCGGCCGGGAGCCTGCGGTGGCGGGCGGCGCTGCCACGCTCTATGGCGGCGGCGTGAAGGCGGTCGAGGTTGAGTTCGAACCGCAGTTCCTCAAGAAAGCGCAGTTCGGCCTGGAAGGCGTGCCCATCGGCGGCGGCCACGTCACAGGCGAGCGCGTAAGCCGTTTCCTGGAGCGGT
Source organism: Alphaproteobacteria bacterium (assembly GCA_030427145.1). Taxonomy (GTDB): domain Bacteria; phylum Pseudomonadota; class Alphaproteobacteria; order Rhodobacterales; family Rhodobacteraceae; genus Amaricoccus; species Amaricoccus tamworthensis. The sequence goes on along the minus strand of JAUHWT010000002.1, from coordinate 260,890 downwards.
GCGGGCAGGGCCTCGCGCACGAGGCCGAAGAGGGCGTCGAGGCCGTCCTCCTCGGAGAAGAGATCGAATACGGTGCGGGCGATGGTGCCGATGCGGTCGCGGTCGAAATCATCGAACACGGGCAGGGTTTCGATCATGCGGCTGATCGAGAGCAGTTCCCTGTTCGACATGGCCTCGTCAGAGGCGGAGACGGCCACCATGATGGCGACGAGGGCGTCCTGGGTGGACAGTGCGGGCGGGTTGAGATCCGAGACCATGAGGTGTTCCGTTTGCTGATCCGGTTGGATGACCTGCTTGTATTGACCGCATTGCCGCTCGGCAATAGGAAGCGTGCGAACCGATGGACGGTTCGTGATTACCGGGACACCTGATAAAATGGACAATCTTCGCGCTGCTGCTGAAACTTCAAAGGCCTGGCCCTTTCAGGAGGCGCGCGCCCTTGCCAAACGGTACGCCAAGGCACCGCCCGAAAAGGGGTATGTCCTGTTTGAGACGGGGTATGGTCCGTCCGGTCTTCCCCATATCGGGACCTTCGGTGAGGTGGCCCGCACCACAATGATCCGACGTGCCTTCGAGGCGCTGACGGATATTCCGACGCGGCTGATCTGCTTTTCCGATGACCTGGACGGCATGCGTAAAGTGCCCGACAATGTGCCGAATACGGAGATGCTGCGGGAGCATTTGCAGAAGCCGCTGACCTCCGTGCCGGATCCGTTTGGGGAGTTTGAGAGCTTCGGGCATCACAACAACGCGATGCTGCGCCGGTTCCTCGATACCTTTGGGTTTGAGTACGAGTTCATTTCGGCCACGGATTTCTATAAAACCGGTCAGTTCGATGACGTGCTTCGCCGGGCCGCGGAGCGGTATGACGACATCATGAAGGTGATGCTGAAATCCCTGCGGGAGGAGCGGCAGCAGACCTATTCCTGTTTCCTGCCGATCCATCCGGAGACCGGCCGGGTGCTCTATGTGCCGATGAAGCATGTGGACGGTGCTGCGGGGACGGTGACGTTTGATGACGAGACCGGGCGCGAATGGACGCTGCCGGTGACGGGTGGCAATGTTAAGCTGCAGTGGAAGCCGGATTTCGGGGCCCGCTGGGCCGCGCTTGACGTTGATTTTGAGATGTACGGCAAGGACCACAGCTCCAACACCGTGATCTATGACAGCATTTGCCGCATCCTTGGGGGGAAGGCGCCGGAGCATTTCGTCTATGAGCTGTTTCTGGACGAGAATGGTCAGAAGATTTCGAAATCGACCGGCAACGGCATTTCGATTGATGAGTGGCTGACCTATGCCAGCGCGGAGTCGCTGTCGTATTTTATGTTCCAGAAGCCGAAGACGGCCAAGCGGATGTATTTTGACGTGATCCCGAAGGCGGTGGATGAATACCACCAGCAGCTTCGCGCGTATCCAGGGCAGGAGACCGATCAGGCGGTGGCCAATCCGGTCTGGCACATTCATGGCGGAACGCCGCCGGCATCGGATATGGTCGTGCCGTTCTCGATGCTGCTGAACCTTGCGTCGGCTGCAAATGCGGAGGACCGGGAGGTTCTGTGGGGCTTCATTCGGAAATATGCGCCGGACGCGAACCCGGAGAGCCATCCGGGTCTCGATGCGGCCGCGGGTCATGCGGTGCGGTATTTCCATGACTTCGTGAAACCCGCGAAGGAGTATCGTGAGCCCACCCAAATGGAGCGGGCGGCGCTGGGTGATCTGCGCGACCGTTTGGCGGGTCTGAGCGGGGAGCAGGACGCCGAATCGCTTCAGAGCCTGGTCTTTGCTGTGGGCAAGGAGCATGGATTTGAGCCGCTGCGCGCCTGGTTTGGCGCAATTTACGAGGTCCTTTTGGGGGCGAAACAGGGGCCGAGATTCGGTGGATTCATCTCCCTTTACGGAATTTCGGAAACCGTTGCCCTGATCGACAGCGCACTCGCTGGCGGGTTCGTCAACCAGGAGTAGAAGGGCGTATTCGCCCGGGGTATATACCAGCAAGGCCGCCGGTGGAGTTTGCGGGCGGCCTGTCCTTTTCACTGAAATTCGACGTATCATCCCAGGGTTGAAAGATCGGCGATGCCCGGATGGTTAACGGTATGTTAACCAAAAGTTTCGAATTTATTACAAAATAGCCGAAGCCAATCCGTCCAGTTCCAGCCAGAGACAGCCGGGGTTGACCCAGGGGTGTGTGATGTTGTCCAAATATTCAAATGTAGTGCCTTTTCGCAGGGTTGTCCCTATGGCTGTCGCCAGTTCCATGGAACTTGACCTGATGCCACCACGGTTTTCCGAGGGTCTTTATGACTGGTCCCCGGGAAATGGTTTGCCGGATGATGGCTGCTATGCGGAACGCGGCGGTGCTCGTATTGCGCAGGGTGATCCGGAGTTTGGGAGTTGTCTTGAACTGCGGAAATCCGAAAAAATTCAGCGTTTGAGATACATGGGCGAGATGCCTTACCGCGAGGGCAGCTACCTCCGCGTGTATACCCGTATCCGTCCGGTTTCCGGGTCCGGTTTTGACGCGCGTATTGGTGCCTGGCCCGGTGGCATGGGCGCGGTGCGGGTCGACGGGCTGCGGGAGAGCGGTCCGGTGGTCGCCGTGGATGATGATGAGGTCGTCGAGGTCAGTGCGGTGATCGGGCCGGAGAAGCTGCCCGGTGTCGATATGGTCTGGGACGGCCGCGTGATGTTTGGTCACGTAGGCGTCGACTTTATCGGGGATGGTGGCTCGGTCCTGCGGGTCGAGGATCTGTCAGTGACGGACGTGACCGAGGAAATTACGGGCGAACTGCGCACAATGCCTGGATTTACCGCGATGGATTATTCCAGATAAATTTGGTTTCCGCGACGGACCGGATGGCCCGCCGCAGGTAGTCCGCTATCGGGGCGGGTGCCCCGGTGTTCCCTAGAACGGAATTTCGTCGTCGAGGTCACCGGCCGGGTTGCCGCCGCCGCCCTGGCTTCCGCCGCCGTAGCCGCCACCACCCTGGCTGCCGCCGCTGTAACCGCCGCCGCCGTCCTGGCTGTAGCCGCCACCGCCACCGCCTTCGCCGCGACCGTCAAGCAGGGTCAGTTCGCTGCGGAAGGGACGCAGGGCGACCTCGGTGCTGTAGCGGTCCTGACCACTCTGGTCCTGCCATTTGCGGGTTTCGAGCTGGCCTTCGAGATAGACCTTCGAGCCCTTGCGCAGATACTGTTCGGCAATGCGGCCCAGTGGCTCGTTATAGATGGCGACCGAGTGCCATTCGGTGCGCTCGCGGTTTTCGCCGGTGTTGCGGTCGCGCCAGCGTTCCGAGGTGGCGATGCGCAGGTTCACGACCTTGCCGCCACTGGGAAATGTGCGTGATTCCGGGTCGCGGCCAAGATTGCCGACCAAAATCACCTTGTTTACACTACCCGCCATTCGTGAGCCTCCTTGCTGGGCATATCCGTATTTTCAAACGTTTTTCTCAACCATTGGTTGTCTCCAATCGTCGAGGCTGCGCCGTTTTAGGGTTTATGTGCGCCAATGAAAAGTCAAAGGCTGACAACGGAGCCGTTTTTTGGCATAAATCGCGCGGAGCCGGGACACACCGGCGTGACGACGGAACCTGGGCAGGGATTGGGACAGTTGAGTTTCTGGCGGTTATCTGTGTTTGCGGCGGCATTTGTGTCGCTGGCGGGTGGTGCGTATGCGCAGGCGGAGCTGAGCCGGTTGCTGTCGAACCGGTCGGGACTTTCAGCCGAATACCGTGATCTGATTCGCGCACCCGTGCCTGGAGCGCTTAAGGGACAGCCGAGGGCGCCATCGTCGATCTCTGAAGGTGACTGGTCCATTCCAACCTATACCGGTGCGCGTGGCGTGTATCAGGACATGGCCCGTATCGCGGCGCGACGGAACAATGTGCCGGAGGATCTGTTCCTGCGCCTCGTCAAGCAGGAAAGTAATTTCCGGCCAGCCGCGCGGTCGCACAAGGGCGCGATCGGGTTGGCGCAGCTGATGCCACAAACCGCGCGTTCGCTTGGGGTTAACCCCCATGACCCGCGACAGAACCTGGAAGGCGGAGCGCGGTATCTCAGCCAGCAGTACCGCAAGTTTGGCACCTGGCGTCTGGCTCTCGCCGCGTATAACGCGGGGCCGGGGGCTGTTGAGCGTTACCGCGGGGTGCCGCCCTACAAGGAAACCCAGAACTACGTGCAACGGATCCTCGGCCGCTGATATGCCCTTGTTCCGCTGGTGGCCGTGAAACCACTTGCGGATGATCACGTTTTGTTCTCATATGGGCGCGACAGCCGGAACGGGGCTGTTTTTCCGGAACCAATGGCTTTGGCGGGCCGTTGTGACGTCATGTTATCCGGGTTTCCGGATCGCGAAACGCGTTGGGACTCGCATCCCCGGCCAAATGTACTAAGTAAGGCCGGTTATCAGGAGCAGGATATGGCTGAACAGAAGTTCATCGAAATTCGCGGCGCGCGGGAACACAACCTCAAGTCGATTGATGTGGATATTCCACGTGATCAGCTCGTGGTGATTACGGGTCTGTCCGGGTCGGGGAAATCGAGCCTTGCCTTTGATACGATCTATGCCGAGGGCCAGCGGCGTTATGTGGAGAGCCTGTCGGCCTATGCGCGGCAGTTTCTCGACATGATGAAGAAGCCGGATCTCGACCATATTTCCGGCCTGAGCCCCGCAATTTCCATTGAGCAGAAGACGACGTCAAAGAACCCGCGTTCGACCGTGGGGACGGTGACGGAGATTTACGACTATCTGCGGCTTTTGTTCGCGCGGGTTGGCACGCCCTACAGCCCCGCCACGGGCGAGCCGATCCTGGCGCAGCAGGTGAGCCAAATGGTGGACATTACCATGGGCCTGCCGGAGGGGACGCGGGCCTATCTGCTGGCGCCGGTCATTCGCGACCGAAAGGGTGAATACCGCAAGGAATTTATGGAGTTCCGCAAGCAGGGATTCCAGCGCGTCAAGGTGGACGGGCAGTTTTACGAGCTTGAGGAGCCTCCGACGCTCGACAAGAAATTTCGCCATAACATCGACGTTGTGGTGGACCGGATCGTCGTGCGTGAGGGTCTGGAAACGCGGCTGGCGGACAGTTTGCGCACGGCCCTGAACCTGGCGGATGGTATTGCGGTTCTGGAACTGGCTGACGGGTCGGACGAGCCGGAGCGGATTACCTTCTCGGAAAATTTTGCCTGTCCGGTCTCCGGGTTCACCATTCCGGAGATTGAGCCGCGGCTGTTTTCGTTCAACGCTCCGTTTGGCGCCTGTCCGGCCTGTGATGGGCTGGGAGTGGAGCTGTTTTTCGATCCGCGTTTGGTGGTGCCGGATGAGAGCCTGCCGATTTTGAAAGGGGCGATTGCGCCGTGGTCAAAAGGCTCGTCGCCGTACTATCGTCAGACGATTGAGGCGCTGGCGAAGCACTACGGGTTCAACCGCTCCGCGCGGTGGCGCGACCTGCCGAAAGAGGCGCAGGATCTGATGCTCTATGGCTCGAAGGGCGAGAAAATCAAGTTCCGCTACGATGAGGGCGGGCGCGTCTATGAGATCGAGCGGCCGTTTGAGGGCGTGATCCCCAATATGGAGCGGCGCTATCGCGAGACGGATTCCAACTGGGTCCGGGAGGAGTTCGAGCGGTATCAGAACAACCGGCCCTGTGGCGTGTGTCACGGGTTCCGGCTGAAGCCGGAGGCGCTGGCGGTTAAGATTGACGGCAAGCACGCGGGTGAGGTGGTGCAGCTGTCCATCAGGGAGGCTCTGGACTGGATCGAAAAGGTGCCACAGGCCCTGACGCCGCAGTATCAGGAGATTGCGCGGGCGATTTTGAAGGAGATCCGGGAACGGCTTGGGTTTCTTGTGAATGTGGGGCTGGACTATCTGACGCTGGCGCGGAGTTCCGGGACGCTTTCGGGCGGTGAAAGCCAGCGCATCCGTCTGGCGAGCCAGATCGGCTCGGGGCTGACCGGGGTTCTGTATGTGCTGGATGAGCCGTCGATTGGTCTGCACCAGCGGGATAACGGGCGGCTTCTGACGACGCTGAAGAATCTGCGGGATCAGGGCAATACGGTGATTGTGGTCGAGCATGATGAGGAGGCGATCCGAACCGCGGACCATGTGATCGATATCGGCCCCGGCGCGGGTGTGCATGGTGGCGCGGTGATCGTGTCGGGTACGCCGGCGCAGGTGGCGAATGACAAGCATTCGATTACGGGTCAGTACCTGACCGGTCAGCGGGAGATAACCATTCCCGGTGAGCGTCGGCCCGGCAACGGCAAGTTTTTGAAGGTTGTCAATGCGACCGGCAACAACCTTCAGGGCGTCACTGCGGAGTTTCCGCTCGGCACGCTGACCTGCGTGACCGGGGTTTCCGGTGGCGGGAAGTCGACGCTGACGATTGAGACGCTTTTCAAGACGGCCTCGATGCGGCTCAACGGCGCGCGGCAGACGCCGGCACCGTGTGATACGATTGAGGGGTTGGAGCACCTGGACAAGGTGATCGATATTAACCAGTCGCCTATCGGCCGCACGCCGCGTTCGAACCCGGCCACCTATACCGGTGCGTTTGGGCCGATCCGTGAGTGGTATGCCGGAATGCCGGAGGCGAAATCGCGCGGGTACAAGCCGGGGCGGTTCAGTTTCAACGTGAAGGGCGGGCGCTGTGAGGCGTGTAAGGGCGACGGGGTCATCAAGATTGAGATGCACTTTCTGCCGGATGTTTACGTGACCTGCGAGACCTGTGAGGGGAAACGCTACAATCGCGAGACACTGGAAATTCTGTTTAAGGGCAAGAGCATCGCGGATGTTCTGGACATGACGGTTGAGGATGCGGAGGAGTTTTTCTCGGCCGTGCCGTCTATCCGTGAGAAGATGACAACGCTGATGCGCGTGGGTCTGGGCTACATCAAGGTGGGGCAGCAGGCGACGACCCTGTCAGGCGGTGAGGCACAACGCGTGAAACTGTCGAAGGAGTTGGCGCGACGGTCGACGGGCCGGACGCTTTACATCCTCGATGAGCCGACCACGGGTCTGCATTTTGAGGATACGCGGCGTCTGCTCGAGGTGCTGCACGAGTTGGTGGAGCAGGGGAATACGGTGGTTGTGATTGAGCACAACCTGGATGTGATCAAGACTGCCGACCATATCATTGATATTGGCCCCGAAGGTGGTGACGGCGGCGGACGGATTGTGGCCACCGGTACGCCGGAAGAGGTTGCACGTACGCCGGGCAGCCATACGGGCCAGTACCTGGATGAAATCCTGGTGGGTCAGAGTGTGGCGGCGGAGTGATCCGCCGCGCCTCCGCGTCAGTGTGTGACCGAGTTTGAAAACAGGTTGATGACGACAACTCCGCCGACGATCATGGTGATGCCGATGACGGCGGGGAAATCAGGGATCTGTTTGAACGCGGCCACGCCGATCAGGGCAGTCAGGACAATGCCCAGCCCGGCCCAGATGGCGTAGGCGATACCCAGCGGCAGGGATTTCAGCGCCTGGGACAGGAAAAAGAACGACCCGGCATAGAGTGCCGCCATCAAAATGGTGGGAATGAGGCGGGAAAACTGTTCCGATTTCATCAGGAAGGTTGTGCCCGCCACCTCCATAACGATGGCAAGGGACAGGAAGCTGTAGGCGATCATGGTGGGTGACATGGCGGGCGACTCCCTCTGGCCGTTGCGGACCCACCCAGAACCACAAATTTCTGCCGCCGACAATCTCGGAACGGGTGTTCGGATGACGTGGCGTTTGCGCGTCGGCGGTGTCTTACTGGTCGCGTAGCCAGCGGATGATGGCCGAGAAATCCTGGCCTTGGCCGCCCTCGGCGTTGAATTTTTCGTAGAGTTCGGTGGCGTGCCGGCCCAGCGGGGTGTTGGCGGCGACGGATTTGGCCGCGTCCTGGGAAAGGCCAAGGTCCTTGAGCATGAGTTCCGCCGCGAAGCCGGGTTTGTATCCGTTGTCCGCGGGGCTTTCCGGGCCGACACCTGGGACCGGGCAATAGTTGTTGATCGACCAGCAGAAGCCGGAGGATGTGGAGACCACGTCAAACATGGCCTGCGGATCAAGGCCGAGTTTTTCCGCAAGGTTGAAGCTCTCGCAGACGCCGATCATGGAGATGGCGAGGATCATGTTGTTGCAGATTTTCACGGCCTGGCCCGAGCCGGAGGGGCCGCAGAGTACGGATTTTTGGCCCATGATCTCGAATAGCGGCTGGGCCAGGGCGTAGGCCTCGGGGGAGCCTCCGGCCATGAAGGTGAGGGTCCCTGCAACCGCGCCGCCCATGCCGCCGGAAACGGGAGCGTCCACGGGCAGGAGGCCAGCGGCGGCGGCCTTGTCGGCGGCGGCTCTGGCGCTGTCCACATCGACGGTGGAGCAGTCGATATAGGCGGCTCCGGGTTTGCCCGCCGGTACGATTTCCGCGTAGACCGTGGACAGAATTGAGCCGTTGGGGAGCATGGTGATGACCGCGTCGCGGTTTTGGGCGGCTTCAGCAGCGGTCGCGGCCATTGTCACGCCCTCAACGGTCACGGGGGTCACATCAAAGCCCGTGACGGTGTGGCCTGCGGCGGCGAGGTTTTTCGCCATTGGAGCGCCCATGTTGCCAAGTCCGATAAATCCGATGTCCATTGGGTGCTCCTTCGTAATCAGGCGGGTTGCGGCGCGGGATCGACCGGCAGGTCGAGGTCGTCGGCGCCGAGAGGTTCGAGCATGGCTGTGACGCGGTCGCGGTGGACGCCGGTAGGTTTGTCGAGCCAGACGGGTTTACGGTCGCGGTCGACCACCGCGGCGCGGATACCTTCCAGCAGGTCGCCCTCGCTGATGCAGTGCCAGGTGCAGCGCAGTTCCCGGATCAGAGCGGCATTCAGGCCTGGTTCGCGGCGGGCGCGACGGACGAGTTCAAGGGTGCAGGCCATTGAGAGCGGCGACTGGGCGCGGATGGTTTTGACCGTGGTGTGGCCCACATCGGAAACCTCGAGCCGTGCGATAAGGGTGGCGATGTCGTGTGCGGAAAAGGCATCGTCGATGGCGTCGAGTGGCATTCCGAAATCGGGCTCTGGTGGCGTGGCCTGGAATTCGGTGATGACCTCGGGATCAGCCGTTTCGATGAGTTTTGCCTTGAGCGCGTCAAGGCGGTCCTCCGGGACGTAGTGGTCCGCGAACCCGGAAAAGATCGCCTCGGACGGGCCCATGCGGAAGCCGGTGAGGCCAAGAAACTCGCCGAGGCGGCCGCGGGCGCGGGCCAGCAGATGCGTGCCGCCCACGTCGGGGATGAGGCCGATATTGCATTCGGGCATGGAGATGCGGCTAGAATCCGTGACGACCCGGTGCGATCCGTGACCGGACAGGCCAACGCCGCCGCCCATGACATAGCCGTGCATGATGGCGACCCAGGGTTTGGGGTAGTGCGCGATGCGCGAATTCATCAGGTATTCCTGCCGCCAGAAGTCGCGGCCAACGGAAAAATCGCCCTGTTTCCCGGCCTCGTAGATTTCGCGGATGTCACCGCCGGCGCAGAACGCGCGTTCGCCTTCGGCATCGATCAGGACCATTTCGACTGACGGATCGTCGGCCCAGGCGATTATGGCGGCGTCGATTTCCTCCGACATGGCGCGCGAGAGCGCGTTCAGGGCTTTGGGCCGGGTCAGGGTGATGTGGCCGGTGACGTTTTCGATGCGGATACTGACGTCGCTCATTTGGTCTCCGCGAGCAGGGCGCGGGAAATGATCACGCGCATGATTTCATTTGTGCCCTCAAGGATCTGGTGAACCCGAAGGTCGCGAACGATTTTTTCGATACCGTAGTCGGTGAGGTAGCCGTAACCGCCTAAAAGCTGCAATGCGTCATTGGCGACGCGGAAGGCGGTGTCGGTAACGAGGCGTTTGGCCATGGCGCAGTGTTTGGTGCGGTCGGGCGCCCCGGTGTCGTATTTCCACGCGGCCTGGCGCAGGAAGACCCGCGCGGCCTGCAGTTCGGTTTCCATATCCGCGAGGCGGAACTGCAGCGCCTGGAAGTCGTTGAGTGCGCGGCCAAATGCCTTGCGTTCAGTAGTGTACGCGAGGGCGCGGTCGAGGGCGGTTTGAGCGCCGCCCAAAGCTGCGGCGGCGATGTTGAGGCGGCCACCGTCAAGACCTTCCATGGCATAGCGGAAGCCGGAGCCTTCCTCGCCAAGCAGGTTTTGGGCCGGTACGGCGCAGTTGTCGAAATTCACCTGGGCGGTGGGTTGGGCGCGCCAGCCCATTTTGCGCTCCTGCGCGCCGAAGGAGAGACCGGGGGAGTCGTTTTCTACGATCAGGGCGGAGATGCCTTTGGGGCCGTCGCCGCCGGTGCGGACCATCGTGAGGTAGAGGTCGGAATAGCCGCCGCCGGAGATGAACGCTTTTGAGCCGTTGAGGGACCAGCCGGTATCGGTTGGTTCGGCCTTTGTGCGCAGGGCGGCGGCGTCGGAGCCGGAACCGGGTTCGGTGAGGCAGTAGGAACAGATGCGTTTCATGGTGATCAGGTCGGGAAGGTAGCGTTCGCGCAGGGCGTCGCTGCCGTGTTTCGAGATCATCCAGGCGCACATGTTGTGGATGGAGAGAAAGCTGGAGACGGCCGGGCAGGCCATGGCCAGCGCTTCAATCACCAGGGTGGCGTCCAGCCGTGTCAGCCCGGAGCCGCCCATGCCCTCGGGGACGTACATGGCGGCGAGGCCGAGTGACCCGGCCTCCTCCAGCACGACGCGGGGGATGGTGCCGGCCTGTTCCCAGGCGTCGGCATTCGGGGCGATGCGGTCCGCCCCGAAGTCGCGGGCCATGTCGAATATGGCCTGGCTGTCGCTGGACACGGAAAAATCCATGCCGTGCTCCCCCCCTTTTTTCCCGCGCCTGGCGCCTATTCCATGATGGGGATGGAGAAGCTTGCGCCTTCCTTCGTGCCGGAGGGCCAGCGGGACGTGACGGTTTTGGTGCGCGTGTAGAACTTGAAGGCGTCCGGTCCGTGCTGGTTCAGGTCACCAAAGGCCGAGAGCTTCCAGCCGCCAAAGGTGTGGTAGGCGAGCGGCACCGGGATGGGCACGTTGACGCCGACCATGCCGACATTGATGCGGCTGGAGAAGTCACGGGCCGTGTCGCCGTCGCGGGTGAAGATGGCGGTGCCGTTACCATAGGGGTTGTTCATGGTCAGGTCGATGGCGTCGTCGTAGCTGTTCATGCGCACAACCGAGAGGACCGGGCCGAAGATTTCCTCCTTATAGATGTCCATTTCCGGCATGACATTGTCGAAGAGGCTGGCGCCGACGAAGAAGCCGTTCTCATAGCCCTGCATGGAGAAATTGCGGCCATCGACGGCGAGGGTCGCGCCCTGTTCGACGCCGCTGTCGACGAGGCCGTTGATGCGCTGCTGGGCGGCTTTGGTCACCACGGGGCCGAAATCGACGTCGTCGCCGGCTGTATAGGGTCCGATCTTGAGGGATTCGACGCGGGGGATCAGGCGCTCAATGAGGGCGTCTGCGGTTGCCTTGCCGACGGGAACGGCGGCGGAAACGGCCATGCAGCGTTCACCGGCGGCACCGTATCCGGCCCCGATCAGGGCGTCCACCGCCTGGTCCAGATCGGCGTCGGGCATGATGATCATGTGATTCTTCGCGCCGCCGAAACACTGGACCCGTTTGCCGTTGGAGCAGCCGCGGCCGTAGATGTATTGCGCGATGGGTGTGGAGCCTACGAAGCCGATAGCGCCGATATCCAGGTGGTCGAGGATGGCGTCGACGGCTTCCTTGTCGCCGTTGACGACCTGGAGCAGTCCTTCGGGAAGGCCGGCCTCCTGCATGAGTTCGGCGAGCATCATCGGAACGGACGGATCGCGTTCGGATGGTTTGAGGATGAAGGCATTGCCGCAGACGAGGGCCGGGCACATCTTCCACATGGGAATCATGGCCGGGAAGTTGAAAGGCGTAATGCCCGCGCAGACGCCGATGGGCTGGCGCATGGAATACATGTCGATGCCGGGGCCCGCGCCGTCGGTGAATTCGCCTTTCAGCATGTGGGGTGCGGAGATGCAGAACTCGGCGACCTCGAGGCCGCGGATCACGTCGCCCTTCGCGTCCGGGATGGTTTTGCCGTGTTCACTGGAGAGCGCCTCGGCGAGTTTTTCCATGTCGCGGTGGAGGAGATCGACGAATTTCATCATCACGCGCGCACGGCGCTGGGGGTTTGTTGCGGCCCACATGGGCTGAACTTTTTTGGCAACCTGAACGGCGTGGTCGAGTTCCTCACTGCTGGCCAGGGCAACTTCGGCCTGAACCTCGCCGGTGGCGGGGTTGTAGACCTCGGCCGTGCGCCCGGATTTGCCCGCGACGGCGGCGCCGTCGATGAAGTGACCAATTTGCCGCATGTGTTCCTCCCGGTTGAACGTCTGATCCGGCCCCAAAAGGCCGGAGTTTCCCTCTTTGTACGGTCAGGAAATCAAAAACACAGCCCCAATTTTTCAAAGACATAATGCAAAATTGCAGTATAACGCGGGCAGACTTGGGGAGGATCATGCAAAAACAGGTAATGAAATGGGACGACATGCGGGTGTTTCTGGCCGTGGCCCGGCACAACCGCCTGTTGGCCGCGGGGAGGAAACTCGGGCTCGATCCGGCGACCGTGGGAAGGAGAATCACCGCACTGGAGGATGCGATCGGGACCAAACTGTTTGACCGCTCACCCCAGGGATATTCGCTGACCGATTCCGGTAACTCCCTGATTTCACACGCGCAGGCCATGGAAAACCAGGCGGCGGCGGCCGCAGAGGAAATCGGCGGGCAGTCCGACCGTCTATTGGGCAGCGTGCGGATTGGGGCACCGGATGGAGTTTCCAACTACCTTTTGACGGATGCCTGTGATGCCCTCTCGCGGGACAATCCCGAGTTGCAGGTTCAGGTGGTGGCGTTGTCGCGGATGTTTTCGCTCTCAAAGCGTGAGGCCGATCTGGCCGTGACACTGTCGCCACCGACCGCGGGGCGGCTGACGGTGCGGAAAATTTCCGACTACCGGTTGAGGCTTTATGCGCACCGGAACATCGTTTCGCGAGTCGGTGAAATCACGTCGATGGAGGATCTGCGCGACGTGCGGGGGATCGGCTATATCTCCGATATGATTTTTGACCGGGAGCTGGATTACTATTCGCTTCTGAGCCGGGAAGCGGACCCGTCGCTGACTTCGAACAGTCTGATCGTGCAGCTGCGCTGGTGCCTGAAGGGGGCGGGATTCTGTATTCTCCCTGATTTTGTGGCGCGGGAGCATGCGGAACTGGTTCCGATTCTGACCGAGGACGTGAACCTGACCCGGGCGTTTTTCCTTGTGCGGCACCAGGACGACGCGCGGGTTGCGCGGATAAACCGTATGGCGGACGTGATTGTGGACTGGATGCGGGAGACGCTTGCGTCCGCATCCGCTTGACTTGCGACCTGACTGCGGAAACACTCAAACATTCCATGGCTGTGCAGGAATACGGAGGAGGAGATACATGATTGTTCGCAACATCATCCAATCCAAGAAGATTACCGATATCATCTCGGTCAAACCGACCGATACGGTGATGAGCGCGGCTCAGGTGCTGTCGCGGCACCGGATCGGCGCGGTGGTGGTCAGCAGCGACGGAAAAACCGTGGACGGTATCCTCTCCGAGCGTGACATCGTGAAGAATATCGGCTCCGGCGGTGTGGACTGCATGGACAAAAACGTGTCCGAGCTGATGACATCCCAGGTGATCCAGTGCAGCCCGGACGACACGGCGCTCTCCGCCATGGAGACCATGAGCAACGGCCGGTTCCGGCACATGCCGGTGACCGAGGACGGGGTCATGGTGGGGCTGATTTCCATCGGTGACGTGGTCAACGCGCGCATCAGCGAGATGCAGGAGGAAAACTCCGCACTCACGGGCATGATCTCCAACAGCTGGTAAGCGGGCCAGACATCTCATCGTTCCGGGGGCACCGGGACCGGAATTTCCCTGGAACTCGGGAGGGGCTACATGCGGATTGGGCTGTACCCAGGAACGTTTGATCCACTGACTGTGGGTCACATGGACATTATTCGACGCGCCTGCAGGCTGGTGGACCGGCTGGTGATTGGAGTTGCGATCAATCACGGCAAGGGGCCGCTTTTCTCGCTCGAGGAACGGGTGGAGATGGTCGAGAACGAATGCGGCCCGATCACTGAGGCGACGGGCGTGGAGATCATTGCGCACCCGTTCGACAACCTGCTGATCGACTGCGCCAAAGATGTGGGGGCGAGTGTGATCGTGCGGGGTCTGCGGGCCGTGGCGGATTTTGAGTATGAGTTTCAGATGGTTGGCATGAACCGGGCGCTGTCCGATGATGTTGAGACGGTGTTTCTGATGGCCGATGCAAATCACCAGGCGATTGCGTCCAAGCTGGTGAAGGAGATCGCGCGGCTGGGCGGGGACGTCTCCAAGTTTGTGCCGCCTGCGATTGTGCCAAAACTGGCTGAAAAAGTCGGAAACGGGACGTGATGCGGCCGGTCGCGCAGGTTGGGTTTTGAGGGATGGGCCGGGTGCCGGACCTCCCGCTTGATGGAACCTGCCGCTGTGGTGCGGTCAAAATTCGCATTATCGGGCCGCCGATGATGACATCGGTCTGCCACTGCACGGGTTGTCAGAAAATGTCCGGCAGTGCCTATTCCCTGACCGCGATGGTGCCGGTTGACGGGTTTGAGGTGATGGCGGGCGAGCCTGTGGTTGGCGGGTTGCGCGGTGCGGATCTAGACCACATGTTCTGTCCCGAGTGCATGTCTTGGATGTTCACGCGGATTAAGGGTGTGGACCAGTTTTTGAACGTGCGCCCCACGTTGTTTGAGGACATTTCGTGGTTTTCGCCGTTTATCGAGACGATGACGCGGGAAAAACTGCCCTGGGTGGAAACGCCGGCGGTGCATTCGTTTGAGGGATTTCCGCCGATGGATCGGTATCAGGAACTCGTTGCGGAGTTTATGGCCGCGTCTGCCGGTTGACCAGTACGAGGCCGGTGACGATGAATGCTGCCCCGATCATGTGAGCGATTGTCAGCCGCTCTCCGAGGAACACAACGGCCATGACGCTTCCAAAAAACGGGCATGAGGTGAACGAACTGGCCACCACGTTCCGGGCCTATCACCGCGATTCCATGGGACCAGAAAAGAAACCCTAAGAGGGAGGCAAAAACGGCGATGTGGATAATTGCCAGCATGTTGGCCGGCGTGAGTTCCACATGGGCCGGGCCTTTAAGGAGAAGAACGTCCAGCATGAGGCAAAGACCTGTAATGACTGACGCCGCGAGAAGTACATCTGATGGCAGATCGACTGGTTTTTCGCGCAACAGCAGTGTGTACCACGCCCAGACCAGAATGGCTCCGATCATCCAGAGCTTGCCCATATCAATTCCATGATCATGACCATCTCCAGCATTGATGGCCAAATATACGGCGCCGGTTACGGACAGCAGCAGGCCAGCCAACTGAAAAACAGTGGGGCGGAAACCGCTCAGCAGCGCGCCTCCAATCACGGTGACTACCGGTGCCATGGCCAGGATCAGCAGGCAGTTTACGGCGGTTGTCAGGGTCAGAGCCTGGTAGACCATGGTATGAAATGCGCCGATGCCGGTGACGCCCAGAAGTAATACCAGACGCCATGACGCGAGCAGACTTGAGCGATGCCGAAACAGTTTGCGGGATGTGAAGGTCAGGAGAATTGCAAGGCAGATCGCCCAGCGGATGATGTTCAGCTCGAGCGGTGGAATGCTGCCCGCAATCGCACGCCCTGCGATGAAATTTCCTGACCAGAACAGGACCGCGAGCACAAGTGCCGCGATTGCGGAGGTTTCTCCAGGGGCTGTGGCAGGTCCGGCGGTAATGGAAGAGTCCAGTCGTCAATTGAGGCGGAACAGGCGCTCCGCCCGCAGGGAAACCTGAAAGTGCGCCGGGTGCAAGGAGTCTGGGGTACCCGGCGCTGGACCTGGGCAGGGTCCGAGGAAAATTCCGGCGGTGTTTTGCCTGTCCGGGATTTAGCCAAAAAATGAGCAATTTCGGCCTTTCCCCAAAGGGTTCCAACCCTTAGGGTCCGCCGCAAATTCAACGGAGGACCACATGGTTGATATCGCAGATCCCGAAAACGCCCTGTCCATTAAACTCAAGAGCGGTGACGTGATCATTCAGCTTTTGCCGGATGTGGCACCGAAGCATGTTGAGCGCATCAAGGACCTGGCGCGTCGGGGTGAGTACGACAACGTCGCCTTCCACCGGGTGATCGAGGGCTTCATGGCCCAGACCGGCGACGTGGCAAATGGCGACATGGAAGACGGGTTTAACCTGCGCCGGGCGGGCACCGGCGGGTCGTCCCAGCCGGACCTTCCGGCCGAGTTCTCCAAGCTGCCGTTTGACCGTGGCGTTGCCGGTATGGCGCGGTCCCAGAACCCGAACTCCGCAAACAGCCAGTTCTTCATCATGTTTGAGGACGGTCATTTCCTGAACGGTCAGTACACTGTCTGGGGCCGTGTGATTTCCGGTATGGAGCATGTGGATGCCATCACCCGTGGTGAGCCGCCCGCAAACCCCGACCGCATGATCTCGGTTCAGGTCGTGGCCGACCAGGAGGCGAAAGCGTGATGCGGGGTCTGATTGCAGCCGCGCTCGTCGCGTTTGGTCTGGCCGGTCCCGCCATCGCGCAGGATGATGTCGATCCGTCGAACGTGCTGGTCATAGAGATTGATGGCAAGGCGCAGGGAACGGTTGAGATCGAACTGCTGCCCGAGCTTGCCCCGCAGCATGTGGAGCGGATCAAGACGCTGGCCGAAGCCGGGGCCTATGACAACGTGGTGTTCCATCGCGTGATCGAGGGCTTCATGGCGCAGACCGGTGACGTGCAGTTCGGCACGGTCGAAGCGTTCCCGCAGGGACGGGCCGGAACGGGTGGATCCGACATGGGCGATGTGCCCGCCGAATTCGGCGACACGCCGTTTGACCGTGGCGTCGTCGGCATGGCGCGGGCCCAGAACCCGGACAGTGCCAACAGCCAGTTTTTCATCATGTTTGAGGATGGCCACTTCCTGAATGGTCAGTACACCGTTTTTGGCCGGGTCATTTCGGGCATGGACGTGATCGACCAGATCCAGCGTGGCTCCGGTCAGAGTGGTTCGGTGGCGGAGCCGGATGTGATGACGTCGGTTCGTCTGAAGTCTGCTGAATAAGCGACTGGACTTTAGAGACTTTTAGGACGGCCCGGGGTGTTTCCCGGGCCGTTTTTCGTTCAGGCGCCGGTTCTGACCAGAGCGTGACGTTTCTTACCCGCCGAGAGCTTTTGCGGCTCGGTGAACATGTCGGCGGTGACCATCTGGCCCGCGTTGGTGACTGGTTCGTCGTTCAGTTTGGCTCCGCCCTCGGCGATAAGGCGTTTGGCTTCCTTGCCCGAGGCGACGAGGCCGGATTTCACGAAGATCTGGACCATGGACATCCCCGCGTCGGAGAAATCACCGGGCGCGAGGGTCAGGGTTGGCAGGTCGTCGCCGGTGCCGCCTTTCTCAAAGACCTCACGGGCGGTTTTTTCGGCACTCGCGGCGGCCTCGGCCCCGTGGCAGAGTTTGGTGACCTCGTTTGCCAAAGTGATTTTGGCGTCGTTGATTTCGGAGCCTTCCAGCGCGCCGAGCCGTTCGCATTCCTCAAGGGGCAGTTCCGTGTAGAGTTTCAGGAAGCGGCCCACATCGGCATCGGTGGAGTTGCGCCAGAACTGCCAGAAGTCATAGGGCGAGAGCAGGTCCGCGTTGAGCCAGACGGCACCGCCCGCGGATTTGCCCATTTTCTTTCCGTCTGAAGTGGTCAGGAGCGGTGTCGTGAAGGCGTGGACCGTGTCGCCAAGTACGCGGCGGGTCAGGTCGACGCCGTTCAGGATGTTGCCCCACTGGTCCGAGCCACCCATCTGCAGGCCGCAGTTGTAGCGCCGGTGTAGTTCGAGGAAGTCATAGGCCTGGAGGATCATGTAGTTGAATTCCAGGAAGCTCAGTGACTGTTCGCGGTCGAGACGGGATTTCACGCTGTCGAAGGAGAGCATCCGGTTGACCGCGAAATGCCGCCCAATGTCGCGCAGGAAATCGAGGTAGTTCAGGTCGTCGAGCCATTCGGCATTGTTGAGCATCAGCGCGTCGGTCGGACCGTCACCATAGGTCAGGTACTTTGCGAAGACATCCTTCATGCCCGCGATGTTGGCGTCAATCTGTGCCGCGTCGAGCAGGGGGCGTTCGTCGGAACGGAAGGAGGGATCGCCCACCTTGGTCGTGCCGCCACCCATGAGGGTGATCGGCTGGTGGCCGGTATTCTGGAGCCAGCGCAGCATCATGATGTTCAGAAGATGGCCAACATGCAGGGACTGCGCCGTGGCGTCATAGCCAATATAGGTGGGAACGACGCCCGCCATCATCATTTCATCGAGCCCCTCAAGGTCCGAGCAGTCGTTGTAATAGCCGCGGGACACCATGACATGCAGAAATTCGCTTTTGGGTTTGTATGTCATTGGACCGTCCTTTTATCGTGGCCTTACAGGTGGTGAATGCGTTCTATAGCGGCTGCGCCGCCAAATTAAAGGGCTGAGATGAAAATGATGCGCCGTGCGCTGGGACTGATGTCGGGAACCTCGATGGACGGGGTCGATGCGGCCATGGTTGTGACCGATGGCGAGGAGATTTCTGAGTTCGGGCCGGGGTCGTTCACGTCCTTTTTGCCCAGTGAGCGTGAAGTGTTGCGCGCGGGTTTGGGTAAATGGCCGGGTGGTGACGGGCTGGAGGAGATTGAGCAGCTGGTGCGTGGCAAACATGCCGTGGCCGTGGCGGGGTTTGAGAGCATCGATCTGGTTGGCTTTCATGGACAGACGCTTTCCCATGATCCGCATGGGCGGGGCACGTTCCAGATCGGGCGCGGAGATGAGCTGGCGCGGGACTGCGGCGTGCAGGTGGTTTGGGATTTTCGCACGGCGGATGTGGCCTCGGGGGGTGAGGGCGCGCCGTTGGCTCCGTTTTTTCATTTTGCCTGTGCAAAGTGGAGCGGGGCGACGGCGCCTGTGGCCTATCTTAATCTTGGCGGTGTGGGGAATGTCACCTGGGTTGATCCGACGGCGGAGGCTCCGGAATTGCCGGGTGCGTTGCTGGCCTTTGATACCGGGCCGGGCAATGCGCTGATTGACGATTTTGTGCTTTCGCGCACGGGACGTGAGTATGACGCGGATGGAGAACTGGCCCGGAGCGGCCGGGTGCATCACGACCGGATCACGCGGATGCTGGAGCATCCTTATTTCGGACGGGTGCCGCCCAAGTCATTGGACCGGCAGGATTTTGCGGATTTCCTTGAACAGGTATCGGATTTGTCGGACGCGGATGGGGCCGCAACCCTGACCGCGTTTACCGCGGCCTGTGTGGCGGAAGCGGCGCGACATTTTCCGCAGCCGGTCGGTCGATGGCTGGTCTGTGGCGGGGGGCGGAAGAACCTCGCGCTGCTCGACATGATGGCCGCACGGACGAATGTGCCGGTTAAGCCCGTGGAAAGTGTGGGACTTGATGGTGACATGCTGGAGGCCCAGGCGTTTGCATGGCTGGCGGTGCGGGTCGAGCGCGGGCTGCCGACGTCGGCACCGGGAACGACCGGCGCGCGGCTGCCGGTATCGGGCGGGCGGATCAGTCGGCCATGATACTGTCGTTTTGTGACCGGCCGTGATGGCCGGTCGACCGTGCTGGTTTAGCGGGTGTTTTCGGTGATCCGGCGGCGGACATAGGTGTCGACGCTGTCGATCATTTCATCCATGCCAGGATCGAAGAAGTGGCTGGCGCCCTCCACGATCTGCTGGGTGATTGTGATGCCCTTCTGCTGCTTGAGCTTGTCCGCAAGGCTGGTGACATCGGCGGTCGGCACGACGCGGTCGGCGCTGCCGGAGATGATCAGGCCGGAGGACGGGCAGGGCGCCAGGAAGCTGAAGTCGTACTGGTTCGCCGGCGGTGCCACGGAGATGAAGCCCGCGATTTCGGGACGGCGCATGAGAAGCTGCATGCCGATCCAAGCCCCAAAGGAGAAACCGGCAACCCAGCAGAACTTGGCGTTCGGGTTCAGGGACTGGAGGTAGTCCAGTGCCGCCGCCGCATCGGACAGTTCGCCCACTCCCTCATCATATTCGCCCTGGCTGCGCCCAACGCCGCGGAAGTTGAACCGCAGGCAGGTGAAACCGATTTTGTGGAATGCGTAATGAAGGTTGTAGACAACCTTGTTGTTCATCGTGCCGCCATACATGGGATGGGGGTGCAGGATGATCGCTATCGGAGCATCTTTGTTTTTCTGTGGGTGGTAGCGGCCTTCGAGTCGTCCATCTGGACCGGGGAAAATGACCTCGGGCATAAATTGCCAGCTCCTTGGATGGGCATTCGTACAGTTACTTGACGGAATCGCTCGGTCAATCTAGAAACATTCTAAGTTGACCGAATGGACCCCCATTTGGTGTTGCTGTTAAGCGGTACGGCGCAAGCCGTCAACACCGTCATGGTTTGGGGAGGCCCCGGAATGAAGCTGAGCACCAAAGGACGTTACGCGATGATCGCCCTGACCGATCTTGCGACGAATGGGTCTGACCGGCTGGTTTCCCTCTCGGAGATCTCGGAGCGGCAGGACATTTCGCTGGCCTATCTTGAGCAGCTATTCGTGAAACTCCGCCGAGCGGGGCTCGTTGAATCCGTGCGCGGTCCTGGTGGTGGCTACCGGCTGTCCCGGTCCGTGGACAATATCCGGGTGTCTGAGATACTCGCTGCGGTTGATGAGACGATGGACGCACTGGCCCGTGGGGCCGGGGCCTCCGGAGCGGATGCCAATACCGGTGAGCAGCTTCTGGCGGACAAGCTCTGGGAGCAGCTGTCAGCCAACGTATATGTGTTTTTGCACCAGACCCGGCTTGGGGACGTGGTGGGCAACAATCTCGCGCCATGCCCGGCGGTGCCGGCGTTTGTAAACGTGGTGGATGAGGCCGTATGAGCGGACGGGTTTACCTCGACTGGAATGCCTCGGCTCCACTGAGGCCGGAGGCGCGGGACGCGATGATCCGCGCAATGGACGCGGTCGGCAACGCCTCATCCGTGCATGGGGAGGGCCGTAAGGTCAAAGCCATCATGGAGCATGCCCGCACCCAGGTTGCCGAGGCGACAGGCGCGCTGGCCGGTGATGTGGTTTTTACCTCCGGTGCCACGGAAGGGGCAGCTCTGGCTCTGGCCGATCAGGGCTATGTCGGTGCTACGATTGAGCACGACTGCGTTGCGGCCTGGATTGATCCGAAGCTGGCAGTGGACACGTATGGACAGGTGACGGTTGAGGAGCCGGAGGGCACGGCGTTGCAGGCGGCAAATTCCGAGACCGGAATCATTCAGACCCTGCCCGAGGGGCTTGGGTTTGTGGATGCGGTTCAGGCGGTCGGTAAAGTGCCGTTCGCGTTTGACTGGTCCCAGGCGGAGCGGGGTCTGGTGTCCGCGCACAAGCTGGGTGGACCGAAGGGAATTGGGGCGCTGCTGCTGAAATCGGGAGTGGACGTGTGCGCCCGTATTCGCGGGGGCGGCCAGGAATCCGGTCGCAGGGCCGGAACGGAGAACATCATCGGGATTGCCGGGTTTGGTGCGGCCTGTGAAGCGGCCATTCGGGACGTGAACGACGGTGTGTGGGAGGCGGTCGCGGAAATCCGTGACCTTTTTGAGGACGCCGTGACTTCGGTCGCGGATGACGCTGTAATCGTTGGACGGGAAGGGCCCCGGTTGCCCAATACGTCCTGCGTTATTATGTCGGGCTGGAAGGGTGAAACCCAGGTCATGCAGATGGATTTGGCAGGATTTGCCGTTTCCGCCGGTTCGGCCTGTTCCAGCGGCAAGGTGCGGACCAGCCGGGTTTTGGAGACACTGGGATACTCCGCCACGGAGGCCTCCAGCGCCATCCGGGTATCCATTGGTCCGGATACGTCCCGCGAGGACGTTTTGAAATTTTCCGATGCCTGGACAAGGCATTATCTGCGGCGCCGTCAGCGGGCCGCATAAGGGCAGGATGTGACATGAGTGAATTACTGGCAGCAGGCGACAACGCCACGGCACGCGAAGGTGTCGATCAGGAGACGGTCGATACCGTTCGTTCGGTAGGCGAGCGTTACAAATATGGGTTTTCGTCCGACATCGAGACGGAATACGCCCCCAAGGGTCTGAACGAGGAAATCGTGCGGATGATCTCCGCCAAGAACGATGAGCCGGAATGGCTCACGGAATGGCGGGTCGCGGCTTTTAAACGCTGGCAGAACCTTGAGGAACCCTCCTGGGCAATGGTGGACTACCCGGAAATAGATTTTCAGGACCAGTATTACTACGCGCGTCCCAAGAGCATGGAAAACAGGCCGAAATCGCTCGATGAGGTCGATCCGGAGCTTCTGCGGACCTATGAGAAACTGGGTATCCCGCTGAAGGAACAGATGGTTCTGGCCGGAGTTGAGGGCGCGGAAGACGTGTCCGACGACCGCAAGGTTGCCGTGGACGCTGTATTTGACAGTGTGTCTGTTGGCACGACCTTCAAGGAGGAACTGGCCAAGGCTGGTGTGATTTTCTGTTCGTTCTCCGAGGCTGTGCGGGACCATCCGGAACTGGTGAAGAAGTATCTTGGCTCGGTGGTTCCGGCGAGTGACAATTTCTATGCGACCCTGAACTCGGCTGTGTTCTCGGACGGATCGTTCGTGTACGTGCCCGAGGGCGTGCGATGCCCGATGGAACTGAGCACCTATTTCCGGATCAACGCGGAGAACACGGGCCAGTTTGAACGGACGCTGATCGTCGCTGAAAAAGGCTCATATGTGAGCTATCTTGAGGGCTGTACTGCACCGAAGCGGGACGAGAACCAGCTTCACGCCGCCGTGGTTGAGATCGTGGTTCAGGAGGACGCGGAGGTCAAATACTCCACGGTCCAGAACTGGTATCCGGGCGACGAAAACGGCAAGGGCGGCATCTACAACTTCGTGACGAAGCGCGCTGACTGCCGTGGTGACCGGGCGAAGGTGATGTGGACACAGGTTGAGACCGGCTCTGCCGTGACCTGGAAATACCCGTCCTGCATCCTGCGCGGCAATGAGAGCCAGGGCGAGTTTTATTCTATCGCGATTGCGAACAACCACCAGCAGGCCGATACCGGCACGAAAATGGTGCATCTGGGTAAAAACACCCGGTCGCGCATCGTGTCCAAGGGTATCTCGGCCGGTGTGGCTCAGAACACCTATCGTGGGCTCGTGTCGATGCATCCAAAGGCACAGAACAGCCGTAACTACACCCAGTGTGACAGCCTGCTGATCGGCGATAAATGTGGGGCGCATACGGTGCCGTATATCGAATGCCGCAACAACTCGTCGCGGGTCGAGCATGAGGCGACCACCTCGAAAGTGGATGACGACCAGCTGTTCTATTGCCGGTCGCGGGGCATGGACGAGGAGGAGGCCGTGGCTCTTGTCGTCAACGGGTTCTGCCGCGAGGTGCTTCAGGCCCTGCCGATGGAATTTGCCATGGAAGCCCAGCAGCTTGTGGCGATTTCGCTCGAAGGCTCGGTGGGTTGACGAACTGAATTTATGGCACCCTGGGAATGGAAAAAGCAGATGATCTCGACCACGACACCCACGGTCGAGGGGCATTCGATTACCCAGTATCACGGCATTGTCGTGGGTGAGGCGATCCTCGGAGCCAATGTCTTTCGGGACATTTTCGCGGGGATCACCGACATCATCGGGGGCCGCTCCGGCGCCTATGAGGAAAGTCTGGCGAAGGCGCGGGCGACCGCGCTTGCGGAAATGGAACAGCACGCTGCGGATCTCGGTGGGAATGCCGTGGTCGGCGTCGATCTCGACTACGAGGTCATCAACAACATGCTGATGGTGTCGGCCTCCGGAACGGCCGTGACCATCGACTGAACTGAAATTTGGCCCAGGGAGACTGCCCGGGCGGGAAGAACGGATACGAAAATGTTGGAAATCAAAAACCTGCATGTGAAACTTGAGGAAGAGGACAAGCAGATCCTGAAAGGCGTCGATCTGAAGGTCGAGCCGGGAACGGTTCACGCGATCATGGGTCCGAACGGATCGGGCAAATCCACCCTGTCCTATGTTCTCTCTGGCCGCGAGGGCTATGAGGTCACCGATGGCGAGGCGTCGCTTGAGGGTGAGGATCTTCTCGATCTGGAGCCGGAAGAGCGTGCCGCGGCCGGTCTGTTCCTCGCGTTCCAGTATCCGGTTGAGATCCCCGGCGTTGGCAACATGACCTTTCTGCGTACCGCGGCTAACGCGCAGCGCAAGGCACGGGGCGAGGCGGAACTCAGCGCGGCCGAGTTCCTGCGTCTGATCCGTGAGCGGGCAAAGGAGCTCGACATCGACGCGGAAATGCTCAAGCGTCCTGTCAACGTGGGCTTCTCCGGCGGTGAGAAGAAGCGTAACGAGATTTTGCAGATGGCCGTTCTTGAGCCGAAAATGTGCATTCTCGATGAGACGGATTCGGGGCTCGACGTGGACGCAATGAAGCTGGTGGCCCAGGGTGTGAACGCTCTGCGGGCCGAGGACCGGTCCTTCCTTGTGATTACCCACTACCAGCGTCTGCTCGACCACATCAAACCCGATGTTGTGCACATCATGGCGAACGGTCGCATCGTGCAGTCCGGTGGCCCGGAACTGGCGCTGGAAGTTGAAAACAACGGCTATGCCGACATTCTGAAATCGGTGGCGTAAATGGCGGCTCCTGCAGTGAAAACGGATGGGGCGGAAGCATTTCTGTCCGCATTCCCTGAACCTTCCGGTGAGGCGTCCTGGGCCCGGGAAGCCCGGCGCAGGGCCGTCGAGCGCTTCCGTCAGCAGGGCGTGCCCGTGCGTCGCGACGAGTACTGGAAATACACCGATCCCACCGGTCTCACGGTCCTGCCGGCCCGTGAGGCTGCGGTTCTGGATACCGATGAGGCGCCGGTCTTTGACGTGCTGGACAGCCTGAAGATCGTGTTTGTGGATGGTGAGTTCTCGGCCGAGCTCTCTGATGATTTCTCGCTGGAGAATGTTGAGATTGAACGTCTCGAGGATGTCCTGAAGCTCGACATCCATTGGGCGCGTGATCTGTTTGGCGTGCTTGAGGGTAATGGGCAGACCCCCGTCGCAAGGCCGCTTGCGGTGCTGAATACGGCCCGGGCGACTGATGGTGTGGTGATCCGCGTGACGGGCAAGGTCGCGAAGCCGATCTCGTTGCGCTACCTCCACCGTTCGCCATCCTCCGATGCGCAAATCCGCCATCTGGTGAAGGTTGAGGCCGGTGCCGAGGCCACGATCCTGGAGGCCGGTCCGGCTGCCGCGCGGTTCAACAATGTGATGGAGATTGAGGTGGCACCGACCGCCAGCCTGCATCACGTGCGGGCGCAGGGTCGGGACCATGAGCGTCAGGCCGTAACCGGGCTGTTTGCGCGTCTGGGTGAGGAAAGCACTTTCAAGTCCTTCACCCTGTCCGTGAATGGCCGGATGACCCGTAACGAATGCGTGCTTGAGTTTACCGGTGACAACGCCGTGGCCCACGTGGCCGGAGCATGTGCCGGGGATGATGACTTTCACCATGACGACACGGTGTTCATCACCCATGACGGGCTGAACTGCGAGAGCCGTCAGGTTTTCAAGAAGGTGCTGCGCAGCGGGGCCACGGGCGTGTTCCAGGGCAAGATCCTTGTGAAGGAAGGCGCGCAGAAAACCGATGGCTACCAGATCAGCCAGGGGCTGCTGCTGGATGACGACAGCAACTTCCTTGCTAAGCCTGAGCTTGAAATCTACGCGGATGACGTTGTCTGCTCCCACGGGTCGACCTGTGGTGCGGTGGATGAGACGTCGCTGTTCTATCTGAGGTCGCGCGGGATTTCGCGGGCGGCTGCGGAGGAACTGCTGGTTCTGGCCTTCCTCGATGAGGCAATTGTCGAGATTGAGGATGACGTTCTGGCGGATGAGATCCGCGACCGCCTGGCCGGCTGGCTGGCCCGCAGACGGGCCTGATCCCATGTCCACCAGCTTGTTTGGGACCATTGCGACCTCCTGGCGCAAACCAAAGGTCGTGATGACCCGGCTGGTGGAAGGCGGACTCTCGGAAGCGAGGGCCCTGATCTATCTGATGCTGGCCTGTCTGCTGTTTTTCGTGGCCAGCACGCCGAATGCTCTCCGGGTGTCCCCGGCGATTGATGATCCGGACGCCAACACGATCTCCGTAACGGCGTTCTTTTTTGGCATGATGTTCGTGGCGCCGCTGATGTTCTATGCGGTGGCGCCGGTTCTACATCTGGTGGCCAGAGCCGTGGGCGGCACGGGGTCGTGGCTGGGGGCGCGGACGGCGCTCTTCTGGTCGCTGTTGCAGGTTGCGGTTCTGACGATCCCGGTGTCGCTGATCGGTGCTGCGCTGGACTACGGTGCTCCGGCAGCGGCGGGTGCCGTGCGCGATGTGCTGGGGATTGCGGCCGTTCTGTTGTGGATCTGGTGGCTGTCGGTGAACTTTGCGGTGGTGGAAAGCCTGCGGAGTCCGGTTGGGATGCTGGTGCCGTTGGGCGTCTTGCTGTTTGTCCTGCCGGTTTCGCTGCGCTGGATGTTGTGATCGGGTGGCGTGATGGTTTCAGAACATAAAGACGGTGGTGACGATATTGATTGGGCCGGGCTGTTTCGGCTGAGCATATTCCGTCCGCGTGACGCGGCGCGGCAGGTGGTGACCTGGGATCTGCCGATCTCAATTCTGCTTGAGGCGGCGGTTGCGGTTTCCTGTCTCGGAGCGGTGATAACCTGGATTGGCGCGCTGCTGATGCCCGGGGCGGGTGATCCGCTGATCCTGTTTTTTGGCGGGATGCCGGTTCTGATCGTTGTCACGCAGCTGATTAACCTGGTGATGATTGCGGCGTTGATCACCGGGGTTGGGCGGCTGTGCGGTGGGCACGGGACCCTGAAGGGCGCATTCACCACGATTGTCTGGATCAATACGGTGATGATCCTGTTGCAGCTGGTGCAGTCGGTCGTTGTCTGGCTGCTGCCGCCGTTGGCGCTGCTGGTGTCGTTCCTGCTGTTCAACTGGGTGATCTGGGCGATGACAGTGTTCATTGCGGAACTGCACGGGTTCAAGAATATTTTTGCGGTTGCCGTACTGGTGTTTCTGACCGCGATGGTTATGACATTCGGCCTGATTTCGGTTCTGAGCGGACTGGGAATGGTGCCGCAGGGAGTAGGCGATGTATGATGTAGAGGCCATTCGGAATGACTTTCCGATCCTGTCGCGGGAGGTGCATGGCAAGCCGCTGGTGTATCTCGACAACGGTGCGTCGGCGCAGAAGCCGCAGGCGGTGATCGACGCGGTGACGGAGGCCTATTCGAATGAATACGCCAACGTGCATCGCGGGCTGCATCACCTCTCCAACCTCGCGACGGAAAAGTATGAGGCCGTACGGGGCAAAATCCAGAAGTTCATCGGGGCGGCCCATGAGGAGGAGATCGTCCTCAACACCGGCTCGACCGCGGGTATCAACATGGTGGCGCAGTCCTGGGCCGCGCCGCAGTTTGAGGCGGGCGACGAGATCCTGCTGTCAGTGATGGAGCATCACGCGAATATTGTGCCGTGGAACTTCCTGCGGGAACGTCAGGGCGTGGTTCTGAACTGGGTTGAAACGGCCGCGGATGGCTCGCTTGATCCACAGGTGGTGATTGATGCGATCACACCGCGCACCAAACTGATTGCGATTACGCACATGTCGAACGTTCTGGGAACGGTCGTGGACATCAAAACGATCTGTGATGCGGCCCGCGAAAAAGGTGTGGCGGTACTGGTGGACGGGTCGCAGGCCGTGGTTCACATGCCGGTCAACGTGGCCGATCTGGGTTGTGATTTCTATGCCATAACAGGCCACAAGCTCTATGGCCCCACTGCGTCGGGGGCCATCTACGTGCGGCGTGAGCGTTATAAGGAAATGCGGCCGTTCATGGGCGGCGGCGACATGATCCGTGACGTGGGGCGTGATGCCATCACCTACAATGATCCGCCGATGATGTTTGAGGCGGGCACCCCCGGTATTGTTCAGGCCATCGGTCTGGGCGCGGCTCTTGATTACATGAGCGGGCTGGGCATGCAGAATATTGCGGCCCATGAGCAGGACATTCGCCAGTATGCCGAGAGCCGTCTAAGTGGATTGAACTGGCTGAACGTGCAGGGAACGGCGCCGGACAAGGGCGCGATTTTCTCGTTCACGCTTCAGGGTCCGGCTCATGCCCATGACATTTCAACCGTCGTGGACCGCAAGGGTGTTGCGGTGCGGGCCGGGCATCACTGCGCTCAGCCTTTGATGGAGCATCTGGGTGTGCCCGCGACCTGTCGGGCATCGTTCGGGCTCTACAATACCCGTGCGGAGGTGGATACGCTCGTGGCGGCGCTTGAGACCTGCCACGAACTGTTTTCCTGAAACTTTAGCCTTCGATCTTCCGCGCCCTAGCGGAAGATCATCACCGGTACCTTGCACATATGCGCCATGGTGGCCGATGTGGAGCCGAGGAACAGGCGGCGGAGACGGCGGTGGCCGTATGCGCCAATCACCAGAAGGTCCGCACCACCGCCCTCTACGGCCTCCGCGATGGTCTTCTCGGGATCGCCCTGACGGAATTCGATGGTGACATCGGAAGCGTTTTTCAGGAGCAGAGCCCGTGCGCCCTCCATCTTCTCCCGCATCGCCGGTGTTTCCGATCCGACATGCAGCAGGCGGCAGTGGAGGCCCTTAAGCAGGGTACCCGTGGAGATGCGCTCAACCGAGTTCATCACACTGCGGCTGCCGTCGAAGGCGATGAGGTAGCGCTCAATCGGCTGAAAGGCGCGGTTGGCGATCAGCACGGGGCGGGTGGCGACGCGCAGGATGCGTTCCAGGTTGGAGCCAATATGGTCATGCGCCTGGGATGAGGCCTCGCCGCGTTTGCCGACCACAATCGCGCGGCTTTCCTCCTCGAACCGGGTAATGGTCTGGACGATGTCCTCGTTGCGCAGGCGCTCATCGATCCGCTCAATTCCGGCGGCACGCATCCGTTCACTGGCGGTTTCAAGGATCAGACGACCGCGCGCGTGAGTGAGCTTGGCCCGCTCCGCATCGGAGGCGGCGAGTTTTTCCAGCAGATCACTGCGCGCGCCAAGATTGAGGCTGCCGCTGAGGTCCGCAGGGATGCTCGACGGCTCGCGACGGCCGATTACGTGGTAGATCTCTACCGGGAGCTCCATGCGTTTGGCGGCCCAGATGGTGTGGTCGCAGACGCTCGCCGAATAGGAGGAGCCGTCGACAAATGTCATGATTTTCATTGGTATTTCCCCCTAGTGACCGAGCAGGTCTTCCATGGCGCCGGGTTTGTCGTGGACGCCGAGTTTGTCCACGATTGTCTCGGACGCCTCGTTCATGCCCACAAGTTCGACCTCGGTGCCTTCCCGGCGGAATTTGAGCACAACCATGTCCACGGCCGCAACCGATGAAATATCCCAGATATGGGCCTGGCTGACGTCGATTTTCACGCGGTCAAGCACCTCCTTGAAGTCAAAGGAACTCGAGAACGCGTCCGCGCTGGCGAAGAAAAGCTGGCCCGTGACCCTGTAGTGCCGTTCACGTCCGTCCGCGGAGGCCTGGGACGTGACCTTGAAGATCTGTGCGATCTTGCCGGCAAAGAAAATGCCCGAGAGCAGAACACCCGCCAGAACGCCAATGGCGAGGTTGTGGGTGAAGACCACCAAAACCACGGTAGTCAGCATAACGATGGAGGAAGACCGCGGATGATCGCGCAGGTTCTTGATGGAGGACCAGCTGAAGGTACCGATGCTGACCATGATCATGATGGCGACGAGCGCGGCCATGGGAATTTTGCTGACCCAGTCGTTGAGAACCAGGATCATGAACAGAAGACCCACACCCGCGGTGAAGGTGGACAGACGCCCGCGACCGCCGGATTTCACGTTGATGATGGACTGACCGATCATGGCACAGCCCGCCATTCCGCCCAGGAACCCGGTGACGGTATTGGAGACGCCCTGGCCCACACATTCGCGGTTTTTGTCGGAGGTGGTGTCGGTCAACTCGTCCACGATCTGCGCGGTCATGAGGCTTTCCAGCAGACCCACGGCGGCCACACCGATCGAATAGGGGAAGATGATCTGAAGCGTCTCAAACGTGAGCGGGATGTCGGGGATCAGGAAAATCGGCAGGGTGTCCGGAAGCTCCCCAAGATCCTCCACGGTCCGGACATCGAACCCGAAAACCAGGCTGACGATCGTAAGGATGATAATGCAGAGAAGCGGCGAGGGCACCGCTTTGGTCACGTAAGGAGCGCCGTAAATGATGCCCAGACCAGCGGCGACCAGCACATAGGTCAGCATCGGCACATTGGTCAGCTCGGGCAGTTGTGCCATAAAAATGAGAATTGCCAGCGCGTTAACGAATCCGGTCATCACGGAGCGTGAGACAAACCGCATGACCTGAGCCAGCCCGATGAATCCGGCGACGATCTGCAAAAGCCCGGCCAGCACGGTTGCGGCCAGCAGGTATTGCAGGCCATGATCCCGGACGAGGGTGGTCATAAGCACCGCCGTGGCGGCCGTGGCGGCTGACACCATGCCGGGGCGACCGCCGGTAAATGCGATCAGAACGGCGATGGAGAATGACGCATAGAGCGCGACTTTCGGGTCCACGCCGGCGATGATGGCAAATGCGATGGCCTCAGGGATCAGAGCCAGGGCGACCACGATCCCGGCCAGTATGTCGGCACGCACGTTGCCGAACCATTGGTGTTTCAGATCGTGTAGGTTCATGATGCCTGCCTCTCGTCGGATGGATGTCGCCGGTATTGGGGGGTGCCGGCGGTTCGGCCGGACATGCGCGGGCCAAGGCCCGCTTCAGGCGGACCTTCTGTGCAGGATTACGAGGGGTGTCAACCTCGGGGGACATTCCGCCTTTAATTTGGGCGGGAACCGTGATTTTGATGCAGATTAAACGGCAGATTTTGTCCGTACAGCCTTTTACGGCGTCAGATTTTCAAAGCTCAGGAGGCCGCATCCCAGGTTTCATCCTCGTTATGGAAGAAAGTGAAGCGGTTTCGCCCGCCATCCTTGGAGCGGTAGAGGGCCGTATCGGCCCGTGAAATCAGCTTGTCCGGTTTGGTGCCGTGTTGGGGGGCAATCGCGATGCCGATGCTGCATCCGATCGTCACGACGTCGTCTCCAATGCGGTAGGGTTCGGAAATTCGGTCTAGTATCCGCCTTGCAAGGACCTCCGCATCCTCAGGGGTTTTGACCTGCGTCTGCACGATGGCGAATTCATCCCCGCCAATCCGGGCAACAGTGTCGCAGTCGCGGACCGCCGTCTGCAGCCGCTCGGCCACGAGTTTCAGCAAATGATCACCGGCCTGATGCCCCAGGCCGTCATTTATGAGCTTGAACCTGTCCAGATCGAGGAAATGTGCGGCCATTCCAACCCCGCGGGCCGCGAGCGCTACGGCGGCCTCCAGCCGGTCGCTGAATTTGGTCCGGTTCGGAAGGCCGGTCAGGGGATCATGAAGCGCCATATGCGCGACCATGTCCTGATTTCTGCGGATGTCTGTGACATCGAAATAGGCCGTCAGAAAACCACCGCCCCGCAGTGGTTCGCCCTGAATTTCCAGCACGGTTCCATTGGGGCGCTGACGGTCGTACCGGTGTGAGATCTGTTTCTCGACAAGCTCCATGCGCTCCTTGACGATGGTCTCAACGTCGCCGGGTCCGTATTCGCCGCGGCTGGCGTTGAACCGAAACAGTTGTTCCATTTTGGGCAGGCCGCCGGTTACAAGCGCTTCGGGATAGTCGAGCATGTCGACCTGCTGCGCATTGCACAGAACCATCTGAAGGCTGCTGTCGAAGACCGAGATGCCGCCTGGAAAATTTTCGACCACGGATTCCAGTATCTCTATGCGCTCCTTGAGACGGCGGATTTCCTCGTCGCTG
Organism: Alphaproteobacteria bacterium; assembly: GCA_030427145.1. Taxonomy (GTDB): domain Bacteria; phylum Pseudomonadota; class Alphaproteobacteria; order Rhodobacterales; family Rhodobacteraceae; genus Amaricoccus; species Amaricoccus tamworthensis. The sequence goes on along the minus strand of JAUHWT010000002.1, from coordinate 228,890 downwards.
TCGAGCGGCGCGGGATCGTGGATTTTAGTGTTGTAAAGGGTTTTTCGTCCGGCGGCCTTCATACGTCCATTCCGCTCCCGATCCGGAGTGTCAGTTGCCGGACGGAGCGGAAGCGCCGCCGACGGAAATCAGGAGACCTGAACCGGGAAAGACCGTCGCGGTTTTACATGCCTGACGGTGATATCGCGTGCGGACCGCACGGAGGCTCACCTGCCGGAAGCGATGCTGTAACCTTGATTTGCCTTTTCACGAAGGGGTGTCCTGTTGCGCAAAAGAGGTATGTGGCGAAGCTTACGGAAAGGTTAAAGCGTACCGGTCGGTTCGGAATGGTGGCTTCGTGGAAGCCGGGGGGGCCGGTTCACCCGAGAGGCATGAACCGGTCACAGATTTTTAGCGACACGCTTCGCGGATCGCTTTCATGTTTTTGCCGTAATCGGCGGGTGTGCCACCCTTGAAGACTGCCGATCCGGCGACCAATGCGTCGGCTCCGGCTTCGATGCAAAGCGGTGCGGTCTGGGGTGTTACGCCACCGTCGATTTCCAACCAGATGTCCCGGTCCCCAATCATCTCCCGCAGTTTGCGTATTTTTGGGAGTTGGGAGTGCAGAAATGACTGGCCGCCAAAGCCCGGGTTGACGGTCATCACAAGGATGAGGTCACAGCGGTCGATGACATATTCGATCGCTTCGGGTGGGGTGGATGGTGTCAGGGAGACACCGGCCTTGCACCCAAGGTCGCGAATGCTTGACAGCGACCGGTCCAGATGCGGCCCGGCCTCGGCATGAATGGTGATAATGTCGGAGCCGGCCTTGGCGAAGGCCTCCAGATACGGATCGGCGGGCTCGATCATCAGATGCACGTCCATGACCGTTTTGACATGGGACCGGATCGCGGCGACCACATTGGGGCCGATGGTGAGGTTGGGCACGAAATGCCCGTCCATGACGTCCACATGCACCCAGTCGCAGCCCTGATCCTCGATGTCGTGAATTTCCTCGCCCAAACGGGCGAAATCGGCAGACAGGATCGAGGGTGCGATTTTCAGGTCGCGGGAAAAGGTCATACCGCTCATTTCAGACGGCGCAGCAGGCTGGAGGTGTCCCAGCGACCGCCGCCCATTTTCTGAACGTCGTTGTAGAACTGGTCCACCAGTGCCGTGACGGGCAGGGAGGCTCCGTTGTTGTTGGCCTCCGAGAGGCAGATGCCGAGGTCCTTGCGCATCCAGTCGACGGCGAAGCCAAATTCAAACTTGTCCGCGAGCATGGTTTTGCCCCGGTTTTCCATCTGCCAGGAGCCTGCGGCGCCTTTTGAGATCACATCGACAACCGCCTCACCGTCGAGACCGGCTTTCTGGGCGAAGTGGAGCCCTTCGGACAGGCCCTGTACGAGGCCCGCGATGCAGATCTGGTTGACCATTTTCGTCAGCTGACCGGCGCCGGTCTCGCCCATCAGGCGGCAGGAGCGGGCGTAGCAGTTGATGACGTCCTCAACTTTGCCATAGGTCTCGGCATCGCCGCCGCACATCACGGTCAGAACGCCATTTTCCGCACCGGCCTGACCGCCGGAAACGGGTGCGTCGATGAAACCTGCACCTTTTTCAGTCGCGGCGGCGGCCAGTTCCCGGGCAACCTCGGCCGAGGCCGTGGTGTGGTCCACGAAGGTGATACCCGGGCCAAGCACCTCGAAGGCACCGTTGGTACCGGTCGTGACCGAGCGCAGGTCGTCATCATTGCCGACGCAGCAGAACACGATCTCCGCGCCTTCAGCGGCCTCTTTTGGGGTTTTGCCGAAAGATCCGCCATGTTCGGCGACCCAGGCTTCGGCTTTTGCGGTGGTTCGGTTGTACACCCGGACCTCGTGACCTTTCGCGGCCAGGTGTCCCGCCATTGGATATCCCATGACCCCAAGTCCGATGAAAGCAACACGCGCCATTTTATTCCCCATTTACCACTTCGTGTTTCGTTGTACCGGTTCACATGGCCTGCTATCGGTGCAGCGTCAAGTCGCCAGAGAAGGGGCTGCGGGTAGATGGCGTTTCTGTTTCGGTTGGTCATGTGGATATTCGCCGTGTTGGCGATGGTACTTCTGGCTGCGGCGATCCTGATCCATTATCTGCTTTCCCAGTCGCTTCCCGATTACAACCGCGATCTGGTCCTGTCCGGGCCGCAGGAGGATTTTGAGATCGTCCGTGACCGGCATGCGATCCCGCATATCCTGGCCAAAAATGACCATGACGCGTTTTTTGGCCTTGGTCTGGCCCATGCCCAGGACCGACTGTGGCAGATGGTGGTGATGCGGCGCACGGCGCAGGGGCGTCTGTCGGAGGTGTTTGGACGCGACACCTTTGAAATTGATGTGCTCATGCGGTCGCTTGACCTGTATGGCCATTCCCGAAATGCCGTGCGTTTTCAGGATGAGGAAACGGTGGCGGCCCTGGAGGCCTATGCCGACGGCGTAAATGCCTGGCTTCGCATCATCCAAAAGGAGGCACTGGGTCGTGGCGCCCCGGAGCTTTTCTGGTTCGACGCCTCCATTGCCCCCTGGATCCCGGCGGATTCGCTTGCATTGCAAAAGCTGATGGCTCTGCAGCTGACGGATCATGCGTCGCGTGAGATCCTGCGCGGGCGGCTGTCGCTGCAACTTAAGGAAGAACGCGTCGATGATATCCTGCCGGAGGCCACAAACGCGCCGGTGATGGGACTGCCGCAGCTTGCAGCCCTGTTTGAAGGTACGGAATATGCATCCCTTGATGTGAACGACCCCCATCCGCTCAGCCCCATTCGTAGCGTGGGAATGGCCGGTGCATCCAACGCGTTTGCGGCCTCGAAAGCCCGGACCGCGGGGCAGGGAACCCTGCTCGCCACCGACCCTCATCTGATGCTGACAGCTCCGTCGATCTGGTATCTGGCGCGCATGGATCTGCAGGAGGGGCCGGTCATGGGCGGGACCATTCCGGGCATTCCGTCCATCCTGATCGGTCGTAATAAAAGCCTCGGTTGGGGGCTGACATCCAGCTATCTGGATGACCAGGACGTCTATATCGAGAAACTGAACCCGGATAATCCCGACCAGTATCTGACCCCCTCCGGCTACCGCGATTTTGCGGTGCGCAGTGCCATCGTCAAAATCGGCAGCCCCGGCAGTGACGGCGAGCAGGAACAGGAAACCGTGCTGCTCAAATACACCCGCAACGGACGGCCGGTTCTGACGGGCGATCATTTCAATGAATCCCACATCACCCCGCCGGGCCACGTGGCGAGCCTGGCCTGGACTGCCCTGACCGGCGAGGACCGCTCCGTTGCGGCCTCCATCAACCTGATGCGGGCGCGTTCCATCCGCGAGGGTCGCGAGGCGGCGGAGGATCTTCTGGCGCCGTCGCAGATGGTCACGATGGCGGACCAGAACTCTGTGGCGCTGCAAATGGCCGGAGCGGCGCCCAAGCGAAACGCCGCCAGCACAAGCAAGGGGCGCATCCCGTCGCTGGGCTGGCTTTCCGTGAATAACTGGGAGGGCATGCGGCCCTTCGCGCGTAATCCCTGGGTGGTCGATCCGCCGAGTGGCATTGTGGTCAACACGAACAACCGCATCACCGACGCGGTGTTTCCCGATCATCTGAGCTTTGACTGGGGAGATACGGTTCGTATCGCGCGTGCCGGTGGCCTGCTTGCCGCGCGCGAGATTCACACGCTTGAAAGCTTCATTGAGATACAGACGGATACCGTGTCGGAGGCGGCCCGAACGCTTTTGCCCCTGATCGCGCGGGATCTTTGGTATTCCGGCGACGCCGCGCCGCCGGACAGTGTGGCGGCTCAGAGGAGCCTGGCGCTTGAACGCCTGGCGAACTGGAGCGGTGACATGTCGGAACATGATCCCGAGCCGCTGATTTACTCCGCCTGGATCCGGGCGCTGCAGCGGCGCCTGACGGTCGATGAGCTTGGCTCAAGTGTGGAGCTTGTGGCGCAACCGGACCCCGCCTTCATTGAGCGGGTGTTCCGTAACGTGAATGGTGCCGCCGTGTGGTGCGATGTCATCCAGACCTCGGCCAGGGAGACCTGCTCGGAGATCGCCCGCAGGTCGCTCGATGACGCGCTTGTGGAAATTTCGAGCCGGTTTGGACCGCGGCTTGAGAGCTGGCGCTGGGGGGACGCGCATCAGGCCGTCCACGCGAACCAGACCCTCGGTCGCAACAAGCTGCTGAGTTACCTCGTGAACATCCGGCAGAGCACGCCGGGTGGCAACCACACGATGCTTCGTGGTCAGTCCACCGGGCGGGGAGAGGAGCCGTATCTGAACATTCACGGCTCCGGCCTGCGCGCCGTCTATGATTTCTCGGATCCGGATTCGAGTGTGTTCATTATCTCGACCGGCCAGAGCGGTCATCTGATGTCACGACACTATGACGACCTCGCCGCGCTGTGGCGGCGGTCGGAGTATATTCCAATGTCTCTGGATGCCGACCTTGCCCGGGCCGGTGCGGATGGGATCACCCGTATCACCGTTGGCCCGAGAGAGGTGGAGGGGATCAGCGAATGATCCGGCTGTATTTTCCGCCCGCGAAGCTCGCGTCGGCCAGGAGTCCCTTCTGGCTGAAGACGACCTCCTGAATGGGGCGGTTGATCTGCGTGGAGGATACCCCCGCGGCAGCGCCTCCGTTCCGGGGCACGGCATAGGCGGCATCGACGCCGAGTTTCCAGCCGTCCGCGACGCGGAAATCCTCGAGGGACTGTTTGGTCAGGAAGAACAGCGCCTGGCTGTATTCCGATGCGCCAAATGTGAAGCCGAGACCGGCGGCACTCAGCGAGTAGTAGTCCACTTTCGCCGGTCCGATCAGCAACGCGCCCTCGCCATAGGCTCCGCTGGCAAAGAAACCGGCTTTTTTGACCGACGGAATGACCAGAATACCTTCCGCGCGCGAGGCCAGTTCGGACGCGCCGGGGACGGTCTGATACAGTTCAGAGAGGGCGGCATCGACCTTGCGGTCGAGTTCGGCCCGGGGGTTGGATGGTACTTTCGGGTCTGACGTGCACGCGGCCAGGCCGGCGCCCGCTGCAACGATAAACCCGCGACGTGTCCAGTTCGTCATGGGACTGCTCCTTGGAAATCACTGTTTTCAGCCTCAGTCGCCGGTCATAACGCCGGCCTGCGGCAATGTTAATACAGTTTGCATGTCCGGGCCAACGGGTTTGAGGCCTTTTGGGCGCGTCCTGCGACCTATAACGGCTCGCGCGCGATCATTTCGGCGATTTTTGGCGCGAAATAGGTCAGGATGCCGTCGCAACCGGCCCGTTTGAAGGCGATCAGGCTTTCGAGAGCGGCCCGGTCCCCGTCAATCCAGCCATTGTTCGCCGCCGCCTGGATCATGGCGTACTCGCCCGAGACCTGGTAGGCGAAGGTCGGCACGCCAAACGAGGTTTTAACGCGGGTGCAGATGTCGAGATAGGGCATACCCGGCTTGACCATGATCATGTCGGCGCCCTCGGCCAGGTCGGCCGCAACCTCTCGCATGGCTTCATCGCCATTTGCCGGATCAAGCTGGTAGGTCTTTTTGTCGCCTTTTAGCGCTCCGGATGCGCCCACCGCGTCGCGGAACGGGCCATAAAAGGAGGAGGCGTATTTTGCGGCGTAACTCATGATGGTCACGTCCTGGAAGTCGTTTCGTTCCAGCGCCCGTCGTATGACACCGATGCGGCCGTCCATCATGTCGGACGGCCCCAGAATATCGGCACCGGATTCCGCCAGAACCAGAGACATCCGCTCCAGCGCCATCAGGCTTTCATCATTGGCGATGACACCATCGCGGACGATGCCGTCATGGCCGTCGGAACTGTAGGGATCGAGTGCCACGTCGACCATGACACCAATGTCGGGGATGTGGTGCTTGATGGCCCGGGTGGCGCGGCAGACGAGGTTATCGGGGTTCCAGGCCTCGGTGGCCTCGGCGTTCTTGTCGGAGGGTTCCGTATAGGGAAACAGCGAGACGCAGGGTATGCCGAAGTTCGCGGCTTCGTTGATCGCCTCAAGCGCGCTGTCGATGGAATGTCGCACAACGCCGGGCAGGGACGGGATCGGCTCGCGTTCACCCTCACCCTCTCGGATGAATACCGGCCAGATCAGGTCTTCCGGCGTCAGGCGGGTTTCGGCCACCAGGTCCCGGATCCAGAGGGTGCGGCGCAGCCTGCGCGGACGGCTGGCGGGAAAGGGAGCTGGTGTGGGTATCATCTGGCCTCCGGATCTGTCGCATCGGTTTGGCATGGCGGGACGTCCCTGCTCAAGATGATATTTCGCGTGACCCATGTGCCACGACCCCAGGGCGCCTTAAATTGGGGCGGATAATTAACACTGTTTGCGTATTGACCTGAGCGTCCTCCCGTGGCCAACAGTACGCGCACTTCGACCCGCCCGCCATACCCGTAAATCAGGAGTTGTTTTCAGAAGGTGTTTGGTTCTTCCGGATTCATCAACCTGTGGTACTGGGTTTTGACCGTGCTGATCTGGACCGTGGTGACACACCGCACCATCGGTGTGCCCTATGACATGATTTTGCGGGCCAAGCGCTCCCCTGAAGTGAGCAAACAGGTGGATTTCCTCGCCCATGTTCACAGCCGCCGTATCACGGCGCTTCATCGGTCAGCCGGGACGTTGTTTGCACTGTTTGTGGGGTTCATGCTTTCGGGCATGTTCGTGCTCGGCTTCATGTGGCGGGTTGAGGTCGCAACGGCCGCGTTTCTGTTGCTCTTTCCGCTGACTGGGATTGGTTATTCGACCATCCAGACGTCCCTGAGCATTCAGGAGCGCGATTTCAGGGGGGCCACCCTGATCAAAATACTGGCGCGGCGACGGTTCTGGCATCAGGTGGTTGCCGTTGTGTCCATGCTGTTCGCTCTGGTCTTTGCCGCCGCGACGCATTCCTCCTTTCCCGGGTAGGAACCGTTGAGGTTGTGCGCGGCGCGGAGTTGGTTTAACCCGCGCGCATGAATTCTCCACGGCCCCTGAAACCTGGACGTGTCGCCGCGGGCGGCTGTCCCGAAGGATTTGACGCACATTACATGGCGGACCTCGTCGCGCGGGCGGATGGGCCGGTCATTCATGTGGCGCGCGACGATGCCCGCCTGGCCGCGTTTCGGGCCTCGCTGCGGTTTTTTGCGCCGCAACTGCCCGTCTTTGAGTTTCCGGCCTGGGACTGTCTGCCTTACGACCGTATTTCGCCGAACGCCAATATCACGGCCGCCCGCATGTCGACGCTCGCCGCGCTGGCAGATGGTTTTGACAGACCGGCGGTGTTGCTGACCACAATCAATGCCGCGACCCAGCGCGTGCCCGCGCGGGAGGTCCTGCGCGGGTCGAGTTTTGTGGCCGAGGCTAACCGTCAGATCGATACGGATGCCCTGCGCGCCTATCTGGTCCGGATGGGCTATGCCCAGGTCCCCACGGTTGCGGAACCAGGCGAGTTTGCCGTGCGCGGTGGTATTATCGACCTGTTCCCGCCCGGATCGGACTATCCGGTGCGCCTCGATCTGTTTGGTGATGTGCTGGAAAGCGTGCGAAGTTTCGACCCGGAAACCCAGCGCACGCGGGAAACCCTCGGCAGAATCGAACTGGCGCCGGTCTCCGAGGTCGTGCTCGACGACGCTGCGGTGGAGCGATTTCGAACGGAATACCGGTCGCGGTTCGGTGCGGCGGGCAAGGACGATCCGCTATACGAGGCAATCAGTTCCGGCCGGAAACATCAGGGCTATGAGCACTGGTTGCCGTTCTTCCATGAAAATCTGGAAACCCTGCCGGACTACCTTCCGGGTGCTCCGGTCCTTCTCGACGATCAGTTGCCAGCGGCTCACGACGCCAGGTGGGCGGCGCTGACGGATCAGTATCAGGCGCGAATGGAGGCGCTGAACGCGAAATCGCGCCTCGACAGTGTGTACAAGCCGTCGCCGCCGGAACTGCTCTACCTCGACAGTGACGCCTGGCAGGCCGCGATCGCCGATCGTCCGGTCTATGAGCTTTCGCCGTTGCCGAAGCATTCCGGTCCGGGAATGATTGACCTCGGCGCGCGGATCGGCCGGGATTTCGCGCCCGAGCGGCAGCAGGAAAGCATAAGTCTCTTCGGTGCGCTTGCCGATCACGTCAAAGCAAAGCGCAAATCCGGAAACGTGGTCATCGCGAGCTACTCCAAAGGCGCGCGGGAACGTCTGGCCGGTCTTTTGGCGGACAGCGATGTTACGGACGCCAGAAATATCCGCGGATATAATGACATCGAAATGGAGTCCGGCGGGCTCTATCTTTCGGTCTGGTCTCTTGAACACGGGTTCGAGGCGAAGGGGCTGACGGTCATTTCCGAGCAGGATGTGCTGGGTGACCGATTAATTCGCGCCCCGAAACGGCGCAGGCGGGCGGAGAACTTCCTGACCGAGGCGGCGGGCTTGTCGCCGGGCGATCTGATCGTCCATGTGGACCATGGCGTCGGTCGCTACCGTGGGCTGGAAACCGTCACGGCCATGGGTGCACCGCATGAGTGCATTGCGCTGGAATATGCGGGCGGCGACAGACTGTTCCTGCCGGTTGAGAACATTGAGCTTCTGAGCCGCTATGGCCATGAGGAAGGGCTGCTGGACCGGTTGGGTGGCGGCGCGTGGCAGGCGAAGAAGGCCAAACTGCGCCAGCGCATCCGGGACATGGCTGAAAAGCTCATCCGGATTGCTGCTGAGAGGCAGCTGCGCAAGGGGCCAGTGATGGTGCCCGAGGACAACCACTCCTGGGAGGAGTTCTGTTCGCGCTTCCCGTATTCGGAAACCGATGACCAGCTTAATGCCATTGAGGACGTTTTGGAGGATATGGCGTTCGGGCGTCCGATGGACCGGCTGGTCTGCGGCGATGTGGGTTTTGGCAAGACGGAGGTGGCGCTGCGGGCCGCCTACGTGGCGGCGATGTCCGGCTCCCAGGTGGCCGTGATTGCGCCCACGACGCTGCTGGCGCGGCAGCATTTCAAGGGGTTCGCGGAACGGTTCCGCGGGTTGCCGGTTACCGTACGGCAGCTAAGCCGGTTTGTATCCGCCAAAGAGGCTGCGGCGACGCGCAAGGGCTTGGCCGACGGGTCGGTTGATATCGTGGTCGGCACACACGCGCTTCTGGCAAAGACCATTAAATTCCACAACCTTGGCCTGCTTGTCATTGACGAGGAGCAGCATTTCGGCGTGCAGCACAAGGAGCGACTGAAGACGCTGCGCTCGGATGTGCATGTGTTGACCCTGACCGCGACACCGATCCCGAGAACGCTTCAGATGGCGCTGTCCGGGGTCCGAGAGTTGAGCCTGATCGCGACGCCGCCCGTCGACCGTTTGGCGGTGCGGACTTATGTGAGCGAGTTCGACGGGCTGACGGTGCGCGAGGCGCTTCTGCGGGAGCATTACCGCGGCGGACAGTCATTCTATGTTGTGCCGCGTATTTCCGACCTCGCGGGCGTGGAGCAGTTCCTCAAGGAACACGTGCCGGAGGTGAAATACGTGGTCGCCAACGGGCAGATGGCGTCCGGGGAACTCGATGAGCGTATTAATGCGTTCTATGACGGCAAATTCGATGTTCTGCTGGCCACAACGATCATCGAGTCCGGACTGGACATTCCGGCGGCGAACACTCTGATCGTGGAGCGGGCCGACATGTTTGGTTTGGCGCAGCTCTACCAGATCCGTGGACGTGTTGGGCGCAGCAAGATGCGGGCCTATGCGTTCCTGATGACTGAGCCACGTAAAAAGCTGACGGATCAGGCGGACAAACGTCTTCGGGTGATGGGAAGCCTGGACAGTCTTGGCGCGGGTTTCAACCTTGCGAGCCAGGATCTGGACATCCGTGGTGCGGGCAACATTCTCGGCGAGGAGCAGTCGGGACAGGTCCGCGAGGTCGGGTTCGAACTATACCAGGAGATGCTGCACGAGGCGATTGCCAAGCTGCAGGCCGGCGAGATTGAAATGACGGATTCCGATGACTGGTCGCCGCAGATCAATCTGGGCGTACCGGTCCTCATTCCCGATACTTACGTGCCGGATCTCGACGTGCGGCTGGGGCTCTACCGCAGGCTTTCGAACCTTGAGAAGAAGGTCGAGATGGAGGGCTTTGCCGCCGAGTTGATCGACCGGTTTGGCAAGCTGCCGTCAGAGGTCGAAACACTGATGCAGGTGGTCCGGATCAAGGCCATGTGCAAGCGCGCGGGCATTGCCAAACTCGATGGCGGGCCGAAAGGCGCGACGGTTCAGTTTCACAACGACAAATTCGCAAGGCCCGAGGGTCTGGTGAAATTCATGAATGACCAAAAGGGGTTGGCCAAGGTCAAGGACAACAAGATCGTCATCCGGCGTAACTGGAGTGACGAACGCGCCCGGCTTCAGGGGGCTTTTGCAATTGCGCGCGACCTGGCCGTGGAGGCCAAGGGCGGTCGCGAAGCGGTGCAGAAGAAGTCGAAAGCGTCCTGAGTTAGAGTTTTCGCCCCGCCAGGTCAGCTTGCCGCGATGGCGGCGGTCAGTTCGTCGATGAGTTTGGTCCAGGTATCGACCGGCTGCGCGCCGGAGAGCGCGTATTTGCCACCGAGGATAAAGGTGGGGACACCGGTAACGCCCATGTCGCGCGCCGCCAAAGAATCGTTGTGAACCTCATGGGCGTCCGCATCACCATCGAGCAGTTTTCGGATCACGGCACGGTCCATTCCGCAGGAGTCGGCGATATCCGCAAGGGTATCGCTGTCGCCAATGTCGCGACCTTCATGGAAATAGGCGCGGAAGAGGGACATGGCCACGGGGGTCTGCACCCTCTCGGCTGCGGCCCAGTGAATGAGGCGCAATGCGTTGAGCGTGTTGGGCGTGCGTTTGATGCTGCCAAAGTCGATATTGAGTCCGGTATCCTTTGCGGCCTGCTCGATCTGGGAATAGACCCGGACCGCGCCTTCCTGGCCGCCGAACTTGTCAATCAGGTATTTTTTGCGGTCCATGCCCTCAAACGGCATGCCGGGATTGAGCTGGTACGGACGCCAGTTGAGGGCGAACTCGTAATGTGGACGGGCCTCGATTGCCTTCATCAGCCGCGTTACGCCAATATAGCACCAGGGGCAGATGGGGTCGGAAATAATCTCGAGTCGCGTCATGTTGTCCCGTAGTCTTCCTTCAGTTTCCTGCGCAATATCTTTCCGTTGGCCGAACGTGGCAGCGTCGGCAAAACGTGAAATGCTCTCGGACACTTGTAGCGCGCGAGGCGGGCGGCGCACAGGTCTGATATTTCCTTTTCGTTAACGCTTCCGTGTTTCGGGCTGACGAAAGCGGCGATGATGGATTTCCCTGGGCCGATCGTGATCTCGGCAGCTGCTGCTTCCGCGATATTCGGGTGTTGCAGTAGAACCGCCTCGATCTCGGCGGGATTTACGCGAAAGCCGCCCGCGTTCATCAGATCGTCGGCGCGGCCCAAATAGGTGATGGCACCGTCCGCATCCATGCGGGCGCGGTCGCCCGTGAGAAACCACTCTCCGCGGAACGCGTCTTTGGTGTCTTCGGGTCTGCGCCAGTATTCCAGCATGAGGCCGGGATCGCGTGAGGACACGGCGAGCAGTCCATCTTCACCGGTTGGCACGGGGTCGGTACCGGTATCCGCCAGGATCGCGATGCGGCGGCCGGGTTGCGGATAGCCGGCGCGGCCTGGAACCGGGGGCCGGCTGGGTGAGAAGGAGATGTAGGTTGAGACTTCCGACATGCCCAGGGCCTCGTAGATGGGTTTGCCGGTGGCTGCCGACCAGGCCTCCGCGACGGCCGCTGGCATGGCCTCTCCGGCGCTGAGACCGTGTCGGAGGGAGGCGAAGCCGGTTGTGAGATTGCCACCGAGCATTTGGCGGTAGACGCCCGGGACGGCGGCAAAAATGGTAGGGTGGTGATTGCGGGCCAGTTCTGGCCAGATGTGGCGGTCGGGTTTGCCCGTATAGATCAGGGCTGTCGCGCCGATGGCCCAGGGGTCGGTCAGGCCCGCCCCGAGCGTGTAGGTCCAATTGAAAGCGCCTGCGTGCAGGACCCGGTCGGATGGTGTGAGCCCATACCAGCCTTCCCACATCATGCGTCGCGCCCATGCGGCCCGCTGGGCATGGACGACGCCTTTGGGGCTGCCGCCGGAGCCGGACGTATAGACCATATAGGCCGGGTCGTGGGCTGCCGTGTCGGCGTATGTAGAGGGCGGATTCTTGCGGAGATCTATGAGTTCAGGGAGTGTGCCGACGGGAAACGGTACGGTGTCCGGGAATGAAAGATCCGGGTCGCGGCAGATCAGGGCTGGTTCGAGATCTGCTGCCAAACCCGTAATTTCGGTTTCCGTCAATTGTGAAGACACCGGTACGGGGATTGCTCCAAGCGTTATGGCGGCAAAGAAAGCGATGGGGAAAGCGGATGAGTTTCCCAGGCGCAGCAGAATGCGGTCACCTTTGACGATTCCCAATTTCGAAAGGCCGGTGGCGGTGCCACGGATGGCGGTTTCCATCTCACCGATGGTCCAGGTTTCCGCAACCACACCCGGCGCATTCAGGACCTCCAGAGCAGGTCGGTCGGGGTCGGTTTCCGCGCGGGCGAGCGTGTGGGCTGCCATGTTGAAACGGGGCGGACAGGGGGCGAAAGGGCCCGTGTCGAAAAGGGATGTTCCTGACATACAGCCGGTTTAGCCCTGCAACCACGCAGAGAAAAGGCGCGATTGGAGGGTCAGCCGTTTCCGTGCCATTTGGCCTCAAGGGCCTCAATAGCCTGAATGCGGTCGGGTGTGTGCGGGTGGCTCGCGGTCCAGAGGGGCGGACGCCCGGCCATGCCTGTCAGTTTGTCCATCTTTTGCAAAAGGCTGATCTGTGGGGCTGTGCCAAAGCCCGCCTTGCTCATGAGTGCCGCGGCGTAGGCGTCGGCCTCATATTCGTCCTGCCGGGAAAGGCGGGCCATCAGGAGACCGGAGAGGAAATTGGCGATCAGAATGCCGACGCCGGGAATGAAACGCCCCAGGATCGAGGCGAGCACGACGCGGACCGCGTTCTGACCGCCAAAGTCTATCATGCGACGGCGGCTGTGGCCCAGGGCCACGTGGCCCAGTTCGTGTGCAATGACGCCGGCCATTTCCTCGGCGGTAATTTCGCCGGCACGGTAGCGGTTGTAAAAGCCGCGGGTCAGGTAAATCTGGCCGTCCGGGGCGGCCATGCCGTTGACCGGGTCGATTTCGTAGATGTTGACTGGAAGTTGCACGATGTCGAGCGCTTCGGCCAGCCGGTCGAAGGTGCGGGTCAGGCCGGGATCGACCAAACGGGTGGAGCGCGCGCCCAGTTCGCGGGTCGTGCGCCACACCGAGATGCGGTACATCACAAGGGCCGAAGCGACCGCGATGAGGATCGGAGTCAGCTGCAGCATGGGTTTTGTGTCAGTAGAGCCATTCCCTGTATATGGGGTGCGTGTGGCTCATGTCATCATAGAGCCACACCATACGGTCCAAAAACCAGAATTTGGCGAGCATGCACAGGCTGAGACCGAACATGGTCGGCCAGAAAAACTGGAGCCAGAGGCCGACGCCCCAGAGCGGCAGACCGGCGGCGGCAATGCCAAGAATGACCGGGATGGCGCGGGAATAATGCTGGGGGACCGGGACCTTGCCGCGGTTGAGCCAGATGCGTTCGCCCATAACGGCGCGCGACATCCAGTTGTCGGTGGTTTTTGGCTTCGGGAATGCCCGCGGGTTGACCCAGGTCCAGATGACGAGCGCGCCAAACAGGACCCATGTCGCATCGCCGAGGACGTCACGGTAGAAAAAAACGAGGCTGACCAGTGGCAGGATCAGCGCACGGGTCCAGCCGCTGAGCGGGTTGGTGTGCTTTTCCCAAGTATCCGTACTCATCCCCTGGATGCGGGCCATGGCGGCGAGGATTGGGCTCATCTGGCCAGTTCCTTTATGCCGGACTCAAGACCGGTCAGTGTCAGCGGATACATCCGTCCCTCGAAAATCCGGCTGATCATATCGATGGACTGCGTCCAGCCCCAGCTGTTTTCGGGCAGCGGATTGATCCAGATCGAGGCGGGCCATGTGTCGCGAAGGCGGCGCAGCCAGGTTTCGCCGGATTCCGGGTTCCAGTGCTCGTTGGCGCCGCCAGGATAGGCGATTTCGTATGGCGACATCGAAGCGTCCCCCACCATGATGACGCGGTAGTCGCCGCCATAGGTGCGCATGATTTCCTCGGTGGAGATCTGTTGGTTCCAGCGACGGTGGTTGTCTTTCCAGACGCCTTCGTAGAGGCAGTTGTGGAAGTAGAAATACTCAAGCTGGCTGAATTCGGTGCGGGCGGCTGAGAAGAGTTCCTCGACCACGCGCACATGTGGGTCCATCGAGCCGCCCACGTCGAAGAACAACAGGACCTTGACTGCGTTGCGGCGTTCGGGGCGGGTGATCACGTCGAGCCAGCCCTGTTCGGCGGTGTGGCGAATGGTGGCCTTCAGGTCCAGTTCGTCCGCCGCGCCATCCCTGGCCCAGCGGCGCAACCGGCGCAGGGCGACCTTGATGTTTCGTGTGCCGATTTCGACGCTGTCGTCGAGGTTGCGAAACTCGCGTTTGTCCCAGACCTTTACGGCGCGGCGGTGGCGGGTTTCCTTCTGGCCGATGCGCACGCCCTCCGGGTTGTAGCCGTAGGCACCGAAGGGCGATGTCCCGGCGGTGCCAATCCATTTGTTGCCGCCCTGGTGGCGTCCTTCCTGTTCGGCGAGGCGTTCGGCCAGGGTCTCCATGAGTTTTTCGAAACCACCCAGGGCTTCGATCTCGGCGCGTTCCTCGGGAGTGAGGTGCTTTTCCGCGAGTTTTCTCAGCCACTCCTCGGGGATTTCCACCGGCACCGGGCCGTTCCCGTTGCCGGTTTCGTCAAACAGGCCTTTAAAGACGTGGGAGAAAACCCGGTCGAAACGGTCGAGAAACTTCTCGTCCTTCACCATTGTCACGCGGGCGAGATAGTAGAAGCCTTCAGGATCATGGATGACCAGGTTGCGGTCCAGCGCCTCCAGAAAGGTCAGGTACTCGCGCAGGGATACAGGTATCCCAGCCGACCGCATACCATCGAAAAAGCGCATGAACATTGTGGCTCAGCCGGCGGTCAGATTCAGGTAGAGGGTTCCGATCACAAGGGTCGCGAGTACGAAGGCGATCCCGAAGCCCGTCGCGTACTGAAGTTTGTCGAGACGGTCCCCGCCGCGTTTAGTGGCATATCGCCATCCGAGCAGGGCACCCAATATTGCGGCAGCAAGAACTAACACCTGAACCTCATCCGTTTTCGGCTGACAGGAACGCGGTCAGCGCGGCCTGTTCCCTCGCGAGCGCACCGTCATTGTCGCCAAACCCGTACCTTGCCCAGCGTAGACTGTCGAGACGGGTCTCCTGTGCCTCGGTTGTGTTTCCCTGCAAAAGAAGGGCCTCGGCCTTGATGGAGAGCAGGCCCGCGACCAAAATCGCGTTCTGCTGCTCGAGGGCCGTCGGGATGTGGCGGTCCGCAAGTTTTATGGCGAGGTCGTATTGTTCGTTGCCGAGGGCCAGGGCGGCCACATGCACGGCCGCCTGTGCGGTGCGGATGTTATCGAGGCCGAACTGGCTTTTGAAGAGAACGTAGGCGTCGGAGAAATCCCGTGCGGCTTCGGTCAGGTCGACACGGAGCCCCAGCCGACCGGAGGTGAGTTTAGAGACGCCAAGGCGGTGGTCGACCGGGTTCATGTTGGCGGCGATGTTGACCGCCCGCGCGGCGCCGGTGCGGCGCTCAGAACGTGTCGCGGTCTGGGAAAGGGCGCTTTCGATCTGGTCGGCCCATTCGTTGGATTCGGGGGCGCGGCGCTTGCGCGCGACGTTCCGGCCTTTCGGATTGATGCGGTTCAGGATCGGGCCAAGCTGTGCCGCGACCTGTTGCTTTGTCATGCCGCTTTGGAGCTCGGGCTGGTAGAGCGCACGCAGGATCAGCATGTCGAACGGGGTGGGCGCTCCATAGAAATTGTCGTCATTCCAGATGGAATCCGGCAGACGGTAGAGGTCATTGGCCGGGCCGAGAGCCTGGGTGATCTCCTCGTTGATGCAGTCGCGCACGTCCTGGGGGGTGGTGTCGAGCGGAAGGAAGACCACTGCGCTTTCGAGTGTTTCCTGTTCAGACCAGCGCATGACCGAACCTGACTTACTCCGTCGGAACTGTCGCCAGGTGATGTCGCCGGGCAGAATAAAGCAGGCGGCATCCGGGAAAAAGCGGTTGATCTGTCCCGTCGGGACGGCCTCAATGAAAATCTGTGCCTCGTCCGGGTCGTTGGTCTCGGCTATGTCGAGTTCCGCTTCCTGCCTCAGACGGGAAATCAGGGCCTCCACATCGGGCCGGTAGGCGGCAAGCCCGGTACCCCGAAGGTAGATGCGAATCGGCTTTTCGTAGCGGAGAAGGGCGTCCAGTTCCACGCCGCTTTCGAGACCGAAAGTAAGTTCCAGAAAATCCTCGGCCAGATCGCGATTGGAGCGCGCCACGCCCTGCGGCTTTGCGCCGTTGGCAAAGCGGACGCTGGAAATCTGGGTGCTCAGGTTCGGCCCTGTACAGGCGGCAAGGGCGAGCAGGCCAACGAGTGCAACCAGTGGTTTCAGCATGTCTCACAGCCCCCTGTTGGCAACCCCAAGCGGGTTAAACCACGGATACAGCGGGCACGTAAATATTTGGTGCGGACCGAAATCAGCCCCGCAGGCGCTTCGCGTTGGACCGGGTGGCGGCGCGCAGCGGGCCGATGGCTGCCGTTGCGATTTCCACGGGCGAACTGCCCTTGACGGCCGCCATGGCGGCTTTTTCGCTGGCCAGCGCCATTGAACTGCCCTTTTCCATGACCATCTGCATTGCCTCGGATGCGGACATCGTGCCCCGGCTCATGCGCATAACGCGGTGTGCGATCACTTCCGCAGCGGCCATGTTCATCTGTGTGTAGTGCAGTCCGAGACGCATCCAGGAATTGGTCGCCTCCATCGCCTTGAAGTAGTCCATGCGTTAGCACTCCGATCTTTTGCTGCACCGCACAATAATGATGTGATGTAAACTTGTCACGTTGAAAATGGTTCCCGCGCATCAGGATCTTTTTCCGCGTGCCATAAATGCGAGACGTTCAAAAAGATGCACGTCCTGTTCATTTTTGAGAAGCGCGCCATGCAGCCGGGGCAGGGCGCCTGTCGGGTCCGACCTGAGGTCCTCGGGGGCGAGATCCTCCGCCACCAGCAGTTTGATCCAGTCGAGCGCCTCCGAGGTGGAGGGTTTCTTTTTAAGGCCCGGTGTCTCGCGGATCTCGAAGAAACTGGTGAGCGCGGCATTGACGAGACGGGGTTTGAGGCCTGGGAAATGTACCTCGACGATTTTCGCGAGGGTCTCAGGTTCGGGAAAGCGGATGTAGTGGAAGAAACAGCGGCGCAGAAAGGCGTCGGGCAACTCCTTTTCGTTGTTGGATGTGATGATCACGATGGGGCGGTTTTCGGCGCGGATGGTCTCGTCGGTCTCATGTACGTGGAACTCCATCCGGTCGAGTTCCTGGAGCAGGTCGTTGGGAAACTCGATATCGGCCTTGTCGATCTCGTCGATCAGCAGGACGGTTTTTCCCTCGGACGTGAACGCCCGCCAGACCGGTCCCTTTCGGATGTAGTTGCGCACGTCCGCGACTTTCGGATCACCCAGCTGGCTGTCGCGCAGACGGCTTACGGCGTCGTACTCATAGAGCCCCTGTACGGCGCGGGTGGTGGATTTGATGTTCCATTCGAGGATCGGCAGGTCGAGGGACCCGGCGATCTGGCGGGCCAGTTCGGTCTTGCCCGTTCCGGGCTCGCCTTTCACCAAAAGGGGGCGTTCCAAGGCAATTGCCGCGTTGACCGCCACCTTCAGGTCGTCAGATGCCACATAGCCCGCGCTGCCATCGAATTTCATGCCGTCTCCCGGTGTCTCTGCGATTCAGACGGCACACAGTACCTGGACGGGAAAGTTAAGCAAGTTGCATCAAGTTGTTGGTGACAAGTGCCACGAATCCTTATATTCACCGCATCAATTCAGCCATTGGGGAGACGGCGGATTTTTAACCTCCGATTAACCGATTGCCGGGTACCAAGTAATTCGAGGTAGACTGAATGAACGTGGAACTGAAGGTAGAAGTGGACTACACACCATCAGAAGATGAGCCCTTCATGAACCCTCGCCAACAGGAGTATTTTCGTCAAAAGCTTCTGGACTGGAAGGCTTCAATTGTGGATGCCAACAAAGGCACCATCACAGACATGCAGGACGGCACCCGGAACATTCCCGACGTTGCGGACCGTGCCAGCGAGGAAACGGACCGGGCTCTTGAGCTTCGTACCCGTGACCGTCAGCGCAAGGTCGTATCAAAGATTGACGCGGCTCTGCGGCGCCTTGATGAGGGCAGCTACGGGTACTGTGAGGATACCGGGGAACCCATTTCGCTCAAGCGTCTGGATGCGCGTCCCATCGCGACCCTGAGCCTCGAGGCTCAGGAGCGTCACGAGCGTAAGGAGCGGGTTCACCGCGACGACTGATTTCCTGACAGGATCTGCAGAACACAAATGGCGCTGGCCTCTCTTGGCCGGTGCCTTTTTTTGTACTGACTGCATTAACAGAGTTCTGTGTATTTCGGCGGCATTGACGCTGTTTAATTGGTCAAACCGGTCGTTTGTGATTGTTTTGCGCCCCTGTCGGGCACGGGACGCGTGACTTGTAAGTCCGCCGGTTCACACTTTTCCCTGCAGAAAAACGGACAGGGAAAGATATCAGATGAACGAATTGCGAAAACACACCATCTCGGTTGGTAGATGTGTGGCCGTCCTCGCGGGGACGGCGTCACTGATGGCGGGTGCAGCGACGGCGCAGGAGGCCTGTGAGACCGCTCCGGATACACCGGTACACCATTACATTCCGGCAAACGCGGATACGGTTCACTGGGGATATTTTTCCAAGGACCGTGAGCCGCAGGTTTACGCGCATTCCGGCGACTATGTAACTTTGGAGACGCTGACCCACCATGCGAATGACGATGCCGCGCGAATGGTGCAGGGCGATCCGGGGGCGGAAAGCGTGTTTGCCTGGGATGCCGAGTCCAAGGGTGTGGACCGCCGTGGTGCCGGTCCAATGGATGCATCGATCCACGGCCGCGGGGCCGGTGAGGGCTTTGGCGTGCATATTCTGACCGGGCCGGTCTACGTGTGTGGGGCTGAGCCTGGTGACGTGCTTGAGGTTCGCATTCTGGACATGGACCCAAGGCCGTCGGGGAACCCGGAATATGCGGGCAAGACTTTTGGCTCAAATGCCGCGGCGTGGTGGGGCTTTCACTACAACGATCAGGTTGAGGAGCCGAAAGGGCGCGAGGTTATCACGATTTATGAGATCGATCCGAGTGGCGAGCGCAACTGGGCAAGTGCCGTACACAAGTATCAGTGGACGCCGCAGACCGACCCGTATGGTGTGGTTCATGAGATGATCGATTACCCTGGGGTTCCGGTGGATTCGGCCAGCGTTGAGCCCCGGCCCGCGCTGCCCGGAGTGCGTATCCCAATACGGATGCATTTTGGCACGATGGGTCTGGCTCCGCTGGAGGCGGATTCCGTGGATTCCGTGCCTCCATCATATTTCGGCGGCAATATTGACAACTGGCGGATCGGGAAGGGAGGTACGATGTACTATCCGGTTGCGGTGCCCGGTGCATTGCTGAGTGCGGGAGATCCCCATGCGGCTCAAGGCGATTCGGAACTGGCGGGCACAGCTATCGAGACTTCGCTGACCGGTTTGGTTCAGGTCATTTTGCACAAGGCGGAGGATCACGAGGGAACGATTGTCGAGGGTCTCGACTACCCGCTGCTGGAAACGGACGGCGAGTGGGTGGTTCACGGGTTCAGCTATGCCAATTACCTGTCGGAACTCGGTGAGAACGCCCAGAGTGACATTTACGGAAAATCCTCAATCGACAATGCCATGCGCGATGCCTTCCGCAAGATGCGCAGTTTCCTGATGACGGTTAAGGGCCTGGATGAGGATGAGGCGGTGTCGCTGATGTCCGTAGCTGCGGATTTCGGGGTCACGCAGGTCGTGGACGGTAACTGGGGCGTTCACGGGGTGATCGACAAGGCAATTTTTCCGGCGGCGAACTGACCGTACACCAGCCGTTCGAGGCTCAACTTGTCGATGGCGGCGTGCAGCTTAGCGGCACGTTGCTGATCCCCGTCATGTGCTGAATGCTGGGGTTCGTCCCCGGCTCAGCCATAGGCTCTATGATGATCTCTCCCTGTTGCGTCAGGGCGTGTCGGAAGCAGGAGGTTCCGATCATTTCCCAGTGAAAACAGTACCACGGCTCCTGATAGTCCCACGTGCCCTCAACGCACTCTCCCGAGCGTAATTCCAGAGACACGCGGTTCGTGCCCTCGTGATAATGCTCCAGCGCCCAGAATTCTCCGTTCAGCCGATAGGTCAGGGTTCGTCCCGCCGCCATCGCCAGCCATTCAGCAGGCGGAATGTCCACGCCTTGTCCCATTGACTGGGCCGCGAGCGGCGTGGTCATGACGGTCAGCATGGTAGCGAAAAGGTAACGGGTTTTCATGGGAGGCGTCCGGATGCGTGGCATTACCCTGACCTTAGCTACCGAAACGGGTTGCGGCCAGATGTCATGTCGCACGCTCCCGTGAGGACCTGTCAGAGCGCTGGAAATCTTCGGATTTTGTTAGTTTATGGCAGCGAGACTGTTGCGCAGAACGCGTTCGGAGACGGTGAAATCCGTGAAAACATATTCGCTTGGCGTCCTTGCGGGGACTTTTTTTTTATCGCTTGTGCAAGGGGTTGCGCCCGTAAGGGCCGAGATTTCGGGCAGTATCGATATCTCGGATGGTGATACGTTTGACATCGGAATGGTGCGCATCCGGCTTCACGGCATTGACGCGCCTGAGGTTGGGCAGAGCTGTGAAACCCCTGCGGGCGAAACCTGGCCCTGTGGCGCGCGCGCGGCGGAGCGGCTGGCCGATCTGACCCGTGGGCGCGACGTGTCCTGTAAGGGGCAAAGCCGCGACGCCTATGGCCGCGTCATTGCCATCTGCGTTGTGGATGGGATCGATATTGGTGAGATTCTTGTGCGTGAGGGTCTGGCATGGGCCTATCTGGAATACAGTGCCGACTACATTGACCAGGAGGCGCGGGCGCGCTCCGACGGGCAGGGTATCTGGCAGGCCGAGACGCAGGCGGCGTGGGATTTCCGCGCTGATAAATGGCAGCGGGCAGCGGCGGTTGCACCACGCGAAAACTGCCCGATCAAGGGTAATATCAGTTCAAAGGGTGACCGGATTTACCATACGCCCTGGTCCAAATACTACAGTCGAACCCGGATCAACACCGAGGCCGGGGAGATGTGGTTCTGTGATGAAAACGAGGCCCGCGAGGCCGGTTGGCGGCCGGTCGGAGACAGGTGATTTCTCGCGATCTGCGGTGCCGTTCATCGACATTTGTATTAAAAATCCTAACCTGAAATTAATCTTTCTGCCGCAATTTCCCTGGCGGGTGAAATTGGGGAGTATACGGGGTGACAGGTTCCCTCAGAGTTTGGATCACTGCCGGGTGTCTTGGCATCGTGTGCCTTGGGCTTGCGGGTGTGTCCGGCTATTTCGGCCTCAATGTTGCGCTCAGGCGCGAAGCGGACGCCATCGGTCTGGGCTGGGCCCGACACATTGAATACCAGTTGCCCAAAGTCGCCGGTGCGGTATCTGAGGACGGATCCTTTGAACCCGGCAGCCTTCCCGACCCCGATGGATTTCGCGAACTGCTCACGGATGTGTTTGCTGTCGGGAGCATTTACCAGTTTGATTACATCAACCGAGATTGTCTCTGTCACCTGACGCTGACCTCCTCGGCGGGAATTGACGTTTCACATGGTCATACGGTCGGTGATCCAGCAGATTTGTTCGGCGAACACAGTCATGACCACGGCTTCACCCGTGCTGGACATGAGATGGTCACAGCGGTGGGTGGCCTTCCCATGGGAGCCCTGAAGCACGTTTTACACAGTGAGGTGGTGCACGAAAACCCTGGCTCAAACCCCAGTGACGCATATCGTCATCCGGTAGACCGAAAACTTGTGCGCGACATTGTCGTCAATGGCGGCGGTCTGACGCGAATTCTGAGGGGCTCGGAACCTGATCAGCCCAGCACGTTCGCCGAGGTCTACCACCCGGTTTTCCGGGATGGGGATGTCGCGTACCTGCTGCGAGTGCTCGTGAATGTTGAGGCCCAAGCCACGCGCTACGCAAAGTTCCTTGCCGGTGCGGGTGGGGCCAGCCTTGCTTTCTTGCTTGTTGCGGTTGGCTATCCGACCCGGCGCTACGTCCAGACCGCGCGGCAGCATAGTGAGCTTGACCAGCAGGCGCGTTTCCTCGCCAATCATGACGTGCTGACGCAGTTGTTCAATCGAAACAACTTCACCGAAACCGTGCATGACATCCTATGGAGATGTCTGGAGCGGAAGAAATCGGCGCTTTTGTTTGTGTTTGATCTCAATGACTTCAAAGAGGTCAACGACTATTACGGGCATCAGATCGGCGATGAGCTGCTGTGCGCGTTTGCCGAACTGTTGCGGGACCGGGTTCCGGAGAATGCCTACGTGGCGCGGCTTGGCGGAGATGAGTTCGTGGTCGTCATTCCGGATATTGATGAGGCCAACCCGGACCATCGTGAGTATCTCACCATGCCCCAGGCACTCCGGATGCAGGTCTGTGACGGGCGGCAGACGGTGAAAGCGGGTATCGCGGGCGGTGCGGCCGTGTATCCGCGTGACGCCGGTGATCTGTCGGAACTGATACAGAATGCGGACCTGGCGTTATATGCGGCCAAACCAAACCGGGCGGGTGAGGTGCGGGCTTACGACGCGCGCATGAAGTCGGACCTGCATGACCGGCTGGACCTTCGCACCGAATTTCGCAAGGCGCTCGACGACGGGCGCATTGAGCCGTGGTATCAGCCGATTGTGGATTTCCAGACCGGCGTCACGGTTGGATTTGAGGCGCTGGCGCGTTGGCGTGATCCGGAGCGGGGGCTGCTCACGCCAGCGGCGTTTAAGAGCGTATTTGAGGATCCTGAACTCTGTGGCCGGCTGGGGCAGGTCATGTTTGAGCGTGTGACCAGCGACATGGCCGTGTGGCAGGACGCCGGTGTACCTTTTGGTACCGTCAGCATGAATGTGGTGGACGGTGATCTCAAACGGCCGGGTTTTGTTTCTGACATTCTCGCCGGGTTGCAAGACCGTGGCATTGCTCCGGAGCGTTTTGTGATTGAGGTCACGGAGAACTGTCTCTTTGGCGCGAACAAGACGAAATTTGTCGGACGGCTGACGGAGCTGCGCGATGCCGGTTGCATGATTGCGCTGGATGACTTCGGCACCGGATATTCCTCAATCACTCAGCTCAAGGAACTGCCCATCAATGTCATCAAGATCGACCGGTCGTTCATTCGCAACATTCTCGACAGTTCGGACGATCAGGTAATTGTTGCGGCCCTGAGGGAAATCGCAAAATCAATGAAACTCCGCATAGTGCTTGAGGGCATTGAGACGAAGGCGCAGGAGGAATTTCTGCAGAAAATGGATTTCGAACTGGGGCAGGGCTTTCTGTTCAGCCGACCGGTCGCGGCCTGTGATGTGCCCGGCATGTTTGTCGATGGCGCAGTCGGCCGTCGGTCCGGATCGCTTCACTGAGGTTGTACCCGGAGTATATCCGGGTACGAAAAAGCCTTATACGTCCAAATCCTCGGCGAATCGTGCGTTTTCCTGAATGTACTGAAACCGCATCTCCGGTTTTTTACCCATGAGCCGTTCCACGAGGTTGGCCGTGTCGCCTTCCTCCTCATTGATGCGGACACGGATCAGCATCCGCGTGTCCGGATTCATGGTGGTTTCCTTGAGCTGTGCGGGCATCATCTCACCCAGACCCTTAAAGCGGGAAACGTCGATTTTTCCGCGGCCACCTAGGCCTTTCTCCATCAGCGCGTCTTTTTCCTCATCGGTCTGGACGTAGACGGATTTTGCGCCCTGGGTGAGCCGGTAGAGCGGGGGCGCCGCGAGATAAAGATGGCCCGTGTCAATCAGTTCACGCATTTGGGTGAAGAAGAATGTCATCAGCAGGGCCGCGATATGGGCGCCATCCACATCCGCGTCGGTCATGATGATGATCTTTTCATAGCGCAGATCGTCAACGTTGAAGCGTGAACCCGGCTGTACGCCCATTGCCTGGCAAAGGTCCGCAAGTTCCTGGTTTTGCATCATTTTGGATGATGCGGCGCCGAGAACGTTCAGAATTTTGCCGCGCAGGGGCAGAACTGCCTGGGTTTTCCGGTTGCGCGCCTGTTTGGCCGAGCCGCCCGCGCTGTCACCCTCGACGAGGAACAGTTCGGATCCGTCGCGGCTGGCACCGGAACAGTCGGCAAGTTTGCCCGGCAGGCGCAGCTTTTTGACCGCCGTCTTGCGCTGGGTTTCCTTCTCCGCACGACGTTTGAGGCGTTCGTCGGATTTCAGCACCAGGTAGTCGAGTATTGCGCCGGCTGTTTTGGTGTCGTTGGCAAGCCAGTTGTCGAAGCGGTCGCGGACCGCACCCTCAACGAATTTAGCGGCCTCCTGGGTGGCGAGTCGGTCCTTTGTCTGGCCCACGAATTCCGGTTCGCGGATGAACACCGAGATCATGGCGCAACCGGCCGACGTCAGGTCTTCACGGGTGATCTGGCTGGCCTTGCGGATGTTCGACAACTCGCCGTAGGCCTTGATGCCTTTGAGTAGTGCCGACCAGAAGCCCGTCTCGTGCGTTCCTCCTTCCGGCGTAGGTACGGTGTTACAGTAGGATGAGACAAAAGGATCTCTTTGCGGCGTCCAGTTTATGGCCCATTCAACCGACCCAACCGTGTCCGCACCAAAGCGGTCAGCGAACGAGATTTTGCCCGAGAACGGTGCGTCGGAATAGGTCTGTGCGCCCTGGAGCCGTTCAGCGAGATAATCGGCAAGGCCATTCGGGAAATGGAATACAGCGTTTTCCGGTGTGTCGTCTTTCTCGGTCAGGCAGGCCGCAGCACATTTCCAGCGGATTTCGACCCCAGAGAAAAGATAGGCTTTCGACCGTACCATTTTCAGTAGACGCTTGGGTTTGAAGCGGGCCGAGGCGCCAAAGATTTCGGCGTCGGGATGGAACGTGACCGTCGTGCCTCGGCGGTTTGGCGCGGCACCTGCTGGCTCTACCGGGCCAAGGCGGATGCCACGGGAAAATTCCTGACGGTAAAGTTGACGGTCCCGCGCCACCTCGACGCTGACATGGTCGGAGAGCGCGTTGACCACAGAGATACCAACGCCGTGGAGACCGCCCGATGTCTGGTAGGCTTTGCCGGAGAATTTGCCGCCCGCATGCAGAGTACACATGATGACCTCGAGCGCGGAGCGGTCAGGGAATTTTGGATGGGGGTCTATGGGGATGCCGCGACCGTTGTCACGAATGGTTACGGAGTAGTCGGCGTGAAGTTCGACTTCAATGCGGTTGGCATGTCCGGCAACGGCCTCGTCCATCGAGTTGTCGAGAACCTCGGCAACCAGGTGGTGGAGCGCGCGTTCATCCGTGCCGCCGATATACATGCCCGGGCGTTTTCGAACCGGTTCCAGTCCTTCCAGCACCTCAATGGCGGAGGCGTCATAGGCTTTGGATGCCGCGTCGCCGCTGAAAAGATCGGATGCCTGTGCCATTCTGGCCTCATTGCTTGTTGTTGGTGGGGAGGCTTTACGCTGGACTATATCTTGTAATATTGCCGTCGCAAAGGGGCATATCGGGTGGCATTTTAACTATTTTCAACCACAGATTGTGTTTTGGGTCTCATGCGTGCCAGCGTGGACGCCAAAAATTTAGAAAACGCCTTCTGCTTCCTCCCCCCAAAAAGGAAAACGGACGCGGATTTCTCCGCGCCCGTTCCCCAGGTTTCGACTTTGATCGCTTAAAGCGAGTAGTACATCAGATACTCGACCGGATGCGGAGTGTGCTCGAACTGGTGCACTTCTTCCATTTTCAGGGTAATGTAGCCCTCAATCTGTTCCTTGGTGAACACGTCACCAGCCAGCAGGAAGTCATGGTCTTCAGCCAGAGCGTCCAGAGCTTCGCGCAGCGAGCCACAGACGGTCGGGATTTCGGCCAGTTCCTCGGGCGGAAGATCGTAGAGATCCTTGTCTGATGCCTCGCCTGGGTCGATCTTGTTCTTGATGCCGTCAAGGCCGGCCATCAGAAGCGCTGCGAAGCAGAGGTAGGGGTTCGCGGTCGGGTCCGGGAAGCGGGCTTCAACGCGTTTCGCTTTCGGGCTTTCGGTCCACGGAATACGGACACAGCCGGAGCGGTTGGACGCGGAATAGGCACGCAGAACGGGAGCCTCAAAGCCCGGGATCAGACGCTTGTAGCTGTTGGTCGTTGGGTTGGTGAAGGCGTTAAGCGTTTTTGCGTGCTTCAGAATGCCGCCGATGAAGTAGAGGGCTTCCTGGGAGAGGTCGGCATATTTGTCGCCAGCAAAGAGCGGCTTGCCGTCTTTCCAGATCGACATGTTGACGTGCATGCCCGAGCCGTTGTCGCCCGCGTAGGGCTTCGGCATGAAGGTTGCGGACTTGCCGTAGGCATGCGCAACGTTCTGAACCACGTACTTGTATTTCAGTACATTGTCGGCCTGAGCGGTCAGGGTTCCGAAAATCAGACCCAGCTCGTGCTGCGCGGACGCAACCTCGTGGTGGTGCTTGTCTACCTTGAGGCCCATGCGTTTCATGGTGGAGAGCATTTCGGAGCGGATGTCCTGGGAGCTGTCCACGGGCGGTACGGGGAAGTAACCGCCCTTGACGCCGGGACGGTGACCCATGTTGCCCATCTCGTAGGAGGTGTCGGTGCTCCAGGAGGCGTCGACCGCGTCGATTTCGTAGGCGACCTTGTTCATGGAGTTGGAGACGCGCACGTCGTCGAACAGGAAGAACTCGGCTTCCGGGCCGAAGTAGCTGACGTCACCGATGCCGCTGGACACGAGGTAGGCTTCGGCTTTTTCGGCCGTGCCGCGCGGGTCGCGGGAGTAGGGCTCGCCGGTGTCGGGCTCAACCACGGAGCAGTGAATGCACATGGTTTTTTCGGCATAGAACGGGTCGATGTAGACGGACGACGCGTCTGGCATCAGTTTCATGTCGGACTGGTCGATGGATTTCCATCCGGCGATGGAGGAACCGTCGAACATGAAACCTTCCTCAAGGAAGTCCTCGTCCACGAGGTCGGACATGATTGTCACGTGCTGAAGCTTACCGCGCGGGTCGGTAAACCGCAGGTCGACGTAATCAATATCGTCTTCCTTTATCGCCTTGAGGACGGAGTCTGTATCGCTCATCGTTTTTCCCTAACTTGACTTGCTATCTGTTGTTTCGATTTTTTTCGCCGTTGGCCGACGCGGGACATTTATGCTGTCCGAAGGTGACGCCCGGTCAGAGCGCCTCTTCGCCGTCCTCGCCCGTACGGATCCGGATGGCCTGTTCGATGGGGGAGACAAAGATTTTTCCGTCTCCGATTTTGCCGGTTTTGGCAGCGGAGACGATGGCCTCCACGGCGCCCTCAACCAGATCGTCGGGCAGAACCACCTCGATTTTTACTTTTGGAAGAAAATCCACCACGTATTCGGCACCACGATACAGTTCCGTGTGGCCCTTCTGGCGTCCGAACCCCTTGGCCTCGACAACGCTCAGGCCCTGGATGCCGACATCCTGGAGTGCTTCCTTCACCTCATCAAGTTTGAACGGCTTGATTATGGCTTCGATTTTTTTCACGCCCCGAGTCCCCTGTTTGTGAATCAGCGACAGTCCGCTTTGAATTCCGGCTCACCAAACAATTATATTAGGCAGGTTCAATGAAACCGGCTCCCAAATTGGCCAGATACGTGGCGGAATCACCGCGTACTGCCTAAAAATTGCACATTATGCGCAAAAAATGTGCGAAATTTCAGGCCTGGCGGGGCTTCGCTTAACAATTTTTCGCTCGCACGGGTCAGAGGTCTCTGTTAGAGAGCGCACCGATCAGGCCTGCGGTGTTTGCCGCAGGTTTAGCGGGCGTGGCGGAATTGGTAGACGCACCAGATTTAGGTTCTGGCGCCGAGAGGCGTGGGGGTTCAAGTCCCTCCGCCCGCACCAGAGAAAAAAGCAAGGAAGTAATCAGATGCAGGTCACCGAGACCCTGAATGAAGGTTTGAAACGGGGTTACAGCATTACCGTTCCCGCGACCGACCTGGAAGCCAAGGTTGATGCGAAACTGGAAGAGGCTCGCAAGGATTTTCAGATGAAGGGTTTTCGCAAGGGGAAAACCCCTCCGGCCCTGATGAAGAAAATGTTCGGCAAGTCGGTGCTCGGTGAGGCCATGCAGGAAGCCATCGACGATGCGATGAAATCGCACTTCGACAGCTCCGGCGACCGTCCGGCAATGCAGCCTGAAGTTAAAATGACCAATGATGACTGGCAGGAAGGCCAGGACATTGAGGTGTCCATGTCCTACGAGGCTCTGCCCGAGATCCCCGAGGTCGACCTTGCGTCCATCCAGCTCGAGCGGCTGGTGGTTGAGCCCGACGATGCCGCCGTGACCGAGGCGCTGGAAAACCTCGCGTCCTCCGCGACCAATTACGAGGCCCGCGACAAGGGCGCCGCTGCCGAGGATGGCGACCAGATCGTCATGGACTTCAAGGGCTCCATCGACGGTGAGGAGTTCGAGGGTGGATCCGCTGAGGACTTCCCGCTGGTCCTGGGGTCAGGCAACTTCATTCCCGGTTTCGAGGAGCAGCTTGTCGGCGCGAAAGCCGGTGACGAGAAAAACGTCGAGGTTTCCTTCCCGGAGAATTACGGCGCCGCGCACCTGGCCGGTAAGGCCGCCGTGTTTGCCTGCACCGTCAAGGAAGTCAAAGCTCCGGTTCCGGCTGAGGTGAATGACGATCTCGCCAAGAAATACGGCGCTGACGATCTTGAGGCCCTGAAAGGTCAGATCCGCGAGCGCCTGGTCGCGGAATACGCTCAGGCCGGTCGTGCGGTGCTCAAGCGCCGTCTGATGGATGCTTTGGATGAG
Source organism: Alphaproteobacteria bacterium (assembly GCA_030427145.1). GTDB lineage: Bacteria > Pseudomonadota > Alphaproteobacteria > Rhodobacterales > Rhodobacteraceae > Amaricoccus > Amaricoccus tamworthensis. Next base: position 199,761 of record JAUHWT010000002.1, on the reverse strand, counting down.
GTTGTGAACTTCGACCTGCCGCCGACCCTCGTGGATGTCGAAGCCAAACAGGTTGCGCATCAGCTGTGGCACGACGAGAACCCCGATGTTCAGGGACATGACCACCCGGAAATCGAGCCAACCGACGAGCACAAAACCCTCGCCAGCCGTCGTGTGCGCCTGGGTCTTCTTCTGGCCGAACTTGGCTCCAAGAGCAACATCGAGGTCTCCGAGCAGGAAATGCAGCAGGCCATGTTCGCGCAGGCCCGCCAGTACCCGGGTCAGGAGCGTGAGTTCTTCGAATTCATGCAGAAAAACCCGCAGGCGCAGCAGCAGCTTCGCGCTCCGATCTTCGAGGACAAGGTTGTTGACTACGTTGTCGAACTGGCGACCGTTACCGACCGCTCCGTCACCAAGGATGAGCTTCAGAAGGAAATTGAGGCTCTGGACGATGACGGCAAGCCGGTGGAGGCCGCGGCCGACTGATCACGGCTGAACCGTACAGGTTTTTCAGGGGTGCCCCGCTTTCATGGCCGGGCACCCCTTTTTTTGTGCGGTGACAGGGATTAGGTGCCCATTCCGGAGGTTGGCTTCATACAATTTTAATTAATTGTGGTTCAATCTTTCACAATCAAAACACCGGTGGGAGGGACGGATATCCAACATTGAAGCTGTTACCGGTCCGGATGGACTTGCGCAGCTTCCCTGTGATCTTTATCCCTCGATCAACCGCAAAGCGAAATCAGATACCGCCATCGAAAGGCAGATTTTTCCATGATAGACCCCGTCGAAACCTACATGAACCTTGTGCCGATGGTTGTTGAACAGACCGCTCGCGGGGAACGGTCCTACGACATTTTCTCGCGGCTTTTGAAAGAGCGGATCATTTTCGTATCGGGCCCCGTGCAGGACAGCATGTCGACGCTGATCGTGGCGCAGCTTCTGTTCCTTGAGGCCGAGAACCCGAAGAAGGAAATCTCGATGTACATCAACAGCCCTGGTGGCGTGGTGACGTCGGGTCTGTCGATCTACGATACGATGCAATACATCCGCCCGGCGGTGTCCACGCTTTGCGTGGGGCAGGCGGCGTCCATGGGATCGCTGCTTCTCACGGCCGGTCACAAGGATATGCGTTTCTCGCTGCCCAATTCGCGGATCATGGTCCACCAGCCCTCTGGTGGCTACCAGGGTCAGGCGACGGACATCATGATCCACGCACGCGAGACACAGGCTCTGAAGGACCGTCTGAACCAGATTTATGTGGAGCACACGGGACAGAAATTTGAGGATGTCGAGGCCGCGCTGGAGCGTGACCGTTTCATGACCGCCGACGATGCGAAGGACTGGGGCCTGATTGACGAAATCGTGAATCGTCGCGAGGAGACGGAAACCAAGGAATAAAATGTGCTTGTGGCATTTACCTACTGGTATGGTTAGGCCTTGTAATTGGTGTGTTGGGCTGTTCCAATGTGACGACTATGTTGCAACAGTCCCGACACGAGGGACCCTGCTAATGAATGATTGGCGCAAGCCGGAGAACGGACATGAGTAAAAACAGCGGCGGTGATGCCAAAAATACCCTTTACTGTTCCTTCTGTGGTAAGAGCCAGCATGAGGTTCGCAAACTGATTGCTGGTCCAACGGTTTTCATCTGCGACGAGTGTGTTGAGCTTTGCATGGACATCATCCGGGAGGAGACCAAGAGCAATCTGGTCAAATCCACCGATGGCGTGCCGTCACCGCTCGAGATCTGTAAGGTGCTGGACGATTATGTGATTGGTCAGGAGGTCGCGAAACGCGTTCTGTCCGTGGCCGTGCACAATCACTACAAGCGTCTCAACCACGCCGGCAAGAACGGCGACGTCGAGCTGCAGAAATCCAACATCATGCTGATCGGACCCACGGGGTGTGGTAAGACGCTTCTCGCGCAGACATTGGCCCGTATCCTGGACGTACCGTTCACCATGGCGGATGCCACCACACTGACCGAGGCGGGGTATGTGGGTGAGGATGTCGAGAACATCATCCTCAAACTGCTTCAGTCGGCCGAATACAATGTTGAGCGTGCACAGCGCGGCATCGTCTATATCGACGAGGTCGACAAGATCAGCCGCAAATCCGACAATCCGTCCATCACGCGGGACGTGTCGGGTGAGGGCGTTCAGCAGGCGCTTCTGAAGATCATGGAAGGCACAGTCGCGTCCGTACCACCCCAGGGTGGCCGCAAGCATCCGCAGCAGGAGTTCCTGCAGGTGGACACCACCAACATTCTGTTTGTCTGTGGTGGGGCTTTTGCCGGACTGGACAAGATTATCGCGCAGCGTGGTCGCGGATCGGCCATGGGCTTTGGCGCGGATGTTCAGGACACGGACGAGCGCCGGGTTGGTGACCTGTTCGCGGAACTTGAGCCTGAGGATCTTCTGAAATTCGGTCTGATCCCGGAGTTTGTCGGTCGTCTGCCGGTTCTCGCAACGCTGAACGATCTGGATGAGGATGCACTCGTCACGATCCTGAGTGAGCCGAAAAACGCTCTGGTGAAGCAGTACCAGCGCCTCTTCGAGATGGAGGACGTGCAGCTGACCTTCACTGAGGATGCGCTCCGGGCCATCGCGCGCCGAGCCATTGAGCGTAAAACCGGTGCCCGTGGTCTGCGGTCGATCCTCGAGGAAGTGCTGCTCGATACCATGTTTGACCTCCCGTCGATGCAGGGTGTTGAGGAGGTCGTCGTCAATGACGAGACCATTACGCGCAAGGGTGATCCGCTTCTGATCTATGCTGACCGTAAGGAAGATTCCGCCTCCGCATCCTGATTTTTCTGGTTGCGGCCGATGGAATGGTCCATAAGCCTGTGAGGAATTGCCGGGAGTTTCAGCGATGAGTTTACTGTCACAAATCTTCACCTGGTGGAACGGACAGACCCTTGGCACACGGTTCTTCACGTGGCGTCGCGGCGAAAAGGTTGGCGAGGATGCCGAGGGTAACGTCTACTACCAGAGCAGCGATGGCGCGAAGCGCTGGGTAATTTACAACGGTTATTGTGAAGCAAGCCGGGTGTCGCCCGAGTGGCACGGCTGGCTTCACCACACCTGGCAGGAACCACCCACGGAACGTCCACTCACCCGGAAGCCGTGGGAAAAACCGCATAAGGAAAACCATACCGGCAGTGCCGAGGCTTATCGGCCCGCAGGCAGTATCCTGTCACCGGCCCCTGCGGTGGTCCGTAACGATTACGAGGCCTGGTCTCCCGAATAGGACGGGTAAGAAATGCCCAACAATGTGACGGAAACAATTCTTGGGGCCGTGGTTCTGGTAGCCGCAGCCGGTTTTGTTGTTTATGCAGGTAAGGTCACCGGCAACGAGGTGGGCACTGGTACCTATTCTCTGTCAGCCGAGTTTCGCAGCGTTCAGGGTGTGTCGGTCGGCACGGATGTACGCATGGCCGGGATCAAGGTGGGCTCGGTTGCCGGGCTGGAACTCGACTTTGACAGTTACTTCGCCGTTGCCGATCTGAATATCCGATCGGAACTGCTGGTGCCCGAAGACTCGGACGTTAAAATTGCTTCCGAGGGACTGTTGGGTGGATCGTTTGTTGAGATTACGCCGGGTGCTTCGGAGTTCATGCTTGATGATGGTGATGAAATCCTCAACACGCAGAGCTCGGTCGATCTTATCAACCTCCTGATGCGGTTTGGTACGGGCGAATGAAACGGGCGATCCTCGCAGCATTGGTCTTAGGCATGCTGGGGGTTCCCGCCATGTCGGTGTCCAAAGTGATCGAAGTTTCGCCAAACCGGGATGTCGCGGAAACCGACGGGGTGCATTTGCGCGGTTTGGATACGCTGAATGGGACGGCGATGGATCTGTATGCTCCGGTTGGCGAGACCATCCGATACGGACATCTGATCATCACGGCGGACAGTTGCCGGATCAAATCGGCCACTGCGGTCGGGGATGACCATGCTTTCCTTCGGATCGGTGATGTGCGTGAAGAGGGGTTGCGGTTTTCCGGCTGGATGTTCGCGTCCTCACCGGCGCTCTCGGCCCTCGATCATCCGCGCTATGACGTCTGGGTTGTCAACTGTAACAGAACCTGACGGGGCGTATCGGCCGGAAGACGGTCAAACTCGGCAGGGGTCTGCAGTGCATTGGCCAGTTTTCGGTGATAGTCTTCCCGTGAGATTTCTATCGCACCCATGGTGATGAGATGGGGCGTAACGAACTGGGTGTCGAGCAACCGGTATCCACCGGCTCGTAATCGCGCAACCAGAGCTACAAGAGCATATTTTGAGGCGCTGGGGATCCGGCTAAACATGCTTTCCCCGAAGAACGCACCGGCGATTGACACTCCATAAACCCCACCGACCAACTGGCCATCCTGAAAAATTTCGACGGAATGGGCGTATCCGAGTTTGTGCAACTCACCGTAGAGATCGTAAATCTCCGCGTTGATCCAGGTTTCCGGACGGTCCGCGCAACCGGCGACCACGTCTGAAAAGCAGGTATCTGTCCGCACCCCGAACTCACGTTTGATGAAGTCGCGGGCAAGACTGCGTGATACGTGCAAACCGTCGAGGGGAATGATGCCGCGCTCGGTCGGATTGATCCAGAATATCTCGTCGGAGTTCCGGTCGTCGGCCATGGGAAATATCCCCATGGCGTAGGCGCGCAGAAGATCCAGCGGTCTCAGGCGCGCCTCTTTGTTGCTGTCAGGTCCTGACAAACCGTTCAGGTGTTCTTATCAAGCCATTTTTCCAGCCAGTGGATATTGTAGTCACCACGCTGGATATCCGGCTCTTCCAGAAGCGCATGGAACAGCGGCGTTGTCGTTTCAATCCCGTCCACGATCAGTTCCGACAGAGCCCGGTCCAGCCGTGCAATCGCCATGTTTCGGTCCTTGCCATGGACGATCAGCTTACCAATCAGACTGTCGTAATGCGGCGGAATCGAATAGCCGTCATAAAGTGCGCTGTCCATTCGCACACCCAGACCCCCGGGAGCATAGTAGGTGTTTACCTTACCCGGAGACGGTTGGAAATTCGGCAGCTTCTCTGCGTTGATCCGGCATTCGATCGCGTGACCGTTGGGAACCAGGTCCTCCTGGGTAACGGTCATTGGAAGCCCCGCGGCGACACGAAGCTGCTCCATAACCAGGTCGACGCCATAGACCGCCTCGGTGACGGGATGCTCAACCTGCAGACGGGTGTTCATTTCGATGAAATAGAACTCACCGTCCTCATAGAGGAACTCGATCGTGCCCGCTCCGGAATAGCCTATCCGGGCCACGGCATCGGCACAGATCTGACCGATGCGGGCGCGGGTCTCATGGTCCATCGCGGGTGAGGGGGCCTCTTCCAGAACCTTCTGGTGGCGGCGCTGCAGCGAGCAGTCGCGCTCACCGAAATGCACGGCGTTGCCCTTGCCATCACCGAACACCTGAATCTCGATATGGCGTGGCTTTTGCAGATACCGCTCGAGATAGACCTCGTCGTTGCCGAATGCAGCCTTCGATTCTGAACGTGCCGTCTGAAAAGCGGTCTCCAGATCCTCGCGGGTTTTGGCGAGTTTCATGCCGCGACCGCCACCACCGGCGGTGGCCTTTACGATCAGTGGGAAACCGATCTCGTCACCGATGCGAATGGCGTCCTCAAGCGTCGGCACGCCGCCATCGGACCCGGGCACGCAGGGCACACCAAGGTTTTTCATGGTGTCCTTGGCCGTGATCTTGTCACCCATCAACTGGATATGTTCGGCGCTCGGACCGATGAAGGTGATGTCGTGATCCTCGACAACCTGCACGAAACGCGCGTTCTCAGAGAGAAAGCCGTAGCCGGGATGGATCGCTTCCGCCCCTGAAATTTCGCAGGCCGAGATTATGTTGGGGATCGAGAGATAGCTGTTGGTGGCCGATGCCGGACCAACACAGATGCTCTCATCGGCCATGCGCACATGCATCGCGTCCACATCCGCGGTGGAATGGATTGCCACCGTTTTGATGCCCATTTCCCGGCAGGCCCGGTGAATCCTGAGTGCGATCTCACCCCGGTTGGCAATTAGAACCTTGTTGAACATTGGAGACTCCTGCCGCCCGGGCGTCATTCAAGGATGATCAGGGGAGCACCAAACTCGACCGGCGATCCGTCATCCACAAGGATGCGCTTGACTCGTCCGGAGCGCGGCGCCGGAACCTGGTTCATTGTTTTCATGGCCTCGATGATCAGGATGGTTTGACCCTCGGACACCGTGTCGCCGGTTTTGATGAAGGGTGCGGCGCCTGGCTCTGCCTGGAAATACACCGTTCCCACCATGGGTGAGGCCACGACACCTGGATCCTCGGACGGATCGGCGGCTGCCTCTTCTTCTGCGGGTTTTGCCGGAGCAGGAGATGAAGCTGCGGGAGCGCTGGAGCGGACCTCCACAGGCGCGGAATAGGTGGCCTGTGCGGCGGGAGCCGGAATTTTGCGTGCCACGGTGACAGAGAGCGAGTCGTCTTCCCCATACTCGCGGTTGACCTTGATTTCAGTAAGGTCGCTGCCGTTCAGTATTTCTGCCAGCGATCTGATGAACTCGACATCCGACTCCTGCGGTCTCTTGCTCATGACGTGCCCTGTCCCTCTTCTTCGGTACGGTGTTTGACCGTTTCCGCAATGTGTTCGATGCCCTTGTAACGCGTTAGGAAGGGCAACAAAATGCTAAAATGCGCATGCCCGCCGCGTAGGTCGCGGTTCGGCGGGGCTGGTTTAAAGGCCGCACGTGACTCGGTTTACCTGTTGCGGGCAGGCCGTCTGCGCAGCATGTCCATCAAATCCTCGGCCCTGCGCCAGCCAGGCGATCCCATGGGCAGAAGGTCCGACGCCCGTGCGGCATTGCGGATCGCATCGGGGTATTTTCCGGCCAGCAGGAACCTCTCTGCGGTTGCCAGTGCCGCCGCGCCGTCATTGCCCAGGCGGCCCTCTGCCATTGCCAGATCACGAAGCGCCCCGGCATTGGCCCTGTCGTACCGGACCGACTGGGCCAGCACCTCCCGGGCCTCGCGCGTCGCTTCCGGTGTGTTCTGATTGAGCAGGGCACGGCCGAGCCCCGCGAGCACCAGCGGCTCGCGCGGCGCAAAATCCAGTGCCACGTGGTAGGCTTCAGCAGCTGCCGTAGCCTGGCCGGTCTCGAGAAGGAACTGGCCCTTCATCTCGTTGTAGTAGGGGTCGTTCGGCTGGATCTCGAGAAGCGCCTCAAGCGTCGTCCGGGTCTGCTCCACGTTCGGGAAACGGTGCCAGGCAACTGCACGGGCGAGCAGATTGGTTTCCTCGCCATTGTCGGGATATTGGTCAAGCGTGCGTCGCGGGGTCTGAAGGAAGCCCTTCAGTTTCACGACCATACGCCCGTGCCAGTATGCCAGTTGGGGATCGAGCGGCTTGCCTTTTGGCAGCTGTTCAATGCGCTCCTTCATCAGGGCAAGCCGTTCGGTGGAAAGCGGATGTGTCTGGGCATAGGGGTCGAGGCCCAGGGTGCGCTGGAAATTCTGGCCGCGAAAAATGTCGAGAACCTCAAGAAAAGCGCTGGGGTCGCCACCTGCTATTGCCAGATAACGCAGCCCGGCCTGATCGGCGCTGGCTTCCTCCGCGCGGCTGTGCGCGAGGGCGGTGCGTTGCGCCACATTATTGGTGCCTGCGGCAATGGCCATTCCGGCTTCCGGGTTTCCGGACAAAATGGCCGCCATGGACCCGGCCATGCCGATGGCCGCCACACCCCGCAGACCACCGAGTGCGCTGTCCCGTCGTGTCAGGTGCCCTCCGGCGATATGGCCGACCTCGTGAGCCACGACTGCACGCAACTGGTCGACGGTCTTGAGCCGCATCAGCAGACCGGTATGGAGAAATATGTTCTGCCCCCCGGCCACGAAGGCATTCATGCTGTCATCCTGGATGATGTATATTTTGACCGTTAGCGGAGACAGGCCCGCTGCACGAATGACGGGCGCGGTAATTTTCTCCAGCGTACTTTCTATCTCGGCGTCACGGATCAGCGTCAGCGCGTCGGCCCTCGCCACGGTCAGCGCGAGTGACACAAGGATCAAAATCAGTGCGGCGAAGCGGCGGATTTTGCTGATCTCCGGGCTTGTGGTCAGGATCAAAACCGTGCCCAAAAGGAGCCGGTAAACTGCGGGCAACGTTAGGAGATGAGTGGTGCGGGTTTCAAGACGGGGTGACGTTGATCCCTTCATCGTGATGGATTTCATGGAGGCCGCCCGCAGGGAGGAGGCCCAGGGCAAAAAGATTATTCATATGGAGGTGGGACAGCCCGGCACACCGGCGCCGAGGCGCGCAATTGACACACTTGCACGGCAGATGTCGTCGGGTCCACTCGGCTATACGGTGGCCCTCGGTCTTCCTGAACTGCGCAAACGGATCGCGGGCCTTTATCAGGCCTGGTACGGATTATCCTTGGACCCTGCGCGGGTTGTTGTGACCTCCGGGTCATCGGCCGGGTTCATTCTTGCCTTTACGAGCCTTTTCGATGCCGGGGACCGTGTGGCTATCGGGGAACCCGGCTACCCAAGTTACCGCAACATTCTGCATGCGCTGGACCTTAAGCCGGTTGGTATTCAGACCTCCGCCGAAAACCGGTTCCAACCGGTCGCCGGGGAACTGACGGATGACATGCAGGGCATTCTGGTGGCTAGCCCGGCCAATCCAACGGGAACGATGCTCGACCGTACGGCGCTGGCTGGCTTGATTGAGGCCTCCAACGCGCGTGGCATGGCCTTTATTTCGGACGAGATTTACCACGGGATTCAGTACGGGAAACGGGCCGTGAGCGCGCTGGAAATCCAGGATGATGTCTACGTCATCAACTCTTTTTCCAAGTACTTTTCCATGACCGGCTGGCGTGTCGGTTGGATGGTCGTGCCCGAGAACCACGTGCGCCGGATCGAGCGCATTGCCCAGAACATGTTTATCTGTCCGCCGCATGCCAGCCAGGTGGCCGCACTCGCTGCTTTGGATGCGACGGATGAACTGGAGCGGAATGTGGAGGTGTATGCCCGCAACCGCGAAACCCTGCTTGCTGAACTGCCGGGAGCGGGCCTTGACCGTCTGGCACCGCCGGATGGAGCGTTTTACCTTTATGCGGATGTGTCGGAGCACACTGACAACGCAGAGGTGTTTGCGCGGGCGATGCTACGGGAGGCTGGTGTGGCCGTGGCGCCGGGCGTGGATTTCGATCCGCACCGTGGGCATCAGACCATTCGACTGTCCTATGCCGGCAGTCACGCCGACATGATTGAGGCCGTTCAGAGAATTGGGAACTGGCTGAAAGGTTGAGGGGTGTCACCCCTCAACCCATTCAAATCGGTTCAGCCGTGAAAGGCGCGCGACCACCAACCGCGCTTTTTAGGGGCTTCCGCTTCGCTGGAAGCGGCTTCATCAGAGGCGGCGTTCCCGGAGGCCGCCTTGGCGGTCTCGTCGGCATCGGCCAGCAGGGTCTCAACCGTCACCGATCCGGACTGCGCCGGTGCTTCCTCCGCTGGCTGTACATCCTGCACCACGTCCGCACCGGCTTCGACCGTGTTGTCCACTGTCGCGGCGGGCTCTTCGGCTGTCGCACGCTCTTCCGGCGCGGCCGGTTCCGCCGATGTGTCCTCCGCCTGCTGTTGCGCAGGGTTGGGGGACGGCACATAGCTGTCATCGAGCAGGGCGGCAGCCGGCTGGCTTACCCGTTTGCGCCGCTTCGGCGGTTCGGTGTTACCGGATTCCGGCACGGCGACAATTTCCGGTGAGGAGGGCTCGTCCGCCGTGTTCGTCTCATCCGCATCGGTCTGGATAACATCCATTCCGCCGTTCTCCGCCGGTTTTTCATCCGACTGCGTCGAAGATCTGCTGCGGGACCGACGACGCTGGCGGGACTTTCGCTCTGGAGCCGGTGCATCCGTGGTCTCGGCATCGGCCGCTAAAGGCGTCTCCTCCTGCGTTTCCGCCGGTTTTTCGCCACTGTCGGTTTCGGCCGGTTTTTCGCTTGCCGCGTCTCCGTTGTTGTCTCCGGACTGGTTGTTGTTCTCCTCGGAGTTTTTCGACCCACCGCGACGACGACGCCGACGTTTCTTTTTAGGCGGCTGATTTTCCTGTTTCTCGGCTTCCGGTGTTTCCTCGACCGGGGCGTCCTCGACCTCTTCGGCATCCTCGGCATAAGTGCCGTTCCACGCGGACACGTGGGTGGCATCGCCCGACAGGGGCTCAACGGCCGCGATAGTCCGGGTTGCGGTTTTAAAGCGCTCAATCCGGTAGTCCGGGTTAATCAGGGTGACGTCACCCTCGACACGAACCGAAAGACCAAACCGGCTCTCGATCATGGCGATGTGCTCGCGCTTCTGGTTGAGCAGGTAGTTGGCTACCTCCACGGGGGCGGCAATAAGCACCTCCTTGGAGCGCTGGCGCACGCCTTCCTCCTCGACCTCACGCAACAGGGCAAGCGCGATGGAATCGTCGGACCGAACCCGGCCGGTGCCGTGACAGTGCGGACAGCCTTTGGTCGTGGCCTCGATCATGCCGGGGCGCAGGCGCTGACGGCTGAGTTCCATCAGGCCAAAGCTGGAGATCTTGCCGACTTGAATGCGCGCTCGGTCGTTTTTGAGACAGTCCTTGATCTTCTTCTCGACGGCTGCGTTGTTCTTGCGCTGCTCCATGTCGATGAAGTCGATCACGATAAGCCCGGCCAGGTCACGCAGGCGCATCTGGCGGGCGGCTTCCTCCGCCGCTTCCAGATTGGTGCGCAGAGCGGTGTCCTCAATAGAGAACTCACGCGTCGCCCGACCGGAGTTGACGTCAATCGCCACCAGCGCCTCGGTCACGTCAATGACAATGTAGCCCCCGGATTTGAGCTGCACCACCGGGTTGAACATGCCCGCAAGGTAGCTCTCGATCTGGAACCGCGAATAAAGGGGCAGGGGATCGGTGTAGTGCTTCACATTCTTGGCGTGGGACGGCATGAGCATTTTCATGTAGTCCTTGGCCTCGCGATAACCGCGCTCACCATCCACCAGAACCTCGCCGATGTCCCGGGCATAGAGGTCACGGATCACGCGTTTGATCAGGCTGCCTTCCTCATAGATCAGGCAAGGCGCGATCGAGTTCATCGTCAGGTCGCGGATCTGCTCCCACTGGCGCAGAAGGTATTCATAGTCGCGTTTGATTTCCGTTTTGGTCCGGTTCGACCCGGCGGTCCGGATGATCAGACCCGCACCTTCCGGCACGACGATGGAGTTCGAGATTTCCTTGAGCTTTTTGCGGTCCGAGACGTTGGTGATTTTGCGGCTGATACCGCCACCGCGCGCGGTGTTTGGCATCAGGACGCAGTAGCGACCCGCAAGCGACAGATACGTAGTGATGGCGGCACCCTTGTTGCCGCGTTCCTCCTTGACGACCTGCACGAGCAGGATCTGGCGAACCTTGATAACTTCCTGGATTTTGTAGCGTTTCGGCGTTGGTTTGCGGACGCGACGCTCCTCTGGTTCATCAGCACCGCCGACGTTTTCGTAATCGGCGTCATCCTCGGGCGTTTCCACGAGGTTGTCTTCGCCATCTTCCTCGACATCGATCACGTCATCGCTGGACGCTTTCGATTCTTCGCTGTTATCGGAATCGTCGGCGGCTTCATTCGCCGCGTCCACGGTAGGGGTTTCTTCTGAAGCGGCGCTGTCGTCGGCGATCTGTTCACCCTGCGCCTCTTCGGCCTCCGCTTCGTCGGAGGCGGTTTCGGATGCCTTGGCTTCTGCCGGTGTATTTTCTTCAGGCTGCTGCTGATCGGCTGAAACCGCCTCGGTGGGCTCCACGTCAGCTTCGCCATCCGACTCATGCGCGGCTGCTTCAGCAGTTACCTGGGACTGATCCGTATCGGGCGTGTTCTCGGCATCGGTTGCCTCGACATTTTCCGACACGAGAACCGCGTCTTCCTGCGACGCGGACCCCTCATTTGTCGCGCGGGACCGGCGACGGCTGCGGGAGCGTCCGCGGGTTTTGGCTTTTTCCTTCTCGCGGGCGGCGTCCTCCTCGAGCTGTCGCGCGTACTCCGCCTCCTCCGCGAGCAGTTTGTCGCGGTCGGCTTTCGGGATCTGGTAATAGTCGGGGTGGATTTCGGAGAAAGCGAGAAATCCGTGGCGGTTTCCACCGTAGTCAACAAACGCGGCCTGGAGCGAGGGTTCAACCCGCGTGACCTTGGCCAGGTAAATGTTGCCGGCGAGCTGCCGTTTGTTCAGTGATTCAAAGTCGAATTCATCTACTTTGTTTCCGTCGAGAACCACGACGCGGGTTTCTTCCGCGTGCGTGGCGTCTATCAGCATTTTCTTTGTCATGTTTACTTTCGGAAACAGCGGCCCATCCCTGCCCGGGGGGCATGGGGGAGGTCATTGTTTCATTGGCGGAAGCGACACGGAAGCAAACGGGAATCAGACGGCCATCCTGTGGCCTCGTTCCTGTTCCGGTTTTTAAATCAGCGCGTGTCACCGCAAGTTTCCCTGGCATGACCTGTTGGATCACGCCTTCAATAATGCCAGGTATGGAACCTGGCGGTTGTCAGTCCGGCGCAAGCGCCTGTCGCAAATCTGCAGGGATCATCCCAGGCCTGGTGTCTGGTCCGGCAATGCCGCTTGCATACGACGAATACGATTGTGTGCAGTCGTTTGGTATTTTGCTGCCACAAATTAGATATACGCATGACAACCCCGGATTGACAATTCTTTTTTGTCACATTTTTGAGGAAATAAAATAGGCACTTGGAGCGCTGTTTTGGCCCATGCCGCTGTTTTTTATACGGTAATTCCGTCACATTGGAGCTGATGGGTTTTTCGGTGGCGAACAACTTCCTGACAAATTACCAAAAATTTCGCCCTGAACGGGTTTTTGGAAGCGTGGTGCATATCGCGTGATAGTGTCGTCACTACCGCTGTGGTTGATGGCAGGAGCATCAACTGCTTACGGTCGCGTTACCGTGACCCAATACGGTTTTGACGTTTCGACGTCCGGCAGGTATCCTCCGGGTTCTGTATCAGGTGTGGGATCGTGATCCGTTTTTTTCTGAATATTTTTGGCTTTCTGTTCAGTTGGCTGGCCATTGGTTCGCTGATGGGCATTGGCGCGCTGATTGTAATTTTCTATTACTACGGCCGCGACCTTCCGGACCATGAGCAGTTGGCCCGATATGAGCCACCGACGCTCAGCCGGATTTATTCCGGCGAGGGGCTGCTCATGGACGAGTTTGCCCGCGAACGGCGCATCTTCACGCCCATTGACGAGATCCCAGACCTGGTGAAACAGGCGTTTATCAGCGCTGAAGACAAGAATTTTTACGACCACCTGGGCTTTGACCCGCGCGGTATAGCCTCCGCTGTCGTCGAGGCGTCCCGTGGTGGTCGGCTGCGTGGTGCGTCCACGATCACTCAGCAGGTGATGAAGAACTTCCTTCTCTCCGGTGACCGGTCGGGCGAGCGGAAAATCAAGGAGATCATTCTCGCCACCCGCCTCGAGGCCACGCTTGAGAAGGATCAGATCCTCGAACTGTACCTCAACGAGATTTTCCTCGGCCAGAACTCCTACGGTGTCACCGCCGCTGCGCAGGAGTATTTTGCCAAGTCGTTGGAGGAACTAACCCTGTCGGAGGTGGCCTATCTGGCCGCACTGCCGAAAGCGCCCAGTTCGCTGCATCCCGTGCGCGAGAAAGAGGATGCGATTGCCCGTCGCAACTACGTGATTTCAGAGATGCGCCAGAACGGCTATGTGACGGCCGAACAGGCGGAGCAGGCGCGGAACGACGATCTTCTGACCGTGCAGAGCGGGGCTTTCCCGTCCGCGCGCAGCAAAATGCCGCCACGGGATTACTTCACGGATGAGATTCGCCGTCAGCTTTCTGCCGACTTCGGCGACGACATGCTCTTCACCGGCGGCCTGAGTGTGCGCGCCACGGTCGATCCGACGCTGCAGGACGCGGCGGCACGTGCCTTGCGCGAAGGCCTGGAGAAATATGATCGCGGAACCCGTATTTATCGCGGACCCTTCACGACCATTGATGCGGAGCAGCTGGATGCCGAGGACGAAATCGGCTGGCGGCGCGCCCTGTCCGCCAAACGTGTACCCCGCGACATCGACGGCTGGCACGCGGCAGTGGTTTTGGAGATAGGCGAATCCTCCGTGCGGATCGGTATTGAGGATGTGGTTGAGGACGAGGACGGCCACTACCTGCCGTTCAGCGACGTGAACTGGGCCCGGCTGCGAGATGACAACGGCAGGCTGCGCGAGGCCAGCAGCCCGGATGACATGTTTGACATCGGCGACGTGATTTTCGTCCGCGAGATCACCGAGGATGGGGAGTTCAGCCGCTGGTCCTACCGCCAGATCCCGGGCATCCAGGGCGGCTTTGTCGCCATGGACACGCAAACCGGCCGGGTTCTCGCCATGCAGGGCGGGTTCTCCTACCAGTCGAGCGTTTTCAACCGAGCGACCCAGGCCCAGCGTCAGCCAGGCTCATCCTTCAAGCCGTTCGTCTACGCCGCTGCGCTGGACAACGGGTACAGCCCTTCAACCATTGTTGTTGACGCACCGATTGAGGTCGCAACGGCCCAGGGCGTGTGGCGGCCGCAAAACGCGTCCGAGCGGTTTTACGGCCCGGCGCCGATCCGGACCGGTCTTGAACAGTCCCGAAACCTCATGACCATCCGTATCGCGCAGGATGTGGGCATGGATACCGTGGCCGAATACGCGGAGCGGTTCGGTGTGTACGAGAACATGCCGGACCTGATTTCCTATTCCCTCGGCGCTGGTGAAACCACGCTCTACAAGATGGTCTCGGCCTACGCGATGTTTGCGAATGGCGGGCTTCGGGTGGAACCGACGCTCGTGGACAGGGTTCAGGACCGCTTTGGCCGCACGATATTCCGTCACGACCACCGCGAATGTATCGACTGTCAAGCGCCTTATCTCAGTGCTGCGGTTGAGCCGGAAGTACGACCGAATGCTGAACGCATTATGGACGAGATCACGGCCTATCAGATCACATCCATGCTGCGCGGAGCCGTTTCCCGCGGCACCAGTGCCAGCACGGTCGGACCGCTGCAACTGAACCTTGCAGGCAAAACCGGCACCACGAACGACTCCAAGGATGTCTGGTTTGTCGGATACAGCCCGCGGATCGCGGCCGGCTGTTACATGGGCTACGACAATCCGACACCTCTCGGAGCGTCCGCATTCGGTGGCACACTCTGCGCTCCGGTCTTCGCGGATTTCATCAAAACTGCGATGGCCGATGAGGGCCCTGCGGACTGGCCGACACCGTCGGGTGGCTACTTCATCAAAATCAGCCGCACCACCGGTCAACGTCTTCCCGATTCCGCATCCGGTCCTGACGTGCAGAGCGAGTACATCAAGGACGGCCAGCACACGGTTGTTGGCGGCTACGGCCAGACCGTTGACGGTGGCTGGCGCATGGGCGCGGACGTGCCTCTTTATGATGGCGTGAGCAACGCGGCCGTCGAGCGTGTTCAGGTTGAGGGCGAGACGCGGGTGCTGCCGAGCAATCCCTCTCTCGGTTCCATTTCCAGCGGCGGTCTTTACTGACCGCCCGGTCTTTACGCTCCACTCCGGTCCGGGTACACAGGCCTGCCATCGGGTGCGTATGCCGCGTCCCGACCTTACAAGCTTGAATTCAGGGCCATCCATGCGCGCGGAAACCGAACAGAAAGTAGCGGAAATCGAAAAGTCACTGGAACTGCTGCGGCAGCGTCTGGGATGGGAAACCGCCGATCACCGCCTGGAAGAACTGAACGCCATGTCCGAGGATCCGGATCTGTGGAATGATCCGGCCAGGGCACAGAAACTCATGCGCGACCGCCAGGTGCTGTCGGACGCGATTGATTCCTACAAGGGCCTCGCCCAGGAGCTGCAGGATCAGTGCGACCTGATCGAACTTGGCGAGATGGAGGAGGACCAGGAGGTCATTTCGGAGGCCGAGGACGCGATCACCAGGCTGCGGGACCGGGCGGCTAAAAAGGAAATCGAGGCGCTGCTCGACGGTGAGGCCGACGGCAACGACACCTTCCTTGAGATCAACGCGGGCGCGGGCGGCACGGAAAGCTGTGACTGGGCCTCCATGCTGGCGCGCATGTATGTCCGCTGGGCGGAATCCCACGGCTACAAGGTGGAACTGCTCTCGGAAAGCGCGGGCGAGGAAGCCGGCATCAAGTCTGTTACCTACCAGATCAAGGGCATGAACGCCTATGGCTGGCTGAAAACCGAAAGCGGAGTGCACCGGCTGGTGCGGATCTCGCCTTTCGACTCCGCAGCCAAACGCCACACGTCATTTTCCTCCGTCTGGGTCTACCCGGTGGTGGATGACAATGTTGAGATCGAGGTCAACCCGGCGGATATTCGCGTGGACACCTACCGCTCCTCCGGGGCCGGTGGTCAGCACGTAAACACCACCGACTCCGCCGTGCGTATCACGCATATCCCCACGGGTATCGTCGTGACCTCATCCGAGAAATCCCAGCACCAGAACCGTGCCAACGCCATGGCCGCCCTGAAATCGCGTCTCTATGAGATGGAGATGCGCAAGCGCAACGAGGCGATTACGGCGGCGCATGAAGCCAAGGGCGACGCGGGCTGGGGCAACCAGATCCGGTCCTACGTGCTGCAGCCCTACCAGATGGTCAAGGATCTCCGCACCAACGAGGAAACCTCCGACACAAAAGGTGTGCTGGACGGTGACCTCGATGACTTTATGGCGGCGGCGCTTGCCCTTCAGGTGACCGGAAAAAGCCGTGCCGAGGCCCAGGCAGATGATTGATCCAGATCATTGCCGGATGTAGCATCCCTGAGTGAGTACATTTCAGGGGACCCGGCCGTGACGGGAGCGGTCCCTGTGATTCACAACAGGGAGAGAAACAGCCGCGATGGATACAACCCAGTCACCGACCGATGCACCGAAGCCGACCATTCAACAGATCGGCACCGATGACGTTTACGACGCACTGAAACTGGGTTGGCAGGATTTCCGGGCCGAGCCGAAATTCGGTCTGTTCTTTGGTGGCGTCTATGCGGTTGCCGGACTTTTCATTTTCCTTCAGCTCTTTGTCCTGGGCCAGTCGCTGTGGATTTTCCCGCTGGCCTTCGCGTTTCCCCTGATAGGCCCGTTCGCGGCCATTGGCCTCTATGAGGTCAGCCGCCGCCGGGAGCAGGGTCTACCGCAGAACTGGTCCGAAATTCTTGAGGTCGTGCGTAACCAGCGCCATGGGCAGCTTCCCTCGATGGCATTCGTCGTCCTGTTTGTCTTCATGGCATGGATCTGGCTCGCGCATCTGATCTTTGCACTGTTCATGGGACGGTTCGGTACAGCCATTTATTCGGATATCGGCTCGGTCCTGACCTCCGTTAACGGTATTTCCATGCTAATCTTCGGCACGCTGATCGGTGGTGCGATTGCCCTTGTGCTCTTCAGCATTACCGCCGTGTCCCTGCCGCTGCTCCTCGAGCGGGAGGTGGATTTCGTCACGGCAATGATCACCAGCGTTTCCGTTGTTCGGGAAAACACGGTGCCGATGCTGCACTGGGCCTGGATCGTGGTGGCGGTTCTGGTGGTCGGGATGATCCCGCTATTCCTGGGACTGGTGGTCGCACTGCCGGTTCTGGGCCACGGCACGTGGCACCTCTACCGCAAGACCATCAAATAAACTTCGGCAAAAAAAAGACGCGGGCCGCACCATTTCAGGCTGGCCCGCGGTATTTTGGAACAGGACAGGCGTCAGCGTATTGCCGTGACCTCGTCCGCCATGACCTTCTGGCCACTCGTCAGCACCAGTTCAGTGCCATCCCCGGTCAGGCGTACTTCTGACACCGGGGCAAATACTTTGCCGACCGTATGGCCGGACACTTCACCATCAACGTAGTTTTCGATCGTGAAGGAGTAGTAGCCGGGGTCCACTGTATTGCCGTTCCCGTAGGTGCCGTCCCAGGTAAACTCCGAGGCTCCGGTTGGGATGGAAACGCGGCCGACAATGGCGCCGGCTTCATCGCGGACAATCAAATTGCTTTTCTCGGCATCGGCGGTGGGTTCAAACTCAATGCCGACCGGCTCGCCCTGGAAATTGGCCAGCCCGCCATCCACAAGCACCTGTTTGTCGATCCAGGAGCCCAGGCCTTCGGCCGTTTCAATGCCGAGCACATCCTTGATGTCTGTCAGCTTCTCATTGGCCTCAATCTGCTGCTCAACGGAGGAGAAGCTCGCCAGCTGCGCGACCCACTCGGTGTTGTTGGTGGGCTCCAACGGGTCCTGGTTTTGCATCTGCGCAGTCAGAAGCTGCAAAAACGTGTCGAAATCCGCGGAGAGGGCATTGGTGGATTCCTGCTCCTCCGTGGTCTCGGTTTTCGCTGTGGCTGTGGTAGAACTTGTCCCGGTCGACGGGGACGTGGAGGAGGATACGGGATCCATGGAACAGTGCTCCTGAAACTGGGACTGGTTATGTTCTAAAGACGAATGTCGAGACCGGACTGAAGTGCGGTGCGCAGGATCTGGGCCGGTGTCTGCTGGACGGGCTCGCCATTCGGACCGGATGGCGTATCGCCCATGGCCATCATTTCCTCGCCGGCTTCCTGTCCGGTCATGCCCGAGCTGTCAGCGAATTCGAGTTCAATGCCCTCAAATCCTGACTCGCGAAGGTCCCGGGACAGCAGTTCCGCATGACGGCGCAGCAGATCCTGGGTCTCGGTTTTTTCCGCCATGATGACGGCGCGCACGCCATCTTCAGAGGTGTTGAGCTGGATCTGAACCTTGCCGAGATCGGGCGGGTCCAGTCGCATCTCGATCCGACCGGCATCTTTTGCCTGACCCACCGCAACCGTGATCTGTTCAGGTACGGGAACGGGCCGCAGGATTTGACCCGTCTGGGTGTCGGTGCGGTTCATCGAGGTCTGCACATCAACCTGAAGCGGTTGCGAAGCGGGCTTCGACAGCGTGATCGCTTCCTGACCGTCCGCCATCAGATTGAGACCTGCCTGTGCGGTCACGACTGCGGCAGTTGCCGGTTTCGCCATGACGGCGTCCACGTCCACATCCGGCGGAGGCACATCCATTGTCGGAACCTCCCCTTCGCCCACCTGAACTGTTGGCGCGGCGGAAATGGACAAATCGGATTTGCCGCTCTGCGCCGCGGCCTGGCTCTGGGCCATGAACTGGATCTGCGCCGGAGTGGTCTCCCGCATGATGGCGGGAGCCGTCTGGTCGGTCCGTACCGCCGTTTTATCCGCTGTGGGCAGGGGCGCTTCCTGATCCGAGGTCGTACCCCTCGAATTCGGCGCCGCAACCTGCGCCGCCGACAATTCGGCCGCGCGGTTGATGGCCGGCGCGTCCGTGGTTTTTACCTCATTGACACCGGTCTGGTCCAGCCGACCATTGTCGGGCTGGAGCGTCGCGAATTCATCCGTGACGGATGTCCTGGGCTGGCTTTGCGCGGTGTCAGCGTCGTTGCCTGCTTCGCGGGCAGCAGTGCCGGATGGCTCATGCTTACCGTCCACGAGCCGGGAGGGGTCGATATCCGCGCTTTCGGTGTCTGCGCGTTTCGGATCGGTGGTGAGGTTCTGTTGGGGTTCAGGTTCTGCCGCAGCGACGGCGTCCGCGTTTTTGCCTTCGACGGCAGGGATGGCTGTTTGCTCATGACTGTTCTCCTCGACTGTTATGATTTTGTTTGTCGTTTCGCCGGCATTTTCGGACGGCGTCAGGTCGACCGCCGTCATATCCACGGTGTCGGCAACCGCGGTTTCATCGAAGACGGACTGGGAAGCCGCGTCTCCGGTGGAAAATTCAGCGGGGACTTGTTTTTCCCCGGCAGCGTCATTGTTTGAAACGGAGGTTTTTTCCGGCTTGCCAGTATCACCACGCGCATCAACGGTATCAGCGGAATGCCCGATTTTACCCCGATCGTCGGATGCCCGGTTGGCTTCGGGTTTCGACCGGTCTTTCTGCGGATCGCTCCGCCGCATTTCGGTCTCGAAACCGCCAGAATTGTCACCGGTCTGTTTTCCCTGACCATCCTTGGCGCGGATTTCCCGGTCTTTGGCGGAAAGGGCCGCTCCACCGGTGGAGATGAGTTCAGTCGGTGTCATTGTCGCTCCATTCTGTATGCGCACACCCAATCAATTCATGGAAAGCGTTACGATTTATTTACCAGGTTGGCGGAAAGTGATTTGCAACGAACCCCAGCAGTCAGGCCGTGTTTTGGATTTTTCCGCAGTCAATTCCCGCGTTTTACCGCTCAATCCGCAACCTGAGGTGCGCGATGAGGCCGCTCTCAAACAGGTGGCTCAGGAATTCGAGGCGGTTTTTCTGTCGGAAATGCTGAAATACTCCGGGCTGAATGCCACACCGGAGGGATTTGGCGGTGGCGCGGGTGAGGATGCCTATTCAGGTCTGCTGACGCAGGAATATGCCCGGGCCATCGTCGAAAAGGGCGGGATCGGAGTCGCAGAGCAGGTTTTTGAAATACTCAAACAAAGGAACTCCGAACAATGATGTCTCAAATGTTCAATGCGCAGAGGTACTCACAGGTTCTTGAACTTCTGGATGCCGAGCGGAAAATCATTCTCAATGGCCCCCTGACCGATCTGGGTGCGGTCGTTGAGAAGCGTGAGGAAATCATGACGGCTCTGTTGAAGGAAAAAGGCACCCTTCCGCAGGCTTTCATCACGGCCCTCAAGGCCCGCGCCGAGCGCAACAGCCGCCTGATCAAGGCAAGCATCGACGGCATCAAATACGGCCGCGTTCAGGTTAAGCGCATCGAGGAAACCGCAGGCCGCCTGCACACCTATGATGCTGCCGGCACCAAGACCGAAGTGACCGCGGATCCCACCACCCGCGACAAAAAGGCCTGATTGGGTCGCCTTCCGGCTTCGATCCCCTGTGGATCTTCAAACAGCGGTGATCAGCCTATCCGGCTGATCTGACCTGACGGAGCGCCTCGGCGTATCCGCCGGCGTCGAGAAATTCCTGTTCCGGTTTCGTCGTCGAGCGACCCAGAGCCTCGTTGCGATAGGGGAACCGGCCAAACTTCCTGATAACCCAACGGTGCGCCCGGGCGTGTTCGAGATTGTCGGCCGCGTCTCCGTTTTGAAGGAACAGGCGTACACCACGGTCCTGCTCGCTGGAGATTTCCGCGTGCATGTAGGGCAGGTAGAAGAACTGTTTTTCCGGGTAGTCGAACTTCTTATCATGCTCCCGCAGGATCGCGGATTTCGCAAGCTTCAGAGCCAGTGAATCCGTCGCGAAGGACCGCGCATCGCCCCGGAACATGTTGCGCGGAAACTGGTCGAGCAGAATGATCAGCGCGAGGGCCGACGACGGTCGTCCGATCCAGCCGGAGAGTTTGCCACTGGCGGCCGTTTCCCAGAGCTCTCCAAATTTTTCACGAATGGTGTCGTCGAGTTTCGGGTCGACCCTGTACCAGTCTTTCGGCTCACACTCCTTCAGCCAAAAATCCAGAATTTCCTGCGATGCGTCCATGCGTATTTCTCCCGTCATCATGGGCAAACCCGCCTCGTGATGTTTGGGGGGCAGGTTACCCATATTCGCGCCGATTGGAAGGGAGGACGCGCCGCCGCACGGGCGTCAGGAGCCGGTGTCCTTCCGTTCCTCGGCCTCTTCGGCGGCTTCCTCCTCCTCGCGTTCGGCTTCCTCGATCGCGTATTCCTGCGAGACCTCTACCGCCACGGCGGAGGCTGAAGGTGTAAGGACGGTATAGGGCGTGATGTCCTCCTGATCCGGCGAGGACCGGCGCGTGCTGCGGTACATGCCGTAGAGCCCGATCACCGCGAAAAGGATCGCGATATAGACAAAGAACATGTCGGGGCCAAAGCTGTTCATCAAGAAACCAATGGTCGGCGGCCCGGCGATGGAGCCGAGTCCATTGATGAAAAGAAGACCCCCGGATGCTGCCGCCATATCGGAGGTATCCAGATAGTCAGCCGTATAGGCAATCAGGAGCGAATAAAGCGGATTGGCCACGCCGCCGACCATGAAACCGGTCGCGAGCAGCACGGGGAAGGAATCCCCTGGGATTGCCATGCCGATAAAGATCGATGCGGCGCCAATAAATGTCAGGATGACGATGATCAGACGACGGTCCATCTTGTCGGACAGGTTTCCAACCGGGAACTGCAACACCAGTCCACCGGTGTAAATCGCCGCCACAAAGGCGGAAATCTGGGCAACCGAATAGCCCTTTTCACTGCCGTAAACGGCTGACATGCCGAACATTGCCGCGAAAATTCCACCCGCCAGCAGCATGCCCACACAGCCAAGCGGCGACACCTTAAACAGCTGAACAAGCGACATCGGCTTCGCCGTGGAATGCGCCGGTGCGGGCGTCACCGTCAAAAGGATCGGCAGAAATGAGATCGAAACCAGCACCGACATGACAACGAACAGGGAATATCCCGCCGGGTCACCGAGGTTGACCAGAAGCTGCGCAAAAATCACGCCCAGCATCTGCACGATGATGTAAAGCGAGAGCGCCTTGCCGCGCGTGCTGTTGGTGGAACTCTCATTGAGCCAGCTCTCCGCAACAACGTAGACCCCGCTGAAGCAGAACCCGACAATGAACCGCATGGCGATCCAGACCCAGGCATGGGGCGCGGCGGCATAGATGACGAAGGCGGCCGAAATCATCGACGCCAGCGCCGCAAACACACGCACATGGCCAACATTGCGGATCATGAAGGTCGCCCGCCGTGACCCGAGCAGGAACCCGGCGTAATAGGCGCTCATTACCCATGACATCGTGGCCGGGTCGTAGCCCTCAATGGCACCGCGAATACCCAGAACCGTGCCCTGAAGCCCGTTCCCCACGAGCAGGAGCATGACGCCGAGCAGCAGGGCCCATGAGTTCTTCATTACTTCGGTCATCGGTACGATCCTAAACTGTCCGCCAGACCTCTGGACGATTTACTGATTAAGTCATTGCCCGTCAGCGACCCTTTGGCGCGGATTCGGGACAGGTTGCGCGGATAGGGCAGGTCGTCTGATTTGACCAGAGCCTGTTTTTCACTTCGGTATCAGCAACGAAGAATCTCCGTAGGAGAAAAACCGGTACTTCTCCCGAATGGCGTGATCATACACCCGCAACATTGTCTCCCGTCCCATCAGTGCCGATACCAGCATCAACAGAGTTGATTTGGGAAGGTGAAAGTTGGTCATCAGCCCGTCGGTTATCCTGAATTCATAACCTGGCCGGATGAATATGTCAGTCAGACCGGTCCATGGCGCAACGGTGCCAAAGCCCGTCGCAGCGGTTTCAATGACCCTCAGAGCCGTTGTCCCGACCGGGATAATCCGTCCGCCGCGCGCCTTGGTTTCCGTGATGCGTTGGGCCGTCTCCACACTGATATTGCCCCATTCGGCGTGCATCCGGTGTTTGCTGATGTCCTCAACCTTTACGGGAAGAAAAGTGCCCGCACCCACATGCAGCGTAACCTTTGCCATTCTGACGCCTTTGGCCGCCAGGGCGTCCAGAAGCGCATCGTCAAAATGCAGCGAGGCCGTTGGGGCTGCCACCGCACCGGAATTTTTTGCGAAGACGGTCTGGTAATCCTCCCGGTCCTGATCATCAACGTCGCGCTTCGCGGCAATATACGGGGGCAGGGGCATCCGGCCGATCCGGTCCAGGATGGCCGCCAGTTCCTCCTGCGGCTGGTTGAACTCCAAAATGACCTCTGCGCCATCCTTTTCAATAACCTGCGCCGAAAGATCGTCATCAAAGGTAATGGCATCGCCGGTGGCCAGGCGCTTGCCCGGCCGCGCCAAAACCCGCCAGCGGCCCGCGTCAATAAGCGAGATAAGCGTACAGTCGATCCGCGACCCCGACGCCCCGGGGCGCGTACGCAGCCCGGTGATCCGGGCGGGCAGAACTTTGGTGTCATTCAGGATCAGCAGGTCACCGGGTCTGAGATGATCGCCCAGGCGCGACACCTGACAGTCCTCGATTCCGTCCCCTTCGGCCACCAGAAGCCGTGAGGCGGGCCGCGGTCTGACTGGTCGCAGTGCGATCAGTTCCTCAGGAAGTTCAAAGTCAAAATCATCGAGTTTCATGCGGTGGCCCCAACCGGTTGGCCTGGCGCATTAGTGCGAATCCCGCACGCTGGCAACCGGTTTGAAGTTCGAACACACTGATTTCAACGCACTGAAAAGCAGGCATGAAATGGTTAACAAATCTGCCGCTTTCGAACGCTTTTGAATTAAAGGGTTGCAAAATTGTCGGGAAATGATGCATTGGCGATTTTCCGCTTACACCCTTTGCGCCACTCAATATCCGGTTGCAAAAACCGGGTTTCCTCCATAAGCCAACCTGGAACTTGCGCCTGTGGGTTGGGTGACAACAATATAGCGGATGAAAGTATGAGGAACAGTTCCCGTCAGAAGGGCGGCGTTTTATCTGTCGTTTTTCCGGAAAAACGTCTCTACATTCAATCAGGTGACAGCACCAAATACATCCGTTTCACCCCCGTTTCGCAGGCGCTTCTGACCCTCTCCGGGACGGCGCTTTTATGCGTTCTGACCGCCTCCACAACCCTTTTTGTGATGGATCGCCTGTCCTCGCCCAACGACGTCGATGAGGCCGTGTTCCTCAAAAGTTCCTATGAGCGCCGCCTCGATGAACTGGCCGAGGAACGGGATATACGCACCCGTGAGGCCCGCTCCGCGCAGGACCGTTTCAAGGTGGCGATGGACCAGATCAGCGAGCAGCAGAGCATCATTCTGGAGTCCATCGAGGACCGCCGCGAACTGTCTCTGGCCCTCGGTCTGATGCGCGAACGCCTTGAGGAATCGGTGCGTCAGCGCGACCAGATTTCGCAGGTCAATGATCGCCTCGTTGAGCAGATCAACGACGTCAGCGACGACCTTGTCCGCAAGCAGGGCAACGGCGAGGACCTGACCGAAATCGTGGCCACTGTCTCCTCCGCGCTGACCGAGGCCGCCGCGGCCCGGGACGTGGCGAACGCCGAAAAAGCTGAACTGGAACAAAAGCTTGCCGAACTTGAGCTGCGCGCTCTGGTCAATGACCGGCGCAATGACGAAATGGTTCAGCAGCTTGAGCAGACCGTCGCGCAGTCCTTTGAGCCGCTCGAGAAAATGATGGAAAAAACCAACATCGATATCGAGGGTGTTCTGGCGTCGGTGCGCAAGAGCTACTCCGGCACCGGTGGCGGTGACGTGGCGACCGTTACGGTCAGCAGCCGGTCCTTCGAGGGCGACCTGAACGAGCGCTTCAACGAGGTGATGCTCGACCTCGACCGGATGAATCTACTTAGGGTTGCGACGAGCAAAATACCCTACATGAATCCGGTCCAGTCGGCCTATCGCTTCACCAGCGGTTTTGGCTACCGCCGCGACCCCAAAGGGGCCGGTCGCCGCATGCATCGCGGACTTGATTTTGCAGCTGCGAAAGGCACGGACATTCACGCTACCGCCGATGGAGTTGTGGAGTCGGCGAAATATGAGAGCGGATACGGCTACGCCATCCGCATTCGACACGATTTCGGGTTTGAAACACTTTATGCGCATTTGTCGAAAATTTTGGTCGAACCAGGCCAGGAGGTATCGCGTGGGGAGCATATAGGTGATATGGGTTCAACCGGACGTAGTACGGGCGTTCACCTCCACTATGAGGTACACCTGAACGATCGCCCAGTGAACCCTATGATTTACCTGGAGGCAGCCAAGGATGTTTTCTAAACCGAAACCAGGCGAAACGGTACCGCAGCCCACGAATGCGAATCCGACGGAAGAAAAGATCAAACCTTCCGACCTTCGTCCCCCCACCATGGAAAAGCGCGCGACCGCTCCGGTCCCGGCCGCAACTCCAAAACCCAAGCCGGCCGCTTCGGTCTTTTCGACCGACCTCACCATTACCGGCAACGTACATTCCTCCGGCGACATTCAGATCGAAGGAACCATTGAGGGTGACGTCCGCGCTAACACGCTGATCGTTGGCGAGACCGCCGTCGTCAAAGGCGAAGTGAGTGCAGAGGAAGTGATCGCCCACGGACGCGTCATCGGCCGTCTGCGTGGTGTTAAGGTCCGTCTGTCCTCAACGGCCCGTGTTGAGGGTGACATCGTTCACAAGACCATCGCCATAGAGAGCGGCGCCCATTTCGAGGGTTCGGTTCAGCGTCAGGACGATCCGGTCGGCAAGCCGCAGCAGCCCCAGGCCGTTCGCAGCCAGCAGCAGAACACCGCAGCGACCGCAGCCGCCGAGTAAGTTTTCGACCTGCGTCAGGTCAGGGAGTGTCGCCGGGGTGTGGTGACCTGATGACGGCCTGAATAAAGCTATCCGGGTAAAGCCCCGTGGGGGGGTAATTCCTGTTCAGAATTGTGCGGACCGAATTTTCCGCCAGCCATATTTTTTGTGTAATCTGTAGCGGCAGAATTGGTCGTATTTTGACCTGTATGGTCTGCCGCCAGTTATAAAACCGCCGACAGACCGGTATTCTCGGAAACCTTACTCGGCCTCGTCCATCTTTGAGGCGTTGAGCTGCGCGTAGCGCTCTTCCCCGATATTTTCCATCAGATCAAGCTGGGTCTCCAGGAAGTCGATATGACCTTCCTCATCCGTCAGCAGTTCCTCAAAGATGTTCTTGGTCACGTAGTCGCTTACGGACTCGCAATGGGCGCGGGCCTCCTTATAGAGCGCCTGAGCCTCACGCTCGGCCGCCAGGTCGCATTCCAGTGTTTCCTTTGGCGTCTGACCAATGCGCAGCGGATCGAGTTTCTGGAGGTTGGGGTGGCCGCCGAGAAAAATGATGCGGGCAATCAGTTTGTCCGCATGATTCATCTCCTCGATGCTCTCTTCACGGCTCTTGCGGGCCATGTGTCCAAGGCCCCAGTCCTCCTGAAGCCGGAAGTGAAGCCAGTACTGGCTGACGGCCGTCAGCTCCGAGCGCAGAGCCTTGTTAAGGTAGTCTATTACTTTTGAATCTTTTGCCATTTCCGGGTTCCTGTGTGACTTCGGCTCTCAAGTTGCGAAGGTGCATCGGTACTTCCAGGTTGGCATTTTCGCGCATGGAAGACAAGAATAGCGGGAGGCATCCGCCGCAATCCGCGGCCTTGCCGAGTGCCCTGTAGACCTTGCCCGGCGTGATAATGGTTTCAGCGTCGGACGCGCGCATCCAGTCGATGGCGGCGTGAATATCCCGGTCGGTGATGTTTTTGCAGTGGCAGACGATCACGCGGTCGTTCCTCCAGTCGATCGTGCCCGGACGGGTCCGGGACCGCTTCCCTCAGCAGGTGTCCGGCGCATTACCACCACACACCCCGCCATTCCTGCCGTTCCAGCCGGTCGAAAAACCACTCGAGATTGAACCAGCCGACGGTGCCGTCGCCCACCAACATCTCAATCATTTCCGGCCTGTCCGGTGACGCGCGGTGTACCGGGGCCGTGTTTCCGTTTGCTGACATTTCCGTGAAATCCTTCCAATCTTTCGATTCAGGCTTCCCTGGAGTTTTGGCAGGGTGGCGAAGCGAAAACTGAGTGAATTGGTCGGAAAAGTCAATCCGACTTTTTCAGTCAGTTAAAGGATTTCCGAACCCGACCGGTCACGCCTCCGTCAGACGTGATGCAGCACATGCCGGTGCCCGTCGATTTCCGTCACGCGCGCATCAAGGTCATAGAGCGTCCGCATGCCCGCTTCGGTCACCACATCCTCCACCGGCCCCTCAATCACCACGCGGCCATCCCGCATCCCGATGACATGATCCGCCCAGGCGCAGGCGTAGTTGATCTCATGGACGACCATCACCACACTGCGGTTCCGTTCACGGGCGAGCGTGTCGAGATCCCGCATCAGTTTTCGGGCGTGGAACATGTCGAGATTGTTCAGCGGCTCATCAAGCAGCAGCCAGTCCGTCGCCTGGGCATGAGCCATGGCGATAAACGCCCGCTGCTTCTGTCCGCCCGACAGTTCGTCGAGAAAACGGTTCTCCAGCCCATCGAGTGAGAAGAGCGCCAGCGCCTCCGTCACTGCCTCGCGGTCCGCCTGTGCCGGCCTCCCGTGACAGTGCGGCCAGCGTCCAAACCCGACCAGTTCAGCCACCCGCAACCGGCTCGCCACACCCGTATTCTGCGCCACATAGGCCATTTTCAGCGCCAGCTGCCGCGTGTCGGTGGTACTGACATCCAGACCGTCGACCGTAATGCGCCCGCTCTCAATCGGGGACTGCCGCGCGATCAGGTTCAGCAGCGTGGATTTTCCCGCACCGTTCGGACCGATGATCGCCGTAATCCCGCCTGCGGGGATTGACGTGGTCACGTCTTTCAGGATCCCGGAGCCACCAATACTGTGGCTCAGTCTGTCTACTTCAATCATCGGACCCGGCCATTTGCGACAAGATAGAGGAAGAGCAGTCCACCGAAGAACTCGATGACCACCGCCAGGGTGGACTGCATCCGGAACATGCGCTCAAACACGGTCTGCCCCGCGACAAGCACCGTTGCGGAAATCAGCGCCGCTGCGGGCAGCAGGAGCACATGCCGGTGGGTTTTCATGAGAATATGCGCAAGGCTGGCAACCAGCAGCCCCAGAAACGTAATGGGACCAACCAGCGCGGTGGAGACCGACACCAGCGCGGCCACCATGACCAGAACGCCCATCTGAATGCGGTCATACGGCAGGCCCAGGGAAATCGCCGTCGAGCGGCCCAGCGACACCACATCGAGCTTCGCAAGATTGCGCCACACGACCACCGCGACCACGGCGAAGACAGCCGATGAAATTATCAGCTGCGTCGTGTCGATCGCGCCGAAACTGGCGAACATGGCGCCCTGAACCATGGCGAATTCCGACGGGTCGATCATGCGCTGAAAAAACGAGGTCAGCGAGCGAAACAGCAGGCCGCAGATCACGCCCACCAGGATCATCAGCTGAATGTCATGTCGGTTGCGCGACAGCAGCAGACCAAACAGCAGCATGGCTGCACCCATCATCACCAGCATGTTCATCATAAATTTCATGGTCCCGGGAAGCTGCGCATACCCGAACCCTCCAAGCGTAAACACCAGCGAGGTCTGAAGCAGCAGAAACAGGGCATCAAACCCCATGATTGCGGGTGTCAGAATGCGGTTGCCGCTGATTGTCTGGAACATCACGGTGGCAACACCCACTGAGAAGCCGACAAGGATAAGCCCTGCGAGTTTGACGCTGCGCATCTCCAAAATGAGCCAGACCCGTCCCGTCAAGCCCCAGCCCAGGAAGAGCAGGGATACCGCAACCAAAAGGCACGCCAGCACAAGAAGTCGCCTATCGGGCAAGGGACGCCCCCCGGCCGAGCAGCAGCCACAGGAACACAATCGCCCCGACGACGCCAAACACCGTTCCCGCAGGGATCTCATAGGGATAGCGCACCAGCCGGCCAATCACGTCCGACAGAAGCACCAGTCCCGCGCCCATGCCCGCAACCACCGGCAGGGTCTGACGCAGGTTGTCGCCCAGCAGCCGCGACACGATATTCGGCACCACCAGCCCAATGAAGGGCAGCAGGCCCACGGTTACCACAACCATGGCTGTCACAATGGCCACGGTCGCCACGCCAAGCGCCATCACCTGGTTGTAGTTCAGGCCAAGATTAAGGCTCGCACTGCGCCCCAGACCCACGATGGAGAACTGGTCCGCGGCAAGCCACGCAACTCCGCCCAGCACACCCGCCAGCCACAGCAGCTCATACCGCCCGGCCAGCACACCGGAAAACTCCCCGTTCATCCAGACGCCGAGATACTGCATCAGATCGGTCTGCCAGGCGACGAATGTCGTGCCGGCGCCAATGATGCCGGAATAGATCAGTCCCACCAGCGGGATCAGAACCGGCTGCTCCGGCGGCAGGTTTCGGGTGAGAAGCAGAAAGCCTCCCATCCCGATCAGGGCCGCGACCGCCGACACCATCGTCTTGCCAAAAATGGCCATCCCCGGGGCCACCAGCGTGACCGCCAGCAGGCCCAGCATGGCGGCCTCCGCCGTACCGGTGGTGCCAGGCTCAACAAACCGGTTGCGCACCATCAGCTGCATGATCACCCCGGCCACGGCCAGACCGGCCCCGGTCAGCAGGCAGGCCATTGTGCGGGGCAGGCGGCTCAGCATCAGAAGCTGTAACGCCTCTGGATCGGCAAAAATCTGGCGTGGATCGAGATGCGCCACCCCGGTCAGCAGGCTCACCCCGCCGAGCACGAGCAGCCCAAGAACCGTCGCGAGCCTGGCCCGGGAAAGTCCCATAGCGTTATTCCCCAGGCCGTTGGTCAAATCAGGAGGACGATTTGTCGAATGCGTTGATGATCTCATCCATGGTGATGGTCATGGACTGGATGCCGCCGCCGGCGATGTAGAGGTTGGAGGCAGTCAGGAAAATCACCTGATCGTTCTGCCAGGCGCGGGTGCAGGTGACGAGCGCGTTGTCGAGCGTCTGCCGTGCGCTTTCGCCCTCGGCCCCAATGGCGGCTCCACGGTCAACCACGATCAGCCAGTCCGGATCGGCCTCCGCGATGAACTCAAACGAAATCGCCTCACCATGGGTTTGAACGTCCACAGCCTCTACCGCTTCGGGCAGGCCAAGCGCCGAGTGGATCCAGCCGAACCGAGAGCCGGCGCCATAAGCGGAGACCTTGGGACCGTTGGTCAGCACGATGAGCGCGTCGCCGCGTCCCTCAACCGCGGCACGGGCAAGGTCGAGTTTGGCGTTAAACTCATCCGTGATTTCAGCGGCTTTGTCCTCCCTGCCCATCAGTTTCCCATAGGCATCAAGGCGTTCCAGCGACTGCTCGATATGGTTGTCGCCCCAGACCGTCATGTCGACCACCGGCGCGATTTTCTCCAGCGCTTCACCCTGTTCGGAGGAGCGTCCGCCAATGACGATCAGGTCCGGGTTCATGTTGACCAGGGCCTCGAAATCCGGCTCAAACAGCGTGCCGACCACTTCCGCCTCCGCTACCGCGCCGTCGAGATAGGGTACGTAATGCGGCGACGGCACGCCTGCGATGGGCACGTCGAGAGCTGCAAGCGTGTCGATGGCCGCCACGTCAAACACCGCAACGGTTTTGGGTGCTTCCGGCACGGAAACCTCACCGGTCGCGGTGGAAATTGCGACGTCCTCGGCGGCTGCCAGGTTCCAAAAGCCAGCGGAAAGTGCGAGCATTACGCCCGCAAGAGTGGAATGAATTTTCATGTGGTTGTCCCCCAACTGGATCGTGTGGCTCGCGGACCGCTGGCTTCACGGAAATTCCCTGGTAAATTAGTCTGTTGCCTCCGGGAGGTCCAGCGCATAATCTGAGCAAAACAATCGGATATTGCCATGATCAGACTCACCGGACATTTTGAAACCCCCAATGCGGGCAAATATATCGGCCAGTTGTGCAAGCATTTCGGCCACAAGGTCGAGGTCGAATACGATGAGACCACCGGCCGCGCCGAGCTTCCCCTCGGGACGGCGCACATGGTCGCGCGCGATGGCGTGATGGAGGTCGTGATGGACGTCAGCGACGAATCAAGGCTCTCCATGGCGAAGGACGTGATCGACCGGCATCTTGTAACCTTCGCATTTCGTGAGGATTTCCAGAACATGAACTGGACCGAGACCGCGCTTCAGCCCTGAACGGAAGAGGGCGCGGGTGTCCGGCGGGCGGGCCTCGCCGGTACCCGAAAGGCCTCTGCCACATCCCTTCGAACCAGGCATGCATCACCCGGCACGCGACTGCCGATAGTAACTTCGCTTACGTATTGGTGTTGCAAGACCTAATCCTGACAAATATGGTATGGTAATATTCCCGCGTCGGATTTGAGGTGCGGGGACACGGAAAAAACCGTGGATGAAGAGACTTTTGCGGAGAGCGACACCGTGAGCAAAGCCAGCAAAGCAGTATTCGGAATGTTAGAGTCGGAGGGAGCCTCGCGACTGTTTGGCCGTAACAGCAGAATGTTTCCCGCTTTGGTCTGTCTCGGTCTGGTGCTCGCAGCCTCACCCGGTTTCGCGCAGGACGCACCCGAGCCGATGACTTCGGTCGAGGCGCCGGCGTTCGAGGGCGGAGCCGACGCAACGGGCCAGGAAAAAGCCGAAAACCTGTTCTCCCCGGCGGAGACTGAAGCTTCTGAGCCGGATCTGCTGACGGCGTCTGAAGAGGTTGGTGCCGAAACGGCCGTGGCGGAACCTGCCGCACCACAGAGCACCCCTGAAGCAGCCATCGACACCTGGCGATACGCCTGGGACACGGCGGCGACGTTCCTGCGTAATGGCGGGCCATCGATCTGGGCGATTGCGGCTCTTTCGGTGATTACGCTCGCGCTGATCCTGTGGAAAATCTGGCGGCTGGCCCTGATCGGGGCCTGGTCGACGGGCAAGGCGGGCAGCGCGCTCGAGGCGTTTGAGCATGGCCGCTACGACCAGGCCATTGCCACGGTACAGGGCCGTAGCGGGATACGGTCGAAAGTTGTCTATGCGGCCCTTTCCGCCGTGCGTCAGCTTCCGGAGGATCGGGCCCGTGAGGAGACCGCGCGTGTGGCCCGCAAAGGCATTGGCGAGGCCGGAACCGGTCTGCGCGCGCTGGAGCTCATCGCCACGATTGCGCCGCTTTTGGGGCTTTTGGGCACCGTTTTGGGCATGATTGCGGCCTTTCAGGCGCTGCAGCAGGCCGGTAGCCGTGCCGATCCCTCTCTCCTGGCGGGCGGTATCTGGGAGGCTCTGCTGACCACCGCAGCGGGTATGGCCGTGGCGATTCCGGCCTCCGCGGCGCTGACATGGTTTGAGGCGGTCATCGACCGGATCCGGCGCGATGTTGAGGACGGCGCGGCCCGGATCTTTGTTGCCCGGGAGCCCGTAGCGATGAAACTCGCCGCGGAATAGGCATATGCAGCTGTTGCCTCCAGCCAGACCGCGGCGGAAGCCGAGCCTGACACCGATGATCGATGTGGTGTTTCTGCTGCTGGTTTTTTTCATGCTCGCGTCGCGGTTTGGGGTGGATGAGGTGCTGCCGCTGCCGCTTGCGTCCGGGGGCGGGAGTTATACCGGGCCGCCGCGTTTAATTGATGTCACGCCGGAGCGTGTGCTGCTCAACGGGGCGGAGGTTGGCGGCATCGTTTCGGCGGTGACGCCGCTGATGGAGGCTCCCACCGACCCTTTGATCCTTCGTGGGAAGGATGGGGCGACGTTGCAGCATCTCGTTGATACCGCTGCAAAATTAAGGGCTGCGGGTTTTACCTCAATCGTACTGGTGGAATGATGATGGACTTTTCCGATCCGCCGCGTCGCGCAAGGGGCGAGTCCATTGTGCCGATGATCAACGTGGTGTTTTTGCTGCTGATTTTCTTCCTGATGACCTCGACACTCACGGGGCCGGAGCCTTTTGAGGTGACGCCGCCCGAAACGGCGGATGCGCAGTCGGCGGGCGGTGAGGATGACGGTCAACAGGTTGTTTTCATGGACGAAAATGGCCGGATTCACCATGACGGCCAGGAAGGTGACAGCGCCATAGACAGCCTTGCGGCTGCGGATCATGCCACCGTCAAAATGCGCGCGGATGCGGATCTGGAGGCGTCGGTTTTGGCCGAAACCCTTCAGCGGATGGCGCAGGCGGGGCTGTCGAGCGTAGAACTGGTGGTGACACCGGAATGAGGAAACCCGCTGAAATTACGGTGTTTTTCGGCGTCGCGGTCGCGGTTCACGTGGTGCTGTTTGCACTGGTTCCGCGCGAGGGTGTGGAGGCCGGTGGCGTCGGTGGAGAGTATCTGATCAGCGTTCAGGCGGCGGATGCGACCATCAGGGAACTGGTCGAGACCTGGGAGCGGCCGCCGGAGGTGGTGGAGGATCAAACGGAGTTGGATGCGCCGGATGAGGCGGCGCTGGATGTGAACCTGCCGGTGATCAAACCGGTGGTCGCGCCGCGGGCGGAAATCCAGTTGGCGATGGCCGCGCCGGAGCGGGACCGGCCCGAGAAGATGGAGACGGAAACGGTTGCGCCGCCGCCACCGCCGGAGCCTGAAAAACCGGAGGCAGAGGCGGAGTTGGAACCGGAGGCGGAGGCCAAAGCGGAGGTGGTTGAGAAGCCAAGGCGCCGGCCGGAAAACCTGGAGCCCATTGAGGAACCTGCAAAAACCGCCGATGTGGACAGCGCTCGGCAGGTGGAGCAGAAATCCGCCGGAGCGGGTGGATCCGCAGTGGCGGGCAACCGCGGAAATGCCAGTACGACGACCCTGTCGCGGGGTGAGACCGTCAGGCTGACAACCGTCTGGGGGAGCCAAATCCGGGCCCGAATAGAGCGGCGAAAAAGGCGTCCTTCCGGGCGCCCGGAGAGAGTTTCAGTGGAAATTTTTGTTATTGTTCAGACATCTGGCCAGTTGGCGAATGTTGGAATTGAGCGTTCGTCGGGCATCGCGGAGTTCGATCATGCCGCGGTGCGCGCGGTGAAGCGGGCGGGTAGATTTGACAGGGCGCCGAAAGGTCTCGACAAGCCGCAATACCGTTTCACGCTCCGCATGGATTTTGGCTGATTGCGGTGTCCGAAACCGCTCTGGAAAGTGTCGAAACGGCTGGGAGACTGTCCGAACCTGCACTAAAAGTGGCACAGATTGTGAGTCAAATGGCACAGATTGCACGGGGTTTCGCCGAAAGTGGCCGAAATTGAGAGGGGTTTTGTCCAAAACTGCCCGCGGATCATGGCTCGAATATCTCCTCAATCGGCAGGTCGAAGACCTGCGATATGCGGAACGCTAGAGGGAGGCTCGGGTCGTAGCGGCCGCGCTCGATCGCGTTGACGGTCTGGCGCGAGACCTCCAGGGATTTGGCAAGTTCGGCCTGGGACCAGCCGCGATCCAGGCGGAGTTCATGAATTCGGTTTTTCATCGGTACCTGATCCGGCCGACCAGTGTTCCGATCACCCAGAGAACCGCCATCAGGGGCCAGACGGCGAACATCGAGAGTTTCGGGAAACCGACATTTTCGAGAAAGCCGTAGCTGAAGGTAATCAGTGCGGTGCCGGTGAAGGCGAGGGCCAGGGCCTCGAGCTGAAGTTTGCGCTGGAACTCGTCGAGGCGGGCGAGGTGGCGCAGGATGATCGCGCACATGGCGAGACCGGGCAGCATGGGCAGGAGGGACAGGGCGATGCGGGTGGCCTGGGTGTCCACGCCGGTCGCCAGCATCCGGAGGGAAATGACGAGGGTGACGGCGTATGCGATCAGGGCGAGGCCCAGTTCGATGATGTAGCGTTTCATGGGCACTCCGTAGTTCAGGGCGGGGTGTGTAAAGGTTGTTTTCCATCTGCGCGGGATATGGGTGTTGTCAGCGGTGCTTTACATCGACCGGTGCGGACTGATTGGTTTTTTGAAAATGTATATTGCCTATTTATTGGGCAGGTGTGCAAATTTAGGCACATGAATGTTGTATGACCTATCGGGCGTTTGCTGGCGCTGGTGGCGCCTTGCTCGACGTAGTGAAATACGTGTACCGGAAAAGATAACGTGAAAACAGCACTTTAATACCGTCCGCATGACGGGTTGAACGCCGTAGCGCACCCGTTGACGGGACCACGCCAGGCATGAGCCGTGGGAGCCGGTTGATTGCGGTCACCTGAAAAATGTGCAACTGATTCAGCATGTATGCTTCGCACGGATTTCTCAGGTCTGATATCGGCGACGTCGATGTTGTGTACCACAATGGTTTGTTTCACCTTTTCCATCTGGTGCTGCCAAACCACGACTTCATAGCCCATGCCGTCAGTGAGGACGGAATGACGTGGCGCAGGGTTAAAAATGCCCTTTTTGTGGGCGATCCTGGCCAGTGGGACGATGACATGCTCTGGACAATGCATGTGACACCCGATCCGGAAAAACCGGGGTCGTGGCGCATGTTCTATACCGGGCTCTGCCGGGCGGAATATGGCCGGGTCCAGCGTGTGGGCCTGGCGCGGTCCGATGACCTTTATACCTGGGAGCGGTGCAGTTCAGGGGCGTACCCGCTGGAGGTGCCGGGACCGTGGTACGAATCCACCGTGGATGAGGGGCGCAACTGGGTCAGTTTCCGCGATCCGTTTTTCTACCACGATCCGGTGACGGGGGAGCGGATGCTTCTGTCCTCGACGCGGGTCAAGGACGGGCCAATCATCCGGCGCGGCTGTGTCGGGGTGGCGCGGGAGACGGCGCCGAACAAATTCGAGTTTGGGCCGCCGCTTTATACGCCGGGGCTCTATGACGATGTGGAGGTGCCAAACCTTCTGCGGATGGACGGGCGCTGTTACCTCATTGGCTCGATCCGTGAGGACACCAAAATCCATTACTGGCACGCGGACAAAATCGAGGGTCCGTGGATGAATTTCTCGGACAACGTGCTGCTGGCGAAGGGCAATTACGCGGCGCGGACCTGCAAGGTGGGTGACCGGGTGCTGCTGTTCAATTTCTTCCAGCGCAAGGAAATCATCTATGGGCGCGAGTTTATCGCGCGTCTGCTGCCGCCGCCCAAGGAACTGGTGACGGATGATGGCGGACGGTTGCGGCTGAAGTCCTTCCGCGGATTTGATGACCTGGCCTACAACAATTTTCAGGTGACCAACCCGGCCGAGTACAGCGCGATGATGGGCAACAATGCCAATGCCATGATCGACATGGATGCGGATGACGGCGTGCATCTGCGCTGTGACAGCGGGTTTGAGGCGTTTCTGATCCCCGGTGAACATCAGGATTTCCGGCTGCGCACCAAGATGCAGCTTGAGGGTCGCGGGAAATGCGGCCTGGTGCTGCGGGTCTCGGATGAGGGGGACGGGTATTACCTGTCGCTCGACCTGGTGAAGGGGTTTGCGCAGCTCAGGCGCTGGGGCGCGAATTCGCGGCCTGAGTTCGAGCATGCGTTTGAGTATGAGACGCTGCAGACCGGGAATTTCCTGCCCAATCCGGACCGGAATGAGATCTCGCTCGAGATCGTCACGCACGGGACCTATATCGAGTTCTCGCTCAACGGGCAGATTACCCTGTCGGTGGTGGATGACGGTTATTCCGAGGGCCGGGTCGGGTTCTATACGGAATCCGCGAAACTGAAGCTTTGGGACACGTCGATGGAATGGCTGCGCCGGGCGGCCAGCGAGGTCGAGTCGGTTTACACCGCGACCCGCGAGACGGATATGCCCATGCATGTTGATGGAGCCGCCGCATCGTGACCGGACCTGTGGAAGGTGGACGTGAGTGGCTTTTCATCAGCGATATCGATGACACGCTGACCGGGGATGACGCGGCGCTAAAACACCTTTCGGAGGTTTTGGCGGGGAACCGGGAGAGGCTTTGGTTCGTTGTCAATTCGAGCCGCCCTTCGGGCAGCGTGGCGGATACGCTCATTAACGTGTTTCCAGCCGGGCTGACCCCCGATGCGGTGGTAACCGCGATGGGAACGGAGATTAGTGTGGGTGGTGAGAACCTGACCGTCTGGCAGGACCGGTTTGACGGCTGGCCGCAGGCGCGGATCTTTGAGATTTTGCAGGATCTCGGCCACACGCCGCATGACGCAATTTACCAGACGTCCTGGAAGGTGAGTTTTGCGGTCCCGGTGGAGGCACGGGCGGAGGCGGTGGCGGCCCTGGAGGGCGAAAACCTCAACTGCCAGATCATTGCCTCCGGCACGAGCGATTTTGATGTTCTGCCCGCGACCGCGGGCAAGGGTGAGGCGACACGGTTTCTGGCGGCGCATCTTGGCATTGCCGCGGATCATGTGGTCGCATCCGGGGACAGTGGTAATGATGTGGAGCTGTTGAAGGCTGCGGAACACCGGATTGCGGTGGGCAATGCGCGGCAGGAACTGCTCGACGCGCTGCCACCGGTGCCGTTCTACCATGCGCGGGCGAAACATGCGGCAGGCGTGCTGGAGGGGCTGATGCATTTCGGCGTCGTTCCGGCAGGCGGGGACCAGAACGGTCCGGTAAACGGATAGGGGAAAGATGGCACAGCAACATTCCGGCAACCTGATGATGATTTCGCTGCACGGCTACGTGGCGGGAACGCCCGAGCTGGGCAAGCCCGACACCGGCGGGCAGGTGGTTTTTGTCATGGAACTGGCCAAGCGGTTCGCGAGGCTCGGGTACCGGGTTGATGTGCTGACGCGGCAGTTTGAGGATCAGCCGGCGGAGGACCGCATCAACGAGAACCTGCGTGTCTGGCGCATTCCGTTCGGGGGTCCGGATTTCATCCGCAAGGAGGACATGCACGACTGGTACGGGGATTTTGTGACCAATGTGCTGTCGGCGGTGCGGCGGAATAATCTGCAGTATGACGTGGTGAACTCGCATTACTGGGATGCCGGTGTGTCGGGTCAGAAGATTGCCGAGGAGTTGCAGATCCCGCATATCCACACGCCCCATTCGCTGGGCTGGTGGAAGGCCAAGGACATGGAGAGCCTGGGCGAGGGCAAGAAGGCGAATTACCGGTTCGATGAGCGGATCGAGAAGGAATTCGTGCTGTACCGGTCGTGCGACCACATGATTGCCACGAGTGAGCAGCAGGTGGAGCTGATCGAGGATCATTACGATCTGCCGAGCAAGCATATCACCATGATCCCGCCGGGCATCGACGAACAGCGGTTCACCGCCACGACGCCGACCGTGCTGGAAGGGATCCGCAAGCGGCTGAACATGACCAAACATGACGTGTATGTCGTGGGCCGGGCGGCGACCAACAAGGGCTATGATCTGGCCATTCAGGCGTTGCCGCATCTGCTGGAGCTGCAGCCGGAGGCGCGGCTGGTTCTGGCGGCGGGGGCCAATTCCGACGATGACAAGGCGCTGGTCAAGACCTGGAAGCAGCAGGCGCAGGATCTGGGTGTCGGGGATAAAATCGACTGGCGCGGCTATGTGTCCGATGATGAGCTGGCGGATTACTATCGCGCGCCTGGGGTGTTTGCGTTGCCGTCCAGGTATGAGCCGTTTGGCATGACGGCGGTGGAGGCGATGTCCTGTGGCACGCCCACGGTTCTGACGACGCGCGGCGGGCTTTTTGAGCAGGTGGAGTTCGGGCGTCATGCGCTGGTGGCGGATCCGACGCGGCCGCAGGAGTTTGCGGCGATGCTGAACATGCCGATGCAGCATGAGTGGGTGCGCGAGCGTCTGATGGTGGAGGGCGCGCGGTTTGCGCGGCGGACCTTCGGCTGGACGGGGATCGCGCGGCGCACGATTGAGATTTTTGAGCGGTATATCGGGCGGTATGACGATCCGTGACGGTGTGCCGCGGTTGCGGCGGGAGTTTGCGTGATGGCGGGTGATCTGGAACAGGTGCTGGCGGCGGTGGATGAGGCCAATGCCGCCGACCCGACGTTTGAGGATGAAGGCGAGGGCAGTGAGATGCCCGCGGCTCTGCTCTATGGGCGGCGGATGAGTTCGGAGCTGGCGCGTCTGTTCGGGGATGACGTGTCGGACGTTTTGAAAATCGCCTCACGGGGACAGCATATTGAGCGCTGGAAGATCGCGCGCACGTCCTATCCGGAGGGGCGCGCGGGGTATCTGAAATGGCGGCGGGATCAGGGGCGCATTCACGGCGAGAAGCTGGGCGCGCTGATGGCCGATGCGGGCTATTCGGAAGAGGAATGCGAACGTGTTGGGGTTCTGCTCCGCAAGGAGGGGATCAAGCGGGACGATGAGGTGCAGATGCTGGAGGACACGATCTGCATGGTGTTCCTGAAATGGTATTTCCCCGCGTTTGCCGCCAAGCACGAGATGGAGAAGGTGCTCGATATCGTGGGCAAGACGGCGCGCAAGATGTCGCAGGACATGCGCGACCGGGTTCTGCGCGAGTTTGACCTGCCGGCGCCTCTGGCGGAGCGTGTGACGGCGGCCTGATTTGCCGCGGGTCACATCAAGCTCATTCGTCAAACGTTCTAATCCGCTACCTCGGCCCGGATGGCGCGGCGTTGGGAGACCTGGAGGCGCCAGGCGCGGAGGCTGTCGAGGAGGACGGCGACGAAGATCACCAGGCCAAGCGCGATGGGTTGCAGGTAGAGGTTGATGCCGGAGAAGATCAGACCGGTTTTGACGGTCTGGATCAGGGTCGCGCCCACGGCGGTGCCCCAGGCGGTGCCGACGCCGCCGAAGAGGCTGGCCCCGCCCAAAACGGCGGCGGCGATGACGTCGAATTCGCGGCCCTCGCCGAAGGCCACGTCGAGGCGGCCGATCTGGGAAATCAGGACAAATCCCGCGACGGAAGCGGTGGTGGCGGAGATGAGGAACACGCCGGTTTCAATGGTGCCGGTGCGGATGCCGGCTTTCTTCGCGGCTTCGGGGTCGGCTCCGATGGCGTAGACCTGTTTGCCGAACGTGGTGCGGGTAAGCGTCAGATGGGCGATCACCAGTGCCAGTGCGAAGAGCAGGATCGGCACGGGGATGCCCGCGACGGAGGAGAGGCCGAAATCGAGCATTTCGCGGTCGAAATCGAACTGGCGTGAACTGGTCATCCAGGTGCCCGCGCCGCGAAAGAAGAACAGCGTGGCCAGGGTGACGATGAAGGGCGCGATGCCAAGGCGGACGATGAAGAAGGCGTTGATCGCCCCCATGGCGAGACCCGCGAGGATGGCGACGGCAAAACCGCCCGCGACACCGACGCCATAATCGCGCATGGCGAACCCGGCGATGAGCGGCCCGAGATACATTACGGAGCCGACCGAGAGGTCGATGCCACGGGTGAGCAGGACGAAGGTGATGCCGATGGCGGCGATGCCGATGAAGGAGGACTGTTTGACGATGTTGAACAGGTTTTCCGGCGAGAGAAAGCCCGGCGCCACGAGGCCGAACAGCACGAGGACGGC
Organism: Alphaproteobacteria bacterium; assembly: GCA_030427145.1. Taxonomy (GTDB): domain Bacteria; phylum Pseudomonadota; class Alphaproteobacteria; order Rhodobacterales; family Rhodobacteraceae; genus Amaricoccus; species Amaricoccus tamworthensis. The sequence continues at coordinate 158,970 of JAUHWT010000002.1, read as the reverse complement.
GGTGAAGATCAGAATGGTGGCGTTGCGGAGCGCGAGGCGGGAGAGATCGGTGTTCACGCGGCGACCTCCCGGAAGGCGGCGGCAAGGATGGCTTTCTGGCTCCAGGGTTTCTCCGCGAAGGTGTCGATGATTTCGCCCTGGTTCATGACCATGATGCGGTCACACATGCCCATGAGCTCCTCCAGTTCCGATGAGATGATCAGCACCGCGCCGCCTTCGGCGGCGAGGCGGTCGGCCAGGGTGTAGATCTCGTATTTGGCGCCCACATCGACGCCGCGGGTGGGTTCGTCGAGTATGAAGAGGCGCGGGTCCTCCATGAGCCATTTGCCGATGACGACCTTTTGCTGGTTGCCGCCGGAGAGCGCCTTGGCGGGCTGGACGCTGATGTCGCCGGCCTTGAGGGTGACCTGGTCGGAAATGTCGGCGGTGGCCTGGGCGATGCCGGGGCGGTCCACGAGATTGAGGGGCGTGCGGCCGAAACGGCTGATCGAGACGAGAGAGAGGTTGTCGGAGATGGGAGCGTCCATCAGCAGACCCTCCTCGCGGCGGTTTTCGGTGACAAAGGCGAGGCCCGCGCGGATGCGGGCCTGGGGGCCGCCGGAGAGGGGTTTGCCGCCGAGTTTGATCTCGCCCGATGCCACCGGATCGAGGCCGAAGAGGACGCGGGCGAGCTCGCTGCGGCCGGAGCCCATGAGGCCGAAGAGACCGAGGATTTCGCCGGAGCGGATCTGGAAGGAGACGTCTTTCATCACGCCGGGCTGGGTGAGATTTATCGCCTCCGCCACGATTTCCGCGCCGGGCTGGGCGGTGCGGTCGGGGAACAGGGCGGAAAGCTCGCGGCCGATCATGGCCTGGATCATCTCGGGGATGCCGAAATCGGAGGTGGGGCCTTCGGCCACAAGCTGGCCGTCGCGCATGACGGCGATGTGGTCGCAGAGGCGTTCCACGTCGCCCAGGACGTGGCTGATGAAAATGACGGTTTTGCCGTTCGAGCGCAGGCGGTCGATGACCTCGAACAGGCGTTCGATCTCGCGCGGTGTGAGCGAGGTGGTGGGCTCGTCGAAAATGATGAGTTCGGCCTCGCGGTGAAGGGCCTTGGCGATTTCCACCAACTGGCGTTCGCCGGGGGAGAGTTCGCCCAGCAGCGTGTCGGGGGCGAGGTCCAGGTCCAGGAGTTTGAGTAGTTCGCGGGTGCGGCTGTCGATGGCTTTGCGGTCGATGAGGCCGAGGCGTTTCGGGAAGCCGTCGATAAAGAGGTTTTCCGAGATGGTGAGGTTGTAGAAGAGGTTCAGTTCCTGGTGGATGAAGGCGATGCCGGTTTCCGTGGCCGCGGCGGTGTCGCGGGGGGTGTAGGGTGTGTCACGCCAGTACATGCTGCCGGAGGTCGGCTGGTGGATGCCGCCAATCATGTTCATCAGGGTGGATTTGCCCGCACCGTTTTCACCGATCAGGCCGGTGACGGCGCCTTCGGGAATGTTGAGGGTGACGCCCTGGACGGCGTGGACGCCGAAGAAGGCCTTGGAGAGATCCTGGAGGGTGAGAAGATGGCTCATCGTGATCTCTCCCGTATCAGGCGTTCGCGCAGGACATTGAGCATCGCCGCGCCGAGGATCACCCCGCCCTTGACCATGTCGATATGGAAGGATGAGAGGTTCATCAGGTTCAGCGTGTTCGACAGCAGCACGAAGAACAGCACGCCGAAGACCGTCCAGAGGATGCGGCCCCGCCCGCCGAAGAGGCTGGTGCCGCCGATCACCACCGCGCCGATGACGTCGAGCAGGAAGGCGCCCTCGCCAAGGGTCGGGCGGCCGCCCTCCAGCCTTGCGGAGTAGAGGATGGAACCCGCGGCGGCGCAGAGGGCTGAGATGACGAAGACGGCGACAATGACGCGGCGCACGGGTACGCCGGAGATCTCGGCGGCGCGGCGGTTTGCGCCGATGGCGTAGACGTAGCGGCCGAACACCGTGCGGCTCAGCAGGATGCTGGCGGCGATGGCGATGCCCACGGCGATGAGCATGGGGTATGTGACGAAGGAATAGATCTGGCGGCGGGGGATGCGGGGCTCGTCCTGTTCGCCGAGATAGACCGAGACGATGTCGCCCTTGCCGAGCTGGATGAAGCTTTCGGGCAGGGGGCGGATGTTCTCGGACTGGGTGAGCCAGATGGCGAGCGCGCCGTAGACGATGAGGCCCACCAGAGTGACCATGAAGGGCGGCATGTTGAGGACGGCGACGGAGATGCCGTTGATGGCGCCGATCAGGGCGGCGGTGGCGAGCATGGCGGCGATGCCGATCCAGATGGCACCGGTATGGCCCGCCAGAAGCCCGCCCTCCTCGGAAATTATGATGCCCCAGATGGGCGCGTTGGCGAGGACGGAGCCGGAGGCGGCGGTGGCGAGAAGGGCACCTGCGATGACGCTGGTCAGGCCAATGACACTGCCCTGGCTGAGGTCGATGCCACCAACCGTAAGGACGAAGGTCTGACCTGTGGCGACCACAAGAAGCGGCCACATGTTGGAGAGGATGTTGGAGATGTTCGCCGGGTTGGAGAGGTTCGGCAGGAACGGGATCAGAATGATGAAATAGGCGAGTGAAAGATAGAGGACGAAATAGTCGGAGAGCAGCAGGTCCTGTGCCCTCCGGCTCAGTGTTGCCGCCAGGCCAGGGCGCGTGGCCCCGGTGCCTGGCAGTTTGCCCGCAACAGGCGTGTCGGTCATGTTATGGTCTCCCCCCGTGCGTGTTGCGGGTGTTTTCCTGATCAGTTGTCGAGGAAGCCTTCGGCCAGCAGGACGCAGCCCCACATGTCCATTTCGCTGTCCGTGATGCTGTCGGCGGTCAGGGCGAAGCCAGGGTCCTCGATCACCACGTTGGGGGCGTATTCACCCGCATCGATGGCCGACAGGATGGCGTCGAGCGCGGCCTCGGCCTCGTAGTAGAGGTCCTGGACGCCGGTTGCGTCCACATGGCCGTCCTTGATCAGCTGGCAGGCGGTGGCGTCACCGTCGAGACCGCCGAGTACCACGTGGCCTTCCTCGTCACGGGTTTTCCACATGCCGCGGGGTTCAAACACCGAGCGGATGGTGGGGAAGAGGAAGTCGGACGAGGTGAAGACGAGGTCGATCTCGGGGTTCGCGGTAACCGCGGCCTCGAGGTTGGAAAGCGCCGTGGCGGCGTCCCATTCGGTTGCGACCTCGATGGGGGTTTCAAAGCGGTCGGCCTGTTTTTCGATGGCGTTGTAGAAGCCGTTTTTGCGGCCGACCGCGTTGGGGTCGCCGAGGTCACCCACAAGGATCAGGGGCTGGAGCGTTTCGCCCGCATCCGCGTCTTCGAGGGCTTTTTCGACGAGGTAGTCAACCGCCTGTTCGGCGATGGTTTCGTTATCGGCCACCACGATGATGCCGCGGCTGAGATCGGAGGGCGGGCGGTTGAAAACGGCGATGGGGACGTCATTGTCCTGGGCCTCGCCCACGATGGTCACGGCGCTTTCCCCGTCCTGGGGGATGATGATGATGCCGTCGACGCCTTGGGCGATGCAGTCGCGGACCTGTTCGAGCTGTCGGTTAGCATCCTCGTTGGCGTTGCGCTCGATGACGGTGTGGCCCTGTTCCTCCAGCGTTGTGGTGATGGCGGCGTGACCGGCGACCCAGAACTCGGTCTCGAGGTCCTGGAACGCAAAGCAGATGGTTGCCGCCGATGCCTGGCCGGTGAAGGCGGCGGATGATGCGAGCGCGAGGGCGCCTGCCGTGATTAGTTTTTTCATTATGTATCCTCCCTTGGTTGAAATTTATGGCCGGACGGCCGGGTGTCAGTCGTCCGGGTGGCAGATGTCCTTGACGGATGTCAGCACCGCGTCGGGGTCGAAGACGCGGTCAAGCCAGCCGTCGCGGAAAATGACCGGTTTGGCTGTCTCAATGGCCTTGAGCGCCCCGTCGGAGAACTGTCCGCCGGGGAAGATGCCGAAGGCGATGGCAAGCTCGATATTGAGATGTCCGAGCATGAAGTCGTGTGCGGCCTGTTCGGGGACGCCGCGGCGCACGGCCTCGTCGGTGGCGTCGCGCAGGGCCAGCGCCAGGGTTGCGCCGACGGTTTCGGAGAGGGCCGGTTCAAGAATGGCGAGCTGTTCCACGGTGACGCGGTGGGAGCGCATGACCGGTTTCCAGATCTCGCGGGCCACGGCCTCGCACATGGCGTAGTGCTCTTCCGGTCCCTGCATCAGGGCGCAGACGATGTGCTGCTTGGCTTTCACGCCGCCGAAGAAGTCGAGGCGGTCCTCGCCTTCCTCGTCGTTGAACAGGGGCGGGTGGCAGGGGTGCGTGACGAAATAGGTCACATCGTCGCGGTCGGGCATTTCGCCCGCGTGAGGAGCGGCGGCGTCGAGGACGATGACGGCGGTGCCGGGGTCGAGGCGGTCGATGATTTCATGCGAGACGGCCCCGATGGCGCGGTCGGGCACGGCGAGCACCACGGCATCGGCGCGGGAGAGGGCCTGGCCCTGTTCGACGCAGTCGAGGCCGGTTGCGGATTTGAGGCGTTCGCGGCCCCCTTCGCTGACCTCCACATGAGCCACGTCATAGTCGGTGCCCTGAAGGTTTGTGGCCAGGCGGACGCCCATTTTACCGCCGGCGCCCAGCAGTGCGATTTTCGTCATGTGGTTTCTCCTGAGGTCTGTCCCCGCAAGGCGGAGAAATAGTCGGGCGCGCCCATCTGGCCGCCCTTGAGTGAGATTTCGATGTCATCGGTGGCGGGGTTGTCGCCATGGCCGCGCAAGAGGGGCGCGCCGGGGCCGATGGAGGCGGCGGCGGTCAGCGCCCAGAGGCCGAGGGCCTCGGTGGCCATGGAGGAGGTGTCGCCGCCCGCGATGGCGGCGCGGGTGAGGTTTGCCTCCTGGACGATGCGGCGGAGGACGGATCCGAGGGCGGAGCCGAGGCGGGCATTGGTTTGGGCGGTGTCGGCGCCGGCGGTGGCGATGGCCTCGCGGAAACGCGCCACTTCAGGGTCGTCGGGGCCGGTGGCGGTGATGACGAGCGGGGCCTTGCCCTCGCCGAGGGCCGCGAGCGCGAGGCTGCTGACGCGGGCGGTTTCCATGACGAGGGCGGTGGCGTCGAGGGCTTTGGTGGGGTCGAGGCGGATGGCGGCCCAGCCGTTTTGCGTGGCATGCTCGATCTGGCGGGCCGTGACGGGGGAGCAGGAGCCGGAGACGGCGGCGATGCGGTCCACGGGGGCTGGTTTGGGAATGTGGGGCGCGCGGGCGAGGTCGCCGGTGGCGCGCCAGGCGGCGGTGAGGGCGTATTCGATGCCCTGGGAGCCGATGGTGAAGAGCTGGTTTTTGCTGGCTTCGGACCAGATGAGGTGGCCCGCTTCGGTGAGGGTTTCAGTGTCCACGACGTCGATGGCAATGAGGCTGTGCCCTGCGGCGCGCTGGGCGGAGAGGGCCTCGGCGGCGGTGCCGGATTTGAGGGCGCGGAGGTCAATGAGGCCGGTGGTGCGGCTGGTTTGCTGGCCGATGTGGCGGCGAAGATCGGCCTCGTTCATGGGCGTGACCGGGTGGACCGACATGGTGGGGTGGCGGTCGAGGCGTTCGACGCTGTCGCCTGTGGCCGCGAAGAGGTTGCCGAAGGCTTGCCAGCGGCCGATTTCGGGGGCGGCGGCGAGAACCGGAGCCCAGTCGCCCTCGCGCAGGCCAAGATCGGCGGCGGTGCCGATGGAGCCAATGTGAGGTGCGCTGTCGAGGGTGGAACAGATTTTGTAGTGTATGACCGGGGCGCCGGTGGCGCGAAGGGCCTCGTATACGGGTGGCAGGTGGTGGGCCATCCACCCGGGGCTTTGGGTGCGGGCGTTACCGGCGATGCCGATGCCGCGCAGGCCCTCGAACCGGGCCAGGCGTTCGGGGGTGGGCAGGTCGGAGAAGAGGACGGAAGGCAGGCCCGCGAAGGTCAGGACCTCCATCACCGCGCCCGCGCCGGTGAAATCGTCGCCATACCAGGCAATGAGGGGACCGGCGGGCAGGGTCATGCGTATGTCCCCAGTGCTGCGGCGAGTTCGGGGTGGGTTTTGGCGTATTCGCTGGCGTCCTGGCCGGATATGGCGGCCTCCCAGGCCTGCTGAAGGCTGGCGACACCGGCGGCGGGGCCGTGAGGGTGTGCCATGATGCCGCCGCCCGCCGCGTAGATCAGGTCCGGGGTTTGCAGGGCGGCCCAGGTGGCGGGAGGCTGTTTGGCGGACTGGCCGGAGGAGAAGACCGGCATGGCGACATACGGTTTGTCGTCCCAGAGCGGTGTGAGGACGGAGCGGGCGGAAGCGATGACGCTGTCATCCGGTTCGCAGAACTTGTTGGAAAGGCCGTTGACATGCAGGTGGTCGGCCCCGGCGATCCGCCAGAGTTTGGACCAGGCGACATAGGAAATGCCCAGCATGGGATGGCGGGCGTAGAGGCCCCAGCCATTGCGGTGGGCGTGGATCGGGAGGCGCGAATGGGAGCGCAGGGCGCTGAAGCCGGTGAGGCCCACGGAGTGGATGCTGGCCATGACGCAGGTGCCACCGAGGTCCGCGACCAGATCGTGGCGGCGGCGCATCTCGTCGACCTCGCCGGTGAGGTTGAAGGCGAACATGACCTTTTTGCCGGTGCGCTCCGCGTGGTCGTTGATAACGGCCATGACGGCGCGGGCGCGGTCCTCGAAGGGGCAGAGGGGGCCGTCGGCCTGAAGCTCGTCGTCCTTGATGAAGTCGAGACCGGCCTCGCAGAGGGTTTTCACGAGGGCTGCGGTATCTTCGGCGGTGAAGCCGACGCTGGGTTTGACAATTGTGCCGATGATGGGGCGGTTTTCGACGCCGGCGAGTTGCCGTGTGCCGTCGATGCCGAAGGCGGGGCCGGGATAGGCGTCGCCAAAAGCGCGGGGCAGGCGGATGTCGAGGAGTTTGAGGCCGGAGAACTGTTTGAGCTCAAAGAGGTTGCCCGTGACGGTGGCCTGGAGGTTCGGCAGGGAGGTGCCCAGATTGCCGAGCGGCCAGGAGACGGTAATTTTGGCGCGGCGGTGGGGTTTGTCCGGGTGGCCCGCGCCGGGCAGTGAGGGCCCGGCGACCGTTTCCCGCTCCTCAAGGCTTTCGACCACGGCGGCGGAGCGGGCCTTGAGTTCGGGGGTTTCGCCGGGAACGGGCATGAAGGTGCCGGAGGACTGCTCGCCTGCAAGCGCAGCGGCGGCCTCGGCGGGGTCGTACGCGGTCTCGATCAGGTAGTCGGCCTCGATGCGGTCGCTCACCGGTTCAGGTCCATTTCAATGTCGGCAATGCGGATGGTGCGGCCGGTGTCGTTGGATTCGTATGCCGCCACGGCCATGGCGAGGGTGGTGAGGTTGTGGCGGCCGGAGGGTTGCGGCTCGGCTTTGCCGTTCAGGACGTCGACGACGTGGGCCTCGAAGGCGGCGACACTGTCCTGGACGACGTGCCAGGGGCGTTCGGCCCAGTCGGGTTTTTCGGGCTCGGCGGGGATGGATTTGACCTCGCCGTTTTTGTGGACGCGGATTTCGTAGTTCTGGAGCAGCTCAAGCGTGCCCTCCATGCCCTCGATGCGGATGAGGGTTTCGGGGAAGGGGTCGGGCGTGACCTTGGTGAAGAAGGAGCAGTCGATGACGCAGACCGTGCCGTTGTCGTGTTTGACCGTGGCGGTAAAGGCGTCCTCGCCCGCGATGCCTGGTTTGAGGCTCTGGGTGCGGCAGTGGATGTCGGCGACGTCGCCGAGCAGGAAGCGGTCGAGGTCGAAGAGGTGCAGGCCCACGTCCATGATCGCGAATTTCTCGGTCTCGGCCAGGTAGGGCTGACCGGCGTAGACGTCCCAGCCGTGGCGGAAGCTGAGCCGGGCGAAGGTGGGGTCGCCAATGATGTTTTGGTCGAGCAGTTTCTTCAGCTCGATCTTCGGATGCTGCCAGCGGAAGTTTTCGTGAATGATGAGGGGTTTCCCGGCGGCATCGGCGGCGTCGCACATGGCGCGGGCGTCCTTGAGCGTGTTGGCGAAGGGCTTTTGGCAGATGGTGAGGGCGCCGGAGGCGAGCGCCAGTTCCACGAGGGGGCGATGGCTGTCGACGGTGGTGCAGACGTCCACGAAGTCGGGTTTGACGGTGGCGAGGGCTTCCTCGACGTCGGTGAAGACCTGGGTGATGCCGAATTTGTCGGCCATGGCCTGGGCCTTGGTGCGGTCGAGGTCGCAGACGGCGGTGATCCGCGCGCCCTCTGCGGCGGCCCAGCCGTTCATGTGGTTGCCCGCGAAGAAGCCGCAGCCGATCAGAAGTCCGTTATGCATCAGGCGTTCTCCCCGCCGTTGAAAAGGAAGGCCACGTCGAGTGGCTGAAGGGTTATGGGCCCGGTTTCGCGCGGGGCGCTGTCGAGCCAGTCCGGGGTTCGGGCGGCGCCGGTGCTGTCTACGCACAGGAGTGCGGTGTGGGCGGTGCCGGGGTCGAGCGTTGCGGCGTCGGTGCCGGTGTTGGTGGCGAGGCCACAGAGGCCGGGTGCGCCGGTGCGGATGGCGGTGAGGCCGCCGCAGGGTGGGCCGGTGATTTCGGCCTGTTGGCCGGTGAGGCGGGCGAGGGCGTGGATGACGTGGAAGAGGGGGTAAACCGCGCCGGTGTCGTCGAGGGCGCCGAGTGGGCCGGAGGCCATGGCGGGGGAAAGCGATGTGATGCCGGAGGCGGTTGCGGTGGCGGCGGCTCCGACCGCGAAGGCGGCGGCGAAGAGGCCGCGCTGGCGGGGGTCGTCGAGGGCCATTTCAAGGCGGATGCGGTCGGGGTTGTCGGCTACGGTGGCGCCGTACGGGTTGCTGCGCATGCCGATGGAGACGAGGCCGAGACGGATGGGACGGTTGCCCGCGAGGGCGCGGGCGCTGGCGAAGACGTCTGGCAGGGCCTCAAGGGTTTCGAGAACCGCGCCGTCGGCGGCATCGTGGACGATAGCCGTGGTGCCGAAGGTGACGAAATCGCCGTCAGGGCCGGGCGGGCAGCGGTTGAACTCGGTGAAGTTGGTGAGCATTCCGACGCCGGTTTGCGCGTTGGGGAAGGCGCGGGCGGCGGCCTCGTGTGCGCCGGTGGGAGTGGTGCCGCCGGGCCAGGGGCCGTCGGGCTGGTGGCTGGCGAGGTAGGGTTCGGGCAGGGCGATGACGCGGGCGGGCTGGAGGCCCGCGTCGGCGCAGGCCTGGGCCAGGGATGTGAGGGCGGTGTTGGGGTCCTGGCCGTCGGGGATGACGGCTTCCAATGTCAGGGGTGCGGTGAGCGATTGCAGGGCCTCGGGGAAGGCCGGGCTGTCGGTGGTGACGCGGAGTTGCAGGCCGGAAATTGGAAGCGCGGCGAGGGTTTGGGAGGTTTCCGCGTTTGGTGTGTGGATGGCGGGGTCGATGGCGAGGGCGATTTCGGGCAGGGTGCCGGTTTTTGGCGTATCGGTGGTCCCGGTGGCGGGTTTCGCGGTGCCGGAGAGGTGGATGACGACGCGCTGGTTGATGGTTTCGCCGGTTTTGACGTCGAAGGGGCGCGGGGCGGCGAGGGGGCGGCAGTAGGTCTTGAAGGAAGCGTCGGTCCAGTTGCGCTGGTCCTCCATCTCGAAGGTCTCGCTCTCGAAACCGATGCCGACAGTGATGCCGTGGACGCTCTGGCGCAGTTGGGTGATGTCGAAAACCGGCTGACCGGGGGAGATGTGGTCGGGGAAGCTGAGCTGTTCGGTTTCGCCGTTGGAATGGACGACCTCGACGGGCTGGCCCACGACGCCGGAGAGCGGGTGGAGCAGGACAAAACCGGCGCGGTTGACGGTTGTGGTGCTGCGGGCCTTTAGCGTGAGGCTGGCCTCGATCAGGGTGGCGTCGCCGGTCTGGCGGGCTGTGAGGTCGAAATGGCCCTCAAATTCTCCGGCCCGGAAGCTGCGGGAGACATGGGCCATGCCGGCGGTTTCGTCCTGGGAGGCGGTGGTTATGGTGGCGGGCGTGGTGGCCCAGTCGGCGTCGCGGATGGGAAAGGCCAGCGCGCGGATGACCTCGATGCCGTGATGTGTGATCGCGCCGAGTCCGCCGGGCGTGACGGCAAGCGTGGTGTGGCCGCAGTTCAGCAGGATCGGTGAGACGGCAGGCTGTTCCGTGCCGAAGCGGGCCATGGCCGCATCAGTGGCGTCGCGTGTGTCCATCGCGAATTCCTCCCCAAATGTGTGCGGTGACGCACCGACCTTTCCGGTCTCTTATCTGGTATAATGAGTATAACATTGAATTTGGCTGTCAATAATTTCCTGCAAAAATTTGTTGCGGGGGGGGGGGCGGATTGATGGCCGGGGGGTGGAGGTCCGTCGTAACCGGGGGACTTATTGGGATGATCTACGGCGCGATCGTAAGAACGCCTGGCAGCGTGCATGATTCCGAGGGGCGTTTATGGCGGATGATGTACCAGTTGGGATTGGGTTGTTCGGGTTCGGTGTCCAGTGCAAAGGCAATCGCGTCGCCGTCTGCGGTCAACCCGTTGGGATCGGGTTCAGAAAAATGGGCATTGGTCTCAGGTATTACGATCGTTCGCGCACCGGTTTCTTCTTCCCACCAAAGTCCGTTGCGACTGATGATCCAGTTGGGGAAATTCGTGGGCGGCGTGATATGGTTGGTATGCCAGCTCCAGTTAGCGGCCGGGTCAGGCATCTCGAGTAGTTTAAGGGGGCGTCCTTTTCGGTACACGTACCAGTTGGTTGCGGTAGCAATGATCCACCGGTCGAAAGCCGGGCGGTATCCCGTCCAGTATACACGTCCGTCCAGCACGTGGCGGGGGTCAATCTGCGTTGGTTTCGTTCCGTCAAAGCGCCAGGGACGGCCCGCCTCATCCCGCAGTAGCTGGCCATCGCTCAGGGGGTCGTCGGTCCAGTAGGCCAGCGGACCGGTTTCGCCAGGTTTCGGTCGAAACACCCGCTCGCCATCATGCCAGAATAGTTCCCGGGTTTCATGTTCCTCGAGGACCGCCCGGCCGGTGACGGGATCGTCGCCTACGTATTTGAGCTCCCGCCACCAAAAATCGGGGATTCTTCGGCCTTTGCCTCTGTCCAGATCGAACTCAAACGTGCGTCGTTGCCGAAGGGATTTGCAGCACCACCAGGTCGTGTAGCCGGTGTAGAACCCAAGGCGCAGAGCGGGACTGTAGCGGGCGCCTGGTGTGTGGCCAGCCCACGGGTTAACGGGGCTCGAGTTCAGGCGGGGTCGCACCAGGCCGCTGTCGGTCGGCTCAAAGCCCGCTTCGCCCTCCCGGAATTGGATCCAGCCGGTGCCTTCGAAAAAGCTGTCTCCATAGAGCCGTCCGCTCGGGGCGTCGTAGTAGTTGAATTCGAGGTTATCGTCACCGGAAGGAAACAGCATGTATGTAGTGTGTCCGGTTGCCGGGTCCCGGAATGTGACGCCCCCTTCGGACGGGTCGCTGATTTCAACGGGAAGGCCGGGAACCGAATAGGGAACGTTCCGGTCGCGGGTGAGCCGTAGGGAGTCCCTGCGCAAAGCGGGACGTTCGGCTACCTGTTCGATGCAGTAATCCGCAGGGGTTTCGGCGGTGGCAGGGGTTGCGAGGGCTGCGAGGGTGAGCAGTGCGGTCAGGGTAAGTATTTTCGCCACCGTTTGGTCATGTCTGTCGTCGTGACGCTAACCTGACCGGAAATGGTATTGAAGCCGTGAAGCGGATGGCCTTGGCAGTGGGGGGCCGCGAGCGGGTGCGGCCCCTGTTCGGTTCGGTTAGCCCGGTCTAGTGGGTGAGGCCGGAGCCGCCGACGGCGGTGATGTTGAAGGGCAGGCCCTCGACCTCGATGGTGCGCAGTTCGCTGAAAGTCTCTGCGTCGAGGATGCGCACGAGGCTGGCGCGGGGGTCGGTGATGGCGATCTCATCGCCGATGACTGCGAGGCGGGGGCGCGGGTCGCGCCAGTGGCCGTCCCTGCTGTAGGGGTCGGTGATTTGCGTGGAGCGGGAGAGTTCGCCGCTGAGGGTGTCGAGCGCGTGGATCCGGCCGTCCTCGGTGAAGATGTAGGCGGTGGTCACGCGTTTGGGGTCCAGGGCGAAATCGACGCGGCGGACCGGGAGTTCCGTGAGGCTGAACGGCTTTTCCGCTGTGGCATCAATCACGACAACGCCTTTGTCACCATAGTTGCCGAGGAAGTACTGCATGGATTTCGCGCCCAGAAGCGTGCCGACGGTGCCGTCGGGCAGGTCGTCGCCATAGGTCAGCATGGTGAGTTTTGGCTCGGCGCCGGACTGCGGTTCGGCCACGAGCACGCCCTCGGCGCAGCCGAAGGCTACCATGCCGGCGGAGGAGGCTTCTCCGTGGAGGCCGGTGCAGACGGCCGCGTCGCCCACCTGGGCTTTGGTCTCATCAAGGATTGAGAGGCCAAGACGTGGGGGCAGGTCGCCGGCTTTGGTTTCGACCGTCAGGTTGGGTTCGGCCATCAGCATGTATTTGTCCATCGGGACGGCGACACCGTGGACCGGGGCGGCGGATCTGAAAATATCGTGTTTGGTGTCGCCTTCGAGCAGGGCGGCCTCGTGATAGACGCGGGCCTCTCCGTCGCGGTCGTAGAACTGGATCATCTCATCGCCATGGGGAACGATATGGACGGGGCGGCTGCCGGCAAGCTCAAGGTCCAGAAGGGCGGGGTCGGATGTCTCCACATCGCCGTGGTCGCCGTGGCTGGTAAAGCGGAGGCCGCTGTCGATGACGTTGACCATGTCGTGGTCCATCTGGACGGCGAAAAGGATGGAGCCGCTTTCGCTTGGCTTGAGGTGGGTGACGTAGCCGGTGGTGGGGAAGACACCGAGGGTTTCGCCGCTGGTTGCATCAAGGGCGGTGACGCGTCCCGCCTGCTGGTCGGTGATGAAAAGGCGCCAGACTTCCGTGGTTTCATCCGCGGCGAAGGTCGGCAGCGCGGAGGTTACGAGCAGGGCGGCGGCCAGGGAGGCCGGGCGGAAACGGGACGGCATGGGAGAATCCTATTTATGTAATGTTATAACATTACATAAGCATGTTGACTTAAACCTGTCCAGACACCGGGATGAAAAAGTCCCGGTTTGCGGAAGCACGGCTTTGGTTGGAGTGACCTCCTACCGGGTTAGACCAGCCTCAATAGCCATGCGGATGACGTCAGTGGTGCTGGAGGCGCCGAGTTTTTTGCGGACGTTCGACGAGGTGTTGGCGGCGGTTTTGTAGCTGACGCGCAGGGCGTCGGCGATGGACTGGAGGTCCTGGCCCTGGCCGATGAGGCGGAGGACCTGGTGTTCGCGTTCGGTGAGCGTTGAGAGCGGGTCGGCGCGGCCGCCGATGCCTTTGCTGGCCACCGCGAGAGCCATTTCGTGGGAGAGGTAGAGGCGGCCCTGTTCCAGTGCCTCGACGGCGGCGAGGAAATCCTCGGGCGCGGAGTTTTTGGAGAGGTAGCCGGTGGCGCCGGTCTCCAGCGCTTTGGAGACGAAAACGGTCTGTTCGTTCATGGAGAAGATCAGGATGCGCGCGTCGGGCAGGCGGCGGAGCAGCGGCTCGATGAGGTTCAGCCCGCCGAGGCCGGGCATGCCGAGGTCGAGAATGATCAGGGACGGGGAATGGGCGTCGGCGAGTTTGAGGGCCTCGGTGTCGGTCAGGGCCTCGTGGATGGTGTCGTAGCCCGCCTCCGTGAGAAGCTGGCGGCAGCCGAGATGGGCGACGGGGTGGTCGTCGATGACAAGTGCGGATTTCATGATGCGATACTCAGGTCGCCGGTGGATTTCGTGTCGGCGGAAAGGGGGAAGCGGGCGGTCAGGCGGGTGCCGCCGGTGTCGAGGCGGTCGATGGTGAGCCGACCGCCGACGGCGCCGATGCGGTCGCGCATGGCGGTCAGGCCGCGGCCCTCGCTGGTTTTTTCGTCTATGCCGGGGCCGTCATCCTCGATTGTCATGTGGATCTGGCCTTTGGTGTCCGTGGTGAGGCTGGCTCGGATGTTCTGCGGGGTGCCGTGGCGCAGGGCGTTGGTGGTGCCCTCCTGGAAGAAACGGTAGACGGTGAGGTCGATGATTTCCGGTGTTTTGGGCAGGTCATCCGGCAGGTCTATGTGCCAGACGATGCCGGGATGGGTTTTGCGGAAGGCCTCAAAGAGGTCGCGCAAGGCGTCGGTCAGGGGAAGCTGGCCGATGGCCATGGGGCGGAGCGTGGTCAGGAGCCGGGCGTTGGATGCCTGGATCTGGCTGACGATCTCAAGGATGGTCTCAGCGTCGGCCGTGATTTTTTCATCGTCGGAGGCGCGGGCGATGGCGGAGGCCGTGACCTTGAGGCCGAACAGGCAGGGGCCGAACTCGTCATGGAGTTCCATGGCGATGGCGCGGCGTTCGGCATCGGCCAGTTCAACGATGCGGCGGTTGAGGCTGGCGCGTTCTTCGCTCGCGGTCTGGAGGCTGGCGGAGAGGGCGTTGAAGCCTTCGGTGATGGGGGCGAGATCGGGGTGGCGTCCGGGGCGGATGCGGGTGTCGAGGTCGCCATCCTGGAGGGTTTTCAGGGCGGTGCGCAAACGACCCAGCGGGCGCAGGGCGCGGTGGACCAGCCAGGAGAGCAGAGCCGCGGAGAAGACGGCGGAGCCCGCGATGATCCAGAACAGACCCCTGATGTCGGCCCAGACCTCGGCGATTTCATCGGCCGGGGCGGTGGTGATGGAGACATAGCCGTAGTCGCGGCCGTTGACCTGGACGGGCACGCGGGTTTCGACGGGTTCGGGCCAGACAAGGGTGGTGAACCAGGCGGGCGCGGGTGTGGGCAGGTCGTCCAGCGGCACCTCGCGGACGCGGATCAGGCCTCGTTGGGCGTCGATCAGGGAGAGGTCGACATGGCGGGGCTGCACGAGGATGTCGGCCAGCCGGGGCAGAACCTCGCCCGGTGGGGTATCCTGAAGGGCGGAGCCGAGGGCTGCGATGACCAGGGCGCGGGCGCTGCGTTCCCCCGCGCCGATTTCAACGGCCACGGCGTTGCGGGCATTGGCCACGAGCACGGCGGCACCGAAGGCCAGTACCAGAAGCTGGACCGCCATGATGCTGAAAACCACCTGTTGTTTCAGGTGCATGCGCCTGAACATGCCCGATCCTCCCCAATGCGCCGGGCGGCCACGATAGACCTGGGAAGGGGAGCAAGTCGAACGAAAAGATCAGCCTGGGGCGGGTGGGACGTCAGAGGGTCATCGACATTTCGTGCCAGGTCATGCCGCCGTGACCGGATGCGGACGGGCGGTCGTAGCGGTATCCGAACCGCTCATAGAGGGGGATGTGGTGGTCGCGGCACATGAGGTGGATTTCGCGTTTTCCTGCGGCCCGCATTCGGTTGACAAATTCGGTCATCAGGGTGCGGGACAGGCCCTTGCCCTGGTATCGGGGATCAATGACGACCGACATGATGACGACGTTCGGGGCAAGCGGGTCATGGCCCATGAGTTCCTTGAAGTCATCATCGGACATTTCGACCTGATGGGCGCAGCCGGAGTTGATGAAGCCCGCGATGTCGTTGTCGATTTCGAGGATCAGGAAACCGTCGGGGTAGAGGGCGATGCGCCTGGCGATTTTGTCGAGGGTTGCGGCCTCGTCGCCCTCATAGGCGGCCTGTTCAATGTCGTAACAGCGTCGGGCGTCGGCGGGGCGGGCGTTTCGGAACACATGCATGACTGTCGATAGCCCGGTCGGGCGTGGTTGGCCAGCGCCGGGGCAGGGATGTTCTTTGGAGAACAGAGATGCAGCATGGGCATACAGACTTTAGTAGTCCCGCGGCGTTTCCCGGTTTCATTGCCGAATGTTCCCGGTATTTTTTGGGAGGCACGGTTCGGGAGGGGCGTGCTAGCAAAAAGGCTCTGGGAGGAGACTGGGGATAAATGACTGATATGCTTGACGCCGGTCCGCTGGTTTCATGGATGAAGCGGATGTGTCTGTCTGCGGTGACGGCAGTTCTGGCCTGTGGTGCGGTTTTCCCAGCTGCGGCACAGACGGCGACTGTTGCGGTGTTGCGCATTGATTATCCCTCTCTCCTTCCCCTTTCCCGTCTTGATCTGCTGCAGGAGGACCGGGCCTTTGCCGGGGCGCGTGTGGCGACGGATGACAACCGGACGACGGGACAGTTTCTGGGACAGACGCATGAGCTGGTCGAGGTCGCGACCACGCCGGAAAACGCGATGGCGGATTTTCAGGCTCTGGTGGAGGATGGCCTGAGGCTGTTCGTGCTGGTCGGCAATTCGGAGGACATGCTGGCGGTGGCGGATGCCGCACCGGAGGATGCGGTTTTGTTCAATGCGTCCAGCGGGGATACGACGCTGCGCGATGAGCGGTGCCGGGCGAACCTTTTGCATATTGCGCCGAGTGACGCGATGCGGGCGGATGCGGTGACGCAGTTCCTGGTCTGGAAGCGCTGGACGGAGTGGTTTCTGATCGCGGGGTCGAACCCGGAGGACGTGGCGCTGGCGGAGGCTTATCGGACGTCGGCGCGGAAATTTGGTGCGGAGATCGTTGAGGAACGCACGTTTGAGGATACCGGGGGCAGCCGGGTGTCGGATTCGGGGCATGTTCTGGTCCAGACGCAGATCCCGGTCTTCACCCAGGATGCGGAGGACCATGACGTGGTCGTGGCGGCGGATGCCTCGGACGTGTTTGCCGAGTATTTGCCCTATCATGTCTGGGACCCGGCGCCGGTGGCGGGATCGGCGGGGCTGCGGCCGGTGACATGGGCGCCGAGCCATGAAAGCTGGGGCGCCACGCAGATGCAGACGCGGTTCGAGGACTCGGCCGGTCGCATGATGGATGATCTGGACTACCAGACCTGGCTGGCGGTGCGTGTTGTGGGCGAGGCGGTGACGAGAACCGGCTCGGATGATCCTAAAGTATTACGTGAATACATGCTTGGCGACGAGTTTGAACTTGCCGCCTTCAAAGGCGTCCCGGTAACCTTCCGTGACTGGAACGGGCAGCTTCGCCAGCCCATTCTCCTGTCCAACGGGCGAATGACCGTAAGTGTCAGCCCACAGGAGGGATTTCTGCATCAGGTGTCCCTGCTGGATACACTCGGGCTTGACCGCCCGGAAACCGAATGCCGTGCATTTGCGGGGGGAAATTGATGATAAAATATCTGCTGCTGGGAGGGCTGTCGGTGATGGCGGCCCCGGCGCTGGCCAACAATGTTTTCGTGTCGAATGAGCGCGGAAATACCGTGACGGTTCTTGACAGCGAGACCTGGGAACAGATCGCGGAATTTCCGGCCGGAAACCGGCCGCGGGGCATTACAATCGCGCCTGATGGCAGCGAGCTTTATGTGTGCTCGTCTGATGATGACCTGGTGCGGGTCTATGACCCGAACACGTTTGAGGAACTGCACACGCTGCCTTCCGGGCCGGACCCGGAGCTGTTTGTGATCCATCCCTCGGGCAATCCGCTCTACATTGCCAATGAGGACGACAACCTGGTGACGGTGGTGGATACCGAGACCCATCAGGTGCTGGCCGAGGTGCCGGTGGGGGTTGAGCCGGAGGGGATGGCGATCAGCCCGGATGCGGGGATCGTGATCAACACTTCCGAGACCACCAACATGGCGCATTTCATCGATACGGAAACGTATGAGATCGTCCACAACGTGCTGGTGGATCAGCGGCCGCGCTATGCCGAGTTCACCTCCGATGGCAGCAAGCTTTACGTGAGCGCCGAGATCGGTGGTACGGTGAGCGTGATTGACCTGACGGCGGATGCGCCGTCGATCACCAAAAAGATCACCTTTGAGGTGCCAGGTGTTCAGCCGGAATGGCTTCAGCCGGTGGGGATCAAGGTGACGGAGGATGCCAGCCGGGTGTTTGTGGCCCTGGGGCCGTCGAACCGGGTGGCGGTGATTGATGGCGAAACCGATGAGGTGCTGGAATACCTGCTGGTTGGGCAGAGGGTCTGGCAGCTTGGCTTCACGCCGGATGAGAAGTTTCTGATTACCACGAATGGCAACTCCAATGACGTGTCGATCATCGACGTGGAGAAGGAGGAGGTCATCAAATCCGTGCAGGTCGGACAGCAGCCCTGGGGCGTTGTCGTGGCGCCGGATCAATAACAAAGAGGGAGGATGAGGGACGTGAGGAAACTGTATCTTGCGGCGTTTTCGGCACTGATGGCCGGGCCTGCGGCGGCGGCGCCGCTCTGTGACAACATGGGATTTGCCGGGGTTCTGGCGTCGTGCAACCGTGGGGAGCCGGTGGAGCTGGAACTGTCCTCGGGCAAGCCGCTCTATGCCGGTGAGGGCCCGGTGGCGTTGCAGTCCGGGGCCTATTACGAGATCTACATCACGGCGGACGGGACGGCGGAACTGGCCGTGTCGGGGGCGGGGTTTTTCCGGGCGATCTGGATGAATGAGATTGTCATCAACGACATTGAGATCCGGCCCATGGCGATTGACAGCCTGGAGTTCGATGCCGGTGGCACCGCGCGACTCTCGTTCGTGGCGATCAAGCCTGGCAGCTATACGCTCAGCATTCCCGGTTCCACCGGTGAGGCGCAGAGCGTGACCTTTCAGATCCAGTAGGTTTCAGGAGACATTCGATGCTTAAGACGACTTTGACCGCGGCCGCCCTGTGCCTGCCGTTTGCTGCTGCTCCCGCCTTTGCCCAGGAGGTGTCGGAAGAGGTTCAGGCGCAGATCATGGAGTATCTGGCGTCCGTGCAGTGTGAGATGGATCCGGGCGACATCGAGGTCGAGGATGACGGCTACGAGCTCGATGACGTGTTCTGTGCCGATGGGCAGTACGACATTAAGTTGGATTCCGATCTTCAGGAGACTGGTCGGCGTAAGGAATAATCTCCGGGGCGGTTATGATCCCGGCCTTGCCGAACTTCGGCGGCCACCGGAAACGGTGGCCGTTTTTCTTTGTGCGGGGGAACCGGACCGGGTGAGCACCGCGCCGAGCGCGAGGAACCAGGCGATGCCGCCGAGGCCGAAGATCGTGCCCGTGATCTCGCCAGTTGTTGCGATGATGGTGGCAAGGCCCGCAAGGCCGGTCACGAGGCCGAGCGCGGTCAGGGCGCGGGGCAGACCGGGGGTGGTCAGGGAGGCGCAGGCGATCCAGAGGCCGCCAGCGATTTCATTGCCGCCGCCGAGGCCCTGTTCAACGGTGTGGAGGGTCAGCCAGAGGTCGGCGGCGCGGTCGGGGTCGGCTGGCAGGATGTGCGCGGCGCGCTCGAGGCCGACATTCGCGACCGTGCCCGCGGCGAGGATGAGTGTGGCCCAGATCAGGCCAAACGCGCGGGTGATGGCGGCGGGTGCGTCGCGGCGGCCGTGTGAGAGCATGACCACGAGGGTCGCGAGTGCCGCGACGTTGACGATGTAGATTATGGTGTTGAAGGCTGTGAGGATGCCGGGGCGTGTGGCGTTGAAGGTCAGGATTGCGGCCGGATCGACGTCATGGGTGCCGTAGCCCATTGGGGCGAGCAGCAGGAGCAGGACGGCCATGCCGATAAGCCAGGTTGCGCCGCAGAGGATTGCGGCGGGACCGGCGGTGTTTTGGAGGGTCATGGGTCGGGTGTGCTTTCGGTTTTGCCGCGGGTGATGTCCGCGAAATGGTCGGCCAGGTGGCGGGTGCCGTGGGGCGTGCCGGTCATGTCCATGCCGAAGGCGGTGAGGAAGAACAGGGCCGGGCCGTGAATGCGCCTAGGTGTGATCCAGGGCAGAAGTGCGATGGCCGCACGGCGTGTCCAGTCGGGCAGCCGGGTGATGCGGGCGGGTTTGTCGAGGGCGCGGAAGGCGGCCTCGGCGATGTCGGTGTGGCTGAGGATTTCCGGGCCGCCGATGTCGAGATGGGGGCGGCCGTCCGCGATGGCATCGGCGGTGGCTTTGGCGAGGTCGGCGCCGTGGATGGGGTTGAGGCGGAGGTCACCGGTTCCGAACAGCCAGACGCGGCCTGAACGGGCCATGTTGAGGAAATCGGCCATGTCGGAGAAGTAGCCTGAGGGCGCGATGATGGTGGAGGTTATATCGGCCTGGCGCAGGGCGTCGGCGAAGGCGGATTTTGCGGCGACGAGCGGAATATCGGGCATTTTATCGGCGTTCAGGACGTGGATATAGGCGAAATGCGGGATGCCCGCCGCCTGGGCCTCGTTGAGCAGGTTCAGGTTGGCACCGTAATCGACGTCGCGGTAGTCGAGCCCGTCGGTCTGGCGGGTGATGCCGAGGGCGGAGATGACGAGGTCGCAGCCGGTCATGGTGCCGGTGAGGGTTTCGGACAGGGTGGCCTCCGCCTCGACAAGGGCGTCGGCACGGAGGTCCTGAGTGCGGCTGGCATCGCGGACGAGGGCATGGACCCGCCAGCCGCGGCTTTGGTATTCCGCGCAGAGGTGGCGGCCGAGGTATCCGGTGGCACCGGCGATGAAGACTGTTTTCATGGTGTTGTGCCTCCGGTGTGTTGATACTGCGGGAGTTTAAGTGTTCCGCCTGGTGTGGTCACCAGGCGGAGGTTTGGGGGCGGCTAGCCCACGACGTTGTGGCCGCGGCCGCGCATGCATTCGGTGACGATGGACTGGCGGCGGTCATTGGCGCTGACGGCTCCGGCCGCGCCGCCTGCGACGGCACCGACAAGGGCACCTCCAAGAGCGTCGCCGTCATCGTCCATGGCGCCGAGCAGGGCTCCGGCACCCGCGCCCATGGCGGCGGCCCCGGCGGTTTCGTCGTCGAACTGGCCCTGGTTGCGCGCGAGGGTCTGGCAGGCGGTCAGGTCGCTGTCCCAGGAGGCGGCGCGGGTGCCGTCGGTGATGGGCTGGTAGTCAGATCCGGTGCCGGAACAGGCGGCGAGGAGTACGGGAAAGAGGGCGGCAAGGTACGTTGGTTTCATGGCTGGGTCCTTTGATTTGAGACAACAAGAGTTGGATCGCGCGGACGGGTGTTCGCGCGGGTGGGTCGTGATCGCGATGTGGCGGGCTTCAGTCGGGGCCGTCGCGGATGCGGTCGGGTCCGGAGCCGCGGAAGCGGTCGCGGTATTCGGTGGCGGAAATGCCGAGGTGGCGCTGGAAGGCGCGGCGCATGCGTTCGGCATTGTCAAAGCCGGCATCGCGGGCGATCCGCTCGATGCTTTGGGCCGTGGTTTCCAGTGCCACCCGGGCGGCCTGGACGCGGGCGGTTTCCACATGGGCGGCAGGGGTCATGCCGGTGGCGGCGCGAAAACGGCGGGCAAAAGTCCGCTCGGAGAGGCAGGCGCGGGCGGCGAGTGCCGTGACGGTCAGCGGATCGCCGGGATTGGCGAGGATGTGTTTGAGCGTGTCGTCAATCGCGGGGTCCTCCGCATGCCGGGCGACGAGATGGGCGCTGAACTGCGACTGGCCGCCGGGGCGCATCATGTACATGACATTGTAGCGGGCGACCTGCAGGGCGACGTCATGGCCCCAGTCCATTTCCACGAGGGCAAGGGCGAGATCCATGCCCGCGGTCACGCCTGCGGAGGTCCAGATGTTGCCGTCGCGCAGGTAGATGGCGTCGCGTTCGACCTGAACCTGCGGGTAGCGCTTTTCGAGGATGGGGCACCACCACCAGTGGGTGCAGGCGCGTTTTCCGTCGAGCAGGCCGATTTCCGCGAGGATCATCGCGCCGGTGCAGATGGAGACGATGCGGCGCGCGCGGGTGGCGGCTGTGCGGACGTAGGCAAGCAGTTCCGCGTCCCCGATCGCAGCCATGGTGCCGTGGCCGCCCGCGACGATCAGGGTGTCGATGGGGGCGGTGTCATCCGTGGCGTCCGCGAAGCTGCGGTCGGCGGTCAGGGTCAGGCCGGAAGTGGTTGGGATCGCGCCGGGTGATTTGGCGACGACGGTGACCTCGTAGGGGTTGGGACCGGCGGGGAGGAAATACTTCGCGCCGGTCAGGACCTCCAGCGGGCCGACCACATCGAGGATGTGGGCGTCGGGATAGGTTACCATCACGATGGACCGTTGGCGCCGGTCTGTCTGACATGTCCGTTTCTGTTCCATGGTCGGACATTAGCGTTTTGCCGACCTGACCGTTAGGACAAAGACCCCTCGGATTCTGCCATTTGGGATTTTTACGTGGCTGGTTCCGCCTGGGTCGGTACGTCCATGGCCGAGCGGGTTTCGGCGTCGAGGCGTTTGGCGGCGGCCCCGGGGGCGGCTCCCCAGACGGCAATCCAGCGGTAGAAGACCGGGGTGAGGAACAGGGTGAAGACGGTGGCAAAGCCAAGGCCGCCGACTATGACCCAGCCCACGGCCACGCGGGCCTCGGCCCCGGCCCCGGAGGTGAGGATCAGGGGCAGGCCGCCGAAAACGGTGGAGACCATGGTCATCATCACGGGCCGGATGCGCAGGCGCAGGGCGTTGCGGATGGCGGTGTCGATGTCCTGACCGGCCTCGCGCAGCTGGTTCGCGAATTCCACGATCAGGATGCCGTTTTTCGACATTACGCCTATGAGCATCACCAGACCGATCTGGCTGTAGTAGTTCAGCGACCCCCCGGTCAGGGATATGGCCATGAGGGCCGCGGCGAGGCCGAAGGGGACGGTCAGGATGATGACGATGGCGCTGGCGAAGCTCTCGAACTGGGCGGCGAGGACCAGCAGGACGACGAGCATGGCGGTGCCGAAGACCATGTACATGGCCTGGGTGCTGTCGGTCAGGGCGGCGGCCTCGCCGGTGAAGATCAGCGCCATGCCGTCGGGGAGCGTGTCATCCGCGATGTCCTGGAGGCGGGTCATGGCGGTTGAGAGGTCGACGCCCTCGCCGAGGTTGGACTGGAGTGCGACCGATAGCGATCCGCCCTGGCGCTCGATCTGGGACTGGCGCACTACGGTCTCGAGGCTGGAGAGGGAGGAGAGTGGCACGAAGGAGCCGTCATCGAGACGGATCGACATGGAGGCGAGGTCGGAGGGGTCGTCGATGGGTTCGCCGCCGGGGACAACGTTCACGTCCACCTCGGTGTCATCGAGAAACACGCTGACAGCGACATCGCCCTGCACGAGGGTCGAGACGAGGCTGGTGACTTCCGAGGGGGCGAGGCCCATGTCGGCGGCGGCGGTGTCGTCCACGGTGACCTGAAGCTGTGCCTCGACGCTGGTGTTGGACAGTTGCGGGTTGAGGAAGGTCGGGTCCTGCTGCATGGCGGCGACGAGGGCCTCGCCCGCCTCGGTCATGGCCTCGACACTGGTGCCGGTGATGGCGAAGCCGAGGCCGTTGCCCGCGCCGCGAATGTTTAGCGAGTTGGTGGAACGGGCGCCGACCTGAACACCGGGGACGGAGGAAAGCTGCCCACTGATTTCCGCGACGAGTTCCTGTTGGGAGAAGTCGCGTTCGTCCCAGTCTGGCAGACGCACGATGATGAAGGCGCTGCTGCCGCCGCGCACGCCGATGATGCTCTGCACGGTTTCGATCTGACCGCTCTCCTGGTAGGGGGCGAGGATGTCCTCAACCTGCGTGACCTGGGTGTCGAGGTATTCAACGGTGGTGTCGGAGGCGCCACGGGCGAAGACGAGGAAGAAACCCCGGTCCTCCGATGGCGTGACGGTGGAGGGCAGGGTGAGAGCCGCCCCGAGGGAGATGATTACGAGCGCGCCAGCGACCGAGAGGACCAGAAGCGGCATGCGAATGGCCCGGTCCATCACCGCGTCAAAGGCGCGGGAGAGGCGTGTGGGTTCCGCGGGTCCGGATTTGTGCCCGGGCTTTGGTTTGCCCGGGTCAAGCTGGGCCGCGAGGACCGGCACGAGGGTCAGGGCGGTGGCTGACGACAGCGTGACGGCGAAGGCCAGTACGAAGCCGAATTCGGAGAAGACGCCGCCGGCCTGGCCTGGGAGGAAGGAGATGGGGATAAATACGGCCGCGAGTGTGGCGGTGGTTGAGATGACGGCGAAGAAAACCTCGTTGGTGCCGGCGGCGGCCGCGGCGAAGGCGCCGAGGCCTTCCTTGCGTTTGCGTACGATGTTCTCGATCACCACGATCGCGTCGTCCACAACCATGCCGGTGGCGAGCACGAGGGCCAGGAGGCTGATGGTATTGACGGAAAACCCGGTGAGCCAAATGGCGGCCAGGGTGCCGATCAGGGCCACGGGGATCGTCAGGGCCGGGATCAGGGTGGCACGGGGGGAGCGCAGGAAGAGGAAAATGACCGCGATCACGATGACGGTCGCGAGCATGATGGATTTGACGACCTCGCGGATGGAGCCCTCGATAAAGACGCCGTCGTCGGAGGTGACCCGGAGAATGACGCCCTCGGGCATCTGGGGGCGGAGTTCCTCCACGGCCGCGTTGACCGCTCGGGAGATTTCAAGCGTGTTGCCCACGGACTGGCGGGTGATGTCGAGGCCGACGGCGCTCTGGCCGTTGACGCGGGCGAAGACGGTGCTTTCCTCAGGCAGAAGCTGAACCAGGGCCACATCCGCGATGCGGGTGGTGGGGTTGATGCGGATCTCTCGGATGGTGTCGACCGAGACCTCGTCATTGCCGACGCTGAGCGCAATGGTCTGTGAACTGCTCTCGAGTTCTCCGAGTGGCGTGTCGTCGCGCAGGACGGAGAGTGCGTCGCTGACGTCGAAAATGGTCAGGCCGCGGCTCAGGAGCGAGGGCATGTCGAGGGTGACGCGAAACTCGTTGGCGCGGTCGCCACGCACGGTGACCTCGGCAATGCCGTCGATGGTGGAAAGGCGTTCGTAGATAACGTCCTCGGCGATGCGGGTCAGTTCGTCGAAGCTGGCGTCGCCCTGGAGTGCCAGGCGGATGATGGCGTCGGAGTTGCTGTCGCTGCGGCGGACGGTCGGGTCGTCGATATCGTCGGGCAGGGAGCGGATGGTCTCGGAGACGATCTCGCGGGCCTCGTTGGCGGCGACGTTGACGTCCGTGCCTTCGGAGAGGTCGATGGTGATGCGGCTGGAACCGGCGCTCGAGTCTGATTCCATGTAGGACAGGCCCTCGAGCGCGCTGAGCGCGTCCTCCAGGACCTGGGTGACCTCGGTGTCGACGGTCGCGGCGACCGCGCCGTCATAGTTGGTGCGCACGGAGAGGACGGGCCGGTCCACGTCCGGCATTTCGCGCACGTCGACACTGGTGAGGGCGGCGAGGCCTGCGATGATGACGAGCAGGCTCAGCACGATGCCAAAGATGGGACGGCCGACAAAAGTGCCCGCAAAACCCGAGCGGTGGAGGGTTTTCTCGAGGCTCATGTGTTTGAGGTCTCCCCGGAGTGCGCGACCCC
The DNA here is from genome assembly GCA_030427145.1 of Alphaproteobacteria bacterium. Classification (GTDB taxonomy): domain Bacteria; phylum Pseudomonadota; class Alphaproteobacteria; order Rhodobacterales; family Rhodobacteraceae; genus Amaricoccus; species Amaricoccus tamworthensis. The sequence continues at coordinate 133,805 of JAUHWT010000002.1, read as the reverse complement.
GTTGGCGGCGGCATCCGTGATCGCGGAGCCCTCCCGGAGTTTCGCCGCGCCCTCGGTCACGACCTGGGTGCCGGGGGCCACATCCGCGTCGATCCAGACCTCGTCACCGTCGCGGTAGCGGATGGTCACGGGAATGCGTGTGGCGCGGCCATTGTCGGATATCCAGATCCCGGCACCGTCACGCTCCCAGGTGATGGCGGTGGCGGGCAGGACCGGCAGGGGTTCGGTTTCCTCGATCATGCGGATGGTGAAGGTCATGCCCGCGAGCAGGAGGCCGTCGGAATTGTCGATCTCGGCGCGGACCGTGGCGCTGCGGGTGATGCTGTCCAGGCGGCTGTCGAAGCCGGTGATTTTGCCCTCGAAGACACGGCCGGCATAGGTGGGCGTGCCGACGAGGACCTTTTTGCCCGCCTCAAGGAGACCGATGGAGCGCTCCGGCACCTCGAATTCGGCAATCAGGGTGGATGAGTCGTCGATAGTGACGATGATATCACCTTCGCTGACCCGGTCGCCTTCCTGGACGTCGCTGAGACCGAGGCGTCCGGAAATGGGGGCGCGAAGGGTGCGGTCCTCCAGGGCGACCTCGGCCATGCCCACATTTGCCTGAGCCAGACGCAGGTCGACCTGGGCCTCGCTGAGCGTGACGTCGGCGAGGGTGAGGTTTCCGGCGGACTGGAGCGACTGGTAGCGGGTGACCGTGTCGCGGGCGCGTTCCAGTTCGGCCTGGGCGATTTCGAGGGACAGGCGTTCGGCGCGGTCGTCGAGGCGCAGCAGAACGTCGCCCCGTTCCACGAGCGCGTTGGCCTGGAGGAAGGTTTCAACCACGTCGCCGGTGCCGCCGACACGGACGCTGGTTTTGCGAAGGGAGGTCGCCGAGCCCACGGTGCGCAGGGTGAGCGGGTAGCTGCGTTCCTCCAGCGGTTCCAGAACCACGGTGGTTGTGCGGCCCCCGCGTCCGCCGCCCGGACCGCCGCGCGCGCGCTCAGTACCGTCCGTGGTGTCGGCGGTGGTCGAGGCGGGGGCGCTCCACAGGCGGGTGATCTGTTCAGGCAGGCCAAAGGTGATGGCCCAGGCCCCGAACAGGATGCCCAGTGAAACGAGGATTGTGGCGAGTTTTTTCACTGGTGTGTTCCCGTACTTTACTTAACTGGTGTCAGGACCGCGGCAAAACAATGGCTTCTCACCGGGTCTGAATCACTCTGATACTCAGGTTATCTATACCACAACGGATCAGATCACGTTTTCCGTCGAAGGTCCCAGGATAAATTTCGGGTACGGACATCACCATCCGGTGATTGCGGATACGGGAAGGCCTGGGTCAGGCGGGACCGTGTTCCAGGATAAGCAATTGCAGGGGGGCGGTTATCCGGACGCGCGTGGCGATTTTCGGGAAATCGATGGTACCAGCGCCCCGGCTCGAACGGGGGACCTCCTGATCCACAATCAGGCGCTCTAACCAACTGAGCTACGCCGGCACATCGTGGGGGGTGCATTAACGGGGGATAATCATGATTGCAAGACCCCTCTTGATCGGGTCATTAGGGTTTTGTGAAAAAACGTTAACTGAATGACGGGAATGTGCGGGATGGGTATCAACCGCGAGAGCGAAGTATCGGCAAATCTCCAGATCGGTCCGACCGACCAGGGCATGGTGAGGCTATATGTCGAGGGCGACGGCATCGACCTGCCCATGGATTTTGACCCCGATGAGGCCGATGAGATTGCCGAGGAGCTGCGCGCCGCCGCGGCCCGGGCCCGGAAGGTCGGGGGCAAGGGCGGCAAGGCCTGATCAGTAGAAGTTTGGCGCGCCGGCCGGGTTTGGGTCCGTAAGGGTCTGGAGCCTGGTGGCGGCTGTCCGCGCGATGCCGAGGACCAGTGCCTTGCGGCGGGCGGCGGCCAGTTTTGTTTCTTCGGGCCAGCGCTGGATTTCGGCGTCCCAGGCGTCGGCAATAATGATGCCGGTGTCCTGGGGGAGGAGATCCGTGTCGAAATCCTCATCCACGGCCCAGAAGTAGCGGTCGCACCATGGCAGGTAGCCCTCCCACTTGCTGTCGGTCATGAAGTCGATGCGGCTCGATTTGCATTCAATGATCCAGATTTCGGATTTTGGGCCGATGCCGATCACGTCCACACGCAGGCCGGAGATGGGAACAAATTCGGTGATTGCGGCGAAACCGTGCCCGCGCAGGTGACGGCAGACGCCACGCGCGAGAAGCTGGCCGGGTTTTTCCACGGTGTTCATGTTACGTTCATGGCGCAGGCGTGCGGAAAGGTCAAGTCGGGTCGGGTGATGCGTGTCCGCTTCTAAATCGTTCAAATCTTTCCATGAACGCCACCTTGGGCTTGAGGCTGGGGGGATGTCGCTGTAGACAACCAAAAAGGCCGTCCACCGCAATGGATTCGGCCACGAGGGCTGTCAGGAGACGTATATATGGCCGATGCCGCCGTTCACGCACAGGATCATCACGCACCCCCGAGTTTCTTTGTCCGCTGGTTCATGTCCACGAACCACAAGGACATTGGAATTCTCTATCTGATTACCGCCGCGATTGTGGGGCTGATTTCGGTCGGCTTTACGATGTACATGCGGCTGGAGCTGATGGAGCCGGGCATCCAGTACATGATGGAGGACGGTGTTCAGAACGGTCACATCTGGAACGTCTATATCACGGCGCATGGCGTGCTGATGATGTTCTTTGTGGTCATTCCGGCCCTGTTCGGCGGTTTTGGCAACTATTTCATGCCGTTGATGATCGGTGCGCCGGACATGGCGTTCCCGCGGATGAACAACCTCAGCTACTGGCTTTTCGTGGCCGGTACGACCATGGCGGTGCTGTCGCTGCTGGTGCCCGGCGGTAACGGTCTGAACGGATCCGGTGTGGGCTGGGTGCTTTATGCGCCACTGTCGACCACCGAGACCGGCATGTCGATGGATTTTGCCATCTTCGCCGTGCACCTGTCCGGTGCGTCCTCGATCCTTGGTGCCATCAACATCATCACGACCTTCCTGAACATGCGCGCTCCGGGCATGACGCTGCACAAGGTGCCGCTCTTCCCGTGGTCCATCATGGTTACGGCGTTCATGATCCTGCTGGCGCTGCCGGTTCTGGCCGGTGCGATCACCATGCTTCTGACCGACCGCAACTTCGGCACGGCGTTCTTTGATCCGGCCAATGGTGGTGACCCGGTTCTGTACCAGCACATCCTGTGGTTCTTCGGCCATCCGGAGGTGTACATCATCATCGTGCCCGGCTTTGGCATCATCAGCCACGTGATCGCGACCTTCTCGCGCAAGCCGATTTTCGGTTACCTGCCGATGGTTTACGCGATGATCGCGATTGGTGCGCTCGGCTTCGTTGTGTGGGCCCACCACATGTATACGGTCGGCATGTCGACCACGCAGCAGGCGTATTTCATGCTGGCGACCATGGTTATCGCGGTGCCAACGGGTGTGAAGATCTTCTCGTGGATTGCCACCATGTGGGGCGGTTCGATTGAGTTTAAGACGCCGATGCTCTGGGCGCTTGGCTTCCTGTTCCTGTTCACCGTGGGTGGTGTGACCGGTATCGTGCTCAGCCAGGCCGCCGTCGACCGGGCCTATCACGACACCTACTATGTGGTTGCGCACTTCCATTATGTGATGAGCCTGGGTGCGGTGTTCTGTATCTTCGCCGGTATCTACTACTGGTTTGCGAAGATGACGGGTCGTCAGTACCCGGAATGGGCCGGTAAGGTGCACTTCTGGATGATGTTTATCGGTGCGAACCTGACCTTCTTCCCGCAGCACTTCCTCGGCCGTCAGGGCATGCCGCGCCGCTATCCGGACTACCCCGAGCAGTTCGCTCTGTGGAACTACGTGTCCTCGATGGGTGCGTTCCTGTCCGGTGCCTCGCTGGTCTTCTTCTTCGGTATTGTGGCATACACCCTGCGCAATGGCGCGAAGGTGACCGATCCACAGTACTGGGGCCCGCAGCCCGATCCGACGCTGGAATGGACCCTGCCGAACCCGCCGCCGGAGCATACCTTTGAGACGCTGCCGACGCCGGACATGTGGGAAAGCAAGGTTACCCACTAAACGCGGCAAAGACATCAAAACGGGCGGTACCTCGGTGCCGCCCTTTTTCGTTTGGGTTTCGTCGTGTTTAGCGGTGGTCTTTAAAGGTGCATCATGGGGCCGGTCGCGTTATATTCGCGGCAGATCAAGCGTTGTGCGAAACATCTGAGTCATCCACCGCTGCCTGAAACTTGGGATTTGGACGCGTCGGGTGAAGAGCGATTTATCAGGTGGTTTGTCAAATGTTGTTATGGAACTGGGAGGTTGAACCTGTGCGTTTTTCGAAAATTTCCGCTTTAGTTTGTGCTGGTGCCCTGTCCGTTGGTGCGGTTCCCGCGCAGGCCGATGAGTTTACCGATGTCGTGAATGAGGCCCTGCTGGCCTATGAGGAAGGCGACATTGAGGGTGCGAAGGAGGAACTGGACTACGCGGTAACTCTGCTTGCGGACATGAAGTCGGAGACCCTGCGGGAATTTTTGCCGGAGGCCTTGGATGGCTGGACACGCACGGAAGGTGACACGGATGGCGCCGGAATGGGCATGGCGATGTTCGGCGGCGGTAACGTTGTTGCGGCGGAGTATACCGGGAATGGTGAGAACCTGACGATTACGCTGGTGGCCAATTCACCGATGGTCAGCTCGCTTGGCGCGATGATCACCGGTATGGCGAGCATGGGTGGTGGCAAGCCCATCCGTATTCAGCGGGTGACCTTCGCGCAGAATGACGAGGAGTTGCAGGGCATCGTGGATGACCGGGTGCTGGTGACGGTGTCCGGGGATGCGTCTCTGGAGACCAAAAAGGCCTATCTGGAGACGATGGATTTGCGCGGGTTGCGGGATTTCTGAGTGAGCGGACGTCCCCGGTTGGGGTTCCTGCCGGTCAGACGCCACCCAGGATGATCAGCCAGATCGTGACGCTGAACACGGACATTCCGGTGGCGAGCAGCACGGCGCTCGCCGACTGGGCTTCTCCGCGTGAGTAGAGCGTGGCGAAGACGTAGGCGTTGACGCCGGGTGCCATTGCGGCGGTAATGACGGCGGAGCGCACGAAGTTTTCGGGCAGGTGGAAGGCCTGGGTCGCCAGGAGCCATGTGATGGCCGGGTGGACGATAAGGGAGAGAACCGTCACGACGCTGGCCTCCATGAGGGAGGCCTTCAGCGCATAGCGTGTAAGAATGCCGCCCAGAGCAAACAGCGCGGTTGGCAGGGCCGCGCGGGCGAGCATGTCGGCCGCATCCATGATGGTGTGGTGTACGGGAACGTTGCCAAGGTTCACAATGAAACCGAGGAACAGGCCGATCATCAGGGAATTTTTGAACATCGCGGAGATTACCGCGCGAAATGTCGCGGGCAGGCTGCGCCCGTCGGCGCGGGCGAATTCCATGGTGGTGATGCCGAGCAGGTAGCAGAATGGCGAGTGGATCGAGATGATGGCGAAGTTGGGGGCCAGGGCCTCCACGCCATAGGCCTGCTGTGTGATGGGGAGGCCGAGCAGCAGGGAGTTGGAGAAAAGTGCCGCAAAGGCGATGGCCACGGCCTCGCCGGGGCGGCGCTTGAAGAGACGGCGGCTGGCGATGATGGCGAGCACGAAGGTCGAGGTACATCCGACATAGAATGAGAGCAGCAGGCCCGGGTCGAAGTTGGCGTTGAGATCCAGTTCCGCGATCGCCTTGAACAGCAGTGCCGGAACGGCGACCTTAAGCGCGAAGGACATCAGGCCGTCGACCGTGGTGTCGGAGGTGTATTTCAGCCTGACCGATAGATAGCCTCCGCCGCCCACGAGGAAGACCGGCAGGATGACGAACAGGATGTCGACGATCATCATCGGGCTACGCCGATCTCCAACCCGTCATATGCGGCGAGAATGTGGTCGGGTGTTTCAGCGGACAGGACCTCGTAGTCTAGATCATTGTGCAGGTTTGTGAGTACGGCGCGCCGGGGTTGCGCCCGGTCGATCCATTCCAGCGCCTTGTCGAGGTGAATGTGGGTCGGGTGCGGCTCGCGGCGCAGGGCGTCGAGAATCCAGGTGTCGAGATCCTGAAGCAGGCCCCAGGAGCTGTCGGGCAGGTCGGAGACGTCCGGCATGTAGGCGAGCGAATGCACGCGGAAGCCGAGCGCGTCGATGCGACCGTGATGGACCGGGATTGGTGTGAAGGGGATTGAGCCCGCTGCACCGGTTATCTCGAACGGGCCCTCGATGTCGTGGAGGTCGAGGATGGGCGGGTAGGAGCTGCCCTCGGGCTGGATGAAGGCGTAGCTGAAATTATGGGTCATGATTGCCGATGTGGCCCGGTCGGCCCAGACCGGCAGGCGGGAGCGGCGGTTGAAGACGATCATGCGAAGGTCATCAATGCCGTGCAGGTGATCCGCGTGGGCGTGGGTGTATACGACCGCATCGAGATGTCCCACACCGGCGGCAAGGAGCTGCGCGCGCATGTCGGGGGAGGAATCCACCAATACGCGGGTATGGGCGTCGCCGTCCTGAAGGTCGAGCAGGATGGAGCAGCGCTGGCGGCGGTTTTTGGGGTTGCTGGGGTCGCAGTTGCCCCAGAGGCCGCCCAGACGGGGCACGCCGCCCGAGGAACCGCAGCCGAGGATTGTTGCGGTCAGTGTCGCCATCAGCCGTCTTTCCAGGCGGCGGCCTTGGGAAAGAGCCGATCGAAATTGGCGGAGGTCAGGGCGGCGAAATCGGCGTAGTCAAGCTCGAGATATTCGGCCATGGCCTGGGCGGTGTTGGCGGTATAGGCGGGTTCGTTGCGTTTGCCCCGGTGCGGCACGGGTGCGAGATAGGGGCTGTCGGTTTCCACCAGCAGCCGGTCGCGGGGTGCGGCGGCAAATATTTCGCGTAGATCGGCCGCGTTTTTGAAGGTGGCGATGCCGGATATGGACAGGTAGAAGCCAAGTTCCAGAGATTTTTCAGCCAGTTCGCGGCCCGCGGTAAAGCAGTGCATGACGCAGGTGAAGGCACCTGCGGCGTGTTCACGGGTGAGAATGTCCTGGATGTCCTCATCGGCGCCGCGGGCGTGGATGATGAGCGGCAGACCGGTCCGGCGTGCGGCCTCGATATGGATCGCGAGGCTTTCCTTCTGAATGTCTGCGGTCTCGGACGTATAGTGATAGTCAAGGCCGGTTTCGCCAATGCCCACCATTTTCGGGTGTTTGGATATCCCGACCAGTTCATCGACGCTGGTCAGGGGCTCGTTCGCGGCGCTCATGGGATGGATGCCCGCGGCATAGAAGACGCCGGGGTTTCCCTCGGCGATGCGCCGCACGTTGGGCTCCTGGTGAAGCTTGGTGCAGATCGTGACCATGCGTGTGACACCGGCCTCGCGGGCGCGGTCAATGACCTGCGGAATCTCGTTCTCAAAATCGGGAAAATCGAGGTGGCAGTGGCTGTCTACGATGTCAGGCAAAGGCATGGCGGTCCGGTGCGGTGTTTTAAATTCAGGCAACCGGTTGGGACATGTCGGCCACGGCGGCACCTATCTGGGCAAACGTATCGTGCATGACCTGGGCAGGGTCAAGGTTGACAAGCCGGGCCTGGTCGGATCGGGCGCGAATTTTGGGTCCAAGCTCAGCCCAGGTGCAGGCGGTGCCGGGTGCGCCGGCAAAACGGGCAAAAAGCTGCGCCTCGGCGTCGGAGACGGTGGCGAGGTTCATTCCGGCTGCAGCCCGGGCAATACGGCCGAGCAGCAGTTCCAGCAGGTCGATGGTGATGCGGAAGCGCTCGGCATTGGCCGGGGTGGCGCAGGCGTCGCAGATGCGCCGCACGACCTGACGGTCCAGCGGCGGGCCGTTCAGCAGAAGGTGGATCAGTTGGCCGTAAATCTGGATGCCGTCGCCCGAGGCGAGGTCCAGTGCGGCACCGGCGGACCCGGCGGAGAGGATTTCGAGCGCATTGGCCTCGTCCGGGTCAATACTGACGTCGCAGGATCCCAGGACCTGGGCGAGGGCGTCACGGCCGAGCGGGCGGCAGCGCAATTCGCGGCAGCGGGACCGGATCGTGGGGAGCAGCAGGGACGGGCGGTGGCTCACGAGGAAAAACACCGAGCGTGCGGGGGGTTCCTCGAGGATTTTCAGGAGCGCGTTGGCGGATGAGCCGGTCATCTCATCCGCGCTGTCAATGATGGCGACCCGCCAGTTGTCGCGGGCGGAACTCATCTGGAAATAGGATTTGATCTCGCGAATCTCATCGACGGTGATCGCGGTCTTCAGGCGCTTTCGCTTTTCATCCCAGGGTCTGCGGCACAGGATGAGGTCCGGTGAGGACAGGTTGGCGATCTGGCGCAGGGTTTCGTTGGTGTCGGACGCCGTGCTGTCGCCCTTCAGAAGCCTGCGTGCGAGGGTCCAGGCGAGTGTGGCCTTGCCGATGCCTCGGGGGCCGGTGATGAGCCATGCGTGGTGCAGCCGACCGGAGGCTTCGGCCTGGTCGAATTCGGTCAGGGCGTGCTGCTGGCCCACCAGGGCGTCCACATGGCGGGGATGCGGCGCGCCGGGGTGACGGTCGGGTTCCTCTGGAAGATCGTGTTCGCTCACGCGCCGTCCACCGCCTCAAGAACGCGTCGGGCGACTTCCTCCTCGCCATCATCGGCGGGAATGACGGTGCAGCGGTTGGGAAACTCGCGGGACAGAGCCATGAAGCCGGTCCGAAGGCGGCGGTGAAATTCCAGGCCGAAATTTTCAAACCGGTCCTCGCCGCTGTCGCGGGCAAGGCCGCGTCTGAGGGCTTTTTCCGGGTCCATGTCGAGGATGAGTGTCAGGTCGGGCTCCATGGCTATGGCCATTTGGTGAAATTCGTCCACGGTCTGGCGCAGTTCGGCGCGGCCCACGCCCTGGTAGACCCGCGTGGAATCCGCGAAGCGGTCGGAAATGACCGTGTGACCGGCCTCCAGCGCGGGCTGGATGACCTTTTCCACGTGGTCGCGGCGGGCGGCGGTGAAAAGAAGGATTTCGGTTTCCGGGGACCAGCGTTCCGAGGCGCCGGCGACGAGCAGGTCCCGGATTTGTTCGGCCCCCAGCGTGCCACCTGGTTCACGCGTCTCAATGACGGTGGTACCGCGCGCACGCAGGGCTTCGGCAAGGCGTTTGACCTGGGATGATTTCCCCGATCCGTCCACGCCCTCGAATGTGATAAATCGCCCCCGGGTCACGATGGTTAGTCTCCGCCTGGCAGAAGCTGCACCACACGGTCGCGGGCCAGTGCGGCCGCCGCGCCAATGCGGGTGACAAGGCCGCCGCGTTCCACGTCGGCTCCGGCCACGAGGTCGAAGGTCACGTCCTCCTGGTCCGGTACGCTGACTACAAGAGCGCCGATGACCTGGCCTGCGGTGATTGGGGCCTCAATGGGGCCCTCATAGGTGATTTCGGCTTTTACCTCGTCTCGCAGCTGGCGCGGGACCAGCATCTGGATGTCGGTGGCGGCGACGAGCGGGACGGAGTTGACCTCGCCCAGCCAGACGTCGCCCACGGTCGCAACGGAGCCTTTTTCGAGGAATCGGACGGTGTCAAAAGCGCCATAGGCCCACTGCACCACGGCCTCGCTCTCGCTGCGGCGCTCTGAGGTGCTGTCGAGGCCGGTGATGACGAAGACGATGCGCTGGCCGTTCTGGACGGCGGAGCCAACGAGACCGTAACCGGCTTCCTCGGTGTGGCCGGTTTTCAGGCCGTCCGCGCCAATGCCCAGATTGAGCAGCGGGTTGCGGTTCTGCTGGGTTATCTCGTTCCACGTGTATTCGGTTTCCGCGAAATACTCATAGTATTCGGGGAATTCGGTGATGATCATCCGGGCGAGTTTGACGAGATCCTCCGTGCTCATCTCATGGCCTGGTTCGGGCCAGCCGGAGGAGTTTTTCAGTGTGGTGCCATCGAGGCCCAGTTCGCGGGCGCGGGCGGTCATCTGCTTGGCGAACTCGTCCTCGGTTCCGGCCAGATTTTCCGCCACGACAACGCAGGCATCGTTGCCGGACTGTACAATTATTCCGTGTATCAGAGCGTCAACGGGAACGGTTGTGTCGGCCTCAACGAACATGCGGGAGCCGCCCATGGCCTGGGCTTTTTTGCTGACGCGAAATTCGGTGTCGAGGGTGACGCGCTCGTCGCGGATGGCCTCAAACAGCATGTAGAGCGTCATGAGTTTGGACATGGACGCGGTCGGCAGAGGGGTGGTTTCGTTCTTGCGCAGGAGCGCCATACCGGTGGTGTGGTCGACGACCATGGCGGCCCTGGCCTTCGTCTCGAAAGCCGAGGCATTGCCCGGAGACACCACCGCGAGGGCGAGGAGCGCCAAAAAAGCGGGTTTCATTAGCATCGACGGGTTCCATTTGCCGCGGCCGGAGCGTTCCGTCTCAGGGATATGGCAAGGAGAGGGGGCTGTCAAAATGATCATCGCTTCTGCGTCACTTTCCGTGTCTGCTGCGCCCGGGACCCGCTTCTGCAGGTTGTCGGCAATTTATGGCATGTTTCCGGCAACCCCATTTGAATATGGTTAATGGCAGGGGGCAATTGCAAGCGCGCAGGGCGGTGCTGGCGATTTTTCGGCCCTGCAGCGTCGGGAAAGCAGACACGGATTTGCGCGTTATGGTTGTATCAGTTGAGGCTCGATTCGGACCGCGGTCATGCGAATCGGAACCGGATCGTCTTCGATGCCAAGCTCGTCCGCAGCGGACCTGGACAGGCGCAGGATGATACCGCCGCCGCCGGTGGGGCCGGAGTAGAGCGGTATGGAGACGGTTTTGCCGTTTTCGGTGTTTTCGACCAGAACCTGTTCGGAGGTCCGCAGGCCCGATACAACGCCCCACATGCCGCCGGACTGGCTTGAGGATCGCGCGGCCGGCCCCTCGCGGGAGAGGATGTCGGGGCGCTGGATCTCCTGCATTTCGATCTGAAACCCGGTGCCTGGCCGGGCCGGTTCGTCCTCCGGCAGGAGCGTGCAGGCGGAAAGACACGTCAGGCCGATGGCGAGGACCATCGCGGGAATGCGGCTGTGCGGTTTCACCTGTCAGATGTTCCAAATCTTCATGACGCCATATGTAATGTGTCCGTTATTGCTGCCAAAGGGTAAATATGGCCCCGACCGGTCACGGCGGTCAGTTGGGTTCCTCGAGGACCACATCGACCTGGGGATAGCGGATCGTGGCGCGGCGGCCGTAGTACCCGCCGTACCAGCCCACATTCACGGCCGGGCCGTACCAGGAATTCCATCCGAGGCCGTAGGTTGGGTAGCCGTAGGTCGCGGCGCTGCGCCAGGCAGGTTCGGACACGGCTTCGCCTTTCAGACCGCCCGCGCTGCAGGTGACGTTGATTGGTGGTGAGGCGGCGTCGAAATCGGGGAAGCGCGCCCGGGCGGGTGTTGTGACCACGATGGTGGAATAGGGTGATGTGGCCTCGCACACCGCGCCGCGGATCATGTGGTTGTCGGGTGTGACCGTCACGATGACGAGGTCGGAGACGTCATAGGCCGGGGGCAGGCTGACGCCGGTGCGGTTCATGGCCACCTGTGGCGGCAGGTCCGGCAGGGTCGAACAGCCGCCCAGTATGGCCGCCGTGGCCAGCATGGGGGCTGTCTTTTTCAGGGCGCGTTTCATGCGGCCGGCTGTTCCGACAGCTTGCGGATGCGCCATGCCATATAGGCCTGGGCGCAGCCCTCGGCCACGAGTTGCACGCCGAGCAGGAAACCAAGAAGCCATTCGGACGCCTGGGGCATGTTGGCAAAGAGGATGACCGAGCAGAATACGGCCACGACGCCGCCGGCGAGGATCCAGGTCCAGTCGCGCATGGGGCGGATCATCAGGGCGAAAACGATCTTGGAGAGCCCGCCGATCATAAAGAGCAACAGCATCAGGAGCGTGATGGTGATGAGGCCCGCTTCGGGATTGGCGACGAAGAGGAAGCCCACGATGAACTGCAGCACGGCTGAGATCATCTGGATAGAAAAACTGGGGACCTGGGTGGCGCCGAACAGGGTGATTCCGTGGAAAATGGCAATGAGAATGAGCATCCAGCCCAGCAGGACAAGGATGCCGGTGCTGGCGAATACGGGAAAGATCAGTGCGAGCAGTCCGGCGAAGGCGAGGAAGCCTCCCTGGACCAGATAGAGCATGGACCGTCGGCGCAGCATGTTGCGCACGGCCTCACGCATGACGGTGGATGCCTCATTAAGAGAAATTGACATGGTGCCCCCTGGTGTTGCCCACCCAAAAAGGTTTTTGGCTTTTGAGCGTATCGACCTGATCCCGGGGCATATTTCGGCGGCCCATCGTGGAATTTATGGTCGAAACGCCCCTGGCTGAAACCGGAACGGTGGATGTCCTTGGGGCATTATTTCAGTGATTTGCACACTGCTCAACCGGACAGTTGTCCGGTCAGGCAAAAGTGTGTGATGCGCTGCGGCGGCCTTAGTCCGGGAGTCGGAGCAGGGTGTCGTAGCGCGCGCCGGTCAGGCGCACGGAATCGTTGCCGACAGCGGCCACCCGTTCGCCATTTACGCTGTCCCCGGGGCGGACCTTGGTCATTCGGCCGTTGGGGAGGCGGAGAATGGCGCGGCGGTGGCTTTTGCTCCCGTATAGGCCCACAAGCGAGATTTTGTTACGCTCAAGGCCTGCGCGTTCCTGAACCCGGCGGGTCTGGGTTTTGGGAGTTGGGGCCGTGGCGACCTTGACCGGTGGGGCCGGTGGCGCAATCGTTGGTTTGACCGAGATTGTGTTCGCGGTTGCCTTGAACGTGGTCTGGGGCGCCGGGGTTCTGGATGCGGTAACCCGGATCTGTCGGGGCAGAGGTCTGGCGCGTGTTGCCGTGGCTGCGGTGGCGTTGGCGGCGGCCACGGCGGCGGTGATTTCCTTTGACAGATCGGTGTTGGCGGCTGATTCCCGTTTGCGCGGGCGGACCGACATGGCCTCAGCCGCGTCCTCTATCGAGACGCCGGTAGGTGCCGGGGCTTCAGCGGTGTTTTCGGTATCGGTTTTTTCCGTCGCGGTGGATGGCCGGGGCAGTGGCATGAGGCCAACGGAGGCCACCCGTACCTGCGGTTCCGCTTCCGGCAGGTGGGCCGCGTCGTGGCGCAGGGTCGAGACGGTGGTTTTCAGCAGGATTGCCTGGGCAAGGTCCGGTGAGGTCAATCTGTTCGGTGCCACCCACCCAACGGGCTCGGAGGAAAGATCCGTGCCTGTGGGGGCCGTTCGGGTTGAGACGGTCACGGTCGGCAGGCTGACGGGTTCCTCGGGGGTGAAGCGTGCGATTTGGATCTGGCGTTCCTGTGGTGCGGGAACGGATTCCTGTTGCACGTCCGGGCGCGCTTTGGGCAGTTGGGCCGCTGGTGACCAGGGGGCCACGGGTTCCTCAATGACCGCCGAAGCCATGCGGTGCATGGGCGTGGTTTCGGCCGGGGTAACCGGAGGCAGTTCGACCTGCTGGATCGCCTCTGCGGTGGTCGTGACCGGTTGGGGGTCTTTTTCGGCGGACCCGGGCCAGAAGGCGAAGGCCAGGAGGGCCGTCAGTGCCGCACCGGCCGTGACCGGGACGGCGGGTTTGGTGGCCGTTTCGCGCAGAAGGTTCGCGAAGCGGGCCGGCTCCACGAAAGCGGGAACGTCGTGAAAGCATTTGACATGGTCGGGATGGATGCCGTGATCGGCCAGAAACTGCGCCGTTTCGCGGGCGGTTGACCTTGGAACGGCGGCAACCGGTGTGCGCCCCTCGTCGTTCTGTCGCCCCAGCGCGAGGATGAAGGACGTGGTTGGAAGGCCAAGTGCCTTTGAGGCGGCATCCCTGGCCCGAATGTATCCGGACGGGGTCCGGCCGCTGCCTTCGACAAAGCCTTTCCAGACCGCCTCATCGGGCAGATACACGGTCAGTTTGCCGCTGCTGTACTCGGCGGACTGTGCGATCGACCGCAGGTGGTCGGAAAGATCCAGATCATCGACGCGGACGCTGATGACGGGGTCTTCCTGAGTGCCAATGTAGTATCCGATGGTTGGATACAGCAAAAGGAGCCGGTTTCCCGGCGTTTGGATGGTGGTACTGCTCATATTGCCCCGATCTTTGTCGAGTGATTTTGAAGAAGATGGTATCCGTGAATTTATTAAAAATCCAGTAATTTACGGCGCTGCGGCTCTACTCATGGTGGAGAAAAACGCCATATTGGGCAGATACGGTAGATTTGGAGGGAGATGACATTGAGGAAAGCTTTTTTCGGATGGATGGTCGCGGCGGCGCTCGCGGCCCAGGGTGCGGCGGCACAGGATGCGGAAAGACGGATCTACGTCACCGGGGTCGGTGAGGCTCAGGTTGTACCTGATGTCGCAACCCTGACGATTGGCGTGACCCGTGAGGAGCCGTCCGCGCGTGAGGCCATGGAGGGCGTGGCGGAGACGATGACCGAGCTGTTTACCGCGCTGGACAGCCTCGGCATTGCGGATGAGGACCGTCAGACGAGTAATCTGACGCTGCGGGCGGTTGAGCGGAACCGGGGCAACAGCGACGGTGATGATTTCAAGGGGTTTGTGGCCCGGAACATGCTGACCCTGACCGTACGGGATGTGGAGGCACTGGGGGCCGTTATCGATGGACTGTCCCTGTCAGGGGCGAATGCCATCCACGGGATCTCGTTTGACGTATCGGAGCCGGATGCGCATTTGACCGAGGCCAGAAAGGCGGCGGTGGTGGATGCCACGGCCAAGGCTCAGACCCATGCGGAGGCTGCGGGCGTGACGCTGGGGCCGGTCATGAGCATTCGGGAAAATCAGGGTGGGTACCGCCCGGTGATGCGGGCTGCCCGGTCGGAAATGGCGATGGACATGCCGGTTGCCGAGGGAACCGTGGGTCTGTCGGTGACCGTGGATATGGAATTCGCGATTGAATAACCGCTGAGGGTTGCCGTGGCGGCCGGGTTCACGACCGCCACGGTTTTCGATTACTCGGCTGCGGCCAGGGCCTGGTCGAGATCGCGGATCAGGTCGTCGGCATCCTCGATACCGATGGAGAGCCTGATGACGTTGGGTGAGGCGCCTGCGGCCTCCTGCTGCTCCGGGGAGAGCTGTCGGTGCGTGGTTGAAGCGGAGTGGATTACCAGCGACCGGGTGTCGCCCAGATTGGCCACATGGCTGAAGAGGTCCAGCGAATCCACGACTTTCACGCAGGCGTCGTAACCGCCCTTGAGCGCGACGGTGAACAGGGCACCCGCACCTTTGGGATAGAGGCGCGCGACACGCTCGGCGTAGGGCGAAGTGGGCAGGCCCGCATAGGTGACATGGTCAACCCGCGGATCGTTTTCCAGCCAGCTTGCGATTTTGACTGCGTTCTGGACGTGGCGCTCCATGCGCAGGCTGAGCGTTTCCATGCCCAGAAGCGTCTGGAACGCCGTCTGCGGGGCCATGGTCATGCCCAGATCGCGCAGGCCGATGGCAATGCCGTGGAAGGTGAAGGCGAGCGGGCCGAAGGTCTCGTGAAATTTCAGGCCGTGATAGGCGGTTTCCGGTTCACTCAGGCTTGGGTATTTGCCGGACGCCGTCCAGTCGAAGTTGCCCGAGTCGATTACTGCTCCGCCGGTGACCGTCCCGTTGCCGGTGAGGTATTTGGTGGTGGAATGCACGACCAGCGTTGCGCCGTGTTCGATGGGCTTGCAGAGCCAGGGCGTCGCGGAGGTGTTGTCGACGATCAACGGCACATTCAGGGATTCCGCCACCTTCGCCACGGCGGGGATGTCGGTCACGTAACCGCCGGGGTTGGAGATGCTTTCGCAGAAAATGGCTTTGGTGTTTTCGTCCGCTGCCGCCGCAATGGCGTCGGTGTCGTCAAAATCTACGAATTTTGCGGACCAGCCGAAGCGTTTGATGGTTTGCGAGAGCTGCGTCACCGTGCCGCCATAAAGACGGGTGGAGGCGATGACATTGTCGCCCGGCTGCATCAGCGGGAACAGGGCCATGATCTGGGCCGCGTGGCCGGAAGAGCAGCAGACGGCACCAACACCACCCTCAAGGGTCGCCAGACGTTCCTGAAGAACGGCAACCGTGGGATTGGTCAGACGGGAATAGATGTAGCCGACCTCCTGCAGGTTAAACAGGGCGGCGGCGTGATCGGCATCGCGGAACACATAGGCCGTGGTCTGGTAGATCGGGGTCTGACGTGCGCCCGTGGCGGGGTCCGGTCTGGAACCGGCATGGATCTGCAGGGTCTCGAAACCGAGCGGTGTGTCTGACATTTGTTTTTGCTCCCGGAAGTTTGTTTCCGGGAAGCTATGTCAGTGGCGGGAGATAGGCAACACGGGGTTTGGAACCTGCTTTGGCGTTGTGGTGGTGACAGTTACGGCCGGTTGGAGGAATTTTGGTTGCGGCTCCGGTTTCGTTACTCCGCCTTCCAACCGTCTATATAGTCCCAAGCCTCCTCGGCGGTTTCGACGTAGCGGAACAGGTCGAGGTCTTTGGCGGAGATGGTGCCGGCCTCAACCAGGACTTCCAGGTTCATCGCGCGTTCCCAGAACTCGCGGCCAAACATGACAATGGGGAGTGGCTCCATCCGTTTGGTCTGAACGAGGGTCAGGGTCTCGAACAGCTCGTCGAAAGTACCGAAGCCGCCTGGGAACACGGCCACGGCGCGGGCGCGCATCAGGAAGTGCATCTTGCGGATGGCGAAGTAGTGGAAGTTGAAGCTGAGGTCGGGCGTGCCGAAGAGGTTCGGGACCTGTTCGTGGGGCAGGACGATGTTGAGGCTGATTGAAACACCGCCTGCGTCCAGCGCACCGCGGTTGCCGGCCTCCATGATGCCGGGGCCGCCCCCGGTGCAGATGACGCCCTCGCAGTTGCCCGACGCGACGGAGCGGATTGTGCCGAGGCGGGCGAACTCCTGGGCCTGGGCGTAGTATCCGGTCATGGCGGCAAGGCCCGGGTGTTCGGTGCTTTCGGCGACCTCGGGTGCGGGGATGCGGGCGCTGCCCAGCATGGCAACGGTTGAGGTGATGCCGCGCTCGATCATCGACATCTCGGTTTTCAGCAGTTCAAGCTGGAGCCTGACCGGGCGCAACTCGTCGCGCTGCAGGAATTCGGGGTCGGCAAATGCAAGCCGGTAGCTGGGGCTGGCCGTCTGTGGCGTTTCCGGCATTTCCCGGGTTCTGCGGAGATCCTCGCTGGCATCGGGGAAACGGCTTTGACGTTTGCTCAGGTCGGTCATTTTCTGCCTTTGCTGAAATCCAGGGACTGAGATTGCCAGCCAAGCGTTAACTAATTATAGCTGCCCGCGAAACCGAATTCAGCGCAGTTGCAGAGGCCCCCGATGGATCAGACCCGCCGTACCGAACTGGAAACCGCCATTGAGGCAGCCTGGGAAATCCGGGACACGATCACACCGTCGACCGGTGGTGACGTGCGCGAGGCGATTGAGGAAACACTCAATGCGCTGGATGGTGGCGCGTTGCGGGTTGCCGAACCAACCGAAAGCGGTGAGTGGCATGTGAACCAGTGGGCCAAGAAGGCCGTTTTGCTTGGCTTCCGCGTCAAGGACATGGCGCCGCAGTCCGGTGGTCCGCAGGGAGGTACCTGGTGGGACAAGGTCGACAGCAAGTTCTTCGGCTGGGGTGAGAGCGAGTGGACGGCGGCGGGTTTCCGCGCCGTGCCGAACTGCGTTGTGCGACGGTCCGCGCATATTGCTCCGGGCGTGGTACTGATGCCGTCCTTTGTGAATCTCGGCGCTTTTGTTGATTCCGGAACCATGGTGGATACCTGGGCAACGGTTGGCTCCTGCGCACAGATCGGTAAAAACGTTCATCTGTCCGGTGGCGTTGGCATTGGCGGTGTTCTGGAGCCGATGCAGGCCGGGCCGACGATCATTGAGGACAACTGCTTCATTGGCGCGCGCTCCGAGGTGGTTGAGGGCTGCATCGTGCGTGAGGGCTCGGTGCTTGGCATGGGTGTGTTCATCGGCAAATCCACCAAGATCGTGGACCGTGAAACCGGCAATGTAAGCTACGGCGAGGTTCCGTCGGGCTCCGTGGTTGTGGCGGGTTCGATGCCGTCCAAAAACGGTATCAACCTCTATTGCGCGGTGATTGTGAAGCGCGTTGACGCACAGACCCGTGCGAAGACCTCGATCAACGATCTGCTGCGCGACTGATCCCTGGCGTGAGCGGAAAGAAGACACAGAAGGTCTATACCCTCGTGGTGCAGGTCGGCCGGAAAAAGGGGGACGGCCTGCCCAAAAAGGCGACCGGCGCGGGGCTGTTGTGCTACGCGACGGGCGTTGACGAGGATGAGGCCGTCCGGGAGGCTGTGGCGCTGCTCAAGTCGGCGGACATGAACCCGCTCGATGTGACGGGCTACGGGACGCTGGAGGATCGCGAGGCTGAGGAGCCGGTGCCGGAGGAGGAACGGGCGCTGATGGCGCGCGCGCTCGACGAAAACGCGGTCATCGTGGCGGAATGCACGCCGTTTTTTGACGGGGACGCGGCGTAAGGCGCGAATGTGACGCGGTTCAGACCGTGATCGTGTCGAGCAGTTCGGGATCCTCGGAGGCCCGAACGACCGATCCGTGGTTTTGCGTGTGCGCGATCAGGGATTTCGCATTGAGAAGAATGGTGCGGAGTTCCGGTTCCTTCACCTTGCGGGCGGCTTTTGCGGGGTTGAACCACTCGGTTTTGCGCTGGCCCGATTCCGGATAGCGCTTAAGCTGTTCCTTTACCTCGAGCGGGAAAACCTTGACTACGCAGCGGACATTGCGTTTGCGGTCCAGCCTTTTTCGGTAGGTGTAGATTCCAACGCTTTGTACGTTGATGTCGCCGCGGACGCCGGCCTCTTCCCAGGCTTCCCGTTCGGCCGCCCCGGCAGTGGTGCGGTTGCTCATGGTCCAGCCCTTGGGGATGACCCAGCGTCCGGTCTCGCGGCTGGTAACCAGAAGTACCTTGATTTTGTCCTTCGCGGTGTACCGCCAGCACAGGGCTCCGACCTGAAGGCGCGCGGGTTTCACGCAGCTTGATTTCGCGGCTGCACGGAGCTTCTTGCGGGTGCGTTTGGTCAGTTCTGGCGACATGGTACCTGGCGAATCGTTCTGAAATGGGCCGGTGTCGCTTTAGGGGTTAGTGTTTACCGTAATAAATGCCAACCACATGTTCGGCACGTGCGAAAAAGAGCCATCGAAGTAATACCATTCCGGTGATGTGGCTCACAACGGCGAGGCCGAATGTCGTGTGTCCGTTGTGGAACACGCCAATCAGGAAAAGTGGAACCGGAATGGCAAGGGTCATGCCTATTATATTGATCTTGTGCGCATGTTTCCTGCCGATCACGTAGACCATTTCCTTAAGCAGGTAATTCTGGCCGGTATGGGGCGGTGCAAGCTGGCGCAGGCGGCCGAATTTTCCAAGACCGGTTGCCGTTGCAATATTACCATTCGCCCGGGAAAAGCGGCCCTCGCCCTGGACACTGTCCAGAATCAAAACGACGCCCAGCGACAGGATTATCCAGAACGACGCGGTCATGCCCGCCAGCAGAGCGCCACCGGAGAGGGAGGCCAGCAGGAACACGACCGGTGTCAGCGGCGAGTGCCAGCGGGGAACCGTTTTCATCTGGGTGTAGATCATGGCGGTGGAGAACACAGTTGCCAGAGCGGCAAGGGCCGCAAGCGCGCCGAGGGGGCCGGACCGGACGCCACCGAAGACCCAGATCAGTGAGAACAGGGTGAAGAGCAGCATGGTCACAATGGCCAGGATGCCCTCGCGGCTGAGCCAGGAGCTGCGCCACTGGGTCAGGGCTTTGGGGGCGCGTTCGGGGTGGCCAAGGTGGAACAGGCTGGACAGGAGGCCACCGCCGGCAAGGCCGAGCGCCATGAGGCAGAATGTCGCGGCAATCCAGCCCTCGACATCGACAGCGCCGAGGCCGAGCCAGACCATGAGCCCGAAGCCGAGGCCCGAGAGGACCGTGAAAGTGATGATGGACGGTGCGGGATGCATGGGATCAGATCTTTGACAGGGTTCGGTCGAGCCAGCCGAGGAAGCCGCCCTGGGCTTCCGGCACCGGATCGAGCAGCGGCGCGAGAATGTCGGTTTCCTCCCGCGTGCGCGGGGGGAGGTATTTGTTGACCGGGCGGGTTTCCTGTTCCGGCATCAGATCGAAACCGCCGCGTGCCGTGACGAGTTTTGAGACGTCGCTCTCCGGGTCGGAGAGGTCACCAAAATGGCGCGCTCCGGCCGGGCAGGTGCGGACGCAGGCGGGCTGGCGGTCCTCTTCCGGCAGGTTGACGTTGTAGATGCGGTCGACGCAGAGCGTGCATTTCTTCATCACACCGGCGGAGGCATCGAGTTCGCGTGCTCCATAAGGGCAGGCCCATGCGCAGAGGCCGCATCCGATGCAGTCGTCCTCATTGACCAGAACGATGCCGTCCTCCTCGCGCTTGAGGCTGGCACCGGTCGGGCAGACCGTAACGCAGGGCGCGTCGGCGCAGTGGAGGCAGGATTTGGGGAAATGGACAACACCCGGCGCGGAGCCGTCCTCGGGCACGTATTCGTAGGAATGAACGCGGTTCAGAAAGGTGCCAACCGGGTCGGCGCCGTAGGGGTCCTGGTCGGACAGCGGCGCGCCGTAGCCATTGGTGTTCCATTCCTTGCAGGCCGTCACGCAGGCGTGGCAGCCGACGCAGGTGTCGAGGTCAATGACGAGGCCAAGGGATTTTTCGGTGGATTGGGGCAGGGAGGTCATTTCAGCCACTCCTCGCCCTGACGCAGGACGTCCGGACCGTAGCCGACCGGCGATTTCTGGTCCGAAATGTCGGGGGCAGTACGTTTCTGCGGTCCGGCCCGTTCCACGCGCACGCGCAGGTCGTACCAGGCAGCCTGACCGGTGACGGGGTCGGAATTGGACCAGCGGAGGCCATCGCCTTTGGGTGGAAGGAGTTCACTGATCAGGTGATTGAGCAGGAACCCGCGTTTGGCTTCCGGCGCGTCCGGATCGAGCGCCCAGGCGCCGCCGCGTTTGCCGATGGCGTTCCAGGTCCAGACGGTGTTGGGATTGAGCGCGTCCATGCGCGCGGCCGGGACGGTAATTTTGCCGTGGGCGGAGATCACGTGGGCCCAGTCGCCATCCTCGAAACCCTGGGAGTCCCAGATTTCGCCTGGAATATAGAGTGGGTTTTCGCCGTGGATCTGGCGCAACCAGGCGTTTTGGGTGCCCCAGGAATGGTACATGGCGGCGGGGCGTTGTGTGACGGCATGCAGGGGATAGTCGCCATTGTCGACCAGGTCGTCCTCAAACGGCGGATACCAGATCGGGATGGGCGACATGGCCTGTTTCAGCTGCTCGCGCACGTTGTCCGGTGGCTGGTGGTCGCCCCGGCCTTCCGCAGCGTTCTGAAACTTCGCCATGGGTTCGACGTAGAGCTGGAACAGGTAAGGTGCGGGTTTGTCGCAGAGGCCGCGTTCGACGGCCCAGTTCTGGTAGCCCTCGTTCCAGGGTTTGAAATAGCTCGCCTCCTCGGGCACATGTGCGCCCCAGAAACCACCGTTTTTGATATAGGCGTCGATCTGGTCCGGGTTGGGCTCGCCGCGCCCGTCGCTGTCCCCGTCCAGCCCCCGAAATCCGGCGAGGGGACCAACACCGGCGCGGCGCTGGTGGTTTACGATGTAATCGGCGTAATCCTTGTAAACCGCGTCGCCCTCCGCATCGACCATACCCGGCAGGCCGAGCCGAACGCCGAGGTCGATCAGGACCGACTGGAAACCGCGCACGTTGCGGTCGGGTTCCACCACGGGCCAGCGGATGGCGTCAGCCATGAGGTCGGGCTCGCCGATGGGACGGTCCAGGATGCTGATGCAGTCGTGCCGTTCGAGATAGGTCGTGTCGGGCAGGATCAGGTCGGCGAAGGCCACGGTCTCGGACGAATAGGCGTCGGAGTAGATGATATGGGGGATTTTGTATTCGCCGTCGTCCCGTTTGGCCGTGAGCATGTCCATGACCTGGGCGGTGTTCATGGATGAGTTCCACGCCATGTTGGCCATGTAGAGGAAGAGCGTGTCGATCTCGTAGGGGTCGCCCGCGACGGCATTGGCGATGACCATGTGCATCATGCCGTGGGCGGACATGGGGTTTTCCCAGGTAAACGCCTTGTCGATGCGCTTCGCGGTGCCATCCTCATTGACACCCAGATCCTCGGGGCCACGGGGATAGCCCAGATGGGGGCCGTCGAGGGGCAGGCCGGGTGTGACCTTGAAATGCGGTTTGGGATGGCCCTCGACCGGGCGTGGATAGGGCGGCTTAAATCGGAAACCGCCTGGCGTTTCGACGGAGCCCAGAATGATCTGTAGCAGATGAAGCGAACGGCAGGTCTGGAAGCCGTTGGAATGGGCCGATATGCCGCGCATGGCGTGGAAGCTGACGGGTCGCCCGACCATTTTGTCGTGTTTTATGCCACGGAAATCGGTCCAGGGCCGGTCGAGCGTTACGGTTTGTTCAAATGCGACTTGGGCCAGTTCGGCGGCGGTTTTGCGGATGCTCTCCGCTGATACGCCGCAGGTCTCAGCCACGGCTTCGGGTGCGTATTTGGCGTCGAGATATTCGCCCGCCATAAGCTGGAACACGGGGACCGCGTGGGTTGGTCCGATATTGACGGCGCCATGCAGCGAAGGTTTGGCATCGGGCGTGTCCCAGGGAACGGCCCTGTGTGTTTCCCGGTCGAAAATAAGCTCGCGGCCCTCTTCGTCACGCATGAAGAGGCCGTAATTGGGCGACTTGGGATCACGGTCCACCAGATGGGCGGCATTGGTGTAGCGCAACAGATAGTCGAGATCGATTTTGCCGGACGCCATCAGGACGTGAACCAGGCTGAGGATGTAAAGGCCGTCCGTGCCTGGTGTGATGCTGACCCATTCATCCGCGATGGCGTTGTAGCCGGTGCGGACGGGATTGACGCCAATGACCTTTGCGCCTCGGCCTTTTAGCTGGCCCAGGCCCATTTTGATCGGGTTGCTGTCGTGGTCCTCGGCCACGCCGAAGATCATCAGCAGTTTGGTGTGTTCCCAGTCCGGGGTACCGAATTCCCAGAAGGACCCGCCCATGGTGTAGATGCCGGCGGCGGCCATGTTAACGGAGCAGAAGCCCCCATGAGCGGCGTAGTTGGGTGTGCCGTACTGCTGCGTCCACCAGCCGGTGAAGCTCTGTGACTGGTCGCGGCCGGTGAAAAAGGCGAGCTTCTCAGGGTGTTTCTCCCGGATCGGGGCCAACCATTCTGTGGCGAGCGTCAGTGCCTCGTCCCAGGAAATCTCCTTGAATTCGCCGGAGCCGCGGGGTCCGGTGCGTTTCATGGGCGCGCGCAGTCTGGCCGGGGACAGGTGCTGCATGATGCCGGAGGAGCCCTTGGCGCAGAGCACGCCACGGTTCACGGGATGGTCGCGATTACCTTCGATGTGCCGGACTTTGCCGTCCTTCATGTGCACGTCTATTCCGCAGCGGCAGGCACACATGTAGCAGGTCGATTTGCGTACCTCGTCCGATATCTTCGGATTGGGGTCAAAATGGTTCAAGCCGGTATTCTTCCCTGTTTTTTATCCAAGGATGTTGTCCGGCGGGGAACAGCGCAAGCGGTTTTCGGTCTGGACAGGTATTTTTTTCCAACTGGCCTAAGTTTGGGCCTTGTTTGTTCCGGATTTGGCGGTCAGGCGGGAACAAAATCCACAAAATTGAGACTTTAGTTTCTCCGGTCGTAAAGCTATCAGACCGTTGCGGTCGCGATGTCGGCCGGATTTTAGGGACAACTGATTTGGAAACCTGGGCACTTTTGGCCGTCGGCGCGGCGTTCATGCAGAACGTGAGATCCGCGCTGCAAAAGACCCTGACGGGGCGGGTCAGCGTGCTCGGTGCAGCCTATGCGCGGTTCATTTTTGCCGCGCCCTGGGCAGTGCTGCTGTTTCTCGGGTTTTCCCTGGTGCGTGGTCTGGGCGTGCCGGACATGTCCGCGTCGTTTTTCTTTTGGATGCCGCTGGGCGGGCTGTGTCAGATTGCAGCGACGCTGTTGCTTCTGCACCTGTTCTCGCTTCGGAATTTCGCTGCCGGAAATACATTCATGAAGACCGAGACGGTGCAGGCGGTGCTGATTGGTCTTGTGCTGCTCGGGGATCGGGTGTCGCCCGCCGCAATGACCGGGATCGTTGTTAGCCTTGTCGGGGTGCTGCTGCTGTCGCGGACGAGCGGACTGGCCGGGGGGATCTGGAGCCGGGCGACCGGTGTCGGTCTGGCCTGTGGCGCGATTTTTGCCCTGTCGGGGGTGGCGTATCGTGCGGCGGGGCTGGCGCTTGAGGGCGACGGAGGCTCGTTTCATCATGCGGCTTTTACGCTTGCCTGCGTGACGGTGTTACAGACCGTCGTGATGACGCTCTACATGAGGCGCAGGTCGCCCGGAGAGGTGGGGAACGTGCTGGCGCAATGGCGTATTGCGCTGCCGGTTGGCGTATCGGGGATGCTGGCGTCGTTCTGCTGGTTCTCCGCCTTTGCGCTTATTTCCGCGGCCCATGTGAAGGCGGTGGGTCAGATTGAACTTCTGTTCAGCTACCTTACCTCCCGCATCGTGTTTGGGGAAAAGCCGGGTCTGGTGGAGACGATTGGGATGATCCTCGTCGCGGTTGGAATTGTTGTTCTGGTATTGAATCCCTGAAGTCGCGGGGGCAGAGTGACGGCCACCGGCGCCGCCGGTCGCGCAGACCGAGGAGATCAAAATGAACTGTGTTTTCATTCAGTTGCGGTGCAGCCCTGGGCGGACCTACGAGGTTGCCGATGCCATCTATGACCTGGAATTTGCGTCCGAGCTGTTTTCGACATCCGGCGAATATGACCTGATCATGAAGGTCTATATCCCCGATGGTGAGGATGTCGGGCGGTATATCAACGGGAAAATCGTCAACATACCGCATATTGACCGGTCGCTGACGACACTCACGTTCCGGGCGTTCTGACCGGTATGGACTGGGACAACGCCTACGCGAATATCGCAAATATTCCAGGCGGCGAGGAGTTTCCCGCCATGTGGCTGGAGCGCTCTTCGGGCTTTCGGGATGGCATGGCGACTGATCGCATGCGGTGCAATGTGTCCTACGGGCCGCATCCGCGGGAGGTGATGGATGTGTTTCTGCCCGAAGGCGTGTCCGGTGGTGTCGCCGTGTTCGTGCATGGCGGGTACTGGCTGAAGTTCGATCAGAGCGTTTTTTCGCATCTTGCCGAGGGCGCTCTGGGGAATGGCTGGACGGTGGTGATGCCGGGGTATCCGCTGGCGCCGGAGGTCCGGGTTTCCTCAATCACGCAAAGCATTGCCCGCGCGGTCACGCGTGTCGCGGAGGATTTTGATGGGCCGATCCGTCTGGCGGGACACTCGGCTGGCGGGCATCTCGTGACCCGGCAGATCTGCGCGGACAGCTCTCTGGCGGCGGCGGTCACTGAACGCATTGCGGGAATTTTTAGCATCAGTGGGGTGCATGATCTGCGCCCCATGCTGAAGCTGGCCATGAATGCCGAACTGCAACTCGACATGGCGGAGGCAACCCGCGAAAGCTCGGCGCTTCACGCGCCTCTGGAGAGCTTTGACGTGCATGCCTGGGTCGGGGACGACGAGCGTCCCGAATTCGTCCGTCAAACCACCCTCTTGGCCAATATCTGGTCCGGGTTTGACATGAGGATGCGACAGACGATTGAATCCGACCGTCACCATCTCGACGTGATTTCGGGGCTCGATGCCCCGCATTCGGGTATTACAAAGGCGTTACTTGGCCTTTGAAACACCCCTTCGTGTGGATCAGGCGAGGTACGGGCCGAAGCAGTGCTGTACGACACCGTTGCGTGTCAGGCCCATGGAAGCCAGTTCCTCGTCGGATTTCTGAAGCAGTTCAGCGGCTTCGCGGGCTGCCTGGCCACGGCGGGAATGCTGCTCGCACCAGGTGATCGCGGTCTCGAACTTTTCACCGATGGTGGACAGGATGGATTTCGTCTGCGGATCGTTTGTGATGACGCTCATGGGGTAAACTCCTTACTCTCAAAACTCCTGTTGAGTGTAATATGGACCTCAATGTTGCGTCGCACAATCCGGAGTTCCCGCAACTCCGCCATGCGTTTTTTGCAGTGCGGCAGGGAAATCCGATAAGTTTTTGTTTGATATTTTGTGGTTAACGACTGACGCACGCTGCGCTGCGGTTACCGGACGGGGGTCAGAGCGTGTTCTTCCAGCAGTTCCATCGGTATCACGGAGAGGGCGGATTGATGCGTACTGGCGAGAATTACCTTCGGCGCGGTACCGAAGTCGGCCGCCTCAAGCCAGCGTTCCGCGCAGAGACACCACCTGTCGCCCTCGCGCAACCCGGTGAAGCCGTATTCCGGTCGTGGCGTGATCAGATCGTTGCCACGCAACCGGGAATAGATCAGAAATTCCTCAGTCACGCGGACACAGACGACGTGTTTGCCGCGGTCCATCGGGCCGGTATTGCAACACCCATCGCGGAAATAGCCGGTTTTCGGGTCGAAGCCGCAGGGTTTCAGCGGGTCGCCATACACGTTCAGCGAGGGGGCGCGGTCTTCCTGCATGATCTTTTCGGTTCCTGGGCCTGGGGTGTTTCGGGGCATCCTGGCCTGGTGCGCCGCGAGTGTCCATCGCCGCGGATTTCAGGTAAGTCCTGGTTCACACTCCGGTGCCATACTGGCCAACGCCATTGAACCGGTGGCGACGCAACGCTAGATGTTAAAAAGACTTAGTAATCCGACACCACGGCGATGGTGGTTTATCATGACCCTTCGAGCCGACAGTTCCTGAGACATATTCGATTGAGACAGCCCCTGCCAGGTAACCGAGATTTCGTGCCGCTTCCCCGGACCCTGACGGGGCTTGTGGGACTGATTGCAATTATCGAGATCATTCTGACCATGTCCGATGAGGGCCTTCTCTTTGGACGGGGTCTGCGGTTGGCCGTGTTCAATACCGGTGCGTTCTGGTCGCCTCTGTTGCGTGGGGTGGAGCCGATCTTTGCGGCACAGCCCTGGTCGATGTTCATCAGTCATGCGGTGCTGCACGGCGGATTTTTACACATGGCGATGAACATGGCGGTTCTGCTGGCGATGGGCCGGTTTGTGTCTGATCGATACGGTAGCGGTGTGATCCTGCCGCTGTTTTTCCTGGGTGCCATCGGTGGCGGTGCCATGTTCGGTCTGTTGTCGGCCTCTCCCGCACCTATGATCGGGACATCGGGGGTGGTGTTTACATTCCTTGGCGTCTGGATTGTCTGGGACTGGCGCAGGCATGCGCGGGCGCGGCTATCTACACGTCCGGTTATGACGCGGGTGTTGGTTTTGGCCGGGTTGAACGTGGTGTTCTTTTTCGCTTTGGCCGGTGGACTGGCGTGGGAGACGCATCTGGGCGGCTTTATCGTCGGTCTGATTGCCGGTCTTTGGCTTGAAAACCGCGAAGAAGCGCGGGTGGTTGCGCGCAGGCGCGGGCTTTGAGGCTGCATGGTGCGGCTCCCCTGGCAGCCGCGCCACAGTGCATGAATTAATCCTCCCTCAAGTGAAAACCGTTTTGCGGATGGTCGGTTTCCGGGCACACTCGGATTTAGCAGACAGTTTGCACCGGATTTCCAGGGGAGGGGAACCATGGGGAAAACAGTCCTTGGTGTTCTGAGCGCCGCAGCTATTTTCGCGGCGACCAGCGCGCACGCGGTGGTTCTGAACCACTACACATCGCTGTCGATTTTTGGCGACAGTCTCAGCGATCCTGGAAACCTGTTTGCCGCCACCGGTGGCGCTGTTCCGGCCAACCCGCCGTATCCCAATGGGCGGTTCACCAATCTCGAGGTCTGGGCCGAGCCGGTAACACGCAGTTTCACCGGTGCCGAGCTTCACGCGCGCAACTACGCCTTCGGTGGTGCGAATGCGGTGACCAATGATGACGCGGTGCCCGACCTGGAAATGCAGCTTGGCATGGCTTCGGCGACGACACCGGAGCAGTTCGGCTCGAGGCCGATGCTGATGACATTCGTCGGAGCCAATGACGGCTTTGACATCGTTGGGTTGGGGACGAACAAAGACGTGACGGCCACCGCGGTCAATGCGGCCAATACCACCATCGGGTCGCTGGGTGCGTTTTCCGCCGGGACCGGTGTGCGGGATCTGGCGTTTTTCAGTCTTCCCGATCTTGGCATGACGCCAGCTTACGGCTCCAATGCCGCGCTGTCGGCCCAGGCATCGCTGTTTTCGGACACGTTCAATGCCACTCTGGACGCGGGGATCAGTAACCTGCGCGATGGCGGTTTCAATGTGCTGAAATTCGATACGCAGGCGGTTTTTGACAGGTTCAATGAGGACCCGTCGGCCTTCGGTTTGGCCTCCACGACCATTCCCTGCGTTATCCCGGATGTTCGGATCTGCTCGGCGGATGAGGCGAAAACGCTTCTGTTCTATGACGGCGTCCACCCCAACAATGTGGGTCATGAAACGGTCGCGGGCCTTGTGCAGGAGCAGATCGCGCCGGTTCCGCTGCCACCGTCTTTAGCATTTGTGCTGGCCGGATTTGGGGCGCTGCTGCTGGCCGCGAGGAAGCGCCCGGTTTAATTCCCTTCAGTCCGTGTGACCGATGACCTCGAACCGGTCCACGTCCACCATGCCGTGATCGGTGATCTTTAGGTGGGGAATGACCGGCAGGGCAAGGAAGGCGAGTTGCAGGAACGGTTCTTCCAGTTCCACGCCCAGATCGCGAGCGGATGCACGTAAAGCTTCCAGTCGCGTCCGAACCTCCTCGAAGGGCTCGAGGCTCATCAGCCCGGCAATGGGGAGCGCGAGTTCGGCCTGGACCTTGCCGTCCCTCACGACCACGAACCCGCCTTCAATTTCGGTCAGGCGGTTGACCGCGATGGCCATGTCCTCATGGTCCATGCCAACCACGGCGATGTTGTGGTGGTCGTGGCAGACGGTGGAGGCGATGGCGCCGGATCTCATGCTGAAGCCCCGGACAAAGCCGGTGGCGATGTTGCCGTTGCGTCCGTGGCGTTCGACGATTGAGATTTTAGCGAGATCGCGCGCGGGGTCGGGCAGGATCTGACCGTTTGTTGGCTCGATATCCTCGACCAGGTGTTCGGTGATGATCCAGCCCGGTACAATTCCGATGATGTCGGTCCTGGGTGAGTTGGCGCGGTACTCGAAGCTTTTGGCGGTAACCTTGCTGGCCTTCACGCTGTGGCGACCCACGGGTTCGATGTGTTCCCGGTCAGCAAACGCGGCGTCGTTGATTTCCTGACCGCCACTGAAGACCATCGACGGCCTGCACTCCTCAAGGCTGTCCAGCACGACAATATCGGCCCGTTTGCCGGGGGCGATCAGGCCACGGTCCTTCAGCCCGAAAGCCTCCGCGGCCGAGATGCTGGCGGCTCGATAAACCGCGAGCGGTGACGCGCCGGCGGCAATAGCCGTGCGGATCATGTAGTCAAGATGGCCGTGCTCACCGATGTCGAGCGGGTTTCGGTCGTCGGTGCAGAAGGCGATATAGGGCGAGTTGGTCTCGGTAATGATTGGGGTCAGGGCGTTGAGGTCCTTGGAGACGGAGCCCTCGCGGATCAGGACGCGCATGCCCTTGCGCAGTTTTTCCAGCGCCTCCTCTGCCGTGGTGGCCTCGTGTTCGGTGCGGATGCCGGCGGAGATGTAGCCGTTGAGGTCGCGGCCCCGGAGCTGTGGCGCGTGGCCGTCGATATGTCTGCCGCGGAACGCCTCCAGTTTGGCCATGCATCCGGGATCCTGGTGGAGGACGCCGGGAAAGTTCATGAATTCCGCGAGACCGATGACTTTCGGGTGGTACATGAGCGGTACGAGGTCCTCGGCGGGGATTTCCGCCCCGGCGGTTTCCATCGCTGTCGATGGCACGCAGCTTGAGAGCTGCACGCGGATGTCCATCACGGTGCGGGAGGCGGCGGCGAGGAAATATTCGATGCCGGCGACGCCGACGACATTGGCGATCTCATGGGGGTCGCAGATGGCGGTGGTCACGCCATGTGGGCTGACACAGCGGTCAAATTCGACGGGCGTGACAAGTGAGCTTTCGATATGCAGGTGTGTGTCGATAAAGCCTGGCACGAGGGTTTTGCCGCTTACGTCGACAATTGTTCGGCCCTCGTAGTCACCGCAGGTTCCCACGATCGTGTCGCCGCAGATTGCCACGTCGCCCTCAAGATAGCCGCCGGTCACGAGGTCGAACACACGTCCCCCGCGCAGAACGATATCGGCGGGAACGGCGCCGCGGCCCTGGGAAATGAGTGACGAGAGGGGCGTTTGCGTCATTTGGAGCTTCCCTGCGTTGCGATGAGAGTGGATGCCGAAACCGTATCTTTCCACCGGGGACGTGTCGACGCAAATTCCCAGGGATTTGGGGCTTATGCGCTCGCGAGAACCGGGCCTTCAAGGAGGCGCATTAGCTCGCCAAAAAAGCCTCCGGACCGGGCCGGTTGCGTGGGGTCCGAGGTGATGGCCACGGCGAGATCGCGGCCCGGGTGGGCTGCAATGATCTGGCCACCATAGCCGCGGCCGAGAATGTATCCCGAACGCGAGAGAAACCAGCCGTAGCCATAGGACAGCCCGGACCAGGGTGAGCGGGTATGGGGGCGGGTCGATGCCTCGATCCAGCTTTGCGGAATGATCTGTTGACCATCGTACCGGCCACTGTCCCGCATCAGAACCGCGATTTTCAGCATGGCCCGCGGTGTGAGGGCCATCTCGTTTCCGCCCATGTAGTAGCCCTGCGGATCGCGGGTCCAAGGCGGGATGTCGATGTCGAGCGGTCGGCCGAGGCGGTTGCGGGCAAGGTCAAGCAGGCTTTGGTCCGTTGCCTCGGCAAGGGCCGCCCCGAGGATGTGCGTGGAGCCGGTGGAATAGAGCATTTGGCCGCCGGGTGTCGCCACCATTGGCCGGCTCAATGCGTCCGCGAGCCAGTTGGAGGAACTGACCCACTGGCCGTAATTTGGACCGGAAGTGCGTTCCAGCCCGGCGCGAAGCGAGACCAGATTCTCCATGGTGATGGCGTCTGCTCCGGGTGTTGCGTTTCGTGGCAGGATTGATGGGGCAACCTCGCCGATGGTGGCGGACACTGACGGGATTTCGCCCCGGTCGATTGCGGACCCAAGCAGAAGCGCAACGACGCTTTTGGAGCAGGATTTGATATTGGCTGGCCGGTCGAGCCCGGGTCCACGCGGCGCCGAAGCAAAAACCACGGTATCGCCACGCTGTACCTGTAGTGAATGGAGCTGCGGCAGTCCTCCAATGGTTGTGGCAAGGTCGCTGGACTGCGCGGACAGGAGTGCCGGCGCGGCGAAAGCTGCGCTGGCGGATAGCAGAAAGGCACGACGGTTGGTCATGTCTGATGATTGGCTTTGGTGGCATTTGGTGTCCAGCGCCCCACGGTCACGACTGCGTGGGAACGCCGTTCACCTCGCGTTCAGGCGGCTTTCTGATGTGGTGTGACGTTCGTTGCAGTTCGGTCTCCAACGAAGTAGAGAGCGGTCGCAAGTAAAGCGGGAATGAGAAGGCCAAGACACATGGGTAGAGCCGTCGCCGTGCCACCGAGCGCCACGCAGAATGAGACCGTGAAGGCCACCGCAAACTGAATCGCACCCAGAAGCGCCGAGCCCATGCCCGCGCCGTTTTCCGCGAGTTCCATGGTCATCGCCATGGCGTTGGCCGAGAGCAGCCCGACCATGCCGACCGTCAACCAGAGCGGAAAAGCCAGGATCCAGACATTGTCAGTGCCGCTTGTCAGTGTCAGGACGGCCGCAAACAATACGAAGGCGGGCAGGCCGCATCTGAGAATTTGCGACGGGCTGAACCGGCGCAACAGGACCGTGTTGATGCGGCCAAACACGATCAGGGCCGCGGCAATCAGCGCGAACATCAGGCCGAAACCGTGAGTCG
The DNA here is from genome assembly GCA_030427145.1 of Alphaproteobacteria bacterium. Taxonomy (GTDB): domain Bacteria; phylum Pseudomonadota; class Alphaproteobacteria; order Rhodobacterales; family Rhodobacteraceae; genus Amaricoccus; species Amaricoccus tamworthensis. Next base: position 101,871 of record JAUHWT010000002.1, on the reverse strand, counting down.
AAAGCCCGTAGACGCCCTGGAAAACGCCTGAGGAGCCGGTGATGAACGCGAACATGCCGCCCTGAGACAGGGCTGCGACGAGGGCCATGAGGAGAAAGCCCTTCTGCGACAAAAGTGACGTAGCGGTTCTGATGCCACTGGCAAACGGTTGCCTTGTTCGTTTCGATGTCGGCAGAGTTTCTGGCAGAATGAGCAGTGACAGGATAAGTGCTACGGCCCCAATCGTCGCCATGGTCGCGAAAATGGACTGCCAGCCGAAGGCCTCCAGGAGAAGGCCGCCCAGTGTTGGGGAGACCACGGGGCCGATGGTCAACAGCATTACAAGAACGGTCATGACCTGTGCCGCCCGACGGCCGTGATAGAGGTCGCGAACGATGGCACGCCCGACGACCATGCCCGCGCTGGCGCCGATTGCCTGGAGAAAACGGAGTGCGTTGAAAACCGCGATATCATCCACAAGCGGTAGGATGATCGAGGTCAGCACAAAGAGAACGGTTCCGGCCAGCAGCGGAACTTTGCGTCCGAACCCGTCGGTCAGTGGACCGATCAGCAACTGCCCCGCGCAGAGGCCGAGGAAGAAAAGGGACAGGGAGAGTTCCGCCGCCGTGTGCGACGCTTTGAACGCAACAGCGAGGTCGCCGATGCCCGCGAGATACATGTCGGTTGCGAGTGGCGGGAACAGGGACAGAAGTCCGAGAACGGCCGTTATGGCGCCCGCTCGGACGGGCGACAGGGATGTTTGGGTCATGGTGACTCCGGTGGTTATGTGATTTAATGGACTGTAGTTTATTTGCGTTTATGGACGCAAGTCTATTAATTGTGATCGGGTACGCCAGGCGCGGGAGGATGCGGGTATGAACGAGAAAAAAAGGCCGGTCGGGCGGCCAACGAGTGCTGAGGCGGGAACGGCGTTGAAGGCCGCCGCCCTGAGCCTGATCCGGGAGAAAGGTTATGAGAAGGTCTCAATCGCCGACATTATCCGGACTGCCGGCGTCGCGCGGCAAACGCTCTATAACCGCTGGAACACCAAGGCCGATCTCGTTTTGGAAGCGGTATTTGATGAGACGGGCCGATATGCGGCGGAGCCGATTTCAGATGACGACCGCACCTGTCGTGATCAACTGGAGGCGTTTCTGATTGGGGTGTTTACCCATCTGGAAACGGATGGCGACACCCTGCGGGCCCTGATCGCGGCGGCGCAGAGGGACGCTGAATTTCGGGCGGCTTTTTATACCGGATTCGTTTTGCCGCGCGAACGCATGGTCACGGACCTGCTGCGTCGGGCCCAGGAGCCGGGGGAACTGTCGCGGGCGCGGGATCCTGAAATGCTGTCGGCATTCATTCACGGGGCCTTCTGGTACCGGCTGCTCAATGGCGGGAGCCTTGATGCGGGATACGCGCGGGCGATAGTGGGGGAGATCTTCGGCGGTTAGGCCGGTGAAGCTATGGAAACGGCCCCGTTTCCGGGGCCGGTTGACGCGGTTCAGAAGCCGCGGGATATGGCGGCGACGCCGGTGCGGGCCACATCGATGAGGCCGAGGGGGCGCATCAGGGCCACGAAAGCGTCGACCTTTTCCGGTGTGCCGGTGATTTCAAACACAAACGACTCGAGCGTCGTGTCGACCACTTTGGCGCGGAACACCTCGGACGTGCGCATGGCCTCAACGCGTTTTTCGCCCTGGCTGCGAACCTTGATGAGCGCCAGTTCGCGCTCAACGGAGGGGCCCTCAACAGTGAGGTCGTGGACCTCGTGGACCGGGACCATGCGGCCAAGCTGCGCCTTGATCTGTTCGATGACCGCCGGGGTTCCGGTGGTCACCACGGTGATCCGTGAAAGGTGGTCGCGGTGGTCGATCTCGGCCACAGTCAGGCTGTCGATGTTGTAGCCCCGGCCGGAGAAAAGACCAATGACGCGGGCGAGAACCCCGGACTCGTTGTTCACGATCACGGCGAGCGTGTGGGTTTCCTGGTGGTCGCCCAGCGGGTTTCGCAGGTCATAGGCGCTGTGGCGGCTGGAGCCTTTTTTAATGGCCAGTGCGTTCATTGGATCTACTCCGTCAAACCAGAACCGCGCCATCGGAATCGATGGCATCCGACGTGGACGCGTCGCCCAGCAGCATTTCGTTGTGCGCCTTTCCGCTCGGGATCATCGGGAAGCAGTTTTCGTGCTTCTCGACGAGGCAGTCGAACAGAACCGGGCCGTCATGTTCCAGCATTTCGATAATAGCGTCGTCTAGCTTCGCCGGATCGCTGCACTGGATGCCCTTGGCTCCGAACGCCTCGGCCAGTTTCACGAAATCGGGCAGCGATTCCGACCAGGACGAGGAATACCGCTCGCCATGAAGCAGTTCCTGCCACTGGCGCACCATGCCAAGCCGTTCATTGTTGAGGATGAACTGCTTGACCGGCAGGCGGTACTGCATCGCCGTGCCCATTTCCTGCATGTTCATCAGCCAGGAGGCCTCACCGGCGACGTTGATGACAAGTGCTTCCGGGTGGGCGATCTGTACACCAATGGATGCGGGGAAACCGTATCCCATGGTGCCAAGGCCACCGGAGGTCATCCAGCGGTTCGGCTCATCAAACCCCATGTACTGCGCGGCCCACATCTGATGCTGGCCGACCTCGGTGGTGATGTAGCGGTCGCGACCGGTAGTCAGGGCCTCAAGACGCTGCAGCGCATACTGCGGTTTGATGACGCTGCTGCTGTTTTTGTAGGACAGACATTTCCGGTCCTTCCAGACCTCGATGGTCTGCCACCAGCGCTGAACCTCCGCCGAATTGGTTTTGGAGCCGCGGGCCTTCCACAGCTTCAGCATATCGGTCAGGACCGAGGCCACGTCACCGATGATCGGAACATTCACGTGGATGTTCTTGTTGATCGAGGACGGGTCGATGTCGATGTGTACCTTGAAGCTGCGTGGCGAAAAGGCATCCGTGCGGCCGGTGATGCGGTCGTCGAACCGTGCGCCGATGCAGAGCATGTAGTCGCAGTCATGCATGGCCCAGTTGGCCTCGTAGGTGCCGTGCATTCCGAGCATGCCCAGCCAGTGATCGCCGGAGGCCGGATAGGCGCCCAGTCCCATCAGTGTCGATGTGATCGGGAATTTGGTGTCGTTGACGAGATCCCGCAGCGCTGCGGTTGCCGTGGGGCCGGAGTTGATGACGCCACCGCCCGAGTAAATCACAGGGCGTTTCGCGGTTTCCAAAGCCTCGACCGCCGCGAGGATGGCATCCGGGTGACCGGCCGTGGCCGGTCTGTAATGGGCGACCGGCGCGTCCTCGGGCTTGGTGTACTCGCCGTTGGCGAACTGAACATCCTTGGGGATGTCGACCAGAACCGGTCCGGGCCGGCCATTGGTGGCGACGTGAAACGCCTGGTGAATGGTGGAGCCAAGCGTATCGGTATCCTTGACCAGCCAGTTGTGCTTGGTGCAGGGGCGGGTGATGCCGACCGTGTCCGCTTCCTGGAATGCGTCGTTTCCGATCATGAAAGTCGGAACCTGACCGGTCAGAACGATCATCGGGATCGAATCCATCAGGGCATCGGTCATGCCCGTGACCGCATTGGTCGCGCCAGGGCCGGACGTTACCAGAACAACACCGGGTTTGCCGGTGGACCGGGCATACCCCTCAGCCGCATGGGTAGCACCCTGTTCGTGGCGGACCAGGATGTGGCGGATGTCGTTCTGTTTAAAAATTTCGTCGTAAATTGGTAGCACGGCGCCGCCCGGATAGCCAAACACGGTGTCCACGCCCTGATCCTTGAGGGCCTGAACGACAATCTGTGCTCCTGTCATGCGACGGGTCATTACATTCTCCAATTCTTTACTCCGCCCGACCTTTCACGGGCTTCCGGTGGCCCCAAAAACATGAGGCCCCACCAGGGGGCCCGAATATGTACCGCTGTCGTGGCGTCTCAGCCATGGCAGGATTCCGACCTTCGTCTGTTTTGAGCCAGATGGCACATACCGTTCCCCCGGACTTCGCGTATTAGGGAACCTAGTCCGGATGGTCAATACAGGTTGAATTAGAAAAATTACCGGAAAGTTCTGTTTCCTGATATTTTATTCCCAAACCTGCATATGTTTTTGTCTGAAAGTTCCCAATCTGCCACGTGGCGAGCGTGAATCGCCCGGTTTTGGACATGGGAAAGGGTCCGGAACCCGCGTCGGGGCTTCGGAATCGCTCAGAATGGGCAGATTGAAGTGGCTATTTGGTGGCGGGCAGTTCGATGGCCGCGACCTTTTCCGGAAACTCCGACTCGTCCGGTTTCTCGTCAAGGATGGCGTCGCCCGAGACGGCGTCGAGGTTCTTCCACGTACCATTGTGGAAGATTTCCAGCGGGCGGTAGCGGGCTTTGTAGTCCATCTTGGGTGAGCCCGGGACCCAGTATCCCAGATACACGTAAGCCAGCCCGGCCTCCCGCGCGATGTTGATATGGTCGAGGATGATGAAGCTGCCCAGACTGTCGCGCTCCAGGTCCGGGTCGAAAAACGAATAGACCATGGAGATGCCGTCGGAGAGAATATCGGTCAGGCAGACGGCGGCCAGACGGCTGCGTCCGGTATGTTCGTCCTCGCGATAGTATTCAATGACACGGCTGCGGACCGGGGTCTCCTCGATCATGGCCGCGAATTCGTGCAGGTCCATGTCGGCCATGCCTCCGGTGGCATGGCGGGCGTCAAGGTAGCGGCGAAACAGTTCGAACTGCTCCTCCGTCGCCCAGGCGCTGCGGACGCTGCGCGACAGGTGGGCGTTGCGCTTCAGGACACGCTTCTGGCTTTTGCCCGGCTTAAAGTCCCGCGCAACGATCCGGGCCGAAAGGCAGGCCGTGCAACCCGCACAGGAGGGCCGGTACAGAACGTTCTGGGAGCGGCGGAATCCCTGGTGGGACAGCACGTCATTCAGGTTTTTGGCAGAGTCACCGTGCAAGGCGGTGAACAGTTTCCGCTCAACCCGACCGTCAAGATACGGGCAGGGCTGTGGTGCGGTGACATAAAACTGATGCGATTGCGGCAGACTGTGTCGCATTTTAGCCCCGGGACAATGTTTCTGAGGGCAAACCTAGCAAGCGGATTTGTTTCTCGGCAACCAAATTCTGAACAAACGGTAAATCTCCGCCCGTCAAATCACGGGACGGTTAATGGCCGTTGTTCTGAGGATGATATCCTGGAGCCCCTGGCGGTAGCGCGTCATCAGGATCGATACACAGCTTGCCAGCTGCAGGAAGAAGAAACCGAAGCAGACCGAATAGATCGCGGTGTGCAGCAGTGCCGTCAACGTGTCGAAGCGGCTGCCATCCTGGCGGCGGAACTCGATGCCCATAAACCGCATGCCCCATGTGGCCGAGCGGTTCGCGAGTGTTGCAAACCGGTATATGAAGCCAACGCAAACCATAATGAAGGGGAAGAGCGCAAACCCGAACCCGAGGGTTACGAGCCCAAAGAGCGTGGCGAGCGGAATGCCAAAGAGCGCGATGATCACGATATCCATGCACCACGCGGCCAGCCGGCGGGATGGCACACTTTCATAGAACTGCGGGTCGCGGTCGGGGTCTGGCAGCCCTTCCATCGTTCCGGAATAGTCCATCGTGTGCACTGTCGCTCTCTCCATTCTTGTGTTCCGTCAAGAGATGGGACCAAAACGCAAAATTGCAAGATCGCGGCAGTGCGGGGTGTCGAAAGGCCCCCCGGTCAGGAGCCGATTTTTTCCAGTTCGAACGGTGTCGTCTGGTAGATGTGGTTGATCCAGTTGCCGTAGAGAAGCTGTCCGTGGCTTCTCCAGCGGTTTTCCGGGGCCCGGTTGGGGTCATCGTCCGGGAAATAGTTGTGCGGCACGCCAATATTGGTGCCGTTGGCCCGATCGCGCAGGAACTCGTCGGCCAGCGTGGTCGAGTCGTATTCCAGATGATTGAACATATAGAGCGCCCGGTGCTTCGGGTCCTCGATGAGGCAGGGTCCCACCTCGTCCGAGTAAACCAGAATGCGCAGGTCCTCATGCAGATCCACGTCCTCGGAGCGGATCTCGGTCCAGCGGGACACCGGCACGTTAAAGCTGTCGGAAAACCCGGTCAGGAATGGTGAACTTCGCTCAATGGCCATATGGCGGTAACAGCCGAACGCCTTCGCGGGCAGGGCGTGTTTGGGCACACCATAATAGTGGTTCAGCATCGCCATCCCGGCCCAGCAGACACAGAGGGTCTGGTGAACGTTTGACTGGGTCCATTCAAACACCTCGCTCAGCTCGTCCCAGTAAGTGACGGCGTCGTAGTCAAGATGCTCCAGCGGAGCGCCGGTGATGATCAGGCCGTCAAACTTGCGGCTCTTTGCTTCGGCGAACGTCTGATAGAACGCCTGCATGTGTGCGGCGGGCGTGTTTTTCGACTCGTGCTCCGAGATTTTGATCAGCGTCAGGTCAATCTGCAGCGGCGTCGCCCCGATAAGGCGCGCGAACTGGGTTTCCGTCTCGACCTTCATGGGCATCAGGTTCAGAAGTCCGATCTGCAGGGGGCGGATGTCCTGCCGGTTGGCTGTGGACTCCGACATGACCGTCACGCCTTCGCGGCGGAGGATTTCCTTTGCAGGCAGATTTTCCGGTATTCTGATGGGCATTGTTCTTTCTCGCTTATTTGCGGAATGCCTAGATAGGGTCCAAACACCTGTCAGGCAACCTTTCCGGCGAGGACGTTGTAAGCTCAACCGTAGCGTGATTAAACCCGTGCTCTTCGGAAAGTCGGTTTTTGATGTTCCGACTAACCGTTTCTCGGTCGGAATCCGCTTTAATCATGGCAACAAGCGTGACCACCGGGCGCTCCTGGCTGATGGACCAGGCGTGTACGTGACTGATTCCCGACACGTCGGGGACATTTTTCACAAGATCGTGTGACAGTGCGTCGCGGTCAAAGCCGACCGGTGCGCCTTCCAGAAGGATATGTGCGCTTTCACGGATGATTGTCCAGGCCGAGCGCAGGATCAGGAGCGCGACCAGTACGGACAGGATGGGATCGATCGGTGTCCAGCCCGTCAGGAGGATGATCACGGCCGCCACAATGGCAGCGACCGAACCGAGGAGATCGCCCATAACGTGCAGGAGCGCCGCGCGAAGATTGAGGTTTTCCCGGTCCCCACGGGTGAGGATCCAGAAGGCAGTCACATTTACCAGAAGCCCGATAATTGCCAAGGCGAGCATCAGGTTGCCCATCACCGGTTCCGGCGCCACGAAACGGTCTGCCGCCTCGAACAGGATCCAACCGGCGACGAGGAACAGCGCCAGGCCATTCACGAAGGCGGCGAGAACCGAAACCCGGTCAAATCCGTAGGTGCGCCGTTCGTCCGCAGGCTTGCGGGCGATACGCAAGGCGAGCCAGGCCATGGACAGGGCCGCGAAGTCTGTCAGCATGTGCCCGGCATCCGCCACAAGCGCGAGGGAGCCTGCAACCAGGCCGCCCAAGAGCTCCGCCACCATAAAGACGCCGGTCAGAATTGCGGCCCGTCCCAGTGCCGTCGCGTTTGTTGCGTGGTGATGGTGGTGTCCGTGGCCGTGTGACTGTCCGCCCATCGGGACTATCCGTTTCTGGCGATGGCCGTTTCGATCAGCTGAATGAAATCCCGGGTGTCCCGCAGTCCGGCGACCTCAGCCGCCTCAATGGTTACGCCCCAGTTTTTGGCCATGGCCTCATATCTCGGCAGGCGCCAGTTCATCAGGGAGCGGAAACCGTGACGGATGAAGGCATCGGGGTCGACGTCCTCCGGTGCGACACCTGTCTCCGCAAGATAATCGTCCCAGACCTTCCGCAGGAACTCCTCCGAATAATACATCGGCTTGGGCGCTTTTTCGAAGCGGGCGGCCAGAATGTCGAGATGTTCGGCGGTACCGCGGATCCAGACGGGCAGGGTCGAGGCCGACATCTGCGTCATCACGGGATCGTCCGGGTCGCTCGGGTCCACCACCTCGCAGAGGGATCCGGAGGTGTCGTTGATGAAGTGTTTGTAGCCATAGATCATCTCGGAGCGTTCGATGAAATAGGCCGCATCGAGCGTGGCCGCGATTTCGGCCGCGCGGTGCTGTCGCTGGCGTTTGATGTAGGTCTCGAACGGAATGCCGCCCTTGTCGACGCTGCCGGGTTTGCCCAGATATGCCGAAAGCGGTTCGAGGTTGTTGAAGGTGATGTTGGAGGCGATGTAGATCGAATCCGACCGTAACAGTTTGGCCAGAAACGGAATTTTCATGGCCTCCGACTTCACGTTGTCGGCGATGTACTCGCCCATGTACCGCGTGCCGATGCGGAAATCGACGGAATAGTGGAACCAGTTTGCCTCATGCCGGAGCATGTTGGCGATGTGGGTTTTTCCCAGACCCGACATACCAAAAAGAGCGACCCGCCGGTGCGGGGCGCTCCTCCAATCCTGCGCAGTTTCGTAGAGCATTTAAATCCCGGTACCGTTCGTTCCGACCTCGATATCCGTCGGAACGAAGCGGTGCAAGGGGACGGATGGCTCAAAAATTCCAGCCGACGCGCACACCTGCGCCCCAGACGGAACCGTCGTTGAAGTCGGTCTCGAGAAGGTTCTCCGCATCACCCAGCTTGCCGTAGGTCAGACCACCGGTGATGTTGAGATTATCGTCAATATCGTAGCTCAAGGCTGCCGTCGCCGTGGTCCGTCCGTCATAGGGTCCAAGCGTCGTGAGCGTCTCATCAACCGAAGGCTCATAGCTTACCGAGAACGACCCGGCGAGTTTTTCCGTGAGACGATGGGCGAGACCGAGCGAGTAGGTCCACCAATCCTCCTCATAGTCGACAAGCGCCCGGCCGCCGGTCAGCGCGACATACTGATCGGGGTTGATGGCAAACTCGGACCAGTCCACCCACCGGACAGACCCGAAGACAAGGGTGTTTTCAGCGACACCGCTCTGGAAATCCAGCGTCACCGACTGTGGCGTGTCGATATCGGTTTCCGTGTTTGCTGCTCCAAGTGCCGCACTGCTTTCCTCGAGATCCAGCGAATGCTCGATCTTGGAGTAGTATGTCAGACCAACACGCAATGCGATTTCGGGCATGTGGTAGGCACCACCCACCAGGTAGCCGTAGCCCCAGTCCGCGTCGGCGTCGACGGCATAGTCGGAGACGAAGGGGATTGTGGCGGACGCGTCCAGACGCTGGGCACGCAGGCCGCCGAAGACCTTGAAACTGTTGTTGATGTCGTAGGCCAGAATGCCCGTGAACTGGTATGTGTCCAGATCGGCGGTCGAGCCGTCATAGGTGAACCCAAACAGCGGATCAAACGTACCGGCACCATAGGAGGTGTCCGCGCCCAGTGGCTGGTCCAGGATGATGGCGTAGGACATGCGGTCGTTGATGTTTGCCTTGTAGGCGCCGCTGATCCCGACATGGCTGTCGAAGAGATCACCGGTGTCGCCCTCAAGCTGGATCGGCGTGCCAACGGCGGTGAGATCGGCGCCTTCGCCGCTCTGGTCCGGGTCGGCATAGTTTACGCCGAACTCAATGTAGCGACCTTCCTCAAAAAGAATACGCGTGGTTGAGGGAACCGCACGCTCCAGGGCTGCGGAAAAGGCCGCGGACCCGGTGGTAAGTGCAAGGATGGTGGCGATTGCCGTTTCGGAACCGCGCCGCATTAGAATTCTCGACATTGGGCTTCCTCCAAAGACCGTGATTTTTGTTTTGATCACGGCGTTTCACACGAAGATGATATCACGGGTCAACGTTAACGTAACGTCACCTTAACGCGATTTTTTGGGTGTTGCCAATCGGCAAACGATTGTTCCAGGCGGATGGAATCCCACAAAAAAACCCCGGCGCGGGCCGGGGTTTTTGCTCATGTTCGTTTTGGAACGGAGTTACTTGTTCATTGCATCCAGCGAGGTCTGCAGGATCGACTCGGCCTCGGCGCGATCGCCCCAGCCGATGACCTTGACCCATTTGCCTTCCTCGAGATCCTTGTAGTGCTCGAAGAAGTGACGGATGCGGTCACGGGTCTTGGAGGGGATGTCCTCCAGGTCCTTGATGTGGGACTGGAACGGATCGACCTTGTCGTGCGGAACGGCGATCAGTTTGTCGTCCATGCCGCCATCGTCTTCCATCTTCAGGACGCCGACCGGACGGCAGCGAATGACGTTGCCGGGGTGCAGCGGGAAGTCGGCGAGAACCAGCACGTCGGTGGGGTCGCCATCAGCATGCAGGGTGTTTGGCACGAAGCCGTAGCTGCAGGGGTAGAACATCGGGGTGTTGACGATGCGGTCGACAAAAACGGCGCCGGAGTCCTTGTCCAGTTCGTATTTGATCGGCGCGCCGCCTGCTGCCCCACCGGTGATTTCGATGACCACGTTGATGTCCTGTGGCGGATTCTTACCGGCGGGGATCTTGTCGATGTTCATTTTGTTACTCCTGGGTGTACCTAATTCGGCGCCCGATTAGCATGGGGCCTGATGCAAAAAAAGGGGGCAAACGCGCTTCTTCGGATTCAGTTAACGGGGTGTTACTTTTTTGGCTGTCGTGCTGCCCGGGCCGTTCGGCTCTCGCGGTTGACGTTGAGAAGAATGCCGTAGGCGATGAGTGCGGCGCCGACAAATACGCTGACGCGGATGCTTTCGCCGTAGATCAGGAAACCGGCCGTTGCCATAGTCGGCAGGCGCATGAACTCCATCGGTGCCACGATGGTGGCCGGTGCGTTGCGCAGGGCGGATGTCAGGCAGAAATGGGCGGACAGACCGGTCGCGGCCACCACGATAACGGATGGGACGGTTTCGGTCGCGGGCCAGGGGATGCCACCCGGTAGCGACAGAAACAGCGCCATGACGCCCTGGCTCAGCGTCATCCAGAACAGAACGCAGTTCACGCTGTCGCGCTGCATGATCTGTTTGGTGTAAATCGTATTCATGGCAAAACCGATCGCGGCCATGAGTGCGGCGGCGTGGCCGAGGTTCACCGGCTCCAGGCCCGGCTGTGCAACGATCAGGATACCCGTAAAGCCCAGCAGCGCCGCAATAATTCGGACGCGTGTCAGAACCTCGCCGAGAAAAAACGGCGCGAGTACCGCGACCCAGATGGGGTTGGTCATTTCAAGCGCGACCAGTTGGGCCAACGGGATCATCGTCACCGCGGCAAACCACATGTTTTGGCCGAAGAAGTGGAACAGGTTGCGTTTTACATGCAGCAAGGGCGCGTGGGACAGGACCTGGGAAAACCCCAGCCCCTGTAACTGGATGACCAGACACACGATCCCGAAACCGATGAAGGACCGGTAGAGCATCAGCTCAAAGGTGTTCATCTCCGCAAGCATGTCGCGGCCGGCTACGGCCATGGCCGTAAACGATAAAATGGACCCGGTCATCCAGAGGAGGGCCACCCAGGGGCGTGACTGCACGCTTGCGGGAGTTGTTGCGGTCACTCCCACTCGATGGTTCCCGGCGGTTTGGAGGTGATGTCCATGGTGACACGGTTGATGCCACGGACCTCGTTGATGATGCGGGTGGCGGTCTCGGAGAGGAAATCGTGACTGAACGGGTAGTAATCGGCCGTCATGCCATCGACACTCGTCACCGCGCGCAGGGCGCAGGCGTAGTCGTAGGTGCGGCCATCGCCCATGACGCCAACCGTGCGGACCGGGAGAATGGCAACGAAGGCCTGCCAGATTTCATCGTAGAGACCATGCTTGCGGATCTGGTCGATATAGACGGCGTCGGCCTCGCGCAGGATTTCCAGCTTGTCGCGGGTGATTTCGCCGGGGCAGCGGATCGCAAGACCCGGTCCGGGAAACGGATGCCGTCCGATGAAACTGTCGGGCAGACCAAGTTCGCGCCCGAGTTCGCGTACCTCATCCTTGAACAGCTCGCGCAGGGGTTCCACCAGCTTCATGTTCATCCGCTCGGGGAGGCCGCCCACATTGTGGTGGGACTTGATCGTGACCGAGGGTCCGCCGGAAAATGACACGGATTCAATGACATCCGGGTAGAGCGTGCCCTGTGCCAGAAACTCCGCGCCCTCAATGTCGCCCGCGTATTTCTCAAAGACCTCGATGAACAGTCCGCCGATGATCTTACGCTTGGTCTCCGGATCGGAAACGCCGTCGAGTTTCTCGAGGAACAGGCTCGATTCGTCGGCGTGGATCAGCTGAAGGTTGTAGTGCTCGCGGAACATCGTGACGACCTCGGTCGCCTCGTTTTTCCGCAGAAGCCCGTGGTCGACAAACACGCAGGTCAGCTGATCGCCAATCGCCTCGTGGATCAGCAGCGCCGTGACGGAACTGTCGACGCCGCCGGAGAGGGCGCAGATGACCTTTTTGTCGCCGACCTGTTCGCGGATGCGCTCAATGGCCTGATCGCGGTAGGCTTCCATGGTCCAGTCGCCGTCGAAGCCTGCGATCCGGACGAAATTCCGGTAGAATTTTGACCCGTTGGGGGTGTGGTGAACTTCCGGGTGGAACTGCACCGCATAGAAACGCCGGTCCAGATCGGCCGTAACCGCGAAGGGCGCGTTGGGTGAGGTTCCATAGACCTTAAAGCCCGGGGCCAGGGCGGAGACGTGGTCGCCGTGGCTCATCCAGACCTGTTCGCGTTCACCCTCAAACCAGCCATCGAGGATGTCGGTGGTCTCTTCCGCCGGGCTGACATAGGCCTTTCCGTATTCGGCCGTGCCCTGACCGCGTAGAACGGTGCCGCCGAGGCAGTGCATCATAACCTGCTGGCCGTAGCAGATGCCCAGAACAGGGACGCCGGCCTCAAACACGCCCATGGGAGGCATGGGGGCGTTTTCGTCGTGAACGCTGGCCGGGCTTCCGGACAGGATTATCGCCTGGGGGCTGAAATCCTTCAGGAATTCTTCCGTAACGTTCTGAAACGGATGAATTTCGCAATAGACATTCAGCTCCCGCAGACGGCGCGCGATGAGCTGGGTGACCTGACTGCCAAAGTCGACAATCAGAAGGCGTTGATGGCTGGACTGGGTCATGCGGGCACGCTTATTCCGCAAATGCCCCCCGCGCAAGAGCGTGATGCGTGCCTGATGTCGTAGATGGTCGCTTTTGCGGCGGAATCGCAGGTCAGGGCCACACCACATTTCGATAGATGTCTGAAAGGCAGTACAAATTTATGGAGGGAGTGGCTCCGATGAGCGATTCCGCATCGAACAACGCGCGACCAACCCGTTCACGACGTTCCGGAGGCGGAGCCGCCCGACGGGCCGAACGCACGGCGGTGCGAATTGAATGCGCTCCCTATATTCAGCGCAGGGTCCCCAACTTCGACATACTTGATGAGGAGGGCCTGCAGCTTATTGAAAAAAATGCGGAAACCGTTCTCGAGGAAACCGGTGTCGCGTTTGTGGATAATCCTGCGGCACTTGAGCTGTGGAAGGAAGCGGGCGCGGATGTCCGGGGCGAGCGGGTTCACCTGCCGCGGGGGCTGGCGCGCAAGCTGTGCGCCACGGCGCCTGCCACCTACACGCAGCATGCCCGCAATCCGGAACGCAATGTTGAGATTGGCGGAAAAAGTCTCGTCCTCGCGCCGGTTTACGGACCGCCATTCGTGCGCGACATGGAGGGCGGGCGCCGGTATGCGACGCTGGAGGATTTCAACAGCCTGGTGAAACTTGGCTACATGTCCAAATGGTTGCACCATTCGGGTGGCACGGTCTGTGAGCCGACGGATGTTGCGGTGAACAAACGCCATCTCGACATGCTGAAATCCCACATGACACTCAGTGACAAGCCCTTCATGGGCAGTGTCACCGAGGCCGTGCGTGCTGAGGATTCGGTTGAGATGTGCAAAATTCTCTTTGGCGAAGAGAATGTTGGACCGAACTGTTACATGACCAGCCTCATCAACATCAACTCACCGCTGACGTTTGATGCAGTGATGATGGGATCGCTTGAGGTCTACGCCCGGGCCGGACAGGCCTGCATCATTTCACCGTTTATCGTGGGTGGTGCAATGGCGCCGGTATCGGTGGCGGGAACGTTGACGCAGCTTCTGGCGGAGGTCATGGCCGGGATCGCGTATTCGCAGTTGCTCAAACCCGGAGCACCGGTGGTTTTTGGCGCGTTTGTGACGTCAATTGACATGAATTCGGGTGCGCCGACATTTGGGACGCCGGAGGCGAGCAAGATCCTCTATGGTGCCGGGCAACTGGCCCGTCGCCTCAACCTTCCCTTCCGGTCCGGAGGCGCGCTGTGTGGCTCGAAGTTGCCCGATGCGCAGGCGGCGTATGAGACGTCAAACACCCTCAATGCGGCGCTTCTTGGTGGCGTCAATTTCATGCTGCACGCCTGTGGCTGGCTGGAGGGCGGTCTGGTGTCCTCCATGGAGAAATTCGTGCTCGATGCGGATCAGCTCGGCGTGCTGCATGCCGTGGCCGAGGGCGTGGACCTCAGTGAGAACGGTCAGGCCATGGATGCCATTCGGGAGGTCGGTCCCGGCGGGCATTACCTTGGCTGTCAGCATACCCAGAACAACTTCAAGAGCGCGTTCTGGCGCTCCGAGGTGCTGGATTACCGGCCCTACGAGACATGGGTGGACGGTGGGCGGCCGGATTCGATGCAGCTGGCCAACGCTAAGATGCGCAAGATGCTCTCCGATTACGTTCAGCCGGCGATGGATCCCGGTATCCTTGAGGGGCTGAATGACTACGTGGCACGGCGCAAGGCCTCCGAGCCCGACGCATTCGGCTGATTGAGCCTCCACTGGCGGCGCGTCGAGGCGGCGCGTTGTCCGATTTTGACCACTCCATGCCTGTTGCGCGATCGACGTTTCATGCGGCCAGCCGCAGGCACTTGGTCTCGAAGGCGGGTGTTGCGTTTACGAGCTCGGAGAAGTGCCGTGCTTCAGCCATGATCGCAATCAGCAGATTGATGTGACGCTGAACATTGTAGTTGGCGTTGCCCTCCGTACGGAACTCTTCCATCTGCTGCTCCGCGGCCATCAGATGCACGATGGTGTTGCGCTTCACATCCACCTTCGTACCGCGAAAAATCCTTTTTAAATCGCGTTCCCGACGAAACCCGTTAACGCCTGAACGTGCCGCACGGATAAGGATTTTTGGGCGGCGGAGGTTGTCGAGGAGAGCTGCGAGATTGGTCATGGATCACCTGTGAATCGATTGATTTGCAGGGCGATATTGGCGAATGCTCCGGGGTGTTGCGCGAAAAACGGGTGCATCGTACGCAACATGAAGCGGTTCTGACAAATTCCTTAAATTAAAAGTTCATTAGAGAATTAATCTTAAAACGAGTTTTGCGAAAATTGTAACGAACTGCCCAAGGGCTTGTTCGGTAAGGGAAACTCCAGACCCTCGCGTGGGTCGCAATAGGGAAGAGCCGGTTTATGCTTCCATTCTGGTTACCTGAACCCGCAGTTACCTATCTTGCCCACACCTCCGCAGGCCATGCCATACGTGCTCTGGCGCGCGCCAAGGGCTGTCACGCCTCAACCGTGCTCAGACAGGTGCGGAAGGTCGAGGCATGGCGCGACGACCCGCTCGTGGATGAGGCTCTGGACGAATTTGGCCAAACAATTGCTTCGCAGCTTTCGGAACTTAACGAATTGGAAGAGGTACTGCCCGTGTCAAAGCCGAATACCCAGAAAAGCACCAGCGCCGATCTTAAAATCGAGAGGGAGGCGCGGCGGATTCTGCGTCGGCTCTGCGAAAAAGGTGCTTTTTTGGCTGTGGCCCCGAACATGGAGAAGGCCGTCGTACTGCGTGAGGTTGTTCCCGGACGTCAGAACCGCATTGCGGTTGTTGATCGCGATGTGGCTCATGCGTTTGCTCTTCAGGAGTGGATATCCTGCGAAAAACAGGGGAAAATCTGCTGTTATGAGATCACGGCCGTGGGTCGTGCCGCCCTCAAGCGCCTGTTGGCCGAGGAGCGGCAGGCAAAAACCACGAATACCGGCTTTGCCGAGGAGCACAGCCCGTTTCAGGAGCAGCATCGCGATTACGCGGAGCGTGTTGTTCCCGGTAACGGCGGCAAGGGTGAGAAAGTCCGCTACAACCTTGCGGAATCGCCGCTCTCCGTGCTTGGCCGCAAGCGTGGCAAGGATGGAAAACCCTATCTTGATGCGGATCTGATTGAGGCGGGCGAGCGCCTGCGTGAGGACTTTGAGCTGGCGCAGATGGGTGCAAGCACCACCCAGAACTGGGAAAGCTTCCTGACCGCCGGCACCAACCGCGGCTCGGCCGGATCGTTCGGATCAAGCCCGGCAGAGGGTCCGTCGGACGCACGGACACGTGTCGCAAAGGCCCTCGAAGCCATGGGGCCGGGTCTTTCCGACATCGTGTTCCGCGTTTGCTGCTTCCTCGAAGGCCTTGAAACGGCGGAAAAACGGCTTGGCTGGTCGGCCAGATCGGGCAAGGTCGTTCTCAAAATAGCCCTCGACCGCCTGGCGACACATTATCGCAGCCCTGGCCAGATCCAGGAATTCCGCAAGGCGGGCTGATTACTTCGCGGCGGAGATAATTCCGCCGAAGTCTTCCGCCTTCAGGGATGCACCGCCTACCAGGGCACCATCAACGTTACTGACTGCGAAGATTTCCTCGGCATTTCCGGGCTTTACCGAGCCACCATAAAGTATCCTGACCGCTTCGGCCGTATCCCCGCCGAAGCGGTCTTTTAGTTTTGAGCGAATGAAATCATGAACTTCGGCGATGTCGCTCATCTCAGGAATTCGCCCGGTGCCAATGGCCCAGACCGGTTCATAGGCGACAACAAGGTTTTTGCCGGTGGCGCCATCGGGAATGCTCGCGTCCAACTGGGCGCCGATTCTGTTCAACGTGGTGCCCGCATCGCGTTCGTCACCCGTCTCACCGACGCAAACGACCGCCATCAGGCCAGCTTTCCAGGCGGCTTCGGTCTTTTTCGCGACCATTTCGTCGGTCTCACCGTGGTCGGTTCTGCGCTCCGAATGGCCGAGAATCACCGCGTCCGCACCCGCATCCGCCAGCATTGCGGCTGAAATATCGCCTGTATGTGCGCCCGATTCGTTCCAGTGACAGTCCTGACCGCCGATTGCGATGGTCCCGCCACGCAACGCGTTGATAAGGGTGGCGGGCGGACAGACCAGAATATCGCAGGCCGCGTTTCCATACTCCCGCGAAATTTCGAGAAGCAGGGACTTGGAGGCCAGAAGGCCGTTCATTTTCCAGTTGCCGGCGACCAGTTTTTTTCGAGCCATTTCGGTTTCCTCCTGCTCCGTGAATACACGGGGCAGGGATTAACAGAGCTTCCTGGCGGCGGAAAGATGGATTGGTGGGGTGTCAGGCGCGGGAAATGCGCGCCCTACATGCCCTCAAAGCGAATCGATTCCCCGCAGCCGCAGGCCTCGGTGACGTTCGGATTGTTAAATTTGAAGCCGGATTCGAGAAGACCGGTCTCGTAGTCGATCTCGGTGCCAAACAAAAACATCTGCGCCATGGGGGCAATCATGACCCGCGCACCGTTCTGTTCCACAACCTCGTCGTTGCGGTCGATCTCATCCACGTAGTCCATGGTGTATTCCATACCCGCGCAACCGCCTTTTTTTACGCCGATGCGCAGCCCCTTGGAGGATCCGTTCTCCATGAGCTTGAGAATATGCCGTTCGGCGGCAGGGGTGATGGTCACCGGTGCTTTTCCTGGAATGCCAAACATGTCAGTCGCGTCCTTCCGAAATCCTGATTCCGTTGCGGGAACCGTGGATCATTCTATCACATAAACCCGAGTTCGAGCCGGGCCTCATCGGACATCATGTCCATGCCCCACTGGGGCTCCCATACCAGTTCGACGTTCACATGCCGCACGCCGGGCAGCGGTGTGATGACATCCGCGACCCATCCTGGCATCTCGCCCGCCACCGGACAGCCCGGGGCCGTCAGTGACATGGCGATGTTTACGTCGTTTTCCCCGCTGATATCGATGGTGTAGATCAGCCCGAGATCATAAATGTTTACCGGAATCTCGGGGTCGTACACGGACTGGCAGGCCGCAACGACATCGTCATACAGCGGATGGTCCGTTGTCGACGGTTTGATCAGCGGCGTTCCTTCCAGCGGTGCTTCCGGTTCTACGGTCATATCCATGAGGCTCCTGTAATCCTGACCGTTTATATATGTTATGCACCCCCGCCGGTAAAGGTGGGCCGCCCGAAATGATCGGAAATGGACTTCCACCGCCGGGCGATGTAACGCCACCGGCTGGACATGACATGAACGGGCACATGATGACAGTTTTTGGGTATTCGATACACGCAACGGACGGCAGGGCACGAACCGGTACGGTTTCGACACCGCGCGGCGACATTCGCACACCCGCCTTCATGCCGGTTGGAACGGCGGCGACCGTCAAGGCGATGATGCCGGAGAACGTTCGGGCGACCGGGGCCGATATTCTGCTCGGGAATACCTATCATCTCATGCTCCGTCCGGGGGCGGAGCGGGTGAATAATCTGGGCGGGCTGCACAGGTTCATGAACTGGGACAGACCGATTCTTACGGATTCGGGTGGTTTTCAGGTCATGAGCCTGACCGGTCTGCGTAAGCTCAATGAGAATGGTGTAACCTTCCGAAGCCATGTGGACGGCTCAAAGCATCTGATTACGCCGGAACGCAGCATGGAGATCCAAAAGCTGCTCGGCTCCGACATAGTCATGTGCTTTGACGAATGCACCCCGTACCCCGCCACGCGCAAACAGGCCGAGGACAGCATGCGCCTGTCCATGCGATGGGCGGACCGTTCCAGGGAAGCTTTCGGTGACCGGCCGGGGCATGCTCTGTTTGGGATTCAACAAGGCAGTACGTTTAAGGATCTGCGCGAGGAAAGCGCCGAGGCCCTGCGTAATATCGGCTTCCATGGTTATGCCATCGGTGGCCTGGCCGTGGGTGAGGGCCAGGACATGATGTTCGACGTGCTTGACTACGCTCCTGGCCAGTTGCCGGACGACCGTCCGCGGTATCTGATGGGCGTGGGCAAGCCCGACGACATACTCGGGGCCGTACAACGAGGCGTGGACATGTTCGACTGCGTGCTGCCAAGCCGGTCGGGACGGACCGGACAGGCCCTTACACGATTTGGTGCGGTTAATCTGAAAAATGCGAGACATAAAGATGACCCGCGCCCGCTCGACCCCGAATGTACCTGTCCAGCCTGTTCGAACTATTCCCGCGCCTACCTGCATCACGTGGTCAGATCCGGGGAAATGATCTCGTCGATGCTTCTGACATGGCATAATTTGCATTACTATCAGGAACTTATGTCTGGCATCCGCGCCGCGATATCCGAGTGTGCGCTGGACGCCTTCGCGAAGGACTTCCGCGCCCGCCGCGAGACCGGGGACATGGAGCCGGTTTGACAGGGGCGGGTCGGGTCACCATTTCGTCTTTCCGTTCTTGCAACCCCTGGGCCATAAGCGCAAAATGCGCATGTCTTAAAATCGTCTTGAAATCGACCGGGGCGAACTCCATTTCACACGGTGAGGAGACGCGTGACTGCCGGATGATCCGGGGTCTGTCGTCTTGCCGCAGAAGGAAAAATACATGAGTGAGTTGAGCAGCGCATCCCATCCGGTTCTTCCCCTGCGCGATATTGTGGTCTTCCCGCACATGATCGTGCCGCTTTTCGTCGGGCGTGAGAAATCGGTTCACGCGCTTGAGGCCGTGATGAAGGATGACCGTCAGATTCTTCTGGCCAGCCAGATGGACCCCTCTGACGACGAACCCACCACGGACGGAATTTATCACGTTGGTGTATTGGCCAACGTTCTTCAGTTGCTGAAGCTGCCCGATGGAACCGTAAAGGTTCTGGTCGAGGGCAAAACCCGCGTGCGGATCAACGAGTTTGTTGAGAATGAGGCCTATTTCGAGGCCCATGCCGAAGAGATTTTCGAGACGAATCCGTCTGCCGAATCCCTGGAGGCGCTGACACGGGCCGTTTCCGAGGAATTTGCGCGCTATGCGAAACTGAACCGCAATATCCCCGATGAGGCCATGGCGTCCCTGTCCGAGGACATGGAGCCAGGTAAACTGGCTGATACCGTCGCCGGGCATCTGGGCTCGAAGCTTGAGGAAAAACAGAAGCTTCTCGAGATCGCGGATGTGGGCGAGCGGCTTGAGCAGATCTATGGCCTGATGCAGAGCGAAATGTCGGTTCTGAAGGTCGAGAAGAAGATCAAGAGCCGCGTCAAAAACCAGATGGAGCGCACCCAGCGCGAGTACTACCTGAATGAGCAGATGAAGGCCATTCAGCGCGAACTGGGCTCTGGCGGTGACGGTGAAGCCCAGGACGATGCCGCCGAGTTTGAGGAGCGCATCGAGAATACCAAACTGTCGAACGAGGCCAAAGACAAGGCCATGGCGGAGCTTAAGAAGCTGCGCTCCATGTCGCCCATGTCGGCCGAGGCGACGGTTGTGCGCAACTACCTCGACTGGATGCTCGCCATTCCGTGGGGCAAGCGCAGCCGGATTAAAAAGGATCTCGGCCGGGCGCAGGACGTGCTCGACGCGGATCACTACGGTCTTGAGAAGGTTAAGGACCGCATTGTTGAGTTCCTGGCCGTGCAGTCACGCTCGTCGAAGCTGAAAGGCCCGATCCTCTGTCTCGTAGGCCCTCCGGGTGTTGGTAAGACCTCGCTGGGTAAATCCGTGGCGCGTGCCACGGGACGTGAGTTTATCCGCATATCGCTCGGCGGTGTCCGGGACGAGGCGGAAATTCGTGGTCACCGGCGGACTTACATTGGCTCCATGCCCGGTAAGATCATCCAGTCGATGAAAAAGGCGAAAACCACCAACCCGCTCATTTTGCTCGATGAAATCGACAAGATGGGTCAGGACTTCCGTGGTGATCCCGCCTCGGCGATGCTTGAGGTGCTTGATCCCGAGCAAAACGCGACCTTCATGGACCACTATCTTGAGGTGGAGTACGACCTGTCGAACGTGATGTTCATTACGACGTCGAACTCGTACAACATGCCGCGGCCTCTGCTGGACCGGATGGAGATCATCTCAATCTCGGGGTACACCGAGGAGGAGAAATCCGAGATCGCGAAGCAGCATCTGCTTGAAAAGCAGAAAAAGGGTCATGGCCTCAAGAAAGGCGAGTTCGAACTTACCGACGAGGCTCTGCGGGACACGATCCGTTATTACACCCGCGAAGCCGGGGTGCGTAACCTGGAGCGTGAGATTGCCAAGCTGTGCCGCAAGGCCGTGACGGAAATCGTCAAGGGCAACTCGGCGCATGTGAAGGTCACGCCGGAAAACCTTGAGGATTATCTTGGGGTTAAGCGCTTCAAATACGGTCTTGCCGAGGAAAAGGATCAGGTCGGTGTCGTTACCGGGCTGGCCTGGACCGAGGTTGGCGGCGATCTGCTGCAGATCGAGGCGCTGAAGCTTCCGGGTAAGGGTCGCATGAAAACGACCGGTAAACTCGGCGACGTCATGAAGGAAAGCATCGACGCGGCATCGTCCTACGTGCGGTCGAAGGCGCCGGATATTGGTGTAAACCCAACGACTTTTGAGAGCGTGGACATTCACGTCCATGTTCCTGAAGGGGCGACGCCCAAGGACGGACCGTCCGCGGGTATTGGCATGGTGACGTCGATCGTGTCGGTCCTGACCGGTATTCCGGTACGGCGCGATGTGGCGATGACCGGCGAGGTGACGCTGCGTGGCAATGTTCTGCCGATTGGTGGTCTGAAAGAGAAGCTCTTGGCGGCTCTGCGCGGCGGAATTACCACGGTTCTGATCCCGTTCGACAACGTCAAGGATTTGCGTGAGATCCCCGACAACGTGAAGAACGGTCTGGAGCTTATTCCGGTGTCGAACGTGACCGACGTTCTGAAGGTTGCGCTGACCGACACTCCGGAACCCATTGAATGGGATGAGGAAATGGAGGCGGCCGCAGTTGCGGCGCGCAAGGACTCCTCGGGTTCCGGTGTTGGGTCGGGATCGGCCACGCACTGAGTTTTTGAAGCCAGATGAGATGAAAACGCCCGGAAATTTCCGGGCGTTTTTTGTTTGAGGTGGCGGCGTCGGACGAGGCGCAAAAAATCCGTATTTTCAGTGAAAAATTCGGCGTTTTGGGCTTGCACATACCCCTGAATGCGCGCTATGTGCCGCTCCGGAACGGGTGATTAGCTCAGTTGGTAGAGCGCTTCGTTTACACCGAAGATGCCGGGAGTTCGAGTCTCTCATCACCCACCATTACCCCTTAACTTAAGTGTCCATTCTGTTGCCAAAGTGGCGCAGATTGTGAGTCATTTGGCACAGATTGAGAGTCAAATGGCACAGATTGCTGAGGATATGGCACGAATTGGGCCTTGAGTGGCGCAATCCGCACGTGGTTCGTCACTGCCAGGTCTGAATGCAGGGGGTTCCATTGAAAGTAGGATTTGTTGGCCTTGGTAACGTGGGCGGCAAGCTCGCGGGCAGCTTGTTGCGCAATGGGGTGGACCTGGTGGTTCACGATTTGCGCCCCGACCTGACGGCGGAATTCGCCGGTCGTGGTGCGGCGGTCGCGGGTGATGCGGCGGGGCTGATGCAGGCGTGTGACGTGGTCATTACCTGCCTGCCGTCGCCGGCGGCGTCGGATGCGGTGATGGCGCAGATGCTGCCGCACGTGGGGCCTGGAAAAACCTGGCTTGAAATGTCGACCACGGATGCGGCCGAGGTCACGCGCCTGGGTCAGATGGTCATTGAACAAGGCGGGGCTGCGGCGGACTGTCCGGTCTCGGGCGGGTGCCACCGGGCTGATACGGGGAACATCTCAATTTTCGCGGGATGTGACCGGGCGACGTTCGAGCAGGTGTTTCCGCTGCTCACCAAAATGGGCCGGCGAATTTTGCACACGGGCGAGCTGGGCTCCGCGTCGGTATTGAAGGTGGTCACGAACTATCTGGCGACAGCGAACCTGGTGTCGTGCTGCGAGGCGCTGGTAGTGGCTAAGGCTGCTGGGATGGACCTCGGGACGGCCTATGAGGCGATCAAAATCTCATCCGGAACGTCCTTCGTGCATGAGACGGAGAGTGTGGTCATTTTGAACGGGTCGCGGGACATTTCCTTTACGATGGATCTGGTTTCAAAGGATGTGGGCCTGTTTCAGCAGGTGGCCGACCGGGCGGGCGTGCCGCTGGAAATCTCGCCGCTGTTGCAGCAGATTTTCGAGGACGGTCAGGCACGGTATGGCAGCCGGGAACTGTCGCCCAACATTATTCGCCGCCTGGAGGAAGCCACTGGCCTGAGCATTCTGGCCCCCGGTTTTCCGCCGGAAATGACGGATGATGAGCCGGAAGAGCCCGGATATGAGGTGGTGCCGGGTGGTCGGGCCTGAGTGAAGGCAGGGGGGCGTTCCTTCAAGCCGGGGCTTTGGCTTCCTGGTGGTCAGCGATCTTTTGCGTGTTGTCCTCGATCCAGTCAGCGAGGACGCGGACGTGTTGTGCGACCTCGTCTCCCATGGGGGTGAGGCTGTATTCGACATGGGGCGGAACCACGTCGTAGACCTTGCGGTGGACAAAGCCGTCGGCTTCCAGGGTTTGCAGGGTCTGCGTCAGCATTCGGTCGCTGACCCCGCCGATCAGGCGCCGGAGTGCGGAGAACCGGATGGTGCGGTCCTGAAGCGCGATGAGGGTAAGCACGGCCCAGCGGCCGGTGACGTGCTTGAGGATAGTTCGCGACGGGCATTCCTTCGCCATAAGATTGCCGACCAGTTTGCCGGACCGGACGACTTCGCTGAGTTTTGGCATGGGGTCTCCAAACTTTTTTCAAACTAACATTTATGTCAGTACTTACTTTTTGCAAGTGACGTTTCCATCTGCTGTCGGGCAAGCGAAGGAGACATGAGACATGACAATTGCTATCACCGGAGCGACCGGCCAACTCGGCCGCCTTGTTGTCGCAAACCTGAGGAATGCCG
Source organism: Alphaproteobacteria bacterium (assembly GCA_030427145.1). Classification (GTDB taxonomy): domain Bacteria; phylum Pseudomonadota; class Alphaproteobacteria; order Rhodobacterales; family Rhodobacteraceae; genus Amaricoccus; species Amaricoccus tamworthensis. The sequence continues at coordinate 77,983 of JAUHWT010000002.1, read as the reverse complement.
AAAATTCAGAGGATGTTCTTGCGCTCGTGCGCGACACGGGGAAAGCGGCTGATCTGGGTGTTGAGGCGCGGCGCTTTGACTATGATGCGCCGGAAACGCTTGCACCGGCGCTGGAGGGTGTGGACACGCTGCTGCTGATTTCGGGCAGTGAGGTTGGCCGTCGTGGTCCGCAACACCGGGCTGTGATTGATGCCGCGAAAACCGCCGGAGTGGAACATATCGTTTACACGAGCCTGTTGAGAGCCGACACGAGCACGTTGGGTCTCGCGCCGGAGCATGTGGAAACGGAAGAGGCGCTGGCGGCGTCCGGGGTTGCCCGCACCATTTTGCGCAACGGGTGGTATACGGAGAACTATACGGGCGGGCTTGCGTCCGCCGTTGAGCATAAAGCCCTGATCGGTGCGGCGCAGGACGGCAGGATCTCGGCCGCGACGCGGGCCGACTATGCGGCGGCGGCCGCGACGGTGCTTCTGAACCCGGAGTTGCGCGGGCGGGCCTATGAGCTTTCAGGTGATGAGAGCTTCACGCTGACTGATCTGGCCGCGGCGCTGTCCAAGGAAGTGGGGGAGACCATTCCTTACGTGGATATGCCGAAGGATGACTACTCCGCGGCATTGGTAAAGGCCGGTTTGCCTGAGGATCTGGCGGAATTCCTGGCACATTGTGACGCAGAGGCCGCGAAAGGGGCGCTGTTTGACGAGGGGAATGAGCTTTCCAGGCTGATCGGACGGCCGACAACGCCATTGGCGGAGGCGGTGCGTCAGGCCCTGCGCTGGGGGCTTTGAAGTGAGGCCCTGATGCGCCCAAAACCGTCGTCAGGTGGCTTGAAATGGCGGCGGCGTGGTGACATTGAGCGTGATCCTTTGAGAATTTCCGGAGCTGTGATTTATGAAAGAGGTTCAGATTGATGCCGAACGGCTGAAAACGATCCGCAAGGCTCGCAAGATCGGACGGCCGAAGCTTGCGAAACTGTCCGGGATTACTGAGCGGCAGATGGGCCGGATCGAAACCGCGGGCAATGCGGTGCTCGATGCATCGCTGGTGATCCGTCTGTCGGACGCGCTTCAGGTGCCGCCGCAGACCCTGACCGGCGAGTTTCAGATGGTAGCGGAAGATCTGGAGCAGGCGCAGGCCCCGAAATGCACCAGCGGTTGCTGCGGGTAACGGGGCCTGAAGCTTTCAAAGCCTGAGAATACGGGGCAGGTGGCCGATATCGGGTGCGATAACGTCCGCGAGCGGGGCCAGTTCATCGGCGCTGGCCGGTCCGGTCAGAACACCCATGGTGATCATGCCCGCAGAGCGGCCGGCGGTAAGGTCGTGCAGGCTGTCGCCGATCATCAGGCATTCCTCGGGCGCGATGTCCGCCATATCGCAGAAGGCGGTGAGCATGCCGGGTTCGGGTTTGGAGCCGTAGCCGCTGTCATATCCGGCGACGAAGGCGAAATGCTCAAAAATACCGGCGTTTTTCAGATGCACGTTTGCCGGCTCAATGGCGTCGTTTGTGGCTACACCCATCGCGTAGCCGGCGGCGGTGAGACGCTCCAGCAGCGGCCGCAGGGGCACGGACGGAGCCTGGGGCGCGTGGGAGGTGCTCTCGATGACGTAGTCCCACAACTCGCTGCGGTCGAGGCCCGGCACGGTGCCCATCACGGTGTCGATCATGAAATCCATGGTTTCCGCAATCGCAGGGCTGGTGGGGAGGAAGGTTCCGGTCTCACGGTCGTATTCGAGCCTGGCGGCCAGTTCCCGTGACAGATCCGGGTCGCCATCGGTGATGTATTCGATGAAACTGCCGGTCCACGGCCCCCAGGTTCCGTCATAGCTGAAAAGCGTGCCGTCCTTGTCGAAGACAATTCCCCTGATTTTTGCGGTCCGGTGGTGGGGCAGTGCGTCGGCGTTTGGGCGCTGATCTGAGGTCGTTGCGTCCAGGGGGCTGTTCATTTTTAACTTTCCGGTATTCATTTGTGTCAGTTTGGTGCCGTTGGGCCGGTCATCTCGGAGTTAATTATGGTTTTACCATTTTTTATGTCACAGGCCCGTGACCGATTCGTGTTAACGGTTCGTAGACCGTGTTTTCCTTATGTCCACCACGGGTTTTCGCCGCCTGGAAGGCTCGATTTTGCCTGTGCCAGCGTCTCGGGCGGAACGTCGTTTTCAGCGGCCGCGGCCATGACCCAGCTGTCGTCCATCATCACGAAATCCATAACAAAACCAAGGAATTCCGGGTCGGAGCCGCGTTGTTTCAGGTCGTCGATGGAGGAGCCCGAGGCCTGCATGAAATGGGTCAGTTCGTCAGGGTTGTTGACCAGCCAGAGGAGGCATCCCTGGGCAATGTTAATGGCCTGTTTTGTGTTCATGCATCGTTCCGGTTTTCAGGGATTAAGAAACCATTCCTTAACACTTCCGGCGTTAATGTCGTGGGTGAAACGATGATAGCCGCTTGATTCCAGCGGGAGGGTCATGAATGTCAGGTCGTGTCCTGGTGGTGGACGATGTTGCAACCAACCGTCTTCTGTTGAGAGCCAAGCTTTCGACGGCCTATTACGACGTGGTTGTTGCGGAGAACGGAACACAGGCGCTTGATCTGGCCCGGAGCGAACAGCCCGACATGATCATGCTCGACGTGATGATGCCGGATATGGACGGGTTTACCGTCTGCCGCATTCTCAAGTCGCAGGAAGCCACAGCCCATATCCCGGTGATCATGGTCACGGCGCTCGATACGCCGGAAGAACGTGTTCGGGGTCTCGAGGTGGGCGCGGACGACTTCCTGTCGAAACCTTTCAATGACCTTGCGCTGTTTGCCCGTGTCAGAAACCTGATGCGGATGAAGATGATGTTTGACGAGCTTCGCCTGCGGGACATGACCTCGCGGGAACTGGGTCTGACGGATTTCATCACTGAACAGGACATGGACCCGGAGATGGGCGGGCCGATCATGCTTGCGCCCAAATGCGTGGCGGATGGCGAGCACTGGGCGTCGGAGCTTAATGAGAAGCTCGGCGTCTCAACCATTGTGACCTATTCCGAGCGGGAATCCATGAACCTGGCGCAGCTGGAGCTGCCGGACTGTTTCGTGGTGCATCAGGATCTTTTAGAAGGAGGGGACGGGCTGCGGCTTGTGTCGGCGTTGCGGGCCCGGCCGGAAACGCGGCAGTCGGCGGTGATCCTGGTGGTTGAGAACGGTGACATTCAGACGGCGGCCAAGGGGCTGGATCTGGGTGCGTCGGACTACATTGAGGCGCCGTTTGACGTCAGCGAGCTGATCGCGCGCATACGGTCGCAGCTGCGGCGCAAACGCTATTCGGATCGGCTGCGGTCGAACGTTCGCGATGGTCTGAAGATGGCGGTGATTGATCCGCTGACCGGCATTTACAACCGCCGCTATGCCAGCGTGCATATGGGCCGTGTCATGGAACGGGCCCGTGAGGTTCGTGGTGTTTTTGCGGTTATGATGGTGGATCTTGACCGGTTCAAGAACGTGAACGACAGGTACGGGCATGATGCGGGCGATGCCGTTCTGCGGGAGTTCTCGAGGCGTTTGCAGGAAAACATCCGCGGCGTTGATCTGGTGGCCAGATTTGGCGGCGAGGAGTTTTTTGTGGCGATGCCGGATGTTGACGAGGATGCCGCGGCGAAGGCTGCGGAGCGTATCCGTGCGGCGGTGGAAGGCACGCCCGTGGTTCTGCCTGGCGGAGCCGGTGAGGTTCACGTGACCGTTTCGATCGGAGTGGCGATTGCGGACGCCCATGAGACCGATCCGGATGCCATTATCAAGCGGGCCGATCAGGCCCTGTTTGAGGCAAAGGAGGCCGGCCGCAACCGGGTTACCTTTTCTGCCGCTGCCTGAGGACGGGGCTGTCTAAGACCTTTAAGTCTGAAATCCCTGAACAATTATCCGGCCCGGTCTTGACACCGGCGGCTTGAAATGGCTTTAGGCTAAACCTGATAAATTTACTCAGGTCAGGCGGCGGGCATTCATGAAGTCAGTACATTCACTTGTATGTGCCGCGCTTTTTCTACCGGCGACAGGTCTATCGCATGACATGGACGAGGCGAAAGCCCATGCAGAGAGGGGATTGAAGGCAGCTGAGGCGTTTCCAGGTTATGCCTCGCTCTGCAATCTCGAATCCCGCATCAGAAACGTGAACGACAGAAGCGCGTCGAACGGTGCACGGCGCGAGCGTCCCGCGTCAGGTCAGCGGAGCGGGCAGGGTGGCGGGGAGCGGGCCGAGCGTCCGCCTTTGCCGCCGATGCAGGTTTTCGACAACCTCTACTTCCTTGGGAACCGGTCGGTTTCGGCGTGGCTCTATGGCACGGATGAGGGGTACCTGCTGATCGATGGCCTCAACAATGACGAGGAGGCTGAAAAATATATTCTTGGTGGAATGGAGACTCTCGGTCTGGACCCGGACAGGATTGAGGCCATTCTGGTGACCCATGGTCACGGGGACCATTATGGTGGGGCGGATTACATTTCCGAGGAGCTGGGCGTCGAGATTTTAATGTCCGCTGAGGACTGGAAATTTATGGCGCCGTTTGGGGTACATCCGCGGTTTGGACCTCCGCCGCCGCGTGGAACGGATGTCGCGGATGGTGAGGTTCTTGAGTTTGGTGAATCTTCCCTGACCGCGCATTTGACACCCGGTCACACGCCGGGAGGATTGTCCCTGGTTTTTGACGTGTATGACAACGGGATTCCCCATGCCGCGATGATGTGGGGCGGGACCGGTTTCAACTTTGGAATGTATCCTGAGATTTTCCGCCAGTATGCGGATTCGGCCGTCAAGATGCGCGATCTTTCGCAGGAGGCGGGCGTGGATGTGATGCTGTCGAACCATTCAAGGCGCGACGGATCGGACATTTTGATGGCTGAACTTGCGGAACGGGAATCCGGTGAGGCCCATCCGTTTGTTGTGGGTAAAGAGGGATATGACCTGTTCACCGTCCTTGAGGAATGCGCACTGGCTCAGGCGGCGCGGTTCGTTGAACCGGAGTGATGTAAAAACGCAACAGGGGTGCCACCAAAGGTTAAGGCTGATTTTACAGCGTGGCACTCCCGTTTTATGCGGTCGGCAGGTAGAGACGCGTTTGCCCGCCGGGCCGCTATCCAGAAAATTGTCAGATAGCTTATGAGGCCCGCCATGTCCGCATACGGTTCGTCCGTCCGTGCAACCCTACTTGCAACCGTTTGCATCATTGTTCCCGCCGCTGTTGGCGCGCAGGAATATGGTGAATCCATTGAGCTTGACCCGATTGTGGTATCGGCCGCGGGGGTTGGGGTGAGCTCATTTGAGGCGCCCGCAAGTGTGTCCGTCATTACCGGTGAGGAACTTGAGCGGCAGGGCGTGAATGACCTGACCGATGTGGTGGCATTCACGCCGGGTGTTTCCGTGGCAGGCAGCGGAGATGCCGCGAATATTTACATCCGTGGCGTTCCCGCGGAATACACGCTGATTCTGATCGACGGGCAGCGGTTGAATTCGCGGGTTTCGCGCCAAAATAATGCGGGTGGCGTGGACCAGTATTATATCCCGCCCGCCTCGGCGATTGACCGGATCGAGATTGTGCGCGGACCCATGTCCTCGCTCTACGGGGCCGACGCGGTTGGTGGTGTGATCAACATCATCACGAAGCCGGTGGCGTCGGAGTGGACCGGCTCGGTTACGTTAGAGAACACCTTTGCGGAGGACAGCGAGGACAGCACGGAGCAGCAGGCCTCGTTCTATTTGTCCGGGCCATTGGTGGGTGAGAAACTTGGACTGCAACTCTGGGGGCGTCACCTCGACCGAGATGGCTCCACGCGGATGGAAAATGGCCGCTACGTTGGCGAGGACAGCCGTGAACTCACTGAGCTTGCCGGTCGCCTGACCTGGGCTCCGAGCCTCGACCACCGGTTTACGCTTGAGGCCGGTAAGAACGACAACCGCTCGGAATCCGAGATCGGGACTTTTTCGGACTGGCCGCGTCGGCACGGGGCGCTGGGGTATGAAGGTTTTATCGCCGGCTGGGATGTGATTTCGCTGCTGTCCTACGAGCACGCGAAAACCCGCAACAGTGCCTCACGAACGGATCGCCGGCCCGAGATCGAAACCACGGTTTTCGATCTGAAGGGATCGCGTGGCTTCGATCTCTATGGGTTCCACGAATTTACCCTCGGCATGCAGGTGATGGACACGGTTTTGACCGACCAGAACCTGGGAACCGGCACGCTGGACTACGGGGATTTTGACAACCTGCAAACCGCCCTGTTCCTTGAGGACATTTGGGCTCCGGTTGACCGGTTGAGTGTAACATTTGGAGCGCGCTACACGGATGACGAGCAGTACGGGAACGATCTGTCGCCGCGCGTGTATGCGCTTTATGATCTCAATGTAAACTGGAAGCTTTCGGGTGGTATCGCGACGGGCTTTCGGGCACCGGATATTCGGGAGACCGCTCCGGACTACCTGAGCTGTACCTCGGCGGGATGTGCTTCCGTGGCGCCGGGAAGTACTGATCTGGACCCTGAGGAAAGCACCAACTACGAGATTGGTCTGCGGTTCCTCAATGCCAACAGTTCCTTCAACATCACCGCCTTCCACACGGATTACCGTAACCGTATCTCAACGCGGGAGACCGGCGAGACCATTGAGATCAACGGTGATATCGCGGACCTCGATGAGTGGTACAACATCGACAAGGCTGAGGTTCAGGGTGTTGAGGTTGGCGGGCGTCATTTCATCACCCCCACGCTTGAGGTCAGCGGGAGCTACACATTCGCGAAGTCGGAGCAGCTGAGTGGCGTGAACGAGGGTGAGCCTCTTTCGCGGGCACCGGAGCATCAGGCCAGTCTGCGTTTTGACTGGGTCACGCCCATTGTGGACCTGGATGCCTGGGCGGCGGCGACGTATTTCGGCAAGAGCACGAATATCAGCTCGCGCACGCGGACGGATCTGGCCAGCTACACAACCTTTGATGTGGGTGCGGTTTACCGGATTACCGACAACGTGATCCTGAAGGGCGCCATCGATAACCTCGGTGATCGCGAGATCACTAATTACGAGCATGGAACCTCGAAAAACGGCCGGACCTACTGGGTGGCGTTGACCGGCGAGTTCTGAGCGGTTTCGCCTTTTCAGGTGCGAGGGGCAGCTTTTTGGGTTGCCCCTTCTTCGTCACTTGCGCCGCGCCGAAAGCAGGTTTTCGGCGTAGGTGGTGCGTTCGGCCGCGGTCATCAGGGTGATCTGGTCAAGGAGCAGTTCGGTGCCCTGGTTTTGCAACTCGTCGCGGACGCTGCGGTCGGCGGCGAAAGCGGCGCGGACGGCTTCGATCTCAAACGGTTCCGCGACGAGTGCGTCGGCCACGGCCTGGCGGCGTTCGGACATGGTTTCGCGGAAGGTTTCCCAGTCGGGTTTGAGCTCCCGGATCTGCGTGGTCAGGTTTTTGCGGTAGGGTTCGGGCAGGGTCTCGGCGTTGGACCAGCTGATGGAGAGGCTGCGTTTCGGTGGGGGCGGCCCCTTCAGGAGCAGGCCGAGCGCCAGGCCGAGCACGGTCACGTTCAGGCCAAGGGACACGATCAGTATCCATTTGATCCAGCGCCGTGATTTTGGTGTGTCGGTGTTCATGTCAGCCTTCCGAAAGAGCAATATCAAAATAGTCGGGCACGGTGTCCGACGGGAAATCCAGCGCGACGGTTTCGCCAAAGATAAAAGATGAGGCCGCATCGGTGCCACCGGAGAGGCCGGCCGCGAAGCCTACAAAGGCGCAGACGGTCAGGGCGGTGGCCGTCTGCCAGCCGCCGAGAGGGGCAAAGAGGCCGCTGAGCCGACCAAACAGGCCCGCGGGGCGCGGTTGGGTGCTGGCGGGTTTTGCCTCGGCGGCGGCGCGGGCGGCGGAGACCTCGGCGGCATCGGCCAGGACCGCATTCATCAGGCGCATGGACGGGGCGGGCGGTTCGCGCTCCTCGTCGCGCAGGATCAGGTCCAGCTCGAAATCGCTGATGTCGTTGTGGTCGCTTCCGTTTTTACCGTTCACGTTCATCTTCCGTCTCCCACCAGTCCAAGCTGGTCGCGTCGATGTTCAAGCCTGCCCGAAAGGCTTCTCCTGGCGCGTGCGAGGATGCTTTCAACGGCCTCCACGCTTGTTCCCATGATCTCGGCAATCTCGGGATTGCCGCGGTCCTCGAAGTGCCGGAGCATAATGGCAAGTTTTTGTCTCTCCGGCAGTTTTTCAAGTGCCGCCAGCAGAGCCGAGCGGCGTTCGTGTGTCTGGAGCCTTTCCAGGGCTCCGGGTGCGTCATCCGCCACCTCCGGGATCTGGTCCGGTGAGCGGGTTTCCCGGCGGCGTCGCAGGCGGTCAATGCAGAGGTTGCTTGCGACCCGGTGGAGCCATGTGCTGACCTTTGCGTTGCCCTCCTGCCAGTCCGGGGCGATCTTCCACAGGCGCAGCATGGCCTCCTGTGTGACATCCTCCGCCTCCACGCGGTCATGGAGCATCCGCCAGGCGAGGGCGTGGACACGGGGCATCAACCGCCCGGCCAGGAGGCGCGCGGCGGACTGGTCGCCATTGGCGTAACCCTTGAGCAGTTCGTCGTCCGACGGTTCCTCGGAAGTCCCGGTCATGCGCTCCGTTATAAAATTTTTCTGGTACACTGTCCCGATGTTTCAGCCGGGCCGATGCCTGTTCCGTTCAGTTGCCCGCGAAGGCGGCCAGGATCCATTCGCTGGTTTTGTTGTCATGGCCGCCTCCTTTTTTTGGTGTCCTGCCTGTGTCTTCTGATATCTGAACGTCCGGGGTCGCTGGTTCCGTCGAAAAAACTTCATGGGGTGTGAAATTTTATGGGAGGGCTGAATCCCGTGGTTAAACAGGTGTTCAGGCCGCCGGTGGCATATTGGCCGTATGGATGGATAAACCGGTATTGATCGCCTATATATCAGGCAGCAAAACATGATGGATGATTCCGAGATGGTTGATGATCGCGACACGAAGACCGCTCTCTGGCGGGGCTGGCAGCGGCACTGCCCCTGCTGCGGCGAAGGCGCCATGATGGAAGGGTATCTGAAGGTTGCCGATACCTGTTCTGAGTGCGGTACCGAGCTTTACCATCACCGGGCCGATGACGGGCCGGCCTGGGCGACCATCCTGATCACCGGTCATATTCTCGCGCCGCTGATGCTGCTGGTGTTTGAGGTGTTCCGTCCGGAGGCCTGGGTCATGGCACTGGGGCTTTCGGTGTTTTTTGTGGCCCTGTCGCTCTATCTTTTGCCGCGCCTGAAGGGGGCCTTTGTGGGGTTGCAGTGGGCCAAGCGGATGCACGGCTTTGGTGACGCGCCCGGGATGGCCCGCGCACGGTGACATCGCCGGACATTCGCAATGCGGCCACCGTTATTCTGCTACGCAGGGACGGTGACGATGTTCGGGTGCTGATGGGCCAGCGGGGCCGCGGCGCCGTTTTTATGCCTGACAAGTTTGTGTTCCCTGGCGGAGCAATCGACGAGGGCGATTTCGCTATGGCCGAGGCGCTTGGTGTGGAGCCGGTCGACCGGGAACGGCTTGAACGTCGCTCGGCGCCGGGGCTGGCCGGAGGGCTGGCAATTGCGGCGGTGCGCGAGGTCTGGGAGGAAACCGGGCTGAAACTGGCGCATGTCGGTGAGGCGCCGGAGGGCTTTGCGGTGCCCGAGGCCTGGGCGCGGTTCTTTGCCGGTGGGCTGATGCCGAATACCGGTGCGCTGCGGTTTTTCTTTCGCGCCGTGACGCCGAAGGGCCGCCCGCGCCGGTTTGACGCGCGGTTTTTTCTCGCGGATGCGGACGCGCTGTTTGACACGCTGGACGATCACACGGAGGCTGATCGCGAGTTGCGCCACCTTCAGTGGCTGAAGGTCGCGGAGGCGCGGAAACTGTCGCTGCCGTTCATCACCGAGGTGGTGCTCTCGGAGCTGGAAAATCATTTGAAAACCGGGGATGCCAACCGGAAGGTGCCTTTTTTCGACCATGACGACGAAGGTTCGCATTTCCGGCTGCTGTGACGCTTGACAGATGGGCGAGGATCGGTAGAAGGACGGTCTGAAATTCGGGTGCGGTTGGGCGTACCCACGGGACTGCATGGCGGATCACCGCCCGGAAGGACGAACAATGGCGAAGCCGACAACTGTCAAGATCCGCTTGAACTCGACTGCGGATACCGGTCATTTCTATGTGACCAAAAAAAACGCACGCACGATGACCGAGAAAATGGTCGTTAAAAAATACGACCCGGTCGCGCGTAAGCACGTGGAATACAAGGAAGGCAAAATCAAATAGCCTTCTTATTCCCTGGATGCCCCGTGCATCCGGAGACTAAAAGCCCGGCACCTTTCAGGTTGCCGGGTTTTTTATTTTGTACTCCGCTTGATACCGTCACGCGCATTGCTGAATGCGGACCACCTAGTGCATGGATACTGTTTCGATTGAGGCCCTGTCAGGCAAGGTTCCGTCGGCTCTGGTTTCGGCAAGGAGCCAGTCCCTAAAGGCACTGATGGCTTTGTCGTCCGAGCGGCGGCCGTCGCAGGCGATCGCATAGATCGTGAAGGGGGGTGTTTCCGGCTCGAACAGCCGGACAAGGCGTCCTTCCGAGAGGGTGTCTCGGATCACGGCGTCATATGCGAGCGCTACGCCCAAACCCGCTTCTGCGGCGGTCGTCGCGTACTCGCAGTTGGGGTAATGCGGCCCTTCAGCGGCTGCGGTTCCGACAACTCCCGCCGCTTCGAACCATTTCGGCCACATGTCATCAGTCTGGTCCCTGAACAGAGTGACCCCCAGAAGGTCCTTGGGATGGACAATACGGTGCCGCCTGGCGAAACCCGGTGCGGCAACGGGTGTGCGGGCGGAAGTAAGGAATGGCCAAACCGCCACGCCGTCCTGGGGATCATCGCGCCATTTGATCACAACATCAGCATCGTTTGAGTTAAAGTCAGTGGACGGTGCGCCATCGGCTATGCGAAGGCGTACGGCCTCGGAGTGTCGGAAACGTGGAAGCCTCGGCAGAAGCCAACGGGCCGCGAAGCCTGGTGTACAAAGCACTTTTAGAACTTCGCTGGAGTGGGACCGGATCTGTTCCGTGCTGTCGGCGAGATTGTCCAACAGATCAGTCATTCGGCCGGCATAGGCCTTGCCGGTTGCGGAAAGTGCAACCCGGTTTCCATCTCTCTGAAACAGTGAAGTCGCGAGGTAATCCTCAAGCGCACGTATTTGGTGGGATATAGCCGACGGTGAGACACAGAGTTCATCGGCAGCAGACGCGAAACTGAGGTGGCGCGCTGCTGCTTCGAAAGCCCGGACCGCTGAAAAAGGCGGAAGGTTTCTCTTTCGCGACGTTGAAATCTATTCATCCTCCCATGAAAATTCGTCTTTTGTCCCGGAAACCGTGCTCCTGTTAGGTTGAATTCACAACATAATATCACCGGGAGATCGGGATGTCCCTCATTTTCCAAGCGACCCGGGCCTTTGCGTTTGGGTTCGTACTGGTACTTGGTTCAACACTTCATTGTCGGGAATTGGTGGCTGAACCACTTGCCCCGGTCATATTGGAGCTTGAAAACTGGCTCGACGAAAATTCCGGGTTGCCGCGGGCCGAACATTTGCCAACAGTGCGGTTTTCCGGTCCGGAAGCCCTCGGTGACGTTGCAGATCCGACAATGTCGATTGGGTCCCGTACCCGGGGCATTTATGAACCCAAAACCCAAACCATAACCCTGATCACACCCTGGAGCGCTTCGGATCCTGTCGATTTATCTGTTTTATTGCATGAACTTGTACATCATCGCCAACCTGGTATTCGTCAGGAGTGTCCGTCGTCCCACGAACCCGAGGCTTATCGTTTGCAGCAGAAATGGCTGGCTGCACGGGGGATCGCGCTCGATGTCAATTGGGTCGCTGTCGGTCTGACATCAGGATGCAGGTTGAGTGACGTGCATCCCTGATAAGGTGCGGTTGGGTGTTATGGTTTTAAGTGATCATTTACAGAAAAAATAAGTCGGCCGCCGGGTCAGCATCATTCGGAACCCAGAAAACACGGATCATCCGCATTTTTGATCTCGCAGGCGTTGCCGTCGGGGTCGGTGAAGGTTCCGACGGTGCCCCAGTCGAAGGTGCGGACGTCCACGGAGATGCCGCGGGCCCGGAGGGTTTCGGCGACGGCGGGAACGTCCATGACATTGAAGCGCAGCATGGTCGGGTTTTCGGAGTTGGGCTTGCGGGTGTCGCGGGCATGGCCGCCGGTTTCGATCATAAGGTAGCCGGCGCCGAAGCGGAGGCAGCAGAGGCCGTCTTTTTCGAACCAGAGAGGCAGGCCGAGGATATCGCGGTAGAAGGTCACACAGTCATCGAAGCGTTCGGTGCCGAGGATGATGCCAAAATGTTGGGTCAGGGTGGCGAGGTCGGGAGCCGTGTTCGGTTTGGCGTCACTCACGTCAAAACCACCGTGGCGGCGAGCAGGAAGAGCACGGTTGTAATCGGTCCCCAGAGTTTGCGCTCGGCTGCGGAGGGGGTGATCCAGTTCAGGACCATGCTGAGGGCCTGAACCGCGAGGGCTGCCCATGCGGTCCACCGGGTCCAGTTTGGCCAGTGGCCGTCGGCGGAAAGGACCGCTAGGGCCATACCGATGAGCAGGAGGATGGAGACGGCGGCGATGATGCGGCCGGAGCGCGGGAGCGGGCCGTCAACCTGGCCTCCCTGGGTGATCCGGCCCCAGGGCGCGCCGAGGATCAGGGCGATCTGAAAGCCGATTACGCCGATGATGAGCGTGGAGTAGATATAGGCCATGGCGGTTGTCCCTAATCCTCGCTGACGATGAATTCGGCCAGGACGGTCTGTTGCAGGGCGAAGAAATTGTCGTCGGAGATCAGCGTGGCGCGGGTGCGGCCGTCGCTGTCGCGCCAGACGGTGATGCCCTCCATGTTGTCCATCTCACCGATGCCGGTCTCAAACAGGGTGGCCTCATTGGTCAGGGAATTGCCGGAGACTTCGAAGCGGCGGACGCGGGTGGCGAAGCCCCCGAGCCAGGTGAAATGGCGCTCCAGCACGTAGAGGCGGCCATCGGGGCCGAAATCCGCGCCGACGACCAGGAACTGACCGTCGCGGCGGAGTTTCATGGAGCGGTCCCATTTGCCGCCTCTGTAGCGGTAGACGGGGTATGGCCGTTCGAGTTTCCCGGAGCGTTCGGGGATGGCGTGGAGGACGCCGCCTGCGTCGATGGCCAGGGCCTCGAGGCCGGAGTTGTTCTGAAGCCTGGGAAATTGTGGATGGGAGGGTACGTCCTGGGCGGGGCCGGAGATGGAGGGGTAGCGGCGGATGCGGTGGAAGGCCTCGAAAGAGACAAAGAACGCGCCGTCGCGGGCTTCGGCCAGGCCCTCGGCATCCACGTTGACGTCGTCGAGCGGATCGCCTGAAATGGCCAGAATTGGCTCAATGTGGGTGGTTTGGACCGATGCGAGGCGGCCGTTTTCGCGGGTGATTTTCCCCTGAACCCAGTTGCCCCGGTCGGAAACAGCGATGATCTCAGTGCCGTTATTTCGCAGGACGAGGCCGGACAGGCCGCCGAAACGGACGTCCCTGTCGGTCCAGGTGATTTCCGCGTCGCGGATCAGTTTGGGTCCGGCCGCGCAAAGGGATGCCACGGCGCAGAACGCCACGGCCAGTAATGCTGTCGTCCTCATCCGTCGTTTAACACGTCCCCGCACTGTCTGGGCAGATCCGCCAGCACCAGGGGTGCCTTTTTCTTCGGGGCGGGTGCGTTGGGATCGGGGGGTTGGAGCGCGTCGGTGACCCACCAGATGGCCTCCTCGCAGCCATCACCTGCCGGGAGTGGCGCGGGGTTTTCACAGCCCACGGCTCCTTTGGGGCAGTTCATGCGGACGTGGAAATGGGTGTTGTGGCCCCACCAGGGACGAATTTTCCGCAGCCAGGCCCGGTCGGTTTTGGGCGCGTCGGCGCACATCTGAAGCTTCACCGGGGCGGTGATGAAGATGCGGTTTACGCGGGAGTCGCGGGCGGTGGCCTCAAGCAGGCGGTGATGGGCGCGGGTCCAGTTGGAGTTCACGCTTTTGCGGTCGGCTGAACGGACGTTGAGTGACGAGATGTTTTCCCGTTCCGCGCGTGTGAGGTTGAGCCGCTCGGGCGGCAGAAGCCAAACGTCGATGTCGAGGCCGATCTGGTGCGAGGCGTGGCCGAAGACGGGGCCGCCGCGGGGCTGGCTGATGTCACCGATATAGAGACCCTTCCAGCCGACTTTTGTGGCGGCTACGCTAAGCTGCTGGGCGAAGCGGACGGCCTCCGGGTGACCCCAGTTGTGGTTGCGGGAGAGACGCATGGCCTGCCAGGTGGGGCCGGTTTCGGGCAGCTGCTCCGCACCGGCGAGGCAGCCTTTGGCGTGGCGACCGACCGGGTGCGCGCCGTGGGAGGATGGGGTGGATTTGGATGAGAAGAGATCCCTGGCCGTCTGCGCCTGTGACGGGCTGGCCGTCGCCAGGACCGTCAGGGCAAGAGCCGTGAGTAGAGCGTGTTTCATGAATCAGTGCCGTTTCCGCGATCAGTGCCCCCGCTCACCCAACGTAGCAGAAATAATCCGATCAGAAAGAGAAGTATGACGGGACTGACGCCAAGACGCTGTGATCCGGTGAGGGTCGTTGCGATGGCGATGGCGGCGGGGCCGAAGAAGGCGGTGGCCTTGCCGGAGAGGGCGTAAAGGCCAAAGGCCTGGCCCGCGTCGACATGGCCGCGGGCCTGGTCGATCAGCAGCGTGCGGGAGGCCGCCTGTAGGATGCCGGCGCCCGCGCCGAGGAGGCCGCCGGCGATAAAAAATACGATGTCGGGCAGGGTGGAGCCGGGGGCGACGGGGATCATCAGCACGCTCTCGCGGCTTGTCAGGAGAGCGATGAGGGAAACGACGATCAAAAGCCAGATGGAGGCGCGGATGACCGGGCGCGGGCCGAAACGGTGGTCGGCCCTGCCGCCAAGCCATGCGCCGATGGCGCCCGTGCCGGCGGCGATGATGCCGAAAACGCCGAGTTGGAACAGGCCCCAGTCCAGCACGCCGCGCGCGTAAATGCCGCCGAAGGCAAAGAGCGCGGCGAGGGCGTCGCGGTAGATCATGGAGGCGATGAGATATGTGGTGAGGCTGCGGTGGTGACGGAGGTTTTTGACCGTGGCGATCAGATCGCGCAGACCCGCGCCAACGGCACCCGTAAGATTGCCACGGCGGGGGGTGTCCGGCGTGAACAGGAAGAGCGGCAGGGCGAAGATGATGAACCAGATTGCGGCCAATGGCCCGGTGGCGCGGGCGGGTTCGCCGGTGTCGGGATCGAGACCGAGAATGGGCGCGATGCCAATCAGGGTTTTGTCGCCGCCGGGTGCGGGAGCCATGAGGGTCAGCACAATGATAAGGGAGGCGAGACCGCCCGCATAGCCAAGCGCCCAGCCGGAGCCGGAAATGCGGCCGGTTTCGCGGCCACGCACGAGGTCGGGCAACATGGCGTTGTTGAAAAGAAGCGTGAATTCGGACCCGATGAAGGCGATTATGAAAAGCGACAGGACCAGCCATGGCGTGGCGCTTTCGGGTGTGGCAAGCCAGAGACCCAGGCAGCCGATAACATAAGGAATGGAAAACGCGGCAATCCACGGTTTGCGCGCGCCGGTGCGGTCGGCGACGGCCCCGACGACGGGTGCGAGGATTGCGGTGGCGAAGCCGCCAATGGCGGTGGCGGTGCCCCAGAGGGCCTGACCCTGAACCGGATCGCCTACGACGGAGGCCACGAAGTAGGGCGCGAAAATGAAGGTGACGATGAGGGTCTGGAAGGGCTGGTTGGCCCAGTCGAACATCATCCAGGCGCGGATGCCCCGGCTGTCGCTGTGTGTCATGTAACTCCCCGGGAGGCGGCCTGCACGGGCATTTGACCCGTCCTTTACCGAAGCTTCAAGCATTGACTTGCAGGCTGACACCCGGGCGATTAGGTGTATGGGCGGAAAACACGGCTCAGAGGTTGGATTAAACGCATGATGTCACTCATCCAGATACTGCTCATGATATTGAGCATAGCGAAATTTATTGTTTTCGCCCATGTTATCATGAGCTGGCTGATCAACTTCAACGTGCTCAATCCTAACCAGCCGCTGGTCTGGCAGATCTGGAATGGTCTGAGCCGTCTGCTTGATCCGATTTACAGCCGCATTCGCAGCTTCCTGCCCAATATGGGTGGTCTGGACCTGTCGCCGATTGTTCTGCTGGTGGCGATTTTCGCGCTTGAGATCATTCTGACCAACAACGCGCGCAGCCTGGCTTACTAGCCAAGTATGGAAAGGCGCGGGTGCGGGACGCGGGCCTAAATGCGGCCCGCGAGAGCCTGTTCCATGTCGAACACGGTGGCCCGCAGCGGGGTGTCGTCGATACGGACGAAACCCTCGTTTCCGCGCTGTGTGTCGAGGATTGTGTTCATCACGACGAAGAGAAAGGCGGAAAGCACGAATGTCCGCCACGAGAGGGAACGCCCGACCAGGCCGGCTCTGTTGCCCAGGAGGAAGAGCGACATCAGGGCGGCCGCGAGCAGCATGAGCTGTGTCACGTCGGAGACCGGGTGCGACAGGGTTTTGACGCGGTAGAGATGCGCGTCGAGGGCGTCGTTCACGGCCCCGGCGACAAAGGTTTTGATGGGCGCCGGAACAGGGTCCTGTGTGACTTCCACGGTCAATGGCCAGAGAACGGCCTGGGCCTCAAGAGTGCGGTTTAAAAAGTCCCGGGCCTTTTCGAGAGTATTGATCTGACCGTCACCTGCCGGAAGCCTCGTCTCGGCATATTCGTATAGGGCAACCTGTAGCGCCGTGCGATCCGGTTCAGACAGGTAATCGGCGCGGAGGAAGGCGGTTCCGAGGGCGGCGGCCTCGTCGACCATGGCCGTTTTGCGCTCGCTGGAGATCCCAAGCGCGTTGCCAAAGCTGAAGGCCAGCAGAAGCCCGAGCAGAGCCAGAATCGCGCCGAGGGTGGTTTCGCCCACCACCGCATCCACCTCGCGACCCCGTGCCAGCAGCCATCGACGTCGGGCCGCGCCGGTAAAGTAGCCGACAACCGCCGCTGACGGGAGCGTCGCGAGCAGAAGCAGGGCGACCTGTGGCAGGCTCAGGACCGGCAGGGTGATTTCGCCATAGAGAGACGTGGCGGTTGTAGCGTCCATTGCCTTTTGCTCCCGACCTCACACTGGATAAGCCACTATTACCAACTGGGCCGTCATCTCAAGCCCGCGCGGGCAGTCGACCGCGGAAAGGTAAGGATGGCGTATCCGGTTTCCCTTGGCGTATGGTGCGCGGCAAACCGGTCCTGTGGGGCCGTTACGAGTGGACGCCGCTGTAGGCCGCGTCGCCCCAGAGTTCCTTGACCCGGCCGTCGCGGCCGCAGCTGAAACGGTAGTAGCGATAACGGACCGGGTTTTTTTGGTAGTAGTCCTGGTGGTATTCCTCAGCCGGCCAGAAGGTTGAGGCCGCGAGGATTGGGGTCACGATGTCCTGGCCGAGATCGTTTGCGGCCTCCTTGCGGGACGACTGTGCGATACGGGCCTGGTCGGGATTTGCGGCGAAGACGGCGGAGCGGTAGCTGTTGCCCCGGTCACAGAACTGGCCACCCGCATCGGTGGGATCAACGCTGCGCCAGAAGACGTGCAGAAGCTCCTGATAACTCACTTCGTCGGCGTCATAGGTGATCTGAACCGCCTCGTAATGGCCGGTCTCGGTTTTGGAGACCTGCTCGTAGGTCGGTTCCTCAAGGTCGCCGCCGGTATAGCCGGAGGTGGTGGACATTACGCCCTCGACCTTGTCGAAATCGGATTCAACGCACCAGAAACACCCACCCGCGAAAATGGCCGTTTCCAGTGTCTGGGCCTGCGCGGACGTGCCGAGCACGGTTGCGGCCAGCAGGGCTGCCAGGTGGGTGGATTTCATAACTCGATCCTTTTTCACCGTTCATGGGGCTGACATTCAAGGCGAAGTCCGGGCATGCGGCAAGTAAACAGGCGGTGAGGACACGGCTGCGTTTGCTGGGGCGTTAACCGGTTGTTGGTGATACGAACACGGGACGCAACCGGATTTATCAATTCGTTTAGGTGTGACGAATAACTCTCTGGCTGTTTTGGGAAATTAACTTAAGGCACGACATGAGCAAGGTCGTTTTCAATGCCGCCAAGGCGGTCAAATCCGGGTTCTCGATCAGGGACACCGACATTTGGGAACTTGCAACGGAGTCAGCGTTTCCGACCGGCCGTTACGACAGTTTCACCGAAGAGACAGCATCCGGTGGCTCTATCATCATTAGCGGCGACTTCTACCGGGAGATACGCGGTGGGGATGAGTGGAATACCGGCGATATAAATTCGATTTTTCTGGAGAACGATAAAGGCAAAGAAATACTTGAAATCAAAGGTATGGATTCAAGTCTTGAGGATCTGATTGACCAATTTGACATCCATGGAAACGTGGAAAGCAAATCCGCGCTTAAGGCGATTTACGGGCCGATCTTTGATGATGTTACCGAGGTCAGGTTGTCCAACAAAAACGACCGGGTCGATATTGATGACGTTACGCTCAACAGTGCTTCGGAGATATTTGGCCGGGATGGGGACGACCGGATTACCGGAAACGGGAAGAAAAATTTCCTCAACGGTGACCGGGGTGAGGATGTTCTCCGCGGTAAGGGCGGATCGGACAAACTTTGGGGCGGCAGGGGGGATGACGACCTGCGCGGCGGCTCGGGGCGGGACAGGCTCGACGGTGGCAAGGGAAGTGACATTCTGACCGGTGGTGGCGGGGCTGACACGTTTGTTTTCCGCAATGGCCATGCCGATGGGGACCGAGTGACCGATTTCCACGACGGGTCCGACCTGATCCGGATGATCGGCTTTGACGGGTTCGATGACCTGTCGGTGCGGCAGAAGGACTACGGCCTTGTCATCCGCTCTGGCGACGACCGGATCGTGCTGGAGGATGTTTTGAAGGACGATATCAGCGCCGCTGATTTCCTGTTCTGAGCGTGTGCGCCCGGCCGGAAAACCGGGCGCGCGCGGTTACCGCTTGTCCCGTGCCGCGAGCAGGCGCAGGCGGAGGGAGTTGATTTTGATGAAGCCGGCGGCGTCCTTCTGGTCATAGGCGCCGGCGTCCTCCTCGAAAGTGACGTGGGCTTCGGAGTAGAGGGTTTCATCCGACCAGCGGCCGACGGTGGTGGCCTGGCCCTTGTAGAGTTTCAGGCGGACAGTGCCGGTGACGCGTTCCTGGCTTTTGTCGATGGCGGCCTGGAGCATTTCGCGCTCGGGGCTGTACCAGAGGCCGTTGTAGATCAGTTCGGCGTAGCGGGGCATCAGCTCGTCCTTGAGGTGGCCCGCGCCGCGGTCGAGCGTGATCTGTTCGATGCCACGATGGGCCTCGAGCAGGACGGTGCCGCCGGGGGTCTCGTAGATGCCGCGGGATTTCATTCCGACGAAGCGGTTTTCCACCAGATCGAGGCGGCCGATGCCGTGTTTTCCGCCAAGCTCGTTGAGTTTGGTCAGGACGGTTGCGGGGGACATGGCCTCGCCGTTGATGGAGACCGCGTCGCCTTTTTCAAAGCCGATTTCGATGTATTCGGGCGTGTCCGGTGCGTCCTCGGGGTTGACCGTGCGCTGGTAGACGTAGTCGGGGGCCTCCTCGGCCGGGTCTTCCAGAACCTTGCCTTCGGATGAGGTGTGCAGGAGGTTGGCGTCCACGGAGAACGGGGCCTCGCCGCGCTTGTCTTTGGCGATGGGAATCTGGTGCGCTTCCGCGAACTCGAGCAGTTTGGTGCGGCTCGACAGATCCCATTCGCGCCAGGGGGCGATCACCTGGATGGCGGGGTTGAGCGCGTAGGCGGAAAGTTCAAAGCGGACCTGGTCATTGCCCTTGCCGGTGGCGCCGTGGGCGACCGCATCGGCCCCGGTTGCGGCGGCGATCTCCACCAGGCGCTTGGAGATCAGGGGCCGGGCAATGGAGGTACCGAGCAGGTACTGGCCCTCATACACCGTGTTGGCGCGGAACATGGGGAAGACGAAATCGCGGACGAATTCCTCGCGCACGTCCTCAATGAAGATGTTCTCAGACTTCACGCCCAGCAGTTCGGCTTTTTTGCGGGCCGGTTCCAGTTCCTCGCCCTGGCCGAGATCGGCGGTGAAGGTGACGACCTCGCAGCCGTATTCAATCTCAAGCCATTTCAGGATGATGGAGGTGTCGAGGCCGCCGGAATAGGCGAGGACGACTTTTTTGGGTTTGGACATGGAACGCTCCCGAACTGCGGTTTGATGCCGTCTAAAACCTTTCGCGGGCATGGGCAAGCCGTGAGGCGGCGGACGTGTCGTTGGCCTGGGTTTCAACTGGTCGAATCGAGCGGCAGGTGCAAGGGTGCCGCCTGTCGGACGAATGTATCCGGTTGGTCGGAACAACACGGGAATTCAGAAGTGCATGCAATGAAATCAGTGGCCCGCTATGGCGCCTTTTTGGGTGCCATTGGCCTGGCGCTTGTGTCTCTGGTGGCGGTTGTGTGGTCGGACTGGGCAATGTTGCCGTTTTTGATCTGCGCGGTGCTGGTTTTAGTTGGGATCTATGACCTGACGCAGACGCGCCATTCGATTTTACGCAATTACCCCGTCGTCGGACACATGCGGTTCCTGTTCGAGGGTATCCGGCCGGAGATCCGGCAGTATCTGATTGAAAGCGATCAGGATGAGGAGCCGTTCAGCCGGGATCTGCGCTCCATTGCCTATCAGCGGGCCAAGGGCGTCGAGGACAAGCGCCCGTTTGGGACGCGCGAACGGGTTTACGACGGTGGCTATGCCTGGATCACGCATTCGCTGGCGCCGCGGCATATCGACGACACGGATTTTCGTGTGAATGTGGGCGGGCCGGAATGCAAACAACCCTACAAGGCGTCGATATACAATATTTCGGCCATGAGTTTCGGGGCGCTGTCGGCCAACGCGATTCTGGCTCTGAATACCGGAGCGAAGGCCGGTGGGTTTGCCCATAACACCGGTGAGGGTGGGATCAGCCGCTATCACCGGCAGGGTGGCGGCGATCTGATCTACCAGGTTGGCACCGGTTATTTCGGCTGCCGCAGGCCGGATGGCGGGTTCGATCCGGAGAGGTTTGCGGAGACCGCGTCCTCGCCGCAGGTAAAGATGATCGAGCTGAAACTCAGCCAGGGTGCGAAGCCCGGTCACGGAGGTATTCTGCCCGCGTCGAAAATCACGCCGGAGATTGCCGAGGCACGAGGCGTGCCGATGGATGAGGACTGCAACTCGCCCGCGGGGCACAGCGCGTTTTCGACACCATTGGAGTTGATGCGGTTTATTGGCGAGCTTCGGTCCCTGTCGGATGGGAAGCCGGTGGGATTCAAGCTCTGCATCGGTCACCGGCGTGAGTTCATGTGCATTGTGAAGGCCATGGTTGAGACCGGGATCACGCCGGATTTCATCACGGTGGATGGCAAGGAGGGTGGCACCGGGGCCGCGCCACTGGAGTTTGCGAACCATGTCGGGATGCCGCTGATCGAGGGGCTGACCTTTGTGCACAACTCCCTGCGCGGGGCCGGGCTGCGCAGTCAGGTTGGTATTGGCGCTGCGGGCAAGATGATCTCGGCCTTTGATATTGCCAGGACGCTGGCGCTTGGCGCGGACTGGATCAACTCGGCGCGGGGGTTCATGTTTGCAATCGGCTGCATTCAGGGGCAGGCCTGCCACACCAATGCCTGTCCGGTGGGTGTCGCCACGCAGGATCCGCTGCGCCAGAGGGCGCTGGTGGTGGATGACAAGGCGGAGCGCGTCACGAATTTTCACCGCAATACCATGCGGGCGCTTGGCGAGATGACCGGTGCGGCGGGTCTGGGGCATCCCAGTTCGTTCCTGCCGCGTCATTTCATGCTGCGCCAGAGCGACAAGTCCATGATCGAGGGCAGCGACGCGTTTCCCTACATGCCCGAAGGGTTCTTGCTGCGGGGCGAGCCGGATGAACTTGGATATCTGCAGCGCTGGAACCGGGCGCGGGCGGA
Source organism: Alphaproteobacteria bacterium (assembly GCA_030427145.1). Classification (GTDB taxonomy): domain Bacteria; phylum Pseudomonadota; class Alphaproteobacteria; order Rhodobacterales; family Rhodobacteraceae; genus Amaricoccus; species Amaricoccus tamworthensis. Next base: position 55,938 of record JAUHWT010000002.1, on the reverse strand, counting down.
GTCATTCAGTCCGGTGGACTGAGCCTCATGCGCCGCGTGTACATTCGGCGCAGCGCGTGAGCGTGGGATTGATCTTCAGGCGGGCCATGGCAATGGGCTCGCCACAATCGGTGCAGTAGCCGAAATCTTCGTCGTCAATATCAGTGAGTGTTTTGCGCAGGCGCTGCAGTTCCGCCTGGCGGCGTTGGGCGGTGGCATCGGCCATGGCCTTGCGCTGGATGGCGTCCATCCGCGAGAGGCGGCCAACGCTCTGCTGGTCCAGGGTGATGTCCTCGGCCAGGTTTTCGGCGGCGGCGCTCTCCTGTACCAGTTCGGAGATTCGCGCGGCGATGACGCCGCGCAGGGTGTTGCGCTCCTCCTCCGTCAAAGGGAGATGCGGTAGCGGGCGAACCCGTCCGGCGCGTCACCGGCGGGTTCGATGTCGAGACCGCGGGATTTGACGTCATCGAGGTATTCCAGCGCGGCCGGGCCGGTATCGTAAACCACGGTGGCGCCGCCGGCGGGAGCAAGTTTCCAGTTGCCGTCAGAGGCGGGCGAGATCGTGCCCCGGTCCACGATATAGCGCACGATCACGTCCCGGTTGGTGTCCGGTGCGCGCAGAATGACCGTGGAGCCATCCGCGCCCGGGAAGCTGCCGCCGCCACCGGCGCGATAGTTGTTGGTCGCAACGATGAAGGTCTGGTCCCTATCAATCGGCGCGCCATTGTACTGCAGATCGGTGATGCGGTGGCTGTCGGGATTGATCAGAGCTCCGTCACCGTCATAGCGCGGCGGCTGGGTGACATCGATCTGGTAGGTCACGCCGTCGATCGTGTCGAAATTATAGGCGGGGAAGGTTGGGTCGATCAGTTCCTGGTCCTTCTCGCCCGGGGTGATCGTGTTGAAAATGCCCGCGGAGCGTTCCAGCCATTCGCGCACATCAGAGCCCTTGATGGCCACGACCTGGAGCGTGTTGGGGTAGAGGTACACATCGGCCACGTTTTTGATGGCGACGGGGCCTGCCGGAACATTCGTGTAGTAGTCCGGGCCGCCACGGCCGCCGGACTTGAAGGGCGCGGCGGCGGAGAGAACGGGCAGGCCCTCCCATTCGGTGCCCTTCATCAGTTCGGTGACGTACCAGGTCTGGGCCTGGCTGACGATCTGGACGGAGGGGTCGTCGGAGACCACGGCAAAATAGGACTGCAGCGGAGCCTCGGTGGTGCCAACCTCGGCACGGACGTATTCGAGGGTTTCGGCATGGGCCTCGGCGGTCGCTTCCAGTGTGGGGGCGTAATCCTCGACCAGGGCCTGGACCTTGCGGTCCTCGCCGCGCTGGTAGATCGGACGGGCGGAGGACTCGAACGATACCGTTTTCCAGCCGTCGCCGTCGCGTTCCAGCAGAAGGTCGATCAGGCCCATGTGCGAGCCCCAGAAACCGGCCATGGTGGCGGGTTTGCCCATAAGGGTGCCGGCCTCCTGATCGATGCCCTCGCCCTCGAAATCCCCGCTGGGCCAGACGCGGTGGTGGTGACCGGAGACCACGGCGTCGATGCCGTCGATGCCCGCGACCTGGAGCGCCGCGTTTTCCATGTTTTCGGTGACCTCGCCCGGCGTGATGCCCGAGTGGCAAAGGGCCACAACGATGTCGGCTCCCTGTTCGCGCATGACGGGAACCCAGGCTTCGGCGGCTTGGATGATATCGCGGGTTGCGTATTTGCCCTCAAGGTGTGAGCGGTCCCAGAGCATGATCTGGGGCGGGACGAAACCGATGAGGCCGACGCGGATGGGGTGGGTTTCGCCGTTGCCGTCGGTGATCTCGCGGTCGAGGATCACGAAGGGCTCCAGGTGCAGTTCGTCCTCAAGTGGCGTGGCGCCAAGGCTGTGGGCAAAGTTGGAGCAGACGATGGGGAATTGGGCGCCCGCATTCACTTTGTCCATGAACTCGACGCCGTAGTTGAACTCGTGGTTGCCCAGCGTTCCGGCGTCGTAGCCGAGGGCGTTCATGCCCGCGATAATGGGGTGAATGTCGCCCTCGTTCATGCCCTTTTCATAGGCGATGTAGTCGCCCATGGGGTTGCCCTGGAGGTAGTCACCGTTGTCGACAGTGATGGTGTTCGTGGCCTCGGCCCGGATGTTTTCCACGATCGACGCGGTGCGGGAGAGACCAACGGTGTCGCTCGGCTGGTCGCCGTAGTAGTCGTAAGGGTAGACGTGGCAGTGCAGGTCGGTGGTCGAGAGAATACGCAGATGGGCCTGGCCTGCGGCGGCCTGGACGGAAAACGGGTGCAGGATGGTGTAACCTCCGAGAGCGGCGGCGGTGCCAATGAAGCGGCGGCGTGAGAGGGTTGCGGGTGAGACATGTGCCATGGTGATCCCCGGGGTTTTGGCTGAACTGGGCGAGATGATGGCACATGGCGAAGGCGGAATCGAGGCCGATTGTCGTAACGGGAGTATGTCCGTTTCGCGGGATGTCAGGCGATGTCGCGCAGGATTTTGATCAGTGTTTCGCTGGCTGCGGTGAGGCGGTCCTCATCGAATGCCGCGTATCCCAGAAGCAGGGCCTGGGGTGGGTCGGGTTGCGTGCTGTGAGACGACAGTGCGGCCACTGAGAGACCCGCGTCGCGGGCCTGTTGGCTGATATGCCTGTCGCTGACCCGGTCCGAGAGCTTTGGTTTCAGGGGCAGACAGAGGTGCATGCCCGCCGGGTCCGGGTTGATTTCCAGAAGATCCGGGAGCGGCAAAAGACAGGAGAGCAGATGCGCCTGGCGCTGCGCGTAGATGCGGCGCATACGGCGGAGATGGATGGCGTAGTCGCCGCTCGACATGAAGGTGGCGAGTGCCGGTTGCGGGATAAGCGAGGCGCGGGGGCCGGTGCGTTCGAGGAAGACGCGGGCTTGCGGGAGATGGTGTCTGGGCAGAACGAGGTACCCGATGCGGAGGGCCGGGCTGATGAGTTTGGAGAAACTGCCGAGGTAAATCGTGTTTTGCAGGCCGTCGAGGCCGGCGAATGATGGCAGCGGGTGGCCCTGGTAGCGGAACTCGCTGTCGTAGTCGTCTTCGATGATCAGCCCGCCGGTGCGTTTGGCCCAATCAAGAAGGGTGACGCGGCGCGGCAGGGGAAGGCTGCGTCCGGTCGGGTAGTGGCGTGAAGGGGTAACGATCACGGAGGCGGACCGGTCGGGGAAACCCTCCGGGTTGAGGCCGTCTGCGTCGATGGGCACTGAATGGGGTACGGCGCCGGTGGCTTCGAGCACCTCACGGGTCCGGGGCCAGCAGGGGTCCTCGATGGCGACGGTTTGGCTGGGTGCGAACAGGCCGCTGAAAATGATCTCAAGCGACTCGCGGGCGCCGGAGGTGATGAGCACCTGTTCCGGGTCGCAGGTCAGATGCCGCCAGGCGGCGAGGTGGTCGGAGATCGCAGCGCGCAGCGGGTACCAACCGCAGGGGTCGGCGCGGCCCAGCAGATCGGGCTCGGGTTTGGTCCAGGCGCGTTCGAGGTGCTGCGCCCATTGGGCATGGGGAAGCAGGGACGGGTCCGGGATGCCGGTCTGGAAGGGCCGCCACTGGGAGACCCTCGGGCGTTGGGTGGGTTGTCGCTGGAGCGGAGATGTGAGGTGGCTGACGTTTTCAGCGACGAAGGTGCCGCTGCCGCGTCGGGAGACCAGGTAGCCCTCGCTGATCAGCTGGTCATAGGCGACCTGAACCGTGGTGCGGGAGACGGAAAGCTCCGTTGCGAGCGCGCGGCTGGCGGGAAGGCGGGTGCCGGCATGGCCGGGCGTGGATGTGATGATGCCGCGCAGGGCCTCTATGAGCTGCGTCTGGAGCGTGGTGGTGCCGTTCGGGTCGAGAGTGAGCCCGAACAGGTCGCGATTGAGATTGGACTGATCATATTTTGCAAAATTGGACATTTTCATAAAGCCAATATCGCGGCATCACCCGTCCCGCAAGAGAGAGAAACGGACCAGGACAATGTCAGATACACTCACCGTCACCGACCGCACCCGCCTGCGCAGATCCCATCAGCGCGGTCATTTCGACCGTGAGACGATCAACGCGATCCTCGACGCCCAGCCCATGTGCAGCGTGGGGTACGTGATCGACGGCAAACCCTTCGTGACGCCGACGCTGCAGTGGCGGGAGGGAAACCACGTCTACTGGCACGGATCGTCGGCCAGCCGGGCGCTGCGCAGGTCGCGGGAGGCGGAGGTGTGTCTGAGCGTGGCGATCCTGGACGGGTTTGTGCTGGCGCGCTCGGGGATGCACCATTCGGTCAACTCGCGGTCGGTGACCCTCTATGGGATGGCGTTCCGGGTTGAGGATCCGGAGGAGAAGCACGCGAAACTGGCGCGGTTCGTGAACGGGCTTTTCCCGGGCCGGTATGAGGGGTTGCGTGACGAATACGCGCAGGACCTCAAGGCCACGATGGTTCTGGGCATGGAGATTGCCGAAGGAAGCGCCAAGGTGCGGACGGGCGGGCCGAATGACGAGGAGGAGGATTACGACCTGCCGATCTGGGCCGGGGTGGTGCCGGTTCGGATGGAGGTGGGCGAGCCCGTGCCTGATCCGCGCAACCTGCCCGGCGTTGAGATGCCGGAGCACGTGAAGACGTTCCGGCTCTGATTTCAGGCCCCCTGGGCGCAGAAACAGGACGCGCCGACAGGACGGTCGGCGCGGGCCTCCGCGAGTGTCAGACGTTGGGCGATCAGGCGGGCTTCGGGTGTGTCCTGTGCGCCGCGGGCGGCAAGGCAGTCGTTGAGGCCGCGCAGGCTCCAGACATTGTCGGGATGCACCTGAGCGCGGGTCAGCGTGCCGCCGAGGCCGAGATCCTCGCGGTAAACGGCTTCGGCTTCCGCGACGTGTCCCTGTTCGAGCAGAAGTGCGCCAAGCGCGTGTCGGGTCGGCTGCATCCAGCCCCAGGGCTCGTCATAGGGCAGGGCGTCCTCCAGCGCGATGGCGTCACGCAGGCGTTCCCAGGCCAGATGGTAGTTTTCGCGGCGGTATTCGATCTCGCCATCCAGCATGGCGTCGGCCACGGCGAGCTGTTCCTGGCAGAGGACGTTGTGCATCCGGCGCCTGTCGGAGACCAGCGCACGGGCGGCCTGAAAGTCATCGCGGGCGCACAGGGCGGCATCGACCTCTCCAAGGGCCGCGTGGGCCACGCCTTTGGCGTAGTGCAGTGTTGCGGTGAGGTTGGTGTATAGCGCGGGCTCCGCAGGCAGCGGTTCCGCGATGATTTCACGCCAGCGGCCGAAACGGATCAGGACGTGGACCCAGATGGCGAGGTAGCTTTCATAGAAATCTGCGAAGGGGGGCGATTCAATACGTAGAATGTCCTCGGGCGTGATCGCCACCAGTTCGCGGGCCAGTGACCAGGCGGGCTCGAAACGGCCGAGGAACATCGCGCCATAGACGGCGAAATGATAGTTGTGGATGCGGTAGCCGGTGTAGATGTTGAACACGCCGTTGCGTTCCAGGGCCTTGGCGTCGGCGTGGATTGCGGCCTCATTCCAGTGGACGACATTGTGGTAGTGGCCACACTGTATGTCGATATGGGTGGGCATGTGGATCAGGTGCCCGGCGTCGGGAATCAGGTCGCGCAGGACGTCACCGGCCTTCAGGGCTTTCTCCGGCGTCGGCGACATTTCCATCAGGTGGACATAGAGATGTGTCAGACCGGGGTGCCGCATGGCGGCGGGATCGTTGTTAAGGGCTTCTTCAAGCACGCGTTGTGCCTCCACGGTTCCGGCCCCTTCCGCCGGCTGCCCGGTGGTCTGGTCCCACATCCGCCACGGGGTGAGGTTCATGATCGCTTCGGCATAGGCGGCACGGATATCGTGGTCTTCGGGCCAGGTGTCGTGGACGGTCTTCATGGCGGTCACAAAAGCCGCGTTCCAGCCATGCATGGTTTTCCCGTCATCCGGATCACGCTGGGGGAAACGGGCGGTGAGGGCGCGGATCAGGGCGGCCTCGGGTGGTGTGACGCGGTCGATCAGAGCCATCGCGGTGGAGGTCGCGTCATATGCCGTGGCGAGGCTGTCGCGTTTCATGGTCGCGTCACGCAAATGCCAAGGCAGGTTGTAATTCGGACCGCTGGCATAGGCCACACCCCAGTACGCCATCGCACAACCGGGATCTGCTTTGATGGCGTTCTGAAAACACCTGACGGCTTCCTCGTGGAAATAGGCCCAGATCCAGTTGAGGCCGCGGTCGAACCAGAGCTGCGCCTCCGGGGAGGTGGTGGTGACTTTGCGGCTGTATTGGCCGGTGTCGTAATAGGTCATGATGCGCTCCCCCGATTCCGTAGGGGTATCATAGGCGACGTTGGCCTTCGGGAAACCTCCACGTCCGGTCTCAAGCGTACTGGTCCAGCCCGAAAAACCATGCTAGCCCGCAGAAATGGGACACGGTACGGGTTTTCTGTCGGGAGTTGAGCGGGCCGAGGCCGCGTTGCGGGATCTGTTTGACCCGACGCCTTTGCAACGCAACGTGTATCTGTCGGCCTATTACGGCGCGGATATCTGGCTCAAGCGCGAGGATCTCTCGCCGGTGCGCTCCTACAAGATCAGGGGCGCGTTTAACGCCATGCGCAAGGCGCTGGAGGCCGATGCGGGACGGCGGGTTTTCGTCTGTGCCTCGGCAGGCAACCACGCCCAGGGTGTGGCGTTCGCCTGCAAACATTTTGGTGTGAATGGCGTGATCTTCATGCCCGTCACAACCCCGCAACAAAAGATCGGCAAAACGCGCCAGTTTGGAGATGGCCAGGTCGAAATCCGTTTGATTGGCGACTATTTCGATGACACGCTCGAGGCCGCGCAGTCGTTCTGTGCGGAGAATAATGCCGTTTTTCTGCCGCCTTATGACGACGCGGATGTGATCGAGGGCCAGGCGACCTGTGCGCTGGAGGTGTTTCGCCAGCTGCCGGAGGGGGTGGTTCCCGACATCATGGTTCTGCCCGTGGGCGGTGGTGGGCTGTCATCCGGGTCCGCCACGCTGGTCGGGGAAGTGCCCGGTGACACGGAACTGCGCCTGGTCGAGCCGGTGGGCGCGCCGAGCCTGACGCGGGCGCTGGAGCAGGGTGGTCCGGTGACGCTGGAGGCGGTGGACAACTTCGTGGACGGGGCCGCTGTTGCCCGGATTGGTGACATCAATTTCGAACGGCTCAAGCATCTGGCGCCCAATGCGGTCACACGGGTGGCGGAGGATCGCATCTGTGCCACCATGCTGGAATTCCTCAATGTCGAGGGCGTGGTTCTGGAGCCGGCCGGAGCGCTGTCGATCGATGCGCTGCGCGATTATGACGACCTGACGGGCAAAACCGTGGTTGCGGTGGTCTCCGGCGGGAATTTCGATTTTGAGCGTTTGCCTGACGTGAAGGAGCGGGCGCTGCGCTGGGAAGGGTTGAAGCGGTACTACATCCTGCGCCTGCCGCAGAGGCCAGGGGCGCTGAGGGATTTTCTGAACCTGCTGGGGCCCGATGACGACATTTCGCGGTTTGAATACCTGAAAAAATCGGCGCGAAATTTTGGATCGATCCTGCTCGGGATTGAAAGCTCGGCACGGGCAAATTTTGCCGATCTGGAACAGAGGATGCTGGAGGGTGGTTTCACCTTCCAGGACATCACCGATGACACGGTGATCACCAGTCTTATCGTATGAGGACATCATGCTGAATACTGTCGTACATGGGCAGCCGACAGACCGGTTGCCGCTTCTGATTGTGCATGGGCTGTTCGGCTCCGCGCGCAACTGGGGCGCGATTGGCAAGCGGCTGGCAGCGGACCGCCAGGTGGTGGCCGTGGACATGCGCAACCATGGCGACAGCCCCTGGGCCGGTGACAACGGCTATGAGGCCATGGCCGGGGATCTGGCCGAGGTGATTGATGAGTTTGGCGGGCAGGCCGATGTTCTGGGCCATTCCATGGGCGGCAAGGCAGCGATGGTTCTGGCCCTGAAGGCGCCTGAACGCGTCGGTCGGATGATCGTGGCGGATATCGCGCCTAAACAGTATTCCCACTCACAGCTGCCTTATGTGGAAGCCATGAAGGCCGTGGACCTGTCGGTGATCGAGCGGCGCTCGGACGGCGACGCTCAGCTCCAGTCCAGCGTCGATGAGGCGCCGCTGCGTGCCTTCTTCCTGCAAAGCCTTGCGCTTGATGGCGATGGCGCGCGGTGGAAGCTGAATCTCGACGTTCTGGAAAGTGAAATGCCAAAAATCATGGGATTTCCCGACATCGGGGGCACATTCGACGGCGATGCGCTGTTCCTGACCGGCGGTGCGTCCGACTACGTCGATGAGGCTGACCACGATGCCGTTCGGGCACTGTTCCCGCAGGCCAGGTTTGAGAGCGTGCCCGGCGCCGGTCACTGGCTCCACGCGGAAGCGCCACGACCGTTTCTGGAGGCGGTGAAGTCGTTTCTCGTTTAAGGAATTCCCAGGCGTTTGGGTGCATTCGGGGTCTTGCGTCTGCACCTGGATCGTGTATTTACGCGCCCGGGCCCCAATAGCTCAGTCGGTAGAGCAACTGTTTCGTAAATAGTAGGTCGGCGGTTCAAGTCCGTCTTGGGGCACCATTCCTCCGAAAATCACAGGTATTGACTGGTTCGGGCCGGGTTGGCGAACGCTTTCCGGTGTCAGGCAACCGCTGACAAAATTCATTCATTCAAACGGCCTGACAATCTGTCCGTTTGCCCCAAGGGTTGAGACGGTCAGCCACCATAAACCCTCTCCCCGTCCGGAATGGCCTCAACGGATCCGTGGACGTGGTCGAGGAAGGCGGCTTCGGCTTCGGTCAGGCGGCGGGCGGGGTTGCTGATCAGGTAGATGCTGATGCAGGGCAGGTCGGAATACGGGGGCAGCTGGCGGATGCGGCCGGCGGCGACGTCCTGTTGGGCGACGTGGACCGGAAGGGCGCCGATGCCGATGCCGGCGATGATCATGCGGCGGATTTCGTTCAGGCTGGACGACACGCCGCGCCATTGCGGGGAGAGCTTGAGCCGGTGGCGCAGGCGGGAGACCTGCTCAAGCGGGCCGCTGGGTGTTTCGGTCTGAAAGGCCACGAAGGGCTCGCCTTCGAGGTCGGCGGGCGAGACGGTGGCGGCGTTGAACAGCGGGTGGCGCGGCCCGCAGTAGAGGCCGAAGAACTCGCGGTAAAGCTCCACACGGTTGAGGCTGCCGGGCAGGGCGGAGAGCAGGCAGATGCCGAAGCTGGCTCGGTTGCGGGCGATCATGCTCTCGACCTCATCGCTCTCCTGCACGTCAAACGAGTAGGTGACGCCGGGATGTGCGGATGAAAAGCCGTGCAGCATGTCGTCGAAATGGGTTGAGCTGACGGAACTGGTCACCACGAAGGACAGGTGTCCGCGCAGTTCCGCGACCTCCTCGCTGAGAACCGTGGGCAGTTGCGAGACGGTGCTGAAGATTTCGGTGCATTCGGAATAGAGACGCTGGCCAGCGCGGGTGACGACGAACTCGTTGGGTTTGCGGATGATGAGCCGTTTGCCCACCGCAGTTTCAAGACGTTTCAGCGCAGCGGAGACCGACGGCTGTTTCAGGCCAAGGACACCGGCGGCTTTGGAGATGCCGCGCTGTTCGACCACGACGATGAAGGTGCGCAGGAGGTTCCAGTCGAGGTTCCAGGGGAAACGGCCGGTATCGGGTGGCTGCATAGACCAGATCTATGATGATGATTTTGATTATTTATTTGCACGATGATTCGGCAAATGCAAGGCTTCCGCTGCAGAGCGGAATCAATCCGCCAACCTTCCCGGGCGTTCGGCCCGCGAACAATTGTTCCAACATGGAGACCGAAATGACGTCACGCCGCACCATCCTGAAATCCACCGTTCTTGCCGCCGCCTTTGCCACGGTCGGCTTTGCGGCCGCCGCTGAGGAGCTTGAAACGCTTAAGGAAAACGGCGTAATCCGCATCGCGATGTCGGGGGCCTATCCGCCGTTCAACTTCGTCAATGACCAGAACGAGGTCGTGGGCTTCGACCCGGCCATCGGCACCGAGATCGCCAAACGCATGGGCCTTGAAGCCGAGATCGTGACCACGGCCTGGGACGGGATCATCGGCGGGCTGCTGGCCAACAAGTATGATGCGATTGTTGGCTCCATGACCATCACCGAGGAACGTGACGAGGTGGTGGATTTCGTCGGGCCGTACTATTCGGACAAGCGCGCGATTTTCACACAGCCGGGATCCGGGATCGCCAGCCTTGAGGATCTTGACGGAGTGAAGGTCGGCCTGACGCTGGGCGAGACCCACGAGGCCTGGGCGCGTGAGAAGGGCTACGACATCAACACCTACAAGGGCCTGCCCGAGCTTCTGCTGGAACTGGAGAACGGCCGCGTCGATGCGATTGTGAACGACTCCATCGCGGCGATCCTTGCCATGGGCGAGCAGGGCCAGGAGTTCGAGATGTTCGCTGATCCCACCACCGAGCCCTTTGGCGCGGGTATCGCGATCCGTGAGGGCAATCCGGAACTTGCCGCCGCAATGCAGGAAGCGCTCGATTCCATGATGGAGGACGGCACCTACATGACCATTGCCGAGGAATGGGTCGGCGCGGACATCCGCTGAGCCGGACGAACTGAGGTCACTGCGCCCCTTCCGGGCGCGGTGCCACCTGGACGCTGCGCGAATTTCGTACGCCGCGTCCATCACACCATTTCCGTGACGCTGATCCAAAGGGGGTCCGATGGACACCGACCTGATGCTCCGGGTCTACCCGTTCTTTCTGGAGGCGGCCCTTGTCACCATCCAGCTTTCGGTACTGACCGCGCTTTTGGGGCTTACCATGGGCGCACTCGGGGCGGCGGCGCGGCTGTCGCGGTTCGGTGTGCTGCGTTTCATCGGCGCGGCCTATGTCAGCGTTTTTCGCGGGACCCCGGCGCTGATCCAGCTTTTTATTCTCTACTTCGGCGGGCCGCAGGTTGGGATCCAGCTAGAAGCTTTTGAGGCTGGTGTCATCGGGCTGGGCGTGAATGTCGGCGCCTACATGACGGAGACGATCCGCGGGGCGATTATCTCCATTGACAAGGGCCAGCGCGAGGCCGCCCGGACGCTCGGCCTGAGCCAGTTCCAGGGGTTCTACAAGGTGACGCTGCCACAGGCGGCGCGGCTGATGGTGCGGCCGCTCGGTGTCAATCTGAACATGCTGATCAAGTCCACGGCACTCGTCGCCGCGATTTCCGTTGTGGAACTCACCTATACGGCGCAGCGCTATATCGGCTCGACCTACAAACCCTTTGAGATGTTCCTGCTCGCGGGCATTCTTTACATCATCATCATCTACACGACGGGGCGGGCGGTGGCTTGGCTCGACCGGCGTGTTCAGATCACCTGACCGCGAAGGATGTAACCCATGGGCCTCGATTTCACGGTCATCCCGAAATATCTCGACATCGTTCTTCTGGGTGGTCTGTGGACCATCGGCATCACGGTCGCCGCCGCTCTCCTGAGTTTTTTCGGCGGTATTTTGTTTGCTGTAATCGCGCTCTATGCCCCGGCCATGATCCGCTGGCCTTTCAAAGTGGTCGAGTTTGTGTTTATGGGCACGCCGCTGCTGCTGCAGCTTTTCCTGATTTATTTTGGACTGGTGCAGATCGGCGTCGATCTGCCCGCCTTCGTGGCCGGTGTGATCGGTTTGGGGCTGCACTTCGCGGTGTACAATTCCGAGCTGATCCAGACCGCGATCCTTTCGGTGGACAAGGGCCAGATGGAAGCCGCCCGGACCGTGGGTCTCAGTCGCAGCCAGGCGCTTCGCAAGGTCGTGGTGCCCCAGGCGGTGCGCGCCGTTATTCCGCCCATTGGCAACAACATGATCGCGCTTCTCAAGGACAGCGCGCTGGTTTCGGTGATTGGTGTGAGCGAGCTGACCCTGTCGGCGCAGCGGGCCATCGGCGCGACCTACCGGCCGTTTGAGTTCTACCTGCTGGCTGCGGCCTTTTACTACGTCATCAACCTTTGCATGGAGTGGGTGCAGCGCCGGATCGAGCGTCGCATCTCGCTTTCACGCTGACAGTCCGCGAGGCATTCCATGAGCGATAATCCCGAATTCGTCCAGATCCGCCACGCCCAGAAGTCTTTCGGCAAACTTGAGGTGCTCAAGGACATCAGCCTCAACGTCGCGCGTGGACAGATTGTCGCGATCATCGGGCCATCCGGGTCCGGCAAATCGACGTTGCTGCGCGCGATCAACGATCTCGATCCACTGACAGGCGGCGAGGTCTGGCTCGACGGGACGCAAGTCAACAAGTCGCTGCCGCACCGCCAGTACGAGAAGCACATCAACGCCATGCGCCAGGACATCGGGATGGTGTTTCAGCACTTCAATCTTTTCCCGCATTTGACCGCGCGGGAGAACGTGACGATGGCGCCGAAACTCCTGAAGGGTCTGTCGGACAGGGAGGCCGATGCGCTGGCGGAGGAACAGCTTGATAAGGTCGGCATGCTGGAGCGGATCGACTATTACCCCTCGCAGCTTTCCGGCGGGCAGAAACAGCGCGTCGCCATCGCGCGGGCGCTGGCAATGAAACCGAAGCTCATGCTCTTTGACGAGGCGACCTCGGCGCTCGATCCCGAACTGGTCGATGAGGTCAATCAGGTCATGAAAAAGCTCGCCGAGGAGCACATAACGATGATCATCGTCACCCACGAGATGGACTTTGCGGCGGCCGTCTGTGACCGGGTGCTTTTCATGGATCAGGGCGTTGTGGTGGAGGAAGGGCCGCCATGGGTGATCTTCAGAAACCCTAAAAAGGAACGGACCCGTGCCTTTCTCCGTAAACACCTGGAGAATGCGCCGTGAACCAGGAAAAAGGCGGTCAGGAGGGCGGCCATCTGTTTTACCAGACCCGCAACCCGCGGCCGTTTCTTGATCGTGGCGAAGGGATTTATCTCTTCGATGAGAGCGGCAAGCGCTATATCGACGCCTGTTCCGGCGCGATGGTCTCCAATATCGGCCATTCCAACCCGCGTGTGCTGGCGAAGATGAAGGCGCAGATGGACAGGGCGACCTTCGGCTACCGCCTGCATTTCCGCACTCATCCTTCCGAGGATCTGGCCGCCAAAACCGTGTCGCTGTGCCCGCCGGGTCTCGACCGGGTTTTCTTCGTTTCCGGCGGTTCGGAGGCGGTGGAAAGCGCCGTTAAACTTGCGCGGCAATACGCGATTACGCAGGGCAAAACGCAGCGCTACAAGGTTATTTCGCGTTTTCCTTCCTATCATGGCTGCACCTTCGGCGCGCTCGACCTGACGGGGTACGACCCGCTGCGGGAGCCGTTTGCGCCGATGATGGAGGGCATGCCCAAGATCGACGCGCCGATGACCTATCTCGACCGCGACGATCTGAGCGAGGAGGAGCGCGGTCTGAAATACGCCGAGTTTCTGCGCGCGCGGATCGAGGCGGAGGGTCCGGAGACCGTGCTGGCCTTTATGATGGAGCCCATCGGTGGAGCCTCGACCGGCGCATTGGTTGCGCCGGACAGTTACTACGTGCGCATCCGTGAGATTTGCGATGAATATGGCGTTCTGCTGATCTTCGATGAGGTTATGTCGGGGGCGGGCCGTACCGGCAGGTTTCTCGCCTCGGAACACTTCGGCGTCGTGCCGGATATTACCGTGCTCTCAAAGGGATTTGGCGCGGGCTACGCGCCGTTGGGCGCTGTCGTCGCGCCCGCTCGACTGGTGGAGCCGGTGCTGGATGCGGGCGGATTCCTGCACGGGTTTACCTATGCCGGCAATCCGCTCGCCTGTGCGGCGGGGCTCGCGGTGCTTGAGGAGATTGAGGAGCAGGATCTGATCGGGAACGCCGCCTGGATGGGGGACCTGCTTAAGGCGGAACTGACCGGTTTGATGGAGCGGTATTCCTTCATCGGCGACGTGCGTGGCAAGGGGCTGCTTCTCGCGTTTGAGCTGGTTGCGGACCGGACCACGATGACGCCTCTGCCGCGTGATCTGAACGCTTACAACCGCCTTGTTGAAATCGCCTATGACCTTGGCCTGATCCTCTATTCCCGGCGCACGAGGGGCGGTCTTGAGGGCGATCACTTCCTGGTCTGCCCGCCGCTCATTGTGACCGGGGAACAGATCGGGGAAATCATGGACCTGCTCGACCAGGCGCTCACCCGATTTGAGGCCGAACTGACCGTTGAGATGCGGGAGACTGCCTGAGGCACTGTCATGTCAAAGATTCTGATCACCTGTGCCATCACCGGCTCCATCCACACGCCCTCAATGTCGCCTTACCTGCCCATTACGGCTGATGAGATCGCCACGCAGTCCATCGACGCGGCGGAGGCCGGTGCGGCGATCCTGCACCTCCATGCCCGCGACCCTCGGACCGGACGACCCTCGGCGGCGGTCGAGCATTTCATGGGATTCCTGCCACGTATCAGTGCGGCGACCGATGCGGTCCTCAACCTTTCGACCGGTGGCAGCGCGGTCATGTCCCTCAATGACCGTCTTGCTGCCCCCAGGGCCGTCGCGCCGGAAATGTGCTCTCTGAACATGGGTACGATGAACTTCGCGCTCTATCCGGCGGTTGCGCGCATTAAGGAATGGAAACACGACTGGGAGAAGCCGTTTCTCGAAAACTCCGATGACCTCGTGTTCAAGAACACACCCCGCGACATCGCGACCATCCTGCACGACCTGGGCCAGGAACGTGGCGCGCGGTTTGAGTTTGAATGCTACGACATGAGCCATCTGACCATGCTGCGTCATTTCGCGGATCGGGGCCTGGTTGAACCGCCGTTCTTCATCCAGTTTGTGTTTGGCGTTCTCGGCGGCATGGGGCCGGACCCGGAGAACCTGACCCATATGGTACACCTCGCGGACAGGCTGTTTGGTTCGGATTATGCCTTCTCGGTCCTCGCGGCAGGGCGGCACCAAATCCCCATGGCAAGCATGGCCGCAGCGATGGGTGGGCATGTGCGCGTGGGGTTGGAGGACAACCTGATGCTATCCAAGGGTGTTCTGGCCAAGTGTAGTGCGGACCAGGTAACAAAAATTCGCCGCATCGTTGACGAGATGGGCCGGATCCCGGCCACCCCGGACGAGGCCCGCGCGATGCTGGGCCTCAAGGGCGCGGCGACGACCGCGATTTGAGGCCATGGCGATGGATTTCGACATCAAACTGGCCGAAAAACCGGATCTCGCGGCGCTGGATACCGGCCTGCGGGCGCTCTCCGAGGATCTTGGTGACAACCATCGGGCCGAGCGCACCGCACTGGAACATGCGCTTTTTGGCCCTGTGCCGTCGGCCTGGGCCTGCGTCGCGACCTCGGGAGAGGCTATGCTGGGCCTGGCGCTTTTTTCGCCGCTTTTCTCGACAGGGCGAGGATCGGCGGGGCTTTTCGTCTCGGATCTCTGGGTCGCGCCGGAAGCCCGTGGCGAGGGTCTTGGTCCGGCGCTTCTGCGGGCCGCATCCGACCATGCCGCGCGTCTGTGGCGTGCGGGGTTCCTGCGGCTCATCGTGCACGATCACAACGTCCGCGCCCGTGCGTTCTATGACCGGGTCGGTTTTGAAACCATACCAGGAGAAACCGCGCTGGTCCTGCCCGGACCGGCCTTTGAGACCTTGCGGAGACAGACATGAAAGCCATTCTCGACACGCGCCAGCAGCGCCACGACCCGCAGAACTTCATGGCTAACGGCGTCGTGAGCCGCAGCCCGGAACAGCCCGCACGCATTGATGTGCTGAAAGCCGGCGCGGAGGCCGCGGGGTATGCCTTTGAAGCCCCAAAGGACGCCGGAATGGGGCCCATTGCAGCCATACACACCGCGGAATATCTCACCTTCCTTTGCACGATCCACGCCCGCTGGTCCCGTATTGAAGGCGCGGCGCCGGAGGTGATCCCCAACATTCATCCCGCCAGTCGTAGCGACAGCTACCCCAAATCGGCCATAGGCCAGGCCGGGTGGCACCAGGCCGATACGGCCTGTCCGATCTCTGAACATACATGGGAGAGCGCCTACTGGTCGGCGCAGACGGCCATTACCGGTGCGGACCTTCTGGTCGGGGGCGAGAATAATACCTACGCGCTCTGTCGTCCGCCGGGGCACCATGCGTTTGCCGACCTCGCCGGAGGGTTTTGTTTTCTGAACAACTCCGCGATCGCTGCCGAACGGCTGCGCAATAAGGGGTTCAGGCCAGCAATTCTGGACGTGGACGTGCATCACGGCAACGGCACGCAGGGGATTTTCTATCAGAGGGCGGACGTGCTCACCGTCTCCATCCATGCCCATCCGGCGCGGTTTTACCCGTTCTTCTGGGGCCATGCCCATGAGCGTGGCGAGGGCGCGGGACTCGGCGCGAACCTCAATCTGCCGCTCGCCCGCGGCACCGGTGATGATGAATGGCTTGAAACGCTTGAGGTGGCGCTTGCGCGGATTGAGGCATTCGGGGCTGACTGTATTGTTGTCGCCCTGGGTCTCGATGCCTCGATCCATGACCCCTTTCAGGGCCTCGCCGTGACCGAAGAGGGCTTCCGACGAATCCGCCAGCGCCTGTCGGCTCAATCCGCGCCGCTGCTGTTTGTCCAGGAGGGCGGCTACCTTAGCGATGCGCTCGGTGCCAACCTGCAGGCATTTCTGGAAGGCTGATCGGTTGCCGCAAACACCCGCCCCGACACTCAAGCCGGGGCGGGTTGAAGCGTGTCACTTCTTCAGGTTGGTCCAGATCTGGTCGTAGACTTCCTGGGTGGCCTGGTCGCAGACCTCGATGAAAACACCCGCGCCGGCTTCGGCCGGGGGATTGCTTTCGGGCTGTTCGGCCAGGGACGGGTCAAGGAACCCGGCCACTCCGGTGACGCCTGCGTTGTAGCGCGCGTAGTTGGTGACTGCCGCGATGTTTTCGGGCTCAAGCAGGAAATCCATGAACAGGAGCGCGTTCTCACGGTTCGGCGCGTCCTTCAGCAGCACCACATTGTCCATCCACACGATATAGCCCTGGGTCGGGAAGGCGTATTCCACATTGGCCCCTTCCGCGCGCGCCTTGGCGGCAAAACCGTCATAGATCTGGCCCGCGGCCGCGTCACCGGAGACAAGCACCTCCTTGGCCGTGTCGGAGTTGAAGGAGGCCCAGTGCGCCTTGGCACTCTGGAGCATGTCATTCAGCGCGCGCAACTGGTCGCGGTCCGACGAGCACTGGGGGATGTCCATGTGAAGGGCGGCCATGGCGAGGACCTCACCCTGGCTGTCTAGCATGTTGATTTTGCCGGACAGTTCCTCGGGTGGATTGAACAGAATGTCGGTGCTGTTGATATCGCCTTCATACACATCGCGATTGACAGCAAAGGAGGTCGATCCCCACTGGTACGGGATGGAGGAGGCGCGGCCCGGATCGAAGGACGGATCGGCCCATTCCGGTGCGATATTGCCCTTGTTGGCAAGTTCGCCGTCGGCAATCGTATCCAGCAGGCCCTCGTTGCCCATGATCTGAACCATGTAGTCACCCGGCACCGCCACGTCATAGGTTCCGATGGCCCCGGCCTTCAGAGACGCGAGCAGGGCCTCGTTGCTGTCGTAGGTGTCCATCACGACCTCGACATCATGCTCCTCGCTGAATTTCTCGAGCAGGTCCTGCGGCATGTATTCAAACCAGTGATAGATCACCAGTTTGCCCTCCGCGCTGGCGGCCCCGGCGATGAGACTGAGTGCGGCGGCTGTTGTCAGCAGTTTTTTCATTTTTTCTTCCTCTGTTGGATCAGGTTTTTTTGGTCCTTGCGGCCGATGAGCCATGACAGTGTTACCATGACGATGGAGACGGCCAGCAGCATGGTCGAAATCGCCATGATATTGGGTTTAATGCCCTGTTTCACGGCACCGAAAATAGCGGTGGGCAGGGTTTCGACACCCGCGCCTTTCACGAAATTCGTGATGATGAAGTCATCTAGCGAGATGATGAAGGCGAGGATGAAGCCGGAAACGATGCCGGGCATCATCAGGGGCAGAAGAATACGCGTAAACGCCTGCCGCCTGGTGGCGTAGAGGTCCATCGCGGCCTGCTCATAGCTGGCCTCAATGCCCTGCATTCGGGCCGAAATCGGCATGTAGGCGAAGGGTATGCAGAAGGCGATATGGGCCAGCAGGATCGTCATCAGCCCGCGCTCGAACGCAATGGCGTTGAAGAAGATCAGGGTTGCCACGGCCGTCACGATCTCCGGCACCATCAGGGGCAGGGAGATGAGTCCGATGGACAGGGTTCGCATTCGGAATTTACCGGCGCGCAGCACGGCCGTCGCCGCGAGGGTGGCGATGGAGGTCGCGATGGTCGCCGCTGCGATTGCGATAATGAAGCTGTTCCAGGCGGCCTGTTTGAACTTGGCGCTCTCGGGGCCGGTGAACACGTCCACGTACCAGCGCAGCGAGAAGCCTTCCCAGATGGTGATCGACTGGGACCCGTTGAAACTGTAGACGGCCACGACGCCGAGTGGTGCGTAGAGGATCAGCAGGCATAGCAACGTGACGCCGAGAAACCCCGGGTAGTGGCGCAGGTCATATGGTTTCGCCATTACCGCACTCCCTTGCGCGAGGGTCGGGCCGAGAGGATCAGGAGGATCAGCACCATTGTCAGCAGGATCATGGAGGCCGCCGCGCCAAAGGGCCAGTTTCCGGCATTGCCCTTGAACTGCTCCTCGATCAGCGATCCGATCATGAACGTCTTCGCACCGCCCAGAAGGTCAGGCGCAAGGAAGGATCCCAGGGACGGCACAAAAACCAGGATGCATCCGGCCACGATCCCGGGCCGTACCGATGGCAGCACGATCCGGCGCAGAATGGTCCAGCGCGGCGCATAGAGATCCGCCGCGGCCTCGGACAGGGCCAGATTGTAGCGTTCCACCGCCGCATAGATCGGCAGGACCATGAAGGGCAGATAGGAGTAGAACAGCCCAAGCTGCACCGCCAGGTTTGTGTTGACGATGCCAAGCGGCTCGGAAATCAGGCCGATGGCCATCAGCCCCTCATTCAGCGGCCCCTCATCGCGCAGCAGGAACTTCATGGACACGGTCCGGATCAGCAGATTGACCCAGTAGGGGATGGTGACAAGGAACACCCACAGGGCGCGTTCCTTTTGCGGCCGCATCGCGATGAAATACGCGGTTGGAAACCCGATCAGCAGGCTCAAAACGGTCGCGGCACCGGCCTGCCAGATGGACCGCCAAAATATGCCAATATATGTCCACTCAATGCGGGGCGGCTCGTCACCGAACAGGCCGCGGTCGAAGAAAAACTGATCGTAGGCCGCGAGACTGAACTCCCAGATCACACCGCCGCGGAATTCCTTGGTCAGAAAGGAATAGACCAGCATGATGGTCAATGGCGCCAGTGTCAGAATACCCAGCGTGACCCAGGCGGGCAGCAGCAGCCACGTGCGCGCCTCCCTGTAGGTTTCGCTCTGGACCGATCCGCCGGTTGCCGCACCACCCGCCATCAGTCGACGAGGAGCCGGCCGGCTCCGTGCTCCATGTTAACCGCGACCTCGGTGCCGGGTTCAAAGGTGCGGGCGTTGCCGCGGGAAGAATTGGACGAGCGCACGGTGAACTGCGGCCCACCATCGAGGTCAACGATGGTGGCGGTATCCGTGCCGATATAGATCATCTCGCGGACCCGCCCGGTCAGGCTCTCGTTCTCGACCGGTTCAACGGACAAAAACAGGCGTTCGGGACGCAGGGACATGTGGACTTTGGCACCAGGTGTTATTCCCTCAACCGCGTCGCAGGTGAGTTTGTGACCGCCGCCGAGGTGACACTGAGCCCGGCCGCCGTTTATGGCATCGACGGTGACCTCCATCAGGTTGGTCTCTCCGATGAAATCGGCCACGAAGACGTTGCGCGGGCGCTCATAGATGTCGCGGGCCTCACCCAGCTGCTGCAGTTCGCCCGCCGACATGACCGCAATGCGGTCGGACATCGTCAGCGCCTCTTCCTGGTCGTGGGTGACGAAGATGAAGGTGATGCCGGTTTCGCGCTGAAGATGCTTGAGCTCGACCTGCATCGCCTTGCGCAGTTTCAGGTCGAGCGCGGAGAGTGGCTCATCGAGTAGCAGCACCTTCGGCCGTGGTGCGAGCGCGCGGGCCAGCGCCACCCTCTGCTGCTGACCACCGGAAAGCTGTGATGGCATCCGGGTGGCGAACTGGGACAACTGCACCATTTCCAGCGCCTCACCGGCGCGGGCACGGGCTTCGGCCTTTGATTTGCCGAGCATCTCCAGCCCGAACCCCACATTTTCCAAGACACTCATATGCGGAAAAAGGGCGTAGTTTTGAAACACCGTGTTGATGGGACGTTTGTGTGGGGGCAGGGCGTCGATACCCTCGCCATAGAGGAAGATCGCGCCCTCCGTGACGTCCTCAAAGCCCGCAATCATCCGCAGAAGCGTTGTCTTGCCGCAGCCGGACGGTCCCAACAGGGTGAAAAACTCGTTGTCGTGGATGGAGAGGGAGATCTTTTTGAGTGCCGTGAATGGTCCATATCGTTTGACCGCGTCGCGCACGTCGATGGCGATTTCGGTATTTTGAGGCAAACAGGTCTCCTGGGCATTGCGCGGCCTTTCAGCCAGCATAGGAATACGCGTGCCCCGGCAGAAGACCAGTATACCTCAGCGCTTGTTAGGCTGGGCCTAATTCGCAGCCCAAAATGCCCGCAAATCCAGCAGGTCTGCTTCAGGTTTGCCTATTCACGGGCCAGTCGGCGTCCGTACCCGGTTTGCGCGGCTCGTTTCAGGCTTTGAGCGTTTCAAGCAGGCGCCGCAACATCAGATCACAAGCATCGAGTTGCGCGATCTCCACATACTCGTCAGCCTTGTGGCCCTGTCCCTCCATCGAGCCCGGCCCACAGACGACAGTGCGGATTCCAAGAGCGTCGAAGAACCCCGCCTCAGTTCCGTAGGCAACCTTTGTTTTTCTGGTCTGCGCAAGCTCGACCATCTGAGACACCACGGGATCATCCCCTGGCGTTTCGAGACCGGGATAGGCAGTGATCCGGTGAAGTTCCAATCCGGCCGCCGGGCCATGGCGGGTGCGGACCCGGTCGGCTTCGTCCCTGATGCGCTGTTCAAGCTCGTCCAGATCATCCTGCGCCAGATGACGGATTTCAAACGTCATCTCCGCATGATCCGGCACGATGTTGAGCGCCCGCCCGCCGGAGAGCATGCCGACATGCACGGTGCTGTAGGGGATGTCGTACGCATCATCGCGTAAGCCATTTTGAGCGAGGTCAGTCTGGATCGTTTCAAGCTCCCTCACGAAATCCGCGGCCACATTGAGGGCATTGGTGAACCTCGGCGCGAGCGCCGAATGGCCGGCATCGCCAGTCACATCCGCCCGCCAGGCCCGTTTGCCTTTGTGGCCGGTGGCCACCTGCATTTCCGTGGGCTCGCCTATGATGGCGAGACTCGGTTTGCCGATAAGCGGACCGACCCGGTCGATCATGCGCGCAATCCCGACGCAGCCGATTTCCTCATCATAGGACAGGACCAGTTTCAGCGGCTCGCGCAGGTCCATCTTGCTGGCGGCCCCGGCCGTGGACAGCATCGAGGCCACGAACCCCTTCATATCGGTGGTCCCGCGCCCGTAGAGACGGTCGCCCTCCCGCGCCAAGCGGAACGGGTCGCGGGTCCAGTTTTGGCCGTTGGTGGGCACGACATCCGTATGGCCGGAGAGCAGCACACCCGGGCCTTCCGGACCGATCTCCGCAACCAGGCCGGCTTTCGGCATGTCCGGATCAGTGATGCGGGTGACCCGTGCGCCAAGATGCCGCAGGACATCCTCAACATGGTCGATCAGATCGAGGTTTGACCGGTCGCTGACCGTGTTGAAAGCAATGAGCCTTTCCAGAATGTCGACCGTGGTCAAATCGGCAACCTCATGGGCAAAGTGTTTTCAGGACGCCGAGCACCTGGGCCGGGTTCGTCTGCGGGTTCACGAAGCAGAGCCGGAACACCATCTCCCCGCGCCAACGGGTCGGCAGGCAGAGCAGGGCGCCCGAACGTCGGTTAACCTCGGCCCACCCGATCATGTCCTCCTCGGACATGCCATCGGGCCGGAACAGGATCACAGTCAGTTGCGGCCCCAGCAGGCGCGTCAGGCCGTCCAGACCGTCGATACCCTCCGCAACCTTGGCGGCGATTTCACGCGTACGGGCAATGGCGCGGGTGTAGGCCCGGCTGCCATGGGTTGCGAGGGAAAACCACAGCGGCAACCCACGCGCCCGCCGCGTCAGGTGCAGCGCATAGTCGGACGGATTCCAGTGGGTTTTGTCCACCGTGTCGAGATACACCGCTTTCTGTCCATGCGCGGACGCGCCGTGACCCGCATCGCGATAGATGAGTGCGCAGGAATCATACGGGGCGAACAGCCATTTGTGCGGATCTACGATCAGGCTGTCTGCCCACTTGATACCGTCGAACGCGGTCCGCATCCCGGGATCAGCCAGAGCCGCGCCGCCATAGGCCCCGTCCACATGCAGCCACAGCCCGCGTTCGGCCGCAATGTCGGCAAGTCCTCCAATGTCATCCACGGCACCGCAATTGGTGGCGCCGCCATTGGCCACGATTGCAAAGACGTTCCCGGCCAGTGCCTCCCGCGCCGCATCCGCGGACATGCGGCCTGTGTCGTCGGCAGGAACGATGATCAGCTCCGCATCCATGACACGCGCCACGGCGGCGATGGAACTGTGTGCCTCGGACGAGCAAAGAATTGCTCGGCGGGCGTGGGTGTCGTGCTGGCGCGAGTGCCATTCGCGCGCGGCATGAAGTGCGGAGAGGTTGCCAAGGGTGCCACCCGCCACGAAAACACCACCCGCACTGTCTGTCCAGCCCGCCAGATCCGCGAGCCAGCGCAGCGCCTGGTTTTCCGCGTGAATGGCTCCGGCACCGCCGTCCCAGTTGCCCGCAAATACCCCGGCAGCCCCCAGCGCCGCGTCAAAACTCAGCGCAGCCCGCGATGGTGCGGCGGCCACGAAAGACAGGGATGTCGGATGCCCAAAAGGTCGTGTGGCCGGAACGATTGTGTCGGTAAAAAGCTCAAAGGCCCGCTGCGGCCCAAGGCCATCCTCCGTGATCGAGCCACCCAGAACCGGCTCAAGTGCTGCAAACGCCTGGGCGCCATGCGTGGGGTCCGGGCCGTCCGCGATGCGCATTGCGGTCCAGTCGAGCATCTCCCGCGTTATGTCTTCAGAAAATGGAAAAGGATCGCTGCTCATTCCGCAGCCAGATCCGTGATTTCCCGCCGGAAGGGCAGGTCGTCACCAATATCCGCACCATCCAGTTCCCGCGCATAGCGGTGACCGGCATAGGTGGCCCATGCAATCGGCCCCGGCGCCTCCGCATCGCCAATAATACGAACCGACCGGATCCCGGCATCTACCCAGTCCGCTTCGCGGGCCATCAGGTCGTGGTAAATGCGGTTGTTCTCAAGCTTCGACGCGACGACCACTACGGCGTCACAGTCGATGCGCCGGTTCTGATCGGTGTAGATGCAGTTCGACACCACGTGACCCGCCGCAATTGACGTAACACCCCGGTTGAGCACAATCTCCACACCCATCTCCGCAAGGCGCCGGTGGATCGTGTGCTGTTCCAGCGTGTTGACCGTCCAGTCAGAGAGATAGGCTGAGGGCGTCACAATCGTCACCTCACACCCCTGGCCGCGCAGCAGTTCCGCGAGAACTCCGCCCATGTAGTAGTGGTCGTCGTCATAAATCACCACGTGACCCGTCGGGCGTTTGCCGTCCATGATGTCGTCCGGCGTGAAAACCGGCATGGCCCCGTCCATCGGGAACGGCACCACATGCTGGCGGCTGACGCCATCGGCCCGCCACTTCGCGCCGGTGGCGATGCAGATGTTCTGAAAACCAAACTCCAGGATCGCCTCCGCATTGAGGGCGCTGTCGAAATAGGTCTCGACATTGGGCTTTTGGCTGATCTGGTATTCGCGATAGTCCGCGACCCGGCCCCAGGCTGACAGGCCAGGCAGGTGGCGCTCCCGCGCAACCCGACCGCCCAGCACCGTACCGGCCTCCGCCAGGGCCACGTCATAACCACGCTCCGCCAGGGCCCGTGTGGCCTCCAACCCGGCGGGTCCGGCACCAACCACGAGTACGTTTTCGCTGTCGCCTTTGGCATTCATGTGTTCGGGATGCCAGCCCTTGCGCCATTCCTCCATAAACGTCGGGTTCTGGGTACAGCGGCTGATCGACATGGTCATGTCACCAGTAATGCAGATATTGCAGCCGATGCACTCGCGAATGTCCTCGATCCTGCCTTCCGCGATCTTGTTCGGCAGAAACGGATCGGCAATGGATGGCCGCGCGCAGCCAATCGCATCCAGGACCCCGGATTTGACCATACGGGCCATGACATCGGGCGAGGTGAAACGGCCGACACCAACCACGGGTTTTGAGGACAGCTCGCGAATGCCGCGCACCAGAACCTCCTGCGCCGCCTCATCCTTGAAGCGCGACGGGCCGGAGCAGTCCTCCCATGTGCCATGCGCAAGGTCCCAGAGATCCGGCAGGTCTTTGTTCATCTCGATGAACTCACGCACCTCCGCGTTGGAAAATCCCAGATCACCGATGGTTTCGTCGAGCGACACCCGTAGGGTGAAACCCATCGTGTCGCCTACCGCGTCGCGAATATCGGCGATGACTTCCCGCGCGAAACGGGAGCGGTTTTCCAGACTGCCGCCATATTCGTCGTCGCGCATGTTGGTGGCGCGGCTCAGGAAGTGTTGGAAAATCCCGAAACCGTGGGCGCCGTAGAGGCAGATCAGATCAAAGCCGCATGATCTCGCCCGTTTGGCCGCATTGACAAACCACCGCCGCAGGTCGACAATTTCAGCCTTCGACAGGGCGCGCGCCTGCATCGGGTCGTTGGTAAAGGTGCGGATCGGACCGGGTGATACCGCCCGCGGCACCTCTTTGGTATAGAGGTTCGGGCCGTTGATCCCCGAATAGGCCAGCTGGATGCCGGCAAGCGCGCCGTGTTCCTTCATCCGGTCGGCCATTTTGGCCAGCATCGGCATGTCCTGGTCTTCCCACAGGCGCAGTTCGATGAAAGGCGTGATCTCGGACGTGTGGTGCATCTCGCACTGTTCGGTGAAAATGACACCCCAGCCGCCTTCGGACTTGATCCCGCGCATGGCGGCGGCAGCGGACGGGTCGCGATAGCCGCCGCCGTTACAGTGCGGCACCTGGTAGAACCGGTTTTTGGCCGTGACCGGACCAATGGTCAGCGGTTCAAACAGAACCTTGTAACGGGAATCGGGTCCGTCCAGCATATGTCCTCACTCCTGTCGGCTTGGCGGCAGATTACAGACTGCGCCCCGACACAAAAGTCCTGGTGGCGAAAGCATGGCTTAGCCTCTGTCTAAGTCACAAAAGGGCGGTCCCGCCGATACGGCTTAACCGTCCTTCACGCGCCATCCCGGCCACGAACTCGATGAAGGCCCGAACCGCGTTGGACCGGTCCGCGTCCTGCGCCGTCAGCAGCCCCATTCGCAGTGGGCGAACCTTGCCCGCAATGGGAAGCACCCGCACCGGGTTTCCATCGGGCGAAGTGTCGCTGAGGGGCCGTACATTGGCGATGGAATAGCCAAATCCGTTGCCGACCATCGAGCGCATCACCGCCATGTCGCGGGTGCGTTCCGTGATGACCGGTTTGCCGTCCAGACCGTCGAAGAGGGACAGGAAATAGTCGGAACTCAGCGGCAGATCGAGCAGAACCATGGGATGACCGCTCAGGTCCTCCATGGTCACACTTTCCCTATCTGCCAGAGGATGCTCAACGCCCATCAGCGCAATTGGAGGCAGTTGCATCAGCCCGGTGAACTGCAGATCTGCCGGTAGATCCAGATCATAGGTCAGGGCCAGATCAATCTCCGAGCGGCGCAGGGCGCTGAAAATCTCCACCTGGTTCATTTCGTGCTGGCGCAGCCGTACCTCCGGATATTTTTCCTCGAACCCGCGGCGCACGGCGGGCAGGACAAGTTGCGCGAATGTCAGCAGACACCCGACACTCAGCGGCCCGCGGACCGATCCGGAAATGTCGCCCGCAATGTCCATCATCGCACCGGCCTCGCGCAGCACGATCTGGGCCTGCGCCAGAAGCTGACGCCCGGCCTGGGTCAGCGACAGGCCCTGGGCGTGCTGCCGCACAAAGAGGCGAATGCCAAACTCTGCCTCAAGCTGCGATATGGCTGAGGAAATCGACGGCGACGACACGTTGATACGCTCGGACGCCCGGGCGATGCTGCCGGTTTCCCCCACGGCCACAAAATATTCCAGTTGCCGGAAGGTGTAACGCAGCATGGGCGGTCCCTGAACAGTTGATCCGCTCAAATCCTGACCCCGAACCGTGCGACCTTCAAGCCCAGGAATTCACCTGAACCGCTGCTTCACGCGTATCACTCGTCGCCTGGTACGCCATAGGAAGGCGCGGTGGACGGGTCGAGCGCGCGCTGGACGTAGGCCTCAAGCTGCGGTTTGTAGACCTCCCAGGCGGTCGCGACCGCCTCGATCGGGCAGTCCTCCGTCCAGTCGCAGCGCAGATCGGCCACGGGCCAGCTGACCTGGTCCACCAGCATCATGCCCGCGGAATGCACCGGTCCGGCCTCGCCGCCAGCGGCCAGGCCCGCCCGCATCGCCGCGATCAGCCGGTCGCCCAGGTGACCGGTTGACTGCTCGAAGCCCTCCACAATGGCCTGCGGCACGCCATCATTGGCCAGAAGATTGCCGCCCGACGCCACGTCCCGGCCTTCGGCCTGCGTCCATATCCCCAGCGAGTTCGGCCCTGAATGAATTGCGGTGCGCCCCTGTTTGTCGATGGCCAAAACCTGGCGGTATTCGACAAAGCGTCCCTGATCCCGCACACCCGCAATGGCCTCGACCGCCGACATGCCGCCCTGCATCAGATCGAGCGCAAACGGACCAAGCGTGGGGTCGGTGACATTCTGGCTTGCCACGGCGCCCACACCGGCCCGCGCATAGGAACAGCGTGCGGCAACGGCGGGTGAGGAGGAGGAGATTGCCACCCCGAACATGCCGGTCCGCGAACAGCGGGCCACGAGTGAAAAGGTCATCGCTGGTATCCCTCCGGAATGACGGCCGTGCCGTCAATTTCCACCAGCCATTCCGGACGGGCAAGGGCCTGCACCACCAGGCCGGTCGAGACCGGATACACTCCTTTGATATATTCACCCATCGTCCGGTAAACGGCCTCGCGGTGGCGCACATCGGTGATGTAGACCACCACCTTGACCAGATGCGACATCTCGCCGCCCGCTTCCTCGATGAGCTGACGGATATTCTGCATGACCTTGTGAGTCTGCTCCACCGGGTCATGGCTCCCGATGTTTTTTGCGTCGTCCAGATTCTGCGGACACTGCCCCCGCAGCCAGACGGTTTTTCCGCCCTGGGTGACCACGGCCTGGCAGAGGTCGTTGTCGAGATTCTGTTCCGGATAGGTATCGCGCGTGTTGAATGTGCGGATACGGGTGTGGCTGCTCATCTGCGTCTCCGTACAGGGGCGGGTTTCGGGCACCGGGGCAGCATGACGAAGGCCGCGCGGATTGAAAAGTGCCGGCAGCCCTTACCGCTGGTTAGCGCGGGCCTAAGCGGCATTAGCCTGAATGGAAGCAAGGCTTCACGATTGACTTGTTTCGAAAACCGCGAGCGCGGCCATAGGTTTACTGCCGAGCGGATCATGAGGAGTTACGCCATGGAAAAAATCGACACGGTCGTGGTTGGGGCGGGCCAGGCGGGTGTTGCCATGAGCGAACACCTGACCGGACATGGCATCCCGCATGTGGTGCTGGAACGCGACCGTATCGCCGAACGCTGGCGCACGGGGCGCTGGGACTCGCTCGTCGCGAACGGCCCCGCCTGGCATGACCGCTTTCCCAACATGGAATTCGACTGCGATGGTGACGCCTTCGCCGACAAGGAAAGCGTTGCGGCCTATTTCGAGGCCTACGCCAAACGGTTCGATGCGCCCATCCGTACGGGGGTTGAGGTGAAGTCGGTGACGCCGGGTGACGGTGGTTTTCTGCTGGAGACATCCGACGGCCGGATTGAGGCCAACAACGTCGTCGCGGCGACCGGACCCTTCCAGAAACCGGCCATACCGCCCGTCATTCCCGCCGACGCGGCACCGTTGCAGATGCACTCCAACGCCTACCGCAACCCCGCCCAACTGCCCGATGGCGCGGTTCTGGTCGTGGGGGGCGGGTCCTCCGGCGTCCAGATCGCGGAGGAACTGATGAAGGCGGGACGCAGGGTCTACATTTCCATCGGTCCCCATGACCGGCCACCGCGTCGTTACCGGCAGAGGGACAATGTCTGGTGGCTCGGCGTCCTCGGTAAATGGGCGGCAAACACACCCGGACCTGGCGCCGAACATGTGACAATTGCCGTCAGCGGCGCGGAAGGTGGAAAGACCATTGATTTCCGCAGGCTGGCGCAGCAGGGCATGACACTGCTCGGCATGACCGCGGGCTATGACGAAGGGAAGGTCACCTTCGCAGATGACCTGCGCACGAACCTCATCGCCGGCGATCGAAACTATCTCTCGGTTCTCGACGAGGCGGATGCCTATATTGCCAAACACGGGCTTGATCTGCCGCCCGAACCGGAGGCGCGGTATATCCCGGAAGATCCCGACTGCGTAACGAACCCCGTCCTCGAACTCGATCTGGAAGAGGCCGGGATTGGCACCATCCTCTGGGCCACGGGCTATCAGTTCGATTTCGGCTGGATCAGGGCGGACACGTTTGACGACAGGGGCCGACCCCTGCATGAGCGGGGCGTGTCGCGGGAACCGGGTCTCTACTTTGTTGGCCTGCCATGGCAGAGCCATCGCGGCTCATCCTTCATCTGGGGCGTGTGGCACGACGCGAAGTTCATCGCGGACCAGATTGCCATCCAGAACGGCTACCGCGCCTATGAGGGGCAGGCCGCGAT
Source organism: Alphaproteobacteria bacterium (assembly GCA_030427145.1). GTDB lineage: Bacteria > Pseudomonadota > Alphaproteobacteria > Rhodobacterales > Rhodobacteraceae > Amaricoccus > Amaricoccus tamworthensis. The sequence continues at coordinate 26,996 of JAUHWT010000002.1, read as the reverse complement.
CCGCATGCCCCAGGCGGTTTGAACCGGACCCCTTACAGTCGCCCTCAACCCGGACCAGGTGCGCGACGTGCCTGAACCCCGTAATGCCCTTGTAAATCCCCCGCACATGCGAAACTAAAACGGGGTGAACCCATGCGGGGTAAGGGGCAGGGAATTTGAAAGACGAGTACATCAGTGTCGCGCGCAATACGCTGTTGATCGGCAACTGTCCGCAGGATGTCGCCGACGAAATCCTCCCCCGCGCCACGGTCCGGTCCTGGGATCGCGGCGAGCGGATTTTTGCGGCCGGTGATGACGCTCAAACCATTTACATCGTGCTCGAGGGCTGAGTGAAGCTCTTCCGCATGACGGCAAGCGGTGCGGAGGCCGTTGTGGGCGTGTTTACCCGGGAGCAGTCGATTGGCGATGCCGCGGCGCTTCGGGCCGATGTCTATCCCGTTTCGGCAGAAGCCGTGACCTCCTGCCACCTCATGCAGATTTCCGCGAGCCATATCATCGACATTATGCTGCGCCGTCCGGAGGCCTGCCTCGCCATTTTGTCGAGTACGCTCGTCCACCTGCGCTCGCTGGTGAACCAGGTTGAATCACTGAAAACCCGCAACGCGCCGCAACGGGTCGCGCAGTTCCTGATCACTCTGACGGCCGGCGAGACCTCCGGGCCATGCGAGGTCGAACTGCCCCATGACAAGGTGCTGATTGCCGGGCGGCTTGGCATGAACCCAGAGAGCCTGTCGCGGGCTTTTGGCAGGTTGAAATCTCACGGTGTGACCGTGACCGGCAATGCCGTGCGGATTGCCGATCTGTCTGAACTGATCGCTTTTGCCGAAGTCGACCTGCCGTAGATCCGGCGGCTAAACGGTCGCGCCCTTGTGCCGGATTGCACAGCCAGTGAGACCCGCCAGAACCCCGATCAGCAGCGAAATCCCGTATTCGGTCATCGTGATCGGCACATGGGTCGAATGCGAACCACCCAGCAGGAACGGCGCCAGCAGCCCCACCAGACCGCCCATCCCGGCGGCAATGGGCCAGCGCCGGGTCGTCATTCCAAGCGCAACGCCCAGAATGCCGGGCAGACCGAGAATGGCCCCGCCAATTGTGCCGAGCAGGTCGAGAAAACTGAGCATGTCAAAGCCCTCCGTAGTCCTGTTGTGACGGCCCCGGTATACACGGGGCCGCTGCCGGTTCAGTTGCCGGTGCTGTCGAGATAGGTCCTGACCGAGGCCAGATCGGTTTCATCCTGGGACAGCGCGCCTGCGCCGGCCAGTTCGTCCACCACGTGCTGGTATTCCTCCAGGTAGCCCGGGGCCAGGTCATGGGCGATGCCCTGGTGGCAGTCGATGCAGGTCATGTTTTCGTCCAGCGCGCGCTGGTGGTTCTCGGCCGCGCGGGTCTCCTGGATGGTGAAGTCCATGTACTCAAAGGCATGACAGTTGCGGCATTCCCGGCTGTCGCTGGCCTTCATCTTCTTCCAGACCGCGGCCGCCATTTCCAGACGGCGCTCCTCGTATTTCTCAGGCGTCGAAATGGTACCCAGGACCTCGTGATAGACGTCCTTTACGGCCATGATCTTGGCCTTCATCTTGTACTGCCACTCATGCGGCACGTGACAGTCTGAACAGATCGCGCGCACGCCCGAATGGTTGTTGTAGTGGATCGTCTCGCGGTACTCGGCGAGGTTCGTTTCCATGGTGTGACAGGAGGTGCAGAACTCCTCCGTATTGGTCAGTTCCAGGGACCAGTGGAACCCGCCCCAGAAAATGATCCCGCCCAGGAAACCCGCAATCAGAAGGAACCCCGCGCTGATGACGCCCGTGGGGCTCCAGAACCAGTCCCAGATGCGCAGGGGCCATATTCGGCGGCGTGGTGTTGGGTCTTTGTCCGGCATGGTGTTACTCCCGGTGCAATGCGTCAGTGCGCTGAGCTTGAGGCTTCAAAATCGTTGCCCACGAGAGCGGGCGCGTCGGCCTGTGGCACGTGACACTGGTTGCAGAACCAGCGTGTTCCCGCGACAGTGTCGAGCTGGTTGCCATTGCGGTCGAGGTAATGGGTCATCGACAGGGTCGGCGCACCACGCTCGCCCGCATTGCTCCAGTCATGACAGCTCAGGCACTGGTTGGTGCGCCGGTCGATCTGGTACTGGTCCATTGAATGCGGAATTGTCGGCGGCTGCTGACGGTAGTTGCGTACCTCGCGGCCCTCCTGCTGCTGGTAGACCTCAACCGCGGGCAGGGTGGCGTCGACATCCGCCCCCCGCAGTGACTGGACGGAGCCGCCCGACTGGGCAAGGACGAGCCCCGAAACAAGCAGGCTTGATGCAAGTGCGGAAATTCCCGCAATGATCGACAGTTTCATTTCATCCCTCCGGTATCGGCCCTGCGGCCGGTTTGTTGGCGACGGGTTCGGGCCGTGGCGGTTTTGGCGCTTCGATATGGCTGTCAAACCGATGCGTGAACGAGAACACATCGACCGAACACACGTCGATGCAGCGCCCGCAATTCGTACAGTCGGGTGACAGGATCAGGGGTGTTGCCGCGCCCTGGCCACGCAGGGCGGGGGCGATGACATGGTTTTCGGGGCAGACCGCAAAGCAGTCCATGCAGTCGTCGCAGGCCGCCCGCCTGGACGCTGACACGCGCAGAAGGCTGCCGGTGCCGAGCAGGCCATAGAACGCCCCCACGGGGCAGAGATGTCCGCACCAGCCGCGGCGCGACACGAACAGGTCAAACAGGAACACCATCAGCACCAGCGCCCAGGCAAAGCCAATGCCGAACACCAGCCCCCGGTGCAGCATGGTGATGGGGTTGACGATCTCCCAGGCGACAACGCCGGTCAGGGCCGACACAACAAGAACGGCCCCCATCAGCCACAGACGCGTGTGGCGTTTGGGCTGCCAGCCCTTTTGCAGTCCAAGCCGTTCATGCAGCCAGTGTGCCGCGTCGGTGACCGGATTGATCGGGCAAACCCACGAGCAGTAAACCCGCCCGCCGATCAGAGCATAGACGGCCAGAACAATCACGGCGCCCATCAGCGCGGTCATCTCCGGCCAGTGTCCCGCCACCATACCCTGAAGAAGCACAAACGGATCGGTCAGGGGCAGCACACCAAAGGTGCGCGAACCCGCGAGTGTCCCTTCCACCCACCAGATGCCAAACCACGGCCCCAGCAGGAACAGCAGCAGAAAAAACGCCTGCGACAGACGGCGCAGGATCAGGAACCGGTGGGCCAACCACCAGCCCTTGTCCTGGATCGCCTCATACCCGACCGGGAGTGCGGTTTTTGCCTTCATTGCCCGGCCCCCGGAACCGTGAAGGCGGGCTCAAAACCGCCGGGTGCGGCCAGATTGTCCGTGCCAGGCCCTGGCAGGCGGTCGGGCAGGTCAATAAGCCCGTCCACCAGCGGCGCGCCGTGGTTATCCTGCTCCTCCCAGCCCTTGCGGTAATGCTCGGCGGAAGAGCCCCGCGCCAGACGGACCGGCAGCACCTTGATCGCGGCTTCCGGCAGGACGCAGCTTTTCTCGCAGACACCACAGCCCGTGCAGTGATCCGCATGAACGGTCGGCGCGAAAACCGCATGGTGACCGGAGCGGTCATTGTGGGACATTTCCAGCGTGATCGCCTCGTCAATCACCGGACAGACCCGGTAGCAGACATCGCAGCGAAGCCCGAGGAAATTTAGGCAGTTCTCCTGATCCACCAGGACGGCGGTGCCCATGCGGGCGTCGTCGATGTTCCTCAGGTCCGGATCAAGCGCACCGGTCGGACAGGCGGCGACGCAGGGTATGTCGTCGCACATCTCGCACGGCACCTCACGGGCGGTGAAATAGGGCGTGCCGGTCGCCGGGCCATCGGATCCCAGCTCAGCCAGGCTCAGCGTGTCATAGGGGCAGTCCCGCACGCACAGCCCGCAGCGGATGCAGGCCGCGAGGAAATCCTCCTCCGGCAGCGCCCCGGGCGGGCGCAGGGCCTCGGCGGGCAGGGCGCGGGAGTCCGTGGCAAGCCAGGCAAGGCCGGCCCCCGCAACTGCACAGCCCGCACCCATGCGCGCGGTATCCGTAAGGAACCGGCGGCGCTGGGGGGACATTGGTGCATTCGCGGCGGACATTTCAGGCTTCCGTGGCTGTCAGGGCGGCGCGCGCAATTCACGCGCCGCGTTTCACTCAATCAGGCGCGTTCGACCTTGCAGGCGCACTTCTTGAAGTCCGTCTCCTTGGAGAGGGGACAGGTGGCGTCGAGGGTGAGCTTGTTGATCAGCTGTCCCTCATCGAACCACGGTACGAAGACGAGCCCCCTGGGCGGCTTGTTGCGGCCACGGGTTTCCACACGGCTCAGCATCTCGCCACGGCGGGTGGAGATCATGATCTCCTGACCGCGGCGCAGCCCGCGGGCTTCAGCGTCCTCGGGATGCATGAACACAAGCGCGCTGGGGAAGGCCCGGTGGAGTTCCGGCACGCGGCGGGTCATCGACCCGGAATGCCAGTGTTCCAGAACCCGGCCGGTGGCGAGCCACAGGTCGTAGTCCTCATCCGGCTCCTCGGCCGCGGGCTCATAGGGCGAGAAGATGATCTTCGCCTTGCTGTCCTTGTGGCCGTAGAAGGCAACCTCGGTGCCCTCGGGCACATAGGGGTCATAACCTTCACGGAAGCGGTAGAGCGTTTCCTCGCCATCGACCACGGGCCAGCGCAGGCCGCGGGCCTGGTGATAGACGTCAAAATCCGCGAGGTCGTGACCGTGGCCGCGACCGAATGTGGCGTATTCCTCGAACAGACCCTTCTGGACGTAGAAACCGAAATGCTCCGCCTCTACGTTGTCGAAGCCTTCGGCGGTATCGCTGAGCGGGAAGCGGTTCACGTTGCCGTTCTCGTAGAGCACCTCGTAAAGGGTTTTTCCGGCAAGCTCCGGTTTCTTCGCGATCAGTTCCTCGCCCCAGGTTTCCTCAACCGTGAAGCGTTTGGAGAATTCCATGAGCTGCCACAGGTCGGATTTGGCCTCGCCCGGGGCCATGACCTGCTGCCGCCAGAACTGCGTCCGGCGTTCGGCATTGCCATAGGCGCCTTCCTTCTCCACCCACATGGCGGTGGGCAGGATCAGGTCGGCAGCCATGGCGGTGACTGTCGGGTAAGGGTCTGAAACCGTGATGAAATTTTCCGGATTGCGATAACCGGGGTAACCTTCCTCATTGATGTTGGCCGCGGCCTGCATGTTGTTGTTGCACTGGACCCAGTAGGCGTTGAGCGTGCCGTCCTTGAGCGCCCGGTTCTGGGCGACCGCGTGCAGGCCTGGTTTGTCGGGAATGGTGCCTTCGGGCAGCTTCCAGATTTCCTCGGAATGGGCACGGTGCTCCGGGTTCGTGACCACCATGTCGGCGGGCAGACGATGCGCGAAGGTACCCACCTCGCGGGCCGTGCCGCAGGCCGAGGGCTGGCCGGTGAGCGAGAAGGGCGAGTTGCCCGGCTCGGAGATTTTGCCGGTCAGAAGGTGGATGTTGTAGCACGACCCGTTGGCCCAGGAGCCGCGTGTGTGCTGGTTGAAACCCATGGTCCAGAGCGACATGACCTTGCGGTTCGGGTCGGCATACTGCTGTGCAAGTGCCTCCAGCTGATGCACGGGAACGCCGGACAGTTCAGAGACCATTTCCGCCGTGTATTCCGAGACCGACGCGGCGTATTCCTCGAAATCAATCGGTGTCAACTCGCCGGAATTGGGGTTCTCCGCTGCTTCCTGGCGCGGGTCGCTTTCGCGCAGGCCGTAGCCGATATCGGTGGCGGTCTTGGTGATATTCACATGTTTTTCAAGGAAATCCCAATTCACCGCGTCATTTTGAATGATGTAGTTGGCGATGTAGTTGAGGATCGCGAGATCAGTCTGCGGCTTGAACACGATGGCATTGTCGGCCAGTTCAAACGACCGGTGTTCAAAGGTTGACAGGACATGAACCTGGGCTCCCGGTTTGGTCAGACGGGTGTCGGTCAGGCGGGACCACAGGATAGGGTGCATCTCGGCCATGTTGGAGCCCCAGAGCACAAAGGTGTCCGCGTGCTCAAAATCGTCGTAGCAGCCCATGGGCTCGTCGATGCCGAAGGCGCGCATGAAGCCGACCACGGCCGAGGCCATGCAGTGACGGGCGTTGGGGTCGATGTTGTTGGAGCGGAACCCGGCTTTCATCAGCTTGGCGGCGGCGTAGCCTTCCCAGACCGTCCACTGGCCGGAGCCGAACATGCCCACGGAGGTCGGGCCCTTGGCGGCCAGGGCCTCTTTCCATTTTTCCGCCATGACATCAAAGGCTTCGTCCCAGCTGACCGGTTCGAAATCGCCGTTTTTGTCATAGACGCCGTTCGATTTGCGCAGAAGCGGCGTGGTCAGGCGGTCGGTGCCGTACATGATCTTGGACAGGAAATAGCCCTTGATGCAGTTCAGGCCGCGGTTCACCGGGGCCTCCGGATCGCCCTGCGTCGCGACCACCCGGCCTTCCTTGGTGCCGACCAGCACGGAGCAGCCGGTGCCGCAGAAACGGCAGGGGGCCTTGTCCCAGCGAATGTCAGTGTTTCCAGGGGTTTGCGCGATGGCGCCGTTGGGTGCGAGGTTGATGCCGGCCGCAGCCGCGGTGCTGGCCGCTGCGGTGGCTTTGAGGAAGGTGCGGCGGGATTCCGAGATGGTCATGCGTCAGGTCTCCGGCTGAAATGCGGCGAGCGGGGCCCGCAGCGGGATGTCTTCGAAATGATGGTAGTTGAGCGTCAGGGTGATCACGCCCGGGATCTGGTGGAGCGCCATGATTGTGTCCGAGGCGAGCGTGTCTTCCGTGTCCTCGACCACAACGACGAGGCGCCCGTCCTCCGTCTGGGCATGGACCTCAACCCCCTGAATTTGCTCGATTTCCTCGCGCGTGGTGTCGATGGTGTTGCGGTTCACGTGAACGAGACAGCCGCAGATGTTCATGCCAGGGCCTCCTGGGCGGATTCGGGGATGGTGAAGGTGATGGCGCCGGCGGGGCAGACGAAGGCGCATTCGCCGCAGCCCGTGCAGGCGTCCTGGTCGATCAGCGGCACGGAGCGGCCGCCGGTCTGAAGCCGGAACCGGATGGCCCGTTCGCCGCATCCGTCCTCGCAGGCGCGGCAGGCGATGCCGCCGAGGGAGAAGCAGTTGTCCTGAACCTCAGCCCGCCAGTCCCAACCGGGAGTCCCGCTCTCAGCGAGGGCGCCGGTGGGGCAGGCCTGGGCGCATTCCTGACAGAAGGTGCAGGCGCCGTTTGAGAAATCGATCCGCGGGCCGTCGGAAGGGGTTTTGATAATTATACCTTCAGGACAGGCACTTACACAATCACCGCACCGGGTACACAGGTCCATGAAATCCGGTCCGGCACCGGGGGGACGCATGTGTCTCTCGGTTTCCCGGGTGAAATGACCCCGGAGAAAACTGCGGCGGCTGGGACTGGACATTCTGTCGTTCCTGGCTCTTTTGCGATTCTCAATACTGTCGTTTGGCGGATCAAAGTCAACCTTTGTGCTGCTGATGGTTGTGCTGACCGGTCGAAACGAACCCACTCCGGGCCGACACTAAACAGCGGATTCCGGGTGAGCCTTGACTTCGGTCAAGTCGGGTAACAGTAATTTCAGTTACGTTTCCTGATCGCGTTTTTGCGGTCGAAACGGTGCCGATTTTGTGCGGGAAATGGCGCAAACGGGTGCCAAAGTGGCACAGATCTGCAGGGATTTGGCACAGATTGTGAATCAAATGGCACAGATTGCACGGGGTTTTGCCGAAAATGGTCTTTTTGGGGAGGCTGAATGCCCTGAAATCCTCTCCGCGGAATTGCGCCGCGAGGTCCCGTTTTGGGGCTGCGGGTCCAGCTGGGACGTCACAAAAAATTCTTGCGAAATCCACCCGCGTCGCCGGGTGATTTTCAATCCGGTGATCCAAGGTCGAGCCAGTTGACCGAGGTCAAGTAGGCCGGAGGTGGCCCGGGTCAGGATGACGGGAATGCGGCAACGGGAAGACCTGTCTTTGGAATGTTCGGGCAGGTCCTCACACGAGTGAAAGGAATGGAGATGCGCTTACGACGGGGGATCGCGGCGGGGCTGGTCTGGCTCGCCATTGGGGCGCCGGGACTGGCACAGGAAACCACGCTGATCACCGGCGCCCGGATTTTTGACGGCGTCGGGCCGGAGCTGATCGAGGGTCGGGACGTTCTGGTGGAGGATGGAGTGATTGCCGCCATCGGCGAGGGGCTTGGGGCGCCGGACGGGGCGACGGTGATTGAAGCGGATGGCCGGGTGATGACGCCGGGATTCATCGACATGCATTATCACCTGGCGCTGTGCTCGGTGACGATCCCCGATCTCGATGGCGCCTATGCGCCCGATCTCGATTACGTGGGCATCATGGCGGCGCAGGAAGCGGAGAGGGTTCTCATGCGCGGGTTTACCAGCGTGCGGGATGTTGGCGGAGCGTCCTGGGGGGCGAAGCTGGCGGCGGACCGGGGGCAGATTGCGGGGCCGCGGGTCTGGCCGTCGCTGCGGACCCAGTCGCAGTTCGGCGGGCATGGGGATGCCAATCCGCGCTTTCTGCATCCGCGTGAATTTGGCGGTCCGGCGAACAACCTGGAACGGCTTCAGTACAGCCGGATTGTGAATGGTGTGCCGCAGATGCTGACCGCGACGCGGGAGAACCTCAAGCGCGGGGCAAGTCAGATCAAGATGCACCTGGCCGGTGGCGTTGGCACCGAATTTGATCCCATCGACGCGAACCAGTTCGTTGTTGATGAGATCCGGGCGGCGGTTGAGGTGGCGGAAGGCTACGGGACCTATGTTGCCGCCCATGTCTATACGCCCGGTGGCATCAAACAGGCCATTGAGGCGGGGGTGCGGTCGATTGAGCATGGCAATCTGATCAATGAGGATATCGCGATCATGATGGCCGAGAACGATGTCTGGCTCAGCCCGCAGGTTCTGGTCTACCGCACGTTCACGCCCGATCTGGGCGCTCTGCGGCTGGCCAAGGGCAGAATGGTTGAGGCGGGGCTCGACCGGATGTTCACGCTGGCGAAGAAGCATGGCGTGAAAATGGTGTTCGGTACGGATGTCGTGGTGAACCCGGAAGCCTGCGCGGCGCAGAATGATGAGTTTGCGGCCCGGCGGGACTGGTTCACGCCTGCCGAGATCCTGACCCAGGCGACGGCGAATTCGGGGGAGCTTCTTCAGTTGTCGGGGGAGCGCAGCCCCTATCCGGGGGTGATCGGCCGGGTCGAGGAAGGCGCGCTGGCTGACCTTTTGCTGGTGGATGGCAATCCGCTGGAGGACATTTCGATCCTGGAAGACCCGGAGACGGTGCTCGACCTGATCATGAAGGGTGGGGTTATCTACAAGAACACGATGTAACATCCGGACGTCACAAAAATTACACACGAAAACGGCCGAGGCCACCTGGAACCTTTCGGCAATTGAGAGTACGGGAAACGGGTTGCAGGTGAGGCTGGAGAGACATGACCGGGACGCCCGTTGATGCAGGACCGCAGAGCCAGGGCGGGACGCCCGGTGAAGTGTTTGGCGCTTTTTTGAAACTTGGGCTGACCTCGTTTGGGGGGCCGATTGCGCATCTGGGGTATTTTCGCGATGAGCTGGTGTCGCGGCGCGGGTGGCTGTCGGATCAGGCCTATGCGGATCTGGTGGCGCTGTGTCAGTTTCTGCCGGGTCCGGCGTCGAGCCAGGTGGGGTTTGCGCTTGGCATGATGCGGGCGGGCTGGCTTGGGGCGCTGGCGGCGTTTACGGCGTTCACGCTGCCCTCGGCACTGATCCTGCTGGTTTTTGCCCTGACGGCGGCGCGGATTTCCGGGCCGCTGGGGACCGGTGCGCTGCACGGGCTGAAGGTGGTGGCGGTGGCGATTGTGGCGCAGGCGGTCTGGGGGATGGCACGCAACCTCTGCCCGGACCGGGAGCGTGCCGGTATTGCCGTGGCGGCGGTGGCGATCCTCGCGTTTTTGCCGGGTGCCTTTGGCATGGTGGGGGCGATTGCCTTCGGGGCGCTGGCGGGCCTCGCGCTGGGGCGCGGCACCACGCAGCAGGTGAGCGGGCATGTGACCATGCCGGTGACGCGGTTGCAGGCGGGCGTGTGCCTGAGCCTGTTTGCGGGGCTGCTGGTGGTTTTACCGGTCATGGCAACAGGGTCGCAGGGGCTTCAGGTGTTTGACAGTTTCTACCGGGCCGGGGCGCTGGTGTTTGGCGGCGGGCATGTGGTCCTGCCGCTGTTGCAGGCGGAAACGGTGGCCACGGGCTGGGTTGGCGCGGATGCGTTCCTGGCGGGCTATGGGGCGGCGCAGGCGGTGCCGGGGCCGCTGTTCACTTTTGCGGCCTATCTGGGTGCCGTTCTGGGGCCGGAGCCAAATGGCGTGGCCGGGTCAGTGATTGCCCTGCTGGCGGTGTTTTTGCCCGGGTTTCTGGTGCTGGTTGGTGTTTTGCCGTTCTGGGACAGGTTTCGGTCCATGGCCGCGGCGCAGTCCGTGATGCAGGGCGCGAATGCGGCTGTGGTGGGTATTCTCGGAGCCGCGCTATATGCGCCGGTGTTTACCGGTGCGATTGGCGACATGCGGGATTTCGCGCTGGCGCTTTTGTGTTTTGTGCTTCTGATGATGTGGAAGACGCCGCCCTGGGCGGTGGTGATCGTCGCGGCCCTGGGCGGGGCGGCTCTTGGGGTTTGGGGCTGAGCCCTAACCCGACATCTCGAGGTCAGACTGGCGCGAGGGGTTGGCGGCACGTTTGATGCGCTCGAGAAGTTCGTCGACGCACAGGGGCCGGTCGAGGTAAAATCCCTGGCCGATGCGGCAGTTGATGGATTTGAGGAACGCGACCTCGGAGGCGGATTCCATGCCCTCGGCCAGCACGTCAACGCCGAGGTTTTCGCCAAGTTCCACGATTGAGTGGATGATCGACTTGCGGCGCGTGTCCTGGTCGACGCCCGCCACCAGGCTGCCCGCGATTTTGATGCGGGAGATGGGGAAGTTCAGGACGCTGGAAATGGCCGTGTGCCCGGTGCCGAAATCGTCGAGTTCGATCCGGAAACCGCGTTCGGAAAGATCGCGGATGTTCTCGATCACGACGGGGCTGGCGCCCTCAAGGAGTGTGGTTTCGAGAATTTCGAGGTGCAGGCGGGAGGGGTCGGCGCCGGCATGACGGACGAGCTCGCCCAGTTTGTGGGCGATGTCGGGTTCGCGGAGCTGTTCGGTTGAGATGTTGACGCTGACCGTGACATCGCCGCGCCCGGCCTCTGACAGGATCGGCAGGAGGCGGCAGGCCTGGCGGATGATGGCGCGGTCGAGTTTGGTGGCGAGGGCGGAGCTGTTGATGTGGCCGATGAACTCGCCGGCGCTGAGGATGCCACGATCGGGGTGCTGCCACCTGGCCAGGGCCTCGAAGCCGGTGATCTCGCCGGTTTCCATGTCGACCTGGGGCTGAAAATACGCGGTGAATTCGTTGCGCTGCAGACCCTGCGTGATGTCGTGCTGCATGCGGGCGCGGCGGACGGCCTCCCTGCGCATGGCGTGTTTGAAGAAGCGGCAGCGGCCGCGGCCGTCCTCCTTGGCGTGGATGAGGGCGATGTCGGCGTTTTCGAGGGTGTCGCGGATGTCACCGCCGCTGCCGCCTTTGGCGAAGGCGACGCCGACACTGGCGCCGAGGCGGATCTGTTTGCCGCCGGCGGTGAAGGGATCGGCGATGCGTTGCATGATTTTGGCCGTGATGGCGCGGATTTCGTCGTCGGTGTCCTGACCCGCCCGAATGAGGACGAACTCGTCGCCGCCGACGCGCGCGATGATGTCGAAGTCGGTGTCGAGGGCGCGGAGACGGCGGGCGACCTCGCAGAGGGCCGCGTCACCGACCTGGTGACCGTCAGTGTCGTTGATCGCCTTGAAGCGGTCGAGGTCGAGATGGAGGACGCAGAGCCGTTCCCCTTTGCCGAGGTTGTGGAAAATGCCCGTGAGGTCACGGCGCAGTTCGCGGCGGTTGCGCAATCCGGTGAGGTGGTCGGTGCGGGCCGCTTCCTTCAGGGCGCGTTCGCGGGCGCGGTCCTCGGTGAGGTCGATATTGGTGCCGACGAGGCGGGCGGGCCGGCCGTTTTTGAAGACCAGCATACCGCGGGAGAGGATGGTTCTCCAGGTACCGTTGCTGTGGCGCATGCGCATTTCATGCTCGAAATGGGTTTCACCGGAGGTAATCATCCGTTCGATTTCGCGCATCACGACCGGCCAGTCATCGGGATGGGTGATCTGTTGGGCGGTATCCATGCCGTGGGCAAATTCGTCCGGGTCGTAGCCCAGCATGCGGAACCACTGGGGCGAGAGGTATACCTCATCGGTGCGCAGGTCGCGGTCGTAGAGGCCGTCACTTGCGCCCTGCATGGCAAGTGAGAAGCGTTCCTCGCTGTCACGGATGGCGTCCTGGGTGCGGCCCGAACAGATCACGAGCATCGAGGCGAGCAGGGACATCAGCGCGCCGCCCGCGAGGACCAGCTCGTCCAGCAGGGTGAGGTTCTCCTTCAGGGTGGCTTCGGTCGGTGCGATGGCGATATTCCAGGTCCGGCCCGCTACGGCTAACCGGGAGGAGCCAGCGTGTTCGGCACCGGACAGCAGCGGCAGGTTGCCATAGACCAGACCTTCCCCGTCGGCGACGGCGACGATGAAGCCCTGACCCTGCCAGGGGCCGATGACGCTGTTGATCAGGGGGCCGGCGCGGAAGACGAACTGGATGTAGCCGCCAATTTCGCCGCGTTGAAAGACGGGTATAAAGCCCTCGAAACCGATCCCGCCCTGCACAAGATGGAAGGGTGCCGACAGGCGTGGTTCGCGGGAGGTGCGGGCCTCATACATGGCGACGAGGGTATCCTCGCGTTGGCCGAGTTTTTGGCTGAGGATTTTGTTTGCGGTGGTTGCCGGGTACGCGACCTCCACGATGCCGTCGGTATTGACCCAGTTTACGGCCTCGAGGTCAGGGAGCAGAGGGAAGATGGCGCCCACATTGGCCGCGAACCGTTCGGCCAGTGGCATGCGGGTGTTTTCAAGCTGATCGCGGAAGAGATTGGCCACCATGAGTTGTTCGCGGATGCGCGATTCGAGCTTGACCGAGAACAGCCTGATATTGGTTTGGGTCAGGGTGGCAATATGGGTCTGTTGCGCGCTCCTGATCATGAGGAACGCCACGATGGTCAGCGATATGAGGGCGGCCCCGACCAGGAGGGCCACGCTCCTGTAGCCGATTTTGGGCAATGGCCTAAGTTCCAATCAGGGACCACGGTGTGAGCGACTTAACGTTGAATAAATCTAGTTTAACAAATCGTTAAAGTTGCATCAAGAAGTGCCTGTCACGCAATTCTCACGCTATCGTGACAATTGCGCGAGACCATTTGGTCGGCTGTTTCAGCCGGGTTTCAGCCCGCGCAGCACGGTGCGTGCGGCATCGGTCAGGGGGGGCTCGATCTCCTTCATGATTTCGACGCGGTCGAAGCGGTTGGGGTCGCGGGCAACGGCGGCGCGGAGAGCGGAGCCGAACTGCTGGCGGAGTTCCGTGCCGATGTTGAACTTGCAGATATGCGAGCCGCGCGCGAGGCGGGCGCGCTGGTCGGTGGGAACGCCGGAGCCGCCGTGGATGACGAGGGGGACGTCCGTTTTGGCCTCGATGGCGCGGATGCGCTCCTCGTCGAGGCCGCCGCCCGCGTCCGTCTGGAGGTGGACGTTGCCCACGGAGATCGCCATGGCGTCGATGCCGGTCTCTTTGGCGAAGCGGGCGGCCTCATCCGGGTCGGTGCCTTTGGACTGCTCGCCGCCGGAATAGCCGACGAAACCGATCTCGCCCTCGCAGGAGACACCGGCGGCGTGGGCGGCCTCGGCAATGGCGGCGGTCTCGTCGATGTTTTGGGCCAGCGGTTTGCGGGAGCCGTCATACATCACGGAGGCGAAGCCGCAGTCGATGGCCTCGCGGCAGTCCCCCGCATCGTAGCCGTGGTCGAGATGGGCCACGACCGGGACGGAGGCGGCCTCGGCGAGGTTGCGGAACATCGCGCCCAGAACCGGGAGCGGTGTGTGGGCGCGGCAGCCGGGCCCGGCCTGGAGGATGACGGGCACGCCCTCGGCCTCGGCGGCGCGGACATAGGCGCGCATGTCCTCCCAGCCGAGGGTGACGAGACCGGCCACGGCGTAACCGTTTTTCAGGGCCGGCTGAAGAACGTCCGCAAGGGTCGCGAGGGTCATTTGAACTTCGCCACCATGTCCATGATGCCCGGGATGGTGTGCAGCTGCGCCTCATGGGTGGGCTGGAAATACTGCTTCAGGGACCGCTGCGACAGGCCCCCCAGGATGGTGAAATAGTACATCTCATAGCCCGGCAGGGTGCAGCAGGGGTGGTAGCCCTTGTCAATCAGGATCGTGGAGTTGTTCATGATGTGATAGGCGTCGCCGGGCCCGTTATCCTCGCGCTGGAGCATCTGAAGTCCGGAGCCGTAATCGGGACGGAAGCGGAAGTTGTAGGTCTCGTCGTGGCGGGTCTCAATGAGTTCGCCATTTTCGTCGTGACGGTCCGTGTCGTGCTTGTGGGACGGGAAGCCGGACCAGCCGCCCGCACCGACGGTGTAAAGCTCGCTGACCAGCAGGCGGCCGACTCTGTCATGCTGGTTGGCGCCAAGGATGTGTTTGATCTTGCGGTGGGTTTTGGTGTCGTCGGAGCCGTACTGCACCAGGTCGATTTCCGGGACGCGCACGTCAAAAGGCTCAAGCACCTGGTCGAATTTGGCACCGGCGATGAAGATTTCGGCCGTGTCGCTGAGGCAGGTCATGCGGGTTTTGGCACCGACGGGCACGTAGACGCCTTCCGGTTCGCCGTCCCAGACATCGACGCCACGGTTTCCGAGTTTGGCGAAAGCCGCGCCGTCCACGTCAACGTCAACGGTGCCGGTGGCGGGCACGATGCAGGTCTCGTAGCCGGGCACGGCGTAGTCGAAGCTCTCACCCTTTTTGAGATTGACGATGTTGAAGTAGTTCAGCGGAACCAGATCGTGATCGACGTCGACGATGGGTTTGTTTTGGTTGTCGTGGGGCGCGATATGCATCGGGTTTCCTTTTTCAGACGTCGGTCGGGCCGGAGCGCTCGGCCAGGAAGGCGTCGAGCTCGGCGGTTGTTGGCATGGCGGGGGCGCAGCCGGGCTGGCTGACCACGATGGAGGCGCAGGCGGAGCCGCGCAGAACGGCTTCCTCAAGGGGACGGTCCTCGGCGATGGCGGCGAGGAGGCCCGCCATGAAGCTGTCGCCCGCGCCGTTGGGTTTGACGGCGGTGACAGGGTAGATGCCGGTGCGGATCTCCTCGCCATCTGCGAAGGTCAATGCGCCCTCCTGGCCCATTTTGTAGATGACCATGCGGCCACCGGCGGCAAGCTCGCGGGCCTTGTCGAGGCCCTTTTCGATGCCGCCGGCCATGAAGCCGAACTCCTCGTCATTGCCAACGATGAGGTCGCTTTCCTCGCCGGCGCGGGTCAGCACCTCGGCGGCGACCTCAGGGGAGGGCCAGGAATAGGGGCGGTAGTCGATGTCGAAGATCACGGGCAGTCCGGCCTGGCGCGCGTTCTCGAAGGCGCGGAAGGTGGATCCGCGTGAGGGTTCCGCCGCGAACACGGTGCCGGCGGTGATGAGCGCGCCGAAACCGGAATAGTCGACGCGGTCGACATCCTCATCCGTTACCTGGAAATCCACGGCGTTGTTGCGGTAGATCACCAGCTGGAAATCCTCGATGCAGCTCTCGTAGACCGCAAGCGAGATGCGGTATTCGCCGCCCAGAACCTTCAGGTACTGCGTATCGACGCCGTAGTGTTTGAGACGGTTGGTGCAGAAGCGGCCCACCGCGTCGTCGGAGACGGAGGTGATGAGGGCGGAGTGCATTCCGAGTTTGCACAGGCCCGCGCAGATATTGGCCGACGAGCCGCCGAGGTCGGAGCGGAAGCTTTCGGCCTCCTCGACCCGGGTGCCGGGCGGGTCGGCGAACATGTCCATTCCGGCGCGACCGAACACGGCGAAGCGGCCCTTGCGGATGCCGTCGATCAGTTTGCTCATTACACGCCCCTCCGCTGGCGTTCGCGGGTGGATTCCCAGTCGAGATGGGCCTCGCGGACGCGGACGCTCTCGGTGATGTGGGGGGTGCCGACTTCCCACCAGGCGTGGCCCCCGGTCGTCCAGCCTTTGTAGGCATCCACATCCATGACAATGACGGTCGTGCGGTCGGCGGCCTTGGCGCGTTTGAAGGCCTCGCCCAGTTCCGCCGGGTTCTCGACCTTTTCCGCGATGGCACCCATGGCCCGGGCGTGGGCCACGAAATCCACACCGAAGGTTTCGGGGATGGTGGGGCAGTCTGAGAGCAGGTTGTTGAAGCTCTCGTTGCCGGTGTTGTTCTGCAGCTTGTTGATGACCGCGAAGCCGCCATTGTCGAGCAGGAGCACGATCAGTTTTTTTCGGCTGAGGACCGAGGAATAGATGTCGGAGTTGAGCATCAGCCAGGAGCCGTCGCCGCAGAAGGTGATGGTGTGCTGATCGGGTTCGCGCTGTGACTGCGCGATGCGGGCACCCCAGGCGCCGGCGATCTCGTAGCCCATGCAGGAGAAGCCGAATTCGACATCCACCGTACCGATATCGAGCGTGCGCCAGTTGGCGGTGACCTCCGCCGGAAGGCCGCCGGCGGCGGCGACCACGCGGTCGCGGGGGTCGCAGAGGTCGTTCACCACTCCGATGGCCTGGGCGTAGGAGTTGTACTCGTTGCCAGGGCGGACATTGGCGGCCACGTAGTCATCCCATTTGGCGCGTTCGGCTTTGGCGAAGTCGACCCAGGAGCCTGGTGCGGTGTAGTCGAGCGTCTCAGTCAGGGCGTTGAGCGAGAGTTTCGCGTCGCCAACGACGGTGAGGGACATGTGTTTGGCGGCGTCGTGGCGGGCGGCGTTGACACCGATGATGCGGGCATCTTTCGCGAAAGCGGTCCAGGAACCGGTGGTAAAGTCCTGAAGCCTGGTGCCAACGGCCAGGATCACATCGGCCTTTTCCGCGATGGCGTTGGCGCTGTCGGAGCCGGTGACGCCGATGGGGCCGATGTTGAGCGGGTGGGTCGAGAGCATGTTGGCGCGGCCCGCGATGGTCTCGACAACCGGGATGCTGTGCTTTTCCGCGAAGGCGGTGAGGTC
Source organism: Alphaproteobacteria bacterium (assembly GCA_030427145.1). Taxonomy (GTDB): domain Bacteria; phylum Pseudomonadota; class Alphaproteobacteria; order Rhodobacterales; family Rhodobacteraceae; genus Amaricoccus; species Amaricoccus tamworthensis. The sequence continues at coordinate 9,807 of JAUHWT010000002.1, read as the reverse complement.
GCTGACGGCGCGGGAATACTGCACGCCGCCGCCCGCAATGATCATGGGGCGCTCGGCGGTTTTCAGGAGCGCCACGGCGTCCGCAATCTCGGCCACGTCCGGGGACTGGCGGCGGATGCGGTGGACGCGTTTTTGGAAGAAGCTCTCGGGGTAGTCATATGTCCAGCCCTGCACGTCCTGGGGCAGGCCGATGAAGGCGGGGCCGCAGTCGGCCGGGTCGAGCATCGTGGCGAGTGCGGCGGGCAGGGACTGGATGACCTGGGCGGGGTGGCAGATGCGGTCCCAGAACCGGCTGACCGGCTTGAAGGCGTCGTTTACGCCAAGCGTCGGGTCATAATAGTTTTCCATCTGCTGCAGCACGGGGTCGGGCAGACGGGTGATGAAGGCGTCGCCGCAAAGCAGGAGCATGGGCAGGCGGTTGGAATGGGCAAGGCCCGCGGCGGTGAGCAGGTTCGCGGTGCCCGGACCGGCGGAGGCGGTGCAGAACATGAAGCGCTGGCGCAGCCACTGTTTTGAGTAGCCCGCGGCGGCGAAGCCCATGCTCTGTTCGTTCTGGCCGCGATAGAGCGGCAGTTCGTCGCGGACGCCGTGCAGCGCCTCGCCGAGGCAGGTGACGTTGCCGTGGCCGAAGATGCCGAAGCCGCCACCGCAGACGCGCATCTCCTCTCCGTCGATTTCGATATACTGGTTGACCAGCCAGCGGATGATGGCCTGTGCGGTGGTCAGCCGAATGGTGCCGTCTGGTGATGACATGAGCGCGATCCCTCCCTGAAAACCGGATCAATGGTGATTTGCGGCTTGCGGGATGTGTAGCTTCAGGTTAGGAGGTTTGCAACCGGTTGCAATCAGTGAATCGGAGAAAAAGGGGGAGGACGCGATGACGGATATCGGCGTGGGCATTCTTGGTGGCGGCTATATGGGCAAGGCCCATGCGGTGGCCATGTCCTCGGTGGGTGCCATTTTCAATACCGGCCTGCGACCGCGCCTTGAGATGGTCTGTGCGACCACACCGGAAAGTGCGGAACGCTATCGCGCGGCCTACGGCTTTGCGCGGGCGACCGATGACTGGCGGGTGCTGGTGGAGGATCCGGGCGTGGGGGCGGTGGTGATCGCCTCGCCGCAGGAAACCCACCGGGAGATCGCGGAGGCCGCATTCAAACTCGGCAAGCCGGTGTTTTGCGAGAAACCGCTTGGTGCGTCGCTCGCGGACAGTTCGGCGATGGTGGCCGCGGCTGAGGCGTCGGGCGTGGTGAACATGGTTGGTTTCAACTATATCCGCACGCCCGCGAGTCAGTTTGCGCGGAAGCTGATCGCGGATGGTGAAATTGGCGAGATCACCTGGTTTCGGGGTGAGCATACCGAGGATTTCCTGGCCGATCCGCAGGCGCCCGCGACATGGCGGACGACCGGCATGGCCAATGGCACGATGGGCGACCTGGCGCCGCACATGATCAATGGCGCGCTGGCGTTGATGGGGCCGATTGAACGTGTCATGGGGGAATATGAGACGGTTCACGCCACGCGGCCAGGTGGCGAAGTGAACAATGACGACCACGCGCAGATGATGTGCCGGTTTGAGAACGGGGCGATGGGACAGATGTATTTCAGCCGTGTCTCGACCGGGCGCAAGATGGGCTATGCCTATGAGATTTCAGGCACAAAGGGCGCGATCCGGTTCGATCAGGAAGATCAGAACGCGCTCTGGCTCTATCGGATGGAGGGGCCGGAAGCGACGCGCGGGTTCACGAAGATCCTCACGGGTCCGGCGCATCCCGATTATGAGCCGTTCTGTCAGGGGCCGGGCCATGGCACGGGATACCAGGACCAGATCATCATCGAGGCCAAGGATTTCCTGACCGCGATTGAGAGCGGTGAGGCGACATGGCCGACCTTCCGTGATGGGCATGAGGTCAACCGGGTCATTGCGGCGACGCTGGCCTCGGCCGACGCAAAAGCCTGGCAGAACATCAGCGATTTTTGACCCCGGGGAGTACGGGACATGACGATTAGAATTGGCAATGCGCCCTGTTCCTGGGGTGTGGAATTCGCAAACGACCCGCGCAATCCGGACTGGCGCGAGGTTCTGCGCCAGTGTGCGACGGCGGGCTACAAGGGCATTGAACTTGGGCCCGTGGGATACATGCCGGAGGACCCGGTGGAACTGGGTGAGGCCCTGTCCGAGCATGATCTGGAACTGATCGGTGGGGTTGTGTTTCGGCCCTATCACGACCCGGACGCCTGGGATGACGTGCTGGATGCCACGCACCGGACGGCGAAGGCGCTGAAGGCGCATGGGGCGCGGCATCTGGTGCTGATCGACTCGATTTCGCCGCGGCGTGCGCCAACGGCGGGACGTGCGACTGAGGCGGAGCAGATGGACGCGGCGGAATGGGCCGCCTATCGCGACAGGATTTCTGAGAGCGCGCGCATCGGGGCGGAGGAATACGGCCTGACCGTGGGTATTCACGCCCATGCGGCGGGGTTCATGGATTTTGAGCCGGAGCTTGAGCGGCTGCTCTCGGAAGTGGATGAGGGCATTCTGAAAATCTGTTTCGACACCGGGCATCATTCCTATGCCGGGTTCGATCCGGTGGCGTTCATGCGCAAGCATATCGGTCGTATTTCCTACATGCATTTCAAGGATATAGACCCCAACGTCAAGGCGGATGTGATTGCGAAACGGACCGGGTTCTATGACGCCTGCGGGCAGGGGATTTTCTGTAACCTTGGCGAGGGGGATGTGGATTTCCCGGCGGTGCGGCAGGCTCTGTTGGATGCGGGATTTGAGGGCTGGTGTACGGTCGAGCAGGACTGCGACCCGACCCTGGATCCGGATACGCTGCGCGATGCCAGGGTGAACCGCGAATATCTTGAATCAATCGGCTTTAAGTAGAGGGCTGCAACATGGCTAAACTCAGGTGGGGCATGATCGGTGGTGGCGAAGGCAGCCAGATCGGCCCGGCGCACCGCATGGGGGCGCTGGCGGATGGACGTTTTGAGTTTGCGGCGGGGGCGCTCGACCACCGCCCGGACGCGGGACGCGACTATGCGCAGCGGCTGGGGATTGCGGCGGACCGGGCCTATGGGGACTGGTCCGAGATGCTTGCGGGGGAAAAGGACCGCGACGACCGGATTGACCTGGTGACGGTTGCGACGCCCAATGCGACGCATTTTGAGATTACCAAGGCCTATCTTGAGGCCGGGTTCAACGTGCTCTGCGAAAAGCCCATGACCATGACGGTTGAGGAGGGTGAGGAGATCGTGCGGGTGGCGGAGAAATCCGGCAAAATCTGCGCGGTGAATTACTGCTATTCGGCCTATCCAATGGTCCGCCAGGCCCGCGCGATGGTGCGCAATGGTGAGATCGGCAAGGTGCGCCTGGTGGTGACAAGTTTTGCCCATGGGCATCACGGGGACGCCACGGATGCGGACAACCCACGGGTGCGCTGGCGTTATGATCCGAAGATGGCCGGTGTGTCCGGGCAGTTTGCGGATTGCGGCATTCACGCGCTGCATATGGCCGGGTTTATCTGCGACGATGAGGTTGAGACCCTGTCAGCGGATTTTGCCTCGACGATTGCCAGCCGGGAGCTGGAGGATGACGCGATGGTCAATTTCCGCACCACCGGTGGCACGGTCGGGCGGCTCTGGACGTCTTCAGTGGCGATCGGGCGGCAGCACGGGTTTGACATCCAGGTGTTTGGCGAGACCGGGGGTTTGCGTTGGGCCTCGGAACAGCCAAACCAGCTCTATTACACGCCGGTTGGCGGACGCACGCAGATCATCGAGAAGGGTGAGGCGGGGCTGCACGAGGATGCGCAGCGACTGAGCCGGGTGGCGATTGCCCATCCCGAAGGCTTCCCGCTGGCCGTGGCCAATATCTACTGCGATCTGGCCGATGCGATTGCCGGTGAGACCCGTGACGGTCTGCCGGGTGCGGAGGCCGGGGTGCGGTCGATGGCGGCGGTGCATCAGGCGGTTGCCTCGGCGCGGGACAATGGTGCCTGGGTGGATGCGCGGCCGCCGATGTTCCGGTAAGCCTCCGGTTTAACGCAATAAAAACGGATCCGGCCTGCGTTGGGCCGGGTCAAAACGGGCGGTTACTTCCTCCGCAGGGTGCCGCGGTCGACCACCTCGCAAGAGAAGACCCGGGCTTCGGGGAAGCGGTCGGGGTCCTCGAGGGTGGCGAGCATCAGCTCGATGGATGAGTTCACGATCTGCGCCAGGGGCTGGCGGATGGTCGTGAGATTGATGTTGTTCCAGCCCGCCATTTCCATGTCGTTCAGGCCGATGAGGCCGATATCCGCGGGGCAGTTGTAGGCGCTGTCCTGTATTGCCGAGAGCGCGCCGATGGAGACCACGTCGTCGCCGCAGAAATAGGCCTCAGCCGGCGGGTGTTGGAGCAGCCCTGCCATCGCGGCGCGGCCGGCCTCGAAGGAATAGGCGGTGGCAAAGGTGGTCGAGACGTGGATGTCGGAGTATTTCGCGGTTTCCTCCCGAAAGCCCGCGAGGCGGTCCTGTGTGGATGTGGCGGATTCCGGGCCGCCGAGGAAGGCAATGTTGCGGTAGCCGCGGTCGATGAGCGTGGAAGCCGCGAGGCGACCGGCGGCAACGTTGTCGATGCCGACCACATGGGCACCGGCACCACCGCCGGTGCGGCCGAAAGCGTGGACGACGGGGATACTGGCGTCGCGAAACGCGAGCGAGAAATCGGGCGGCAGCGTGGAGGAGGCGACGATGACACCGTCCACGGAATACTGACGGAGCATGCGCACCGAGGCCTCCGGCCCCGCCTCCTCGGAGAGATTGACGAGCAGGGGGCGCAGACCACGATCCTGCAACCCGCGGGTGAAGCGGTCGAACACCTCGAGAAATATCGGGTTGTGGAAGTTGTTGGACACCATGCCGATCAGCTTGGTGCGACCGGTGGTGAGGCTGGAGGCCAGCGCGTTGGGGCTGTAGCCAAGCTCCTGGGCGGCTTTTTCCACGCGGCGGCGCATGGTGGCGGAGACGGAGGCGCCCTGGGTGAAGGTGCGCGAGACGGCGGAGCGGGATACGCCCGCCTTTAATGCCACGTCCTTGAGTGTCACCGCCATGTTTGCAGACTCCGTTGCACAATGATCCGAACGGTGTAGCGGAAGAAGGCGGGGCACCCAAACGAAAAGAGCAGCCTTTTTGCAATCGGTTGCAAAAATTTTTCAGGGAGTGTTAGGTGCGACGGCCCCAGGTGGGGCGGTCGCGCTTTTTTGTGGGTCTAGAGAGTGAAGGCCGCGACGAAGGCGTCGACGGCGGCGTCGCTGTCACCCTCAGCCCAGGCTTCCATGCCGATGGGGCCGGTGTAGCCGAGTTTGGCGAGGCCCTGCGCGATGCCGGGGTAATTGATCTCACCGGTGCCGGGCTCAAAACGGCCGGGGTTGTCAGCGACCTGGATCTCGCCGATCCAGGGCAGGCATTTCTCGCACCAGCGGAGCAGGTCACCCTCACCGATCTGCGTGTGGTAGAGGTCAAGGTTGATGCGCAACTGCGGCCGGTCGATGGAGGAGACCAGCGCCAGAACGTCGGCGGTGGAGCCGAAGGGGCAGCCGGGGTGGTCCATCAGGTTGAGGTTTTCGAGAGTGAAGACCACGCCTTCCTCCTCGGCCATGTCGCAGATCCGGGAGAGCGTGTCGCGGGCCTTGAGCCACATGGGGCCGGTGACGACCTCGTGCTGCCAAATGGGAATGCCGCCATCGCCAAGCCCGGTTCCGTGCAGGTTCAGGCGGTCGACGCCGAGGCGTTTGCCGATCTGCGCGGTTTCGCGGGCGGATTTCAGGAGCATGTCCGCGCCCTCATCATCCGCGAGACGGCCCTCAAGGTAGCCGTTCATGATGGTGAAGTTGGCACCGGTGGCCTCAAGTTTGTCGAGGTCGTGGTCCGGGTAGTTCCACAGACCAACGCCAAGACCACGCTCGGTCAGGCGGGCGGCGCGCCACTCAATCGGTTTGTCCAGCCACAGCATTTCCGCGCAGACGGCGAGGGGAGATTTGTTTGTCATTTTGTGTCGTCCGCAGAAGGGTTTACATCAGGTGCTCGACAGGCGGCGCGGCGACGAAGCGCCATTTGCGCAGCGGTCCGGCCATTACGTTGAGGTAGTACATCTCAAAGCCGTAGGGCGCACCGCAGGGATGGTGACCGCGCGGCACGCAGACCACGTCGCCGTCATGGACCGCCATGGTCTCATTGAGCTGAAGGTCGTCGGTATAGACGCGCTGGACCCCGAAGCCGTCCGCCGGGTTGAGGCGGTGGTAGTAGGTTTCCTCAAGGTAGGTGATGCGCGGGAAATCGTCCTCGTCATGGCGGTGCGAGGGATAGGACGACCAGTTGCCGGCGGGGGTGAAGACCTCCGTGACCAGCAGGCTGTCGCAGTAGTCCTCGTTTTCCATGGCGATGTTGTTGATGTGGCGGGTGTTGGCGCCCTCGCCACGCTGCGTCAGGGAAATGCCGTCGGGGCCGATGCGCCGGGCCTCGTGCCCGCCCATGCCGGGGGCGGAGCAGACGGCGAGCACGCAGTCGGTTTCCGCCGTGGCGTTCCAGTCGGTGCCGTTGGGCAGGTAGAGGCAGTGGGGCGGGGATTTCTCGAACACGTTCATGCGCTCGCCCAGCGTGCCCCAGTCCTGGCCCGCGCCGGTGATGGCGGCCTTGCCCTCAACCATGACGAGGATGACCTCGCGGTCGCCGGTGGCCTCGGCGGCGGTCTCGCCGGGTCGCAGGCGGTAGAGGGAGAAGCCGACAAAGCGCCAGCCGGCGGATTGCGGGGTGATCTCGTGAACCTTGCCGTGGGTGCCGAAGGGACGGTGGAGAAGATCAGGCATGATTGGGCTCCCTTGTGTCAACGGTCAGGCCCGCGCGGTCACAGAGCGCGCGGATGTGGTCGTATCCGATTTTGGAATACTCATAGGGTGCGGCTTTCGCAGGGTCCTGCTCTGCCTCGACGACGATCCAGCCGGAATAGTCCATGGCCTTGAGCCGGTCCGTGACGGCGGCAAAGTCGATAGAGCCGTCCGGGTCGCCGGGCACGGTGAAGGCGCCGGCGATGACGGCGTCGAGGAAGCTGCGGTTGTTCTCGCGCACGTCGCGCACAACACCGGGGCGGATGTCCTTGTAGTGGACGTGCCGGATGCGGTCGCCCCAGCGGTCGAGCACGCGCAGAACGTCGCCGCCGCCGAAATCGAGGTGGCCGGTGTCGAAAAGGAGCGTGACCTCGGGGCCGGAGAAGTCCATCAGGTGGTTGATGTCCTCCTCGCTCTCGATCATCGAGCCCATATGGTGGTGATAGGCCAGGGTCATGCCCTGGTCGGCCATCCATTTTGCCAGTTCGGTGAGCCTGCCCGCATAGGTGCGGATGCCGTCGCGGTCCACCTTGGGCCGGTTGTTGACCGAAGTATTGATGTCGCCCTGCACGGTATTGGAACACTCGGCGTAGACGATGCAGGGGGCGTTGAGGGCCACGAACTGCTCGACCTGCTCGCGCACGGCGTCCTTCTCGGTGGCCACGTCGCTGACCATGAGGCTGCCGGAACACCAGCCGCCGCAAAGGTCGAGGGCGTTGGCGCCGAGATAGCTGCGCAGGCCTTCGGTGTCCTGGGGCATGCGGCGGCCGCGTTCGACGCCGGTATAGCCGATTTCGCGTGCCTCGCGGAGGCACTGTTCCATGGTGTAGTCCGCGGTCAGGTCCGGCAGGTCGTCGTTCTGCCAGGCGATCGGGGAGATGCCAATTTTAATTGCCATGTTATGCCTCAGTTCACGTGCTGGAGTTCGCGTTTGTTTTCGTATTTGGCGCGCGCCTGGCGCACCTCCTCGCGGTCGGAGACCTCGGGTACGGCCACGTCCCACCAGGCACCGCCGGCGCCGGTGCCGGTGACGGCCTCGGTGTCGATGACGATGACGGACGGGATGTCGCGCGTGCGGGCCTCGCCGATTTTGGCCTCAAGGTCTGCGATGTCCGTGGCTTTGACCGAGTGGGCGCCCATGGATGCGGCGTGAGCGACGAAATCGATCTCGGGCTGCACCTCCACGTTGGAGTCCTTGTACATGTTGTTGAACTCCGCACCGCCCGTGCCCTGCTGAAGCCGGTTGATGCAGCCGTAGCCTCGGTTGTCGGTCAGGACGATGGTGAAGGGGATGCGGCGCATGACCGCGGTGGCCAGTTCGGAATTGGCCATCATGTAGGAGCCGTCACCCACGAAGCAGATCACGTCGCGTTCCGGTTCGGCCAGCTTGATGCCCATTGCACCCGCGACCTCGTAGCCCATGCAGGAGAAGCCGTATTCCATGTGGTAGCCGCCCACGGAGGAGCGCCACAGGGTATGCAGCGCACCTGGCATGGTGCCGGCGGCGCACATGGCGACGGTGTCCGGACGGGCCTGGCGCTGAACGGCACCGATGACCTGGGCGTCTGAGGGCAGGCCGTCGGAGTTTGGCATGGCCATGACAGCGTCGGTTTCCTCATACCATTTGGCGCGGCGTCCCTTGTCCTGGTCGGCGTAGCGCGTGTCGCCCAGGGCCTCACCGAGGGCCTCGAGTGTGACCTTCGCGTCGGCAACGAGCGGCATCGCGCCGTGTTTGGCTGCATCGTAGCCCGTGAGGTTGATCGACACGAGTTTGCGACCTGGGTTGGCGAAGGCGGTCCAGGAAGCTGTGGTGAAATCCTGGAAGCGGGTGCCCACGCCCAGGATCAGGTCGGCCTCGGCCAGGGCCGCATTGGCCGCGTCGCCGCCGGTTACGCCGGGTGCGCCGAAGTTCAGCTGGTTTTCCCAGTCCACGGCACCCTTGCCCGCCTGGGTTTCGGTGAGCGGGATGTTATGGGCTGCGGCGAATTCGGCCAGCGTGTCCTCGGCGCCGGAGTAAAGCACGCCACCGCCGGCGACTATGACCGGGCGTTTGGCGGCTTTAAGGGCTTCCGTGACGGCGGCGAGTTCCCGGCGGTCGGCCTCGGGGCGGCGGATGTACCAGGTGGTCGGCTCAAAGAAGGCTTCCGGGTAGTCGTAGGCCTCGGCCTGGGTGTCCTGACAGAATGACAGCGTCACCGGTCCGGCATTGGCCGGGTCCGTCATGGTGCGGAGCGCACGCGGCAGGGCCGTCAGCAGGTGCTCGGGCCGGGAGATCCGGTCGAAATAACGGCTGACGGGACGGAAGCAGTCATTGGCCGAGACGGTGCCGTCGTCGAAATCCTCGATCTGCTGCAGCACGGGGTCGGGGCGGCGGTTGGCGAAGACGTCGCCGGGAATGAGAAGAATGGGCACGCGGTTGACATGCGCCAGGGCCGCGGCGGTGACCATGTTGGTGGCGCCGGGGCCGATGGAGGATGTTACGGCCATCGCACGGCGGCGGCGTTTGGTTTTGGCATAGGCGATGGCGGCGTGGGCCATTGTCTGTTCGTTTTGGCCGCGCCAGGTTGGCAGCGCGTCGCCAATGCCGTGCAGCGCCTCGCCAAGGCCCGCCACGTTGCCGTGGCCGAAGATGGCCCAGACGCCGTCGATGAAACGCTCGCCGTCCTCCGTCATCTGCACCGAAAGCCATTTTACCATGGCCTGTGCAGCGGTCAGTCTGATGGTTCCGCTCATGCCACTTTCTCCCTTGCGTTCTGTTTTGCCGCGTCCCAGATCCCGCAAAGACGCAGGAAACGGTCCGTCATTTGTTCAACGGCCTCGCCGTCGCTGATTGCGCCGGTCATCCAGGCGCGGGCCGGGTCGCCGAAAATCGTGCGGCCGACGGCGAAGCCTTTCACGAGCGGCTGGCGGGCAGCAAGCTCAAAACTGGCGGCAAGCT
>JAUHWT010000023.1 GCA_030427145.1 Alphaproteobacteria bacterium | reverse complement strand
CATCGCCACGCGTTTCGAGAAACTCGCAGTCACCTATCTCGCAGCCGTCGCCCTTGCTTCAGCCAGACTTTGGACAAGAACTTATGAGTCCACTACCTAACGCTTCTGGCCGGGAGCCGTGAGACATGAGCCTTTTAAGAGCGGAGGGCATTTCCGTCGCGGATGGTGATGAGCGTCTGCTGTCACCCCTGTCAATTGACCTTGTGCCGGGCGAACCCCTGATCATTCTGGGGGAGACGGGGTCTGGAAAGAGCCTGATGGCGCAGGCACTGATGGGCACGTTGCCTGCCGGTTTGCAGGCTTCCGGCCAGGTTGCCGTTGGTGGGCATGTGTTGAAAGCGTCTGACCCGGCCGGTTTCCGTGGCCTGTGGGGGCGCGAGATCGGTGTCCTGCCCCAGGAACCATGGCTGTCGCTGGATCCGCTCATGCGGGCACGTGAGCAGATCGCGGAAACCCATGTCCTGGTCCGCGGCCTGAACCGGAGGGATGCCACGGAGAGAGCCGGATCAGACCTCGCCACCTTCGACCTCGCGGACGCGGGACGGCGCTATCCGCACGAGTTGTCCGGAGGCATGGCCCAGCGGGTCGCGATTGCTGCGGCCAGGGCCGGTGGCGCCAAAATCATTATTGCCGACGAGCCTACAAAGGGGTTGGACACCGCGAGGCGCGACAGCGTCGCCAATCTGCTTCTCTCGGAAATCGGGGTGAGCGGTGGCCTTTTGGTCATCACCCATGACCTGCCCCTCGCGCGCCGCATCGGCGGGCAGGTGATCGTGCTGCGCTCCGGTGAGATTGTCGAGAGCGGCGCAACTGAAAAGGTCTTCGCCGCACCGTCACAGGCCTACACGCGCGAACTGATCGCGGCCGACCCCGAAAACTGGACCCCACGCGATAAGGGCAATGCCGGTGGTGATCCGGTGGTCACTGGCAGTGGACTGAGCCTGGCGCGTGGCGGAAAGACGCTGTTCCGCGATCTCAGTGTTTCAGTGCGGTCGGGTAGTGTCTTTGGCGTGACCGGCCCGTCCGGCTGCGGCAAATCGTCGCTCGGTGACGTCCTGCTCGGTCTTGTCAAACCCACGCAGGGCAGTGTCCGTCGCAGAGCCGGTGACGCGCCCACCGCATTCCAGAAACTCTACCAGGACCCGGTCTCGGCCTTTCCGCGCCGCTGTACCTTACGCCAGTCGATTGAGGATGTCGCGCGTCTGTCGGGCCGCGCGACCGACACGATTGACGCCCAGATGAACCGGCTTGGTCTGGCCCCGAGGCTGCTTGACCGTCGCTCGGACGCGGTATCGGGTGGAGAGTTGCAGCGCCTGTCGCTGCTGCGGGTCCTGCTTATGCGCCCCAGCTTCATTTTTGCCGATGAGCCGACCTCAAGGCTCGATCCGATCACCCAGGCCAAGGTCATCTCCCTTTTGACCGGGGTGGCCGACCAGGACGACGTGGCCGTGATGCTGGTCAGCCATGATCGTGCCCTGATCCGGAATACCGCCGACGATGCGCTGCAAATGGGGGAGGTGAACGAAAAATTCCTTCCGCTCCCGGAAGCGTGTGCGGCATCGGTGTTGCAGTGAAATGTTTCAGTCAGTTCAAATACGCAGGAAAGGAATCACCATGAAAACCATCAGCCTCGCGCTGCTCGCCACCACGGTTGCGCTGCCGCTTTCGGCCCAGGAAACCCGCGAAATGGACGCGCATGTTCACGGGGTCAGCAAATTGGAACTGGCCGTCGACCACGGCGAGCTTCAGATCGATCTGCTGTCGCCAGGAGCGGACATTATCGGTTTCGAGCATGAGGCGGTGTCGGTTGAGGACCGCGAAACCCTGGCGGCCGCGATCCGTACTCTCGTGGTGCCGGAAAACGTCGTCACTCTGCCCGAGGCCGCTGAATGCCGCCTGACCGGGGTTCTGGCCCATCTCCATTCCGGCGCGCATGATCACGGCGATGAGCATGAGGAACATGACCATGGCCATGACGACCACGATCACGATGATCATGACCATGAGGAACACGCCCACGAGGGGGATGATCACGACCATGAGGATGAGCATGATCATGACGAGCACGACCATGAACATGAACACGAGGAAGGTGCGGTCCACAGCGAATTCCACATGACCTACGGTTTCGTTTGCGAGCATCCCGAGGAACTGACCACCATTGAACTGCCGTTCTTTGGCAACTTCGAAAACGCCCAGGAAATTGAGGCGCAGTTCGTGACCGAAACCGGAGCGGGTGCGGCGGAAATCGGGCGGGATGCCGCGGTGCTGAACCTCAACTGACGATGACCGGGTGCGCCGTTTCCTTAAGCAATGTGAGTTTTGCCTGGCCGGGCAGGGGTGGCTTTGCCCTCCGCTGCCCATCTTTCGAGGTGGTCAGAGGGGAAAGTGTGCTGCTGCTGGGGGCGAGCGGCTCGGGGAAATCAACGCTCCTTTCCCTGATTTGCGGCATTGTTGCTGCGGATCAGGGCAAGGTTCACCACGGGGATGTGGATATCGGCGCCATGCGGGCCGGAGCCCGCGACCGGTTCCGGGCGGAGCGGATCGGTGTCATTTTTCAGCAGTTCAATCTGCTCCCCTATGCCCGCGTAATCGACAACATTCTTCTTCCCCTTCGGTTTGCTCCGGAAAGACGGGCGCGTGCCGGCAATGGGACGACGGAGGCCAAACGGCTCTGCGCCGCGCTTGGCCTGCCAGCCGGCGTCTCCCACACCCCCGCCGGGCAACTCAGCGTGGGTCAGCAGCAGCGCGTCGCGGTGGCCCGCGCCCTGATCGGCTCGCCGCCCCTGATCGTTGCGGATGAACCGACATCCGCACTCGACGCCGCGACGCAGGACACCTTCCTCGCGCTTCTCTTTGAACAGGTCACCGAGGCACACTCATCGCTCCTGATGGTCAGCCATGACGAGCGCCTCGGCGACCGGTTCGACCGGGTGATCCGGATTGAGGATGTGGTCTCCACCGTGCGGGAGGCCGCATGATCCTGCGCCTCGCCGTTGGCTCACTTATGGCGCGGGCGCTGACCGTGGGCATGACCGTGCTCGCCATTGCTCTCTCCGTCGCGCTGTTCCTCGGCGTGGAGAAGGTCCGCACCGGCGCCCGTGCGAGTTTCGCTGACACGATTTCCGGCACTGACCTCATCGTTGGCGCAAGGTCCGGGTCGGTGCAGCTGTTGCTTTACTCCGTCTTCCGCATCGGCAATGCCACCAACAACGTGACACGGGAGAGCTATCAGGACATCGCTTCCCGTCCTGAGGTCAACTGGATCGTGCCAATCTCCCTTGGCGACAGTCACAGGCAGTTCCGCGTCATGGGGACCACCCAGGGCTTTTTCGATCACTACCGCTACCGTGGCGACCGCGCGCTTGAAATCGGAACGGGCCATGGGCTGGAAGACCTCTACGACGCCGTGATCGGGGCCGAGGTGGCTGGTGCCCTTGGCTATTCCGTTGGCGATCCAATCGTAGTCTCGCACGGCCTCGCATCATTCTCGGACCATGGCGATCAACCGTTCCGCGTGGCTGGCATTGTTGAGCGAACCGGAACGCCGGTCGACCGGACGGTCATCGTAAGTCTGGAGGCCATCGAGGCCATCCATGTGGACTGGAAATCCGGCGCCAAAATCCCCGGTCGCACCACCCCGGTTGAACGGATCCGGCAAATGGATCTGACGCCCACGGGCATCACAGCCGCCATGGTTGGCGTGGAAAACCGGCTTCAAATCTTCGGTCTTCAACGCTGGATCAACGAGTACCCGGAGGAGCCGCTTCTCGCCATCCTGCCGGGCGTCGCGCTCCAGGAACTGTGGCAGATCGTCGGCGTCGCTGAAACCGCGCTGGTGGGTGTATCGGCCATGGTGGTGGTGACTGCGCTGCTCGGAATGATGGCGATGATCTTCTCCAGCCTCAACGAGCGTCGCCGGGAAATGGCCATCTGGCGCGCGATGGGCGCACGGCCCGCCGTGATCCTCGGGCTGTTGGTTCTGGAGGCCATGCTGATAGCGGCCGCCGGAGCGGTGCTGGGCTTTGTCCTGCTCTATTTGGGTCTGGTGGCGGCGCGGCCCTGGGTTGATGCGGCATTTGGCCTTTGGCTGCCTATTGAAGCGCCCACCGTGCGGGAACTCTGGACCCTGCTGGCGGTTGTCGGCGTGGCTGCGTTGGCCGGGCTTTTACCGGCGCTCAGGGCCTACCGACTCTCGCTTGCGGATGGTATGATGGTAAGGACATGACCCACTTTTTGCACATGCCGCGCAGGCGGTTCATCGGGCTGACTGGTGCGGCCGCATTCGCGCCCGCTAACGCATGGCCCAACACTTACCGTGAAATCACCTGGGAGGATCTCATTCCTCCCGGTGTTCCCTATTCCGAGATCATCGGAGAGGGAGAGATTGATCAGGTCAACGACACCTGGGCCCCGATATTCGACGCCAACGCAACGAAGCTGAACCCGGAGCTCGACGGGGCGGATGTCAAGCTTCCCGGCTACATCGTTCCGCTGGACATGGGCTCAGACGGGGTGACCAGTTTCATCCTCGTGCCCTATGTCGGTGCCTGCATCCATGTCCCGCCACCGCCGCCAAACCAGCTCGTGTTTGTCACGACAAAGGTCCCGTGGCCTTCGGACAGCCTTTGGGATGCGGTCTGGGTGCTTGGCCGGATGAGCGCGCAGCTCAATTCCACGGAACTGGCGGAAACCGGTTACGAGATCAGCGCCAATGAGATCGAGATCTACGAGTGGTGAAAACTGGCCTCTCCCGACGAGCCATGTGTGCGGCTCTCGCGGGATTTGCCGCTCTGGGGCCGGGTAGGGCGCTTGCGTCCGACGTCATCGATCTCGAGTGGAGTGACCTGATCCCGGAGGGCGAGACTTGGATCCCGCCCGAGATTCAGGGTCTGCTGCCCCATGACGAAAACGCAATGGCGTCGCGTCAGCCTCCCTCGAGCGGCGTCCGCACGGACTGGAATGGCAAAACGGTGCGTATATCCGGGTTTATCGTGCCGCTGGAATTCGAAGGGACGAGGCTCAAGGCATTCATGCTCGCGCCATTTGTCGGCGCCTGCATTCACGTGCCACCGCCGCCGGCCAATCAGCTGGTTCTTGTCACCACTGAGGAGCCCTATGAGACGGATACCATGTTCGACCCGGCCACCGTCACCGGGTTGTTCGGGACCGTTTCAACCGCGACGGAACTTGCGCATGTCGGATACGCCCTCGCGGCGGAAACCATCGTCCCATACCGCCGGTAAACTGCCCGCGCTTAGTGAGAAAACTTCATCAGCAGCATGCCCGCCACAATCAGAAGTGCGGCAACCACCCGCTGAACGGTCAGGGCCTCACCGAGAAACCAGACGCCCGCGGCAAACGCTCCGACTGATCCAATGCCGGTCCAGATCATGTAGGCCGTGCCCAGCGGCAGGCTGCGCATGGCGATTGCCAACAGTCCGAACGATCCGATCATGCCGACAATCATAATGACGGTGGGCTGAAGCCGCGTCATGCCCTGCGATTCCTTCATCGCAAAGGCCCAGACAATTTCCAGAAGACCGGCAAAAAACAGTATGACCCAGGACATGTTTCACTCCATGTTCGGGTCGTCCCGATAGAAAATCATTGAAACAGGGTCGTCCCCGCTCATCACTGAAATGGGACAATGCCGCGCCCATGGCAAGGCCAGGGGCCAACAACCGCCCAAATAAAAATGCGCCCCCGGGGAGGCGCATCCATCAGCATCGTGGTGGCGCGAAAGCGCCCCAGTCAGGTTCAGTCGACCAGCGACAGGTTGGTCGCGGACTCGCGGCCGTCACGGCCTGCTTCGAGTTCGTACTCAACTTTCTGGTTGTCGGCGAGGCCGGTCAGACCAGCGCGCTCAACAGCCGAAATGTGGACGAATACGTCCTTCGAGCCGCCCTCGGGCTGAATGAAGCCGAAGCCTTTGGTGGAATTGAACCATTTCACGGTGCCTTTGGCCATCGTGAGATCTCCTAACAGTATAGTTTCTGCTGCCCGCATCGTGCGACAGCCCGGCTTGTCAGAGCAAAATCAGTCGCTGAAGCCGTATAGGAGACAGTGTAGATTTGGTAACGTAGCAGTGCGAGATATGGGGCGTGTGCGGTTGAATTGCAAGAAAAACCGTGAGTTGTGTTTATGAAATTTTTATTCCTTATCCTGTGGAAAATCCGGAATCGCTGCAGGCTGACAGGCATGGCAAAAACCCGTCAAATAGAAGCATCGGCGGTATTTTGCCAGCCGTAATCGAGACGGCCATTTTTGTGCGACAAATATTTCAAGCGTCTGAAATGCAAAAATAAAAAGTGATCGGGACCACCCCCGACTACTTGCCTGCTCTATCAAAGCCGTTCCGGCAAAAGCCGGAGGTCTGTCACTATGCTGCCCCGTCAAGGATTTGACCAACACGGAAACCTCGATAATCCAACCCGCATCACCCCGCCACGGCGAAAATGGGACGGGCCGAAACCAATACCTCAACACATTTTGGCGTATTGCGAGCGACCCCACAGGTGACGACGCAGCGAATCGCTCCTTCGGTCCCGATCAGCATGGAACCATGCGCCCGCGCCCGCGTTCATCCACATGGCGGTTGACAAGCCCCGCGGAGGACCCGCGACGGCATCCCCGCCGGGTAAAACGGAGAGGACACATGCCACGCAGGTCGAAAGAGGCCAAACCCAAACGCCCGAAACCCGGACCGTATTTCCCGCCCACCTGGCGGTTCACGGATTGGGCGTCGTTATGAAAGCCCCTCGACCACGCATGTAACCCTTTTCCCGTCCCGCTTCCCGGACACGGGCGGATTCTGTAGACTGGCGTGAGGCGTTTCGCCGATCCGGTAACAGGGGGAAAGGGATGGACGTTCAAAATCTGACCGCGGTCTTTGGGTGGATGACGGTGATCAACCTCGCCATATACCTATGGGCCGCGCTTTTCATCATCATTGGCCGGGACCGTATCTACCGATTGCAGGCATGGATGACCGGCGTACCGGCAGAGGACTGGCCACGTTACGACATGGACTACCTGAGCCGGTACAAGCTTGGCATCATGATCTTCAACATCGCACCGTGGCTGGCGCTGAAGATCGTCTATTGATCCCTATTGCGCGTGCGGCACATCGTAGAGCTGCGACGGATCGTAGCCATTCCCCGCCAGCACATCCTCCGCCTTTGCCCGCCGCGCCGCGTTAATGGATGGCGACCGTGCCAGGATCCAGCCCGCATTGCCCGACGGTACACCGACCACGGCGGTCTCGTAGGTCTCATCCACCCAAAGCACCCAGTAATCCCCGGCGGCAAAAGGTATGCCGTCGAATCTCACCTTGAGCTGCCCCGGCGCCACGATGTCGGCCGTTCCCGCGATCTGCTCGACCGGCCCATTCGGCGTTTCATCGCGGCAGGTGTTGAGCACGCTGATCGTGTCCTCATCCACCGGCCCGTATTCGGCGGTGGTGGCGGTGCAGTCCTCCTCGAAAAACACCGGGAACCGCGCGATCTCGTACCACAGCCCCAGATAGCGTTCCGCGTTGAAATCCTGCTGCGCGACCATGGGCTGGTCCGTATCGCGATAGGATGTGGAGCAGGCGGCAAGTGTCCCGCAAAGCAGCATCAGGGCCGTGGTGCGCATCATCTGGTCTCCCTCTCCGTTTGGTGCGCCGCGATCATAGCGCAGCCGCGCCGGGAGGGCGATATTTCTCTGCATCTGTGCTATGATACCGGCCAGCGGAATGGAGGAAACGCTATGAGCTACATGACGATTACCACCTGGGAACTGTCCGACGGGTCCGACTGGGACACCAACCTGCGCAACGTACGCGAACACCGCATGCCCGCGCTGATTGAGATGGGGGCCACACGGGTCACGGTGATCCGCACCAGCGACCGGACGAGTGCCGCCATCAGCGAATGGCCGGACCAGCGCACCCGCGACAACGCCATGCACCTGATCGAACAGGTCCGGGGCAAAATCCAGGCCAATGACGGATTCAGGCTGACAGGCGAAATGCGCGGCGCCGTGGTGGCGGAAGTGAGAAATGCGGTCGAACTGATCTGACCCAAACGCCCTCACTCATCCCTGAGGGCAGCGCCTGACCCTGGTGGGTGCGACAGCGCCCTCTGGGGGGGAGGGCCGGGCGCTGCCCGGCGTTACCGCCGGGCCGATTTCTCGCCTAAAATTTAAACACTGTTTCAAGTTAGCAAATTTAGAGGACTATTCTGGGCAGTCATTTTGCTATCGTGGAGCTATGACGCATCAAAGTGTATTCGCCGAAGTCGCCTGTCTGTGCAAAAATTTTTAAAGATTTTTCGAATTGATTCTGAGCGGCGTCGCGCAGCGGTCCGTTGCCGAAGCAACTTAACCGTATTATGCTGTATATTGAGTATTCATCGAACGGTTGGATTTTTGTTGCCTCGGCTTCATGGAAGTAATTATTTCTGATGTCTCTCAGACGATTTATTTCAGCGTTGATTAAACAACTTTTTAGTTCATTCTTGCAAAACTTTTCTCTATCTCGACCTTTCCCAATTTGATGCTCTAATGCCAACCAGAGAAGCGAAAATCTAATCATTAGGTCTTGTTGGCGCTGGGCCAACGAAATGAGTTCGAGCATTCGAGGCTTGGTTACGAAACTAGAAAAAGGGATATTATGGCACTTGACAAAATCGGATCCCAATTCGCTTTCGCGTTTGGATACGTTCACGATATTTGAGTGATAGATGTGTTGGTCTTTCGATAGGTCTACGACAACTTCGTGGTGTAGTTGAAAAGCGAATTCACTTCCGTATAACAGGTTCGACAAGGCTGCTATTCGATTTGACTGCGATTTGTAATCTTCAAATTCTAAATCTTTTATTCCAACAATAATGCAAAGGTAGTCACCGCAAACTTTGTCGACTGTGTCGTATGATCCAATATCAAGCGCATCATCACTAAAGTACAAACGGCAAGATTTGCGTTTGAATAAGTAATCAGCAAATCTTCTATATCGAAGAAGGAAGTCAATTTTTTCGATATGATCTACGACGTTTTTGATTACTCGAAAATCTTGAACAAAATGATTTGAAGAGTAGTACTGACAGAACACATATTGGTAATTTTTTGTCTGAAAAAAATTATTTTCCTCTACTTCCAAGGTTGGCAGCATAATCGGAAACGGTAAATCGTAATTAAATTTCTTTTCATTTTCCATGATAAGTTAACCGGTAGTACGGGGCGCGATTACTTTGCTCCTGCCGTCTGTCGCCCAGTCACCGCGCAAACTTCTTATACTTGATCCGCTTCGGCTCCACCGCATCCGGGCCCAGACGACGGATCTTGTCCGCCTCGTAATCCTCAAAGTTCCCCTCAAACCACTCCACATGCGCATCCCCCTCAAAGGCGAGGATATGCGTGCACAGCCGGTCGAGGAAGAAACGGTCATGCGAAATAATAACCGCGCAGCCCGCGAAGTCGGTAATGGCATCTTCCAGAGCCCGCAGGGTTTCCACGTCCAGGTCGTTGGTCGGCTCGTCGAGCAGAAGAACGTTGCCGCCTTCCTTCAGCAGTTTCGCCATATGCACCCGGTTGCGTTCACCGCCCGAGAGCAGGTTCATGGTCTTCTGCTGGTCGCCGCCCTTGAAGTTGAACGCCCCGCAATAGGCGCGTGAATTCACCTCCGCATCACCCAGCTTGATGATGTCATTCCCGTCCGAAATCTCCTCCCAGACGGTTTTTTTGTCGTCCAGCTTATCGCGGCTCTGGTCCACATAGGACAGCTTCACCGTGTCGCCGTAGGTCACCGTCCCCTCATCGGGCTGTTCCTGGCCGGTCAGCATCCGAAACAGCGTGGTTTTACCCGCGCCGTTCGGCCCGATCACCCCCACAATGCCCCCCGGGGGCAGGGAGAAGCTGAGATCATCAATCAGCTGACGGTCCCCGAAATGTTTCGAGATACCCTCAACCTCAATGACTTTCGACCCAAGCCTGGGCCCGTTCGGAATAACGATCTGCGCACGGGTGATTTTCTCCCGCTCGCTCTGGGCGGCCAGGTCGTTATAGGCGTTGATACGCGCCTTCTGCTTCGCCTGCCGGGCCTTCGCGCCCTGACGGATCCACTCAAGCTCGCGTTCCAGGGTTTTCTGTTTCGATTTGTCCTCGCGGGCTTCCTGCTCCAGGCGTTTCGCCTTCTGCTCCAGCCACGAGGAATAGTTGCCCTCATAGGGAATGCCCCGGCCACGGTCGAGTTCCAGGATCCAGCCCGTGATGTCATCGAGGAAGTAGCGGTCATGGGTGACGATCAGGATCGTACCCTTGTACTCGATCAGGTGCTTCTGCAGCCAGGCAATGGTTTCCGCGTCCAGGTGGTTGGTCGGCTCGTCTAGCAGCAGAATATCCGGCGCTTCAAGCAGCAGTTTACACAGCGCAACACGCCGCCGCTCACCACCCGACAGTTTCGACGTGTCCGCGTCATCCTCGGGGCAGCGCAGCGCCTCCATGGCAATATCAACCTGCGCGTCCAGATCCCACAGGTTCTGCGCGTCGATCTGGTCCTGGAGGGTGGTCATCTCCTCCATCAGTTCGTCGGAATACTCCTCGGCCACCTTCATGGCGACCTCGTTGAAGCGGGTGATCAGCCCCTGCTTCTCCGCCACGCCCTGCATGACGTTTTCCCGCACGGTCAGGCTGTCATCCAGCTCCGGCTCCTGGCTGAGATATCCCAGCCGCACGCCTTTCGCCGCCCAGGCTTCACCCTGAAAATCCTTGTCCACGCCCGCCATAATGCGCAGCAGCGTCGATTTACCGGCACCGTTGACGCCGACCACGCCAATTTTCACGCCCGGCAGGAATGACAGGCGTATGTTCTCAAAGCATTTTTTGCCGCCTGGATAGGTTTTCGAAAGCCCGTCCATGTGGAAAACGTATTGAGGGGTGGCCATGACCATGCTCCGCGTGCGTGTGAATTCAGCGCGTATCTAACGTTTGCGCGCGGAGGCCGCAATCGGGAATGAGAGATCAGGCGATGAGGCGCGGTCAGGCCACGTCAAATACCGCCGCGCGGATCAGCCCGCGGACGCCGGGTAAATCCCGACGCACCGGTTGAGCGGTTCCGACACGCCATCGCTCGTGGAAATCGGCAGAACGTCCGGGGTTTCCCCCAGTCCCGCAACCTCAATCGTCTCCGGCGCAACACCGGCCTCAATCAGCGCGTCGCGAACGGATTCTGCACGGGCCTTCGACAGACGGGCATTGTATTCCGCACTGCCGGTCGTATCGGTGTGGCCAAAGACTTTCACCTTCTCCAGATCCATGTCGAGAATGGCCTGCGCCGCCGCCATCGTGCGGGCCTGTCCACCGGTGGTCAGTTTCGAGCTGTTGGTCTCAAAATGGATCTCGGAAATCGGCGGGGTAGGGGCGCCCTCATCCGGAGCCGTCGTGGCCTTGATCGCGGCCAGCGCATTCTCGAAGCGCGAAATCTGCGACTGCAGCGCCTCAACCGTCTTTTCCGGCGCCGCGCTGGAGAAGTTCACAATCGATGCGGAGGCGGGCATGTCGCCGTTCAGCTTCTCACCCGTTGCGTCAATTGCGGCGATATTCATCTGCACCGCACCGGATTTGAGATCATCAAGCTCGGTCTGCATACCGGTCAGTTCAAGCGTCAGTTCCTCGATCTTCGCATCACGCTCCATGATGGCCACGTCCTGGAAATCGGTCGACGCGTCCTTGAGCGTTTCGATTTCCCGCTCCAGATCCGTCATTGCGGTGCGAAGCTCTGAAATCTCCTGATCCCGCTCGGCAAGTGTCGCCTCGAGGTCGACCGTTTCACCGTCCGGGGTTTCCGCCTCACCCAGCGCGAGGTTCAGTTCCTCAATGGTTTTGTCCCGCTCCGCAACCACCGCGCGAAGGCTTTCGATCTCATTGGAAAACTCCGAAACCATTTCCGGATCCGCCGCCGCCGGGTCTCCGTCCGCGGACGAACCGGTCAGCCGGGCAATTTCCTCCTCACGGGCCGCAAGGCTTTCGGTGAGTTCGGCGATACGGTCGTTCAGCCCGGAAATCTCGGCCTGCAGGCTTTCAATTTCGGTTTCCTGGCCCTGAATGGTTTCGTCGATCTGGCCTGCTCCACCAATACCGGCGGTCTCAACCGCCTCGGGCTCGGCCCAGGGGGCAAGTCCCGCCTTGGTTGATAGACCGATGGCTCCGGCTCCCGCTACAAAACCGGCGACCGCTGCATAGGACAGTTTTTTGCGTGTTTCATTGTTCATGGCTGCCCCGCTCGTTTTTCTGGCGCTCAAATGTCTGTTGTTTTAATATTTTCTTAATACTTCCGCGGAATCTCAGGCAAGAAAGAACGCGCCGGGGTGGCGTCCGGGGGAAAACTGCCGGAATTCTGTGCTCTATGTGCCACAATTACAGTAGTAATCGGGTCGCGGTCGCCTCAAATCCGGAACCAATCGGTACGGTTGCGGTTTCAGCGACCGGAGCCGTGAGGCGCGCGACGGGATGTAAAACGCATCTGGCGAAGTTGTGAACTGGACATTTTCCGGTCCGTTCCGGCAGTCTCACACAATAATAACAGGATGCGACACACATGAAATCAGTCATTCCGGCCCTGGGATTTGTGCTGGCACTTGCCGGTTGCGGCACCACCTATGACGTCCCCGGAACCGGCCCCGCAGGTACCGCGGTCAATGCACCGGTCGAGGCGGGGTCCAGCCGCAACCGTTCGCATTACGCGCAGGTGCGCCAACGGATCAAACCGGCGGCCGAGGCTCTCTGCCGCGAGGAGGCGCCAAACGCGTCGCGGACCTACTGCAACTTCCGGTTCGAATACATCACCGACCCTGACGCGCCACCCAACGCCTTCCAGACACTCAGTGACGACGGGCGGCCGCTCGTGATCATGACCGATACCCTGCTTCAGCAGATGCGCTCGGACGACGAAATCGCGATGGTTCTGGCGCATGAGGCCGCGCACCACATCGCCACGCACATTCCCAAGCAGCAGCAAAACCAGGTTCTGGGAGCCATTCTCCTTGGTGGGATCACTGCGGTGGCCGGTGGTGGCTATGCCACCCAGGAGAACATCGAACAGGCCATGAATATCGGCGCCAGTGTCGCAGGCCGCGCCTACAGTCAGACTTATGAGCTGGAGGCCGACTGGCTGGGCGCGTTCATAGCTGCCAGGGCAGGCTACGATCCGGAACGTGGCGCGCAGATCTTCGGACGCCCCGCGCTTGCCTCATCCGCGGGTGGCACGCTTCTGTCTACGCACCCGGCCTCACCGCAGCGCAGACAACTCGTCGCCCGCGCCACGGATGAAATCCGGCGGCAGCAGGCCGCGGGTCTCGTACCCAAACCGGCCTATGCGGACGGGATCTTCTGAGCGGTTTATTCGGCCAGATCCCGCATCACGCTGATCAGGTCGGATTTTCCTTCGAAACCGATACCGGGAAGGTCGGGCATTGTGATATGCCCGTCCACGACCTTCACCCCGTCGGGGAAGCCGCCATAGGGCTGAAACAGGTCCGGATAGCTCTCATTGCCGCCAAGCCCCAGACCCGCGGCAATATTCAGTGACATCTGATGGCCGCCATGGGGAATGCATCGTTTCGGTGACCATCCGGCCTCATGGAGTACATCCAGCGTGCGCAGGTATTCCACCAGCCCATAGGACAGCGCACAGTCAAACTGCAGCCAGTCCCGGTCCGGCCGCATCCCGCCATAGCGCAGCAGATTTCGCGCGTCCTGATGGGAAAACAGGTTCTCGCCCGTAGCCATCGGCCCCGGATAATACCCCGCCATCGCCGCCTGAAGCTGATAGTCGAGCGGATCCCCGATTTCCTCATACCAGAACAGGGGATACTGCCGCAGCATTTTGGCGTAAGCGATGGCCGTATCCAGATCAAACCGCCCGTTTGCATCGACGGCAAGCTGCGCGGCGTCACCAATCTCGTCCAGCACCGCCTCGATCCGCCGCCGGTCCTCGTCAATCGACGCACCTCCGATTTTCATTTTGACCACGGTGTAACCCCGGTCGAGATAGCTGCGCATTTCCGCCCGCAGCGCGCTGTCATCCTTGCCAGGGTAGTAGTAGCCTCCCGCCGCATACACGAAGACACGCGGATTGGCCTCAACGCCCTTCCGCTTCGCCAGAAGCCGAAACAGCGGCTTCTCCTCAATCTTCGCCACCGCATCCCAAACCGCCATGTCAATCGTGCCAACGGCCACCGACCGCTCACCATGTCCGCCAGGCTTTTCGTTCCGCATCATGGCCGCCCAGATTTTGTGGGGATCAAGATTGGTGCCGTCATCGCTGACGAGGCTTTCCGGGTTGGCTTCGAGGATGCGGTCGCGAAACCGCTCCCGGATCAGCCCGCCCTGGCCATAGCGTCCGTTGGAATTGAACCCGTAACCCACAACACGTCTGCCGTTGCGTGTCTGGTCCGTCACCACCGCCACGAGACTCGCGGTCATTTTGCTGAAGTCGATGTAGGCGTTGCGGATGGGTGAGGAGATCGGTTTTGTGATCTCGCAGATATCAATGATACGCATAGGCACGCTTCCTGTGTCGGAACCTGGTTCGTTGGTTTGCGCTCAACCTACCAGGCACGCTCCATCACTTCCAATGCCAATGCGTCCTCAATTCATGCCTACGTTGCATCAATCGTGCTGTGTGTCTCGACCTGCTCCCAAAACGCCTCGCAATGCTGCGACAGCCTTGCGCGGGGCCTAAAGATCATCACGCGTACCGGGACCTCGTCCGACTGTTTCCCGGCACGGACCAGCGTCCCGTTCCCGATGTCGCTGTCCGCCAAAGAGCGGGGCAGGTAAGCCACTCCCTGTCCCGCCTTTGCCATTTCCAGATTGGTCGAGGCCAGCACCGAACTCATGACTTCTGAAGTGTTTGGCCGCCCGTTCTCAATCCAGTACCGCTCCAAAATCTCCCGCAACCCCGACGCCTCACCATACGCGATCAACGGCACCGTCTCCGGACCGTGCAGCCGCCAGAGTGGCGCGCCAGAGTCATCGGGCCCACAAAGCGGGACAAGACTGTCGCTCCCGATCTGACGGCCTAAAAACTGCCTTTCCGGCAGTTCTTCGGGCGGCATGGCCCCTGCATGGCATATGAAAAAGCTGACCTCACCGGCCCGAACCAGGTTCAGACATTGCCGCGTCGTGTCCGACACCATGTTCAGTGTCCCGATCTCCGACGGCCCCGCCACCTGCATCAGCCAGCGCGGCACGAATGTATAGGACAGCGCATGCGTCGCCGCCAGGTTCAGGCTGCGCCGTTCCCGCCCGGCAGCTTCCAGCACCTCCTGCCGCGTCTGTGCCATCAGGCGCACGAGTGTCTCCGCCCGGTTGCGAAGAACCAGCCCGGCGGGTGTCAACGAAACGCTCCGCGTGGTGCGTGTGATCAACTGTGCCTGCATCGATGCCTCAAGTGCCGCAATACGACGGCTGAAGGCGGGCTGTGTCACATTGCGGCGTGCCGCAGCCCGCGAGAAATTCAACTCCCTCGCCAGCTCCAGGAAATCTTCCAGCTGCTCGATATTCATCATCACATCCCGCAAACCTATACGGTTTGTGCATCACGGACCCGCCGCCATCAAGCCCCGGGCAGGCACCCTGCAAGCTCATCATCTCCGATCTGAAACGCCGCCTGGGCGTTTCTCTGGCGCAGCCGTTCCGTCAGAAACTCGACAAACACCCGGACCTTCGCGGTCAGGTGGTGCCGCTCCGGGTAAACCGCCAGCACGTTCGCGGTCTGATGAAACTCCGGCAAAACCACCCGCAGCCGCCCCTCGCGCACGTGATGCGACACGTCCCATTCGGAGCGCAGCATGATGCCATGCCCCTCCAGCATCCATTCCCGTGCCATTTCCCCGTCATTGGTGCTCAGGCTGCCCTTAACCCTTGCCGACGGGCTCTCGCCACCGCGCTCGTCAAACCGCCAGATATCATAGATGTCCGTCTCCTGGCGCAAGACGATGCAGTTGTGGCGCGTCAGATCGTGCAGCGTTGCGGGAACCCCATACCGCTCCAGATACGATGGCGCCGCACACATGAAGCGCCGGTTTCGCATCAGCATCCGCTGGATGTTGTTGCTCGTCGGGGGATTGCCAAACCGGATATTCAGGTCAAATCCTTGTTCCACCAAATTCATCGGCGCATCCGTGACCACAAGCTGCACCTCCACCTCCGGGCAGGCCTCCTGGAAGGCGGTGACAGTCGGCGCAATATGCGCCCGGCTAAACCCAAACGTCGCATTGACCCTCAGCAACCCGGATGGCTTTTCCCGGCCGGCCCGCAGCGAATTCTCCAGCTCATCAATCTCCGCCAGCAGACGCGCGGCATTCTCAAAATACGCCTCACCCTCACCGGTCAGGCTCACCCGCCGGGTCGTGCGGTTCATCAGCCGCACCCCAAGCCGGTCCTCAAGCCGCGCCAGACGACGGCTGACCGCAGACGCCGTAATCCCGATATCCCGGGCCGTGTCCACGAAGCTTTCGCGACGGGCCAGCAGTACAAAGAAACGCAGGTCGCTCTCGCTCATTGATGATCTCATCGCAATAATGATATTCCATTTTGGAAATTAATTAATTTCAGGCACCAGTCTATAGTTTGTTTCGGTTCGAAGGTGAGAAACCGACGGACCCCCGTATCACGCGCGGTCGTTGCGGAACGGGAAAGGGGAGGATGCCGATAGAAGACCAGCAATGGTTCCGACAAGGGCCTTCGCCCCTGCGCCTGTCCGTGGCGAGGCCACGGCAGTTCATGTGGAGGAACAAATGAAATTCAATTTTGCAACCATTCTGGCCGGAGTACTGGCCGCGACCCCGTTGGCGGCGCAGTCGGTTGACGATTTCCCGACCAAGGCGATGACCTACATCATTCCGTTCAATGCCGGTGGCGAGTCCGACGTGTCAGCCCGTTTCCAGCAGTCCGAATGGGAAGCCGTGACGGGCCAGCAGGTCGTGATCCAGTACCAGCCGGGTGCCGGTGGTGCGCAGGCCTGGTCGCAGCTGAACTCACTGCCAGGTGACGGCTATACCATCATGGGCATCAACATGCCCCACACCATCCTGCAGCCCCTGGCCGGGTCGGTTGGTTACGCCACCGAGGACCTCACACCCGTCCATTATTTCCATTACACGCCCAACGCCGTCATTGTGCGCAAGGAAAGCGAGTTTGAAACGCTAGAGCAGCTGATCGAATACGCCAAAGCCAACCCAGGCATGGCCACATTTGCGGGTTCCGGCTCCAACTCCGCCAACCACCTGGCCAGCGTACAGCTCAATGACGCCGCCGACATCGTCACCACCTACGTTCCCTTCACCGGAACCGGTCCGTCCATCACGGCAATTCTCGGTGGCCAGACAACGGCCGGGTTCAACTACGCAACCTCCGGGGTCAGCCAGGGCGATGAGATCCGCATCCTCGCGGTGGCCTCGGAGGAACGCATGCCCGCATTCCCCGACGTGCCCACCTTCAAGGAGCTTGGCTATGACATCGTCGGCGGCGCCTATCGCGGTGTGGCCGTGCCGGATTCCACATCCGAGGAAATGCGCCAGAAAATCTCCGACATCGTTTCCGAGATCAATTCGCAGCCCGCATTCGTTGAGAAAATGGAAGGCGGCGGCTTCGTGCTGACCGATGTCGGCTATGCGGACATGGATGAGTTCGTCGCCGCCCGGACCGAAGAGTACACCGAAGGCGCCAAAGCCCTCGGCATCATCGAGTAACGGGAAACAGGAATGGACGTTTTCGGCTATCTGCTGAACGCTCTGACGCCGTTCAACCTGGTGCTTGCGCTTGTGGGCGTGGCACTGGGTACGGTGATCGGCGCGTTGCCTGGACTTTCGGCAACCATGGCGGTGGCCGTTCTCGTCCCCTTTACCTTCACCATGGATCCCGCCGCGGGCCTCATTGCCCTCGGCGCGATCTACACCGGTGCGATATATGGCGGTGCCTATGCCGCCATCCTGGTCAACACGCCCGGCACGCCCTCCGCCATTGCCACCACTTTCGATGGTTTTCCAATGGCCAAACGCGGTGACGGGGGCCTGGCCGTATCCCTCGCCACCCTCGCATCCGTCTCCGGTGGCATCGTGGGTGCCATTGCCCTTCTCCTGATGGCGCCCCCGCTTGCGGCGGTGGCTCTCGCGTTCGGGCCCACCGAATATTTCTGGCTTGCGATCTTCGGCCTGACCCTGATCTCGGCCCTGTCGGTCGGCAACACGATGAAGGGCCTGATCGGCGCCTGCATCGGTCTCTTCCTGTCCATGGTCGGCGTGGCGGTGGTGGGCGGCGATGTGCGCTACACAATGGACATGCAGCGCTTCCTCGCCGGCGTGGACCTCACCTCCGCCATCATCGGGCTTTACTGTATCCCGGTCATTCTTGATCTCGTCGCCACCCGCGACCCGCATCTCAAGCCCTCCGAGACCGGCGGTCTGCGCCTCGCGGAAGGTTTCGGGCTGGCTATGAAGCGCAAGTTCAACATCATCCGCTCCTCCATTATCGGCACCGTCATTGGAATCCTGCCCGGTGCCGGCGGTTCCATCGCCGGTCTGGTGTCCTATTCCGAGGCCCGCCGTGCCTCCGACGATCCCGGAAGTTTCGGCAAGGGCAACCCGGACGGCGTGGTCGCGACCGAGGCCGCCAACAACGCCACGGTGGGAGGCGGCTTCATCCCTACACTCGTGCTCGGCATTCCCGGCACGCCGCCCGACGCCATCATTCTCGGCGCGCTGCTGGTGCAGGGCATCAAGATCGGCCCGACGCTGTTCAGCAATGATGCGCCGGTCGTCTACACCTTCATCTGGGGTCTGCTGATCGCGACGGTTCTTATGCTGCCCGTGGGTCTGCTGATCGGTCGCTACGCCTATAACTCGATCATCAAGGTGCCCAAGACACTGCTCGCGCCCACCGTGGCTTTGATGACCATCATCGGGTCCTTCGCCATCCACTCAAATGTTGAAGATGCGCAGTTGATGGTCGGCCTCGGTGTACTCGCCTGGATCCTGAACCGCTACGGTTTCCAGCCGTCACCCATCGTCCTCGGCCTCGTGCTCGGCTCCATCGCGGAACAGGGCTTCGTGCAGACCTGGCTGATCGGCAACGCGACGCAGCAGCTGCCGGGCATGTTTTTCAACCGGCCCATCAGCATCGGCATCATCCTTGCGGCCGTTCTGACACTCGCATTCCCGCTCTGGTCAGAATGGAAATCCCGCCGCCGCAAACAACTGGAAGGCTCCGGATCACCCCTCTCGGACGCGGGGCTGAACATTCCCGCCGCGGTAAAAACCCGGGACGTTCCGTCCATGGTCATTGCTGGTCTGTTTATTCTTCTGGGTATCTGGATCTACACGCTGGCCGGCGCCATGTCGCCGCTGGGCTCGGTGTTCCCCAAAACAATCGCCGTCGCGCTGATCGGCCTCTCGGTCGTTCTGATCGTGCAGCACCTGCGCCGTCCCGCTGGCGAACCGGGTGAGGGTGTTGCCTTCGACGCCGGGGCAAAACGCCGCCTTGCCCTGGCCGCGATAATGATGGGCTGGGTGATCTTCATGCCCATGCTTGGCTTCCTGGTCAGCAGCTTCATCGCGTTCATTCTGATCATGCTGACCGCAAATTTTGAACCCAGACCGCCCAGGACCTGGGCGATCTGGATCCTGGCCGGGGCCGTTATCTGCACCGGCTTCTGGTGGCTGATGGCAAATGTGCTGCTTCTGCGCATGCCAATCGGACTGTTTTTCTGAACTGGAGACCTGAATGAGCAAGAGACTGCACAAAATCGCCGCCATCGGCGGCGACGGGATAGGCGTGGAAGTTGTTGATGCCTGCCTGGAGGTCCTCGACGTACTGGCCGAACGTGACGGCGGCTTTGAATTCGAGGTCGAGGGGTTCGACTGGTCAACCGACCGCTACAAGCGCACGGGCGAGTTCATGCCAAAGGACGGCGCGGACCAGCTGCGAAAATTCGACGCCATCCTCTTCGGAGCGGTTGGCGCGCCGGACGTGCCCGACCACCTCACCCTCTGGGGCCTTCGCCTCGCGATTTGCCAGCCGCTCGACCAGTACGCCAACGTGCGCCCCACGCGCGTCCTGCCCGGTATCCGGTCGCCCCTGCGCAATGTCAACGACGGCGAGCTTGACTGGGTCATCGTGCGTGAGAACTCCGAGGGCGAATACGCGGGGCAGGGTGGCCGCTCCCATCCCGGCCTGCCGCTCGAAGTTGCCACCGACGTCTCGATCTTCACCCGCGCCGGTGTGGAACGCATCATCCGCTTCGCCTTTGAACTGGCACAGAGCCGCCCCCGCAAGCTGCTGACGGTCGTGACCAAATCCAACGCCCAGCGGCACGGAATGGTCCTGTGGGACCAGATCGCGTCAGAGGTGGCCAAGGACTTCCCCGATGTCACTTGGGACAAAATGCTTGTCGATGCCATGACCGTCCGCATGGTCATGGACCCTGGAAGCCTCGACACAATCGTTGCCACGAACCTGCACGCGGATATCCTCTCGGACCTCGCCGCCGCGCTTTCCGGCTCCATCGGCGTCGCCCCAACCGCCAATCTTAACCCCGAGCGTGAGACCCCGTCCATGTTCGAACCGATCCACGGAAGCGCCTTCGACATCACCGGCAAGGGCACGGCCAACCCGGTCGCCACCTTCTGGACCGCCGCCATGATGCTGGAGCACCTTGGCGAAAAACCCGCCGCTGACCGTCTGATGCACGCGGTGGAGACCGTGACGGCAAATCCCGAGCTGCACACGCCCGATCTTGGTGGCAACGCGACCACCAGAAAGGTTACGGATGCGGTGATGGAGGCTCTTCGCGGCCGGAACGAGTAAGGTGACCCTATGAGCAACCAGCTCAAAATAGCCGTTATCGCCGGTGATGGCATCGGCAAGGAAGTCGTGCCGGAGGGGCTGCGGGTGCTTGAGGCCGTTGCCAAACGCCATGACATCGGCATCGAATTCGACGAGTTCGATTTTGCCTCCTGCGACTACTACGCGAAACACGGCAAAATGATGCCCGATGACTGGAAGGCGCGGATCGAGAACCACGACGCGATTTTCTTCGGCGCGGTGGGCTGGCCGGAAACCGTACCGGACCACATCTCGCTCTGGGGCTCCCTGATACAGTTCCGCCGCCAGTTCGACCAGTATATCAGCCTGCGCCCCGCGCGTTTGATGCCTGGCGTGCCCTGTCCCCTGGCCGGGCGCAAACCGGGCGACATCGACATGTGGATCGTGCGCGAGAACACCGAGGGCGAATACTCCTCCATCGGTGGCCGCATGTTCGAGGGCACCCCGCGCGAGGTGGTCATGCAGGAAACCGTCATGTCCCGCCATGGCGTGAACCGGGTTCTGAAATACGCCTTTGACCTGGCGCAAAGCCGTCCGCGCAAACGCCTGACCTCCGCCACCAAATCCAACGGCATCTCCATCACCATGCCCTGGTGGGACGAACGCGTGGAGGAAGCGGCAGCAAACTACCCGGAGGTCAGCGTCGACAAATACCACATCGACATTCTGACCGCCCATTTTGTGCTGAACCCAGACCGTTTCGACGTCGTGGTGGCCTCAAACCTGTTTGGTGACATCCTCTCCGATCTCGGTCCGGCCTGCACCGGCACCATCGGCATTGCTCCATCCGGCAACATCAACCCGGAGGGCGACTTTCCCTCCCTATTCGAGCCCGTTCACGGCTCCGCCCCGGACATCGCGGGGCAGGGCATAGCCAACCCGGTCGGCCAGATCTGGGCCGGTGCCATGATGCTCGACCACCTCGGCCACGGCGAGGCGGCGGCGGATATCGTATCCGCCATCGAAACCGTTCTTGCTCAGGACAAACTCCGCACGCCCGATCTCGGCGGCGGCGCGGATACCGTTGCCTGTGGTAAAGCCATTGCCGACGCCCTGACCTGACGCGGAACAGGGTTGAATGAATGCGGCCGGTTCGGTGAAAAGGTCAGGCCGCATCCCCAAACCGGACAGGAGCCACCCGTGCCAAATTTCGACACTCTGCCCACACCCTGCCTGCTGCTCGATGAGGCACGCATGACGCGCAACGTCGACCGCCTGTCCGACCGGGCACGGGAGCTGGGCGTGACCTTGCGCCCACATCTCAAGACCTGCAAAAACGTTGAGGTCGCGCACCGCCTGACCGAAAGCCCGAATCCGCCCGTAACGGTCTCGACACTCGCCGAAGCCGAGGTGTTCGCCGACGCGGGTTTCACCGACATTCTCTACGCGGTTGGCATCGCACCGCAGAAGCTTGCCCAGGTTCTAGACATTCGCAGCCGTGGCTGCGACCTCATGGTGATCCTCGACAGCACCGCCCAGGCGGAAGCCGTGGTTGCGGCGGGCGGCGGCATCCCGGTCCTCATCGAGATCGACAGCGACGGTCATCGCGGCGGTCTCGTTCCCGACGATCCCGCTCTCGTGCCAATCGCCCGCATCCTCCATGACGGCGGCATTCCCCTGCGCGGCGTCATGACCCATGCGGGCGAAAGCTACGGCGCCAGTGGCCGCGACGCCCAGGCTGAATTCGCCGAAACCGAACGCGCTGCAGTCGTACAGGCCGCTGAACGCCTGCGCGCAGCCGGTCTGCCCTGTCCCATTGTCAGCGTCGGCTCCACTCCAACGACCCATGCCGCCCGTGATCTGACCGACGTCACGGAAATGCGGGCCGGGGTTTACGTGTTCTTCGATCTTGTCATGGCCGGAATTGGCGTCTGTGATCCCGACGACATCGCCATCTCCGTTCTGACCACGGTCATCGGCCAGAAACCGGAGCGCGGCTGGACCATCGTGGATGCGGGCTGGATGGCCATGTCCCGCGACCGTGGCACCGCCGCCCAGGCCGTGGACCAGGGCTACGGCCTGGTCTGCAATGAGGCTGGCGAAATTCTTCCCGATCTCATCCTGTCATCCGCGAACCAGGAACACGGCATCATCTCCGTACGCGAGGGCTCCGGCGCGGCAATGCCCGACCTGCCGCCTGGAACACGCCTGCGCATCCTGCCAAACCACGCCTGCGCGACGGCCGCCCAGCACGACCGCTATCACGTGATCCCGGCCGATGGTGGTCCCGAAATGCCGGTCTGGAAACGCTTCAGCGGCTGGTAGGGCAGGGCGGGCTCAACCGGCAACCGGTCGTGTGGTCTCCCGGTGCATCAGTTCAAAGCCGAGATCGCAGTGCCGCTCCCGAACCGAATTCGGCTCCCTGATCTCCGCCAGCACCATCTCAATGGCCCGTTTTCCGATCTCCTTCCGGGGCGTGGCAATTGCCGTAATCGGCGGGATCATGTGACGCGCAAACTCATTGTCATGGAAACTGCAAATGCCGAGGGCATTCGGCACATCGAACTTCCGCCGCCGCGCTTCCATCAACGCCCCAACCGCCAGATCGTCATTGTTGCAGAAAACCGCATCCGTATCCGGCGCCCGCGCCAGAAGCTGCTCCAGCAGCTGACGCCCCAGCCCCACCGAGGAGTCAGCAGGCGACGTGGCAATGCGCCGGTCGTCCACCGGCGCGTCCCCGGCCGCCGCCGCAATAAACCCCTGCATCCGCTGCTGCGACCGCACGTCGAGCCGCGCGCCAATATATCCCAGCCTCCGGTAGTCGCAGTCGAGAAAATGCCGCGCCACCGCCGCCCCGGCCGCCACATGGTCAAACCCGACTGACATGTCGACTGTCTCCCGTCCCACATCCATGATCTGAACCACCGGACAGCGAGCGTTTTTCAGCATCCGGTGCGACTGCTCGGTCTGCCCAAATCCCGTGACGATAAAGGCCGCAGGCTTTTGGCGAATGAACTGACGGATCAGCTCCTCCTCCTTCAGCGCGCTGTAATGGGAATTGCCGATCTGCAAAAAATAGGGCGCATCCCCAAGCCCCTCGTACAGTCCATGCAGGACATCATCGAACACCGTGTTCGTCAGGGATGGCAGAATCAGCGCAATCGTGGTGCTCACGGTCGAGGCCAGAGCCGACGCCGCCGGGTTGGGCACATAACCCAGTTTGGCGACGGACGCCTCCACCCTGTCGCGCAGGTGCTTTGAGACCTTTTCCGGGGTTCGCAGCGCCCGGGACACCGTGATAGCGCTGACACCGGCATGCTCCGCAACATCGGCGAGCGATGGCGTGCCCAAGGATGATGACCTTTTTCCAGACATGATTTCAGTTACTTGCGCCTCAACTTTCAACGGGCCTGACTTGCAGGATAAATTGATTGCGTAACCATTGTCACCCCACCTATACAGTTGCAAAGCTCTTTCGGGCCGCGCTGATTCCCGCGTGGCGAAAGGCTTTAAAACGGTACCCAGGAGGAGAGTCCGATGAAAAAATTTAGCCTGAGCCTGCCTCTGGCGGCAGGCGTGATGGCCGCCGTTCTGGCATCCGCAGCCACCGCACAGGAATACTCGCTGCGATTCCAGTCATCCGATCCCGCCGGCAACGCGAACTTCATCTACGCCCAGGAATGGACGAAACTGGTTGAGGAAAAAACCGATGGCCGCGTGGTTGTCGAACTGCTGCCGGTTGAGACCATCGTTGCCCATAACGAAACCCAGGACGCGGTTGCCGCCGGCATCATTGACGGCCACCTGACCGACACGTCCTATTTCTCCGGTCGCGAGCCCGCCTTCGGCCTGATCGCAAACCCGGTTGGTGCATGGTCCGCGCCCGAGCAGATGCTGGACTTCGTCCGCAACGGCGGTGGCAAGGAACTGATGAATGAGATGCTCGAGCCCTATGGCCTGCACTTCATCGGTGCAACCACACCCGGTCTTGAGGCATTCGTCTCGAAGGTGCCGCTCGACGGTGTTGACGACCTCGCCGGTCTGAAAATGCGCGCCCCCGAAGGCATGGTGCAGAAGGTGTTCGCCGCAGCAGGCGCCGCTCCGGTGAACCTGCCGGGCTCCGAGGTCTTCACCTCGCTGGACAAGGGCGTGATCGACGCGGCCGACTACAGCACCTTCGCGACCAACCAGTCCCAGGGTCTGCATGACATCGCCAAGCACCCAGTACAGCCTGGCTTCCACTCCCTGCCGCTGATCGAGATCAGCATCAACAAGGGCATCTGGGACAGCATGCCGGAAGACATCCAGGCCGGTCTTGAGGAAAGCGTCGACGCATACGCCGAGTACCAGGTCGCCCAGATCCGCGCGAGCGACGAGGAGGCACTGGCCAATCTCGACGAGAGCATCACCGTGCATGACTGGTCGGATGAGGAGCGCGCAAAGTTCCGCACCATCGCCCGCAGCCAGTGGGAAGAGGCCGCAGCCGCATCGCCCGCATCCCAGAAGGTCTACGATACCCTCGTAGCCTACCTTGAGGAAAAGGGCCTGATGTCCGAATAAACGGGACATAAACACCAATACCGGCCCCGCCGTTGCAATACGGCGGGGCCTTTTGCCACAGCCCAGGGCGTCCGGGGGGAAGCCATGTCAACCAACGATCATCAAACCGGACCGGACGTCGGCGAGGCGCCCCGCGAACTGGCCAATGCCGTTCCCGAAGCCGGCCTGCTGGGCCGCGTCATTCAGGCCCTCGGGATCATCTTTGCCATCGGCATTCTGTGTTCCGCCGGGATCCTCTTCTTTGAGGTCATCATGCGCTACGTGTTCAACCGCCCCACGACCTGGGCGCATGAAACGGTGATCATGCTCAACGCCGCGGCCTTCGCCTTCGGCGGGCTTTTCGTGGCGGCCCAGGACAAACACATCCGCGTTGTTCTCCTTTACAATACCCTTTCATCGCGCGCCCGACGCATCGTCGATGTCTGCATTTCCCTGGTCTGCGCCGCCTCCTGCGGCATGTTTGCCTGGGCGTCCTGGCAGGGCGTCAAACGCTCTCTCTGGACCCCCCAGGGCGAGTTCCGGCTTGAGACCAGCGGCTCCGCATGGAACCCACCTTTCCCCGGTCTTATCAAGGCCTTCCTGTTTTCCATTCTTGTTGCGCTGACGGTGCAGTTTCTGATTCTCGCGTACAACCACGCGCGAAAGGCCCCGACCAATGATTGAGCTTATCCCCGACCTGAAAGTCCTCGGCATCGAGGGCGCGAGCGTGGCCATGCTGGTCATGCTGATCGTGCTCCTGCTCACGGGTATGCCGCTCGCTTTCGTGACGCTGCTGGTCGCCCTGATCTTCGCTCTTGGCTGGATGGGCCCAATGGCCGTACCGCTGATCTCCAGCCGCATTTTCAGCTTTATCAACTCCTTCGTCTTCGTCTCGGTGCCCATGTTCGTGCTGATGGCGGCCATTCTTGACCGCTCCGGCATCGCCCGCGACCTGTTCGACGCCATGAAAATGGTTGGCGGCCGCCTGCGCGGCGGTGTCGCGATCCAGACGCTCGTGGTGGCCGTGATCCTCGCGGCCATGTCCGGCATCATCGGTGGCGAGGTCATCCTGCTCGGCATGCTGGCCCTGCCACAGATGCTGCGCCTCGGCTATGACCGCAAACTGGCAATCGGTGTCTGCTGTGCAGGTGGCGCGCTCGGCACAATGGTTCCGCCCTCAATCGTGCTGATCATCTACGGCCTGACCGCCAACGTTTCGATTGGTGAGCTGTTCACCGCATCCTTCCTGCCGGGCCTGATGCTCGCTGGCTTCTACGCGGCCTACATCCTTATCCGTGCCTACATGAACCCGGCCATGGCCCCCATCGCCGAACCCGACGAAATGAGTCGCGCCGAGAAACTTCGTCTGTTGAAGGCGCTGTTCCTTCCGGTGCTCGTCGTGATCTTCGTGCTCGGATCAATCTATGGCGGCATCGCCTCCGTGACAGAGGCCTCGGCCATTGGCGTGATCGGGGTGCTTCTCTCCACCGTGATCCGCGGCGAGTTCACCATCGAGCTGGTTCGCGGCGCCATCAAACAGACCCTCGCAACTGTCGGCATGATCGTGTGGATTGGCATTGGCGCAACGGCCCTCGTGGGCGTCTTCAACCTCATGGGCGGCACGCGCTTCGTCTCCGAATTGATCCGCGGTGTGTCGGAGGAGCCGGTGGTCATCATCCTCCTGATGATGGGCATTCTGTTTTTCCTGGGCATGTTCCTCGACTGGGTTGGCATCGCGCTGCTCTGCATGCCGATCTTCGTGCCCGTCGTCGTTGACCTCGGCTACGACCCGGTCTGGTTCGGTGTGCTCTTCGCCATGAACATGCAGGTCAGCTTCCTCTCGCCCCCCTTCGGGCCCGCGGCCTTCTATCTGAAATCGGTGACGCCACCGGACATCTCGCTGGGCGAGATCTTCCAGGCGCTGCTGCCGTTCATCGGGCTTCAGATCATTGCCGTCATGATGCTGATCCTCTTCCCCGGCATTACCGGCCACGGCTGACCGGGTCCGGCCCCTCCCGGTCCGCCTTTCCTTCGGATGGGGCGGACCGCTCCCGCGATGCTTGCAAACCCCCGGACCCCGCACAAACCCACCGACCACTGGAACCCGTCCCGTGACACTGCCCGTCCTTTTTGTCGGAGCCTTCTCGCTGGACACGCTTTACACCGTGCGCGGGTTCTCCGCGGGATCGGGCAAATACCTGTCGGACAGCCGCGTCTGCACCGCTTCCGGTATGGCCACCACCGCCGCCACCGCAGCCGTACGTCTCGGGGGGAGGGCGTCGCTTTGGGCCAGTGTCGGTGACGATGCGGTAGGTGACGCCATCATCGCCGAAATCGTGGAGGAGGGCGTCGACTGCTCCCATATCCGCCGCGTCGCCAACGGGCGCACCGCGAACGCCACCATCCTGGTCGACGAGCATGGCGAACGCTGGGTGGTTGTTGATTACGACCCGCTCACCCAGGCGCCACCATCGCCGTCCGACCTGCCACCGATTTTAGAATACTCCGCCGTCATGGCCGATGTGCGCTGGCCGGGTGCGGCCCAGGCCGCACTGACCGCCGCCCGCGACGCCGGACGTTTTGCCGTCTTCGACGCCGACGTCGCCGAGCGCGCAACCCTCGCACGGCTTGCCGCCTGTGCCACCCATGTCGTGGCTTCCGAAAAAGGCGCCTCAATTCTGGCCGATACTACGGACATGCACGCGGCCGCCCGCTGGATCAGCGCCGAATACGGGTGTTTCACCTGCATCACCTGTGGGGCCAACGGCTCCCTCTGGACCGGCTCCGATGCCGGCATGGTCCACGCCGTGCCCACACCACAGGTCCATGCCGTGGACACCAACGCCGCCGGCGACGTTTTCCATGGCGCTTTCACGCAGGCACTTGCCGAGGGTCAGACGGAGGAACAGGCCATCCGCTTTGCAAGCGCCGCCGCCGCGCTGAAATGCACCGTGGTCGGTGGCCGTCTCGGTGCACCAAACCGCGCGGATACACTCGAACTGATGAATGGAACCTGGCGATGAAAGCACCGGAGCTGATCGCCGCCCTGAAATCCGTTCGTGTTGTTCCCGTGCTGGATCCCAAATCCCACGATGAATGCCTTGCAGCGGTTGGCGCGCTTGTTGAGGGCGGGGGCCGCGCCATTGAGATCACCCTGCGCACTGATCTTGCCCATGACGTGTTCCGCTCCGTGCGGGCTGCCCACCCGGAGATCGTGCTCGGCGCGGGCAGCGTCATGGACCCGGAGACCTTCGACCAGGCCGTGGACATGGGCGCGGATTTCACAATCAGCCCCGGCCGCTGCACCGTTCTCGAGGACCATACGCGCGACGCGAATGTGGCCCCTATCCCTGGCGTCATCACGCCGGGCGAGATCATCAGCGCCCGCCGCGCCGGTCAGAAACTGCTGAAATTCTACCCCTCCGAGGGCTTCGGCGGTGCCACAACCCTGAAGGATTTCTGCCGCATCTTCCCCAACGTCCAGTTCATGCCGTCAGGCGGCATCAGGGAGCCCATGCTGCCGGGCTATGCCGAACTTCCCGGCGTGCTCTCGGTTGGCGGCTCGTGGATGTACGCAAAATCCGGCATCTACCGGTCCCTGCCGGAAATGACGACGGTCATGGCGCAGTCCATCGCAACCATGACCGCAGCATCGCTGGCCTGAACGCTCACCCGCGTCCGTTGAGCGGTTCGCCAGCCGCCTCATGCTCACCAACCGCGAGCACCTTCAGACGCCGGGTCTCGCCACCGCGCGTCTGCCAGGCGAGCGACGCGCCCTCCGCCAGCCCGATCAGAGCCACACCAATGGGCGTCAGAATGGACACCCGCCCGCTGGAAATGTCCGCATCCTCCGGCCGGGACAGCGTCACGGTCGTCTCCGTGCCGGTCGCCTGGTCGAGATAGGTCACCCTGCGGCCGATCGTGACCACGTTTTTCGGCAGTTTCGCCGCCGGCACGATCCGCGCCCGTCCCAGTTCCTCCATGAACCGGTCCGCCAGATCCGGATTGCGCTTGTATGCACCCTCCGCCAGAGCCTCCAGATGCTCCAGATGCGCCTCGCTGATAACAACCTTGGGACGACGGCCTCCGGCCTGCGTCCCTCTCACTGTTTTGTTCATTGTTTCCTCCATTTGCCCGCTTGTGCGGGGCTTTGCAGATGGTCTTCCGTTAAACGCGGACAGGCTTGCCTGCGCTGCCGCACTGTACGCTTGCCGCAATGCTTAACCCCTACGGGGCCGTCGCTGTGGCACTGGTGATTTGAAAATTTCCCCGGCACGGAGTGGCGAAACTGCCGCTCTTCAGTTCATAAACCCCGGGTGGTCAGGAGCGCGCACAACCGCGAACCGCCCGGGGATCGGGGCGGTTCAGAAGCGGAAACCGGATCTCGCTGTTGCGTGTGCTCATGAAAGGAAACGTAGCCTCACCTGTGCCAATTTCAATCCCAGGGCCGCGCTCCCCTCCGAAAATTCCGCGGCCCCGGGTATCCCCACCCCTGTCACATGTGCCGTCAGGACGCCTGACTGTAGCGCGCGCCATTCGGCACATGCGCGTCAAACCGGCTGGCGATGATCCGCGTCAGCGCACGCCCTTCCTGCCTGATCTCAAATCCGTCGGGCGTGGCCGCGACGAGGTTGCCAAACACCCGCAAAACCATTGCCGCATCCGGTTGCAGCGTCTCCGCAATTTCCCCGTGGTCCCGCCGAAGGGCCCCAAGGTCGAGCCGGAAATTACACATGATCATCTCGATCGCCCGCGCCCGCAGCCGGTCACCCGCAGTCATCAGATGCCCCCGCGCCCCGGCCAGATGCCCATCCCCGATGCTGCGCGTGTAGGCCGGCGTCGCCGCCGCGTTCTGAATGTACCCCGTCGGCAGCTTCGATATGGACGAGGCCCCGATCCCGACCAGCGTGGGGCAGGTGTCGTCCGTATATCCCTGGAAATTCCGCCGCAGATGCCCGGTCTCCGCCGCGATGGCGAGCGTGTCCGCGGGCTTCGCGAAATGGTCGATCCCGATCGCCCGCAGCCCCGCATCCTCAAACCGCCGCGCCGCATGTACGGCCAACTGGAACCGCTCAACCTCCTTCGGCAGGGTTTCGTCCCTGATAAGCTGCTGCCGTTTCGACACCCACGGCACATGGGCATACCCAAACAGAGCAATCCGGTCCGGATCCAGGTCCAGCACTTTCGACACCGTGTCATTGAGCCGTGCCATGTCCTGATAGGGCAGGCCGTAGACCAGATCCGCATTGAGCGAATGAACGCCCGCGTCGCGCAAATCCTCGACGCAGTCCCGGGTCACGTCAAACGGCTGAATGCGCCCAATCGCGTCCTGCACCTTCGGGTCGAAATCCTGAATGCCGATGCTGGCCCGGTTCATCCCCTCCGCAGCCAGCGCCGCTATTTTCGCCCGGTCAACCATCGTCGGGTCAATCTCAACCGAGAACTCCCAGCCCTCGGTTGGCGCAATCACCGCCTTAACCGCATTCGCCAGCCGATGGATCAGGTCGGGTGGCAGGATCGTCGGCGTCCCACCGCCCCAGTGCATCCGCCCCATGCGCAGACCCTTCGGCAAAATCCCGGCCAGCAGCTCCAGTTCCCGCTCCAGCGTGCCAATGTAGGTCTCCACCGGGGTCAGCGAAGCCGTGCCCTGCGTCCGGCAGGCACAGAACCAGCACAGCCGCTCACAGAAAGGAATGTGCAGATAAACCGACACCGGCTCATCCGGGTTCAGCTTCGCAAGGGCGCGGGCCTGTTCCCGAGCGCCCACATTGGGCGAGAAGGCCGGTGCGGTCGGATAGGAGGTGTAGCGGGGCACTCTGGCATCAAAAAGGCCGAGGCTTCTAAGGCGTTCAATCTGGGTCATGGCGGCGGTATGGACCTTTTTCACGGTCCAAACATTGCGCAGGATCAAAAAATCACAGCGGAAGCGCGGAAATCCCGATCACCGCCACATGAAACTCCAGCACCCCGATCCAACTAATCAGGCCCACAAAACCCCGCCGCAGCAGGGCAGGGCCATTCGCCCGCAACCACGCCCTCTGGCAGAGCGGCGCAAAGGACAGAACCGCGGTCCGGTCAAGGAACGGCCCTGCATCTGGTCCCAGCTCCCGACGGGCCTTCCCGTCTAAAACCGGTATCGCCACGACCGCCATTGTGAGGAAAATCCCGAACAGGATGACATGGGCCAGGTCGCCATTGACCACCAGATGCGACCCCGCCCACAGCGCCAGCGCCACAAACAGCGGATGCCGCGACACCGCTGCAAAACCCGGCCTCAACGGATCAAATACCGCATTCCGCCGACTTCCCAGCGTAAACGGGTTGGGCAGGCCAACACCGCAGGTCACCAGCAAAATCGCCAAGGGCAGAGCCACATTCGGCACCCACCGCATCCACGGCATCTGCGGCCACAGCTCGACATATGGCGCACGCCCCGCCGCACCGATCAGCCAGCCCAGCAGGATGACCGACACCACACCGTAAACCAGGAGATACGGTCGCCGTCCAAACCGCCGGATCAGCCGGTCCCGTAGACCGCCAAGCCGTGGCAGAAAATGACTGCCAACGAATACCACAAGGGCCAAACCGAATTCCGCCCATCCACCCATCGGGGTACCTCCAAAACCGTCGCCGTGACTGTAATCGAGACGCCTTGGCTTGTCCCGGCCCTGCGGCACATTCAAAATCAGCTTATTGAGAATGAATTGCAGTTGCAAAAAAGAAATTTGCCGCTACCTTACCTGCAACCCAATCGAGTGTAGCGCGTTGGTCCTGTGGCATCGCCCCAGTCAACCACCCGGAAAGGACAGTTTATGACGGACATCACCATGCGTCTCCTGGCAGGGGCGGCGGCCCTCGGTCTCGTGACCGGTCCCGCACTCGCGGATGAGGACCGGATGAAGGTCGTGACAACCTTTACCGTTCTGGCCGACATGGCGGAAAACGTCGCGGGCGACGCGGCGGAGGTGGTGTCGATCACCAAACCGGGCGCTGAAATTCACGGCTACGAGCCCACACCGCGCGACATCGTCGGGGCCCAGGACGCCGACCTCATACTGTGGAATGGCATGAATCTCGAACTCTGGTTCGAACAGTTCCTGCGCAACCTTCGCGATGTGCCCTCGGTCACCCTGACCGAGGGCATCGACCCGATCCCCATCGCCGCCGGCGCCTACGAGGGTAAACCCAACCCCCACGCTTGGATGGGCCTCGACAACGCTCTGACCTATATCGAAAACATCCGCGCGGCCTTCGCTGAACACGATCCCGACAATGCGGAGATTTATGGCGAAAATGCCGAGGCTTATGCCGAGCAGCTTCGCGCGACACTCGAACCGCTGCGCAAGGAGATTGCCGCAATACCTGAAGAGCAGCGTTGGCTCGTCACCTGCGAGGGCGCGTTCAGCTATCTCACCCGCGACTTTGGTATGAAGGAGCTTTACCTCTGGCCGATGAACGCCGACCAGATGGGCACGCCACAGCAGGTCCGCGCCGTAATCGACGGCGTGCGCGACAACAACATCCCCGTGGTCTTCTGCGAAAGCACGGTCAGTTCCGCACCCGCCGAGCAGGTGGCCCGGGAAACCGGATCAACCTATGGCGGCGTTCTCTATGTCGACAGCCTTTCCGAACCCGACGGGCCGGTTCCGACCTACCTTGACCTCCTCAGGGTCACCTCCCAAACTGTGGTGGATGGGTTAACCGCAAACATGAACTGAGTATCGCCCTGGGGCTGAAAACCGGGGCATTTTTCCGGGCGGGGTGGCCTCGCCGCGCCCCGGCCATTTGGTCAGAAAGTACCGCATGACACCTGAAGACCTCACCGGAGGAGCAGCAGACACCCAGGCCGAAGACATCACCGGCGGCATCGAGGCCCGTGACGTCACGGTAACCTACCGCAACGGCCATACCGCCCTGCGCCACGCCAGTTTCGCAATTCCGCGCGGCACCGTCACGGCCCTCGTTGGCGTCAACGGCTCGGGAAAATCCACCCTTTTCAAGGCCATCATGGGCTTTGTTCCCGCCGCACGTGGTGAAATCAGCCTCCTAGGCATGACAGTAAAACAGGCCCTGAAGAAAAACCTCGTGGCCTATGTTCCGCAATCCGAGGAGGTCGACTGGTCCTTCCCGGTACTGGTTGAGGACGTGGTGATGATGGGCCGCTACGGCCACATGGGTTTCCTGCGCCGTCCGACCCAGGTCGACCATGACTACGTCGATACCGCACTCGGCCGCGTCAACATGCAGGACTACCGCCACCGTCAGATCGGCGAACTGTCCGGCGGCCAGAAAAAACGCGTCTTCCTCGCCCGGGCCCTGGCCCAGGAAGGCCAGGTGATCCTTCTCGATGAGCCATTCACCGGCGTGGATGTTCAGACCGAGGAACAGATCATCGCGCTCCTGCGCGAGTTGCGCGACGAGGGCAGGGTGATCCTCGTCTCCACCCACAACCTCGGCACCGTCCCGGAATTCTGCGATCGCACCGTGCTGGTCAAGGGCACCGTGCTCGCCTACGGCCCCACCGAGACCACATTCACCCGCGACAATCTCCAGGCCGCATTCGGCGGGGTACTGCGCCACTTCACCCTCGGCGGCGCGGACCTCCACGACGATGACGACGCCCGCAAGCTTTCCATCTTCACCGATGATGAGCGCCCCTTCGTGCAGTACGGCGACGAAACCCGTGTGCAGGAAGAACGCAAATGAGCGTCCTGCTTGAGCCCTTCTCCTACGGCTACATGACCAACGCCATGTGGGTCTCGGCCCTGGTGGGCGGTGTCTGTGCCTTCCTGTCCGCCTATCTCATGCTCAAGGGCTGGTCCCTCATTGGCGACGCGCTCTCCCATTCCGTGGTGCCGGGCGTCGCGGGGGCCTACATCCTCGGACTGCCCTTTGCCATCGGCGCGTTCCTCTCCGGTGGCCTCGCCGCCGCCGCGATGCTGTTCCTCTCGGACCGCTCGGGCCTCAAGGTCGACGTCATCATCGGCATCATCTTCACATCGTTCTTCGGCCTCGGCCTGTTCATGGCCTCGGTCAATCCCATGGCCGTCTCCATCCAGACCATCACCATGGGCAACATCCTCGCCATCACGCCGGAGGACACCCTCCAACTGGCCCTCATCGGTTTCGTCTCGCTCTTTGTCCTGCTGCTGAAATGGAAGGACCTGATGGTCGTGTTCTTCGATGAAAGCCACGCCCGTTCC
This sequence comes from Alphaproteobacteria bacterium, assembly GCA_030427145.1. Taxonomy (GTDB): domain Bacteria; phylum Pseudomonadota; class Alphaproteobacteria; order Rhodobacterales; family Rhodobacteraceae; genus Amaricoccus; species Amaricoccus tamworthensis. The sequence continues at coordinate 29,269 of JAUHWT010000023.1, read as the reverse complement.
ATCGGTCTTCGCCCCGGTCTTTTGAAGGCGGTGTTCTTTGTCCTGCTCTCCGCCTGTGTCGTCGCGGCCATGCAGACGGTCGGGGCCTTCCTTGTCATCGCCATGGTTGTCACACCTGGGGCCACCGCCTATCTGCTCTGCGACCGCTTCCCGCGGCTCATCCTGACATCCGTCGCAATCGGCGCAACAACCGCCTTCGCCGGCGCCTATTTCAGCTATTTCCTTGACGGCGCGACCGGCGGCATCATCGTGGTCCTGCAGACCCTGATCTTCCTCGCCACCTTCATCCTCGCACCAAAACACGGGCTGCTCGCGGCAAAACGCAAGGCCGTCGCGGCACTCGAGGACGGGGCCACGCCATGATCGAAACCCTCCTGATGCCTTTCCAGTTCGCCTTCATGCAGAACGCCTTCGGGATTTCGCTCATCGTCTCCGTCCCCACCGCGATGCTCTCATGCTTTCTGGTGCTCAAGGGCTGGGCGCTGATGGGCGACGCCGTCAGCCACGCCGTTCTGCCAGGCATCGTGCTGGCCTACATTCTGGGCTTTCCCCTGATCCTCGGCGCTTTCGCAGCCGGTATGCTCACCGCCATCGCCACCGGTTACCTCGCGGAAAACAGCCGCGTGAAGCAGGACACCGTCATGGGCGTCGTGTTTTCCGGCATGTTCGGCCTCGGCATCGTCATTTATGTTTCGATCCAGACCAACGTGCATCTGGACCACATCCTTTTCGGCAACATGCTCGGCGTCGGGCCGCAGGACCTCTGGACCGCGGGCCTGATCGCCGTCTTCGTGGTCACGGCGTTGTTGCTGAAGTGGAAGGACCTGATGCTCCATGCTTTTGACCCCGCCCAGGCCAAAGCCTCGGGCCTGCCGGTCGATCTGCTGCACTACGGTCTTCTGACAATCCTGTCGCTGGTGGTCGTGGCAACCCTGTCCGCCACCGGCCTGATCCTCGCCGTCGGTCTCCTGATCGCGCCGGGCGCCATAGCCTTCCTGCTCGTGCGCAGTTTCGGCTGGATGCTGGTGGTCTCGGTTGTGGTCTGTTCCGTGTCGATGGTGCTGGGAACGTATCTCAGCTTCTTCCTCGACAGCGCCCCGGCACCGACCATAATCCTGATCCTGACCGCAATCTTCGTGCTGGCCTTCATCCGACGCATGGTCCAGACCCGCCGCGTTTCAGCCAGCGTATCCCCGAACTGACGGTCCTCAAAAACGGCGCAACTTCAACGACTAATGTGATGTTGCACACGCCCCCATCGTCTTCCCCGGCGTGTCGGCACGACACGCCATGCCCGACTTTCCCCCCGGGAGGGCATCCCCGAGGTCGGCCTCTGCTCAATGGTTTCGGGCGTTTACGCGACCCGCGCCGTGCAACTTGGTCGGAGCCCTCCCAAAGTCAGGCATAGCGCGTCGTGCCTCGGGTCCGGAAGCTGAATGAAACGCCTCCGCTACGGATGAGGGGGCAGGGCATGGCGGCCGGAACCGCCACGCCCCAAATCTCTGAACCGATCAGAAGTGAACCGATTTCGTGTCGATCGGCGTCTGGTTCGGCGGCGCAAACTTCGTCAGGTCGATCCCCTTAACCGCCGTTTTGTACTCGTCCACCGTCGGTGTCCGGCCCAGAACGGCCGAGAGCACAACCACCGGCGTCGAGGCCAGCAGCGATTCACCCTTCTTGGTGTCCGAATCCGCCACAACACGGCCCTGGAACAGACGGGTCGAGGTCGCGAGAACCGTGTCACCCTTGGCCGCCTTTTCCTGGTTGCCCATGCAGAGGTTGCAGCCCGGACGCTCAAGATAGAGGATGTTCTCGTACTCGGTACGGGCTTCCTTCTTCGGCGCAAAATCATCGAACTCAAAGCCCGAATACTTCTGCAGAACCTCCCAGTCGCCTTCCTCTTTCAACTCATCAATGATGTTGTAGGTCGGCGCGGCCAGGACCAGCGGTGCCTTGAACTCGACACTGCCATTGGCTTCCTCAAGGTTGCGCAGCATCTGGGCCACGATTTTCACGTCTCCCTTATGCACCATGCACGATCCGACAAAGCCCAGATCGACGTGCTTTTCCGCACGGTAGTAGGAAATCGGCCGGATCGTGTCGTGGGTATAACGCTTGGACACGTCCGCGTTATTCACGTCCGGGTCCGCAATCATCGGTTCAACGATCTGATCGAGATCGACAACCACTTCCGCGAAGTATTTCGCATTCGCATCCGGCTTCAGCGCGGGCTTCTCGCCCGACCGGATCTGCTCGATACGTTTGTCGGCAATCGCGATCAGTTTGGCGAGCATGCCGTTTTCATGCTCCATGCCCTTGTCGATCATGATCTGAATGCGGCTCTTCGCGATCTCCAGCGACTCGATCAGCGTCTCGTCCTCGGAAATACAGATCGACGCCTTGGCCTTCATCTCTGCCGTCCAGTCCGTGAAGGTGAACGCCTGGTCCGCCAGAAGCGTCCCGATATGCACCTCGATAACACGGCCCTGGAAGACGTTGTCGCCGAACTGCTGCAGCATCTGCGCCTGGGTTGCGTGGACCACGTCGCGGAAGTCCATGTAATCCGCCATCTGGCCCTTGAAGGTCACCTTGACCGATTCCGGGATCGGCATCGAGGCCTCACCGGTCGCCAGTGCCAGTGCCACGGTGCCACTGTCCGCTCCGAAGGCCACGCCCTTGGACATGCGCGTATGGCTGTCGCCGCCGATAATGATGGCCCAGTCATCCACGGTGATGTCATTGAGCACCTTGTGGATCACGTCGGTCATTGCGTGATACTGACCCTTCGGATCGCGACCCGTGACCAGACCAAATTTGTTCATGAACGCCATGAGCTTCGGCGTGTTGGCCTGCGCCTTCGCATCCCAAACCGACGCCGTGTGACAGCCCGACTGATAGGCCCCGTCCACGGCGGGGGAGAGAACCGTCGCCGCCATGGCTTCCAGTTCCTGCGCGGTCATCGGACCGGTGGTGTCCTGCGAACCCACGATATTGACCTTCACGCGCACGTCCGATCCGGCATGCAGCGTTTTGCCGGGCGTGGCACCAACGGCATTGGCGTTGAAGATTTTCTCAACGGCGGTCAGACCCTGACCCTCGTGGCTGATTTCCTTGGACGGCGCAAAGACCGGCTTCGGCTCAACGCCCAGGATCTCGGCGGCAGTCGTCTGAAGCTTCTTGCCGAACACGATGGCGTAGGAGCCACCGGCCTTCATGAACTCAAGTTTCTGCGGCGTGAACGACGACGACATGTCGGTCAATTCCTCACCATCCTCGCTCAGGAGTTTCTTCTTCTTCGTGTTGATCTTCAGAACCGTACCGGTCTCAACCGAATACTTCTGCTCCAGAACCGGGTTGCCGTCATTGTTCAGAATCGGCTTGCCGTCGCTGTCGAGTTTCTTGACCCAGTTCTTCAGGTCCACACCCACACCGCCGGTTACTCCAACGGTGGTCAGGAAGATCGGGGAAATACCATTCGTACCGGCCACGACCGGAGCATAGTTGACAAACGGCACGTAGGGCGAGGCCGGTTTACCGGTCCAGAGCGCCACATTGTTCACACCCGACATACGCGACGAGCCCACACCCATCGTGCCTTTTTCCGCGATCAGCATCACCCGCTTGCCCGGGTGCTGAAGCTTCAGCTCCTCGATGTGCTTCTGCGCGGCCTCATCGATCATGCACTTGCCGTGCAGTTCGCGGTCGGCGCGGGAATGGGCCTGGTTGCCCGGCGACAGAAGGTCGGTGGAAATGTCACCCTCGGCCGCGATGAAGGTGACAACCTCAATCTCCTCCTCCACATCCGGAAGCGAGGTGAAAAACTCCGCATCGGCATAGCTTTTGAGGATATCCGCCGCGACGCTGTTACCGGCCTTGTACGCCTCTTCCAGACGGTCGGTATCCGCCTCGTAGAGGAACACCTGAGTTTTCAGAACCTCTGCGGCCTGTTCCGCAATCGCCTGGTCATCACCCAGCGCCAGGTCGAGCAGAACCTCAACCGATGGTCCGCCTTTCATGTGCGACAGCAGCTCAAACGCGAAGTCCGGAGTGATCTCCTCAACCTTGGCTTCGCCGAGGATGATTTCCTTGAGGAACTTTGCCTTCACACCCGCCGCGCTCGTGGTGCCGGGCAGGGTGTTGTAGATGAAGTGATGCAGCGAATCCGCACGATGCTCGTGACCTGTGTCGCGGATCTGTTCGATAATCTCCGCAAGCAGTGCGCCATCATCAATCGGCTTGGGGCTCAGCCCCTGGATCTTGCGCGTGTCAATTTCGTCAAGGTAGCTGGCATACAGGCTCATTGGCTTTTCCGCTCACGGTTTTGATGATTTTTGGCGTTTGGTTTGGTCCGGTCAGTCAACCACCGTCCGAATTGTGTGCAATAGTATACAAAGCGGCCGGCAATTGCAAGCCACGCATTCCTACAATTTAAGCTAGCATGTCCGAATGACGCGGCAACGTCTCATTATTGCGCACCCGGGACGTCACATCCAGGATGCTCAACAATTGGACAGTTCCGGTAAAAAACCATGAAGATTGATTTACGGATCACCGACTGAAGACCGAAAACCGCGAGAGTATAGTGCGCCACTACACCGCACGACGTGGCCTCTACTGGTCTCCTACAACCCTGGAGCTGCGCACCCTCTGCCGTATCACATAGGCCATCGCCCCGAGAAACAGAGCGGCCATCGCATACCAGGTCAGGGCGTAACTCAGGTGCGAATTGCGGAATTCCAGTTTCGTCAGACCTCCACGCGGCCACGCCGCCGGCTCCCCCTGGTGGTCCGCATCAATGAAGTACGCCGCCGTATCGATCCCGGCGGTGCGGGACATGACCGGAATATCCGCTGACACCCAGCGCCCGGCCTCCGTATCATTGCTCTCAAGCAGGGTGCCCCCGGGGCGGCTTTCCCGGACCAGACCCGTCACCTCAACCGGCCCCTCCGGCCGCGTCCATTCCGATGGGCCGAGACCACTCGGCACAAACCCCCGATTGACCCAGACGGTCCGATCCGCGCCCTCAAGCGGCGTCATCACCCAGGACCCGGCGCCAAGCTCCGTCACCGCCTTGACGCGCAGTTCCAAATCGTGCCGCCACGTACCATCCGCCACAACCCGCAGGTATTCCGGAGGCTCCACCAGATCCTCAACACTCACCGGATCGCCATAGGCCCGCGTCTCCACCGCCTCAATGAGATCGAGTTTCCACTCAAGCCGCCGCATCTGCCAGTTGCCCAGCAGAAGCAGGGTCACAAACACCACGAAAGCGAGGGCAAGAATGACCAGGTCCACCCAAAGCGGGCGGCCCGCATGCCTGCCATCGTCGGTCATGGCAGGTTGCGGACCCTTTCGATCTGCTCATGGGCGGGCATCATGTTCTCATCCAGATGCGTCATCACCCAGATCGACCCGGCCAGAACAATCACCAGCAGAACGGCCGTAAACACCATGGACATCACCTGCCAGCCCTGTTCGGCTTTCACCGTCACATGCAGGAAGTAATGGACATGGACCATGATCTGGATCGCGCCGAGACCAAAAATGATCGCAATCGCCCAGGCCAGACTGATATCCACTTCGGACATCACCACCCAGAAGGGGATTGCCGTCAGTATCACCGACAGGACGAAACCGATGATGTAGGAGCGGTAGGAACCGTGACTCTCGGAACTCATAGAAGCACCCCGGTCAGATAAACAAAGGAAAAGACGCCAATCCAGATCAGGTCAAGGAAGTGCCAGAACAGGCTCAGGCACAAAACCCGCCGCACATTGGCCTCGGTCAGACCGTGCATCGACACCTGAACCATCAGCACCACCAGCCAGATCGACCCGGCCGTCACGTGAAGACCGTGCGTGCCCACCAAAATCCAGAAGGAAGACAGGAACGCACTCGCGCCCGGTCCGGCCCCGATATGCCACAGATGCGAGAACTCGAGCAGCTCCAGCCCCAGGAAGCCCAGACCAAACAGCCCCGTCACCGCCAGCCACTTCATCATGGCCGACTGGTTCTTCTGCTGCATGTTGATCACGGCAAACCCGTAGGTGATCGACGACAGCAGCAGAAACGCCGTCGCCAACAGGATCTTGTCGATCTCAAACAGATCGGCGGGCGAGGGGCCTGCGGCATAGTTCGTGCCCACCACGGCATGGATCGCGAAGAGGATGCCAAAAATCAGGCAGTCGCTCATCAGATAGATCCAGAAGCCAAGCATGGTGCCGGTTTCGTGGTGATGCTCCCCGTCGTGATGGTCGTCCTCGACGACGTAGAACTCGTAATCGCCGTCCGGCGCGTTCGAGGTATGTGTTGCCATGTCCCCTTACTCCGCCGGTCTCACCACGCCCGTGCCGGTCTCGATCGCTCGAACCTCGTCGGCGGGCACGTAGTAGTCACGTTTGTAGTTGAACGTGTGCCCGATCCCCCAGGCCAGCGACGCCACGAAGGTAATCAGCGCCAGCCACCACACATGCCATACCAGGGCAAATCCCATCACCGTCATGAACCCGGAGATGATGATTCCGCTCGCCGTGTAACGGGGCATGTGAATGGGCTGGAACCCGTCCTGCGGCGGTTTCGCGCCATTGGCCTTCATGTGATGCCACGCGTCGATCTCGTAGACATTCATGTTGAAGGCAAAGTTGTAGTAGGGCGGCGGCGACGTCGTCGACCATTCCAGCGTCCGCGCATCCCACGGATCACCATCAACGGCCAGCTGCTCGCGCTTCATGATCGACACCACGATCTGAACGATGAAGGCCAACAGACCCACGGCCACCAGCAGCGCCCCGATGAGGGCGGTAAAGAAGTACCCCGCATAGATCGTGTCCTCAAACTGGCTCAGCCGGCGCGTCACGCCCATCAGACCCAGCAGATAGAGCGGCATGAACGCAACCCAGAACCCGACAACCCACCCCCAGAAGCTGACCAGCCCCCAGAAACGGTCCAGATGGAACCCGAAGGCCTTGGGCCACCAGTAGTTGATCCCGGCAAAGATCCCGAAAACCACGCCACCGATGATCACGTTGTGGAAATGCGCCACCAGGAAGAGCGAGTTGTGCAGCACGTAATCCGCCGGCGGCACCGCGAGCAGAACACCGGTCATGCCCCCGATAACGAAGGTCAGCATGAACGCCACGGTCCACATCATCGGAAGCTCGTACTGGATGCGGCCCTTGTACATGGTGAACAGCCAGTTGAAGAGCTTCGCCCCCGTCGGGATCGAGATGATCATGGTCGTGATACCGAAGAACGAGTTCACGTCCGCACCCGCACCCATCGTGAAGAAGTGGTGCAGCCAAACGAGGTAGCTCAGGATCGTGATCACGCAGGTCGCGTAAACCATCGAGGTATACCCAAACAGCCGTTTGCGGCAGAAAGTCGCGACAACTTCCGAGAAGATACCGAAAATCGGGAGGATGAGGATGTAAACCTCCGGGTGACCCCAGATCCAGATGAGGTTCACATACATCATCGGATTGCCACCCATATCGTTGGTGAAGAAATGGGTGCCGAGATACCGGTCTGCCGTCAGCAGAGCGAGCGTCGCGGTCAGAACCGGGAAGGTTGCCACGATAAGAACGTTGGTACAAAGCGTGGTCCAGCAGAAGATGGGCATCTTCATCCAGGTCATTCCCGGCGCCCGCATCTTCACCAGCGTCACAACGAGGTTGATCCCCGACAGCGTCGTACCGATCCCCGCAATGTTGAGCGACCACAGGTAGTAATCCATCCCCACCCCTGGACTAAACTCCAGCCCTGAAAGCGGCGGATAGGCCAGCCAGCCGGTAGCGGCGTATTCACCCACAAAGAGCGAAATCATGATCAGCACCGCACCCGACACCGTCAGCCAGAAGCTGAAATTGTTCAGGAACGGAAACGCCACATCCCGCGCGCCGATCTGCAGCGGCATTACGTAGTTCATGAACCCGGTCACAAACGGCATGGCCACGAAGAAGATCATGATCACGCCATGGGCGGTAAACACCTGGTCGTAGTGATAGGCGGGCAGGTAGCCCACATACCCCGCCGAGGCCAAGGCCTGATGACCCCGCATCAGCAGCGCATCGGCAAACCCACGCACCAGCATGATCGTCGCCAGGATCATGTACATGATCCCGATCTTTTTGTGGTCAATCGAGGTAAACCACTCGTTCCACAGATACGGCAGCAGACGGAAGTAAAGGACCAGACCGACAATCACCGCACCCAGAACACAGGTGCCGATGAACGTCGCAAAAATGATCGGGTCGTAAAACGGGAAGATGTCCCAGGTCAGCTTGCCAAAGACCGGGCTGACCTGTGCGAGTGTACTTGCGGCATGTTCAGCCGTCTCGGTAACGGGGGATGTTGCCATGTGTCAGTTCGCCTGCGGAATTGAGTTGAGGGGAGGAAGCGGATCGGTATCCGCATCCAGGACCATCGACTGAAGGATTTCCGGCCCACGCTCCACAAGATCGGGGCGCAGGATCGCGAAAATCGCCTGCGGGTCATCGGCGGTGCAGAGGCCCCGGTACATCTCGCGGTTCCACAGCCCGTCAATACCGCCACCACCAAGCGCGTCGACCATCATCATGTCATTGAGGCAGAGGTCATTCGGCCCCGTGCACATGTTGAGGATCAGGTTCCACAGACCGTCCTCAACCTCGCCATAGTATTCGACGTCATGGTCGACGCTTGGATTTTCCAGCACGTTCACCGCAGCCCGATCAAGCATCGGACCACCGTCACGCACCTTCGCGACCCACTCGTCAAAGCCGTCCTCCTCAAATGCTTGCAGGTCAAACCGCATATGGGAAAAGCCGTTGCCGCTGTAATTGGCGGAGAAGCCCTCAAACGTTCCGGACGCGTTCATCACCGCATTCAGCTCGGTCTCCATCCCGCCCATGGCATAGATCATCCCGGCCATTTCCGGCACGTAAAACGCATTCATCACGGTGTTGGAGGTAATCTTCCACTCCACCGGACGGTCCACCACAACCGCGGCCTCATTGACCGTGGCAATGCCCTGCTCGGGATAGATGAACAGCCATTTCCAGTCGAGCGCCACCACCTGCACCTGAAGCGGCGTCACGTTCGGATCAATCGCCTTCTCGGCAGTGATCCGCGGCAGATCGTTGTAGGGCTCAAGCCTGTGCGTCGCCACCCAGGTCAGACCGGCAAGACAGATGATGATCGCCAGAGGCACGGACCAGACAACGATCTCAAGGCTGACCGAATGGCTCCATTCCGGCTCGTAGGTCGCTTCCTCATTGTCCTTGCGGTACTTGATCGCAAAAAAGACCGTCAGCGCCATAACAGGCAAGATCACGATCATCATGAGAACGGTCGCATAGATGATCAGATCGCCCTGTTGGGCGGCCACGTCACCTGACGGGTTGAACAGCACCAGGTCACAGCCCGAAAGCAGCACACCACAGATCGCCAGAAGTCCAAAGCGGGCTAAACGCATATTCTCTGCCCCTCTCAGCTTGTTTTATCGCCGGGTCAGCGCAATGTCGCGCAACCGTGTTGCAGCGCTTGACAGACATAGCCGTGCTGGACTTTGCGGGCAATATGCTGCAGTGCAATTGTTACCGGGGAAAACGCCAGAGGTTGACACAAGACCGTGAGCCGTTTTCCTCTATGCTGAGGGTCTAACACGGAGCCTGAACATGTCTTACGGCAATGCATCGACACATCAGGAAGTGACACTGGACGACGTGGTAATCACGGTCGTCATGGCACGCGTCACCGACTTTTTTGGCTTTTTTGTCTATGCGATAGCGTCCGCTCTTGTCTTTCCGGTCATCTTCTTCCCGCACCTCGATCCGGTCGTGGGGACGCTGTGGTCATTCGCGATTTTCTCGCTTGCATTCTTCGCCCGGCCGGTCGCCAGTTTCCTCGGTCGTGAGATTCAGCGCAAAATCGGACGGGCCGGAAAAATCACCCTCGCACTCATGCTTTTGGGCACATCCACGGTCACAATCGGGTTACTTCCGACCTACGAGAAGATCGGAATCATGGCCCCCGTCCTGCTCGCCGTGTTCCGCATTATCCAGGGCCTTGGCATCGGTGGCGCCTGGGACGGCATCACGCTCCAGCTCAAGGCCGTCGCCCCGAAAGAACGCGAGGGCCTCTACGGCATGGTCCCACAGCTTGGCGGCCCCATCGGCTTCTGTGTTGCCGCCGCGCTCTTCTACGTCCTCACCGGCTTCCTGACCGAGGAGGAGTTCTACTCATACGGGTGGCGTTTCGCCTTCTTCGCGGTCATGGCCGTCAACGTGGTGTCGCTCTTTGCCCGGCTGCGCCTGCTGACCACAGATTTCGTGCGCGATGACGAGACACTCCTGCGCTCCGCTCCGCCGCGCACGCTGATCCCGAACGAATGGCGGACCATTCTGCTCTCCGCGCTTCTGCCGCTGTCGAGCTACGCCCTGTTCCACATGGTCACGGTCTTCCCGCTCAGCTACTCGCTGCTCTTCACCGAGCGGCCCATTTCGGACATCCTGATGCTGCAGCTTGTGGGCGGCACCCTTGCGATTGGCGCGGTCATCGTCTCCGGCATCCTCGCCGACCGCTTCACCAAGCGCACGGTTCTGTTCCTCAGCTGCGGTCTCATCACCGCCCTGTGCCTGACGATCACAACCGTCGAATCCGCACCGGCTATCTACATCATCTTCGGCTTCATCGTTCTGGGCTTGTCCTATGGCCAGTCCAGTTCCATCGTGCCGAACCGCTTCCGGCCTGAATACCGCTATTCCGGCTCAGCCCTTGCGACGAACCTCTCCTGGCTCTTCGGCGCCGCCTTCGCGCCGCTGGTCGGGCTCTTCCTCGCCTGGCAGTTCGGCCTCTGGGCCACCACGATCTACCTGATGTCCGGCGTCGTCATGACCCTCCTGGCCCTCGTGATGCTCCAGAAACGCAAGGCCCAGGGCGAGGGATAAGCACCCTCAACGCGGCGGCCATTCCACCGAATGGCCGCGCGCCCTCAACCGGTGGCCCTACACTGAACTCAGCAAAATCGACGTCTCGCTGTTCGTGATGCCGGGAATACCCCGCACCTCCCGCAGAACCCGGTCAAAATCCGCGAGGCTCTCGGCGCTCAGCTGCGCGACCAGATCCCAGTTCCCGTTGGTTGAATGCAGCTGATGCAGGGCAGGGATACCGCGCAGGCTTCGGATAACCTTCGTTGTCGACTGGCCTGACACTTCAATCATCATGATCGCCCGCACCCCGTGCGGCCCGCTGTCCTCCCGCGCGCGAATGGTGAAGCCCAGCACCGCGCCCGTGTCGAGCAGCCGGTCGATCCGCGTCTGAATTGTTGCCCGCGACACCCCCAGAGCCGTCGCGAGCCGCGACACCGGCGCCCGCCCGTCCTCGCGCAAAAGCGCGATCAGTCTGCGATCAAGATCGTCATAAACATGCATGGCAAATCTTATACACGAACCTGGCAAAATGTCCAAAAACACTTCGCAACTTTACCATCATGGCTATGCAATCCGTCAGGAGCCACGCGTATCTTCAGGGCATGTTCTCGAGAAGGATACCAGGTTCCATGCCCCGTACATCGCTCCAGGCGCCCGCATCGGTCGTCATGATCCGCCCCCATCATTTCACCCCCAACACCCTGACCGCCCAGGACAACCACTTCCAAACCAGCGCCGCCACCGACGCGGCCGCCGTGGCCGAAGCCGCCAGAGCGGAAGTCACACGCGCCGCCGACGCCCTGCGCGCCGCCGGTGTCCAGGTCCACCTGTTCGAGGACGACGGCACCGCCACGCCGGACTCAGTCTTCCCCAACAACTGGTTCTCGACCCATTCCGGTGGCCATGTCGCCGTCTACCCGATGTACTCGCCCAACCGCCGGCCCGAGCGGCGCCAGGACGTCCTGGAAATGCTCAAGCGCGACTACCGGGTGCAGGACGTCATCGACTATTCCGGCCTTGAGCAGGACAGCCTGTTCCTCGAGGGCACCGGCGCCATGGTCATCGACCACCTCGAACGCGTCGCCTACGCCGCCCGTTCCAAACGCACCAGCGAGATCCTGCTGGAACGCTTTTGCACCCATTTCAACTACGAACCCGTCGTCTTCGACGCCGTCGATGCGCAGGGCGAGCCGATCTACCACACCAATGTTCTGATGTGCATCGGCACCGATTTTGCCATGATAGGTCTCAGCTCGATCCCCGACGCACCACGCCGCCGGGAGGTCGCCGAGCGCCTGCGCCGTGGGGAGCGTGATATCATCGAACTCACCCACGACCAGATCGCAAACTTCGCGGGCAACGCCATCGAACTCCAGGGCCGCGACGGTCTTGTGCTTGCGCTCTCCTCCCGCGCCCTGCGTTCCCTCGACGCCGGTCAGCGCGCCACACTCGAAGGCCACGTGACGCTGCTGCCACTCGACATTCCCACCATTGAACACGCCGGCGGCTCCGTCCGCTGCATGATCGCCGGGCTGCACCTGTCCGCCCGTACCCCCATTGCCGCCTGAGAGGTTCCCATGACGCCGCTTCCCTCAAAACTTGCCTACGTGCCTTTCGTCTCCGTTGAGAACATGATGCGCCTCGTCCATCATATCGGCATTGAAAAGGTGCTGACCGATCTGGCCGACCAGATCGAAGCCGATTTTCGCCGCTGGCCTCTGTTCGACAAGACACCCCGCGTCGCCTCCCATTCCGATGTCGGCGTGATCGAACTCATGCCCACCTCGGACGGGGAAACCTACGGCTTCAAATACGTCAATGGTCACCCCAAAAACATGGCCGAGGGGCTCCAGACCGTCACCGCCTTTGGCCTGCTGGCCGAAGTGGAGTCGGGCTACCCCAAACTCCTGAGCGAAATGACCCTGCTGACCGCCCTGCGCACCGCCGCGACCAGTGCCATGGCGGCCAGACATCTCGCGCCACGCGGTGCCCGCACCATGGCCATGATCGGCAATGGCGCCCAGTCCGAGTTCCAGTGCCTGGCCTTCCGGGCGGTCTGCGGCATCGACACCGTACGCCTTTACGACATCGACCCCACGGCAACCGAACGCTGCGCCAAAAACCTCGCGCAAAGCGGCCTGACCGTCGTAAAATGCCGCTCGGGTGAGGAGGCGATGGAAGGCGCCGAAATCATCACCACCTGCACCGCAGACAAACAGTACGCGACAATCCTGACCGACAACATGGTCGGCGCGGGCGTCCACATCAACGCCATCGGCGGCGATTGCCCAGGCAAGACCGAACTCCACCGCGACATTCTGCTGCGCTCATCGATCTTCGTGGAATACCCGCCCCAGACCCGCATCGAGGGCGAAATCCAGCAGCTCGACCCCGACCACGCCGTCACTGAACTCTGGCAGGTGATCGGGGACGAGGCCCCCGGACGCACCGATGACCGGCAGATCACCCTCTTCGACAGCGTGGGCTTCGCCATCGAGGATTTCAGCGCCCTGCGCTACATCGCCCGCGCAATCGAGGGAACCCGCTTCTTCGACCAACTCGACATGATTGCTGACCCAGACGACCCGCGCGACCTCTTCGGCATGTTCAACCGCGCCCAGCCACAGGCCGCGTAGGTACCGCCCAGGCACAACAAAAAAGTCCGGCCAAACCAGGCCGGACTTCCCATCCAATACCAAACCGAACTGCCGTCAGCCCGTGCGCGTCTCCACATGGAGACCGCATTCCCGGTTCATCCCGAAAAACCGCGTGTCCTCCTCGCGCATCCCGTCCTCAAGCTTCATCGTCGTGTGCGTGTCGCCCACGCTCACATAACCCTGCTCCCAGAGCGGATGATAGGGCAGGTCATGCCGCTTGAGATAGAAATGCACGTCCCGGTTGGTCCAGTCCACGATCGGGTGGAACTTCACCCGGCCATGCTGAAACTCCAGGATTTTGCGCTCGCTGCGGCTGTCCGACTGCACGCGCCTGAGCCCGCTATACCAGGTGCCGGCACCCACATCGGTCATGGCCCGCTGCATCGGCTCAACCTTGTTGATGGTGTTGTACCGCTTCAGCCCTTCCTCGCCCTGTTCCCAGAGCTGCCCAAACCGGGCTTCCTGCCAGGCAGGGGTCATCTCCGCCCGGAAGACCTTGAGATTGAGGTTCAGCCGCTCGGTCAGCTCGTCAATAAACCGGTAGGTCTCCGGAAAGAGATAGCCCGTATCGAACAGCAGCACCGGAATGTCCGGCATCGCCTGCGTCATCAGATGAAGCATCACCGCCGACTGAATTCCAAAACTCGACGACAGAACGTGATCGCGGGGCAGGTTCTTCTGCGCCCAGGCGATGCGGACTTCCGCAGGCTGGTCCTCCAGCCATTTGTTGGCCGCGGTAAATACCGTCGGCCCCTCGCCGGCCGCATCTGCCACGGCATGAATTCGGGCGGCTTCGTTCATGGAGCTGTCCTTTCCGGAGTCCGGTACTCTTTACGCGGGGTCTTTGGTCGTGCGCAGGTAGGGCAGGACCGTTTTGAACTCACCGAATTTCTTCGATGCGTCCTCGTCGCTGACCGATGCGGGAATGATCACGTCACCCCCCGGCGTCCAGTTTGCGGGCGTCGCCACACCCTTGCCTGTCGAGGTCTGCAACCCGTCAAGCGCGCGCAGGATCTCGGCAAAGTTCCGGCCCACCGTCATCGGATAGGTCATGGACAGTTTCAGCTGCTTGTCCGGCCCAATGATGAACACGGCCCGCACGGTCGCGCTGTCCGCCGGTGTCCGGCCATCAGGCAGATACGCATCCGCCGGCAGCATGTCGAAAGCCTTGGACACTTCCAGCCCGTCATCGGCAATGATCGGGAACCCGGCCTCGGCACCGCCAAAGGTCTTGATGTCGTTCTTCCACTTTTTGTGGTCCTCAACGCCATCCACGGATACGCCAATCACCTTGGTGCCGCGCTTTTCCCACTCATCGGCCAGCTGCGCCACGGCGGAAAACTCGGTCGTGCAGACCGGCGTGAAATCCTTCGGGTGGCTAAACAAAATCGCCCAGCTGTCGCCAACAAAATCGTGCAGTTTGAACTCACCCTGATCGGTCGTCACGGTCAGGTTCGGGATCGTGTCGTTAATTCGAAGGCTCATATCGCATTCGCTCCTTTGTCCGTACTCCGCCGGTCGGAGAATTGTGCAAGTCCCCCCGGCACGGAACCGAAATACCGGTCAATCGCCTGTTGTTAAAGTGAAATTAGAGCCCGCCGCCCTGGCGTTCAACAGGCCCGAACCCAATTAGGGAAGCCGTCGCGACCTTGGCCGCGGCACACGCACACCCGTTCCACCCACGCACGCTTTCCCGGAACACTGTTCGCCCCCGTTGCGCGCCACACCCACCTCCGTACGCTGCAAACGCCCCAGAATCGCTTCGAAAAACGCGAAAACGTCCGGCAATGTCGCGTTGGTTGGGTCCCCGCGCACCGAAATGCCGGGCCGAAACTCACGGATCCGGTTTGAGCGCCAGCCAGATCAGAATGCCAATATAGGCAAATACGATAAGGTTCAGCACGGTATCCAGTGTTTCCCCCATCAAGAGCCGGTCTCCCTGCGAAGCGAGCGGAACAGGCAAATCACCAGAACCGGAACGATAAAGACGAAAGCGATGGCGGACAGGGCTATGATCGAACGGACCACGCCGATGTCCCCTACGAAGATCATGGCCAGTCCCAACGCGCCCAACACGCCGCCCCAGATCGTGCGGAGGCGCGGCGAGGGGTTTTCCTCCCCGCCCGCACCGATCATCGCGAGCGTAAAGCCGGCACTGACGACGCTCGTTACGACGAACAGGAACGCGGCGATTACGGTGGCGGTCCGTGTCAGCATGTCGAGCGGAAATTTCTCAAGGAGCGCGAAGGTCGTTGCGTCCAGATTCTGCTGGTTGATCGCCGACAGGGCAGCATCCTCACGCAATCCATCGAAAAAGCCCAGCCCGCCAAATCCGCCGAACCAAAGCACCGAAAAGAGGGTCGGCACGACGATGACACCGGCAAGGAACTCCCGGATCGTGCGCCCGCGCGAAATGCGGGCGATGAAGATCCCGACGAAAGGAGACCATGCCAGCCACCAGATCATGTAGTTCAGCGTCCAGTCCTGAAACCAGTTTTCGATCTCGGGACCGAAAAACTCAACGGTCGAGAAGCCGGCGGGCAGGGCGTGAAACAGATACCGTCCGAAGCCCGAGACAATACCATTCATGATATAGGAGGTAGGCCCAAGCACCACGAGATAGGCGAGGAGCCCAATTGCAATCAGCATGGCGGCATTGGAGAGCCTCGCCATGCCGTCCCCGAGGTCCCGGCGCAGCGGAACCGTGAAGGCCACGCACATCGCGACGAAAATCGGCAGTGTCAGGTTTGCAGGATCCCCCATGCCAAGCAGGCCGGCAAGCCCGGTCTGGATCTGGAAGACCCCCATCGCCAGTGATCCGGCAAGGCCGACGGCAATGGCGACAATGGAGAGCAGGTCGAACAGCCAGGCCAGCCCGCGCACCCAGGCTGCGGCTCCAAACGCATCCAGCAAAGGCGAACTCAACAGCAGCCTGCCGCCGCGACGGAAGGCGAAATAGGCAATGATCAACGCGACGACGCCGTAGATGGCCCAGGCGTGGAAACCCCAGTTGAGATAGGTCACGAACAGTGCTTCACCGGCCGCTTTTGCGTCCGGGGAGAACTGGCGCAGCGTTTCAAAATGGGTGAGCGGCTCGGCGGCGCCATAGAACAGGAGGCCCACGCCCATCCCTGCAGCGAAAAGCATCGCGATCCATGCCGGAGTCGAAAAATCCGGTTTGGCATCATCGGGACCCAGTCGGATATCGCCAAAGCGGGAGAAGGCAAGAAAGATGGCCACAAACAGAATGCCACTCGCCTCCAGCATGATGAACCACCCGCGGCTGGCAAACTGTGCCGACACGGCCGTCGACGCCACGTGACCCAGCCCGGTTGGATCGAGGATCCCCCAAAAGGCTATTGAGGCGCTGATGGCCAGGGCGAGAACAGGAAGGCTGCCGGGCCCTTTCCCGGTTGGCTGTGACACGTGTAGTTCCCCATTTTTTGCCGGCTTCTGCCGCAAACACAGATGACCGCTCCACCTCGGACAGGCGACCCGCAGCGTTTGGCGCCGTTCCGTCCGCACTATGGGTTCACCGGAATGGAAGATCAATCGGCCGGTACACTCCGTCGACATGCTACAGGCCTGATCGGGAACACAACCGGTGACGGAAGGGCCGGGCGGACACTCCTGCCGCTGCAAGGAACGCCGTGCCTGCGCCGGGCCGGGGGACGGTGCACGGAACGGTTGGATGACCCGGTTTTATGGTGAAGTGTGCCTCTTCCGGTTGATCGTGGGGCCATCGTCAACGGGCGCCGGCCCATGCGGTCCGGACCGGCGCAGGCCCGGCGGGGCTGAAGGCCCTCTGTTCAGTGCCGGGGGTGAGTAGTGACGGGGGGTAATTGTGGCTTGAAGCCGTCATTGTCGCAGTATCGTGCAGGCTTGATCCAGAACAAACCTTGTGAAGAGCAGGCCGGCGAGGATTGAGACCCACTGTTCCGTCCCCGGGCCGCATGCCTGTGTAAGCTGTTTGGGGTTCAGAACGGCCGACAAAACCCCCTCGACCAGCCTAAACGCCACAACACCCAACCCCAAAAACCAAACGGCCGCCGCAGGATCCCGCGGCAGCCGTTGTTCTTAAATTCCAAACCATGCAATACGCCAGGTATCTCTGCTCCCGCCGCACGTACCGCAGGCGGGGGCGACGTCAGCCGCCGAAATCGTCCAGCATGATGTCTTCCCTGTCCACGCCCAGTTCAAGCAGCATGTTGATACAGGAGGAGTTCATGATGGGGGGGCCACACATGTAGTACTCGCAGTCTTCCGGAGCAGGGTGGTCCTTCAGGTACTCGTCATGGAGAACGTTGTGAATGAAGCCGGTGTAGCCCGTCCACTCATCTTCCGGCAGCGCATCCGACAGGGCCACATGCCAGGTGAAGTTCGGGAACTCCTTGGCCAGCTCATCAAAGTCCTCGACGAAGAACATCTCCTTCTTCGAACGTGCCCCGTACCAGAACGTGATCTTGCGGTCCCGGTTCTTCAGACGCTTGAGCTGGTCGAAGATATGGCTGCGCATCGGAGCCATACCGGCACCACCACCGATGAAGACCATTTCCTTCTGCGTGTCTCGGGCGAAGAACTCACCGAACGGCCCTGAAATCGTCACCTTGTCCCCAGGCTTGAGGTTGAAGATGTAGGACGACATCTGACCCGGCGGGAAGTCCGTGCCCGGCGGCGGCGAGGCCACACGCACGTTGAGCATGATCAGACCCTTCTCGTCAGGGTAGTTGGCCATGGAATAGGCCCGCTCAATCGGCTCGGCCACCGTGGACTTGTACTGCCAGAGATTGAACTTGTCCCAGTCCTCACGGTACTCCTCCTGCACATCGAAATCGGTGTAGCTCAGCTGGTGCGCCGGCGCCTCGATCTGGATGTAGCCACCCGCCCGGAAGTTCACGTCCTCGCCCTCGGGCAGTTCCAGAACCAGGTTTTTGATGAATGTCGCCACGTTCTCGTTCGACCGGACGGTACATTCCCACTTCTTGACCCCGAAAACCTCCTCGGGAACCTCAACCTGCATGTCCTGCTTGACCGCAACCTGACAGGACAGACGGTCGCCACAGGCCGCCTCACGCTTGGTGATGTGGCTCTCCTCGGTCGGCAGGATCGACCCGCCGCCCTCATGAATGCGCACCCGGCACTGCGCGCAGGTCCCGCCGCCGCCACAGGCCGACGGTACAAAGAGCTTCTCCGCCGCCAGTGTCTGCAACAGTTTGCCGCCAGCGGGGACCGAAATGGTTTTCTCGCCGTTGATCGTAATGTTCACGTTGCCGCTCGACACCAGGCGCGAGCGGGCCAGCATGATGATGGTGACCAGCGCCAGAACGATCAGCGAAAAGAGCATGACGCCGAGAGTGAAAGTCTGCATCTCTACCGCTCCCTCAGAGGTTAACGCCGGAGAAGGACATGAAGGCCATGGCCATCAGTCCGGCGCTGATGAAGGTGATCCCAAGGCCCTGAAGACCCTCGGGAATGTCGGAATATTTTAGCTTCTCGCGCACGCCCGCCATCGCGGTGATGGCCAGCGCCCAGCCAAAGCCGGAGGAAATGCCGTACACCGTGGACTGCGTCAGATCGTAATCGCGCTCCACCATGAACAGCGAGCCGCCCAGGATGGCGCAGTTCACCGTAATCAGCGGCAGAAACACGCCAAGCGCGTTGTAGAGCGGCGGGAAGTACTTATCGAGGATCATCTCCAGGATCTGCACCATCGCGGCAATCACACCGATATAGGAGATCAGACCGAGGAAGGTCAGGTCGACATTGGGAAACCCGGCCCAGGCCAGCGCACCAGGGGCCAGCAGATAGGTCAGGATCAGGTTGTTGGCCGGAACCGTAATGGTCTGCACCAGCGTCACCGAGATACCCAAACCAATGGCCGTGGAGATCTTTTTGGACACGGCCAGGAAGGTACACATGCCGAGAAAGAAGGCCAAAGCCATGTTCTCGACGAAAATGGCCTTAACGGCGAGGGAGATCAGCTCTTCCATCAGTGCGCCTCCACGGTCTGAATGCGGTATTCTCGTTCCTCAACCTGCTCCGGCTTCCACGAACGGAACGCCCAGATGATCAGGCCAATGATGAAGAACGCCGAGGGCGGCAGGAGCAGTAGACCGTTCGGGTTGTACCAGCCACCGTTGTTGACGGTTTCAAAAATGGTCAGGCCAAACACGCTGCCCGCACCGAACAGCTCACGAACAAAGGCCACGAGCATCAGGATCAGGCCGTATCCCAGGCCGTTGCCCACACCATCCACGAAGGAGGCGAGCGGCGGGTTCTTCATGGCAAACGCCTCGGCGCGGCCCATCACGATACAGTTGGTGATGATCAGACCCACAAAGACCGAAAGCGTCTTCGAGATCTCATAGGCATAGGCCTTGAGCACCTGGTCCACCACGATCACCAGCGAGGCGATGATGATCATCTGAACGATAATGCGGATGGAGGAGGGGATCTGGCTGCGCAGAACCGAGATGAACATGGACGAGAAACCCGTCACGAGGGTCACGGCAATGGTCATCACCAGCGCCACGCTCATGGACGAGGTCACCGCGAGGGCCGAACAGATTCCCAAAACCTGAAGGGTGATCGGGTTGTTGTCGACCATCGGGTCGACCAGCATGGTCCGATAGGTCTGTGCCATCAGATCTCTCCCTCTCTGACACGTTCAAGGAAAGGTTCAAATCCGCGCTCGCTGAGCCAGAACCGGATGAGGTTGTCCACCCCGCGCGAGGTCAGTGTCGCCCCGGACAGGGCGTCCACATGGTATTCCGGACCGGCGGGCGGTGCGGTTTTGGCAACCGTAATCGCCAGCTCGCCATCGCCACCATCCGTGCGCAGAAGCTTCTCGTTCCACAGCGCCTTCCAGCGCGGGTTATCCACCTCGGCGCCCAGGCCCGGGGTTTCCGCGTGTTCGTAGAACTGAAGGCCATAGATCGTGTTGCCGTCCTCCTCGATGGCGATGAAGCCATAGAGCGTGGACCAAAGGCCATAGCCGTAGACGGGCAGAATCACCTTGTCGAGCGACCCGTCCTCATTGCGCAGCAGGTAAACCGTCACGTAGTTCGCCTGCCGTCCAATGCTGGCCGGATCGTCGTCGAGCGGCGCGGACAGGGTGAGGTCCTCCGCCGCGGCACGGTCGTCAAAGGTCAGGGGATCAAGAACCTGACCCTCGATTTCCGCACCGTCCGCGAATTCGCCTGTCGCCATTTCGAGAACGTGCGGCTCAAACGCGTCGAACGCCTCGGCCACGTCGATGCCGTCCTCATAGAGACCGGCCACCTGAACGATGTTGACCTGCTTGTCGAGCGCGGCATTCCGTTCCTGCAACGGGCGCAGCGACACGGCTGCGGCCGACACGAACATGGATGCCACGAGGCAGAGACCCAGCGCCACGGCCACCGTTTTTGCGGTGTTGTCGGCGGGCATGTCGAGGAAACGGCGCAGGAACCCGCCGGTTTTGACAACCTCACCTTCCGGGGCCGGAAGGTCCCGATCAGGCGGGTTCATCTCAGGCGTGAACTGTGCCTCCGCATCCTGCCCGGGTTTGTTTTCGCGGTCGTTGTCAGACATTCCGACGCGCCCTCCTGCGAATATTGGCCTGAACGACGAAATAGTCGATCAGCGGTGCAAAGACGTTCCCGAAGAGGATGGCGAGCATCATGCCCTCGGGGAAGGCGGGGTTCACGACACGTATCATGACGACCATGAATCCGATCAGAGCCCCGTAAATGTAACGGCCCAGGTTTGTATGCGAGCCCGAAACCGGCTCCGTGACCATGAAGACGAGGCCAAAGGCGTAACCACCCACGACCAGGTGCCAGTACCAGGGCATGGCGAACATCGGATTGGTCTCCGATCCGATCAGGTTGAGGAGCAGCGAGAACACGATCATGCCCCCCAGACATCCCACCACCATGCGGTAGTTCGCGATCTTGGTCACCAGCAGGAACGCAAGCCCCAGCAGCGCCGCCAGCGTCGATGTCTCACCAAGCGAGCCCGGGATCACCCCGATGAAGCTGTCCCACCAGGTCATGCCGCGCGCTGCCAGTTCCTGGAACCCGTCCGAGGCCGATACGGCCAGAGCGGTCGCGCCCGTGAAACCGTCCACCGGAACCCACACGCTGTCGCCCGAAAGCTGCGCGGGATAGGCGAAGTAAAGGAACGCACGTCCCGTCAGGGCCGGGTTGAGGAAGTTTTTGCCCGTACCGCCAAACACTTCCTTGCCGATTACGACACCGAAAATGATGCCGAGCGCCACCTGCCACAAAGGCGTGGTCGCAGGCAGGATCAGTGTGTAAAGCATTGATGTCACGAGGAAACCCTCGTTGACCTCATGCTTGCGCACCGTGGCAAAGATCACCTCGAAAATACCGCCCGCCACCAAAGTGGTGATGTAAATTGGCAGGAAATACAGCAGCCCGTGCAGCATGTTGGCAATTGGGTTGGACGGATTGAAGCCAATGCCAATCCCGCCAATGATCGCCGCCCGCCAGCCGGAAGGGCCGTATTCCGCAACCGCGAGGTTTGTCTGAAGGCCGGTATTGTAAAGTGCCATCAGAATGCAGGGGATCGTCGCGATGACCACGTAGGTCATGATCCGTTTCATGTCGATATAGGACCGCGCATGGGGCGCCGCCGTCGTCACCGTCTTGGGCGTATAGAGAAAGCTCTCCACCATCTCATAGACGGGGAACCAGCGTTCCCATTTCGCGCCCTTGTGGAAATTCGGCTCGATCCTGTCGAAGAAGTCGCGCAGGGCCATAAACCTACCCCTCCCTTTCGATCTTGGTTAGGCAGTCGCGCAGGGCCATGCCGTATTCATATTTCGCCGGACAGGCAAATCCCACGAGACCCAGGTCCTCCTCATCGAGTTCCAGAGCCCCCAGGGCCTGTGCCTGGTCCGTATCCATCACCAGAAGCGCGCGCAAAAGCTGCGTCGGCAGGAAATCCTGCGGCATCAGCTCCTCAAACGTGCCAATCGGCACCATCGCCCGCCGTCCACCATTGAGGTTCGAGGTCAGCGCATAGGCCTGTTTGGCAAAGGCCGAGCCCAGCACCGGCTGCACCGCAAATTTCGATGCCATCGGCCGGATCCATCCCATCGGGATCTGCTTCCGGTCCTCCTCTATCACCGTCACCTGGCGCGCGTAACGGCCCAGATAGGCGCTGACGCCCTCACCGGCACGCCCGCTCAGAACCGAGCCGGAAATAATCCGCACCGGCATGTCGGAGGGCAGGTCCGAAGCCACCAGGTCCGCCATCGACGCACCCGCAACCGTCTTTACCAGACGCGGATCCTTACAGGCCGGACCGGCCACCGAAATGATGCGTGAAGCGTCATATTTCCCGGTCAGAATCAGCCGCCCAATCGTCAGAACGTCCTGATATCCAATGGTCCAGACCTCCGTTTCGGCACTCGGCACGTCCAGGAAGTGGATATGCGTCCCGGCCAGACCGGCGGGATGCGGCCCGGTAAACTGCGCCGCCGACACGCCCGGCAGGTCATGACCGGGCAGGGGCGTCTCCGCCTCCTGACACAGATGCGTGGTCCCGTCCGTCAGAAGCGTCACCGCCGCCAGGCCCTTTGCGAACGCCTCCTCCTCGGCCCGGATGGCCGGTTCCGGATCGGGCGCCAGCGGCTCGGTATCCATAGCCGTGACAAAAATCGCCTTCGGCGCCGTCCCCGGCTGCGGCACCTTGGAGTATGGCCGCGTCCGGAACGACGTCCAAAGCCCTGCAGCACAAAGCTTTTTCGTCACTCCCTCTCGGCTGTCCGCGTCGCCCACCTGGGAAAAATCCACCGGGTCCGCGTCGCTCTCCGTGATATCGATCTCAATGCTCACGAGCTTCCGCCGCGCGCCACGGTTAATGGCCCGCACCCGCCCCGCAACCGGCGAAACGATCATCGCATCGGGCATGTTCTTGTCGAACATCAGCGGCGTCCCCGGCGCAACGGACGTGCCTTCCTCCACCTGAACCCGCGGCTTCAGACCGATGTAGTCATCTCCCAGAATGCCGACCGTCCTGACGTCGGCCGACGAATCTATCTCCTGCCGGGGGGATCCCGTGATGGGTAGATCCAGACCCTTGCGCAGCTTGAAGTGCTTCACCGTCCCGTACCCTCAATCCTGTTCTTTTCGATCCATTCGACACCTGCGTTAATGTTCGTTAACATGCGCGGATGTGTTCGTTAATCTGCTAGTGGTTTTTTTCGCAAATGGCCATATAGAGGTTGAAGAAACTGCGAACGTTCGAATATGTCGACGCAAAAATGGCGAAAGGTGCACTCGTGAGCCCCCTTAATTCCTTCACCCGTCGTTCCTTCCTGGTCATGCCGGTCGCTTTGGCTGCGTGTTACAGGCGCCAGCAGATCATAGAATTTGCCGGGCGCTCCATGGGGACCACGTACCGCGTTGTTGCCGTGGACCATTCCAACCGTGTTGAGGAGGCCGAGGTGCGCTCGGCCGTGTCCACCGCGCTGGCGGAGGTCAATGCGACCATGTCGAACTGGGACGGGTCGTCGGAAATATCGCGGCTGAACGCGGTTCCGGCGGGCGTTGTAACCGGCACCTCGCCGCAGCTTTCGCGGGTGATGCAGGCCGCGGCGGACGTAAATACCGCGAGTGCCGGGCGTTTTGACACCACCGTAGGCCCGCTCATCGAGCTTTGGGGCTTTGGTGCGCCGGGTTCGCGCCCCATGCCGTCCGATGCGGCCATCGAGCAGGCCCGGGCCATGTCAGGGCACGAAAACTCGCTTGAGGTTGGCAACGGAACCGTTCGGAAAACCCATGCGGATGCACAGGTTTACCTGGCCGGGATCGGCAAGGGCTATGGCGCGGACCATGCCGGACAGGCCATCGAGGCTTTGGGCATTTCCGACTACATGGTTGAAATCGGCGGGGATCTTTATGCCTCCGGCCGTAACCCGGATGGCCTGCCGTGGCAGATCGGCATCGAATCCCCCAATGTGGCCGCGAGCGGCGTTCTGGGTGTGGTTGGTGTTTCCGGCCTTGGGCTCGCGTCCTCGGGCGATTACCGCAACTATTTCGAGGTCGACGGTCAGCGCTATTCCCATCTGATCGACCCGGCAACGGGCCGTCCGGTGGATCACACGACCGCTTCCGCGACCGTTGTGGCGGACAATGCCATGCTGGCTGACGCCTGGTCCACCGCGATGCTGATTCTCGGCCGTGAACGTGGTCTGGAAATCGCGGATCAGCACAATGTGGCGGTTCAGTTCGTCGAGCGTGACCCGGATGCGGCGCAGCTGTCGTTCCGGACATCGGCCAACGCGACCTTTAAAAACCTGACCGCCTGAGCGCGGCAGGGGAGCATCTGATGGCTACCTTTGCACTCACGTTTATGGTTCTGGCGATGGTCATGCTTGGCATGTCCGTCGGCGTGATCTTCATGAACAAGAGGATCAAGGGAAGCTGCGGTGGTCTGAACGCAATTGGTGATGCGGATCAATGCCTTGTTTGCAACAAGGAGATTGATCCCAACAGCCCGCTGCGGGAACGCATGAAGTGCCCACGGGCCAAAAAAATGCTTGAGCAGATGGAGAGTGAGGCATAGCCTGAACCTTAAAAGGGGGTACAGCCATGCCAACGTCTTACCAGGCTCCAATGCGCCAGGACCGGGAGCAGCCGGGATCCAAAAGCCAGACCGTGACCGTGGGTGACCATCACGCCAACGTTTCGGAAATTCTCGACTCCAAAGGGCGGGAGGTGTTCTCAATCCGCCCGGATGAAACCCTTGGTCAGGCCGTGAAGGAGTTGCGCGACCGCCGGATTGGCGCGCTGACCGTCACGGATGGGGAGGGTGGCCTCGTCGGCATCCTGTCAGAGCGCGACATCGTCCGCAAACTCGCCGAAACACCGGGTCAGACCCTGCCGCAGCAGGTGGGCGACGTGATGACCACCTC
This sequence comes from Alphaproteobacteria bacterium, assembly GCA_030427145.1. GTDB lineage: Bacteria > Pseudomonadota > Alphaproteobacteria > Rhodobacterales > Rhodobacteraceae > Amaricoccus > Amaricoccus tamworthensis. The sequence continues at coordinate 3,779 of JAUHWT010000023.1, read as the reverse complement.
CGTTGAAACCTGTGCGCCGGAAGAGGCCCTGGTGACCGTTCTGAAACGGATGACCAATGGCCGTTTCCGCCACATGCCGGTGATGGACAACGACAAGCTGGTGGGAATGGTGACCATCGGTGACGTGATCAACCACCGCCTGACCGAGGTTGAGCATGAGGCTCTGCACCTCAAGCAGCTGATTACCGGCTGACACCGGCCAGTCCCGTCAGATCGAGCGGGACAAACGCCAGAATTGCGAGACCCAAAGCCGCGGGGACGCCATAGAGCCAGTACTGATATCTTGGCCCCTCGGCCTTCCATACCCTGCGATACTGAAACCCGCACAGGCAGGTCAGAACGAAGAGCAGCGTTGCGAGTGTCGGGGTGAGTGTGAGATCTGTCATTTGGTGCGCAGATTAATCAGCCTTTGGCGCGGATGTCCATCACGGGGCGATTCTCATCCGGAAAATGAGGTTTTCAGTTTAACTGCCTGTAAACAGGTATGAATCGCGGGCGATTCAAAAGTTAATCCGGTTGGCTCAATTGGTAAATATATCCGCGGATATATTGCGCGTGTTTTGGGCTCCATTTGGACCGATGTGGCTTAAATTGCGGTCGCGAGCGGCTGTTTTTGGCAGATTTTCGGACATTATATCCGGGGCAAACCCCCATTATTCCCCCATTATATCCACGGAATTCAGCAGTGTTTTGAGGTGGCGCAGGGCCGTTCCGGTGGCCTCGCACATGGCGGGCAGGGTCAGCCACTCCAGGGACCAGGCCGCGCCGGAGCGTTCCTGTTCGTGGATCATGGCCTGGGCCAGGGCGGCCTGCTGGGTGGCGGTGAACCGGGCAAGGGCGACCAGCGATTCGGCAAGGACCGGGTTCTGTTTGTGGGGCATGGCGGAGGACCCGCCGGTGCCGGAGAGGCGCAGTTCGTCCACACCCTGCTGCGCCATCAGGGCCATGTCCTGACCGATTTTGCCCGCGGTACCGGTGACGAGGGTGAGCCAGTGGCCCATGGCGACCGGGCCACTGCGGTCGGTGTGCCAGACCGGGGCGGGCGTCAGGCCGAGGAGGCGCGCGACCTCCGCCGCCACGGCATCGCCCTGGCCTTGGGGGCGGTCGCGAAGGCCGATGGGGCCGCCGATCTGGGCTTTGCTGATTTCATTTGACACCGTGTCAAGTCGCCCGAGGTGCTCGGCCAGCGGGCGTTGCCAGGCGGCGAGGCGCAGCGACACCGTCGCGGGCAGGGCCACCTGCATCCGGGTGCGGGCCTGCATTGGGGCGTCTCCGAAACGGTCCCTCAGATCGTCGAGAACTGAGATGGCGGAACGCAGGCCCGTGGCGAGTTTGTCGGTGACGGCGAGAAGCGTCAGGGCCATGGCGCTGTCGATGATGTCCTGGCTGGTGGCGCCGGTATGGATGGCCTGGGCCGGGCCGTCCGCGAGACCCTGGCGCAGGGCTTTGACGAGGGCGGGAACTGGCAGGCCGTCGCGGTTGCTGCCCTCTGCCAGCGTGTCGGTTTGGGACGGGTCGAATGCCTCAATGGACTGCAGGGCTTTGGTCGCATCGTCCTGGGTGACGGCGCCTGTTGAGAGGAGCGCGCGGGTCCACGCGGCCTCGAAGGCGAGCATGCGCCGCGTGAAGGCGGGGGCGGAGAATTCCGCGGCGATGGTGTCGTCGCGGAACAGGTCGCCGAAGAGGCCGGACGTGGTCAGGGCGTTGGTCAGGGTGTGCTCCTGGCGGTTACGCGGTTGGATCGGTCGTGGACGGAGATTGCCGTTTCACGACCGCTTTGCCAACCGTGCCGTCAGGTTTCCTCCAGCACCTTTTTGGCGACGCGGAAGCATTCGAGGTCTGAGGAAACGCATTGCCCCCGATGCGCCGGTGCGGAAGAATGGCCGCATCGTTCCACCCGATGGCCCGGGCCTCGGCATCACCGTTGACGCCGGGGCACTGGGCTCACCTGATCTCATACTGGATTGACACAATGCACAGAACCCACACCCAGGCCGAATGGATCGACCGCGCCCGCGAGGTATTGCCGGCGGCAGGCTTTGGCAATTTCGACAGCGGTATCTTTATCGCGCGCGGCGAGGGGTCGCGCGTCTGGGATGAGGACGGGCGGGAATATGTGGACTATCTGATCGGGTCGGGGCCGATGCTGCTGGGGCACGGGCATCCGGAGGTCATGGAGGCGGTGCTGGAGCAGCTGCCGCAGGGCATGACGTTTTTTGCCAACAACGCCCGCGGTATCGAACTGGCGGAGGCCATTGTCGAGGCCGTGCCCTGCTGCGGGCAGGTGCGGTTTGTGACCTCGGGCGGTGAGGCGGACATGTATGCGATGCGTCTGGCGCGGGCCTATACGGGCAGGCCGAAGATCCTGAAATTCGAGGGCGGCTATCACGGCATGTCGGCGGAGGCGCAGATGAGCCTCGCGCCCGCGAAACGCGTCAATTTCCCCACGCCGGTGCCGGACAGTGCCGGGATCCCGCAGGGCGTGGCCGATGACATGCTGGTTGCGCCGTTCAATGACCTGGAGGCCGTCGCGTCGCTGCTCGATGAGCATAAGGACGTGGCCGCGATTATCGTGGAGCCGTTGCAGCGGATCATCCCGCCGAAGGAGGGGTATCTTCAGGGGCTGCGGGATCTGTGTGACAGGCATGGGGTTCTGCTGATCTTCGATGAGATCGTCACGGGCTTCAGGCTGGCCTATGGCGGGGCGCAGGAGCGTTATGGCGTGACGCCGGACATCTGTACGCTGGGCAAGATCATCGGGGGTGGGTTTCCGCTGGCGGCGCTGGGCGCGAGTGCGGAGATCATGTCGCATTTCGATAAGGATGCGGTGGGTGCTGAGAAATGGCTGATGCAGCTTGGCACGCTCTCGGGCAATCCGGTGGCCTCGGCCGCGGGGCTGAAGACCATGGAGGTGCTGAGGCGTCCGGGCCAGTATGACCGGCTGCGCGAGCTGGGGCAGAGCCTGATCGACATGCAGTCCGCGGCGCTGTCGGCCCAGGGCATCAGCCACCGCATCTGTGGCGATCCGACGCTGTTCGACATCTGGTTCACGGATGGCGACCCGATCGACTACCGCAGCGCGAAACACGACGACCCGACGGTCAATACGCTCTGGAATGCCACGCTGCGCGCGGATGGTCTGTTCAAGTCCCCGGGCAAACTCTATCCCTGCCTGGCGCTTGGGGCCGGGGATCTGGAGCTGTCCGACGCCGCGTTCAGGCATGCCGCGAGTGTGGTCGCGGAGCGGCAGTCGCAGGTGGCCTGAGTGGGGGGTGTATGTCACGCCGGTCTTCTGGCCGCTGACGAGGCCGTTGGGAGCCGGGAAGGCCGCCCGCCCGGGAGCGTCTTCGACCTCGTGCAGGGGGTCGCGGCGGTTGTCCGGTCGATGCCGTCTCCGTTGCATCACACCGGCAAGGTCAGCTTCGAGCCCATGTCGCGGCGCGACCCCGGGCACGGAACAAGGGGCCCTGGCCCCGCCGTGCCTGCGCCGGTCCGGACCCGAAGGGCCGGCGCCCGTCGACGTGGGCCCCAAGATCAACCGGAAGAGGCACACGTCAGCATAAAACTGCGCCGCCCCCGCGTTCCGTGCGCCACCCCCCGGACCGGCGCAGGCACGGCTCTCTTTCAACGGCTGAAATGTCTGCATGGCGGGTACTGATGTCAATCGGCATCCAATCTTAACCCCTCATCGGCGTCCAAAATTGACCCCCCTGGTGCTAAGCTGGCCCGGTGCTGCGCAGTCTCCGATTACCGCAGCGGCGCCGGGCCAGTGTGGGGGC
>JAUHWT010000001.1 GCA_030427145.1 Alphaproteobacteria bacterium | reverse complement strand
CGCGCCGAGCGCTTGAGCAATTTGAGGGCTCCGCGCCCGGCGCGCTTGCCCAAGCCAAAACCCATGACTATCAAAATCAAACCCGCAGACTCTCGTTATGAACGAGGGACCACCGGGGGGCAGGTCAAACTGCAGGTCGGGAAGCCTGGTGGTTTTGGTCAGTAAAGCAGAGAACTCTTTACGTGATCCTCCCGCAGCCGGCAAATCCTTATACAGATCTATTTAGTATGTAGCCAACCATTGCTGTGTTTTCGTAGTAGAAGGGATCATTTTAAAAAACAGTGAACAGAACATTAATAAGATCGAAATATTTACTAAAAATCGACTAATTCAGGAATCCCCGAAAAACATTTCAAATCAGAGGCTTGAGTCGCAGCAGATGAATTTTGAAGCAATTTGGGTCTGTGGTTTTGCCAAAATGCAACAGTCAATCGCTTCCTTTCATGACGAATATTAAGTAAATCTGGACGCCTTATGGGAAGGCACTTTTCACTTCCGCTGTCGATGCCCGTGCGGGGTCGACTGGAGCGCTTGCCACCGGCCGTCAAAATCCGTCGCGTTGCGTCGCGTAACCCAAGCCCGTTCGTGGCGGTCGCCACCGGTTCTTTTTAAGGGATATATTAAGCGTTCCAGGATTTGTTCCGTCTGCTCTTAAAACAGGTCCTGACCGCATGGTTTTTTCCAGCCTTTCTACGTTCGATCCCTCCCAGTTTTCTCTTGTTCAGCAAATGCCACAATCATTACTTTCCGTTTCGGTCAGTGCGTTTGCTACCTGCATCCTGATCGGTGGCTACGCATTGGGGCAGCGGAAACTGCGTCACGGAACAAGAACGAATCTGGTCGAAAATCCTTCCAGTGAAAACTGCGATTTCGAAATTATTGGCAGCAACCTCAGAGCCATCACCGATCCTGCACGCGTTATGCTCGACAGCATCGGTGTCCGGAAAACGCGCCTCGCCGCGATTAAGTCGCATCTTGCAGCAGACTGTCCCACAATAGCGTCGGACATTCAGCGGCTGATCGTCGAGGGCGCAAGGTTTCGTCACTATTGCGCGCGCAAAAACGGAACAGCCATAGAAATACTTGGCGAACCGCGAGGGAATTCGGCTTTCCTCTCCATTCGACCGGCTGGCGAAGACGCAATTGCGCTGCATGATGCGGAGAAATCACTCGAAGTGGCGCGTTCTGAGAACCAATTCCTGCGGGAAATTCTGGACTGCTCACCAGTCATGGCCTGGAGCAAGGCGCCGGACGACACGGTGTCCTGGGCCAACGAGGTTTATCGTGCCAACTTCGACAGCAGCCGGGAAGATGGCCCGGACCACCGCATTCCCAATGCCTTTGGTCACGTGCTTGAGGAAGTTCCCCTAACGCCAAGAGGTTCGGAAAACCGCCGACGGGTGGCTGTCACGACCCGGCTGGACGAGGATCCGCACTGGTATGAAGTCGTTCAGTGCGATGGCGCCAATGGGGAAACCTACGGCTATGCTATTGAGGCCGACGAACTTGTGGGCGCCGAAAAATCCCTGCGCCGTTTCGTTGAGACTCTGACAGAGACATTTGCGCACCTGCCAATCGGTTTGGCGGTTTTCGATAAAAACCGGCGTCTAGGACTGTTCAATCCGGCTCTGACCGAGTTGGTAAAGATTGATGCGGTTTGGCTTGCAGGGCGGCCAAGTCTGCGGGATTTCCTCGAACGCCTGCGCGAAACCCGACAGATGCCGGAGCAAAAAGACTTCGCTGAATGGCGGCGCATGTTGAGCCATCTTGAGGAAGGTGCGCGCGACGGAACCTATGAGGAAAACTGGGTGCTTCCCTCCGGCAAGGTGTTCCGGGTCACGGGTCGACCGCATCCCCAGGGTGCTCTCGCGTTTCTCTTTGAGGACATCTCAACCTCAATCATGCTCGAGCGCAAATATCGCTCAGAGCTTGAACTGAATCAGGCGACACTGGACCACCTGAACGAGGCTGTTGCGGTTTTTGACGCGTCCGGCAGCCTGAGCATCGTCAATTCGGCCTTCGAGAAACTATGGGATGTCGAGCAGACCACGCGCCTCCACGGCCCGGCAATCTCCGACATGACCGCGATCTGGTCAGAGAAATGTGAGACAAGTCCGGTCTGGGAGAAGGTAACCGAATTTGCGACCGGTGGGGACGTCCGCACCAGTTGGGCTGGAGACGTCAAAACACTCGACGGTCGGAACCTCCAGGTTTTCCTTGCGCCAATGCCCGACGCATCTTCGCTCGTTCTGTTCCGTGAGGTTTCGGTCTCGACGGATGCAGTGGATGCCCCGTCGACCGAAGACTCCGTGCAAATACTCAACGACCTCGCCATTGGCGAAATCCGTTATCCCGTTCAGGCGGCGCTTGAGCAGGTAATGTCCGCAATCCCGTCGGCACAAAACGCTGAAGCCTACAAATGTCTCAACGCTGCTGTCAGGGATCTGAAGGGTGGCCTGGAAAGGTCACAGAAAATTCTGGATCTCGCCCAGTCAGGCAATTTCAGCGGCTCGGACCCGTTGCCACCACTCCGCCAGGCCATTGAGGCGCGAGGTCTCACTTTGGAACTCTCCAAAGACTGGGTGGGGATAGATCCCCAGCTTCGCGGTGTGGCACTGCTTACAGGGCTGGCCGCAGCCGGAATGGCGACGGAGGGCTCAACGGTCGAGCTCTCGGCACTGCCGGTTGAAGGCAATGCTGTCTGGAAAGTGCGCGCCGCGACTTCGACGTCCAGCACGGCGGATGAACCTTCCGGCCCAGGCATTTCGCTCTGTCGCCGTATGGTGGAAACGGCCGGGGGCAGTGTCACCATGCACACCGGTGGTGGCAGCTTCACGGTGGAAGCGTCCGTCCCGCTCCGGGAAAAGGGCGGGGGCACTACGAAATTAATCCCGCCTCTGAGCGCGTGATGCGGTTTATTCTTCCGGACTTGAACACACGCGCGAGCACTGTAGAACGATCCAACCGGAAAGCCCGAGCGGATCACTCCCATGTCTGTTTATCTGTTGGAAAACACGGAAGCGACCGAACTGCTCGCGGGCAGTATCGCGAAAAACCTCGGCCCCGGTGATGTTGTTGGTCTCGCGGGCGATCTTGGTTCCGGAAAAACCTTTTTTTGCCGGGCGTTGATTTTGACCCGACTTGCGGAACTTGGTCGCGTTGAGGATATTCCCTCCCCAAGCTTCACGCTCGTTCAGTCCTACGATTTGGACAATACCGAACTCTGGCACGCCGATCTTTACAGGCTCGGTGATGCTGGCGAGATAGTTGAACTTGGATTGGACGATGCTTTTGAGGAAGCGATCTGTCTTGTCGAATGGATCGACAGGCTCGGGTCGGAACTCCCTGACCGCTACCTGCGTCTGGAGCTTTCGTTTGTGAAGGATCGGGATGATGCGCGGCGGTTGGAGGTCATCCATGTTGGTGAGGGCTGGGACTGGGTGGATGACTGTCTAACGCAGGCAGGTCTGGTGAAGATATGACACGCCAGTTCGAAATAGAGAGTTTCCTGAAACGAAGTGGCTGGGGCGATGCCCGGCGAACCGAGCTGGCAGGGGACGCATCGGCGCGTCGATATGAAAGGCTGCTGAACGGTTCTGAGCAGTGTCTGTTGATGGATGTACCACCGGAAAGCGGCCTGACCACCACGCCCTATTCGGCAGTGACCCGGTGGCTTTTGCAGCAGGGTTTCAGTGCTCCCGAAATTATCGCATCAGAGCCCGAAACGGGTTTGATGCTGATTGAGGATCTGGGAGACGATCTGCTCCATCGCCTTTGCGAAAATGCACCGGATATGGTTTCCGACCTCTACGCTGCGGCGATTGACGTACTAGCAGACATGCATGAGTGCGACGCCACCGGGTTTGATGGGGAGTGGTCGCCACCGCCCTACGATATGGCCGTCCTCATGCGCGAAGTCCGGCTGCTGGTGGAATGGTATCTGCCGGTGGGTTTGGAAGGCGGAGTGTCCAAAGATCTTGTTGATGAGTACGAGAGCCTGACTTCGGATCTGCTCGTTCCCCTGGCGGATGACCGGTCCAGTGTAGTGTATCGGGACTATCACGTTGAAAATCTCATTTGGTTGCCGCAACGCGAGGGGCGGTGCAGGATCGGCCTGATCGACTTTCAGGACATGCTCATCGGACATCCCGCCTACGACGTGGTTTCACTGCTGGACGATGTCAGGCGCGATGTCGAGCCGGAGGTGCGTGAAGCGATGACTTTGCGCTACATCGAGCGTCGCGGCCTTCAGCACAACGATTTTCTCATGGCGGCGAGCACACTGTCGGTGCAAAGAAACCTCAAGATCATGGGCCTGTTCACACGGCTCTGTCGCCGCGACGGCAAGCCGCGTTACCTGGACCTGTTGCCGCGAACATGGAACATCCTGATGCGAAACCTTGAACACCCGGAACTGCGGCAATTGGGCGATTGGATGGAAAGACACGTTCCCGTGCCCGATGCAAAGGTTCGAAAGAGATTGGCGGGAGATGCGCGTGAAACCTGAAGGAATCATGATTTTCGCCGCCGGGCGTGGTACCCGCATGGGCGCGCTGACCACGCATGTGCCGAAACCCCTTATTCAGGTGTCAGGGCGGCCGCTGATCGATCACGCTCTTGATCTCGTGCGCGATGCAGGGATCAGCGAGGTCGTCGTCAACACACATACCCACGCCGAACAACTGCATAGCCACCTTTCGACCGCTGATCCAAACATCAGAATTTCCCATGAGACTGAACTCTTGGACACCGGAGGCGGTTTGAAAAACGCGGCGGCGCTGTTTGGCGGCGAGTGTGTCTTTACCCTGAATGCCGACATGGTTTGGAGGAACGGAAATCCACTAAAAACGCTCGCTGCGGCCTGGAACGATGAGGAGATGGACGCGCTTCTCTGCCTGCTGCCCCGGGAAAAGGCGACCGGTCACAAAAGTCCCGGAGATTTCTTTTTGGAGCCGGATGGGCGGATTACCAGGCGGGGTGATGCCGAACATGCCGACTATATATACTGTGGAGCGCAGATTATTCGGTTATCCGTACTCGACGGTTTCGAGCCGGGCGTTTTTTCCCTCAATGCTGTTTGGGACCACCTCATCGAGAGGGGGCGGTTGAAAGCCGTTGTCCATTACGGAAACTGGGTCGACGTTGGCACACCGGAGGGGATTGGTTTGGCCGAGTTGGAAATCGCGCGGTAATGCATCTGTTTGAGCCATGCAACGGACCGCGGTTTTTTACGCTGCCGCCCGGTGCGGATTTCACTTCCGATCTGGTGGCGGGGCTGGATCAGCGCCTGGCCGGTCAACCACCACACCTGCTGGCCAAAATCACAATCTGGGTGAATACCCAGCGGGCCCGGCGATCACTCATGGATCAATTCGCCGCTGGCGGCCCGCGTCTGCTGCCCCGGATTAGAGTGATTACCGAGCTGGCATCCGATCCGTTGGCACCTCTCAAACTGCCAGAGCCAACGTCGGCACTTGAACGAAAACTGGAACTGGCACGTCTCGTGTCCGGTTTGATTGATACCGAACCCGGTCTGGCCGCACAGACCGCAGCTTTTGATTTGGCAGACAGTCTCAGTGACCTTCTCGATGAACTGCAGGGAGAGGGGCTGGATCCGGACGTGTTCGCGCAGGTGGAACCTGCCGAACATGCCGCACACTGGCAGCGCAACCTGAAATTTCTGAATATACTCGGCCACTATGTCGCAGGCTCCGGCATGTCGACCGGACAGGGCCGCCTGCGGGCACAGGCGCTGGCATGGGCTGAAACGTGGAAAACAGCACCACCGCAGGATCCCGTTCTCGTTGTAGGTTCCACGGGTTCACGTTCGGCAACCCGCATCTTTATGGAAGCGGTAGCGCGTCTCCCGCAAGGCGCGGTTGTCCTGCCCGGCTTTGACGCCACGCAACCCACATCGGTATGGAAGCGGCTTCAATCCGACGACACGGCAGTATCGGATCATCCCCAGAATGGTTTCCAACGCCTTGCTGAGGTGATCGGGTTTGATCCCGTCCTGTTGCCCCGTTGGGTCGATACCCAATCACCGTCACCCGAACGCAACGCACTGGTATCTCTCGCCATGCGACCGGCCCCGGTAACGGATCAGTGGCGAACGGAGGGGAAAGCCCTCGTTGATGACCTGCCTCAGGCGATGGAGGATGTTACGTGGCTGGAAGCGGCAAATTCGCGGTCTGAGGCGCGTGCCATTGCCTTTGTCCTGCGCCAGGCCCTTGAAACAGACGGGACCGCGGCGCTGATTACGCCCGACCGAACGCTGGCCCGCCGTGTCACAAGCGAACTCGACCGGTGGGGCATCATTCCCGATGACAGTGCCGGACGCCCACTGGTCCTGACCCCGCCCGGTGTTTTACTCCTGCTACTGGCTGATCCCGCTCTGCAGCCACTGACGCCGGAATCGCTTCTTGTTCTGCTCAAACACCCGTTGGTGAACTCCGTCGCTTCCGCGCGCAGGCAACACATGGATTTTGTCAGCCGCATTGAAACGGCGGAACTGCGGGGTGGCGCACCATTCGTTGACTGGCCAAGGATGCACGCGTGGGCGGTCAAGCTGGGTGAGGAGGCGGTGACGTGGGTCACATGGCTGGAAACGGTTTTGTCCAGTCCCGCTCCGGATGTCGCGCCACTAGCAGAGCATGCCGCATGGCATAAATCCTTTGCCGAGAACCTTGCCGAAGGCCCGGAGGCGGGGTCAACCCACGGTCTTTGGGACCGCGATGCCGGACGTGCCGCCCTGGCTGTCGTGGAGGAGCTAGCGGCCTCTGCCGACATCTACGGCCCGATGGACCGCCACAGCTACCTCGCGCTGCTGCGCTCCCAACTGGGGTCGAAAGACGTGCCCGAAGAGGCTGTCGTTACCAACAGCAGGCTTGCAATCTGGGGAACGCTCGAGGCGCGCGTTCAGTCCGCCGATACCATCATTCTCGGAGGTCTGAACGAGGGCACCTGGCCACGTCAGCCAGGTGCCGATCCATGGCTGAGCCGAAGCCTGCGCCGGGACATTGGCCTGCCGTTGCCCGATCAGAAAATCGGTCTTTCCGCACATGATTTCCAGCAGGCAATGGGTGCCCCGCGTGTGGTCGTGTCGCGCGCGTCCCGGGAGGACGGGTCGCCAACCGTCGCGTCCCGGTGGCTCCTGCGTCTTGAAAACCTTCTGAACGGGCTAGGTCCGATCGGGAAGGCGTCACTCGAGAGCGCCCGCGATCGCGGTAATTCAGTACTGGCCCTCTCAACCCTTCTGGATGAGCCAGAAGGCGATGTGCCGTCGGCCTCCCGTCCATCTCCACGCCCCCCTGCGGCCGCCCGGCCGGACAGGTTATCGGTCACCCAGATCGACACCCTCATTCGCGATCCTTACGCGGTTTACGCGCGGCGGGTCCTGAACCTTCGCCCTCTTGACCCGCCAGGTCAGGCTGCGGATGCACTCGTGCGGGGAACTGTCCTGCACTCGGTTTTGGAAGAGTTCGTGGAGCGGACGCGGGATGACTTCCCGGACAATGCGGATGAGGTTTTCCTACATGTCACCGACGATGTGCTCGACCGGGAGGTTCCCTGGCCTGCAATTCGTGCGCTTTGGCGGGAGCGGTTGAGCCGCGCCTCTGACTGGTTTGTTCAGGAGGAGCGCGGGAGGCGCGAACGTGGCAGGCCGTTCCATCGCGAGATTTCCGCCCGCTATCATGTTCCCGATCTGGCTCAACCACTGAAACTCACCGCGCAGGCCGACCGTATCGACCTTTTGCCGGATGGCACATTTGCCATTTACGACTACAAATCCGGCAGCATTCCCAGCGAGAAGCAGGCCAAACATTTCCACACCCAGTTGCCGCTGGAGGCGGTGCTGGCCGAACGCGGAGCCTTCGAGAAAATCGCCCCTGCGCGCGTGACACACCTTGAACTGATCGGCATCAATCAGCGCAAAAGCCTCATTCTGCCAAGCGATCACGACGCTCTTACAACCGTCTGGGACGGTTTCATGTCACTCATGTGCGTCTATCAGGATCACCGAACGCCTTTTGTGGCGCGGCTCCGCCCTCATCGCATCGCTTTTGAGGGCGCGTATGACCACCTGTCGCGCCGCGGCGAATGGTCCGATGGCGATCCGTTTGGAGCAGAAACATGATTACGGCTGATGCCGCCCAGACCGCAGCCGCAACGCCGACCCGTTCAAGCTGGGTTGCCGCCAATGCGGGTTCCGGAAAAACACGTGTTCTGACCAACCGCGTTGCACGGCTTCTGTTGATGGGAACGGCGCCGGAAAAAATCCTCTGCCTGACCTACACCAAAGCGGCCGCGGCCGAAATGCAGACCCGTCTTTTCCAGACGCTTGGCCGGTGGGCGATGATGGACGACGCGGAGTTGCGTGGCGAATTGACCGCACTGGACGCGGCTCAGGCGGACATTCCAGAAGCCGGTCTGGCCCAGGCGCGTACCCTCTTTGCCCGTGCGCTCGAAACGCCGGGCGGGTTGAAAATTCAAACCATCCACGCATTTTGCGAGGCTCTGCTGCGCCGTTTTCCGGTAGAGGCCGGTGTCGCTCCGCAGTTCTCCGTCATGGATGACCGCGATGCCCGCGAGCTCCGGGTGTCGGTGCTGGATGAGCTCGCTCGCGTTGATCCGGAGGCTATGCGGCTGCTGGCTATCAATATGTCAGGTGACGATCCTGATGGCCTTCTGCAGGAGATTGGCCGAAACCGGTCAGCCTTTGGGAATGAGTTTGATGCGCAGGCACTCGCCGCTGCGCTGGGCGTTGATCCGGATGACAGTCCTGAACGGATTTATGCCGAGACAGTTCTACCAGGCGATCTCGCTACGGTCGAAAGTCTGATACCCCTGCTTGCGGCATCCGGCAAAACCGACAGCAGTGCCGGGGAAACCCTCGCATCCGCACTAAAGCAGCCGCCGGACATGCTTTGCGAAACCCTTGAGAAAGTTTTTCTGACCGGTGCGGGCGCGAAGTCACCATTTTCCGCAAAAATTGGTGCCTTCCCAACCAAGGGCCTTCGCACCGCATATCCGGAACTCATGGATGCACTCGAACCCCTCATGCTGCGGGTTGAGGCCGCCCGACCGCGCCGCCTTGGCCTGCTTGCGCTGCGCAAATCCACGGCTCTGAACATTTTTGCCCGCGCCTGGCTTCGGGTTCTGGATGCGCGCAAGGCGGCCTACGGCCTGCTCGATTTCGATGACATGATCGACCGCACGCGTCATCTGCTCAATGACACCGACACCGCATCCTGGGTGTTGTGGAAACTTGATGGCGGCCTCGATCATATTCTCGTCGATGAGGCTCAGGACACCAGCCCGGTGCAGTGGCAGGTTGTGCAGGCACTCTCGGACGAGTTTTTCTCCGGATTTGGAGCGCGTGAGGTTGACCGTACCGTCTTTGTCGTAGGGGACGAGAAGCAGTCCATCTACAGTTTCCAGGGTGCCGACCCGGCCGCGTTCGGGAAGATGAATGACTATTTTCACCGGGTGCTGAGCGGTCTTGAGGAAGGTCTGCAACAGTGTGAGCTCATCCATTCCTTCCGGTCTGCCGAACCTGTCCTGAGCCTTGTCGATGCCGTTTTCGACGGCCCGGCGGGCGAGGGGCTGACCAATGATGTCACGCACAGCGCCCACAATCCGGACAAACCGGGTCGTGTTGAGCTTTGGCCCTTCCTTGAAAAGCCTGACAAACAGGAGGAACCGCCCTGGTCGGATCCTGTCGACATGCCCGCGCCGGACGACCCGGTTCAGGTTATGGCCAAAAACATCGCTGGCCGAATATCCGAATGGCTTCGCGATGGCCGGGTGCTGCCCGGCCATGACCGGGCGATCCGGGCCGGTGATGTGCTTATCCTGGTTCAGAGCCGAAACGAACGTTTCCATTCCGTTATCCGGGAACTCAAGCGTGCGAACGTACCGGTCGCGGGCGCTGACGTCCTGAACCTTAACGGCGAACTGGCAGCGAGGGATCTTCTGGCTGTCCTCCGTGTCATCAACACCGTTGCGGACGACCTTTCCCTGGCGACAGTGCTGCGCAGTCCCCTTGGCGGGATTGACGAGGACGACCTCTTTACCCTCGCGCATGGCCGCAAGGGAATGCTCTGGCCCGAACTTCGGGTTCAGGAGGCTGAGAAATGGCAGCCCTGCAAGGCGATGATCTCCGACCTCCTCGGGCAGGCGGATTTTCTGCGTCCTTTCGAGATGCTGCAACGTATTCTGATCCGCCATAATGGCCGGCGGAAACTGGTTGCCCGTCTTGGTGCTGAGGCCGAGGACGGAATTGACGCCCTGCTTGATCAGGCACTGGCCTTCGAGCGGTCCGGAACGCCGGGTCTGACCGGTTTCCTCGCGTGGATGGAGTCCGACGAGGTGACAATCAAACGCCGCGTCGAAGAGGGCGCGGACCAGGTGCGCGTTATGACAGTCCATGGCGCAAAAGGTCTTGAGGCTCCAATCGTTTTCCTTCCCGACACTGCGAAGCGTCAGGAGGGCCGCCACCCTCCGCAGGTCATGGAAATTGGAAATGGTCAGCCCGCCTGGCGGGTCCCTACCGATAGCGCGCCCGACGTCATGCGCGACGCCGAGGCGGATCGCCGCGCTCTGGCAGTGGCTGAAAACATGCGCCTTCTCTACGTCGCCATGACCAGGGCCGAAAGCTGGCTGATAGTCTGTGGCGCGGGCGGCAAAAAGGATACCGAAGACAACAGCTGGTACGGGCTCATCAGGAACGGTTTGCACACACTGGCCCCCCGCGAGATTCCAGGCTCAGACGGCGTCACCCTCTGTTTCGACCGCAACTGGACCGATCAGCGTTTGGAAAGCGGCAAAACGGCGCAAAGCACTTCGGCTGAGCTGCCCACCTGGGCCAGGGAAAAAGCGGAGTCCGATGCGGGTGCTTCCACGAATGCCGTGTCACCCTCACGGCTTGGTGGCGCGCATGTCGTGTTCGATGATCCGGATGAAATTGCCGGTGAGGGCGATTCACTCCCGCGCGGCGACGCCGTCCATCTTCTGTTGGAAGGCCTGCTGCAGTATCCCGAGGCAGACTGGCCAGATGTGGCGGATCATTTGTTGCCTGACGGTCTCCCCGATCGTGATGAAATCGTCGCCGAGGCCATTGCCGTCCTGCGCACCCCGGAATTTTCTGAACTCTTTGGGCCTGACGGGCTTTCGGAGGTTCCGTTGGTGGCTGAACTCAATGGCACCCGTATCGAAGGGCGCATCGACCGGATGCTGATCCGGGATGACAAAATTCTGGCTGTTGACTTCAAAAGCAACCGCACAATCCCAGAAAGCCCAAATGCCGTGCCGGAGGCAATTCTGCGCCAAATGGGAGCATATCAGGCAGCGCTGCAACAAATATGGCCTGGGTCGGAAATTGAGGTGGCGATACTGTGGACCCGCACGGCGGAACTGATGTACCTGCCGCACGGTACCGTGACCGGGGCGCTGGACCGTGCGGGTCTCCTTGACCCGGCGATACCCCGTTCCTAGGTTGAACTGAAATCGAATTGAGGAGAGCCGGCATGGCAACGGTAAAGGTTACGGACAATACGTTCGAAGAAGAAGTACTAGGTGCGGATGTACCGGTTCTGGTTGATTTCTGGGCGGAATGGTGCGGTCCCTGCAAAATGATCGGCCCGGTTCTTGAGGAACTTTCCGACGAGTATGGCGAGCAGATCAAAATCGCCAAGGTTGACGTCGACTCGAACCCGTCGGTCCCGGCGCAGTATGGCGTACGCGGCATTCCGGCCATGTATCTGTTTAAGAACGGTGAAATGGTCTCCACGAAGGTCGGCGCGGCCCCCAAGGCAGCACTGAAAAGCTGGATTGAGGAAAACCGCTGAAGACATCGGTCTCGAAGGTCCGCCTTCGGTTTGAGGAAAAGAAATGGGCTGACCCGCCAGGGTCAGCCCATTTTGTTTTTTCGAACGCCTGTTTCGCTTATTTGGCGTCCGGCCAGGCGGTATGGTCGGTATCAAGATCCGGGAACTTTTTCGGATCAAAAACGGGCTTTTTGATCCCGGCCGCCAACTGCTCCCTGAAATCCGTAATCATTCGCAAGGCGATGGGGAACAGCATCATAAGAGCCAGCAGGTTCACCACTGCCAGAATGCCCATCATCGGATCAGAGAAACTGAACACAACAGTCGCCCCCGGCGCCACCGCTCCCAAAAAGACAATACCGACAATCGCCAGCCTCAGCACGTGTATGGCGCTCGGATTCTCGGTCATGAAGCTCAGCGCGTTCTCACCCAGGTAGTAGTTGTACATGATGGACGAGAACGAGAAGAGCAGTATGGCCCCGGTCAGGAAGTACTGCGCCCATTCGCCAACATGGCTCACCATGCTCTGCTGTGTCAGCGCCACGCCGTCCACGTCTTCCGCACCCGGTTGATATACGTCGCCAAGCAGGATGACGAATGCCGTGCAGGAACAGATGATCATTGTGTCGATGAAAACAGAAAAGCTCTGTGTGATGCCCTGGCTGACCGGGTGTTTTACATACGCCGTGGCTGCCACGTTTGGCGCGGACCCAAGTCCCGCCTCATTGGAAAACAGGCCACGACGCAGACCCTGCGCAATTGCGGCGCCCATTCCACCTGCTACCGCCTCACGGAAGCCGAAGGCATTGGCGACGATGTCCCAGATAACGCCCGGCAGTCCGGTAATGTTCAGGAGTATGATGGCGAGAGCCATTCCGATGTATCCGAAGGCCATGATCGGAATGATGACATCGGCCGCTTTCGCGATGCGGTGAATACCGCCATACACGATGAACCCGGTTGCCAGCGCCAATACGATGCCGGTGTAGAGCCGCGGGATTGACATGCTGTCGAGTGCCGCCCCTGCGACGGTGTTCCCCTGAAAGGCGTTGAACCCAATGGCGAAGGAAGCAATCAGGCAGATGGCATATATCACGGCCAGCCATCTGTATTTCTCGCCCAGTCCATGGATGATCGATCTTGCCGGACCGCCCCGGTAGTCACCTTCCGGTGTCGTGCGCTTGAAGGTTTGCGCAAGTGTTGCCTCCACGAGCGCGGAGCACATGCCGACCAGTGCAATGGCCCACATCCAGAACACCGCGCCGGGGCCGCCTGCCGTAATGGCCACGGCCACACCGGCAATGTTTCCGCCGCCGACCCGTCCGCCAACCGAAACAAGCAGCGCCTCACGCGCGCTGATTTTCGTCGGATCAGAGGTTTCATCGTCGCCGGTCAGAACCCTGAACATGCGTTTGAAGAACCGAAACTGCACGAAGCCACTGGCGATCGTAAAGAAAACACCCAGCACAACCAGGAACGGGACCAGCGCCCAACCCCAGGTCAGGTCGTTGATAATGTTAAAGAGGCTGTCAAATAGTCCCATCTTTGCTCCTTCGGCACTGATCCGTGGATCGCTTTGAACGTTAACAAAATGTTAATCGTCACACTCGCGCGACCGCAACCTGTACGCAAACCAAAACTGCGGTAGTTTTCGCGCCGATCTTAATAAATGAGCGTACAGGCAGGCATGCCCATGGAATAAGCAGCACAAAATCCGCGTCCCGGCTTGACCACCGGTCATACGGTCCATTCGTACTGTTAAACCCCTGGCGGGCCGGTTATTGGAGGCTCCGGCAAAAATACAAAGGTGCAGAATGACTAAATTCGGTTTCGTGGATGATTACAGCGAAGGCGCACACCCGGCGGTTCTTGCCGCACTCGCCGACACCAATGCGCGCCAGGAGGCCACCTATGGTCTCGATCGTTTCAGCACCGAAGCGGCCGAACTCATTCGCGGACATCTTGGAGGCGCCAAAGCCGACATACATTTCGTTCCGAGCGGGACGATCGCCAACACGCTTTGTATAGCTAGCGCGCTGCGGCCGCACGAGGCGGTGATTGCTGCAACCTCCGGTCACATCTCCGTTCACGAAACCGGCGCGATTGAAGCAACCGGTCACAAGGTCATCACCGTGACGCCGGAAAACGGGAAGCTGACCCCGGACCTGATCCGACGGGCCCTTGCAGAGAACGCACATTTTCCGCACATGGCCAAACCGCGCATGGTCTACATCTCCAATGCAACCGAGGTCGGCACCGTGTATTCGCTCTCTGAACTCACGGCGATCAGCGGATGCTGTCGGGAAAACAATCTGCTGCTGATGCTGGATGGCGCACGGATTGGTGCTGCCGTCCGTGCCTCTGACGTAGAACTGGCGGATGTTGCCGCGCTTGCAGATATTTTCTGGATCGGTGGTACCAAAAACGGCGCGCTGCTGGGAGAGGCGGTAGTCATTCCAAACCGCGAACTCGCCCAGGATTTCGCGTTTCACGTCAAGCAGAGGGGCGCACTTCTCGCCAAGGGACGGGTTCTGGGTGTGCAGTTCCGGGCCCTGTTCACCGACAACCTGTATTTCTCACTGGCCGACCATGCCAACGCGATGGCCACCGACCTGTCAAAAGGTGTCGAGGCCGCCGGATTTAAGCTACTGGTGCCAACTCAGGCCAACCAGGTGTTTCCCGTGCTGACCGATCCAGTGGTGTCGCAACTGCGTGAGAAGTTCGATTTCCATTCCTGGGGCCGCACGGAAAGCGGCGACCCGGTCATCCGTCTCGTTACGTCATGGGCCACGCCGCAGGGCAGGGTGCAGGAACTGCTGCACACCCTGACCGTCTACGACAGGGCTGCAGTCGGCTGATCAGCCGTTTTCCCGCAGAACACTGCCTGCCAGATAAAGCGACCCGGAGATCAGGATCCGCGCCGTCGGATCCTCCCGAACGATTTCCGCTACGGCATCGGCCACACTGTCCGCCGTCTGTGCGGCCAGCCCCACACCGCGCGCGGAGTTCATGGTTTCCTCGGCCGTCAACGTGGCAGACTCTCCAGGAATGGATACCGCGCGCAGCGAAAATGCTACCGTCGCCAGGTGCTGAAGATAACCCGAACTGTCCTTCGTGCGCAGCATCCCGGTGACCAGGTGAACCTTCCGTCGTGGCAGGCGCGACAACGCTTCGGCCAGGGCCTCTCCCGCCGCCGGGTTATGACCGCCATCGAGCCATACCTCGGCATCCTGACCGGCGATATCCACAAGCGGCCCGTATTTCAGACGCTGCATTCTCGCAGGCCATTCCGCACTGGTCACGGCCGCCTCGCAAGCGGCTTCGTCGAACCCAAGGTGGCGCAGACCTGCGATCGCTGTTCCGGCGTTTATGACCTGATGCGCCCCGATCAGATTCGGAAGCGGCAGGTCCAGCAGGCCATCCCCGTCCTGGAACACCATTCGGCCGTGTTCCTCCCGAACCTGCCAGTCCTGGTCGGCAAGAAGCAGCGGCGCTCCAACCTTTTCGGCCTGCGCCTCGATCACGGCCATGGCGACGTCGGATTGTGGCGCCACGACGCAGGGCACACCGGGTTTCAGAATCCCCGCCTTCTCGAACGCGATCTCCGCGAGGGTTTCACCAAGAAACTGCTGGTGATCGACGGATACCGGCGAAATTACCGTCAACGCAGGTTTATCGACAACATTCGTGGCATCCAGACGACCGCCGAGACCCACTTCAAGCAGAGTGAAATCAGCGGGTATTTCGGCCATCGCGACCAGGGCCGCTGCCGTGGTGATCTCGAAATACGTTATCGCCGCGCCGTCATTGACCTTTTCACAATGCTCCAGACGGGTAATCAGCTCGTCCTCGTCAATGATCCCGCCCGCCAGACGAATACGCTCATGAAACCGGGCCAGATGCGGCGAGGTGTAGACATGAACCCGTTTCCCCGCAGCCTCGAGACCCGCACGGAACATGGCCGTCGTCGAACCCTTGCCGTTCGTTCCCGCTACATGAATGACGGGCGGCAGCCTGCGCTCGGGGTGATCCAAACGTGCCAGCAGGGACTCGATCCGGTCCAGTGTCAGGTCAATGACCTTGGGGTGCAGCGACATCAGGCGTTCGAGAACGCGGTCGCTTCCCTGGCTCATTTTACCACGGCGGGAACGTCCGGGGTTGGCGCTGGAAGGTCGCCATAGACCGGTGGCGTGTTGTTTGTCATGAGACGCAGCAGCGTAGCCAGCTCACGGCGCATGTCCTTGCGGTGAACCACCCTGTCAAGCATTCCGTGGTCCAGAAGATATTCCGAACGCTGGAACCCCTCGGGCAGGGTTTCGCGGATGGTCTGTTCGATCACACGGGGACCGGCAAAGCAGATCAATGCACCCGGCTCTGCAATCTGAACATCGCCAAGCATCGCATAACTTGCCGTAACGCCACCGGAAGTCGGATCGGTCAGCACAACAACATATGGCAGTCCGGCCTCACGCAGCATCTGCACCGCAACGGTCGAGCGGGGCATCTGCATCAGGGACAGGATGCCCTCCTGCATCCGCGCACCACCAGCGGCGGAAAACAGAACCAGGGGCGACTTGAGCTGAATGGCGCGCTCCACGCCGGCAATAATCGCGTTGCCGACATACATGCCCATGGAGCCACCCATGAATTTGAAATTCTGGCCAACGCAAACGGTTTTCAGGCGACCGATTTCGCCCTCGGCGACAATCATCGCCTCTTCCTCACCGGTCTTTTTACGCGTCTCGCGCAGCCGGTCTGGGTATTTTTTCTGATCGCGGAATGACAGGGGGTCCGACACCGGCGCGGGCACCGGAACCTCAACGAAAACGCCGCCGTCGAACAGCGCGGCAAAGCGTTCCCGCGGTGTGATCGCCATATGGTTCTGGCAGTTCGTGCAGACGTTCAGCGCGTCCGTCAGTTCACGATGGAACAGCATCGTGCCGCATTCCTCGCACTTCAACCACAGATGGTCCGGGACCTCCCGCCGTGAGAACAGCGAGTTGATTTTCGGGCGGACGTAGTTCGAAATCCAGTTCATGCGCTCTTTCCAGGCTCAGGTTGACGCCTAGTTAATCAGGCTGTGCGGCGATTGCAATCAGGGGAGCCTGGTTTCACGGGACGCGTTTTCGCACGAAATCAGATTTCCGCCATCTTGCGTTTCAGTGCGGCAGTCATCGTAAGTGTGGAATCGTCTGCCGCCTTCGGGATAATCCGGTTTGCCGCGTTCACAAAACAGAACAGCGAAAACCCAAGCAGCCCGACACACAGCCCGGCAACCAGTATCTGGCCATAAGGCTGTTCCCGGAGCCATTCAAAAACAGTCCCCAGCCCGCCGACCTGGGAGGGATCGGATTTCATCGCGGCATAAAGGATCAGGCCACCGATGATGAACACGATGATGCCCTGCGCCACGACCCCGGCGCGCAGGGCCCAGTTCCAGTTCATCGTGAAATGATTTGCAGACAGATGTTCGCGATAGGTCTGCGCAGCGCCCTGGTGAATGTAGTAACATCCGGCACCCATGGTCAGTAATCCGGCAAGTCCCAGAGCCACGTTGCCGCCAGGCGCCTGCAAAACAGCCGACAGTATCTTGCCGGTGCCCGACGCCGAGGACGAGCGCAAGCCAAGAGCGGTGATGGCCAGCACGCCAACACCCGCATGGGCCAGTCCCGTGACGACCATGCCACAGCGGGCAATTATGCCCTTGAGTTCGGTTCCGTAAGCCTCAAGATCCCAGAAGCTGTCCACGAGACGCCAGATGGCATAGGCGAACATCCCCGCGGCGACCAGGGCAACCACCAACATCCCCCAGATACCGTCAAGTGCGAGCATGGCTTCCTTCGTGCCCTGCGCCTCGCCGCCCTGCCACATGGACCATAGCGAGACGATCGCCACGACCAGGTACACCAGCCCCCGACCGGCATAGCCCGCCCGCATGATGGGAACCGCCCAGGCAAAATCCTCCGGCTCCACCTTCGACAGAATATCGGCGCGGGTTGAGTTGGCGTTGATGGACAGGTTCTCGGTCAGGGGCATTTGACTGCTTTCATGGGCTGGGTCAGGTCGGCCGGTTCGATCCACCCGACCCGCTTGGGGTTGGAAATTAACCCCGCCACGATGAATTTGGTTCCCCTCGGCAGGAAACGGTACACCGCCGCGACCTTCAAATACCGCTTGCGTTCCTTGTGATTCCCGCAGGATCAGCTTAATCATTTCGCAAAAAGCGAAGCCTGCAGCGGGGGAGCAAGCCAATGGACGCGCCGAAATTCGATAAAAGCAAACTGCCCAGCCGCCATGTGAGCGAGGGTCCGGCCCGCGCACCGCATCGCAGTTACTTCTACGCGATGGGCATGACGGAAGCGGAGATCCATCAGCCTTTCGTGGGCGTCGCGACCTGCTGGAACGAAGCGGCCCCCTGTAACATCTCGCTCAACCGCCAGGCCCAGGCCGTGAAGCTTGGTGTGAAACAGGGTCTCGGATCACCGCGCGAGTTTACCACCATAACCGTGACCGATGGCATCGCCATGGGCCATGAGGGAATGCGCTCGTCGCTCGTCTCCCGTGAGGCCATCGCGGATACGGTTGAACTGACCATGCGCGGCCACTGCTACGACGCCATCGTCGGCCTCGCCGGATGCGACAAATCGCTGCCCGGCATGATGATGGCCATGGTGCGCCTGAACACACCGTCAGTGTTCATTTATGGCGGATCCATTCTCCCCGGTCGCATCGACGGTCGCGACGTCACCGTTCAGGACGTCTTCGAGGCGGTGGGTCAGCATCAGGCCGGGAACCTCTCCACCTGCGAACTTGAGAAGCTTGAGGCCGTGGCCTGCCCAAGTGCCGGTGCCTGCGGCGGACAGTTCACGGCGAACACGATGGCATGCGTTTCCGAGGCCATTGGACTCGCTCTCTTCAACTCTTCAGGTGCTCCGGCACCCTATGAGAGCCGCGACCAGTTCTGCGTTGCCAGCGGTCTCGCGGTGATGAAACTCATCGAGAAAAACATCCGCGCCCGCGATATTGTAACCCGCGAGTCCCTGATCAACGCGGCCCGCGTGGTCGCCTGCACCGGTGGATCGACCAATGCCGGGCTTCACCTGCCCGCAATCGCTCATGAGGCTGGCATTGATTTCCACCTTGATGATGTTTGCGACATCTTCCGCGAAACGCCTTACTTCGTGGATCTCAAACCAGGTGGACAGTACGTGGCCAAGGACCTCTACGAGGCCGGTGGCGTGCCTGTCGTTCTGCGTGAACTGCGCAAGGCCGGTCTGATCCACGATGACTGCATGACCGCCAGCGGAAAAACCATTGGCGAGGAACTGGACGTCATCACGCGCGAAGCGGACGGCAAGGTCATCCACTCTGTCGAAAATCCCATCTCCACCACCGGCGGCGTTGTGGGCCTGAAGGGCAATCTTGCGCCTGACGGGGCCATCGTGAAAATTGCCGGCATGTCCGGCAACGAGCTTCAGTTCACCGGCCCGGCCCGCGTGTTCGAATGCGAGGAGGACGCCTTCGCCGCTGTCCAGGAACGGTCCTACAGGGAGGGAGAGGTTCTTGTCATTCGCAACGAAGGCCCTGCCGGCGGCCCCGGCATGCGCGAAATGCTTGCGACAACCGCGGCTCTGTCCGGCCAGGGGATGGGCAAAAAGGTCGCCCTGATCACCGATGGTCGCTTTTCCGGCGCGACCCGTGGATTCTGCGTTGGACATGTTGGACCGGAAGCCGCCCATTGCGGTCCCATCGCGCTGCTGAAAGATGGTGACATGATCACCCTCAACGCGCTTTCCGGGGAAATCTCAGTCGATCTCACGGAAGAGGAGCTTGAGGCACGAAAAGCCGACTGGACCGGCCCACGTGAAACCATCTATGCAAGCGGCGCACTCTGGAAATACGCGCAGCTGGTCGGTCGAACCAAATTCGGCGCAACCACCCACCCTGGCGCAAAAGATGAAAAGCACGTCTATGCCGACCTTTAAATTCGCAAAATTCACATCCGGCATTTTGGCCGCGGCATTTCTCGTGGCCTGCGATCCGGCGTCGCTCGGCATGCCCGCGGCGTCCCGCACCACACTCAACGTGGCGGGGCAGCCGATAAATGTCACCGCACCGAGCGGGTTTTGCATCGACGAGCAAAGCACCAGCATCGACGAAAATGGCGCGTTTGTCCTGATGAGCCACTGCGCGCTCATGGGCGCAGGCGGCCCTATTGATGAGGACGCCATCGGCGCGGCCCTGACCACCAGCATCTCTACCGGCGGACTTGGTGGCGAGGGGTCGGACACGCTCCAGTCGCTCGAGGATCTCGAGGAGTTCATCGGCACCTCCCAGGGGCGGGCCCTTCTGAGCCGAAGTGGCCAAAGCGGGGCGGTCCATATCATTTCCACCACCCGCAACAACGATGTACTGTACGTCCTTGTCGATGACGGCGGCAGACAGCCCATCTCCGGACTGGAACGCCGTTTCTGGCGTGGCTTTCTCGAACTCGAGGATCACCTGACCGTCATTTCACTGTTCGGCTTCGAGGGCGCGGGCGTCGGTGACCAGGGTGGATTGGACCTGCTTGCATCGCTGGCGACCGGCCTTCAGAGAGCCAACCGTTAAACTCATCATCGGGATCACTCCGCTCGGGAGCAGTCATGCCAGGTCTTTCACCGGACACAATTCTCGCCTGGGATTTCGACGGGGTTTTAAACCGCAATGTTGTGGATGGCAGGTTTTTCTGGGCCGACACCTTTGAGGAGGATCTGAGCCAGTCCCTCGAAGGCTTCAGCGATCATGAGTTCGGAGACCGCCTGCCCGAAATCCTGACCGGATCGCTTGATCTGAAAACCCATGTGGATCTCTGGGCCCGTCAGGTCGGGTACGCCCCAGGAGCCGACGGCCTGCTGTCATACTGGTTCGAGCGCGATTACGTCCCGGCCGATGACATGTTCGCGCTTATGGACACGCTCACCGAACGCGGCCACCGCCAGGTTCTGGCCACCAATAACGAACACCACCGGACGGCTTTTATTGAGAACGCGACAGGTGTTTCCGGTCGGGTTGAACGGGTTTTCGCATCCGGACGCATGGGCGTTGCAAAGCCGCATGAGGACTATTTCCGGCATGTCACCGACACGCTGATGGTCGCTCCGGAACGCATTTTTTTTGTCGATGACCTGCTGGAAAACGTTGAGGCGGCCCGCGCCGAGGGCTGGGAGGCATTTCACCTCACGGACACTACCCGCGCGGCCCTGCCGGCAATTCTGCTGGATTGACCGGTTGACGCAACGGACGGGCGTGACACCGCCATCCGTATGGGACAGGATGCCGCCAAGCAAATTGGGAGCCTGTCCTCATGAGCCATCCGCATTTTCCCCATCTTTTCCGTCCGCTTGACCTTGGGCATGTGACACTTCCCAACCGTGTGCTCATGGGCTCCATGCACAC
Source organism: Alphaproteobacteria bacterium (assembly GCA_030427145.1). Lineage (GTDB taxonomy): Bacteria > Pseudomonadota > Alphaproteobacteria > Rhodobacterales > Rhodobacteraceae > Amaricoccus > Amaricoccus tamworthensis. The sequence continues at coordinate 335,147 of JAUHWT010000001.1, read as the reverse complement.
GGGCCTTGAGGAGGTCGGGGACTGGAACCGGATCGCCGCCTTCTACGGAGAGCGCGCCGCCGGTGGCGCGGGCCTTATCGTGACCGGTGGCATGTCTCCCAACCCGGAGGGTGGTGTCTTTGCCGGGGCGGCAGGCCTCTTTTCCGATACCGATATCGCAAACCATCGGGTGGTCACGGACCGCGTCCATTCCGAGGGCGGACGCATTGCGATGCAGATCCTCCATGCGGGGCGCTACGCCTACAACCCCAAAGCGGTCGCCCCGTCGCCGATCAAGTCGCCCATCTCCCCGTTCCCACCCAACGAACTCGATGAGGCCGGCATCCGGAAACAGATCGCCGACTTCGTAACAGCGGCCTGCCGCGCCCGCGAGGCCGGATACGATGGCGTCGAGATCATGGGGTCGGAGGGCTATTTCATTAACCAGTTCCTCGTGACCCATACAAACAAGCGTCAGGATGACTGGGGTGGCTCCCTCGAGAACCGGATGCGCCTCGCCACCACCATCGTCGAACAGGTTCGGCAGGCCGTCGGGCCGGATTTCATCATCATTTACCGCCTCTCCATGCTGGATCTCGTCCCGAACGGGCAAACCTGGGATGAGGTGGTTTACCTTGCGAAACGCATTGAGGCGGCTGGTGCCAGCATCATCAACACGGGCATCGGATGGCACGAGGCCCGCATTCCGACGATCGCCACCTCCGTCCCGCGCGCCGCGTTTTCATGGGTGACAAAGAAGATGATGGGCGAGGTCGGAATTCCGCTCATCACCTCAAACCGCATCAACATGCCCGAGGTTGCCGAAAGCGTTCTTTCCGACGGGTGCGCCGACATGGTGTCGATGGCACGCCCCTTCCTCGCCGATGCCGAATTCGTCAACAAGGCGGAGCGCGGAGCCTCAGGCACAATCGTTCCCTGTATCGCCTGCAACCAGGCTTGTCTCGACCATACCTTCCAGATGAAAATCTCATCCTGTCTGGTCAATCCGCGCGCCGCACACGAGACCGAACTTGTCTACGATCCGGTCGAGGTGCCGAAAAACATTGCCGTCGTTGGATCCGGCCCCGCCGGGCTGTCGGCGGCGCTGGTAGCGAATGAACGCGGCCATAGCGTCACGCTCTATGACCGGGACAGTCAGATCGGCGGTCAGCTGAACATGGCCAAGAAAATTCCCGGCAAGGAGGAGTTTATCGGGCTTGTCGAGTACTACGACCGGGCCGTGCGGGCATCGTCCATTGATCTGCAACTGGGTGTTGAGCCCGACCCGGACACGCTTGCCAAATTTGACCTCGTCATCGTGGCCACCGGCGTCGATCCCCGCGATCCGGAAATCCCGGGTCAGGACGGTCCCAACGTGGTTGGCTATGTCGACGTTCTGCGGGGCGGGGCGGAGGTTGGCCGCCGCGTCGCGGTGATCGGGGCCGGGGGCATTGGATTTGACGTGTCGGAATACCTTTCCCATGAGGGCGTATCACCGACCGAGGATCTGGACCTGTGGCTTCGCGAATGGGGCGTGCATGATCCTGAGGACAGCCGCGGTGGTCTGGCGGAGCAGGGTGCGAGCCATGAACCGGCCGCCCGGGAAATTACCCTGCTTCAGCGCAAGTCCACCCAACCCGGCAAGGGCCTCGGCAAAACCACGGGCTGGATCCACCGCCTCTCCCTGCGCTCCAAAGGCGTGCGCATGAAGGCGGGTGTCAATTATGAGGAAATCAATGATAGGGGCCTCGTACTGAGCGACGGCCCGGACCGCAGGAACCGCAGACTGCTCGAAGTCGACACCGTGGTTCTCTGCGCGGGCCAGGTCTCGCGGCGCAGTCTGTTTGACGAACTGACGAAACGTGGCATCAATGCGGTGGTGATTGGCGGTGCGGACGTTGCCGGAGAACTGGACGCTAAACGGGCCATTGACCAGGGAAGCCGCCTTGCCGCTGAAATATAGGGAGGAACGGAGTATTGCGAACATCTGTATTTCTCGCGTCACTGCTCGCGTCCGGGGCGGCAATGGCACAGACTGAACACCAGGGCACTCTCGCGGGCAGCGAATGGGTTCTGACCGAACTGTCTGGTGAGGCGGTTCCGGACAGTTCCAAAGCCATGCTTCAGTTCCGCGGCGAAGGCGCTCTCGCCGGTCACAGCGGATGCAACCGTTTTTCCGGTACATGGAACGTCGATGGCGGGCGGTTAATGCTCAATCCCGGTGCCATGACGCGCATGGCCTGCCCCGGGCCGCAAATGCGGCTGGAGTATCAGTTCATTCAAACCCTGGCGGGAACCTCCACCTGGACCCGCGATGGTATCAATCTGACGCTTGAAAACGCCAGCGGCGACGTTTTGGCCCGGTTGCGACAGACCGACTGGGATTAGTCCGTTCACGCCATCCGCCATCGTTGTTTTTGCAGGACAATTTCAGAAGTTCACAGCTGTGAACGTAATAACAGGTGGTAAACACGCCAGCCCCTGGCGCCTTACAACGGCGGATCGATTTTCAACCTGTCCATAATCGTAAGGAGTCGCGAACATATCCCAGGCTCAAAAAGCGCATGTCCCGCATCCGGGATCATGTGAAGCTCTGACGACGGCCACGCCTTGTGAACCGCAAGGGCCGTGGCGGGCGGACAGATCATGTCATAGCGTCCCTGAACGATATGTCCCGGAATTCCTGCCAGGCGTTTCATGTCGGTATGGATCTGACCGTCATGGGCGAGAAATCCGCCATTCCTGAAATAGTGGTTCTCGATCCGCGAAAACGCTCTGGCATAGGAGCCGGACGGACTGCCACGGTTCTGCGGCGGCTCCAGAACAGCCAGCGAGCTTTCCCACCCCGCCCAGGCACGGGCAAACCTGATCTGTTCCGCCTGATCCGTGCCGAACAGACGCCTGCTGTAGGCGGTGATCAGGTCGTCACGCTCATTCGCGGGCACCATATGGGAGAACGCGCGCCACTGATCGGGCCAGAACTGCCCCGCACCGCCGCCGTAAAACCAGTCCAGTTCCGCGCGGGTCATGGTAAACACACCCCGCAATATCAGCGCGGCGGTCCGCTCCGGATGCGTCTGACCATAAATCAGTCCAAGGCAGGCGCCCCAGGAGCCTCCAAACACCAGCCATTTTTCAATGCCCAGCTCCTGCCGGATGCGTTCAATGTCAGAGACGAGGTCCCAGGTGGTGTTGTTTTCGACTGAGGCGTTTGGCGTCGACCGTCCACAGCCCCGCTGATCAAACAGAACCAGCCTGTAGTGTTTGGGGTCGAAAAACCGCCGCATTCCCGGCGAACATCCGCCACCAGGGCCGCCATGCAGCACGACGACGGGAACTCCATCGGGATTGCCGCATTGTTCCACGTAGATTTTGTGATCGCCAGGTACTTCGAGTATCTGCTGGCGAAACGGTTCTATCGGCGGATAGAGACCTCGTGCGGGCCCGGTTCCGTTTTTGGTCGGGTTTTCCATCATCCGTGCGCTATACCGTCTTTAAGGGCCAAAGGACAATTGCAGGTTGGGTGAATGAACACAATTGAAAACACGGGTTCGGTTGATGAGGCCGAGATTGCCAAATTCGAGGCCATGGCGGCCGAGTGGTGGGATCCGAACGGTAAATTCAAACCCCTGCATCAGATGAACCCCTGCAGGCTCGGATATGTGATCGATCAGATCTGTACCGAATTTAATCGCGACATGAAAGCGGCCACGCCTTTGTCCGGGCTGCGCCTGCTGGACATTGGGTGTGGGGGCGGTCTGCTCTCGGAGCCGATGGCGCGTCTTGGTGCCGATGTCGTGGGCGCGGACGCGGCTGAGCGCAACATCCCCGTGGCAAAGCTGCACGCCGAGCAGTCCGGTCTGACCATCGATTACCGTCACACCACCGCCGAGGCACTGGCGGAAACCGGCGAGCAGTTCGACGTGGTTCTGAATATGGAAGTGGTCGAACATGTGGCCGACCCGCAGGTGTATCTGCGCACCTGCCACAATCTGCTGCGTCCCGGTGGATTGATGATCTGCTCCACCCTCAACAGAAACCCGAAGAGCTATGCGATGGCCATTGTTGGTGCCGAGCAGATCATGCGCTGGTTGCCGAAGGGGACGCATGACTGGAGCAAGTTCATCACCCCTCATGAGCTTTTCGAGATGCTGTCCCAGGCTGGTCTGAACCCGGTGGACCGCAAGGGGTTTGTGTTCAATCCCATCCGCTGGTCCTGGAGCATTTCCGACCGAGACCTGTCGGTGAACTACGTCACCGCCAGCATCAGGCCGGAAGAGTAACGCTGAACTCCCGGGAATGCGTCAGCGACGGAATGCGCTGACGCGCCTTTGCAACCTCATCCAGGTCAATGTCCGTGACCAGTACCGTGTTGGGCGTGTCTCCCGCATCGGCGAGCACCTCGCCCCACGGGGAAATCACCAGGCTGTGCCCGTATGTCTGCCGCGGCTTGCCGCGTGACGCCCCGTGCTCCCCGGCCTGAGCCGGTGCCAGAATGAAGCATCCCGTCTCAATTGCCCGTGCCCGCAGCAGCGTATGCCAGTGGGCCCGTCCCGTTGGCACTGTAAAAGCTGACGGCACGGTGATCACTTCCGCACCCGCCACGGCCAGTTGCCGATACAGTTCGGGAAACCGCATGTCGTAACAGATGGTCAGACCCATCCGCGCCGGACCGGCATCCGCCAGAACCGCTTCCGTTCCAGGCCTGTAGGCGCTCGATTCCCGGTAGCTTTCGCCGCTGGGCAGGTCGACATCAAACATGTGCAGCTTGTCATAACGGGCCTTCACCGAGCCATCGGGCGCAAGCAGAAACGACCGGTTCACGAACCGCTCCTCCCCGCCGCCGGCTTTGAGGCACAGGCTGCCCAACAGCAGATCGATTTTGAGGTCAGCTGCCAGCGTCCGCATCGCCGCGAGCGTGACGTCCTCTTCCTCAACGGTCAGAACCTCATGCTGAAGTCCGCGGGAAATGGAAATCAGGTTGGTGCATTCGGGCGTCAGCAACATCTCCGCGCCCTGATCGACCGCATCGCGGATCAGGGCGGACGTGGTCGTAAGGTTGTCCTGCGGGTCGTCACTGCTGCAAAGCTGAGTCAGTCCAACCCGCATCACCTTAGCCTGCCAGAAGAGGGTCGAGTTTGCCCTGACGTTCCAGAGCGTTCATGTCGTCAAACCCGCCCACATGGGTTTCACCGATGAAAATCTGCGGAACCGTGCGACCGCCGTTTGATCGTGTCTCCATCTCGCGGCGCATTTCCGGGTTTCGGACGACATCGATTTCCTCGAACGAAACGCCCTTGTTCGACAGCAGTTTTTTCGCTGCGAAGCAGTAGCCGCAAATGGGCGAGGTATAGAGAGTGACTTGTTTCATCAGGGGATCCCGGCTTGTTACCCCGCTTATATGTTTATGGATGGATCAAATGCAACGCGGCAGAGGACGAGCACGTTTACCTCCGCCGCCCCGGCCGCCAGCAGGGTCTCCGCGCATCCCGACAGGGTTGAACCGGATGTCAGGACGTCATCCACAATCAGCACCGCCTTCCCCTGCAAACGCTCCAGTTCCTTGGGGTTTACCGCAAAAGCGCCGGACTGATTCTCGGCCCTGGCTGTCCGGTCCATCTTCTCCTGGGGTGTCGTGAACCTCTTACGCATCAGAAGTTGCGTCCGTGCCTCTTTCCCACTGATCCGCGACAGCGTGCGCGCAAGCTCCGCCGACTGGTTGTAGCGTCGCTTGAGCAGTCTGCGCCAGTGCAGCGGAACTGGCGCGATCATGTAGCTGCGCTCAATCACGCCGTCACCGGCCAGCGCCATCCAGCGGGCAAGAGGGCGCACCGTATCGAGCCGGTCCCCATGTTTCAGCGCCAGAACCATGCGTCGACCGGCACCATTGTAGAGCAGCGCCGCCGCACCCCGGTTCCAGGCGGGAGGATGCCTCTGGCAGGTCTCGCACGTGTCATCCTCACCCGCTTCGCCCACCAGCGGCACACCGCATTTGCAGCACGTGTCTCCCGAAATGAAATGCGTATCCTTCCAGCAGTCGGGGCAAAGACCGTGAGGTGCATCGGTGGATTCGCTACAGGCCAGGCACCGCGGTGGGAAGATCGTGTTCACCACGCTATTGATCATTGCGCTTTTTAGCGTATCCAGCATGTTCCGTGCCTCAACATTTCGACCGCCATCAGGGATAAAGCCAGTGACCAGCCCGCCCCGCTTGTTTGACCGCGATCTGCTCCTCCGCCGTCGCGCGCGGGCGAGGGCGCAGGGCGGCGCGGATTTCCTGCACAAGGCGGTCGCGGTGGAGATGTCAGAAAGGCTCGAAGAGGTTAACAGGACGTTTCGGCGTGCCGCTGTCGTTACCTCCAACCGCGCCGTCTGGGAAAAAAACTTCGACAGTGCCGGGTTCGATGAGTTTCGCATTATCGATGACGATGAAGTCCTGGGTGTCGATGAGGCCAGCTGTGATCTGGTCATTCATGCTCTCGCCCTGCACTGGGCGAATGATCCGGTTGGCCAGCTCGTGCAGGCCAAACGCGCGCTGGTGCCGGATGGGTTGTTGCTTGCAGCCATGTTTGGCGGCGAAACCCTTCATGAACTGCGCGCCTGTTTTGCCGAGGCCGAGATTGAAATTTCGGGTGGGCTGAGCCCGCGGGTTGCGCCGATGGGTGAGATCCGGGACCTGGGCGGCCTTTTGCAGCGTGCAGGTCTCGCTCTTCCGGTGGCGGACAGCCATGCGCTGACCGTGCGCTACAGTTCCGCCCTGCATCTGATGCGGGATCTGCGGGCGATGGGAGAAACAAATGTCATGTTCGACCGCCACCGCAGGCCCCTGCGCCGGTCGATGCTGATGCGTATGGCCGAAATATACGCGGAACGGTTCGGCGGTGAGGATGGTCTGATCCCGGCCACTTTTGAACTGGTTTATCTGACCGGCTGGTCACCATCACCGGATCAGCAAAAACCCCTTCGCCCGGGGTCCGCCGCGGGGCGACTTGCGGACGCGCTGGGCGTGCCGGAACTGAGCGCCGGGGAAAAGGCCGGCAAAGGGTCTTGAGATAAGTTGAACACAGCGCCGATTGCCACAGCGGAACCGAGCCGCTAACAGGTCGATATGATGAAAAAGACACCGACGGACGAACGTCCCTACGCCGAGCGGATGGCCGCGCAAAAACCCGATCATTCCACGCTGGGGCGGGGAAAAATCGGTGTTGTTCTCTCCAACCTTGGAACGCCCGATGCCACGGACTACTGGTCCATGCGCCGTTATCTCAGCCAGTTCCTGTCCGACCGGCGTGTGATCGACTATTCGCCGTTTTTCTGGCAGCCGCTGTTGCAGCTGATCATCCTGACCAAACGTCCATTTTCGTCCGGTGAGGCCTATCGCAGCATCTGGAACAACGAGCGTGACGAAAGCCCGCTTCTGACCATCACACGCGAGCAGACCGAAGCGGTGGCGAAGCGGTTGGAGGAAATGTACGGCGACCGCATCGTGGTTGATTTCGCAATGCGCTACGGAAATCCCTCGACCAAATCGGTGATCGACCGGCTTCTGGAGCAGGGTTGCGGCAAAATCGTGTTCTTCCCGCTCTATCCACAATATTCCGCAACGACCACGGCCACGGCCAATGACGAGGCGTTTCGCGCTCTGATGAAGGCGACCTGGCAGCCGCCGATGCGGACCGTGCCGTCCTACTGCGATCACCCGCTTTATATTGAGGCGCTGGCGCAGTCGGTTGAGCGGAAATATGCGGAACTCGACAAAAAACCGGATGCCCTGGTCGTCAGCTACCACGGGATGCCGGTCCGCTACCTTATGCAGGGCGATCCGTACCACTGCCAGTGTCAGAAAACGACGCGGCTTGTGCGGGAACGTCTTGGATTTGCGGAGGACGAGGTGGTCATCACCTTCCAGTCCCGCTTTGGCTCCGAGGAATGGCTTCAGCCCTACACGGTTGAGGAGGTCGCGAAACTGGCGGAAGAGGGCAAAAAGAACATTGCCATCATGGCGCCGGCATTCTCGTCCGACTGCGTTGAGACGCTTGAGGAAATCAGCGAGGAAATCCGTGACAGCTTCATTGAGGCCGGGGGGCAGGAGTTCACCTACATCCCCTGCCTCAACAGCGACGAATCACATATCGCGATGATGGTCGATATACTGAAATCCGAACTTTCAGGCTGGGCCGAACCTAAGGCCTAGAGCCCGGAGCGGTTCGGCTTCACTACCTGCCGGTCGGTTCGAGTCCGCTCGTTTGGTCGGATGTGGGAACCGGCAGTAAAGCCGAAGCGCCTTATACGGCTTTCCGGCGTGCTGTTTTTGTCGTGGCAACGGTCTGGTCGCTGCCCTCAACGCGACCCATTACGCGGCCGCGGTAAATCGTCGGACCATCGCGCACGACGACTTCGCCGTTGCCGAGATCCTCTACAAGTTCACCCTGTACTGATACGCAACTGGATAGCATGATTGTCTTGAACATCTTCGTATCGTGCTCCCAAATTTCGGGGTTTGCTGACGGGGTCGTGGGACGGTTCTACGACAGGATGGTTAACATTTGGAAAAGATTTTCGTGATGGATGATTGATTTTACGGCATTTTTTCGCGGAAATGCCCAAAATGTTATTAATGTGTGACTGAATTGAGGCGTCATCCCGGCGCAATTCGTTCGGCTCCGGTACGATTCGAATGCGGTTTCGTACTGTTCCTTGGCGGAAACCGGCCTTAAACAGTCGCCAGGATCAACTTGCTGCATACCGGGGTTTCGACCATGCTGAAAACCGCCCAATCCCTTTCACGTCTTGGCACGGAGAGCGCCTTCGAGGTGCTGGCCCGCGCCGGGAAACTTGCCGCTGAGGGGCGGGACATCATTAATCTCGGCATTGGTCAGCCCGATTTTCGCACGCCGGACAACATTGTTGAGGCGGGCATCAAGGCGCTTCGGGACGGCCATCACGGCTATACTCCGGCCAACGGCATCCCCGCGTTGCGCGAGGCGGTGGCCGCCGACCTGCACCGCCGGCACGGAGCGGAGGTCAACCCCGATAACGTGGTGGTGGTGCCAGGCGGCAAACCCACGATGTTCTTCGCCGTTCTGATGTTCGGTGAACCCGGTGCGGAGATTATGTATCCAAACCCTGGCTTCCCGATTTACGAAAGCGTCATCCGCTATTCCGGCGCGACGCCGGTTCCGATCGCGCTTGAGGAAAAAAACGGTTTTGCCTTTGATGCCGACGCCGTTCTGGGCCAGATCACGGACAAAACCCGCCTGATCATTATCAATTCGCCCGCCAACCCGACCGGTGGCGTCACACCCAAATCAGAGATCGACAAACTGGTCGCGGGTCTGATGGATCACCCCCATGTCGCGCTGATGTCCGACGAGATCTACAGCCAGATGCTCTATGGGGGCCGCGATCATGTCAGCCTGCTGAACTATCCGGAGATCCGCGACCGGCTGATTATGCTGGACGGCTGGTCGAAGACCTACGCCATGACCGGCTGGCGTTTGGGCTACGCCGTCTGGCCTGATGCACTGGTCGATGATGTCACGCGGCTTTGCATCAACGACCATTCCTGCGTCAACGCGGCGACACAGTATGCGGGTTTGGAAGCCCTGACCGGACCGCAGGACGCGGTGACGGACATGGTCGCGGCTTTCGACAAACGTCGTGAAATCATCGTGCGCCGTCTCAACGAAATTCCCGGGTTCCGCTGTGCCGACTGCGCGGGCGCGTTCTACGCTTTCCCGAATATTGAGGGCACGGGCATGAACGCACGCGAGGCGCAGGACCGGTTTCTGAACGAGGCGGGTATTGCTACGGTCGCCGGAACCAGCTTTGGTGCGTGGGGTGAGGGCTACGTGCGGTTTTCGTATGCCAACTCAATTGAGAATATCGAAGCCGCTATTGAGCGTATTGGAGCCATACTGAAGGACCAGTGACGCTCCGGGCGTGCGACGTGAAGCCGCGTAAACTGTCAGTTCGCCCGGTTCAGGCCGGGTAAACGGCACCCGCAGACATGGAGGACGCCTTGACCGAAGCTGCCAATCCCGAACTCATCGACCGGCTGCTCGGTGTCATTGAGGACGACATCGCGCCGCTGACCTCGGAAGCGGTTAAGGAGGGCAACAAGGTCTTCGGTGCGGCCATCCTGCGCAAGGACGACCTGTCCCTTGTGCTTGCGGCGACCAACAATGAGACGGCCAATCCGCTGTGGCACGGCGAGATGCACGCCTTAAAACTGCTCTATGAGATGGCGCCGGAGGATCGTCCGGCCCCTACTGACTGTATTTTCCTTGCGACCCATGAGCCCTGTTCGCTCTGTCTTTCCGCGATAACATGGAGCGGCTACGACAATTTTCATTTTCTCTTCAGCCATGAGGACAGCCGGGATTCCTTCGCCATTCCGCATGATCTGCGGATCCTCAAGGAGGTCTTCACCCTCGACGCTGGCGGCTACAATTCGGAAAACGCATACTGGAGCAGTTCCAACATCAAACATGCGATCCGCGCATGCGATCCGGAAACCCGCGCCGGCTTTGAGGCAAGGGTGGCGGCACTTGAGGAAAAATATGCCGCGATGTCGGATGTGTACCAGGCAAACAAGACGGATACCGAAATACCCCTGAAATAACCGGCGACGGTAACGCCCGCGTCACTTCCAGGAATTAATGGAGGACCATGAACGGCAGGCCTCTTGCCCGCCACATGGTTTCGGGCCAGTACAGCTTATGGTTGTTCGACGTGTAAAAGCCCTGTTCCGGCGAATACGGCGTTTCGTGGTGCGCCTTGTCCTTCTGACCATACTTTTTTGCGTCGGGATCGTCGTCCTTTACCGCTTCGTGAACCCGCCGCTGACGATCCACATGGCGGGTGAATGGCTGCGCCTCGGGTCGATCCAGCGCCAGTGGGTGCCGCTCGATGACATGTCCGATTACCTCCCGCTTTCGGCGGTGGCGGCCGAGGATGCCAATTTTTGCACCCATGTGGGCTTTGATCTCGACGGCATCCGCGCCGCCCTCAGCGACCGTTCACGCCTGCGCGGCGGTTCGACAATCAGTCAGCAGGTCGCCAAAAACGTTTTTCTCTGGCACGGGCGAACCTGGTTGCGGAAAGGCCTGGAGGCGGGATTCACGATTCTGATCGAACTCATTTGGACCAAGGACCGCATTTTGGAGGCCTACCTCAACGTGGCCGAAATGGACGAGGGCGTGTTCGGCGTACAGGCTGCGGCGCAGCGCTACTGGAAAATGACGGCCGCCGATCTTGGGCCCCAGCGGTCGAGCAGGCTCATGGCGGTCCTGCCCGATCCAAAGCGCCGCTCCCCGGTTGCAGGCACCAGCTTCATCCGGTCGCGGGGGGCCTCAATCCAGTCGGGGGCCGAAACAATCCGCCGCGATGGTCGTGCCGCGTGTTTTTTGTAGCCGGGGCCGGTTGGCTGACCTTGAAAACCGGCAATTCAGGCATGATAAGAGGTCAATCGCCAAAACAAAGAGCAGTACATGCGCCGTCTCTACCACCAGCAGCTTTCCCCCTTCTGCCGCAAGATCCGTCTTGTCCTGGCCGAAAAAAAGATCGAGATCGAACTTGTCGAGGAAAAGCCCTGGGAGCGTCGTATGGATTTCCTGCGCATGAACCCGGCGCGTCAGGTGCCGGTGTTCCGTCAGGATGATCTGGTTTTGGCCGATTCCAACGCCATATTCGAGTACATTGAGGAGGTTCATCCCGAACCGCCCCTGCTGCCGAAGAACCCAATTGACCGGGCCGAGGCACGCCGTCTTGCGGCCTGGTTCGACGACAAGTTCCATGACGAGGTTACCAAGAACCTGCTCTATGAGCGGGTGAACAAGAAACTGGCGCGCACGGGCCATCCCGACAGCGACAGGATCAAGCTCGGCATGAAGAACATCAAGTATCACCTCGACTATATCGGCTGGCTCATCGAGCACCGCCGCTGGCTGGCCGGGGATCACCTGACCATTGCGGATTTCGCGGCCGCCTCGCACCTGTCCTGTCTTGATTACTGCAATGACGTGGACTGGACCCGTAACGAGGGTTTGCATGAGTGGTATTCCAAGCTGAAATCCCGTCCTGCATTCCGGTCGATCCTGGCTGACCTTGTTCCCGGCCTCCTTCCGCCGCCGCATTACGCGGACCTGGATTTTTAACCGTGATTAACAGCGCGGGAGTAAAGGAAAAGGCTCTCGCGGAAGGTTTCACTGCTGCGGGCATATGTCGGCCGGATGCCACGCCCAATTCGGCAAAAAGCCTTCAGGGTTTCCTCGATGCCGGCTGGCACGGCCAGATGAAATGGCTCGAGGAGCGGATGCACTGGCGCGGTGACCCGACGGCTCTCTGGCCCGAAGCCCGCTCCGTCATTATGCTGGCCGAGGCCTACACCCCGCCATTTGACCCGCTCGAACTGCTTGAGCGACCCGAATGCGGCTCGATCAGCGTTTACGCCCGTAACCGGGACTACCATGACATCGTCAAAAAACGCCTCAGACGGTTTGGCCGATGGCTCGTGTCCGAGACCGGGGCTGAAATAAAGGTCTTCGTCGACACTGCCCCGGTTATGGAAAAACCACTGGGACAGGCGGCCGGCCTTGGCTGGCAGGGCAAGCATACGAACCTTGTGGGCCGCGGCCTCGGCAACTGGTTCTTTCTCGGGTCCGTTTTCACCACGCTCGAACTTGAACCCGATGTTGGAGAAACGGATCACTGTGGCAACTGCCGCGCCTGTCTCGACATCTGTCCGACCCGCGCCTTCGAAGCGCCGTATCGCCTCGACGCGCGTAAATGTATCTCCTACCTCACCATTGAGCATCACGGCCCGGTCGACGAGGACCTGCGCCCACTGCTTGGAAACCGCATCTTTGGCTGTGACGACTGCCTCGCCATCTGCCCGTGGAACAAATTTGCACGGGAGGCCAGCGAGATCGGCTACCGCGCGCGCGCCGAACAGATGGCACCCCGCCTTGGCGAACTCGCCGCCCTCGACGACGCGGGTTTCCGTGAGGTCTTCTCCGGCTCGCCAATTAAACGCATCGGAAGAAACCGGTTTGTCCGTAACGTTCTCTACGCCATCGGGAATTCAGGAGACCCGACACTTCTGGACACCGCACGTTCATTGACGGCCGACGAAGACCCGACCGTTGCCGATGCCGCCCGCTGGGCCGTCGAACGTCTTACCTGATCGCGTCCATGTTGCGCCGGGCCGCCTCCGCCAGTTCGTGCTCCGGGTGCAGCGTCACGAACCGCTCCCATGTGTCCGTCGCCTCGGCAAACATTCCCAGTTCCGCCTGGGCCGCCCCCAGTTCGAACATCGCGAGAGGCGAATAGGGCGCGGCCTCCGCCGCCTCACTGGCGGCTTCCAAAGCTCCTGTCGGGTTCCCGTTCTGCCGCTCCGCCGCCGCGAGAAGAGCCAAAGCGGTCGCGTCCCCGGGATAGGTAGCGACATGAGTGTTTAATACCGAAACCGTCCGCTCCCAGTCCCCGTTGGCTGCATAAACCCGCGCGGCCAGCACCCCGTCTACGGGCTGATCCAGTGTCAGATCCCGCGACCGCGTCCATGAGGCCAGCGCCATGTCCGGCTGACCCGCATCCAGCCAAAGCCGCGCACCGTCCGCAAACAACGTCGCACGCAATGACACATCCAAAGCCCGGTTCGGGTTCTCCGCCATCCCGGTCAGGAGCCTCGCTGCCGTGGCATACGCCCCCAGCTTCTCAAGCGCCGCCGCCTCACAGAGCCGGGCCGGAACGCCGCCACCTGAATGATACCAGACAGCCGCATCCTCCCGGGCAATCCCGGGATTGGCCTCAATGGCCGCGCCACATTCCTCAATGCTGGTGATTTCCGCAGCAGCCACGCCACCCCAAAGCAACAGGACGACCGGAAAAGCCCTTCGCATGCCTCTTCGCAATCCGTATGGTGCGCGTTCCATCAATACGAGGTTCTCCATATGTCGAAATCGTCCCTGCTGTGTCTTGGCTATGGATATTCGGCCGCCGCACTGGCCGCAATCATTGGCGATGACGTTTCGGTGACGGGAACCACCCGGAGCAAACCGGGCGATGCGACATTCAACCGTATCGACTGGGCTGACCGGGCTGTCGTCGACCAGGCCATCCATGAGGCGACCCACATCCTGATCACCGCGCCACCGAATGCGGAGGGGGACCCGATCCTGCTACGGCATCATGAGGCCCTGCTGACCGCCTCGCCGGCATGGGTTGGCTATCTTTCCACGACGGGCGTCTATGGCGACCGCTCCGGCGACTGGGTGGATGAGGACAGCGCGCTTGCGCCGGTTGGTGAGCGGGGCCGAAGGCGTGTGGATGCGGAACGCGCGTGGCGGGAAACCGGTCTGCCGCTGTCAATCTTTCGCCTCCCCGGCATTTACGGTCCTGGCCGCAGCGCCCTCGACCGCCTTCGCGCGGGCAAGGCACGACGCGTGGTGCGGGAGGGCCAAATATTCAGCCGCATCCATGTGGACGATCTCGCGCAGGTTTTGCGCGCGGAAATGTTTTCGGGGAGGGGTCCAGGTGTCTACAATGTGGCCGACGACGAACCCGCCCCGCCACAGGACGTGATCGCTTTTGGAGCGGACCTGCTGGGCATTGAGCCGCCACCCGAAATTCCTTTCGAATCCGCTGACCTTTCGCCCATGGCGCGGTCTTTCTATGGGGAATCCAAGCGTGTCTGCAACCGGCGGATTCAGGAGGATCTTGGCGTGGAGCTGAAATATCCCAACTACCGGGTCGGCCTCCGCGCCATTCTGGAAGCCGGATATTGAGGGCCTGACGCAACATTTCGCGCAAATCCAAGCCAATTCGCCAACAAGGCTGGAAACTTGCGGCAAAATCGGTCAGGAATTTCGCAACAACGAGGAGCGGTGCACCGGAAACCGGTGAAGACAAAGGCGGGTGGCATGTTAAGGAAAAACCTGCGCGCGGGAGTGGCGGTCACGGCACTGGCGACGCTGGGCGTGTTGGGCAACGGTGCCGTTGCGACGGCCCAGCAGACACCCATGCCAAGACCCAGCCTCAACCTCTATGGCGGTACCGGTCTCATCGACATGCCGGGTGCGCAGCCGCAGCCTGACGGCCAGGTTTCCGCAGGCGTGTCCTATTTCGGCAATACTCTGCGCCGCAATTTCAGCTTCCAGATCCTGCCCCGCGTGTCCGGCAGCCTGCGTTACTCCACGATCTACGACTGGGGGCAGCAGGACAATCCAGGCTACGATCTGTTTGACCGCAGTTTTGACCTTCAGTTCCTTCTCCTGGAAGAGAACCGCAACAGCTGGCAGCCCGCCGTGGCCCTCGGCTTCCGCGACCTGCTCGGTACGGGTGTGTATTCCAGCGAGTATCTCGTCGGTACCAAAACCCTGCTCGATGATTTCACCCTGACCGGTGGTATCGGCTGGGGACGCCTGAGCGGCGTCGGCAACGTCAAAAACCCGTTTTGCAGTCTTTCGGACAGTTTCTGTGAAAGGGACAGGGATTTCGGCAACGGCGGCAAACCGGCTATCGACCAGTATTTCCACGGTGAAGACATGGGGTTCTTTGGTGGCGTCGAATGGCGCACACCGGTCGAGAACCTGACCTTTAAGGCTGAATACTCGTCCGATGCCTATGAGAGGGAACAGGCCGGTCCCGACAGTGAGTTTGAACCCAATTCGCCCTTCAACTTCGGCCTTGAGTACTCGCCGAACAGTGCGCTTACCATGGGGGCCTATTACATGTACGGCTCGACTGTCGGCGTAAACGTTTCGCTTTCCGCCAATCCCATGGAGCCACCGGTACCCCAGAACCTTGGGGCCGGACCGATGCCGGTCAACAGCAGACCGGAGCATTACAGTCGTGACGGCAGCTGGGTGAACAATCCCGCCGCTCGCGAAACGCTGATCCAGGCGATCCGCGACGCGCTTCGCACCGACTACATTGTTGTTGACGAGATTCGTCTGACCGCCAATGCGGTGGATATCTTCATCATTAACCAGCGCATCAACCAGGCCCCGAAAGCCATCGGACGCACCGCACGTGTGTTGGCCGTGGGCATGCCCTATTCGGTTGAGACCTTCCGCATCACCACGGTCGAGGACGGTCTGCCGACCACGACCGTTGAAATCGCCCGCAGCGACATTGAGGATCTGGTCGATCAGCCAGATGCCGGTGAGGAAAGCTGGGAGGCCGTATCGCTTACGGGCGCCGTCCCGTCCCTTGAGGGTGAAATCTGGCGGCGGGATGTATACCCGCTATACGATTGGGCCATCCTGCCGGTGCCGGTCATTCAGATCTTCGGCGGCAACGAGGGCTTCAAGCCGCAGCTCAGCCTGGAATTCCGTGGTTCGGTCAAACTGTCCCGCGGCCTGTCTTTCTCCGGCCGCATCCGGCAGCCTGTCCTCGGCGCGTTTGACGTCGACGAGGATGACATCGACGATCCCGACAAGCGCGAACTGCCTCAGGTTCGCAGCAATTCCTCTAACTACTATGCGGGATACGATCCCAAACTGATGCGCCTGACCGGTGACTATCTGACCAAACTTGACCGCAACACCTATACGCGGGCCACGGTTGGCTACATCGAGCGTCAGTTTGCAGGTCTGAGTGGTGAGGTGCTCTGGAAGCCGGTCGAACAGGACTGGGGCGTCGGCATGGAGGTCAACTGGGTCAAGCAGCGCGACCCGGATGATTTCATGGGTTTCACCGATTACGACGTCGTAACCGGCCATGCGTCCCTCTACTGGAACACCGGGTACAAGGGGCTTGAGGCCCAATTTGATGCCGGCCGCTATCTCGCCGGCGACTGGGGCGGCACCGTCTCCGTGTCCCGGCGTTTTGCCAATGGATGGGCGATCGGGGCATTTGCGACCAAAACCAATGTGTCCTCCGATGATTTCGGAGAGGGCAGCTTCGACAAGGGAGTCACGCTTGTTATCCCGCTCCGCTGGTCGACACCGTTTGAAACGCGCGAAGCCATCAGTGGCAGCCTGCGGTCGCTGTCCAGCGACGGTGGCGCTGTTCTGAACGTGGCCAACCGCATCTATCCCACAATCCGCGATCAGGACAGCTATCACTTGGAACGCAACTGGGGAGCATTCTGGCAATGATCGGAAGATTTGGCATTCTGCTCGCGGCATCCGCGCTCCTAACCGCCTGCGGCAGCGGCGGTACCGGTCCGGTCATCGGCGCCGTCATTGAGGAGGTCGGCGGCCTTTTGCCCGGCGATGAGCGCGTCCAGGAGCGCCGCAACCCGCCCAAGCCGATCACGCGCCAGGATATCGAAACGGCCAATGTGGCGGCGGTCTGGGCGCGCCTGACTTCCGATCCGTCCCCAACGCTGATGTATGCGGCGTCCGAGAACCGGGGGCAGGTGACCTATGTCTCCTCGTTCCAGCAGCAGATCACCCTGCGGGGCAGTTCTATTCGTGCAACCCGTGGTCTCGGCTGGGACCTTCTGGTGTCGTGGACCGACGGTGTCGATCCCGTTGCGAGCCCGACGCCACCAGCGAACTGGCCGTCCGGTATAACCCGACACTACGAGTTCCCTGCCGACAGCCCTCGCGGAACGATTATGAATTTTACATGTCGGTTTGAGGCGGGTGACGTAAGTGAAATCGTTATCCTCGAACGCCGCTACCGCGGTCTGGAAATCAGCGAATACTGCTCCGGTCCTGACGGCGAATTTGAAAATCTCCACTTCGTGGATACGTCCACCGGCTTCGTCTGGCGCAGCCTGCAGTGGGTCGGGCCAAAGATGGACCTGATCGACCTTCAGATCCTTGAACCGCTCGATTGACAGAGCAAATCCCTGCGGTGCGTTGATCTCCTGAATCCCGGGATTACAATGGGTTAGAAAAGTATATCCGCGGATATAATGAAAATCCGGGTCACAAAAAAAGGGTGATGCGAACCGCATCACCCCCAAAATTCGCTGATCAAAGTCCCTCGGGACGTTCGATCGCAGTGTTCTTATTCCTCGGTGGAATCGTCGTCGTCGTCGTCATCGTCGTTGGTGATTGCATAAGCAACAGCAGCCAGACCGATGGCCGGGATCAGCCATGCAGCGTTGGAACCACCCATGGGCTCCGGCTCTACAACTACAACCGGCTCCTCAGGAGCGTCGAATACGAGATTACCAGCGAATGCCGGTCCGGACAGCAGGAGCGCCGCTGCCGCAGTGGAAACAAGAAACTTCATTTTAGTCCTCCTAAGAGTGCGGGTCTGCGAATCTGGTAACCCCCCCGGACCTGCGATCGGTTGAGTTAATGCGATAAGCTTAATCAATTTTCCGAAGCGGTTTCAATCACTGATAGTACTGATTTCCATGAAACTTGCGGTGTTGTCATATAAGCAACACCGGCGTTCCGATGCTGGCCCGATCGTACACCTCGAGGATGTGTTCGTTGTATAGACCGATGCATCCGTTGGATGACTGGCGACCGATTTTGCGGATGTCGTTGACCCCGTGAATCCGGTAGGCGGGCCAGCTCAGATTGAGCGCACGAACACCAAGCGGATTATCGGGACCCGGGCCGACATAGCGCGGCAGATCCGGGTTGCGTTTAAGCATGTTTTCCGTGGGTCGCCATTCGGGGTCGGGACGCTTTAGCGTGATCTCCGTACGGCCGCGTCGGGTCAGGGTGTCGTTGAGCGGTACGGCGGTCGGATAAACCCGGTAAAATCCGTCGGAACCCCAGTAATGCAGGACTCTGTCGCGTGTATCGCAAAGAATCGCGTCGTTGCTGATGCTATCGAAATGGTCCTGCCAGTTGCGCATTTTGAGGCCGGAAATGCGTCGCAGCAGTGTCTGCTGATCCTGGGAATCGGGTACGTAATCGTTGAGTGCCGTTTCCTCGGTAAAGGCCAGCGCGGGCCCGGCGGCGACACCCGCCATACCGGTGAGGGCGGCGCGGGTAAAAGCACGTCTGTTGATCTTCATGTTTGCCTTTCTGCTCATCCGGAACCGGGTGCGTATCTGTTCTGGACCAGACCAGTAATATGACCCTGAAAGTCCGGCGGCAACTCACAGTTGAGACATTACAATTCAAACCAAATTGCCACAAAATGACGGCCTTGTGGAACTTTTCTGCCACGCGGTAGTTATCATTGCTATTTTCAAATTCTGGATGTCGAAACCGTGTCTTTCCCGTCACCCTGAACAATGCGAAAACCCGATTGGATTTGTAAGGTCAGCCAAACATGGTATTGGACCAAAACACAACTTTGACGGACGCATCCCCTTATGTTTCGTAGAACCCTCCTGCTTCTTTCCGTCCTCTTCGCCGCAGTTGCCTGCGACCAGAACGCATCGAGGTCCGGAGGAGGGATAAGCCCGGGTGACCGGGATGCGATCCGGCTTCGCCACGTGGATGCCGTAAATGCGATTCGCATTCAGGCGGGGCTGACGCCGGTGCAACTCTCGGCAGAGCTGAATGCTGCGGCGGAAACCCACGCGCGGGATATGGCGGTGCAGCAGAGGGCTTGGCATTTCGGGTCCGACATGACGAGCCCCCGAGAGCGGGCGTTCCGTGCCGGTTACCGGGGCGAGCTGGTCGGTGAGAATATTTCAGAAGGCGCGGATTCCGATCTGACTGTGCTCAAGACCTGGCTTGATTTCGCGGATACCCGGGCGGTGATCGTCGATCCGGCGGCCCGGGGTGTCGGGCTTGGCTGGTATGAGGAGGAGTCCGGCAAGACCTGGTGGGTGCAGGTGATCGGCCAGTAAAGGCCGACCTTTTCAACCCAGAATGGTTATCGGGATGCCGGTAGGCACCAGGGACCAGATTTCCTCAATTTCCTCGTTGGTCACGGCAATGCAGCCCGCGGTCCAGTCCCGCTTGCGACGGTCCTCGGGTTTGGTGGGTCCGCCGTGGATGAAAATGTCGCCGCCTGGATTCACGCCCATCGCCATGGCCCGTGCCACGTCCCGGCTGTTGGGGTAGCTGATTCCGAGGCTGAGATAAAACTCGCTGCGGGGATTCCGGCGGTCGATGTAGTAACGCCCCTCGGGGGTGCGACCGTCGCCGTAGCGGGTCTTGTGGCCCTGAGGGTCAAATCCAAGGTGGATGCGGTATTTTTTAAGCTCGGTCTCGCCATCCATAAGCGCCATGACGCGGTGACGTTTAGAGACGACCACATGGTTGGCGTAGGTTCTGATCTGATGCCGAAAGGGGCCACTATCCGGACCTGAGGCCGCAGCGGGCAGGGCACCTGCCGTCAGAAATCCCGCAGCAAGACCGAGGGCCCGCCTGCGATTGAGGTCCGCTCCGTTTTCGCAACCGGTAATGTCTGCCGGGTGTGTCCCACATCCCGTGTTCAACCAAGTTCTCCTGGTCATGGCCTGCTCTCACTGTATGTCTGGCATCCTTTTCGGATGTCCAATTATTCCTGCTACGATTGATATATCGCTAAACCGGTTCGGGATGAATACACTTTTTGAAAACCGGCGTGGCGATCAGGTCATCAGGATCGGATAGAGTGACATAACAAGAAGCACCGCCATTGTTCCGTTGAACAGCCGTAGTCGAAGGGGGTTGTTCAGCACGCGGCGGATCTGCTGGCCAATCAGGGTCCAGAGGCTGACGCTCGGGATCGCGACCAGTCCGAATATGAGCGCCACGGTGAGGACCGAGAGCAGATCATGGTCAGGGGTGTAGATGCTGATGGCGGTCATGCCCATCGCCCAGGCTTTGGGATTAACCCATTGAAAAAGCGCCGCCTGCATGAATGACAATGGTTTGGCCTCTGCCTCCGCCTTTTCCGGTGGGGCGCTGTTGGCGATCTTCCAGGCGAGCCAGCACATGTAGCCGGTGCCAAGCACCTTGAGGATTAAGTTGGTCACGGGCCAGGTTTCGAAGATCCCCATCAGGCCGACGCCCACCAGGGCGATCATCACCGCAAATCCGATGCCAATGCCCGCCATGTGTGGCACGCTGCGGCGAAAGCCAAAATTGGCGCCCGATGCCATGAGCATCAGGTTGTTGGGCCCGGGTGATACCGTCGCGACGAAGGCAAAAACGGTGAGGGCGATCATCAGTTCGTAGGTCATTTCGCAACAATGTACGAAAACGACCGCAATATGATTGTGTTCTGTTGATCTCAGGATCAAATTCACAATAAAACACGAATATGGATCAGATTGACGAACATATATTGCGCGTTCTGACCGCAGACGGGAGAATCAGCAACGTGGACCTGGCTGACCGGGTCGGGCTGTCACCCTCCGCCTGTCTGCGCCGGGTTCAGGACCTCGAGCGGCGTGGCGTCATCACCGGTTACCGAGCAACGGTGAACAGAGAGGTGCTGGGGCGGGGATTTGCGGCCTATGTGACCGTTGGTCTCAGCAACCACACAAAGGCCTCCCAGGATGCTTTTGAGCGGTCCATCGCGGTCGCGCCGCAGGTGGTGGAGTGTCACAACATTACAGGCACGGTGGAGTATCTTCTGCGAATCGAGGCCGCGGACCTGGCAGCCTACAAGCATTTCCATACGGACATTCTGGGGACTCTGCCCCAGGTGAATGCCATTACATCCTATATTGTCATGGGGTCGCCGAAGGACGAGCGGGCCTAGGCCCAGAACGCATCGTAGGCGTAAAGGTCGACCGGAACCGTGCGTCCCTCAATGATGCGACCATCGTCGTCGAACCGGTACTGGTAGATTTGGGGCTGGTCCAGAACGCGACCCTCCCGCTCAGCCTGGACACGGGTGACCAGAACCACGGTGCTGTCATTCACCAGGGTTTCCTCGATTTGGATGCGAACGGTATCGTTGCTAAGCCGCTTGATAATTTCAATCAGTCCGGCAAAGGCGGCGATGCCGTGATGCTCCCCGGCAATCGGGCTGTTTCCGGCGATCCGGTATACGACGTCAGGTGAAATGAAGGCCGTTGCCGCGGCTATGTCGTTGCGGTTGAAGGCCTCCACGGCCTTCTGAATCGCGATCAGGTTCGGATGGAGTTCGCTCAACCGGCCGATCCGGCCTGCATGCGCGGGTTTTTACGGGCACGTTCGGTAGCTGATTTCAGCTGGCCGCAGGCAGCCATGATGTCCTCACCGCGTGGACGCCGAATGGGGCTGGAATAACCCGCTTTGTTGACGATGTTGGCGAATGCTTCAATCCGCTCCGGGTCCGAGCGTTCGTAGGGGGCGCCGGGCCAGGGATTGAACGGGATCAGGTTGATCTTGGCAGGTATCCCGGAAATCAGCTTTACCAGCCGCCGTGCATCGGCGTCCGTGTCGTTCACATCCTTGAGCATCACGTATTCAAACGTGATCCGCTCGGCATTCGACAGGCGCGGATAGGCGCGGCAGGAATCGAGCAGTTCTTCGATGTTGTATTTTTTGTTTATCGGCACGAGGCGGTTGCGCACCTCGTCCGTGGTTGCGTGAAATGAGATCGCGAGCAGGCAGTTGATCTCCTCACCCACACGCGCGATCTCCGGCACGATACCGGAGGTCGACAGGGTGATGCGCCGACGCGACAGGGCAATTCCCTCCCCATCCATGGCAATCAGCATGGCGTCGCGGACATTGTCGGTGTTATAGAGCGGTTCGCCCATGCCCATCAGAACGATGTTGGACACGAGGCGTTTTTCATCCGGTTTGCGATTCCAGTCCTCAAGGTCGTCGCGGGCCACGAGAATCTGGCCAACGATTTCAGCGGGTGTCAGGTTGCGCACCAGCCGCTGCGTACCGGTGTGGCAGAAGGAGCAGGTGAGGGTGCAGCCCACCTGAGAGGAGATGCAGAGCGTGCCGCGGTCCGCTTCCGGGATATAGACGGTTTCGATCTCATGCCCGCCCGTAATTCGCAGCAGGTATTTGCGGGTGCCATCCTCTGACACCTGGCGCGTCACGATTTCCGGTCGGGTAATGGAAAACCGCTCGGCAAGCATGTCGCGATAGGGCCGCGCCAGGTTCGTCATCAGCGCAAAATCCTGAATGCCCTTGTGGTAGATCCACTGCCAGATCTGACCGACACGCATTTTGGCCTGCTTCTGAGGCGTTCCAGCCTCGATCAGGGCGTCGCGCAGCTGTTCCCGGGTGAGACCCACAATATTGGGAAGCCCCTCCTCCGTGTCCCGGCGGGGAATGGTCAGAAGATCCTGGGTGATGGGTGCGGTCGCGCTCACGATGATATCCTGGGTTCCGGTCATGCCGCAGTGCGGCGATTCCGCGCCTGATATCACATTTTGCGAAAATAACCAGTCCGGGTGCCGGTGGCTGCCCCTTGATGGATCAGCCCCGGCGGTTCGCTGCGGTTACTTGCAGCGCGCCTCGGCATCGGTGACAGCGGCGGTGAAGCCGATCAGCGAAAAGTCGTCAATCGTAGTGGTGCCGCGGGTGGAGACGCCGGTAACCGTGGCGGTCGCTCCGGCGCGCAGGGCAGCCACGGCGCTCGCGTCGTCGCTCACGGATGTCCACGCCCATTCGGCGCCCGCGCCGGTTCCAGGGCTCATGTTGAAGGTACGGCCACCGATTTCGAGTTTGACCGCCTGACCGGACTTGAACGGGTATCCGCCGGTGAAGCTGATCTCGTTGGCGATGTTCTCGTTCGGGCGGAAGGATACGAACAGGCGAATATCACCGCGACGCACATCAACGGTGCTGCCGCCACGCCGCGCGACGGATTTCGTCGGCTGCGATACGATGTAGCATTCCTTGGGATCACCTGCGACAACAACTGCCCAGTCGGAGTGGGTGGCAACGGTTTCGGTGGTCTGGGCCAGAACCGGAGTGCTAAGCGATATGGCGAGAGCCATTGCGACCGGCCTGATTGCATTGCGCATCATCTTAAACTGTCTCCTGCTCGTTCACCTGCTGTTTCCCGACTGTCTCTTGGTGACGTTGCCTGCGGTACAGCTTGTTTTTGGCGATAACATACAATTTAGTCTACCTCATTAAATGGGGCATATGCCAGTTCTTTGACGGTGGTTCAACCAGCCGTTACACCAATGCGTGTTAACCATTTAACAAATGTAAATGCTGCCGGAGGGAACACGCATGAGCGACGCGGAAGTGCTGGTCGAAATACGCCGGGGAGACATTGTCGAGTGTCTTCACCGGGGGCATGCGGTCGTCTGCGATGCCTCCGGCAACATCCGTGCCGCCTGGGGTAATCCCGATCAGGTCATCCTGCCCCGCTCGTCCTGCAAGATGCTTCAGGCTCTGCCACTGGTAGAGAGCGGTGCTGCGGAAAACCTGCCCTCCAGCCGTCTTGCGCTTGCCTGTGCGTCCCACGAGGGCGGCGAAGCGCATGTGTCAGGGGTGTCGGCCTGGCTGGCGGAGCAGGGACACACGCAGGATGACCTTCTTTGCGGTGCGCAGGTGCCATGGGACCGGACCGAGCGGCACCGGTTGCGGGCCGCCAATGAGAAACCGTGCAACCTGCACAATAACTGCTCCGGGAAACACGCCGGGTTTGTCATGTTGAACGACCATCTGCGCGGTTCCCCGGAATATATCGAGGTCGACCATCCCGTTCAAAAAGCCGTGAGGGCCGGGTTTGAGGAGATGACCGGAGCCAACATCACCGGCTGGGGCGTCGACGGGTGTTCAGCACCAAATTTCGGCACGACCGTTCGCGGGCTTGCCCTCGCGATGGCGCGGATGGCCGATCCTGC
Source organism: Alphaproteobacteria bacterium (assembly GCA_030427145.1). Classification (GTDB taxonomy): domain Bacteria; phylum Pseudomonadota; class Alphaproteobacteria; order Rhodobacterales; family Rhodobacteraceae; genus Amaricoccus; species Amaricoccus tamworthensis. The sequence continues at coordinate 310,552 of JAUHWT010000001.1, read as the reverse complement.
CGGCCTGGGCCCGACGCGGGGTCGGGCGGCGGAGCGTCTGGTCGGTGCCATGTCTTCGCATCCGCACCTGGTTGCCGGGGAGGGCCGCGCCTGTACCGAGTTGATGGAGGCCGCGGCCGGTACGGTCGCGGTCAAGTTTGGTGCCGAGGCTCTCTTCACCGCTATTTTGCCAGCACAGAAAATCGGGGTCGCGATCAAAATTGAGGATGGAAGTACCCGTGGTGCGGAATGTGCGATTGCCGCCATTCTCGCGCGGCTCGGGGTGTTTGAGGCGGACATGCCTGCCGTGGCGAAACGGCTCAACCCGCCCATTTTGAGCCGTTCCGGGATCAATGCCGGGGAAATCCGCCCTCATGCGGATTTCTGGGCCGGTGGCGCCCCAATCTGAACGGGGGCGGGGGCGGCACGATTACTGCTCCAGATACTGGTTGGTGTACCATCCTGACACGTTCGGCATGGTTTCGAGCGGGTGACCATCGCCGCCGCGCAGGATGCCTGCGCTGAACAGAAAGCCCGCGATGCTCTCAAACATGTCGGGGTCAATCACGCCCACCGCCTCGCCCGGGTCCTGGAGAAAGCCACCCGCAACGAGTGCCTTCATTGAGGCTTTTACCAGTTCGGCGTTCGTCAACATGCCCGAGGTCCCGGCGATCAGGATGTCGGCTGCTTCCTCGGGGTTGGTTGCCGCCAAACCATAGCCGCGCTGGGCGGCCTTCACGAAGGCTTCCGCTGTTTCCGGGTTGTTCGCGAGCCAGGTGCTGTTGCCTCCCAGAAAGGTGGTGTGCTGATCCGGAACGCCGTAATCGGTGTATTTGAAGGCACGCTGGGGCCGGTTGAGCAGAACGGAGTTCACGCCTTCCCATGTGCTGACCTCCAGCGTGAAGTCGACACTCCCGTTGGCCAGCGCCTCGTAGGCTGAGGTGCCTAGGGTGACAGTCTCAAAATTGCCCTCTCCGCCATCATTGCGAATGATTGTGGAGATCAGGGCCTCCTCCCAGGCGCTGCCGAAACCGGCATAGGTGAGGCCGTCGAGATCGGCGGGTCTTTGGATGTCCTCACGCTCGCCGTTGAAGACCAGATGCCCGGTTTCGTGCTGAACTACCGCCATGACTGCGGTCATGTCCGCGCCGGTGGCACGCTGGCTGTGGAAGCCCACGGCGCTCAGGATGCCAAACTCCGCAACACCCGTCGCCACGAGCGTGCCGGAAGAGGTGTCGGTATAGGGCAGGATCTCCACATCAAGTCCTGCTTCCTCAAACCAGCCCCTGGACTGAGCCACGTAAAGGCCAACGTGGTTTGTGTTGGGCGTCCAGTCGAGTGCGACACTGAGTTTTTCCTGGGCGACGGCCGGGATGGCGGCGCATATAATCGCAGCGCTCAAAAGGTGTTTCACGGGTCTTCTCCTGTCTGGTTCAGCAGTATTTCGAGCAGATGGGCCTCAAGTTCATGGGCTTCGGGGGAAGCCGGATGACCGAGGCGCGGGCGGGGGATATTCACCGGTATATCGGCAATGACGCGCGCGGGCCGGCGCGAGAGAACGTAGATCCGGTCGGAAAGCGCCACCGCCTCGCGCACGTCATGGGTGACGAGCAGGGTCGTCCAGTTTGCCGCGCGCCAGCGTTCCTCGAACCAGGTCTGCATTCGGGTCCGGGTCAGGGCGTCGAGCGCGCCGAACGGTTCGTCAAGCAGCTGAACTGGACGGGCCTGGACCGCGGTTCTCAGCAGCGCGGCGCGTTGGCGCATTCCGCCGGAGAGTTGCGAGGGATAATGTCTTTCGAAACCATCCAGACCGAACTTCGCCAGCAGTGGTCGGACCCTTTCCCGTGCCTGCTTTCGCTTCATTCCGTGGATTTCCAGCCCGAGGGTCAGGTTGTCGATGATCCGTCGCCACGGCATCAGGGCATCGCGTTGCGGCATGAAGGCGAACTGGCCGGTGGCGGTGTTAAGTTCCCGATCATTCGACAGAATTTCGCCCCGATCCTGACGCAGGGCGCCGGTGAGAAGGCGAAAGATGGTGGATTTCCCGGCGCCGGACGGACCGAGGATGGACACGAACTCGCCGGCCTTGACATGCATTGAAATGTCGTTCAGCACTTCCGTTTCGCCCAGCGTGACGGACATGTTCTGCAACTGAAGAATGCTCATTTTCCGTCACCCACATACCGCCAGCGCAGAACGGCGCGTTGCAGCAGCGCGGTGATGGCAAACAATACGAGCGTCAGGCCGGAGCTGATGACCACCGCGGCCAGAACCAGGTCGGGGCGGAAGCTGTTTTTGGCGTTCAGGATCACGATGCCGAGGCCCGCCCGCGCTCCGACGTATTCCGAGAAAATTGCGGCCACGACCGCGTAGGTGATCGAAATCCTTAGTCCCGCGAAAAAATACGGCATCGCCGACGGAAGACGCGCACGGAGGAACACGACCCTCCGCGAGGCTCCCATGGAGCGAAGCAGTTCGCCAATCTCGGGGTCGGTCGCCTCGTACCCGTCCACCAAAGCCACCAGCATCGGAAAAAACGTGACCAGCGCGACGAGCAGGACCTTGGGCGTCAGATCAAAACCAAACCAGAACACAACCAGCGGCGCGATTGCCACCAGCGGGAGGGTCTGGCTGATCACAAAGATCGGAAAAAGGGCGCGGCGCACGCGCGGCATGAAATCCAGCGCTACCGAAAGGACGAATGCCACGGTCATGGACAGGGAAAACCCTGCCAGGGTCGCCCGGATCGTGGGCAGCGTGTTTTCCCAAAGCAGCTGTCGGTTCACTGCCATTTGTTCCACCACCCGCGAAGGCGCGGGCAGCATCAGGGGCGATATGCCGGAGACATGTACCAGGATTTCCCAGGCAATGATGGCGCAGGTCACGCTCAGCACGGCCGGGACGGCCTGGGCAATGCCTCCGCCGGTGTGGCGGGGCAGGGGACGGCTCAACCAGTCAGGTCCCGGTGGGGCTGTTGGCTGAAACCGTCAGGTCGATCGTCACGTGACCGTTTGGCGGACCAAACCGGCAAAACGCCTGCTGAAGCGTAGCGAAAACGGGGCCCGCATCGCCAGAGAGCCGGGTGCAGAAGTTCTTGGAGCGGTCAAAAGTGCCGCTTCGCTTCAGGAAGTCGATGCAGCCCATGATCTCGAGCATGTGGTCGCCCGCGCCCATGACATAGAGCGAAAACTGTGCGGCCGCGTGCTGTCCCGTGTCGGCAGTTGCCGCCAGGGCCTCGAGCGCGGCGTCCTGCCTCGTTTCGAGAGGCTCGGACGGATTGGCCAGCGCGCCGGTCCGGCAAATGGGATCATCCGGCTCACCCGGGCATCCGCGCGACAATGTGGCGCGCAGCACTACATGATGGCCGGTCGAAGCCGCTTCGGCAAAGAGGTCGCGCAGGGCGGGAAACAGCACCTCGGGAGGTCCAACGATCAGTGTTGAAATATCGTCGGTCTCAATTCGTAGACGGTCCCGCCAGGGGTCGAGCGCCCTGAGCGATCCCAAAATGACGTCAACGAACCCGTCGGTCATGGGATAAAGTGAAACCTGTGCGCCTACGAACATGTGCAGTCTCCTTGCTACGCTGGCATTATCCAGATCAGCTTTGAGGGTCCGTGGACTTGTGCCCACATCTCAGCCGCGACACTACGCGGCACCCCTGAGTTGAGAGTTCATTTTCAGATCGGGGTCGGGATTGCAAGCTGATTTCGGCAAATGGCGTCGAAGGCCCGGGACCGGCCCCCAATTCACGGTATCGGCGTTCAGAGTGGGAAACCGCACCCATTCTTGCCCAAAAATCCAGGAAGCGTTAGAGAAGCGCCATGAATGGAATGTTTGACATGGATGATCACGCGCGGCTGCCCTGGCGGTTCCACCGCTGGCACGTGACCCTGCGGCTATGTGGCTGAACCATATAGTGAATTTCTGATCTCCTGAACATTCTGGCAGAGGAATAGCCATGACAGCGCCAAAAACACTCTACGACAAAATCTGGGATGCCCATCTCGTACACGAATCTGATGACGGCACCTGCCTGCTCTATATCGACCGCCACCTGGTCCATGAGGTGACCAGCCCCCAGGCTTTCGAGGGGCTTCGCATGGCCGGTCGCAAGGTTCGCGCGCCTGGCAAAACCGTGGCCGTCCCCGATCATAACGTGCCCACAACGACCGACCGTGCAAGCGGCATCATCTCCAATGAGGAGAGCCGCATCCAGGTTGATGCGCTGAAAAGCAATGCCGAGCAGAACGGGATCACCTATTACGGTGTAAACGACGTGCGGCAGGGGATCGTGCACATCGTTGGTCCCGAGCAGGGCTGGACGTTGCCGGGCATGACCGTGGTCTGCGGCGACAGCCACACCGCGACGCATGGTGCGTTCGGCGCACTGGCGCATGGTATCGGTACGTCGGAAGTGGAGCACGTTCTGGCCACCCAGACGCTGATCCAGAAAAAATCCAAAAACATGCTGGTCAAAATCAACGGCTCGCTGCGCCCGGGTGTGACCGCGAAGGACATTACCCTGTCCATTATCGGTGCAACCGGAACGGCCGGTGGTACGGGTTACGTGATCGAGTATGCCGGTCAGGCCATTCGTGAACTGTCCATGGAAGGCCGTATGACGGTCTGCAACATGGCGATTGAGGGCGGTGCCCGCGCCGGTCTGATCGCGCCCGATGAGAAGACGTTTGAGTATGTCAAAGGCCGTCCGCACGCGCCTAAGGGTGCGGCATATGAGGCGGCGGTTGAATACTGGAAAACGCTCTTCTCCGATGAGGGTGCCCATTACGACAAGGTCCTTGAACTTGATGCCGCCGACATCGCGCCGGTCGTGACCTGGGGAACCTCGCCCGAGGACGTTTTGCCGATCACTGGTACCGTGCCCAATCCGGAGGACTTCTCGGGTGGCAAGGTCGATGCGGTGCGCCGTTCGCTCGATTACATGGGTCTGACCGCAGGCACCAAACTGAGCGACGTCAAAATTGACACCGTCTTTATCGGCTCCTGCACCAACGGACGCATTGAGGACCTTCGTGAGGTCGCCAAAGTGATGAAGGGCCGCAAGGTCAAGGAAGGTCTCCGTGCGATGATCGTGCCAGGCTCCGGTCTGGTTCGTGCGCAGGCTGAGGAGGAAGGCATCGCTGACATCCTCATCGAGGCCGGTTTCGAATGGCGTATGGCCGGGTGTTCCATGTGCCTCGCCATGAACCCGGATCAGCTTGCCCCCGGTGAGCGCTGTGCCTCCACCTCAAACCGGAACTTTGAAGGACGGCAGGGACGTGGTGGACGCACGCATCTTCTGTCGCCCGCGATGGCTGCGGCTGCGGCCGTGACCGGACACCTGACGGACGTCCGTGAACTGACCTGATTAAGTCCTGGCCCGGCGATATCGCCGGGCCATCTCTACCTCACAAGATCAGCAGCGCGTCTTCCAGTTCGGACATATTGGTGAAATCATCGATGCGCAGCCTGTCTCCTTCGCCGAAATCGATAATGATGTTGCCGTTTTTCGTTTCGGCGTAATCCATGACTTTGTTTACTGCTGGCTTGGAGCCGCCGACGACGTCACCATCAATCCAGATTTCGTCATTGCCGCGTCCAAAATCGACGATCCTGTCCTTGCCGGCATCAAAGACGAAGACATCCCCTCCTTTTCCGCCCTTCAGCCTGTCGTCACCTTTTCCACCGGACAGCATATCCGCGCCGCTGCCGCCTTTCAGGCCATCATCGCCACGGTCACCAAAAAGCGTGTCGTTGCCATTATCGCCTTCAATCCGGTCGCGGTAGCCGCCGCCGAAAATCACGTCGTCGCCTTTGCCTCCGGACAGTTTGTCCTTTCCGTCCCCGCCAAGCACCACGTCGCGACCCGCACCGGATTTGATCCGGTCGCTGCCGGATGCGCCGATGATGAAATCCCCACTGGAAGATCCGGAGAGCTTGTCGTTATCGGGTGTGCCGGCAACCAGGCCGTCGCGTGTTTCCACGCCGAAAGCCCCGACATCAGAGCCAAGTACGGTCGCGTAGGTATCGATGCGGTAACCGGTCGTGCTGTCTGCTTCCCAGACTCCGGCCAGACCGCCATTTTTGAGCAGCTCGAAATCACCCCTGTAGACATCTTCCTGCAGGGTTTCCGTGATCTGAAAGGCCGACCCGAAGACCTTTCCCTGCGGCGTGAAAACCTGCCCCATGAGATGGGCATGGAAATCCCAGTATCCGCCCGCATGAGTGTCCTCATCAGCATAGATCCCGAGCGTGAAGCCCCCGCCGAGATGTACGATATCCTGCGCGACCTGCTCCTGGCCCTCGGTGCCCGGCTCCAGAGTACGGACCCTGCCTGCGGTCTGGCCGGTGGCGTCGATCAGACGGAACAGAACGTCGGAATCAGCAGTGCCGTCATCGTCATGTTCCGCCGTCCAGATCACGACCCGGTCCCCGTTCGGCAGGGCAACCGAGCTTGCGTGGGTATCGTCGTCATGCGGGTCCGAGATCGCGCCTTTTGGCAGTTCGGTCGGTGAGATGACTACCGGATCGCTGTCCGGTTTCCACGACTTTTTGAAGGCGGCGGCATAGACCGAGTCCTCAAGCCGGGTCGTGTCGTTGCCTTCCCACCAGGTCAGCACGGCCCCACTGTCATGGATGGTCAGATCCGCCTGGGGAAGGTCGAGAAAGTAGCTGTTGCCGATGTCATCGGCCGTGGCGAGCTTCCTGCTCTTCTCGAATTCCCCGTCAGCGTCGTACTCGTAGACCACAATATCGTGAATCGTGTTCAGGTAACCCTCTGCCGTGACGATGGCAAACCCACCATCTTTCAGCGCCTCGACGTCCTGGATGCGAACGTCGTCCCTGTCATCGCTGGCAAACTCCACCTGTTTTCCCGCGGGTGTGCCGTCATTGTTGAACAGCCGGAAATTTCCCGAAAACAAATAGCCGCCGTCGTCCTGCTTGTCCCAGGCGACCACAAAGCCGTTTTTAAGTGCTGCGGCCCTGGGGCGGTAATCGTCGCCGGGAGTGTTTGTCTGGAGGGAGAATTCCAGGGTGAGGGGAACGAGATCCGAACTGAAAATCTCGGCAAAGACACCCGTTGCGCCATCGTAGCCCGGATCTCGGCCGAGGTCGGACCAGATGGTGAGAAGATTGCCGTTGTCGAGTTCCAAGATTCTGGGGTAGCGGTCGGAACCGCCCAGCGTGGAAGAAAGCCTGAATTCCATTTATAAAATATCCTAAAACACATCCGCGCCTGAACTAGCATATTGGCGCTGGGCAGGTACGGGGTTCGCAAAAAATTCACGAGGCGGCGGCGGGGATATGGCTGGAGGGGGCATGGCCTGAAATCGCAATTCGTCGCGAAATCCGCATTGAACCTGCAAAATTCGGCATGGTCTGCGCCGTGTTTCCCTCCTAGCATCCGGGCCCAAACCCTGACCCAATCAAATCTCCGAAGAACGGACCTGTTTCATGCCTCTTGCCGCGAACCGCCACGTTTTCATCACCGCCGCCATTACGGGGTCGGGCAGCACGCAGGACCGTTCTCCGCATGTGCCGCGCAGTCCCAAACAAATCGCCGAAAGCGCGATCGATGCCGCCAAAGCCGGTGCCGCCATTGTTCACTGCCATGTGCGCGATCCGGAAACCGGTGTGCCTTCGAGGAAAGTGGAGCTCTACCGCGAAGTGACCGAACTGATCCGGTCCTCCGGCACGGATGTTGTTCTGAACCTGACTGCTGGTATGGGCGGCGATATGGTTTTTGGCTCCACGGAGCAGCCCCTGCCGCTGAATTCCGAAGGCACGGATATGGCGGGCGCGACCGAGCGCATGGCGCATGTGGTGGAGTGTCTGCCGGAGATTTGCACGCTCGACTGCGGCACCATGAACTTCGCCGAGGCCGACTACGTCATGACCAATACGCCGGGGATGCTGAGGGCGATGGGTGGGATGATGACCGAACTGGGGGTCAAGCCGGAGATCGAGGCCTTTGATACCGGGCATCTGTGGTTTGCGAAGCAACTGGTGAGTGAGGGTGTTCTGGCATCCCAGGCGCTGGTGCAACTTTGCATGGGTGTGCCCTGGGGGGCGCCGAATGATCTCAACACGTTTATGGCGATGGTCAACAACGTGCCGGCCGACTGGGCGTGGTCTGCGTTTTCTTTGGGTCGTGATCAGATGCCGTATGTTGCCGCGTCGGTCCTTGCGGGTGGAAACGTTCGCGTTGGTCTTGAGGACAATCTGATGCTGGAAAAAGGGGTTTTCGCCACCAATGCGCAGCTGGTTGAAAAGGCCGCGCGGATCGTGATGGATCTTGGCTCGTCGCTCATGGGCCCCGAGGACGTCCGCAGCAAACTGGGTTTGACCAAAAGGATGCCGAAATGACTGGGGCAGCCAGGGCAGCGATAGTCGGCGGCGGCGTCATCGGGGGAGGCTGGGTGGCGCGGTTCCTGCTCAATGGCCGGGACGTCAACGTCTATGATCCAGATCCGGACGCAGCCCGCAAAATCAATGCCGTTCTGGGAAACGCGCGGCGGTCGCTGCCGTCGCTCTATGACCGGGCCCTGCCAGGCGAGGGGAAACTTACGTTTTGTGATACGCTGGAGGAAGCGGTTTCAGGCGTAGAGTGGGTTCAGGAATGTGTTCCCGAGCGTCTGGAACTGAAGCAGGAGACCTATGCCCGCATTCAGGCGGTTAACCCGGCTGCGGTCGTGGGGTCGTCGACGTCCGGTTTCCGTCCTTCGCAGCTTCAGGACGGTGCGCGCAATCCTGAGAAGATTCTCGTCACCCATCCTTTCAACCCCGTCTACCTGTTGCCGCTGGTGGAGGTCGTGCCGACGGCGGCAAACACGGCTGAGACCGTCGATGCGGTGGTTCGGGACCTGCAGTCCGTGGGAATGAAACCTCTCGTCGTGCGCAAGGAGATCGACGCGCACATCGCCGACCGCATGTTGGAGGCGGTTTGGCGCGAGGGGCTTTGGCTGATCAATGATGGGATCTGCACGACTGAGGAACTGGACGACGCGATCCGGTATGGCTTCGGTCTGCGCTGGGCTCAGATGGGGCTGTTCGAAACCTACCGGATTGCCGGTGGAGAGGCCGGGATGCGGCATTTTATCGAACAGTTCGGTCCGGCGCTGGAGTGGCCCTGGACGAAACTCATGGACGTGCCGGAGTTTACACCCGAACTCGTGGACAGGATTGTTGCGCAGTCCGATGCGCAGTCGGGTGGAAGGTCCATTCGCGAGCTGGAACGGCTGCGCGACGATAACCTCGTGGGCATGATCCGCGCGTTGCGGGCCTCAGGGTCCGGTGCGGGCGGCACGGTCAACGAGCATGATCTGACCCTGGTGGACACGACAACAGGGCCTGACGGCTGTCCCGTTACTGTGGATCGGCAAATTCCGCAGACATGGACCGACTATAATGGGCACATGAACGAGGCGAATTACCTCGTGGCGTCGGCGCAGGCCTCGGACCGGTTCATGGAACTGGTCGGTGCGGATGCGGACTATATCGCAGGTGGCAAAAGCTACTTCACGGCCGAAAACCACCTTTGCTATCTGAGCGAACTCAGGGAAGGCGAAAGGCTGACAGTGACCACACAGGTCCTGCTCGGCGAGGGCAAGAAAATGCACCTCTTCAACCGGCTTTACGGCGGCGACGGACGGCTTGCCGCGACGGTGGAGACGTTCCTCCTGCATGTCGATCTGACCACGCGGGCAACCTGTCTGCCGGCCCCGGAAGTGATGGAGAAGCTGGCGGGTTATGCGGCTGCCCATGCCGGAATGCCGCGGCCGGAGCAGGCCGGACGCTTTGTCGGTCAGAGAGACTAGCCGCATGGCCGACCTTTATGAGGTTTTGGCCGCGACATGGCCGGCCGAGGAGACCTGTACAAAAGGCCCGTGGCTCCTGCGGCGCAGTACCGGTGGCGGAAACCGTGTGACCGCCGCGAGCCTCGTGGGTAATGCCGGTGATCTGGAAACTGCCGAGACCACCATGCGCGGATGGGGACAACCCCTGTTGTTTCAGGTGCGGGATCACCAAGAGGACCTCGATGCGCGCCTTGCCGCACGAGGCTACTTTGCGCGCGATCATACCGTCATAATGGCAGGTCCCAGCCATGAACTGGCGAGCGGTGACTTGAATGAGACGACCATCTTCTGCGAGGCGCCGCTGGCCGGTATGGCGGAAATCTGGTTGGGCGGAGGCATTGGGCGCGACCGTTTGGCCGTGATGGGCAGAGCGCTGGGGCCGAAGACATGGATCATGGGTCGGGAGGGTGACCGGCCGGTTGCCGCCGGATTTGTCGCGATACACGATGGTGTCGCCATGCTTCACGCGCTTGAGGTTTTGCCAACGGCGCGACGGCGCGGAGTGGGCGCGCGTGTCACCCGTGCGGCGGCCGCCTGGGCGAAAATGCGGAATGCCGGTCTTCTTTCCCTGGCGGTGACTGAAGCGAACGCGGGTGCCCGGGCGCTCTATGCCGGACTGGGAATGGAGGAACGGGCGAGGTACCATTACAGGATACAACAGGATTGATCCGGGGAGTTACGATGGAACAGCCGACCGCCCTCAATCTTCCGCCAGTGGAGCCGTTGCCCGATGAAACGCAGCGGTATTTTGACATCTGCCAGGAAAAACTCGGTCTGGTTCCGAATGTCCTGCGGGCCTATTCACACGACATCGACAAGCTGAATGCGTTTACTGCGCTCTACAATGATCTGATGCTAGGCGAGAGCGGGCTGAGCAAACTTGAGCGGGAGATGATCGCGGTTGCTGTTTCGTCCGAGAATGGATGTTTCTACTGCCTGGTTGCGCATGGGGCCGCGGTACGCAGTCTGTCGGGCAATCCCGAACTTGGGGAGATGATTGCCTTCAATTACCGGGTGACCCCACTCGAGCCGCGCCAGCGGGCGATGCTGGATTTCTCCATAAAGATGACACGCGCCAGCGCTTCGATTGAGGAAGCCGACCGCCAGGTTCTGCGCGATCACGGCTTCAGCGACCGGGACATCTGGGATATCGCCAGCGTCGCGTCATTTTACAACATGACCAACCGCATGGCGAGCGCGGTGGATATGCGGCCAAACCCGGAATACCACGCGATGGCGCGGTCCTGACGATTCAGGTCGCGCCGATCGGCCAGTTGTCGGTATCGACCGTACGGAAATGCTCCACGAGGAAATCGATGAACGCCCGCAGTTTCGGCTGCATGAACCGGCCTGACGGGTAAACCGCATGAACGCCCATTGGATCGAACCTCAAATCCGGCAGCAGCCGCACCAGATCGCCCTGTTCCACGGAGCATCCGACTATGAAGGTGGGAATGTGAGCGATTCCCAGCCCCGCGATTGCCGCCATTTTCAGGGACGCGCCGTTGTTTACCGTAAGACGACCGCCCACCCTGACCTGCCGGACCTCGCCTGACTGGCTTTTGAGCTTCCAGTAATTGCTGCTGGACAGGTGCGAGTAGTGAAGGAGGTTGTGCGAACTCAGATCCTCCAGGGTCTTGGGCGTGCCGAAACGTTTCAGATACCCCTCCGAAGCCACAAGGGTCATGCGGGTCTCAGCAAGTTTGCGGGCCTTGAGCGAGCTGTCGTCGAGTGTGCCGATTCGAATGGCGACGTCGAATCCTTCCGCAACCAGTTCCACAAACCGGTCGTCCAGCACCATGTTGATGTCGACATCCTCATAGCGGGTCAGAAACCGCGCGGCCGCCGAGGAAAGATGTCCGATACCGAAGTTGACGGGGGCGGAGACTTTTAAAGACCCCCGCGGGCTGGCCTGCATCGAGGTGACGAGGCTGTCCGCGTCGTTCACATCCTTCAGGACATCTATGGCTCGATCATAGTACGCCAGGCCAACTTCCGTGGGGCTGACGCGGCGGGTGGTACGGTTTAGCAGCCGCACGGCCAGGCGGGCTTCCAGAGCGGATACACTTTTCGAGATCGCCGATTTGGAAACGCCCATCTTTCTGGCGGCCTCAGTGAAGCCACCATTATCGACGACGTTTACGAACGCCTCCAGTTCGGCGAACCTGTCCATCCCGGCACCCCCTGTTTTGGAAAGGTTAGGGGGGATGCCCCGCGACGGTCAACAGTTGCGTTTGCCTCTGGAAATTGTTTCCAAAACCAAGCGACCTCAGCTGCACCCCGCCAGTTGGGATTCGTAGCGGTTTGCCCATCGCTGAACGTCCGTCGCAACAACGGGCAGCCACGATTTTCCGCGCCAGGTTCCACGGGCGTATCCACTGAACCCTTCATGGTAGGCGAGGTACTGGTTGAAGGCGTCATTGCGGGCAACGCCGTTGATTTTGGCGTTGTGGCTCATGTACCAGCCAATGAAGTCCGACGAATCTGCGAAATCAGTACGATCCGCGCTCCGTCGTCCGGTCTGCTGCTTGTACATGTCCCAGGTTCCGTCCAGCGCCTGTGAAAATCCAAGCGCCGACGACCGCGGCACGTCCCTTGCGAAGATCCAGCTGCCAACACGTTTCGTTGGGCGCGCATCATGCTGGAAACTCGATTCCCGGGCAATCGTGGCCATCTGAACGGAAACGGGGACGCCCCATTTCTTTTCGGTTTTCACCATGGATTTGTACCAGTGGGGCCGTTCACCCTTGATCCGGCATGCATCCACAACGGTACTCGGGGGCTTGTTACTGCTGCAGGCCACAAGGCCCAGCAACATGCCGATCACAAGCAAACGCCCGAAGCGTTTAGAAAAGTACATTTTGGTTCCTGCTCGCGTGTCTTTTTGCACGTCGGCGACAGGATCGCAGATAATTTTCCCGATGCAAGAAAAACTCACCTAAAATGCGCCCGAACATCCCTGTCGGGCCATGATCCTGACGACAGGGGGTTTACCAGAGACAACCGCAGCATGTATCGTCCGCGCGCAGACCCACTGATTCGGTCGCCTTAACCGCAATCACTTAAGTATGTCCTGGTCTGTGGACACGATACGGCCCCATCTATATGGTGTGGCGTGTAATACCATGTTTCAGGCTCTATGATTATGTTGACGTCGTACGCAAAATTCACGGTTGGGCAGGTGGTTCGCCACAAACTCCATCCGTTCCGCGGTGTAATTTTTGACGTGGATCCGTCCTTCAGCAACACGGATGAGTGGTGGGAGTCCATTCCGGAGGAAAACCGTCCGGACAAGGACCAGCCGTTCTATCATCTGCTGGCTGAAAATGAGACGTCCTACTACGTTGCCTATGTGTCCGAGCAGAACCTCGTGACTGATGAATCCGGTGATCCGGTCGATCATCCCGAAGTTGCGGAAATGTTTGGTCCTATGCGTGAGAGCGGACGCTACGCGGTGGACGCCCACCTGCACTGATTTGTCGCCGGCCGGCTGGAGGACGGCCGGCTGCACCCTGATGCGTTGTTACCGCACTGGAAATTGCCCCGATCAGGCGGGTGCCCATCATCGCCTGAGATCCACGAACATCAGTATGCTCATCGGTTCTGCCGGACAGGTTTAGATGGACATTTTTCACCAGATTTTGTGGGGCAGCGCCTTTCTAACTCTCTGTACCGTGGTTCACGTAATGGCCTTTGCCATCGGCATGCCCGTGGTCACCTGGGTAGGGGAACATGCGGAGGGGCGGGGCTGGAGAACGCCCGGTAAGTCTTTTGCCATTCTGCTCACCGCCCTGGGCGCGGTCATTGGGTCGCACACGGTTCAGATATGGATTTGGGCATTCATTTTCGTGCACACCGAGGTCATTCCAGACTGGAATGGTGCCGTTTACTTTTCCATTGTGACCTATACCACGCTTGGATACGGCGACATCGTGCTTGGCGAAGGGCTGCGAATCTATGCAACATTTGCCGCGATTGCGGGGCTGCTTTCCTTCGGAATCAGCACTGCGTTTCTGGTTGAGGTCTTCGGCCACGCAGGTCGCGCAAACAGGCGTAAATAAGCGCGAAATTTTAGGCGAATTCCGATGAAAAATTTGCACGGAATTTTGGGTCGCCTGAGCCGTAAAACTTGCCAAGTACGGCAAAGGGCGCCACACTGCTGACATGGTTCAAAATGTTGATGTAGCGCAGTTTCCACCAGTTCAGGACCGCGTGAGTTTTCATCGGACGGAGCTTTCCGTCATACTGGCTTTATACGGAAAAATGGTGGCTGCGGGGCTCTGGCGGGATTATGGAATTTCCATGTTGCGCGAGGTTGCCGTGTTTTCCGTCTTCCGTCACACCGCCGAACATCCGGTGTACCGTATCGAAAAGCGCCCGAAACTCGCCGCGAAGCAGCAACTCTACTGCGTCATTGGTATGGATGGGCGCATTCTCAAGCGCGGACAGGATCTCAAAACAGTTCTGCGTGTCCTTGAACGAAAACTGATCAGAGCCGTCTGATCGAAGCTTTGATTCCCTGATTGCAGCCGAAAAAAAGGCCCGGGCAGTTTCCTGCGCGGGCCTGATTTTTACTTCGCCGTAAGCAGAGGCGTTTTCTTCGATGACAATTGCGGCGGGCCAGCCGGTTCGATTTTCAGAACCAGCTTGTCCTTGGACACCATCACCCGAACAAGACCACCTTTGGTGAGCTTGCCGAACAGAAGTTCCTCCGCCAGCGGCTTTTTGATGTTCTCCTGAATCACACGACCCAGTGGGCGCGCACCCATATGCGTATCGTAGCCCTGTTCGCCGAGCCACTCGGCCGCTTTCGGAGTAAGCTCGATATGCACGTTCCGGTCCAGAAGCTGCGCCTCAAGCTGCAGAACGAATTTCTCGACAACCTGCAGGATGACCGACTTCGGCAGCGGCGAGAAGCCGATAACCGCGTCGAGACGGTTGCGGAATTCCGGCGAGAACGTGCGCTCGACGGCGGCCGTATCCTCTCCTTCCCGACGTTCCCGACCAAATCCGAGCGCGGTCTTGGCCTGTTCGGCGGCACCCGCGTTGGAGGTCATGATCAGAACAACGTTGCGGAAATCCACCGTCCGGCCGTTATGGTCGGTCAGCTTGCCGTTATCCATCACCTGCAACAGGATATTGTAGACGTCCGGATGTGCCTTCTCCATCTCGTCGAGCAGAAGAACACAGTGTGGATGCTGATCCACACCATCGGTGAGCAGTCCGCCCTGGTCAAAGCCGACATAGCCCGGAGGCGCACCGATCAGACGGCTGACCGTGTGTTTCTCCATGTATTCCGACATGTCGAAGCGCAGCAGTTCAACGCCCAGCGTATCGGCGAGCTGTTTGGCCACCTCGGTTTTACCCACACCGGTCGGGCCGGTGAACAGGTAGTTGCCGATGGGCTTTTCAGGCTCACGCAAACCGGCACGTGCCAGTTTTATGGCGGATGACAGCGACTCGATGGCTTTGTCCTGACCGAAGACAACGCGCTTGAGGGATTTTTCCAGGTCCTTGAGAACCTCGGCATCATCCTTGGACACGTTTTTCGGCGGGATGCGGGCAATCTTGGCGACCACGGCCTCGATTTCACGCGTACCGATGGTCTTGCGCCGCTTGGTTTCCGGTAGCAGATGCTGCGCGGCTCCAGCCTCGTCAATCACGTCAATCGCCTTATCCGGCAGTTTGCGGTCATGCATGTAGCGGGCCGACAGTTCGACAGCCGTTTTGATCGCATCGACCGTATAACGGATCGAGTGATGCTCCTCGAAATAGGGCTTGAGGCCTTTGAGGATTTTGAAGGCGTCCTCAACACTCGGCTCGTTCACGTCGATTTTCTGGAACCGGCGGGACAGGGCACGGTCCTTTTCGAAGTGCTGACGGAACTCCTTGTAGGTCGTGGAGCCCATGCAGCGCAGGGAACCCGACTGCAGGGCCGGTTTCAGCAGGTTCGAGGCATCCATCGCACCACCGCTGGTGGCACCTGCGCCAATGACCGTGTGAATCTCGTCAATGAACAGAACCGCGTCCGGATGGGATTCCAGTTCCTTCATTACCGATTTCAGGCGTTCCTCAAAATCACCGCGGTAGCGTGTACCGGCGAGCAGGGCGCCCATGTCGAGCGAGAACAGTGTGGTGCCGGAGAGAACTTCCGGCGTCTCACCGTCAATAATCTTACGGGCCAGGCCTTCCGCAATCGCGGTTTTACCGACACCGGGATCACCCACCAGAAGCGGGTTGTTTTTGCGGCGGCGGCACAGGATCTGAATGCAGCGGTCAACCTCATGGGCGCGGCCGATCAACGGATCGACGTCCCCGGTTTCGGCTTTTTCGTTCAGGTTGACGCAGTATTTCTGAAGCGCGGTCTCCTCAGCTTCCTTGCCGGAACCCGATGGCTGGGCCTTTGCCTCTTCAGCCGGTTCTTCCGCACCGTGAATGGGACGCGTGCTGCCATAGGCCGGGTCCTTGGCGACACCGTGGCTGATATAGTTGACCGCGTCGTAACGCGTCATGTCCTGTTCCTGCAGGAAATACGCTGCATGGCTTTCGCGCTCGGCGAAAATCGCGACCAGAACATTAGCACCGGTGACTTCCGAGCGGCCCGAGCTCTGCACGTGTATGGCAGCGCGCTGGATCACGCGCTGAAATCCTGTCGTCGGTGCGGCTTCGGATCCCTCGATATCGGAAACAAGAGCATCCAACTCGTCATCGAGAAACGCCACAATTGTCTTGCGCAGGGCTTCCACCTCAACGCCACAGGCTTTCATGACCTGAGAGGCGTCTGGTTCATCCAACAACGCCAAAAGCAGGTGCTCCAGTGTGGCAAGTTCATGTTTGCGCTGATTGGCATGACCAAGTGCGTTGTGAATTGCGGCTTCGAGGGTGCTCGAAAATGAGGGCATCTCCGCGTCCTTCCGGTATGAACCCGCCGGTTTTGGGGAAACCGGCCTGGGGCAAGTCAGGGTAGTGTTACCCCGTACATGTTAAACATCGGTTTTATTCTGACCGCTTCAAGTGCATTTTTGCCAGACAGTTCAGGTCTTCGTCAAAATTTTTAGTGATATCCCGACATCTGACCGGATTTTGGGCAGGGCCAAAACAGGTTTGGTTTATTGAGGGGAGCTTATCACAGGAGCCATCGGCGGCATGTGACACACCATATTGACATTCGATCCGAAATTTAAAGACCTGAAAGCCTCCTGCTACAAAATAAAGTTACCCGCTCGAATCCGTTCCCAACGCCAGCGAAGCGCCGTTCAGTTTCCATCGCATAAAAATTACTCTTGTCTTCCTGCTGCAGTAACGGGAAACTTTCCGCCGCCTTAACGAAGGTGCCGGCATGTCCTCCGGCCCCGGGGCGTGCAAAAGTGGAATGCGGGAATGCACCAGGACGTAATAGACCTCCGGAGCTTTTACTACCGCACCAAACTGGGACGTTCCGCCCAGGTTGCACTGCAGGATGCGCTCCGGACCCTGTGGCCCAATACTAAAGGTATGGTGGTGGTCGGCTTCGGATTTGCCGTCCCGGTGCTGCGACCTTTTCTAAGAGACTCGCAGCGGGTCCTCGCCTTCATGCCGGACCAGCAGGGTGTGATGCCCTGGCCGCCGGCAATGGATAATGTCACGACTCTTGTACATGAAACCCGCTGGCCCGTTCCGGCGGGTAGTGTTGACCGGCTCGTGGTCGCCCATGGCCTGGAGACATGCGAAAGTCCTCAGGACCTCCTTACTGAAATCTGGCGAGTGTTGTCGCCGGGTGGGCATGTCGTATTCGTCGTGCCCAACCGCTCCGGTCTTTGGGCGAGAACCGATGCAACGCCCTTTGGAAACGGTCGTCCCTACAGTTTTGGCCAGTTGGAATCGCTTCTGCGCAAATGCCGGTTTTCCCCGGAACACCACGAGGCGGCACTATACTTCCCACCGTCGCATGGGCGTTTCTGGCAGAAAACCGCCAAGCTGTGGGAGAAAATGGGTCGGCGCTACAATCCGCAGATGGTCGCGGGCGCGCTTTTGGTCGAGGCGGCCAAGAACGTGCACCCTGGATCGGCGGAAAACGCGTCCAGGCTTACGGTTCCGGGGCCCCTGGAGGTTTTGGAGGGATTGGCCGGATCCAAGCCGAAACCTCTCCCCGGCAACTCTTTTGCGGTCCATACGGACGGCTTTGAACGATGATATCGGCCAAGTTGGGCCTCCATGTCCAAACTCGGTCACAGGCGTATTGCCTTGCACCATACCCTCTGCTATCACCGCGCGGAATTTTGGCGATGCCGGGGGTTGGCGTCGTTTTTCCTGTAGGGCCCTCCGCACGTCGATGGGGTGGTCGAAACAAGAATGAGGGGTGTTCGTGTCGAGCTCAGCATCGTTGACTACGGGAGTGGCTGGTCGATATGCCACTGCCCTGTTTGAAATAGCCCGCGAAAACCGGTCTCTCCCCAAACTTGAAGCTGATCTGCAGTCCCTGCAGTCCGTAGTCGCGGAAAGCCCGGAGCTCCGCGAAATGATTTCATCCCCGATCCTGTCGCGCGCTGAGCAGTCCAGCGCGATTACCGCGATTGCAGGTAAGATGGATCTTGGTCCCGAAATTACAAAGGGCCTGGGCCTGATGGCGGAAAACCGCCGTCTGTTTGTTCTGCCTGGCCTTATCGAGCAGTTGCTCAACCTTATCGCAGATGACCGCGGCGAAGTGACGGCTGAGGTATCCTCCGCAACTCCGCTGACAGACTCGCAGGTGGCCGCGCTGGCCTCGGCCCTCAAGTCGAGCGTTGGCAGCGACATCAAACTTAACGTAAACGTAGACGAGAGCCTGATTGGTGGCCTTGTGGTCAAGGTTGGGTCGAGAATGGTTGACACCTCGATCCGCTCCAAGCTCGCCAATCTCCAGAATTCCATGAAAGAGGTCGGATAATGACGATCCAAGCCGCTGAAATCTCTGCCATCCTGAAGGAGCAGATTAAAAACTTCGGACAGGAAGCAGAGGTCGCTGAAGTCGGCCGCGTGCTGTCGGTTGGTGACGGTATCGCCCGTGTGCACGGGCTCGACAACGTTCAGGCCGGCGAGATGGTCGAATTCCCCGGCGGCATCCGTGGCATGACGCTGAACCTCGAGATCGACAACGTGGGTGTCGTTGTTCTGGGTTCCGACCGCGACATTAAGGAAGGCGACATCGTCAAGCGGACCAGGTCCATCGTGGACGTTCCGGTTGGCCGTGGTCTTCTCGGCCGTGTTGTTGACGCTCTCGGCAACCCTATCGACGGTAAGGGTCCGATCGAAACCGACCAGCGCGCCATCGCAGACAGCAAGGCTCCGGGCATCATCCCCCGTAAGTCCGTGCATGAGCCGATGGCGACCGGCATCAAGGCTATCGACGCCCTGATCCCGATCGGACGTGGCCAGCGCGAGCTGATCATTGGGGACCGCCAGACCGGTAAGACCGCCGTTGCTCTCGACACCATCCTGAACCAGAAGGCTTATAACGAAGCCGCTGGCGATGACGAATCCAAGAAGCTCTACTGCGTTTACGTTGCTGTGGGCCAGAAGCGCTCCACCGTTGCGCAGCTCGTGCGCCGTCTCGAGGAATCCGGTGCGATCGACTATTCCATCGTCGTTGCATCCACCGCATCCGAGCCCGCTCCGATGCAGTACCTCGCACCGTACTCCGCCTGTGCGATGGCTGAATACTTCCGTGACAACGGCATGCACTCGCTGATCATCTATGACGACCTCTCCAAGCAGGCCGTGTCCTACCGTCAGATGTCTTTGCTTCTGCGCCGTCCGCCCGGACGTGAGGCATATCCCGGTGACGTTTTCTACCTCCACTCCCGTCTTCTTGAGCGTTCAGCAAAGATGAACGACGAGCATGGCGCCGGTTCACTGACGGCTCTGCCGATCATTGAAACCCAGGCCGGAGACGTGTCCGCCTACATTCCGACCAACGTGATTTCGATCACCGACGGTCAGATCTTCCTCGAGAGCGAACTGTTCTACCAGGGTATCCGCCCGGCCGTGAACGTTGGTCTGTCGGTGAGCCGTGTGGGCTCCTCCGCCCAGACCAAGGCCATGAAATCCGTGGCTGGTTCGATTAAGCTGGAACTGGCGCAGTATCGTGAGATGGCGGCCTTCGCC
The DNA here is from genome assembly GCA_030427145.1 of Alphaproteobacteria bacterium. Classification (GTDB taxonomy): domain Bacteria; phylum Pseudomonadota; class Alphaproteobacteria; order Rhodobacterales; family Rhodobacteraceae; genus Amaricoccus; species Amaricoccus tamworthensis. The sequence continues at coordinate 290,594 of JAUHWT010000001.1, read as the reverse complement.
CAGTTTGGTTCCGACCTTGATGCCTCCACCCAGAAACTTCTGAACCGTGGTGCGCGACTTGTCGAACTTCTGAAACAGCCGCAATACGCACCGCTCACCAACGCGGAGCAGGTCATCGTGATATACGCTGGCACCCACGGCTATCTCGACAAACTCGCGGTATCCGACGTGGGTCGGTTCGAGCAGGGTCTGCTCAACCATATCCGCAATAACAACGGCGATCTGTTGACGTCCCTGCGGGACAACGACCAGAAAATTGCCGGCGATATCGAAAAGGAAATCGTCGACGCAATCGACGGATTCGCCAAAACCTTCGCCTGAACTCGATCCGAAATAGGGAGCGCGGCCGATGCCGAGCCTTAAAGACCTAAAAAACCGGATCGAGAGCGTAAAATCGACGCGGAAGATCACCAAGGCCATGCAGATGGTGGCCGCGGCGAAACTGCGTCGAGCCCAGGAATCGGCCGAAAACGCCCGTCCCTATGCGGAACGCATGGAAGCCGTTCTTGGTAATCTCGCATCCGGTGTTGCAAACAGTCCGTCCGCGCCGCGCCTTCTGGCCGGCAACGGCAATTCGCAAACTCATCTTCTCGTTGTTGCCACGTCTGAGCGCGGTCTCTGCGGCGGATTTAACTCATCCATTGTGAAACTGGCCAAAATAAAGGTCGACTCGCTTTTGGCTGAAGGCAAGACCGTCAAAATTCTGACCATTGGTAAAAAGGGCCGGGAACAACTCAAAAGAACGCTTGGAGACAACCTGATCGGCCACGTCGATCTTTCGGACGTCAAACGCGTGGGCTACGGCGACGCAGCTGCAATCGCTCACGACATCATCAACCGCTTCAATGCGGATGAGTTTGATGTCTGTTCGATCTTCTACAGCCGCTTTCAGAACGTGATCACTCAGGTTCCGACCGAACGCCAACTCATTCCAGCCGTCTTTGACAGCGAGGAAAGCGAAGGCGGAAGTCAGTACGAGTATGAGCCTGAAGAGGGCGCAATCCTTGCGGATCTGCTTCCGCGTGGACTTGCAACCCATGTTTTCACGGCATTGCTTGAAAATGGCGCCTCCGAGCAGGGCGCACGGATGAGTGCCATGGACAACGCCACCCGGAACGCGGGTGAGATGATCGACAAGCTGACCATCCAGTACAACCGGTCGCGTCAGGCTGCGATCACGACTGAACTAATTGAGATTATTGCTGGCGCCGAGGCGCTGTAGGAAATACGGAGACCATTGCAATGGCTGACAATGCTGTCGGAACGATCACCCAGGTCATCGGGGCTGTGGTCGACGTTCAGTTCACGGGCGGGGAACTGCCTCAGATTCTGAACGCCCTCGAAACGGACAATAACGGCAAACGCCTGGTTCTTGAGGTTGCCCAGCACCTCGGTGAATCCACGGTGCGTGCAATCGCCATGGACGGAACCGACGGTCTCGTTCGCGGTGGCAGCGTAACCGACACCGGTGGTCCCATCACCGTTCCGGTTGGCGACGCCACCCTGGGCCGCATCCTCAACGTTGTTGGCGACGCTGTTGACGAAAAGCCGGAAGTAGATTCTGAAAGCCGTCGTCCGATCCACGCGGAAGCTCCGGATTTCGACGCGCAGTCGACCGAAACCGAGATCCTTGTGACCGGTATTAAAGTTGTGGACCTGCTGGCTCCCTACTCCAAGGGTGGTAAGATCGGCCTCTTCGGCGGTGCCGGTGTTGGCAAAACGGTTCTCATCCAGGAACTGATCAACAACATCGCGAAAGTTCACTCCGGTTATTCGGTTTTCGCCGGTGTTGGTGAGCGGACCCGTGAAGGAAACGACCTTTATCACGAATTCATCGAATCCGGCGTTATCGACGCGGACGATCTGACGAAGTCCAAAGTGGCCCTCGTCTACGGTCAGATGAACGAGCCTCCGGGAGCCCGTATGCGTGTGGCTCTGACCGGTCTGACCCTGGCTGAACAGTTCCGCGACCAGTCCGGTACCGACGTTCTGTTCTTCGTGGACAACATCTTCCGCTTTACGCAGGCCGGTTCCGAGGTGTCCGCGCTTCTCGGCCGTATCCCGTCCGCTGTGGGCTACCAGCCGACGCTGGCAACCGACATGGGCGCCCTTCAGGAGCGTATTACATCGACGCGAAACGGTTCGATCACCTCCGTGCAGGCCATCTACGTTCCCGCGGACGACCTTACCGACCCCGCGCCGGCGACTTCGTTCGCCCACCTTGACGCGACGACCGTTCTGTCCCGTGCAATCTCCGAGCTTGGTATCTACCCGGCCGTTGACCCGCTGGACTCCACCTCGCGTATCCTCGACCCGCAGGTCGTTGGCGAGGAGCACTATCAGGTTGCCCGTGACGTTCAGGGAATGCTGCAGCGCTACAAGTCGCTTCAGGACATCATCGCCATTCTCGGAATGGACGAACTGTCGGAAGACGACAAGCTGGTTGTTGCCCGTGCTCGTAAGATCCAGCGCTTCCTGTCCCAGCCGTTCGACGTTGCTGAGGTGTTCACCGGATCGCCCGGTGTTCAGGTGCCGCTCGAAGTCACGATCGACAGCTTCAAGCGCGTTGTTGCCGGTGAGTTCGACCACCTTCCCGAAGCCGCCTTCTACATGGTCGGTGGCATCGACGAGGTGATTGCAAAAGCTGAGAAAATGGCTGCGGAAGCAGCCTGAGTGGGGCGATAATGGCTGACACAATGCAATTCGATCTGGTGAGCCCGGAGCGCAAGCTTGCGTCGGTCGCGGCATCCCAGGTTCAGATCCCAGGCATGGGCGGTGATCTCACCGCCATGCCAAACCATGCGCCTTTCCTGACAACGCTTCGGCCCGGCATTCTCCGCGTGGTATCCGGCTCGGAGACCTCAGAGTTTGTGGTAACCGGTGGCTTTGCTGAGGTGTCTCCGACCGCAGCGTCGATCCTTGCTGAACAGGCTGTTCCTCGTTCGGAAGTGTCCGCGGAGATGGTCGGCGATCTGTTGTCCAGAGCGGAGTCAGAACTGGCGGAAGCAACAGACGAAACCAAAATGGCCGCCGGCCAGAAGGTTCGTGATGTTCTTGCCCTCAAAGGACAGCTGTCGCTCTAATTTCAGCGAACAGACTCAAATAAAAAACTGCCGCCTCAAATGGGCGGCATTTTTTTTTGCTTACGGCGCTCTATTCCTTGATCCAAAGATCGATCCGGCCTTCGGGCGCGTTGGGCACAAGGTTTTCATAATTGCGAACCGGAACTGGACCAGTAGGCGCGTCCAAAAACACGCTGATTTTGTCCGCAAGCTCGGTTGCCGTATCCAAATCACCCTCGTGGTAGTAACCCACCCGCGACACGGCGATTGGGAACGAGATATTCTCGACACGAATATCCTGCATCCCCCCATCCTCAAGGATCTTTACAATTTCCGCCCGTCTCTCTCCACTCAGGTTTGGTCCGACCCTGAGGTGAACCTCGGCCGCATCGGTAGCTACCGTTTGGTTGGTGCCGTCTATCTCGTCGGCGTCCTGCGTCAGTTCCGCAGCGTTGTCCGGTCCTGTCGCACCGGCAATATCGCCGGGACTTGCGGTCTGAACAGGTTCAAAAGTGGCTCGTTCAGTCGGACCCGCCAACCTGCTTTGTAGATAAAAAGCACCCGCCACAATTGCAGTCGCAACGACCACGCCACCAAAGACCGCAGTTGTCAGGGACGTACCCTTTGATTGTGTTACTGGTTTTTTATGGATACCCGGCGGAGCTTTCGGGAGTTCTGCGGGTTTCACCGGAGTTACCCTTTTGGGTTCCTCTGGGAACATGGCATCCGATGGTTCCGGAGCCTCCCTGTAAGCTTCCGTCTCACGGACATCTCCAGCCGATCGCGAGGGTATCTCCACCACCGCGGGTTCATCGGTTTTTGCCGGTTCCTCGTCACGCGACGTGCTGCGCCACGGTCCGGACACCGAACCGGCGCGGATGTTGTCCCGACGACTCCAGTTTTGCGCTTTCCTGTCAGTCACCGGTCACAGGACCTTCGATACGCGTTACCACAATTTCACCATTTAAATCGACTGTTTGCATACTCGCTGAGGTGGCAGACTACCGCAGCGCTTCCTGAATCAGGAAGGACTAATTGCAAATATCGTTAAATTGCCCGTTTTCCAACGGGCGAGGGTGCTGTGTCAGGGTAAGGCGTCCCGCAGGGTTTAGATCGGTGCTGCGTCCTCATTCTCCTCTTCCTCGTCAATCAAACGGTGGAGATGGGAGATAAAGTAACGTGTGTGCGCATTATCCACGGTGCTTTGAGCCGCGGATTTCCAGGCATCATACGCGGTTTTGTAGTTGGAAAAGATGCCTACGATATCGATTTCGTTTACATCCTTGAACTCGGTTTTGCTTGGATCCTTGAGTTCGCCGCCGAAAACGAGGTGAAGGAGATCTGCCATATCGGAACTTCCTGTATCTGCATCATTCCAGGGTTGCACCCACGGTCCGTACCTTGACCGACAGGGTACTCCGGAATTAACCGTGAGGGATGTCTGTTTGCAACCGCGTTTCAAACCCATAACCGTTACCGTAGGGTAAATCCCTCCATTTGTTCGCTGAATTTTCCCTGATGTTAAGTTTTAGGCAAAACCTGTTCACCCATGCGTGACACACAGGTGACGGGAACTCGACTACTGTATTTTCTCGATTGGGAAGGCCAAAGGAAACGATGAACGGTAGCGACACTGCAGGGAAATACACCAACCGTCGCAAGGTGCTTCTGCTCATTGGTGCCGCTGGGCTTGGTGTCGGTATTTGGACCACGACGCTCAGGCGCGACCCATTTGAGGGAGCCCAACTCGATGCGCCGGAAGCCTTGCGCAAGGCAGCGGCTGGAGAAATCACACTGGTCGACATTCGGACACCGAAAGAGTGGGAGGGCACCGGCATCGGTGTTGGAGCAATTCCGTTGGACATGCGGCTTAATGACTTTACGGATCAACTTCTCCAGTTATTGGAGGGAGATCCTGATCGTCCTGTCGCCCTGATCTGTGCGCGTGGCGTTCGATCGGCTCGCCTGGCCGGTCAACTGACCGACGCGGGCTTTACGAACATTATCGACGTCCCTGAGGGCATGCTTGGGTCATCCGCAGGACCCGGCTGGATCAGACGCGGACTGGAGGTCGTACGATAACTCCCTTTTGTTGACCGTGTAACTGTTCCACGAAAAAACCCCACCAACTCCGGAGGGCAGGTGGGGCCGATGTTGTATTCGACTTTTGCCGGCGGATCACTCCGCTGCGATTTTGGAGACCGGCGATGGCTCCAGAATTGACCGCAGCCAAAGCCGCTTCATCCGCGCCATCCGCATGACCTCCGGCTCATCGTTTTCTTCCGGTGTGCTCATCTGCATACGGCCCCAGACACGGTCACGCAGGTTAACGCCGCTCAAGGCCGAGAGCGGAATTGCCATCAGCAGGCTGCCGCCAATCGGGATGAGCCAAAGCGTCACGACACCATAGATCATACCCGCCGTCATAAGCAGGCCAAGGCAGGTTTCAAGCCAATGGAACTTAACCAACGTGCCGAGGGTGTAGCGGCCACCCGCTCTTTGTTGCGGTTGCCACGATTCCTGAACACCGAGCAGTGTCCGGACAACCGCAATGGTCTGCTGCACCATCATGACCGGTGCATAGGCAATCGACAGGCTGACCTCGGTGATGAACGACAGGATCATCTGGCCCACGCCACCCAGTTGCCGCGGGTGAACGCCCGTCAGCCACAGCGAACATACGCCGAGAAACTTGGGCGCCAGCAGCATCCCGTACATAAACAGCAGTATCAGGAAGTTGTTCGGCGTATCCATTTCCGGCCAGTTTGGCACGAGCGGGTTTTCCGGGTTGAAATACGTGATCACACTGTTTTCCTGCCCGTTACCCAGCAGAGCCCAAAACAGCAGAAGAACAAACCATGCCGGTGACAGAAGGTAGGCCATCGCCCCCTGGAACATGTGAAACCGCGAAACGGCATGGAAACCGGATGACGCCAGGATATTCAGGTGCTGCAGGTTCCCCTGACACCAGCGACGGTCCCGAATGACATAGTCGATCAGAGTGGCCGGGGTTTCCTCGTAACTGCCGCTAATGTGGGGTAGAAAGCGAACGGACCACCCGGCGCGCCGGATCAGGCCCGCTTCCACAAAATCATGGCTAAGGATTAGTTTGCTTTTGCTCCGGCGGCCCCAGCCGGATTCGATCTTCGGCAATCCGGCACAGGAGGCAAAAACCTCCGTGCGAATGATGGCGTTATGCCCCCAGTAGTTGCCCTCGCGGTCCGACCACTTCGCCAGACCTTCAGCCAGCAGGCTTCCGTAAACAACGCTCGAAAACTGCTGAATGCGACCAAATAGCGAGTGCGCGCCAAAGAGTTTCGGGAACGACTGGATCAGACCCGCGGACGGATCACAGGAAAGCTCGTTCGTAAGCTCTACAATCGCGTCACCGGTCATGAGGCTGTCGGCGTCCAGCACGAGCATGGCGTCATAATCGCCGCCCCAACGTTCCACCCAGTCGGCAAGATTGCCCACCTTGCGGTCGGTGTTCTCCTCCCGTCGACGGTAGTAAATCGTAGTTCCTTCCGGCAGGCCGGAACGGACTTCCGCCAACGCACGACGCTCCTGCTCAGCAATTGCCTCGTCCCGGGTGTCGCTCAGAATGAAAAGATCGAACTGATGGCTGTGATCCATCCCATGCAGTTCCTCGACCATTGCGGCCGCGTTACCAAAAACGTCCCACGGGACCTCGTTATACGCCGGGACCAGCAGAGCAACCCGCAACGGATCGCCTTCCGCTGTTGTCGTGCCATCCTGCTGGACGCGGGAAAAGAGCCGCAGGGTAATTCCAGCCACCACCGTGCTGACCGACAGTGCGATCCAGAAGAACGTCAAAGCAATCAGGGAGATGAGGATGACCTCGAGTGCCCTGAGCCCGCCCGATCCGAACCAGTCGGCGAACGTGGCGATCAGCGCGCCCGTCAACACGACCGCCGGTAGAAAAATCGCTAACCGCCACAGGGTGACGCCCAGGCCCTGTTTCATCTCGGGCGCGCGGGAATCACGGTACGGGCGATTCAGCTTTTGGATGGGGCGGGGAAGCGGGCGCTCGGGCGGCATTAGCGGCTGCGTCACGCGGCGCACGTTTTCTTTGTTCGGCAGATCGATTAATACATTCATTTTGCGGTCCATCGATAAAGAAACACCTCTGATACGGTTTCACCCTCAAGCAGCAGTTGCGCCCGCAACTCAACGGTCTCGGCGTCTCCTGGTTGCAGGGTAAACGCCAGTCGGGGCCCTTTGGTTTCAGGGTTGCGCTGAATTATTGCAGACGACAGCTCGCCCCGGTTGGAACTCAGCCGGACATCGAGCGTCGACAGGTCCTCGGGAATGGCCGAATGCTCCGCGAAATCAATGGCGACGAAATAACCGCCCTCACGCCGGGCACCTAGGCGCGTGTTCAGAACTCTGGAAACATCGGGCACGTCCCGCGCTTCCTTGCCCCAGTACATCCGGTAATTGAACGAGGTTTCGCTGCCAGCCTGGATGGGTTCGCGCGGTTTCCAGAACGCGACCATGTTGTCGTAAATCTCCCGGTCAGCGGGGATTTCGATCAGACGCACGGCGCCTTCGCCCCAGTCCTCATCGGGCTCAATCCACAGCGACGGGCGCGTGTGGTAATTCGACTCCAGGTCGGCAAAATCCGAGAATCTGCGGCTGCGCTGCATCAGGCCGAAGCCGCGGGGATTCCGGTCGAAAAAATCGCTGATCTGGAGTTTCACCGGATTGGACAGGGGCCGCCAGATTAGTTCTCCCGCCCGATTATGCGCCAATAGACCGTCGGAATCGTGGACGGCCGGGCGATAGTCATCAAAGCGGTTCCGGTTCGTTTCATCGAACAGGAACATGCTGGTCAGCGGTGCGACCCCAACATTGTCAAGATCGACCCGCGGATAGAGCGTTGAGCGCACGTCCATAACGGTGGTGTCGCCAGGTTCGATCATGAACCGGTAGACGCCGGTCAGACTCGGACTGTCCATCAGGGCGTGGACCATCGTGCGCGAGTCACCGGGATCTGGTTCCTGAACCCAGAACTTAACGAACTCGGGGAACTCCTCGCCCTCCGGATCACCGGTTCGCAGAGCAAGACCGCGCGCCGAAATACCGTAGTTCTGGTGCCTTGCAATGGCACGGAAGTAGCTCGCGCCCTGGAACACCGCAAATTCACGGAACTCATCAGGCCCGCCAACCGCACCACGGACGCCAAAGCCCGAGAACCCCAGACTGTCATCCAAGGGAAGATCCGGGACATTCTGGCCCATCGTGAAAAGATCGATGTTGAAATTTACTTTGCGGGCCTGTCCGTCCTTTACGATGCGGATGTCCACCGGCCTCGGGAAGTAGAGACCGGGCGGGTAGAAATCGAGCCGTATGGGTTTGTCGCTTTGCTCCCACAAAGCGCTGCGCGGATCGAACCGGATGCCCTCGTGCTGATCGAAGGTCAGTTCGCGCCAGGCCTCCGGCACGGAGGGGCGGGCCTTCCATTCGGCCGCGGCGAGCGCTCTTGCCTCCGCGTGCAGCAACTCTTCCGAAAACGGGGTAGGTTCTTCCGAGAAATCGGGTTGGATGGGTGTGGCTTCCACACCCTCCGACGTGTCCTGTGCCCAGGCCGGGACCGGGCCCATCAGTCCAGCCAGCATTGTCAGGAACAGACGTCTGTCCGGGTCAATCATTACGCTTTCCGCCAGGGAACCGCCTTGAACCAGGCCACCAGGTAGGCCACCAGGATAAGCGCGGCAAATCCAATCAGGTTTACAATTGTCATGGTCAGGTTGTTGCGCCCGACCACGTCGAGCATCATTCCCAGCACCCGCGACGCGGCCATGCTGAAAACAAAAATAGCGAGGGACTGCTGTCCCACCTTGATAATCACGGCTACCAGCCAACCCCAGATCCGCGACAGGAGGCCTGCGCCCGAGGCGATGAGGTTGCGTCCACCTACGCCGGCCGCGACCCAGCCGAGATAGGCAAGCGACAGGAAATGCACGTAGCGCAGGATCCCTTCGTTGGTCTTGGATCGGAACGGCTCAATGGCGCTGTAAAGCTCTTCCAGCCCCGGGAACTCCCGCCGGATACGGTAGTATGCGATCGGCAGGGAGATAAGCACCACCGCGCCCGCCAGTCCGATCAGCCAGCGGTTCACGGGCGGCGCGGGCAGCCACCCGCGCATAAAGGCGAAACCGGTGAAGAACAAAAGTTGCCAGGCCATCGGGTTAAAGAACCATACGCGCAGTGACCATGGCTCTGCCGGGAACTGCAGATACCCCTGATTTGCCACCATCCAGATGCTGACCAGAACGACCCCGGTCAACGGCAGGCTCACATGGCTCAGGGCCATCACAAACGGAAGCATTGCCAGAATCACAAGATACATCGGCAGAATATCAAAAAAATTGGGCACGTAGGTGAGTGTGAACAGCCCAACGAGATTTCCGCGCGGATCGGCAAAAAAATGCTTGAGGTTGAGGGAGCCGACATACTCCTTCTCAAACCAGCCCGAGGCATCGAAAGCCGCTACCATCATGGCGATGAAGAAAAACAGGCAGATATGCGCCCAGTACACCTGCCAGCACCGGTAGGCGACCCGCGCCGTCCCAATAAACCAACCCTTGCGGTCAAAGGTCTTTCCGAAAGCAATGGCCGAGGCCATGCCGGAACAGAAAACAAAAATCTCCGCCGCGTCGGAAAACCCGAACCGGGCCGGGATCCACATGATCAGGTAGTTTCCGGGCGTGTGCGAGATTAAGATAATGAACATGGCCAGACCTCTAAAGAAGTCCAGCCTGGGGTCTCGTATCGCCGCCTGTGGTCCGACTTTCAAAGCGGCTGTCCCTGGTTTCTGTTCGACGCCGACAGGAGCGTTCATTATATTCATTTGTTTTTGTTCATCCGTTCAAGCATGACAGAAACAGTGAGTTCATTCCGCGGGAACCTGGGACTGCATACGCTGCGAAGCGGCCCGGCCTTCGTTGATGAGTGACATGCGCACCGCCGCATATCGATCCTCCCGCCCGGCCCTGAGCGACGTCCGTTCATTCAGAATTTCCTCTGTTTCGTCGAGAAAACCACCGCGAATACCCGCGTCTATGGTGATTCTTTCAAATACGTCACGTTGCGCGTGACTTCCGCCCGCCAATTGCATCGACTTGCGTGCATTTGCAAGATTCAAAAATGCGGTCCGGTAATCGCTCTCGCCAAAGGCTTCCAGCCCGGCTGCCGCCGCGAGCCCAGGATTGGCCATCCGCGCGTCCATATCCGACCCACCGCGTTTCGCGTCCCGGTGCATTCGACCCATGATATCCGTGATGGCGTCCTGCCGACTGCCGCCAATCAGGGCGAGAATGTAGTGCAGGTCCGCGAAAATCAGAGAACCATCGTCGGTTCGCGTTTCGGCAAGATCCGCGAGTTCGTCCCAGCGGTTCCCGACATCAATACCCTCCAGTTCAAGCCTCGACAGCAGCGCGGTTGCATTGGAAATATCCCTGAAATCGTCGGTTTTGTCCTTTCTGATTTCCTGGTCGTAAAGGCCGAAAACCTCATCGATCTGGCCCAGATCCAGGTGCATCAAGGCCTTGTGCCACCAAACATGGTAGCGAAAATTGTTGCAATGACTCCAGGCGGCTTCGCGACCGTTGAGCCACTGAACTCCCGCCTCAGAGTTGCCGGTCATGTCATAAACATGAGCAACCGCATGCAGACCCCAGGCGTCATTCTCCGCGTGCTCCAGTCCGCGCCTTCCGGTTTGTTCCGCAAGAGCGTATTCGCCGCATTCCTCAAGGCTGAAGGCATGGCACCCAAGCAGGTAGCCGTAGCCCGCGTGATCCGCATCGTATGCCGGACGGATTGCTTCGATTGATGCGAGCATCCCCTTTGCATCGCCGAGGATAAAGCGGATCGCATGACTGATTTTCATGGCCAGCGCATCCTGCGGATGATCGGCAAGAATCCGCTCCATGCGCTGAATGGTGCCACTCGGCCGCCCGGCAAGCCAGTCGGCCAGCCCATCAATGTAAGCCATTTCCCGATCCGTGACCGGAGTGTGCGAGGCTGAGTCGCGGGCCGCACCGAGCGCCGCCTCCGCAGTTGGTCTCAACTCGCTCCGTCCAAGCATCAGGTAAAAAAGCCCCTTAACGGCATTGCCGAGGGCAAAACCAGGTTCCGCCGAAAAAGTTCCATCAAGAAATTTTGGAGTGTCCGCTCCATGGGCCAGAAATGCCAGTAATGTTGAGTTCCAGTTGTTCATCGCTTCCGAACTGGCAAGAGTTGTGTTCTGCCCAAAAATATCCTGTTGGCATTTCATGTGTCGGACCCCTAAAAAGCACACGTCCCCGGAAGTGGGGATACTTAGGTATTCGCGCGGATCTACTAAACTATTTCAGCGTGTCACGGTTATTTGAGCCATATCAATCCAATGGCCAAGGGATCACCCATTCACGCTTCCGTTTCGGCGGATAATGGTCGGAAATTGGCCGTTTGACCGTTTAATAATCAATCCCTGTGCATTCAAAAATTGCAGTGAGCGTTATTTGATCATCTTATGGTTGAGGCTAGTCAGCACTTCTTCCGTATCCTGCCCGAATCGAGGCGGCGCCCTTCGATAGGTGACGGGCGTTTTCGAAAGTTTGAGGGGATTGCCGATCAAGCGAATATCCCGGCCCGGGAGTTTTTCGTTTTCCATCAATACGGTGATGTCCCTTGCCTCAACCTGGTCGGAGGCAAAAACCCGTGCCAACGTATTCACCGGACCAACTGGAATTCTGAGCGCTTCCAGATCCCTGATAATCATATCGATGGGTTTCGCGGCCAGTAATGGCTCAATAATTCCGATCAGCTCCTGCCTGTATTTTAGGCGTGCCGGGTTGGTTGCATAATGCGGATGATCGCCAAGCCCGGCCATGCCGAGATATTCGGCAAACCTCCGAAACTGGCTGTCATTTCCAACCGCGATGATGACATGACCATCGGCTGCGGCGAAGACCTGGTAGGGGACGATATTGGGATGCCCGTTCCCCCGTCGTGCCGGTTCCTCACCGGATGTCAGATAATTCACGCCCTCATTGATCAGCCACGCAATCTGGCTGTCGACCAGCGACAGATCCACATGCTGGCCCTCACCGGTCTTGTCCCGGTGACGCAGGGCCGCAAGAATGCCCACCGTGGCATACATCCCGCACATCACGTCCGCGATGCCCACACCAACCTTCATCGGCTGGCCATCCGGCTCACCCGTCAGGCTCATGATCCCGCCAAACCCCTGAGCCATCAGGTCATAGCCAGGTTTCGAGGCATTCGGTCCGGTTTGTCCAAACCCCGAGATGGAGCAGTAGACCAGCCCCGGGAAACGCCCGCACATGGTCGCATGGTCCAAACCGTATTTGGCCAGACCGCCGGGCTTGAAATTCTCAATGACCACATCAGCCTTTTCAGCCAGCGCCATCACCGTCGCCTGCCCCTCCGGCGAGGCGATATCCACAGCAACCGATCGTTTGTTTCGGTTGGCGCACATGAAATACGCGCTGAGGTCCGTTGGATTGCCGTCAGCATCCGTCACAAATGGCGGGCCCCAGGACCGCGTGTCGTCGCCACCGGTGACCGGATTTTCAATCTTGATGACATCCGCGCCGAGATCGCCCAGAAGCTGGGTACAGGTCGGCCCCGCCAGAATCCGCGACAGGTCGAGTACCGTAATCCCCTCAAGCGCACCCGTCATACCTGTCCCTCAAATCCGTCCGTCATAACCCTTCCGGTCAACTACCGCTGCAATAACCGAGAACCGGTTGCTTTCCAAGGACTTCGAGAGCGCCGTGCGCAGTTCACCGCGGTGATGCACGGTATAACCGTCTCCGCCCATTGCCTGCCCCATGGCCGCGAAATCATGTGCGCCGAAATCCACACCCGCATTCGTCAGCTGTCTCTGTCGCTGTTTCAGTTCAATCAGCGCGAGGCTTGCGTCAACAAATACCACAAAGATCACGTTCAGTCCCATTTCCGCCGCCGTGGTCATTTCGCCGAGCACCATCAGCGTCCCCGCATCGCCGGCGAAACATATGACCGGCTTTTCCGGCTCCGCGATCTTCGCGCCAATCGCTAGCGGCACCGCACATCCCATCGTGCAAAGCCCGCTCGACTGCAGCAGTTGCGCCGGTTCACGGCAGGTCCACATCTGCGAGAGAAGTATCCGGTGCGCCCCGGAATCCACGGTTGCAATTGTCTCGGGCGGCAAAACCGCGCGGCACTCCGCAATGACGCCGGCCGGCCCCCAGTTGTCATCCACCGGGAAGGCCTCCGCCAACTGACGTTTCACGGTTGCAATGCGTCCGTCCGCCCAGGTCTCCCGCGGCGGTACGTCTTGGCCCAACGCACGCAGCGTCGCGCCCGTGTCCGCCACGAAGCTCACCGTCGCCTGATGCATGTAGTGATCGTTTGCCACCGCCGAGATGTCGATCACGTTGACGGTTTCCGGATCCCAGACCTCCCGCCACCCCGTCCGCATCTCAATCGGGTCATAACCCGCACAGATCACCAGGTCGGCGTCACGCACCAGGGGCAGGATCACACCATCTGCCAGTGGCGAAAGCCCCGCTCCCCCGAGGCACAGCGGATGCGTTTCATCCACGAGACCTTTGGCCTTGTAGGTCGTGACAAACGGGATACCGAAACGTTCCGCAAATTCCCGAATGTCACCGCCCGCGCGGTCCCTGAGCGCATCAAGGCCCACGACCATCACGGGCCGTTCGGCCTCTCCAATCCATGTGCGGGCCTGCTCAAGCACCCCGTCACCAACCGGAACCGTCGGTGCGGCCACGGCTCTCCGCCGTTTTCGATCCATCCGCGATGGCGCATCCGCCACTGAAATGGGCACGTCCACATGCACCGGGCCGGCCCGTCTTTCCTGCGCGACGCTCACCGCGCGATCCGCGATGTTATCCGCTCCATTCGCTGTCAGCCGCCAGGTTTTCTTCACAACCGGCTCGAATACCGCGCGATGGTCGAGGACCTGGTGGGTATAGGTCAGCGCCTCATCCTCATCGACGCATCCGGTCAGAATGATGAGCGGCACGCGATCCTGTTCGGCATTGGCAGCCACATTCACACAGTTCAGCGCCCCCGGACCCACCGTCGCCACCAAAATCCCTGGCGCTCCTGTCCGGTGCCAGACCCCCTCGGCCATGAAGCCCGCGCTGTTTTCGTGCTTCGCGAGAATGAAACGTATTCCGGCTTTTTCGAGAGCATCCACCAGCGTCAAGACCTCGCCACCGGGCATTCCAAAGGCAAACCGGCATCCGGCCTCATAGAGCCTCGCCGCCAGCACATCCGCCGCTCTGGGTGTTCCGTCAGCCATCAGCCATGTTCCCCGATACTCATTCAAACCGCTTTTGATGTGTTCAGTTCACCAAACCTCGCGCAAGCACAAATCAACAGTTTGTATGGAGGCAAGCACAGGGGGCGGGCCTCGCGCTGTATGAACGGTCAGTTCGCGGTCCGGATTTTGTGTTCAGCTTCGCAAAATGCTGGTCTAACATGAGGCCAAACCAATTAATCCGTCTACGGCGGTGTCCGTAGGTGACAGGGAGGGAATTTGAAATGACCAATGGCACAAACACAGTCACCCCCCATATCGACCTTTCGCGTTATGAGGAGATGTACGCGGCGTCGGTTTCGGATCCGGAGGGGTTCTGGAGGGAGCACGGCCAGCGGGTTGACTGGATCCGGCCCTATACGAAGGTGAAGAACACGTCGTTCGAGCCGGGCAACGTGAGCATCAAATGGTATGAGGACGGCACGCTGAACGTGGCGGCCAACTGCATCGACCGGCACCTGGCAACACGGGGCGACCAGACGGCGATCCTGTTTGAGCCGGATGACCCGAAGGACCCGGCGCTGCACATCACCTACCGTCAGCTGCATGACAGCGTCTGCCGCATGGCGAATGTCCTGAAGGACCTCGGCGTGGGCCGTGGGGACCGGGTGGTTCTGTACCTGCCGATGATCCCGGAAGCGGCCTACGCGATGCTTGCCTGTGCACGGATCGGCGCCATTCACTCGATCGTTTTCGCGGGCTTCTCGCCGGACGCGCTGGCAGCAAGAATTAACGGCTCCGAGGCCAAGGTGGTGATCACCGCCGACCACGCGCCCAGGGGCGGGCGGGTCACCCATCTCAAATCCAATACCGATGAGGCGCTGCTGCACTGCTCCGATAAGGTCAAGTGCCTCGTGGTCAAGCATACCGGGGCCCAGACCACCTGGATCGCCGACCGGGATGTGGACTGCAACGCGCTGATGGCCGAGGCCTCGAACGAATGCGCGCCGGAGGAGATGAATGCGGAGGATCCGCTGTTCATTCTCTACACCTCCGGCTCCACCGGCCAGCCCAAGGGCGTGGTGCACAGCTCCGGCGGCTATCTCGTCTATGCCTCGATGACCCATGAGATCGTGTTCGACTACCACGAGGGCGACGTGTTCTGGTGCACGGCCGATGTGGGCTGGGTCACGGGGCACAGCTACATCGTCTACGGACCGCTCGCCAACGGGGCCACGACCGTGATGTTTGAGGGCGTGCCGACATTCCCCGACGCCTCGCGCTTCTGGCAGGTCTGCGAGAAGCATGGGGTCAACCAGTTCTACACCGCGCCGACGGCCATTCGCGCTTTGATGGCGCAGGGCACGGAGTTTGTGGAGAAATGTGACCTTTCCGCCCTGCGCACGCTTGGCACGGTGGGCGAGCCGATCAACCCGGAGGCCTGGAACTGGTACAACGACGTGGTGGGCAAGGGGAGATGCCCCATCGTCGACACCTGGTGGCAGACTGAAACCGGAGGGCATCTTCTGACCCCGCTGCCGGGCGCGCACACGCCCAAGCCCGGCTCCGCGATGAAGCCCTTCTTCGGGGTGCAGCCGGTGGTGCTGGAGCCCACGAGCGGAGAGGAGATCACGGAGGTGCCCTGTGAGGGTGTGCTGTGCCTGAAGGACAGCTGGCCCGCGCAGATGCGTACGGTCTGGGGGGACCACGAGCGCTTCGAGAAGACCTATTTCTCGGACTACAAGGGCTATTACTTCGCCGGGGACGGCTGCAAACGGGATGAGGACGGGGATTTCTGGATCACGGGCCGCGTTGACGACGTGATCAACGTCTCCGGTCACCGCATGGGCACGGCCGAGATCGAGAGCGCGCTGGTGGCGCATGTGAAGGTCGCCGAGGCCGCGGTGGTGGGCTACCCTCATGACATCAAGGGGCAGGGCATCTACGCCTATGTCACGCTGATGGATGGCGAGGAATACACCGAGGAACTGCGCAAGGAACTGCGCCAGTGGGTGCGCACGGAGATCGGGCCGATTGCGAGCCCTGATCTGATCCAGTGGGCACCGGGTCTGCCGAAGACACGCTCCGGCAAGATCATGCGCCGCATCCTGCGCAAGATCGCCGAGGACGACTACGGCACGCTCGGCGACACCTCCACGCTCGCCGACCCCTCCGTCGTCGACAATCTCATCGACAACAGGATGAACAAGTGATTCAATTCGCCCGCAACGGATCAATCGCCCGCTGCGGGCACGCACAACACCATCCCTTAAGGAGTCAATTCATGCCCCGAATTTCAGTCGCAGCCGGTCTCAGCCTGGCGTTTCTTCTGGCCGCCTGTTCCGGCGACGATGCCACAAACGCGACCGATGCGGCATCCGCAACCTGCGGTGCGGCAGGCCACGAGGGTCTGGTCGGGACCAGCGTGACCGATCTTGATCCGGATCTGTTTCCGGAAGACACCCGCTTCAACTTCCCGGGCGCCGCTCTGGGCGAGGACGTAAACCCGGGCCGTCTGAATTTTGAGATCGGCACGGACGACACCGTGCAGCGCGTCTACTGCGGTTAATGTCGGCCCTGTCGCCGCAGGAGCAAAAACGGCACCACGCCAAAGGGTGACAGGATCATCAGCGCCATCGGCAGACCAAAGAGCTTCGCCGCGACACCGATCAGCGGCGGACCTATCAAAAATGCCGTAAACGCGATCAGGGCCAGCGTCGCGACATTGCGCGCCGGTTTCGTCCCGGGCAGCCGCCCCACAATCGACATGGTCAACGGATAGATGTTGCCACAGCCAAGCCCCACCATGGCCGCCGCCGGCGCGGCCATGTAGATGCTGCCGGATCCGCCAAACATCAGAATGCCCACGCCCATCAGAGCGGCCGACCCCAGGATCACCCCGTGCGGCCCAAACCGTTCGGCCAGCGGATCGCCCAGCAGCCGGACAATCCCCATCGACAGGGCAAATGCCGAGAACGTGGCCGAGGTGGTGAAGGGGTCAAGTTCCAGGTTTTCCCGCAAAAACAGCGCCGACCATTCCAGCATCGCGCCCTCTATCAGCAGGGCGCCAATCGGCACCATGCACAGCACCAGAAGCGCGCCTTCCGGCATCCTGAACTTCTCTTTCGGCGTGCTGCGGTCCAAAGCAACGTCGTCGATCATCCGCAGTGCGAACCAAACGTTCAGAACCGCGAAAATCGGCTGCAAAATGATCTGCTGCGTCAGGAAGCCAATCCCGGCCTGCGCAAACGCACCCGCGACCAGAGCGCCCGTCACGGTCCCAAAACTCCACCAGGCATGACATCCGGTCATCATCCTGCGACCAAGTTCCGTCTCCGTCTGACTGGCCTTGGCGTTCATCGCCACCTCAATACTGGCGATGGTCAGTCCGCAGACAAAAAGTGCGAGCCCAAGCGTTACCGGTCCGGTCGCCAGCGCCGGTCCAATGAACGACAGGAAGAAAATCGAACCGCCCCAGACACAGGTCTTACGCACCCCAAGCCGGTCGGTGATCCGTTCCACAATCAGGAACCCCAGCATGGTGCCGGCCGGCATCCCAAATAACGCAAAAGCCAGTTCCAGAACGTCCAGATCCAGCGCCTGTTTCACGTCCGGAATGCGCGGAAACCATACGGAAAGGCCCAGCGCGTTCAGCGCAAACACCAGCCGGAGGGACGTCAGGGAACCGGGTGAGGATGGCATGGGATTGGTCCGCTTAAAAAGCGGTACCTATCCCGCGCCGCGAACCGCGTCCAGCCTGTCCGTCAGTCCGTAGCGGTGACCGTCAATTGGGGTCGAACAGAACCGCTCCGGTCGTCTCCCGAAGCGTTTGCGGACCAATCTCAAACAGTGCGTTTGGCGCACCCGCAGCGGCCCGGACGCTGTCATGGGTCAGCAGCGTCGCATCCATCCAGGTCGCAATTGGCGAGAGGTGACCAATCGGCGCGACGCCTCCTATCGCAAAGCCCGTCTCCGCCCGGATGCGTTTGGCGTCCGCCCGTTTGAGGTCTTCCCCGAAAAGACCCCGGGCGCGGTCGAGGTCCAGATCATGGGCGCCACTGACGAGGATCAGCTTCAGGTCGCCGCTCTCAACACCCTCGAAAATCATGGATTTTACGATCTGGGCCACGCCACAGCCACATGCCGCCGCCGCTTCCGCCGCCGTGCGCGTGCTTTCCGGCATGCGCTCAATTTTGACGTCCAGTCCGGCCGCCCGCGCCGCCGCTTCCACCCGTTCCACACTGCCCGCCATCTGCGCCTCCTGTGCTCCGGCGCACAGAAACACCTGGGTCATCGGCCGTGTCAACCAGGCTCCGTGATTGGCCGGTCATCTGCGGGGAGAAGCGTTTTCTCCATCCAGGGGCCGTTCCCGCCCGCAACCGGAACATAACCCCGGGCCCTGTAGAATCCTTCCGCCGTCCGGGTGCTTTCCAGTGTCATGCGGGTCGTTCCGCGCAGGGCGGCTTCCTGTTCGAGGACGTTCAGGACTGCCGTGCTCACGCCCTGAAAGCGGAAATCCGGATGCACGTAGTTGAGCAGAACCTCACCGTGCCAGGAGACCATGCCGACACCGCATGCCCTGTCGCTCAAAAAGGCCATGAACAGGGATGAGCCGGACCCGTTCACCCATCCGGTCCAGTCGGCCACGGTTTTGTTGCGCAGCCATGGCTTCAGTTCACTTGGCTCCTTGCCGTGATCCTCCACGCAAAGCTCCGTAATTGACCGGCGCAGCACCTCCACGCCTGCCGCTGCATCCGCCGTCGTGGCGGGACGTACCGTAAGTTCCATGTGTCTTCCCGACCGTGATCCTTTACCTGGCCTTAACCTCTTACAGTCACCTGTTTCGTGTCTCCCTTCCAGTGGTTTCAGAACATGCGGGACGCCCGGCGGACTCGACTCCGGACCCGTAGGACTATAAAAGAACAAAAGTAGAACATCGCGACACGATTCCCCGATGAACCCTCACCGCATCCTGTCCCTCTGGTTTCCCCGTCTCGCCGCCGAACAGGCGGTCAGGGTGGAGCCGCAGCTTGCCGGACGGCCTTTCGCCATGGTGCGGGAGGTCCGTAACGCGCTCATGCTCAGCAGCCTGTCGGCCTCCGCCCAGGATGCCGGGCTGCGCCGTGGCATGGCGCTGGGGGATGCGCGGGCGATCTGTCCCGATCTGGTGACCCGCCCCGAGGACGCCCGGCGGCTTGCGATTTTCAGGAATTCCCTGCGGCGCTGGGCCGGGCGGTTTTCGCCCTGGGTGGCGACGGAAGGCGCGGAGGCCCTGGCCCTGGACGTCACCGGCTGCGCGCATCTGTTCGGGGGCGAGGCCGCTCTGCTGGGGGAAATCGAAACCTCCGCCGCCGATCTTGGTCTGACCGTGCAGCCCGGACTGGCCGATACGCTCGGTGCCGCCTGGGCCGTGGCCCGCTTTGCCGGTCCGGTCGAGGGCATGGCCCATGCCGGTGACGCCATCGACCAGGAGGCCCGCGCCACCCGTGCCCGCGCCCGCAAACGCCGCTGGGAGAGGGGCGGCCCCCCGTCACTTGCCCCGCAACAGCCCTCCGGCGTCGACAGGATCATTCCTCCCGGCATGACCCAGGAAAGGCTCGCGCCCCTGCCCATTGCCGCCCTTCGCGTGGGCCAGACGGAGATAACGGCCCTTCAGGGGCTTGGCCTGCGCCGGATTGGCGATCTTTCCGCCCTGCCGAGAGCGCAGCTGACCCGCCGCATTGGCCCCCAGGTCGTGCGCCGTCTCGACCAGGCCCTTGGTCGCGTGCCGGAACCGATTTCTCCCGCACGTCCGGCTCATGTCTTTGCCCTGCGCCTGAGTTTTCCCGATCCCATTGGACTGGAAAAGGACGTGCTGGCCGGGGTGGAGCGTCTCCTGGCACCACTATGTGACCGGCTGCGCTCCGCGGGCAGGGGGGTGCGGCGGCTTCAGGTTGCCTGGTTCCGCACGGATGGTGGCTCTGACATGGTCGAAATCGGCCTGGCGCGTCCGGTCAATGCCGCCCATGACCTCCAGCCCCTCGTCGCGCTGAAGCTTCAGGGCCTGGACGCGGGGTTCGGCATCGACATGCTTCGGGTTGAGGCGGTGTCCGTTGAGCCCCTGACCCCGCGTCAGCATCACGGCCATCGCGACGCCGCCCGGGGCGGCAGTGACCGGGATGACATGGCGGACCTGCTCGGCCGTCTTGGGTCGCGGCTTGGTCTCGATGCCCTGACGCGTCTGCACCCCGCCCAGAGCCATATTCCCGAGAAGAGTGCCCTGGTCATGGCTGCGGGTTATGCGGACCCCGCGACGGACTGGCCGACGGCGGCCATGCCCCGGCCGCTGACACTGTTCCCGCCGGAGCCCGTGAAGCCCGACGATGATGGCTCGCCTCCGTCCAGTTTCACCTGGCGTCGACAGCCGCAGACGCTGGCCGCCGCATATGGACCTGAGAGGATTGCGCCGGAATGGTGGCTGGACGATCCCGCCTGGCGGACCGGCGCGCGGGACTACTGGCGAGTGGAAACCGGTGACGGCACCCGGCTCTGGCTTTTTGAGGCCCATGGTGACGATCTGCCCGCAGGCTGGTTCGCCCATGGGGTGTTTGCGTGATGTGCGTAGTTTTGCCCGGTTCCGGTAAGCGGTCGGCGCTGCCCGGCGTTGCCGCCGGGCGTCACATCAGAAACAGGCGTTTTCGCCCAAAAAACCCGTCGTCAGGTCACCCGCGGCCCGCGCAGCTGATGGATTTTCGCCCGCACCCTCTGCCACTGTTCCGCACCCGCGGAATCGCCGTTTTCCTCAGCGGCCTTGGCCTTTTGGGCGGCCTCATACTCGGCCCTGTCGCCATGGGCGGCATACAGACGGCTCGCGTAATCGTCGATCTGAATCATGTCCATGGTGTTCCTCCATTTGTTTTTGGGAGACGACACTACCACAAATACGTGTGTTTTTACACCACCTGCCTGAACCGTGCGGGGGTCTGTTGAGCATGGCCTTCGCGGAACTCTGCATTACATCCAATTTTACCTTCCTGACCGGAGGCAGTCACCCCCAGGAATACGCCCGCCGTGCCCTTGAAATGGGCCTGCCCGCCTTCGCCATTGCCGACCGGAATTCCGTGGCGGGCATCGTGCGCGCCCACAGCGAGTTGCGCGAAATCCGGCGTGATCTGGGCGATTACGCGCATTTCGCCCCGCGTCTTTTGCCCGCCACGCGCCTTTGCCTGCAAAACGGGCTTGAGATCACCGCCATTCCGCGCAACCGCCCCGCCTGGGGACTGCTCTGCCAGACCCTGTCCCGTGGCGCGCTGAAGGCCGAAAAAGGCGACTGCCTGCTCCAGCCCGCCGATCTCGCCGGTTTTGGCCCCGACATGCACCTGCTGCTTCACACGCCTTCAGGCTTTACGGGCGCCGACTGGCTGCCCGCCGCCCGTGCCTTTGCCGAACGGCATCCTCACGCCCATCTGGTTTTGAGCCCCCGCTATGACGGCCAGGACGCGCCGCGTTTCGACAAAATAACCCGCCTTGCCGCCGATCTGCGCCTTGTCACCGTCGCCTCGGCTGAGCCGATGATGCATCACGGGTCGCGCCGCCGTCTGACCGACATTCTCACCTGCATCCGTGAGGGGCTGAAAATCGACACCATCGGCCGCGCCGCCCAGGCCAATGCCGAACGCCGCCTGCGGTCCGAGGCCGAGATGCTGCGTATCTTCCAGGGCCATCCCGATGCCGTTCACCGCGCTGGTCTGATCGCCGACGACTGCACCTTTTCCCTCGACGAGCTGCGCTACGAATACCCGAAGGAAATCTGGGACGGCGAGGAGCCGCAGGACCGTCTCACCCGCCTGACCGCGCGGGGTTTAAAATGGCGCTATCCCTCCGGCGTTCCGGAAAAGACCCGCGCCCAGGCCGATCACGAACTCGACCTCATCGGCCGGCTGAAATACGCGCCCTATTTCCTGACCGTGCATGACGTTGTTGAATTCGCCCGCTCGCAGAACATCCTCTGCCAGGGCCGGGGCTCGGCCGCCAATTCCGTGGTCTGCTACGCGCTGGGCGTCACTTCCGTCAGCCCCGAAATCGGCACCATGGTCTTTGAACGTTTCGTCTCCGAGGCCCGCGACGAGCCTCCCGACATCGACGTGGATTTCGAACACGAGCGCCGCGAGGAGGTGATCCAGTACATTTATCGCCGCTTCGGCCGCCACCGCGCCGGGCTCTGCGCCACCGTGATCCACTACCGCGGCAAACGCGCCATTCGCGAGGTCGGCACCGCCATGGGCCTTTCCCGAGACACCGTCGCCGCCATGTCGAGTCAGATCTGGGGCTGGGGCAGCGGTGACCTGCCCACCGCCCGCCTCATCGAACTCGGCCTCGATCCCACCGACCGCCGCCTGGCCCAGACCATGCAGCTTGTGGACGAGATCATCGGCTTCCCCCGTCACCTCAGCCAGCATGTGGGCGGCTTCGTCATGACCGAGGGCCCGCTCGACGCGCTCGTCCCCATCGAGAACGCCACCATGGAGGACCGCACCGTTATCTGCTGGGACAAGGACGACATCGACGCGCTGGGCATCCTCAAGGTCGACGTGCTGGCGCTGGGCATGCTCACCTGCATCCGCAAAGCCTTCGACCTGATGGCCCAGCATTTCGGCACCCGCTACACCCTCGCAACCCTGCCTGCCGAGGACGCGCAGGTCTACGACATGCTTTGCCGCGCGGACAGCCTGGGCGTCTTCCAGGTCGAATCCCGCGCCCAGATGAACTTCCTTCCCCGCATGCGCCCGCGCTGTTTCTATGACCTTGTCATCGAGGTCGCCATCATCCGCCCTGGTCCCATCCAGGGCGACATGGTCCACCCCTACATCCGCCGCCGCCGCGGTGAGGAGGAGGTCAGCTTCCCCTCGGATGAACTCGGCGCGGTTCTCGGCAAAACCCTGGGTGTCCCGCTCTTCCAGGAACAGGCCATGCAGATCGCCATTATCGGCGCGGGCTTCTCCCCCGAACAGGCCGACCGCCTGCGCCGGTCGCTCGCCACCTTCAAGAAACACGGCAATGTCAGCGAATTCCGCGAGCTCTTTCTCTCCGGCATGGCCAAAAACGGCTATGAGGCCGACTTCGCCGAACGCTGCTTTTCCCAGATTGAGGGGTTCGGCTCCTACGGCTTCCCCGAAAGCCACGCCGCTTCCTTCGCCCTGCTGGTCTACGCCTCGGCCTGGATCAAATGCCACCACCCGGAGGTCTTCGCCTGCGCGCTGCTGAACTCGCAGCCCATGGGCTTCTACGCCCCGGCCCAGATCGTGGGCGACGCCCGCAAGCATGACGTCACCGTTCGACCCGTCTGCATCAACGCCAGTTACTGGGACAACACGCTCGAACCCGACGGGCGCGGCGGCCTCGCCCTGCGTCTCGGTTTTCGCCAGATCAAATCCATGCGCGCTGACGAGGCCGACTGGATTACCGCCGCCCGTGGCAACGGCTACAGCGACGTCGCCGCCGTCTGGCGCCGCGCCGGCACCCCGCCGCGTCTGCTCACGGTCCTGGCCGAGGCCGACGCCTTCGCCTCCCTTGGCCTCACCCGCCGCGAAGCTCTCTGGCAGGTGCGCGGCATCGCCGGCGACAAACCCCTGCCGCTCTTCGCGGGCCTGGAAGGCGAGGGGGACCTCGAAGGCCCCGTCACCCTGCCGCCCATGACCCTGGGTGAGGAGGTCGTGGCGGACTATTCCTCCCTGCGCCTGACCCTCCGCGCCCATCCCATGGCCCTGATCCGGCCTTTGCTGGATGCGGGCTGATCCACGAAAAGACCTTGCCTCCACCCCGCCATTTGGCCAGTCTCCGGCACGGGTCACATCACCCGCACGGATGTCAAAAGGCGTATTGTTTTCCGCCTGTTCCAAATTGAGGTTCGGTGATTTTAAACGGACTGATCATCTTCGTAACCGTTTTCACGGGCGGGCTTCTGCTTCACCCAAAACTGGCGCAGGCCCGGATGTGGCGCGCCGCGATCACACCACTGGCTTCCATCATCGGCAGTGGTTTCCTCGTCCTCGGACCGGTCCTCGACGCCTCCTATGGCAAATACGCGCCCCTCGTGATGGGCCTGCTGTGCCTGACGGCCTATCTTTTTGGCTCGGCGATCCGCTTCAACATCGCCCGCATCGCGCAACATGGTCCAGGCCTCGATCCTGTCGGGGACCTCCTTGAGAAATCCGCGTCCTGGGTTCTTGCATTCGCCTATACGGTGTCCGTCGCCTATTACCTCAACCTGCTCGGCTCCTTCGCCGTCAGCCTGACCGACCTGAACGACGCCTACCACGCCAGGCTGGTCACCACCGGGGTGCTTGCCGTTATCCTGATCGTTGGATGGACCCACGGGTTTCGCGCGCTTGAGCACATGGAGCAGATCTCGGTGGGCGTGAAACTCGCCATCATTGCCGGGCTGCTGTTTGGACTCGGCTGGTTTTTCGCCGAGCGTGTCGCGACAGGCGATCTGGTTGTGAAACCGCCGCAACTGCACGGCTGGCCTGCCATAACCCTGATTTTCGGACTGCTCATCACCGTTCAGGGGTTCGAGACCTCCCGCTATCTTGGGGATGAGTATGACGCCCCGACACGCATCCGGTCCATGCGGCTGGCCCAGTGGATGTCGACCGGGATCTACATGGTCTACATCATTCTCATGTCGTATCTTTTCGCCCCCGACATGCTTCACCTCAGCGAAACCGCAATCATTGACCTTATGGCAATCGTTGCCCCCGTCCTGCCGGTTCTCTTGATCGCCTCCGCCCTCAGCGCCCAGTTCAGCGCGGCCGTAGCCGATACCGGTGGCACCGGCGGTCTGCTTGAGGAACTCACCGGCGGTCGAATTTCACCCCGTGTTGCCTACGCGATCCTGGTGGCCTTCGCCCTGCTTCTGACCTGGGTCATGAGCGTGTTCGAGATCATCAGCTACGCGTCACGCGCCTTTGCGCTCTACTACGCCTTCCAGGCCATGATTGCAGCCAGGGGCGCCTACCGACAGGCACGACTGAACCATCTGACACTGCTTTTCACCTTTCTTGCACTCCTTGGTCTGACCATCGCGGTCTTCGGAACGCCGGTCGAATAGCACGGGTGTTTGCTTAAACGACGGGTCCGTAGCCTCTCGGGCCGAAATCCGGTAAATTTGATCAAAGTCAAGGACCGGGCTCGCAGTCCTGGGACAAAAGTCCGCGTAAAGTGAACGATACCAATACCAAAGACCCGGCCGCCCAGGCTGGACTTTTGGCCCCTGGAATGCCAAATCCCTGAAACCGGAAGTTCCGTGGGGCGGACGGTACGGCGACAAGGGGAACCGGAAAGAGGGTACGACCCATGGATTATGACGCTCTGTTTGAAACACACCTGTCGGCTCTTCGGGATGCGGGAAACTACCGCGTGTTCGCCGAGCTTGAACGGTGCAGCGGCGTTTTCCCCCAGGCCAAATGGCATCACGACGGCGCCACATCGGACGTAACCGTCTGGTGTTCCAACGATTATCTCGGCATGGGCCAGCATCCCATCGTCACCCAGGCCATGCATGAAGCCATCGACCGCTGTGGTGCGGGCGCGGGTGGTACGCGCAATATTTCCGGCACGAACCACGACCATGTTCTGCTCGAGGCCGAACTGTCCGACCTTCACGGCAAGGAAGCCGCGCTGCTGTTCACCTCCGGCTACGTATCCAACTGGGCAAGCCTCGGCACGCTTGGATCGAAGCTTGAGAACTGTGTGATTCTCTCCGACTCGCTCAACCATGCCAGCATGATCGAGGGCATCCGCCATTCCCGCGCCGAAAAAATGATCTGGCGGCACAACGACCCCGAGGATCTCAACCGCAAACTCTCCACGCTTTCACCCGACCGTCCGAAGGTCGTGGCCTTTGAGAGTGTCTATTCCATGGATGGTGACATCGCCCCCATGGAGGAGATCCTCGACGTGGCTGAAAAACACGGCGCCATGACCTACCTCGATGAGGTTCACGCGGTTGGCCTCTATGGCCCGCGCGGCGGCGGCATCGCTGAGGAACGCGGTCTGATGGACCGCGTCACCCTGATCGAGGGCACACTCGGCAAGGCGTTTGGCGTGCATGGTGGCTACATCACCGGCTCCGCCGCCCTGATCGACTTTATCCGCAGCTTCGCCAGCGGTTTCATCTTCACCACCGCCCTGCCGCCCGCGGTGGCTGCCGGTGCCCGCGCCAGCATCCGTCACCTCAAGGAAAGCAGCGTCGAGCGCGACCTGCAAAAATCCAACGTGGCCCTGCTGCGCAAACGTCTCGACGCACTGGGCATCCCGCATCTGCCGAACCCGAGCCACATTGTCCCGGTGATGGTCAAGGATCCGGTCAAATGTAAGATGATCTCGGACATCCTGCTGTCCGATTACGGCATCTACGTACAGCCCATCAACTACCCGACCGTCCCCCAGGGCACCGAGCGTCTGCGCTTCACGCCGTCACCGATGCACACCACTGAGGACATCGACCACCTGACCCGCGCTCTCGGCTCCCTTTGGAGCCAGTGTGCCCTTGCGCGGTCGGTCGCCTGATCCGCCGTCAGGCCACGTTCTCCGGCGTCAGAACCTGAACCGACGAAATTGCCGCCTCCACCGGTTCGGCCGACAACCCGTGATAGGCGAGAAACGCGGCATACGCATTCCCCATATCCTCGCGCAGATCGTGGTGCAGGATGAAATCCAGCCGCCGATCCCGGATCAGGGCGCGGTTCTCCTGATCGAGGTCATGCGCCACATAGACCTGCGGGGTATGCCCGCTGTCGCCCAGCGTCTTCAGAATTGAGCGGTTGCCGCCTCCCATTGAATAAACCGCGCGCAAATCCGTCACGCCTTCCATGGCCCGGGCAAGCACCTTCGAGGTCTCATGGCCAAGCCCTCCACCCCCCTGAACCGGCAGCATCCGCAGGTTCGGGCACCGGGCCGCCAACGTTGCGGCGAACGCGCTTTCCCGTTCCTCCTCCCCGAGAAACCGCTCGTGACTGCGCGTCGCCAGCACCGTACCGGGCCCGTCTCCAACAATTTTCGAGATGATCCAGCCCGCGGTCCGCCCCGCACCCGCGTTGTCGAGCCCCACATAAGCCAGACGGTCCGTGCAGCCCATATCCGTGACCAGCGTCACCACCGGAATGCGTGCGGCCATCAGCGCATTGACGGCCTCCCGAATGAGGGGCGTATCCCGCGCTTTCAGGCACACCCCCTGGCTGCCGCGCTTCAGAATACGCTCCAGAACGCGGACGACCTCCGCCTCTTCCATCACTTCCTGCAGGACAAATCGTGGTCGGAACACCGCCGCTCCAACACGGGGCAGGATCGACTCGGCCGCCTCCCGCACCTCCCGGCTGAACCGGGCTGGAGCTTCCACCACAAAATCAACAAACAGCCGTCGGCCCCGCGCGGTCAGCTGCGCCTCCTGCGCCGTCAGTTCCTCAATGGCGGCCTTAACCCGCGACCTTGTCTGCGGGCTTACATTGGACCGGTTGTTGAGAACCCTGTCCACCGTAGCCGTCCCCAGCCCGGCCTGCCGGGCAATCTCCTTAATGGAAAAACGATGCGTCATTTGATGTATTTCTGATGTGTTTTCCCATCCAAAGCAATCCCGGATCCGGCTATCCTGTACCCAACAAACGGGAGGACCCATCATGAAAGACACCATCGACACGACCAGCGGCTACTACGATCCGGACGCCTGCGACCTGAACGACTTCCAGACCCTCATCGATCAGGTGACGTCCAGCGCTGATGTCCCGCGTGCCGCATCCATTGAAAAGAACATCCCCGTCTACGACATGGCGGACCTGCGCCCCGAGCTTGAGGATCCCCGGACCCGTCGCGGCATCATGGCCGAATGGGCCCAGGTTCTGCGCAGCGGCGCAGGCGTGGTTGCGCTCAAGGGCACCTATGCTGACACGTCCGTCCTGGATGAGGCGACGGACCTCTACCGGACCATCATCGCGAAGGAAAAGGAAGGCACCGGCGGCGGTGGCGACCATTTCGCAGCCGCGGGCGCCAATGACCGCGTCTGGAACTCGCTTCAGAAACTGTGCGAGGCCTCACCCCGCGTGTTTCTCGACTATTTTGCCAACCCCACAATCTCCGCCATCTGCGAGGCATGGCTCGGCCCCAACTGGCAGATGACGGCCCAGGTCAACCTCGTGCATCCCGGCGGCCAGGCCCAGCAGGCCCATCGCGACTATCATCTCGGTTTTCAAACCGCCGACATCAGCGCGTCCTATCCCGCGCATGTGCATGACGTGTCACCGATCCTGACGCTCCAGGGCGCCGTCGCCCATTGCGACATGCCTCTCGAAAGCGGCCCGACCAAACTGCTGCCCTTCTCCCAGGCCTATCGTCCCGGCTACGCCGCATGGCGTCGCGAGGATTTTCGCGCCCTGTTCGAGGAACGCCACGTCCAGTTGCCGCTGGAAAAAGGCGACACGGTTTTCTTCAACCCGGCCCTGTTCCACGCCGCCGGAGCCAATACCAGTGAGGACATCCACCGTTTCGCCAACCTGCTCCAGGTGTCCTCCGCCTTTGGTCGCGCCATGGAAACCATCGACCGCGACAAAATGTGCCGGCTGGTCTACCCCCATGCCGTCGAGGCCCGTGAGAGCGGGCGCCTTAGCCCGGCTGAACTCGACGCCGCCATCGCCTCCACCGCTGAAGGCTATTCCTTCCCCACCAACCTCGACCGGGACCCGCCCAAGAACGGTCTCGCACCGGAAACCCAGGCCGCGTTCTTCCGCCGCGCACTGGCGGAGGGCATGGACCCGCGGTATTTCGGCGAACACCTCGACCGCATGAATGCGGCGCGCCGGGCCTGATCGCGCAATCGGCGCCAAGCCTGTAGTTGTGCGGGCTCCGATCCGGGACTAGACTTAAGGTCCCAATAAAACCGGAGGCCGCCTTGTTTCGTCTGTCCGTCCTGACCACCTGTCTTGCCCTGACCCTGACCATCCCGGTTGAGGCCCAGGAAGACCGTCTGGTTCGCCTGAGCACGGGCAGCCTGGCGGGCGCCTATTTCCCGGTAGGTGTCGCAATCTGTCGCACCATCAACAAAACCCGGCGTGAACACGGCCTGCGCTGCGCGGCCATCGCGTCCGATGGTTCACTCGACAACATCAACCGCCTGCGCGACGGCGCGGCGGAAATGGCGCTCGTCCAGTCCGACACCCAGCGCGCCGCGGTCAACGGCCAGGTCGACGCACCCTTCACCGAACTGCGCGCACTGCTGTCCCTGCATGCCGAGCCACTCACCGTTGTGACCCGGGCCGACAGCGGCGTGACCGGTATCCAGGATCTCTCCGGCAAACGCGTCAGCATTGGCGGCTCCAGCCAGCTTCCACTCTGGCGCGGCGCGTCCGAAGCCGCCGGGCTCCAACCCGACAGCTATGAGGAGGTCAGCGGCATCGCCCCCGAACAGCAGGCCCGCGCGCTCTGCGACGGTGAGGTCGACGCCTTCGCCATGGTCATCGGCCACCCCGCCCGCACCGTGCAGGAGGCGACCCTGGGCTGCGAGTCCCGTATCCTCAACATCTCCGGCCCCGCCGTGACCGATCTGGCCGCCGAAAACGCCGCCTGGTTTCCCGCCGATATCCCTGGCAAACTCTACCAGGGCAATCCCGAACCCATCGACACCATCGGAGTTGGCGCCACCCTCGTCACCACCAGCGCCGTGCCGGATGCCGTCGTGGAAATCGTGTTGAGCAGCATCTTCGACAATCTCGACCAACTGCGCGGTTTCGAGCCCGTATTGGCCGATCTGTCGCAGACATCCATGACAGGCATCGGCCTCTCCGCTCCCCTGCATGCCGCAGCCGAAGCCTTTTACGGCGACAGGGGCTGGACCGAATAAAAACCATCACACCCGGGTGGAAACCCCTTTCGGGTTCAGGCGCGTTTAATCGGTTGCGTCCCCGGTCCCGGTAAAGAATTATGCGCCGAAGACGGGCACCCGACCGGGTCGTCCGCAAGTGGGAGGGCAAAATCGTGAGCATCATCAATTGCGGCTGCGTGTCCGGAAGGGCTGTGCGGTAACATGTATATTGGAATTGATATCGGCACCTCATCGGTCAAGACCGTGCTGTTCGACGGCGACCAGCACCTCGTCGACCAGGCCTCCAAATCCATCGAGGTAACCCGCCCGCATCCCTACTGGTCCGAGCAGAACCCGATGGACTGGTGGACCGCTGCTGAGGCAACCATCGACACCCTGGCCGATCGCAGTTCCCTCGCCGATGTGCGCGGCATCGGCCTTTCGGGCCAGATGCACGGGGCCGTATGCCTCGACGCAGCAGACAACGTCCTGCGCCCCGCCATCCTTTGGAATGACGGACGCTCCTCCGCCGAATGTGCCGAGATCGAAGAGGCCTGTCCCAACAGCCGTAGCATCGCGGGCAACATCGCCATGGCCGGCTTCACCGCCCCCAAACTCGCCTGGCTCCGCAAGCATGAGCCGGAGATTTTCGAAAAAACCGCAAGGGTACTCCTGCCCAAGGATTACGTGCGCCTGTGCCTTACCGGCGAATACGTCTCGGAAATGTCCGACGCCGCCGGCACACTCTGGCTCGACGTGGCCAAACGCGACTGGTCCGACGACCTTCTCGCCGCAACCGGCCTCACCCGCGACCACATGCCGTCCCTGGTTGAGGGCAGCGCGGATTCCGGCAAACTCCGCGCCGAACTGGCAAACCGCTGGGGCATGACCGGTCCGGTCGTCGTCGCCGGTGGCGCCGGTGACAACGCCGCCGCGGCCTGCGGGGTAGGGGTCGTCAAACCAGGCACGGCCTTCGTCTCGCTCGGCACTTCCGGCGTGCTTTTCGTCTCCAACGCAAAGTTCTCACCCAACACCGAAGGCGCGGTTCACGCCTTCTGCCACGCCATGCCGGACACCTGGCACCAGATGGGCGTGATCCTGTCGGCCGCCGACAGCCTCGAATGGCTGGCGCGCCTTACATCCAAAACGGCCGTGAACCTGTCCGACGCCATAGGCGAGGTGGAGCGTCCCTCTGACGTGATTTTCCTGCCCTACCTCTCGGGCGAGCGCACACCCCACAACGACCCTGGTGCGCGCGGCTCCTTCACCGGCCTTGCCCAAAGCCACGGCCCCGCCGACCTGGCCCAGGCGATCCTTGAGGGTGTGGCCTACGCCTTCGCCGATTGCCAGACCGCCCTTGCCGGGGCAGGCACCGACTTCGAGGCGGCTCTGGCCGTTGGGGGCGGTGCCCGTTCCAAAACCTGGCTCAAAATCATTGCAAGCGTCCTGAACCGGCCGCTGCTCGTGGCCGCCGACAGCGACGTGGGCGCGGCCCTCGGGGCCGCCCGTCTCGCCATTTGCGCGGCGGAGGGTGCCGACCCACAGGAGGTGTGTTTCGCACCGGACATCATCAGCACCGTCGAGCCCGACGCGGGCCTGGTGCCACAATATCAGGAGGGGCTGGCCCGGTATCGCGGCCTTTACCCCGCCATTAGGGAGAAAATGGAATGACAGACTTTTTTGCGGGTATCGACAGGGTCCAGTACAAGGGCCCGGACAGCGACGATCCGCTCGCCTTCCGCTTTTACGACGCCAAACGCGAGATCATGGGCAAAACCATGGAGGAGCATCTGCGCTTCGCCGTGGCCTACTGGCACAGCTTTGCCTGGCCCGGTGGCGACCCGTTCGGCGGCCCCACGTTCGAGCGCCCCTGGTTTCACGGCGACCCGATGGAAGCGGCCAAACTCAAGGCTGACGTGGCCTTCGAGATGTTCTCCATCCTGAACGCGCCGTTCTTTACCTTCCACGACCGGGACATCGCCCCGGAAGGCGACACGCTCCAGGAATCCAACGACAATGTCAGCGCCATTGCCGATATTTTCGAGCGCAAAATTGAGGAAACCGGCACCCGACTGCTCTGGGGCACGGCCAACATGTTCACCAACCGGCGCTTTATGGCCGGTGCCTCGACCAACCCCGACCCGGAGGTTTTCGCCTGGTGCGCAGCCCAGGTGAAGCACTGCATGGACGTCACGCACCGCCTCAAAGGCGCCAACTACGTGCTCTGGGGTGGCCGCGAAGGCTACGAGACCCTGCTCAACACCGACATGGGCCGCGAACTTGACCAGATGGGCCGCTTCCTTTCCATGGTCGTCGATTACAAACACAAAATCGGTTTTGAGGGCGCCATCCTGATCGAGCCCAAACCCCAGGAGCCCAGCAAGCACCAGTACGACTACGACGTCGCCACCGTGTTCGGCTTCCTGCAGCGCTTCGGTCTGGAAAAAGAGGTTAAGGTCAACATCGAGACCGGCCACTCCGTTCTCGCCGGCCACACTTTCGAGCACGAGATTGAAACCGCCAACGCGCTGGGCATTTTCGGCAGCCTCGACGCCAACCGCAACGATTACCAGTCCGGCTGGGACACCGACCAGTTCCCCAACAACGTGCCGGAAACCGCCGTCGCCATGTACTACATCCTCAAGGGCGGCGGTTTCACCACCGGCGGTTTCAATTTCGACAGCAAACTGCGCCGCCAGTCCCTCGACCCGGTGGACCTCATTGCCGGTCATATCGGCGGCATGGACGTCATCGCCCGCGGCCTGATCGCGGCGGCGGCCATGATCGAGGACGGCGGCTGGGGCGATTTCGTCAAACAGCGCTACGCCGGCTGGGATAAACCGGAAAATCAGGCCATGCTGGCCGACGGCGCCGATCTCGAGACCATCGCCGCCCGTGTCCATTCCGAGGGCCTCGACCCTCAACCCGTCTCGGGTCAGCAGGAACGGCTGGAAAACTGGATCAACCGGTTCGTCTAGGCACCCGCTTGAAACCTCTCCGCGTCGGGCGCATGTTGGTAACAGCCAACATACCGCACGCGGAGGGGAGCCATGCTGTCGATTGTTGAGGACACCAACCACAACTGTTTCATCCTGGAACCAACGGGCAAGCTGACGGAGAAGGACTTCTCCCAGCTCACCGAGCGGTTCAACAAATGGGTCAACGAAACCGACAGCATTCCAAACATCGTTGTCCACACCGCTGAATTTCCCGGCTGGACCGACTTCGCCTCATTCATCGGGCATCTCAGCTTCATTCGTGACCACCACCGCATGGTCGACAAGATCGCCCTTGTCTCCGACGCCCGCGTGCTGGACGTCGCTCCGAAATTCGCAAAGCATTTTCTGGCCGCCCGCATACGGCATTTCCCGGCGGATCAGCTGGAAAAGGCGCTGAACTGGGTGTCCGAGCCCGACGCCAGTCCAAACCACATCACCGTGATGGAGGATTTGCCCGATGACGTGGTTGGCTTCTCCGTCCACGGCGTCATCACGGCCCGCGACTATTCCGAACGTATCGTGCCGCTCATCCAGGACAAGCTGAAGGATCACCGCAAAATCAAGCTGATCTACCGCATCGGCCCCGATTTCAAATCCATGACCCCCGGCGCGGTCTGGAGCGACGCGCGCGTCGGTATCATGCACCTGACGCAGTTCACGAAAATCGCCGTGGTCTCCGACCTCGACTGGATCCGCCACGCGACCCGCGTTTTCGCACCGCTCATTCCCGGCCACGTCCACGTGTTTTCCAATGATGAGTTGCAGGCCGCAAAAACCTGGATCAGCGACGACGCGCCGGAGGACGACGACTGACCCGCCGGGTCAGCCCCGCTCGCGCAGCAACCGCGCTTTCTGCCGGTTCCAGTCGCGTTTCTGCTCGGTCTGGCGTTTGTCAGCCACATTCTTACCCTTGGCCACGCCGAGCAGCAGTTTTGCCATGCCCTTTTCGTTGAAATAGAGCTTCAACGGCACAATCGTCATGCCTTCGCGTGCCGTATTCTTCCACAGATCCGCGAGTTCCTTGCGGCTGACCAGCAGCTTCCGCCGCCGCCGTTCCTCATGCCCAAACGTCTTCGCCTGCTTGTAGGCCGGGATATACCCGTTGATCAGCCAAAGCTCTCCGTCCTCAATTGAGGCATAGCTTTCCGTGATCTGTGAATGCCCGTTGCGCAGGGATTTGACCTCGGATCCCTCAAGCACAATCCCCGCCTCGAGCGTATCCTCGATGGAATAATTGTACCGCGCCTTGCGGTTCTCCGCGACAAGCCTGTTGTTGTCGTCCGATTTTTTCTTTTTTGCTGCCATGGTCTGCCGCATCTAACCATTGAAGGGGCTGCTGTCCAGCGGTGCCCAAAAATAGTCCAGCGACTTCAGGCCAATTGCCGGGTCAAATGCGGGTTGCCGATACAACGACCGAAGGCGCGGCCACGCGATACCCATCGCCGGTTACCTCACCCTCACGCCGGACGCGCGCCGCCAGATCCGCCCGAATGGCGTTGCGCAGATCACTTAACTGTCCGCTCAGCAGCGACGCGGCCCGAACCGCGCCACGGTCAAATGCATCAAACAACGCCTCGGGTTGCGGCACATCCAGTTCCGTCGCCACCCGTTCCGACGCGATATCCCGAAATCCCGCCTCGCCAATCATGTCCCGCGCGGTCGCATCATCCGCCAACTGATGCGCGTCCGGCCCCTCGGGCAGGGTCACCGTGGGATCGCCCAAACGTCCCACCGCATCAAACAGCCATCCAAATGCACCGTTCGATCCCTTACCCTCCCAGATCGAAAACGCGATCCGCCCGCCGGGCTTGAGCACCCGGGCCGCCTGCTTCAATCCCGCCATCGTGTCGGGAAAATGCGGAACTCCATACCCAATTGTCACCGCATCGAACGTGGCATCCGGGAATTCGAGCGCCATGGCGTCGCCCTGAACAATCCGCGCATCCGGTGCCGCGACCCGCGCCAGCTTAATCATGGCCTCAGAGAAATCCAAACCGGTCACCCTGGCCCCGCGTGACAGAAGCTCCGCCGTGATCAGCCCAGGACCACAGCACAGATCCAAAACCTCCAAATCGGGACCCGCCGACACCGCATCCGCCAGTCGTTGCGCCATATACCGGGATGCGTTTGAGAACCCTTTCGCGTATCCGGCAGCCGTGGACGGCCGGGACCATCCATCCAGTTCCATCTTCTTAAAAGCGGTCGTGTCCGACATGATTTCTCCCCCGGTTCCCACTCAATTTAGCACAAATTTGCCAAAATTTGGAGACACCGGGGCCCGGGGGCATATGCCAAACAATAAAGGCCGCCCCATGGAGCGACCTCAAAACATCAAAAAAACCCGGCGTTGCTACGCCGGATCAGCCAACTCGGGTTGATCCGGCGCGCACTCCGCGTGCCGGTCCAGAAGCTGGCGCCACAGCGGCCCACACGCCGCCTCGACCCGGCGGACCTCCTCCTTTGACAGCCCGGTACGCCACTTGCCTGAATTGGCCCGGATCGGCTGGCCCACCTGCTTCGTGCGCAACTGCATGTTGGGCGATCTGTGCTGTTTGCTCTCAAACACCGTGTTTTCCGCCGACACAACCGCACCGTCAAATTCCAGCCCCAGGAACGCAAGAAGCCGTCCCAACTCCCCGTCCGGGTGCTCCGTCAGCCGCTCGAAAAACGTGAAACAAACACCGTCCCGCCCGGACAGCGCGAGCGCCGCTTCATTGTCGATCACCCAACGCTCAATCCCGTAATTCAGATCGTTGAACCGGGTCTTGAACGAGAGGCAGGTGTCATACGGATTACGCAGAACCACAATCACCTGCGCATCAGGCAGGATCCGCCTGATACGGTCCACCGAATGCACATGCTTCGGCGTCTTTTCCACCAGACATGCCGCGCCGACATCCGCCCCCTGCTCCAGGGCCTGCGAAATACGCGCCCTCGCCGTGGAAAGCCTGCGTTTGACCTGAAGAAACATGCTGGTTTCTTCGGGGATCGCCATAATTTTGGGATGGTTGCCAAGACGCGCCGCCAGCAGCGTCGTACCGGAATGCCCGCACCCGACCACAAAACAGGTCGATACAGGATATGCCCCGGAGGGAATGGGCTGCACGCCGCGGTCAAGCGCCGTGAGCAGTTTCATGGTCAGCCGGTCCAGCTGAACCTTGGCCCAGGTCCGGTTATGGCGAATTCTGTATGGGTTGATCATACGTCACATTCCGCCATATCCGGCCCGGGCCGCAATGGGATCAGGCGTCCTCGGAGATTTCCTCACCGGTTTCCTGGTTGACCACTTTCATGGACAGGCGAACCTTGCCGCGGTCGTCGAAGCCCATAAGCTTGACCTTCACGGACTGACCCTCGGACACGACGTCTTTCGGGTGGCCGACGCGCTCGTTGGACATCTGGCTTACGTGAACCAGACCGTCACGCTTGCCGAAGAAGTTCACGAATGCACCGAAGTCCATGATCTTGACGACCTTACCGGTGTAGATCTTGCCGGGCTCCGGCTCGTCCACAATGGAACCGATCATCTCACGGGCTTTCGCGATCGACTCGGCATTGGCGCTGGCGATCTTGATGATGCCCTCGTCATTGATGTCGACCTTGGCACCGGATTCCTCAACGATGGACCGGATCACCTTACCACCGGAACCGATAACCTCACGGATTTTGTCCGTGTTGATCTGCATGGTCTCAATGCGCGGTGCGTGTGCGGAGAATTCCTCACGACCGGAGGTCAGGGCCTGGGACATTTCGCCGAGGATGTGCATCCGGCCGGCTTTCGCCTGTTCCAGAGCCTGCGACATGATCGCGGGCGTAATGCCTGCAACCTTGATGTCCATCTGGAGCGAGGTGATGCCGTTCTCGGTACCCGCAACCTTGAAGTCCATGTCGCCGAGGTGGTCCTCGTCACCCAGAATGTCGGTCAGAACCGCAAAGTCCTCACCTTCCAGGATCAGACCCATGGCAACACCGGCCACCGGCGCCTTGAGCGGAACACCCGCATCCATCATGGACAGCGAACCGCCACAAACCGACGCCATCGAGGACGAACCGTTCGACTCCGTGATCTCGGAGACAACGCGGATGGTGTAGGGGAAGTCCGTTGCCGCAGGCAGTACCGCCTGAAGCGCACGCCATGCCAGTTTACCGTGACCAATTTCACGACGGCCCGGACCAGCCATACGACCGGCTTCACCGACGGAGTAGGGCGGGAAGTTATAGTGCAGCATGAAGTTCGAGCGGAACGTACCCTGCAGCGCGTCAATCATCTGCTCGTCGTCACCGGTGCCCAGTGTGGACACGACCAGAGCCTGCGTCTCACCACGGGTGAACAGGGACGAACCATGCGTGCGCGGCAGGATGCCAACCTCAGCCACAATCGGGCGCACGGTGGTCAGATCACGACCGTCGATCCGGCGGCCATGGGCCAGGATGTCACCACGAACAACGCTGGATTCCAGCTTCTTCATCGCGGAGCCGAGGTTTTCGTCCTCACGCTCTTCCTCGGACAGGGCTTCCAGGATGGACTCCCGGGCTGCGGAAATCGCGGAGGTGCGCTCCTGCTTGTCAGTGATGGCGAAAGCCGAACGCATCGCGTCCTCACCAACGGATTTGATGCGCTCATAGATGGCGGAGTAGTCGGGAGCCTGGAAATCAAACGGCTCTTTCGCGGCTTCCTCGGCCATGTCGATGATCATGTCGATAACCGGCTGCATCTGCTCGTGACCGAACTTCACGGCACCCAGCATCTCAGCCTCGGACAGCTCATAGGCTTCCGATTCGACCATCATCACGGCGTCTTTGGTGCCCGCAACAACGAGGTCGAGACGCTGCTCGGGGTTTTCCCGCAGCTTCTCCATGTCGTCGGCGGCCGGGTTCAGAACGTAGGAGCCGTCAACAAAACCAACCCGTGCGGCCCCGATGGGTCCACGGAACGGTGCGCCGGACAGGGTCAGGGCGGCGGAGGCAGCGATCATCGCAACGATATCCGGGTCGTTCTCCATGTCGTAGGACAGAACGGTACAGATCACCTGGGTTTCGTGCTTGAAGCCTTCCACGAACAGCGGGCGGATCGGACGGTCGATCAGACGGGAGGTGAGCG
Organism: Alphaproteobacteria bacterium; assembly: GCA_030427145.1. Lineage (GTDB taxonomy): Bacteria > Pseudomonadota > Alphaproteobacteria > Rhodobacterales > Rhodobacteraceae > Amaricoccus > Amaricoccus tamworthensis. The sequence goes on along the minus strand of JAUHWT010000001.1, from coordinate 252,304 downwards.
TTTCCTTCTCGGTGGGCCGTGCCTCACGCTTGAAGAAGCCGCCGGGGATCTTGCCGGCCGAGTAGTATTTTTCCTGGTAATGGACGGTCAGCGGGAAGAAATCGAAACCCGCTTTCGGTTTTTTCTCAAATACCACCGCCGCCATTACGGTGGTTTCGCCATAGGTGGCGATGACGGTCGAATCCGCCTGGCGCGCAATCTTCCCCGTTTCGAGCGTGAGCGTATCATGGCCCCACTCGATGGATTTTTTCACGATATTGAACATGTTTTTCCCTTACATGGCGGTGGAACCCCCTGGTTACGCACCGCTTGATCCGGCCTCATGCCGGTGACCCCGGTTCGGTGATCCAGCCTTGTCTCCGGGGTCGCGAGGGGCTGACGGACATGTGCCGCAGATGGGGGCGTGTCCCCCGGCGCCGGCACGGACGCCTTTTCGATGGCAAAAGCGCGCCACATGGGCGCGCTTCAAACCTTGTTCAGCGACGGATGCCGAGGCGTTTGATCAGGTCCTGATACCGCGCCACATCCTTCTTCTTTACATAGTCCAGCAGTTTACGGCGCTGGGACACCATTTTGAGCAGACCACGGCGGGAATGGTTGTCCTTTTTGTGGGTCTTGAAGTGCTCGGTCAGGGTGGTGATCCGGCTGGTCAGAATGGCAACCTGAACTTCCGGCGAACCCGTGTCGCCTTCCTTGGTTGCATATTCCTTGATCAGCGATTCTTTTACGTCTGGCGTAATCGACATCGATTCATCCTTGTATAAAACGTGAAAATTCCCTTTTGCCCTCGGCCACAGCCGGGATGTCGTCCAGCAGGGTCACGAACAAAAAGGGCTGCGCAAACGCCTGGGCATTCCGCAGCCCGCGCCGTATAGCGCCTTTCGTATTGTTTGGAAAGGGGGATTGAACCGCCCCGGACGGCTCCTCAATCCTTCTTCCGCAGCTTGCCGTAGAACCGCTGATTGGCGTGCACAAACTGCTCCATCACCCGGCCCAGGCCGCCGAGCTGCCGCTCCTTGAGATATAGAAACCCAAACAGAGCACCCAGGGCCGCCCCGAACGTATCGATGATCAGATCCTTCATCGTGTCCATGAGGCCCGATTTCTGCATGTTCATCCCGAAGATCTGGTCCATGCTGAATTCGAAAATCTCCCACAGCGCCCCGATGGACAGCCCCACGCTGAATGCGAGAACCGACAGCGCCCAGGGCGGCGCGGCATAGCGGTCGCCCTCGAAGAGCATGAAGATGAGAAGAAACCCCATCAGTCCAAAGGTCATGGCGGATGTGAAATGAAGCACCACATCCCACCACCAGAACCGCTCATAGAAATCCGCCATCTCACCCAGGAACATCGAGGCAAAGATGAAAACGACAATCGCCGTCAGGATCGAACGCGGCAGCTCAATGCCCAGCATCCCCGCAAACCGCTGCGGCAGAAACGTGAGGCCCAGTGTCGAGGCCGCCACAAAGACCGCCGACCATGTCCGGGTCATCACACCGGTCATGATCTCCATCACCAGGACGCCCTGGATGATTAGAATGAGTATGGCGCTTTTCGATCTTGGCATTGGGCCTTCCAAATTTCGTTTTCCGGTCCAATATAGGGACCATGTCGGATTTCGCACCCCTGCGGCTCGCCAGTTACAACATTCGTGCGGGCCTTGGCACCGATCTGCGCCGCGACCCCCTGCGCGTGCTGTCGGCCATTTCCGCCTTCGATGCGGATATCGTTGTTCTTCAGGAAGCTGACTTTCGCATGGGGGAGCGCCCCTCGGCGCTGCCCCGCGACATGATTGAGCCACATACCGGACTGCGCCCGCTGCCCGTGGCCGAAAACGGTGTCAGCATCGGCTGGCACGGGATTGCCATGCTGGCCCGCCCGGATCTCGAGGCCGAAGTCGTTAACCGCTTTCCGCTTCCCGGGCTTGAGCCACGCGGCGCCATTGCCGTGGATCTGCCCCACCTGCGCGTGGTAGGCGTCCATCTGGGTCTCCTGCGCCATTCCCGGCGGCAGCAGCTCGACCACATTCGCGATGAGCTTGAGGCGCTCCCGCAAATGCCCACCGTGATCCTTGGGGATTTCAACGAATGGTCCCGCAAGGTCGGCCTCGGCCGCCTTGCCCGCAGCTACGCAATTCTTACGCCTGGCCGCACCTTCCCGGCCAACCTGCCGATTGGGGCGCTTGACCGCGTGGCCCACTGTGACGCCCTGAACGTGCGCATGATCGATCCCCCGCGCCGCGCAAAAGGCAGTCATCCCTCCGACCACCTCCCCATTCTCGCGGAGGTCACCCCGGTGCAGACCGCGCCGGTTCCGGTCAGCGAATAAAACGCTCGACGTAGTCCTCACCGAGACCCACCTCGGCGAAATGCTTCCGGCACATGTCGATCTTGGTGAAAACGTCCTCGTACCCGAGCACCTCACCCCAGGGATCGACATAGCACATCACGCCGTTCACCTGGAAAAACGTGATCATTTCCTCCACGTCCTCCGGCACGACCAGCGTGTGCGTCTCACCTGGCGGCTCAAAAACATAGCCGCCTTCCTCCGCCACCCAGTCATGCTCCAGGTAGTGCCAGCGCCCCTTCAGAACAAAGCCATGTACCGGCTGCGGATGCCTGTGGCGCGACAGAACACCGGCCTTGCGCACCCGCAGAAGGTTCATCCAGTACCCCTGCGACCGGTTCAGGCACAGCGGCCGAAACCAGACATTGTCCGCCTGGGGCACCCAGAGCCTCTCATCGGTCGGCACCGCATCCGGAATGACAATCTCCTCCAGCGCATCCTTCGGGAAGGGCAGCTGATAGGGCATCCTTGGGTCGTTTTCTTTTCCGTCCGCCATCGTAAGTCTCCTTTTAAACCGCCAGATACCCGCCATCGACCGGATAGACCGACCCGGTCACGAACCCGGCCTCATCCGACAGCAGCCATTTGACCAGAGCGCCGACCTCGCTGGTCTTGCCCCAGCGTTTCAGCGGCGTGCGCTCCATGATACCCGCTTCCCGCTCCGGCGCGTCCCGCAAACCCTGGGTCATTTCCGTCTCGATCCAGCCCGGCGCAATCGCGTTCACCCGGATCCCATCCACCGCCCATCCGGCCGCCAGCGCCTTGGTCAGCTGCGCCACGCCTCCCTTGGACGCGGAATAGGCCGGCACAAGCGGCCCGCCAAAATAACTCAGCATCGAGGCCGTGTTCACGATCGCCCCGCCGGTTTGCGCCAGCAAAGGCCGCGCCGCGAGACAGCACCGCATGGTCCCGGTCAGGTTCACGTCAATGACCTTCTGAAAAACCTCGATGTCATATTCGTCATTGCGAATGAGTATGCCCGCGCAGTTCACAAGCCCCACCAGATCCGTCAGACCGCCAAAAAAGGCGTTCACCGCGCTTGTATCGGTCACATCCAGCAGGCGCGGCTCAATCCGGTCCGTACCCTTAAACGCTGCGATCTCCGCTTCGGAAACGGTCGCTGCAATCACGTTATACCCGGCCGCCGCCAATACCTCCGCGGTTCCCGCACCAATCCCGCGCGTTCCGCCCGTCACCACGACTGTCCCGGTCATTTTCTCCACCCCTGTCGTCTTTTTTAGTGATGGTTAGCGGTTGCTCACCGCGATGTCCAAGTCTTTGTGCTTTCGCACTTTCTTGCCACAACACGTTGCACGCATTCTTCCGGGCGCCAGACGCCTCCAATTCGCAATTTTCGCAATACTGTGGCCTCTCCAGCGCAACTATTGCCCCTGGCGCCGTGGTTGACGTTACGGAAACCTGACGGATTCCACCCGGCTCTGTGATGGCATTCACAGTGTCCGGGCGGCCATACACGTAAACAACTCCCTAATGGCATCAGTCGTAAAGGGAGTAATTCAATGCTGAACTTTTCGTTTTCGGACCATCGAATAAGCACCCGAACGTGGGAGGAGGACGGGAACAAAGTCCGCAGCTACACGCTTGAGTTGTATTCGGAAGATGGCAGTCGCGACCAGGCCATCCTGGTCTTCGACGCCGAACTGGACACCGACCGGCTGGGCGCCATCGTCGGCTACGTCACCCATGAACAGGGGCAGGGCACCTCCGTTGTCGGATGGTTCCCGCTGGAGGAGTTCGGGAAATACAAACGCATTCTCGAACGCGGCGGCGATCTCAGCGTGCATTACCGTCTCCGCGAGGGCGACACTGACAACGGATACCTGGAACATCTTGGAATAGGGCCAACCAAAACCATCATGTCGGTCGCCCGCGCCTGCGAACCCGCCAACAAATCCGCGGCACCGGCCCGCGCCCTGGCCCGGATGTGATGTTACGCGCCCGGTTCAGACACCAGTATGCGCTCGGGATGAAACCGTCCTCCCGAGACCCGGCCAAGGCCCATGGCGCGGCCCGCGTGACGGATCCACACCGGTTGATCCTCCGCCGGTTCCGCCCCTGGCAGGACCATCACCGGATTGCCGTTACGCAGGCGCTCAACCTCACCCGGCAGGCAGTCCACCACCGGTAGGTCCGCAAGTCCGTCCTCCACCGAGACCAGGTCCCGCTCCAGGTCGCTGCCCCGCTCCGCTCCGGTCAGCCTCTCCCAGTCGATGGCCTGATCCAGCGAAAACCGCCCGCTCCGCAGCCGCCGCAGGCTCAGGATATGACCCAGGCAGCCCAGTGTCCCGCCCAGGTCGCGCCCAATCGACCGCACGTAACCGCCCTTGCCACAGGTCATCTCGAACACCGCCGTATCCGCGTCCGGGCACTCAACCAGTTCCAGACGTGACACGTGCAGCGGGCGCGGCTCGATCACGACGGTCTCCCCGTCGCGCACCCGCGCATAGGCCCGCTGTCCGTCGATCTTCACCGCGGACACCTGCGGTGGCACCTGCATGATGTCACCGCGGAAGTCATTGAGTGCTGCCCGGATCGCCGCCTCATCCGGCCGCGCCTGGGATGTTGCCGTGACCTCACCCTCCGCATCATCCGTGGAGGTCGAGGCCCCCCAGCGCACAACAAACCGGTAGGTCTTCTCGCCATCCATCACATGCGCCACGGTCTTGGTCGCCTCACCAAAGGCAATCGCCAGAAGCCCGGTCGCCGCCGGATCGAGCGTCCCGGCATGCCCCGCTTTCCTCGCGTCCAGCATCCACTTGGCCTTTGCCACCGCAGCCGCCGATGACACCCCGGCCGGTTTGTCGAGGATCAGCCAGCCATGCACCGGCCGGCCACGTTTGCGTCGTGCCATATGGTCCGTTCCGTTCGCGCGATGTCAGTCTTCGTCGAGGTCGCGCCGGACTTCCGGCGAATTGAGCAGATCGCGCGTGCGGTCCATGCGGTCAAAACTCTCATCGGCCTGAAAGCTCAGCATCGGCGAGTATTTCAGCTCGATCTGTTTCGTCACCAGCCGGCGGATCTCACCCCGGTTCCGGTTCAGCGCCGCCATGACCTCATCCGTGTTCTGGCCGCCAAGCGGCAGAACGAACACCGTCGCATTGCGCAGGTCCGGCGAACAGCGTACTTCCGACACCGTGACCGACACATGCGCGAGGTCAGGGTCGTGAACGTCACCGCGCGCAAACACGTTGGACATCGCACGGCGGATGACTTCCGCCACACGAAGCTGTCTCTGGCTCGGCGCACTGCTGGATTGGGGTCTTGAATTTGCCATGCGGCTCACATCCTATCGCGCGGAGCAGGAGTCAAGGGCGGGAAGAAGGAGAAATGCAATGACCGATACCCCAGGCATCGCGGTTGTGGGCGCATCGGGCCGCATGGGTCAGATGCTGATCAGGGCCGTAAACGCCACCGAGGGCGCCCGGATCAGTGGTGTCACCGAGCGTCCCGGCCATGACTGGATTGGTCGTGATCTGGGTGAGGTCATGGGCGGCGTCCCCTCCGGCATCACCGTGCTCGACGACCCGCTGGAGGTCTTTGCCCATTCCCAGGCCGCTCTCGATTTCACGACGCCTGACGCCACGGTGCACCACGCCGAACTGGCCGCCCAGGCCCGCCTGACCCATGTGATCGGCACAACCGGGCTGGAGCCCGCGCATATGGAACGCCTCGAGGCCGCCGCCCGCCACGCCGTAGTGGTTCAGGCCGGCAACATGAGCCTCGGCGTCAATCTCCTGACCGTTCTGACCCGCAAGGTCGCCGCCGCGCTCGACCTGGATTTCGACATCGAAATCGTCGAAATGCACCACCGCCATAAGGTCGACGCCCCCTCCGGCACCGCGCTGATGCTGGGCGAAGCCGCAGCTGAGGGCCGGGGTGTCAGCCTCGACACCACCCGCGACAGCGGCCGCGACGGCATCACCGGCGCCCGCAAACCCGGCGACATCGGCTTCGCAGCCCTGCGCGGCGGCGATGTCGTGGGCGAACACGAGGTCATCTTTGCGGGCGAGGGCGAGCGCATCAGCCTTAAACACGTGGCCTCCGACCGCATGCTCTTCGCCCGCGGCGCCGTAAAAGCCGCCCTCTGGGGCCAGTCCAAAGGCCCCGGCCTCTACAGCATGATCGATGTGCTGGGCCTGGAGGACTGAAGGGGCAAATGCCGGTTCCAGCCTGTCCGCCGATCCCCTGAGGGCTGCGCAAACCGCGGGCGAAGCGGAGCGCCGCCCATCGGGGGCGGTTGGCGCTGCCTGGCGTTGCCACCGGGCGGGACGGCTGAACTGACCGGTACCAATCGACCACCCAAACCAAAACCCACAACCCCGGGATGGTAAAATCCATCCCGACGGACTACCTTCCGCCAGCGGACGGATTTTTGGGTTCCGCTGACTGGACCAGCATCAATGACGACAAGCTCCGGGCCGACACCGGCCAAAATGTTCGACCGCACGACGCCGCCCCATATTCTGACCCTGGTTCTGATGACCGGGCTGGCGACGCTCAACATGAACATGGTGCTGCCCTCCCTGCCCAGTCTCGCCGACTGGTTCAGCGAGGATTACGCGGTGGTTCAGCTCGCGATCTCCGCCTATCTCGCCATGACCGCGGTGCTGCAGCTCTTCATCGGCCCCATGTCCGACCGGTTCGGCCGCCGCCCGGTGGTGCTGGCCTCGTTCGGGCTGTTCCTCGTCGCGACCATTGGCTGTCTCTTCGCGCCCAGTTTCGAAACCTTCCTCGCGTTCCGCCTCATCCAGGCCAGCGTCGCCTCCTCCATCGCGCTGAGCCGCGCCATCGTGCGCGACATGGTCCCGCCCGAGGAGGCCGCCAGCATGATCGGATATGTCACAATGGGCATGGCCGTGGCCCCGATGATCGGCCCAATGATCGGCGGTGTTCTCGACCAGATCTACGGCTGGCATGCGGTGTTCTGGATGACATTCATCTTCGGCGCCTTCGTCTATGCCATGCTCTGGCTCGATCTCGGCGAGACCAACGACCATCGCACCGCCGATTTCGGAGCGCAGTTCCGCGCCATGCCGGAACTGGCAACCTCCCGCCGGTTCTGGGGCTATTCCGGCACAGCCGCCCTGGCATCGGGCGCGTTCTTCGCCTTCCTCGGCGGCGGGCCCTTTGTTGCCACCCAGATCCTCGGCCTCTCCTCCGCCAGTCTCGGCGCGTATTTCGGCATGATCGCGCTGGGCTACATGCTCGGCAATTTCATCTCCGGCCGTTACGCGCGGCGCATCGGCATGAACCGCATGATGCTGCTCGGCACGGTGTTTTCCACCTTCGGCACGGCCTTCATCCTGCTCCTGTTCATGCTGGGTTTCGTGTCCGCGCCGATATTCTTCAGCTCCATGCTGCTCGTGGGCTTCGGCAACGGCATGACCCTCCCCAGCGCCAATGCCGGCATGGTCTCCGTCCGTCCCCATCTCGCGGGCAGCGCCTCCGGCCTCGGCGGCGCCATGATGATCGGCGGCGGCGCCGCGCTTTCGGCCCTTGCCGGGGCATTGCTGCATGACGATTCCGGGGCCTGGCCGCTTCTGTACATCATGCTCGCCTCCACCTTCCTCGCGATCCTCTGCGCGCTGGACGTGGCCCGCACCGCCAAACGCAAGGGCGAACTGGGGATCCAGTAACCCGCCCGGATGTCAGATGTCCGATCGCCTTCACATCATCACCGGTGGCCCCGGATCAGGCAAAACCAGCCTGATCGAGGCCCTCGCCGGGCATGGTATCCCCCACATGCCCGAAGCCGGCCGCGCAATTATCCAGGCCCAGGTCAAAATCGGCGGCACCGCCCTGCCATGGGCCGACCGGGCCGCATTTGCCGAACTGATGCTGCTGTGGGAACTCCGCTCCCACGCCGAGGCCGCTGAGATGTCCGGGCCCGTCCTCATGGACCGCGGCATCCCGGACGTGATCGGCTACCTCACCCTTTGCGACCTGCCGGTCCCGGACCACATGCACCGCGCCGCCCGCCTTCACCGCTACAACCGCCGCGTTTTTCTCGCGCCGTTCTGGCCGGAGATTTTCACCCAGGACGCCGAGCGCAAACAGGACCTGGCCGAGGCCGAGGCCACCTGTGAGGCGATGCGCGCCACCATGCTCCGGCTCGACTACGACATCGTCGAACTCCCCCGCGCACCGGTGGCCGACCGCGCCCGGTTCGTCCTCGACCACCTCTAAAAACCTGCCGGTTCTAAGGCTTTTTTCACCCCGGCATGATCTATCCGCTCCCAATCATCCTGCCCAACCGCCATATCAGGAGGGGAGCCCGCAATGTCAGGGACATCCAAACCGAAGCCGTGTGACCTCTGCTCCACCCGGCCGGGCTCGAAATTTACCGAAGACATCACCATGGCCTTCCAGCCGATTTTCGACACCACAACCGGCCGGGTCTACGCCCAGGAGGCGCTGGTGCGCGGAGCGGACGGGCGCGGCGCCGGTCAGATTTTCGAGCATGTCACCGACGCGAACCGCTACCACTTCGACCAGACCTGCCGCACCACCGCGATCCGGGTCGCGACCGAACTCGGCATCGACAGCCCGATCTCAATCAACTTCATGCCCAACGCGGTTTATGAGCCCAAAAACTGCATCCAACAAACCCTGCGCGCCGCCGAACGCTACGATTTCGACATCCGGCGCATCATCTTCGAGTTCACCGAAGCTGAAAACGTCATGGATTCCAGCCACCTGATTTCCATCATCGGAACCTATCGGGAGCTCGGTTTCCGCACCGCCATCGACGATTTCGGCGCAGGCTATTCCGGTCTGAACCTGCTCGCCGACATCGTACCCGACATCATCAAATTCGACCGGCACCTGATCATCGATGTGGACCGCGACCGCACCCGCCAGATCCTGGTGCGCAACCTGGTAAAGATGTGCGGCGATCTCGGCGTCGTGCCCATCGCCGAGGGCATAGAGACCTCCGCCGAGCTTGAAACGCTCCAGTCACTCGGTCTGCGCCTCATTCAGGGCTACCACCTCGCCAAACCGCGGTTTGCGGATTTCACCACGGAACCCCTCAATCCAATCCGCCCCGGTACCAGCGACGCGGCCTGATCCTGACCAAAAAACCGGCCCGGGCGCCCAACAGCTCCGCTCACCCGATCAGCCGCTTCTGAAACTCCGGGTCGGGCACGGCGCACATGTCGCCCTTGCCAAACAGCCTGTAACGGTTGCGCGCCACCAGCCCGTAGACGCGCTTCCGCAAAAACCGCGGCAGGATCAGCAGCAGCGACGCCAGCCGCCCCCAGCCGCCAAACGTGCGGCCCACCTGGATCAGAGCATCCATATCCGAATATGCAACGCCATCCTCAATAAACAGCCAGCTGTCCGGGTTCTCCGCCCTGTATCCGTAATGCCGCATAAGCCCCGTCCCGAGCGGCGACTGAATGGGACAGATCCGCACCGCACCGCTCCGGTCCATCCCGTGGATCACCCGCGCCCCCCAGCTGCACAGCGCACAGTCCGCGTCCATCACCACGACCGGATCCGCATCATCAAACGGCGGAACCTGCGGGTCTTCGCGGTATGAAAAGGGTTCACTCATGGAGCCAACTGTCGGCTACCCGATCCCCCAACGCAAGCCGTGTTTGCGCCGGACCGGGGGGTCCGGTCCGGCGCAGGCACGGCGGGGCTTCGCCCCTGGATTCCGTGCCCAGGGTCTCCCGGCACAAACGTGGTTTACCACCGCGTCCATCCCACGCCCCGTATTGCGCAAACGCACAAACCGGCCCTAAACTTCCCCATCGGGACCAGCGGGGGCCAGCCCATGAAAAAGATCATCACCGCCGCCGAGGCAGCGGCACTGGTGCGCAGCGGCGATACCATCACAACATCCGGCTTCGTGGGCATCGGCGTCCCGGATGAGCTGCTCAAGGCCATCGCCGACCGCTTTCAGGACACCGGCGATCCCCGCGACCTCACGCTTTTCTTCGCGGCGGGGCAGGGAGATGGCAAAACCCGCGGCCTGAACCGCCTCGGCGCCGACGGCCTCCTCAAACGTGTCATCGGCGGCCACTGGGGCCTGATCCCGAAGGTCGCGGAATTGGCCCTTTCCGGCCGGATCGAGGCCTGGAATCTGCCCCAGGGCGTGATCAGCCACATGTACCGCGACATCGCCGCCGGCAAGCCCGGAACCCTGACCCGTGTCGGCCTCGGCACATTCGTCGATCCCCGCCGCGACGGTGGGCGCATCAACGACATCTCCACCGACGAAATCGTCCGCCTGATGCCCGTGGATGGCGAGGATTACCTCTTCTACCGCAGCTTCCCCATCGATGTGGCCCTCCTGCGCGGCACCACCACCGACGAGGACGGCAACATCACCATGGAGCGTGAGGCCCTGATCCTCGACAACCTCTCCCAGGCCATGGCCGTCCACAACTCCGGCGGTGTCGTCATCGTCCAGGTCGAACGCGTCGCCGCCGCCCGCAGCCTCGATCCCCGCCGGGTTATCCTGCCCTCCGCGCTCGTCGATGCCGTGGTCATCGCGAGCCCCGAAAACCACATGCAGACCTACGCCACGGCCTATTCCTCAACCTTTTCCGCCGCGCTCAAGGCTCCGGAGGGCGCGCTGCCACCCATGGCGCTCGACACCCGCAAGATCATCGCCCGTCGCGTGTCCTTCGACCTGCCGGTCAATGGCGTCGTCAATCTCGGCATCGGCATGCCCGAGGGCGTGGCCTGCGTCGCGGGGGAGGAGGGGCTGCTCAATCACCTCACCCTCACCACGGAACCCGGTGTCATCGGCGGCCAGCCCGCCTCCGGCCTCGATTTTGGCGCGGCCGTGAACACCTCCGCCATCGTCGCCCAAAACCACCAGTTCGATTTCTACGACGGCGGCGGCCTCGACATGGCCTGCCTCGGCATGGCTGAGGTCGATCGCGAGGGCAATGTCAACGTCTCCCGCTTCGGCCCCAAACTGGCGGGCGCGGGCGGCTTCATCAACATCAGCCAGAACGCCCGCGAGGTCGTCTTCGCCGGCACCATGACCGCCGGGGGCCTGGAGGTCGCCATCACCGACGGCGAGCTGAAAATCGTCACCGAGGGCCGCGCCCGCAAGTTCATCGGCGACGTGGAACAGGTCACTTTCGCTGGACGCCTGGCGGCGGAGTCCGGCCGCTCGGTCCAGTACGTCACCGAACGCTGCGTCTTCAACCTCACCTCCGACGGCCTCGAACTCACCGAAATCGCCCCCGGCATCGACCCCGAACGCGACATCTTCCCGCAAATGGGCTTCCGCCCCATCTGGTCCACGCCGCTGCAGATGGACCCGCGCATCTTCCGCGAGGGACCGATGAACCTCAAAAGCGATCTGCTGCATCTTGACCTCACCGACCGCCTGCAACGGGACGACGCCCGCAATCTGCTCTATTTCAACTTCGAGAAAATGCGCATCCGCACACCCCATGACATCAAACAGATCCGAGACCGCGTCGAACAGCTCTGCGCGGGCCAGACCCGCCGCGTCGATGTCATTGCCAATTACGACGGCACCTATATCGCCGAGGAGGTCGAGGATGACTGGAGCGACATGGTCGCGGGCCTGACGGAGAAATACTACGGCACCGTCACCCGCTATTCCTCCTCCGCATTTTCCCGCATGAAACTCGGCAAAACCTTCGAACGTGACCGCGCCCTGCACATCTTCGAGCGTGCCGAGGACGCCCGCGCGTTTCTTTCCTCCCGCCAGACCGGGAGCTGAAAAAGGGGCACGGCGTACCGGTACGGTACCAAAGGCGCGTTATGCTTAACGGGTGGCTAACCCTTTGGGACTACCTCTTCGCAGGATTGCAGGGAGGCTGAATTGAATACCCGTGCGGTAGCTCATAACCAACAGAACGATTTCGCGGAACGGCTCACGATACTGGCCGAGACCGCGTCCCGGCTGGGGTTTGAAATCGTCGATGTGGCTGGATTCCTTGACCATATCGAACACAGCTCCTTCGACCAGCTCGCCCTTCTCGATACCGTCAAAAACCGGACCGAACAGGTCATGGGCGCCAATGTTTCGGTGCGGGAGGCTGTCCAGGCTGTGGTTGATTCGACCGACCAGGCCATGGGCGTGGTCGATGGCACCGTCAAAAACGTCCGCCAGGCGGGCGACCGCACCCAAAAAGTCGCCTCCTGGGTGTCGGAACTGAACGCGCGGATGGAATGCGTGGCAAAGACCCTGCGCGACGTGGAATCCAACACCTCCGGCATCGCCAAAATCTCCACCCAGGTGAACATCCTCGCCATCAACGCCAAGATCGAGGCCTCGCGCGCCGGTGATGCCGGTCGCGGCTTCGCCGTGGTGGCGGAGGCCATCGCGGATCTCAGCCGCCAGACCGACGCGGAAGCCGCCAATATCAACGACAACATTTCCCGCCTGGCCGAGTGGATCAAGGAACTCGACCGGGAAAGCTCCGAGATCGGTCGCGAGGCGGACTCGGTGATCGAGGAGGCCAAACAGACCGACACGGATCTCTCCCGTATCTGCGAAGGCGTCTCAACCGCCCGCGACGGCGCCTCCCGCATCGCCTCCGAGGCCGACCAGGTCCGCGAGGCCATCGACACATTCGGCCCCGCCATCAGCAGCATTCTGGAAAGCGTCAACAAAACCGCCAACGGCATCAAACTCGCCCATGAACGCGTCGAAAACCTCGTCGACCAGAGCGAGCGTATCGTTCAGACCAGCGTCGAATTCGGCGGCGCCAGCAGCGATTCCCCCTTCATCAACCGCGTGATCGAGGACGCGGACCGGATCGGTAAGATCTTCTCCGCCGCCGTCACCTCGGGCCGGATCAGCATGGAGGAGCTGTTCTCCCGCGACTACAACCCCATCCCCGGCACCGATCCGCAGCAGTACCACACCTCATTTGTTGATTTCACCGATGAAGTCCTGCCCAAAATTCAGGAGGCCGCGCTCGACTTCATGCCCGAGGTCGTGTTCTGCGCCGCCGTCAACCCCGATGGTTTCCTGCCCACCCACAACTTGAAATTCGCCAAAACGCCCGGCGACGATCCCGACTGGAACCAGGCGAACTGCCGCAACCGCCGCATCTTCAACGACCGGGTGGGCCTGAAATCCGGTAACAACACCGAGCAGTTCCTGCTCCAGGTCTACCGCCGTGAAATGGGCGGCGGCGAATTCGTTCTGATGAAGGACGTATCCGCGCCGATCTTCGTCAAAGGCCGCCACTGGGGCGGTCTGCGCCTCGCCTACCGGACCTGACCGGCGTCTTCCGCCCGGTGCACCACCAGGGTCAGCCCTTCCTCCGGTGAGGGCGGCACGAAGTATTTGGTGATCTGCACAAACTGCTCTTCCGTCGCCGCGAACGGATGATCCCCCTGCGCATTCCGCGCCTTCAGGCGTGCGAGGCACACCTCATCCGGCACGTCCAGGTAATGCAGCCGGTGATCCACACCCGCCGCCTCCGCAACACCGTGCATCCACCGCCGCGCCTCGACGGTATTGGCCTGAAAATCCAGCACCACCGACATGCCCGCCCGCAGCAGCCCGGCCACATGTGGCCCCATGACCTGCCGCAGCCTGCCCGAACAGCGCACAAAGTCCCTCGGCGTGGCCATCTCATCGCCATAAAGCGCGTGAAGCCACTCATCCTCCGCAATCAAAACCGTCCCCGGTCCCTCAAGCAGCCTCGCCGCCAAAGTCGACTTCCCGGCAGCAATCTTCCCGCACAGCATGTGCAGCACCGCAGAATTTCCCGGTGTCATCCCGCCTCCTGTTTCAACCAGGCACTCCAGCCCCGGGCATCGCGGCCCGTCTCCGCCAACCAAACGCCGCAAACAGCAGCAATCCGATCAGTATCTCAATCGCAAGTGCGCCAAGTATCCCACCCGAGGGCATCCCGTCCAGGATCAATCCCATGATCCGCCCCGCCGGAAATCCAACAAACACGATAAAGGCCACCACAACCGCGGGCCTTGTCCATGCCGTCCACATGATACCCGCCAGCATCAATATCCCGGATGCGAGCAGACCCGCCGCCGGTGCGCGCAATTCGCTCAGCAGGCTTGCATTCGTGCCCAGCTCCACACCATAGCCCGCATAAAACGCATGCGGCGCGACCAGTATAAACGCCGCAATGCAGCTCGCGGTCAGCCCCGCGATGGCGAGAGCGGTTTTCTGAAAAAACGTTAGGTTCATGGCTTACCCCCTGTCGGTCGTTACCCCCCGAACCTGGCAGTCCGACCGCTCCCGTGTATGTGCGCCCGCCGCCAGAGCCTGTGCTTTCCGCGCCAAAAAAGGCCTGCCTCCTACTGAATCCGCTCCCTGCGCCGATACCCCGCCGGTGTCAGCCCGTTCCAGCGTTTGAAGGCCCGGCTGAACGTGCTCTGGTCCGAGAACCCCGTCAGAAACGCAACCTCCGTCAGCGCAAACTCCGTCCCTGTCAAAAGCTTCCCCGCGAGGCTTCGTCGCGCCTCAGTGACAATGTCCTGAAATGCGAGATCCTCCGCCGCCAGCCGCCGCTGCAATGTCCTCCCGCTCATCCCCATCCGCCCCGCGATCTGCGCCAGCGTCGGCACACCCCCGCTCAGGGCATCCAGCACCGCGTCAAACACCTGCGCGCGCAGATCGCCAGGCTCAATTAGACTGACCAGCCTTTCATTCAGGTGATCATCGAAAAACCCGGAAACACCCTGGTCCCCCAGCCGGTTCGCGCGATCCAGCACCTCATCGGGCAGCACCATTCCCGTCCGTTGCGCTCCATACTCAACCGGACATCCCAAATGCTCCGCCAAACCCACATCTCCGTCCGGATCGTCATGAGCAAACTCAACCGACACCGGCGCAAAACCGGCCTCCGATACCTCGCGACAGATCTGCACCGCCGCCGCAATGGCCAGCTCATCTGTCATGAAAAGCCCCAACCGCGTCTCCCGCCCCGGAATGATCTCCATGGCGATGGCCGTGCTTTCATCCACCAGCCTGAAGTTCGAAATCGACGTCACAACCCGCCCATACCGCTCCACACGTCTCAGAGATTCCCGCAGGGTAGGTGCCGTTTTAAACGCAAGCCCAAACGCGCCATAATCGTCACAGCGCATCGCGGCCCCCATCCGCCACGGGATATGCCGTCCCGCCGGATGCTCTTCGGCAATCCGCTCCAGGAGCCCGAAATACCGCTCTTCCGATATCATCCGACCCGGATCGACCGCCTCACCCGGCTCAATCCCCGCGGTCCGCAACAGCCTTCGCTGGGCAGCGTCAGGCAGGTCACACGTCTCCCCCAAAGCCTCCACCGCCCTGTAGGCAAAAATCACGGAAATCCATCCCATGGCTGGATCGTAAAACCACCCCGGGCAAGGTCAAGCGCCTCTCAGATCAGATCGTCATGCCTCCCGGTGATCCAGTCGATATGCCGCCGCGCGGACATCCGCACCGCCTCATCCGCACCCTCAAGGATCGCGCTGTTGAAATTCGCGTACATCCGCTCGAAAGGATAATCCCGCACCGCCGCGACCGCGTTTTCGACCGCCTTCACAGACAGGGGAATACGGTTGGGAAAACTCCGCATGAAACACGCGGTTCTTCCATCCGGGTTCGACCCGATGGAATCGCTCCCGAGCAGCACCCCGCGCCCTTCCGCACCATCTGCCCAGTGGATCACCGCGCTGCCCGGAAAATGCCCGCCAACCCGAATGAGCCGCAAACCCGGCACCAGTTCAAAATCCCGGTCCCAGATCACAATCGCCGCGCCATCCCGCGCCAGCCAGTCCTGGTCCGCACTGGACACCAGCACCGGCGCATCCCCCAGCGCCCGGCTCCATTCCAACTGCACCCCGAACATGTGCGGATGGCTCGCAACGATGGCACGCACGCCGCCCAGACCCTCGATCCGCCGCACCGCGTCGTCATCGATAAACCCGACCGGATCCCAAAGCACATTGCCCCCCGGAGTAACCACCAGAAACGCCCGATGCCCGATCCCCACACCCGGCTCGGTCGAGATCGACCACAGGTTCGGCTCGACCTCCTCAAAAGTCACCCGCACACCGTCGGCACGCATCTCCGCCAATGAGGTCCAGACCTGTTCACCACGCGGCACGTACTGCCGCTCATCCGCACAGATCCGGCAGATCTCCGCGCCCAGCGAATGCTCCACCCCACAGGTGGCACAGATCATGAAACCGTCAGCCAATGTCGCGTCCCTCCCGGTGGCTTCGGATGCTAGGCCGGAAACAGGAACGTCATGAACAGCCGTCCGCCCCAGCCCTCCGGGCCGTTCGGCGCCGGATCAGCCCAGTACCGCACACCCGCGCCCAGGCTCACCGGCTGGTCGCCAAACTGCACCACCTTCGACACCACGCCGTTGAGCGGAACCGACCATTCCTCGCTTTCCCAGTCATAGGTAGTTTCCGAGTTGAGCGTAAACGTCCACGCCTCCGGCGTGGTATAGCTCATGAAGGGCTGCAAAAACGTGGAGCTGATATCAATATCCCCGCCCACATCCACGATATGGTTGGCCAAACCGCCATAGGTCCAGGGCCCGCTCTGACGCAGAACCACGCCCGTCACACCGGCACCCCATTCACCGAGACCAAACCGGTCATCCGTCGATGTCGGCACCAGGAAAGCCGGCCCGGCCCCCACGATCCAGCCGCCGACCGGGTCCTTTGGCGAAAAAAAGAAACTCTGAACCGTATCGCCCAAACCCGTATGCGACCCGCTGCCCGGCGGCAGACCATCGGTCGAGACCACCGGAAGGATCGTGCGCGAAATCAGGTTCCAGTCGTCATTCAGTGAAAACGGAATGACCGGTTGAATGTTCAGCGTCCAGCGCGACCCCTCATCCCCCGGGCCGATATTGTCATCGTAGTTCAGCTGAAATGGCAGGCTTATCAAATCCGCCACGGGGTTCGAGAGCTTTTTCGCCAGCTCCTCCGCATCCTGCGCCACGCCCGCACCCGCGCTGGCGACAGCCAGGGACAGGGCCAAAACAGCCGATTTTAAAATTCTCATGAAGCAGCCTTCCTAAGTTATCAGGATTCAAAATTGCCTACATCGGTTGCGCAAATGCCCCCAGCAGACGCCGGCACTGCTCTTCTGAGAGCATGCAGCCAATACGCCGCTCCACCCCCAGCCCCTGGTTCATCGCATGAAGGATCCGGTGCGCGGTGTACGGGTCATTGAGGAGTGGCTGATCCCGCAGGTCGGTTTTCCGCACGTCCCCCGCCGCGTCGTAAATCACCTCACCATCCTTGATCGTCATCTCGACCTCGATCTCGGCCAGCGTTTCCGGGTCCACCGCCGTGGGATCGTCCGACAGGATCACCAGGTCCGCGATCTTGCCCACCTCGATTGAACCCTTCTCATCCTCCTCGAAATGCTGCCAGGCGGGCCAAATGGTCAGCGATTTCAGCGCATCCATCACGCTCACCCGGTGCGCCGGCCCCAGAATATCGCCCGACCGCGTGCGCCGCGTCACCGTCGCGGACAAAACCCGCATGCTGTTGGGGAACGCCACCGGCGCGTCGTGGTGGGAGCCAAAAATCATGTCCCGCTGACGCACCCAGCCGGTGGGCGAAATGTTGTCCGCATTGACCGGCCCAACCGTATGATCCCGGTGCCAGTCCCCCCAGTAAAAGGTGTGCATGGGAAAGAGCGACGGGAAAATCCCCAGCTCCTTCAGGCTGTCGACCTGATCTTCGCGCAAAAACTGCCCATGGATCAGCACCGGCCGGTTGTCCGCACCCCCATGTTTTTCCTCCGCCGCCCGCACCGCGGCGATCAGCATGTCCGACGCGCCCTCGCCATTGGCATGGGTCAGAACCTGAAACCCGCGCTCATAGCACCAGTCAATCGTATCATTGGTCTGCTGCTCGGTAATCGCGGCATAGCCCCGGTATCCCGGCGGATAATCCCCAACCGGGTCGTAATAGGGCCGGTCGCGCAGGGCCGTGAACCCCTGGGGCGACCCGTCAATGGTCAGCTTGCAGCCGCCCACCCGGACATTACCCTCATACTCGTCCGAGATATTCGCCTCGATGAAATCGGGGTCCTCAATCGCGTCAGGGAACGCCACCACATCAATCGGCAGCTCGCCCCGGGCATCGACCGCCCGCAGCGCGGCGACATTGCCCGCGCTCGACCGCCCCTCCTGGCCGGTCGTGTAGCCAAACCGCGCCCACATCTCCGCGCCCGCCTTCGCGAACTGCTCAAACCCGTCCGACCCCAGCCGACCGAGCAGAGGCACCAGAGCCCCGAAAAAGGCATATTCCTCCAGCACACCGTCCGGCTCGCCATCATCCCGGCGGCGGATCACCCCACCTGCCGGGTCCTCGGTCTCGGCCGTGTACCCGACGATTTCCAGCGCTTTGGAGTTCAACGCGCCAAAATGCCCGGACTGATGCACGATCAGGATCGGCACCTCCGTCGACACCGCATCCAGATCCGCGCGCGTCGGGTGCCGCAGTTCCGCAAGCTGCGCCGGATCATACCCGAACCCGATCACCAGCTGCGTGCTCTCCACCGCCTCCTGATTTTCAGCGATCCAGTCGCGCAACGTCTGCTGAACCCCCGCGATATCCGTCGCCGAGCCATCCGGCGGGGCCAGCAGATTGGCTGACAGGGCCTGTATCCCGCCCAGAACCACATGGCCGTGACTGTCGACAAAACCCGGAACCATGGTGCGCCCGGCCAGATCGACCATGTCCGTGGCGTCACCCGCAAGTGACGAGACCTCGTCCATCGGCCCCACGGCAACAATCATGCCGTCCCTGACCGCAACCGCCTCCACCGAAGGCTGATCGTCATTGATGGTAAGAATGGGTCCGCCGGAATAAATCGTGTCGGCCACATCCTGCGCCGCCGCGAATCCCGCCCACGCCACCGCGCCAATCACCAGGGCGGTTCCGGTAAATCCTGTCACCATTTCAATGCCTTCCCAAAAAATACCCCTGCGGTCCGCCGCAAATTCGCGCACCATCCGTTTACCGTACGGTAACCTCCCGATAACCGTACGTCATATCACTTTTTGGGTTTTGGCCCGTGGATCAGGTTCCGCCCGATCCACGCTGTCCCGTCACATGGCCGGACCTGAATGGTCCCGGCCACGTCGTGGGATTATCAGATTCCGACCGCCACAATGGCTTTGGCGAGATCGTCGAGACCATCTTTGGGAAGTCCCGCAATATTGATGCGTCCGGTGCCGACCATGTAGACACCATGCTCCTCGCGCAGCGCCTTCACCTTTTCGACCGTCCCGCCCAGCTGCGTGAACATGCCGCGATGCACCGCGATATAATCGAAGCGGTCCGAGTTGGATTCCCGGCGCAGTGCCTCGGCCAGACCCTCGCGCAGCGTCAGCATGTTCTGCCGCATGTCCTCCAGTTCCGCCTTCCAGTCGGCGGTCAGCTCCGGATCGTTCAGGATGATCGACACGACCTTCGCGCCGTGATCCGGCGGAAACGAGAAATTCAGACGGTTCAGCGTCGCCAGGTTGCCCTTCGCCACCTCAGTGGTCTCCGCATCCTTGCCAATCAGGATCGCAGCGCCCACACGGTCGCGGTACAGACCGAAGTTTTTGGAGCAGCTCGCGCCGACCATCATTTCCGGCATGTGATGGGCCATGTAGCGCACGCCCTCGGCATCCGCATCCAGACCATCGCCAAATCCCTGGTAGGCCAGGTCCACCAGCGGAACCAGCCCCTCGGCCAGACAGATCGCCGTGACCTGCTTCCACTGATCGAGCGTCAGGTTCGCACCCGTCGGGTTGTGGCAGCAGCCATGCAGGATCACCACGTCGCCAGGCGCCGCGCTCTTCAGCGTCTCGGCCATCACGTCGAAGCTGACCTGACCGGTCGCCGCGTCATAATAGCTGTAGGTCTTCGCGTTCAGCCCAACATGCTTGAGGATCGCCGGATGGTTCGGCCAGGTCGGATCGGAATACCATACCGTTGCATCGGGCGAACCCTTGCGGATGAGCTCACAAAGCTGATGGATCGCGCCCGTGCCGCCAGGGGTCTGCGCGCCACATATCCGCTCCTTCGCCACCTCGCCCGCGAAGATCAGATCAACCATCCCGTCCACGAAGGACAGATCACCCAGCATGCCCAGATACGCTTTTGTGTCCTGCTCCGCCACAAGGCGACGCTCGGCCTCCTTCACGGCCCGCATCACCGGGGTTTTGCCGTTCTCGTCCTTGTACACTCCAATGCCCAGGTCGAGCTTCTGCTCACGGGTATCCGCAGCATAAAGTCCGATCAGCTCAATGATCTTGTCCGGCGGCGTCGGGGACAGGTTTTCAAACATTCTGCGTCTCCTGGGTTGGCGGGTCGATGAGATCCCGGTCTCTGGTCAGCACCCGGCTGACCGTTTCCCGGCGGTATGGCTCAAATCCCACCTTCTGGTAAAGGGGCAGGGCGCGTGGATGATCCAGGGAACAGGTGTTTACCGTCACGCGCTCCGTCAACGGTATGTCCCAGGCCATGTGAACCGCGGTCGACAGCAGATACTGCCCCACGCCCCGGCCAATCGCCTGGGGCACCAGTCCGAAATAGCTCAGGTCAACGACGCCCTCTTCGCGCGCATCGAGAATGAAAAACCCATGCGGCCAGCCGTCGCGGACGAGGGAAAACAGCGTCACGTCCTTGTGGTGCAGAAACGCCTCGATCTCCTCCGTGCTCTGCTGATGCCTGTCGGTCCACTCATACTCGGACCCGACCGCGTCATAGAGGCTCAGGAAATACCAGGCCGGTGGAGTATCCGCCGCCACCAGGGCCGAGACCGGTCCGCTGGGCATATGCGGCCGCGCCACGTCCGGACGCGCGGTCATCTCAAGATACGTGATCGCATACTCAACCGTTTCTCCGGCCTTGTGTTTCATCCCGTCTCCACTTTCAGATCGGGGTAGGCCCCCCATTCGGTCCAGGAGCCGTCATAAAGCGAATGCTGACGGTTGCCCAAAATCTCCAGTCCCAGCGACAGAACCGCCGCCGTCACGCCCGAGCCGCAGCTGGTGATCGCGGGTTTGCCAACATCGACACCCCCCGCCTCAAACGCGGCCTTCAGCCCCTCGGGGCTTTTCATGGTGCCATCCTCATTCAGAAGCGTCGTGAACGGCACGTTCTTCGAGCCCGGAATATGCCCGGCCCGCAGCCCCTCACGCGGTTCCGGCACCTCGCCGCGAAACCGCTCCGGCGCGCGCGCATCCACAATCTGCACGTCCCCAAGCTTGGCCGAGGCCGCCACCTGCGTCACATCCCGGATCAGCCTCGAATCCCGCCGCGCCGTGAAATGCCGCGCCCGTGGCAGAACATCCGTGTCATCCACCGGTTTGCCTTCGGCCTTCCACTTCGGCAGACCGCCATTCAGAACCGCGACATCATCCTTGCCAAAGAGCCGAAACATCCACCACACCCGCGCGGCGCTGAAGAGGCCCTGACTGTCATAGACAACGACCCGGTGGCCGTCCCCAATACCCATCCCCCGGACCCGCGAGATGAATTTCTCAATCGGCGGCGCCGTATGCGGCAGGTTCGAGGCCGTATCGGAAATCTCGTCAATGTCGAAGAAAACGGCCCCAGGAATGTGATCTTTGGCATATTCCGCCCGACCGTCGCGCCCGGTTGCCGGCATGTGCCAGCTGGCGTCGATTACTTTCACGTCCGGGGCGTCGAGATGGTCGTAAAGCCAGTCAGTGGAAACCAAAAGCCGGGGATCGCTCTGCCGCATGTGTCCCGTCCGCAAGAATTACATGAATTCCCCGAATATCCCCGAAACCCAACGGGAGCAAGCCTCAGAACCCGACGGCCGTCCGGTCCATATCCGCCATGCCGCCCCGCCCAGGTGCGGCAACCCGCGCGATGGTGGCGATCAGTTCCTTACGGTCGATGGGTTTGGTGACATACTCGGTCATGCCCGCCGCCAGATAGGTCTCCCGGTCGCCCTGAACCGCATTGGCGGTCAGCGCGATAATCGGAACGGAAGCACCTGGCCCCTCCATCGCGCGAATGATCTCCGTGGCCTCGATCCCGTCCATCTCCGGCATCTGAATGTCCATCAGAACGACGTCGAATTCCATGTCGCGTATTGCTGAAACCGCATCGCGTCCGTTGCTCACGAGCGTCAGGTCATGCTCGCTGCCCAGGTAGGCACGGATCAGATACTGGTTCGTCGAATTGTCCTCGGCCACCAGAATGCGCAGGTTCTCCGGCCCGTCCTCCGTTGTCGTCTCGGCCTGCGGCACCGCTTCGGACGGCGCCTCGGCAATGCGGGTGAGGATATGGAAGGTAAAGGTGCTGCCCTCGTCCGGACGGCTTTCAACCGAGATCCGCCCGCCCATCATCTCCGTGAGCTGCCGCGAAATCGCGAGGCCAAGCCCGGTTCCGCCCGATTTGCGCGAGGCCGAGGAATCCGTCTGGTAGAACTTGCCAAATACCGTTTCGATCTTGTCCGCCGGAATGCCCATGCCGGTATCCATCACCCGGCAGACCAGCCTCCGTTCGTCACCGCCCAGATCCTCACACTCCAGGAAAACCTCAACCCGGCCGGTGGTGGTGAACTTGATCGCGTTGTTCACAAGGTTCGACATGATCTGCCGGTAGCGGATCGGATCAATCTCCAGCCACTGCGGCACACTGTCGGAAATCGTACAGGCCAGACCCAGACCCTTCTGACCCGCACTCGCGGTCATCAGATCGGTCGTATCATGCGCCAGCTGCCAGACATCCGTGCTCTGCGGTTCCAGTTCGATGCCGTTCGCCTCGATCTTGGAGAAATCCAGAATGTCATTCAGGATCTCCATCAGGTTCCGCGCGGAATCCTGGGCAATCGTCACCCGGCTGTGCTGGATCTCACCCAGATCCTCCTCCGAGAGCAGGTCGAGCATGCCCAGAATGCCGCTCATCGGCGTGCGGATTTCATGGCTCATGGTCGCGAGGAACTGCGACTTGGCCACGGTTGCGGCCTCCGCCTGCATGGTCCGCTCCGCCAGCTCCTCCTGACGCCGGATGTCATCCGTGACGTCCCAAATCACGCCGACCATGCGCACCGCCTCACCGTTGCGCCAGATAATGCTCGCCGTGGTCCTCACATGGCGAACATCATCCCCCAGCTTCAGACGGTACTCAAGGTTCAGCCTGCCGCGATCCTGAATCGCACGGTCAACCTCGGCCTTGACCGTGGGCAGATCATCTGGATGCACCGCATTGGCGAAGTCCAGTTCCGTGGTGATCCCCGGACCGTCCATATGGCCGTAAATCCGCCGGGCCTGTTCGTCCCAGATGGTTTTGCCCGACTTCAGGTCTGCGTCCCAGATGCCCACACTCGACGCCTTCAGCGCCAGTTCCAGACGGGTCGCCAGGCTTTCCCGCTCGCGCTCGGCTTCCCGGATGCGGTTGTGATAGGACTGCCGCGCATCGAGCAGAAGGGTCGCCCCCAAAATCGGCCCGGCCACCAGAAGAACCGTGAGCGCAAACATCCCGCGCACCTTCCAGTTGATCGGCTGCGCCTCCCAGCCGCCCTTCGGCGTCGCGTAAAGCTCCCAGGTGCCATAGGGCAGAACAACATCCACATGTACCGGATCACGGTTCAGCAGGTCCGCCTCGCCAAAAAACGTCTCGCCAAGGGCCGGTCTGCCATCCACACCCTTCAGCGCCACGTCAATCTGAAGGTCCGGATGCGTCAGCCCCGCATCACGGTACAGTGCCTCCGTATCGATCACCGTCGAAACGATGCCCCAGAACTCCCGGCCGCCACCTTCCCGGTGCGTGTAAACCGGCAGCCGTCCGATAAAGCCCTGACCACCCTGAACCAGATTGACGAGACCGGCCAGAACGATGGAACCGGTCCGCATGGCCAGAAAGACCGACCCGTTCTGGTCCTCTTTCTCCCGGTAGTTCAGTCCCAGTGCCGCCTCATTGCCCTCAATCGGATGAACCATGGTGTTCACCAGATCCGGCGCACCGGCCAGATTGCGAATCTGGCGGTTGTTCATGACGATCGAGTCACCCAGCAGCGAAAACTCTTCCTGTGTGATATCCGGCCTGAAGCCGATCACGGCAACCAGCCCCTGTGCCGCCAGAATGTTGCGGCTGATCTGGGTCTCAAGCCGCGAACGCAGCTGGTTTGCCTGGTTCAGCACCTCGATACGCATCTTCTGTGCGTGGGATTTCGTAACCTGCCGCTCAAAGGCGATGGCAACAAACGCAATCACCACAAGTGCGATAAGGGACGATATGAAAGGAAGCCGCATCAACACGACGCTGGATTTACGAAGGAAGGTCAATGGCGTGCCCGGATCTGTTGACGTTGTTCCTGGTAGGCGCATCCCTTCGCTCACTGGTCCATTCTGGACGCCCACGCATCGGGTGCACGATATTGGTACTCTCGTGGTGTTACCAAAAAGTTTACCTTTTGCCGCACCAGGTGTCTGAAAATGTAACCAAAATTACTAAATCCGCCGCCCATCCGCGGACCGGTTTCCCTGGCCCCGCACTGTCGCGGACAAAAACTCCGCCGCGCCGCCAGGGGCGTTATTGTTGAATTTGTGACCCGTTGCCCACAAACTTCCCCCAAACGGGGGGAATACATGCCAGCGACCAAAAAAACCGCCATCGAATTCAACGACCGGATTTTCGACCTGCGCCGCGAGCGCAGCCATGACGACCTCTGGTCCATGCTCGACCGTCTCTACGGCACCCATCCCGACTATGCGAAGTTCTCAAAGGCGCTGGACCGCGCCATGCGCGCGGCCTGGCGCGACCGGCCCGAGGATCTGCGGCTGCTCGACCTGAAACGCGACCTGGAGCCCGACTGGTTCCAGCGCCCCGACATGGCGGGCTACGTGTTCTACATCGACCGTTTCTGCGGCACCCTGGCCCGTGTGCCGGAAAAGCTCGACTATCTCGCGGATCTCGGCATCAACTACGTGCATTTCATGCCCTGCCTGAAACCCCGTCCGGCCCCCAATGACGGCGGTTATTCCGTGATGGATTACGGCAAAATCAACCCCGCCTACGGCACCATGGACGATTTCGAGGCCGCCACCACCGCCTGCCGCGAACGCGGGATCAGTGTCTGCGTCGACATGGTCCTCAACCACACCGCAAAGGAACACGCCTGGGCCAAAAAAGCCCGCAGGGGGGACCCGAAATACGCCGACTACTATCTCATGTTCGACGACGATACCCTGCCGAAGCAGTATGAGCGCACCCTTGTCGAAATCTTTCCCAATGACGCGCCCGGCAACTTCACCTGGTATGACGACTGCCAAAAATGGGTCTGGACCACCTTCAACGAGCATCAGTGGGACCTGAACTGGGCCAACCCCCAGGTCTTCCTCGAAATGGCCAAAATCATGCTCAACCTCGCCAATCGCGGCGTGGATGTCCTGCGCTTTGACGCCGTGGCCTTCATGTGGAAACGCATGGGCACCCGCTGCCAGTCAGAGCCGGAATGCCACATGCTCCTCCAGGCCCTGCGCGCCGTCTGCCGCATCGTCGCCCCCGCCGTTATCCACCTGGAGGAAGCCATCGTCAGCCCCGCCGAAATGCTGCCCTATCTCGGACGCGGCGAACATGACGGCAGGGAGGGCAACCTCGCCTATCACAACTCCCTCATGGTCCAGTTCTGGTCGGCCCTCGCCTCCAGTGACACGCAACTCATGACCTATGTGATGGGCGCCCACTTCCCCCCCAACCTCACCAACGCGACCTACGCCACCTATCTGCGCTGCCATGACGACATCGGCTGGGCCGTCACGGACGAGGACGCCGCCGTCGTCGGCCTCAACGGCCATCTGCACCGCGCCTTTCTTTCCGATTTCTACGAGGGCGCTTTCCCAGGCAGCTTCTCGAAAGGCGAGCTGTTTCAGTACAACCCCGAAACCGGCGACAAGCGCATCAGCGGCACCTGCGCCTCCCTCGCGGGGCTGGAAAAAGCCCTCGACGCCAACGACGCCGCCGCCACGGACCGCGCCGTGGACCGTATCCTCATGGGCCACGCCCTGATCGCCAGCAGCGGCGGCATCCCCCTGATCTACATGGGCGATGAACTCGCCCTGACCAACGATTACGGTTATCACGACGTCCCGGCCCATGCCCATGACAGCCGCTGGCTGCATCGCCCCATGATGGACTGGGCCGGCGCCGACATCGCCCGCACCGACCTCAACAGCGTCCAGGCCAGGGTCTGGAACGGCATCCGTGGCATCCTCGCCCGCCGCGCCGGCGTGCGCGAGTTCCACGCGGCATACCCCACCGAAATCCTGCAAACCGGCAACGCGGCCCTGTTCGCCCTGGCCCGCCGCGCCCCCTTCGGCAGCGTCGTCTGTGTGTACAACTTCTCCGACTACTGGACCGCCCTGCCGCAAAGCTGGCTGGTTCAGCACGGCATGACCCACCACGTCGACATCCTCTCCGGCGGAGCGGTCGCGTCCGACCGCGGCGCGGTCCCCATCGCGCCCTACGCCCGCGCCTGGTTCAGCTAGGGCCGGGGCCTCATGCCCGCACCTTCCCGTCCGGACCGAACCTCTCAAACAGGATATGTCCGGGCGGCACGCCACACGCCTCCAGCCCCGCCTGCATGTCCGTCAGAAACCGCCCCGGCCCACAGAGCAGATACCGCGCCTCCGCCGGGTCCTCCAGCGCGGCAACCGCCTCCGCTGTCATCCGCCCCGCCACGTCAAACGCCACACCCGGCACATCCGTCCGGTCCGGGCGGCTGTAGAACACCCGCCGCCGCAGGTTGCCGTGCCGCGTCATCAGCCCGTCCACCTCCGCCCGCATGGCATGGTCCCGCCCGTTCCGCGCGCCATGCACATACCAGACCCGCCGCCCGCTCCCGGCCAGCGCATGCAGCATCGACACCATCGGCGTCAGCCCCACACCCGCACTGACCAAAACCACCGGCCCGTCTCCATCCGGCACACCAAAATCACCGCCGGGCGGCCGCGCCTCAATCAAGTCACCCCGGCGCAGATGGTCATGCAGAAACCGCGACATCAAACCCCGGTCCTCCCGTTTGATCGACAGCCGGTAATGCGTCCGGTCCGCCGCCATCCCCGACAGGGAATAGCTCCGCTCCGTCATCCCGCTTTGCCCCGGGATCTGCACCGCAACCGGCAAATGCTGCCCCGGCTTAAATTCCGTCAGCGGCCGCCCATCCACCGGCGCAAACCAGAACGAGGTAATCCCGTCCGACTCCCGCACCCGCCGCGCCAGGCGCAGCTTCCGCGCCTCCCCGTCCAGCCGGGTCCAGCGCAGCGACAGAGCCCCGGGCCGCTCCACCACCGCCTCGATCTCCACCTCGATCACCCGCCAGGCCTCCGGATCCACGTCATCCCCCGGCGCCCAGTCCACCCGTGCCCGTCCGGTGACATGCAGCAGTCCACCGGTCTCGAAGTCCACGAACACCAGCCCCACACGCGGGTCCGACATCAGGTTGCCAATGGTGTTGAAGAAATTATTCCCCGCATAATCCGGGATCAGCAGCCGCCCCGGCCCCTCCACCCGCACAAATCCCGGCGCACCCCCGCGATGCGAGGCGTCAAACCCGTTCGAGGCCGCACCGCTCCCGTCATGATGCCCCGACCCGATAAACAGCGTATCGGCTTGCCCAATCCGCGCCATCTGCGCCTCCGACAGGGCCTCACTCCGCCGCGCCACCGGCGTCTCCCGCCGCGCCACACGGGTGAGCCCACGCGGATGAATATACTGCGGGCAGTTCCCAAATGTTTGGCGCATGTCAATCACCAGCCCGGTGTCTCCGGTCGACAGCCGCCCGCTAAACCGGTTGCGCCGCCGCGTGGCCAGCTCAATTCCAAGCGCCCCAATATCCCCGCTTGCCGCAAACAGCGCGGCCAGCGGATCGGTCCCGTCCACCACCGTATCGAGCGTCAGCCGTTTTGGGTCAGGCGAGCGGATAAACCCGTCTGCCCCATCCACCAGCGTCGTCCAGATACGCCCCTCCGCATCCGCCCCGGCAAACACCATAAAGGGCAGGGAGGTATGAAAGGCGCGGTGCTGCTCCGGCAGATGGTCGCGAACGAAACCACCCGCCCATTTCGACACGTCACCCACGCCCGCGCGACGCTGCGCGTCCCGCTCTCCCGCGTGAAACGGGCTCTCATCGACCTGTGTCATCACCGCACCTCCGGGACTTCGCTCAGACCAGTTCGGGAATGGGCGACGTTGCCATCCCGACAAACCCCGGCTGCCGCTCAACGCGCGAGAGCCAGGCACGAATGTTGCAATAGGGGGCGAGATCCACACCGCCCTCGGGCGCATGGGCGATGTAGCTGTACCCCGCCACATCCGCGATGGTGATCTCCTCCGTCGCCAGCCAGTCCCGACCGGCCAGATGCGCGTCCATCACCTTAAACAGATCATGCGCCTTGCGCACCGCCGCCGCATGGTCGAGCGGCGCGTTGAACAGCTTCACCAGCCGCGCGGCACAGGGCCCGGAATACACGTTATCCGCTGCAACCGTTAGCCAGCGCTGCACCTCCGCCGCATCCTTCGGCGCCTGGGGCAGCCAGTGGGAGCCTTTCGCGTAGGTCCGAACCAGGTAAACCAGGATCGCATTGCTGTCGGCCAGGGTGTAGCCGCCATCGTCAATCGCCGGCACCAGGCCAAACGGGCTGATCTTCAAAAACGCCGGCGCCTTATGCGCCCCGTTCGCCATGTCGAGATCAACCGTCTCATAGGGCAGGCCAAGAAACGCGAGCATCAGCTCAACCCGGTGGCAATGGCCGGATTTCGGGTTGCGATAGAGTTTGATGGGGGTGGTCATGGGTCAATTCCTTGGTTGGGGTCAAAAATCAGAGGCCGAGATCGCTCAGTCCTGGGTGGTCGTCCGGCCGCCGTCCCAGCGGCCAGTGAAACTTCCGTTCATCCTCACGGATCGGCTTTTCGTTGATCGAGGCATGGCGGCTCGCCATGTATCCGTCCGCGTCAAACTCCCAGTTCTCGTTGCCGTAGGCCCGGAATAAGTGGCCGCTGTCGTCGCGGTATTCATAGACGTAGCGCACCGCGATACGGTTGCCGTCATGCGCCCAAAGCTCCTTGATCAGCCGGTAATCCAGCTCCCGGTCCCACTTGCGCGTCAAAAACGCCTCAATCTCGGCCCGACCCCGCGGAAACTCCGCCCGGTTGCGCCACGCGCTGTCCGGCGTGTAGGCCAGCGCCACTTTCGCCGGATCGCGCCCGTTCCAGCCATCCTCGGCCAGCCGGACCTTCTCGCGGGCGGTCTCATTGGTGAAAGGCGGCAGGGGATGCCGCGGTGCTTCCCGTGTCATGGTCACGTTCCTTTCGCATCACGCTTTGGGGCGCGGAAAATGTCAGTGACCGGAAATTAATTTACCCCAATCAGCAAATGAATATACTCGATCTGAAAGGCTCTGTTTTGCCAAACGACAGCAATGAGGCCCGCAATGGACCGTCTGCAAAGCCTTGAGGTCTTCATCGCCGTGGCCGAGGCTGAAAGCTTCGCGGAGGGCGCCCGCCGCATGGGTCTCAGCGCCCCCTCCGCCACGCGCGGCGTCAACGCGCTCGAGGACCGGCTCGGCGCGCGGCTCTTCACCCGCACCACCCGCCGTGTCCGCCTGACCGATGTGGGCCGCACCTATCTCGAGGATGCCCGCGCCATCGTGGCCCAGCTTCAGGCCGCCGACGAGGCCGCCTCCGGTGCCGCCGCCAATCCGGTGGGCGAGCTGCGCATCACCTGTCCCAACGAGTTCGGCCGCATCTACATCACGCCCATCCTCGCGGAGTTTCTCGACACATACCCGGACGTCACCGCCGATGTGGTCATGGTCGACCGCGTCGTGAACATGGTCGAGGAAGGCTTCGACATCGCCCTGCGCATCGGCCCGCTGCCCTCATCCGGCCTCATCGCCGTCCGGGTCGGCAGCGTCCGCCTCATGGTTTGCGGCGCGCCCGCCTATTTCGAGCGCCACGGACGCCCCGAAACCCCTGCGGATCTCGCAAACCACCGCATCATCGCCACCGCCCCGGCCAGCCGGTCCACCGAATGGCGCTTCGGCGCCGACCGCTCGCAAACCGTCCGCGTCC
Source organism: Alphaproteobacteria bacterium (assembly GCA_030427145.1). Classification (GTDB taxonomy): domain Bacteria; phylum Pseudomonadota; class Alphaproteobacteria; order Rhodobacterales; family Rhodobacteraceae; genus Amaricoccus; species Amaricoccus tamworthensis. The sequence goes on along the minus strand of JAUHWT010000001.1, from coordinate 221,902 downwards.
AACCGCGCCTCGCGCTCAGCAGCATCGCCGCCGCCCGCGAGGTCGCCGAAAGCGGCTGGGGCCTCACCCGCGTCCTCTCCTACCAGATCGGCCCCGAACTCGAAGATGGCCGCCTGCAGGGAGTGCTTGAGGAATTCGAGCCCGACCCGCTACCCATCCACCTCGTCCACGTTGAAAACCGCCGCGCCCCCGCCAAAATCCGCAGTTTCATCGATTTCGCCAAACCCCGCCTCCGAAGCATCCCCGTCCTGGGGTGAGGCCCACCGGCGGCCTTCCGTTAACCCTGACAAAAATTAACCCTGACATCCCGGCCCCCGCCAGGAACCTGTTAATAACTCGCCTTAAAATTGCGCGGACTTCGACCGATTATTTTTTTGAGGTATATATATGTACATTGATGTCCGGAGCGCTTTTGGCGATCCCGAAATCCGCCGATCATGTCGCTAAGGGACGATGTCATCAGCCGGTTCAGCCCGCTCTTCCGCAATCCCGCGCGCCTGACCCGCGACGATTACCTCGAATTTCTGACCATCCGGAACACCAGCCACTGGTCCGACGTCGAACGCCGCGATCACGAGGCCGCCGATGACATGGACCACCTCCGGACCGCCATCGCGCTCCTCGTTGACCATTCCACCCCGCTGCCTGCACGGATCGATACCGTGCGCGACATGCTGCCCATCGTCAGTGTCGACACTCTCACGCCCATTCTCCTTGTGGCGTATCCCGATCACTACGGCATCTGGAGCGAAACAAGCGAGGCCGCCCTTAAGGATCTCGGCGACTGGCCCGGTTTTGAGAGCGGCGCCACCACCGGCGAAAAATACCAAAAAATCAACGAAACGCTCCTGCGCCTCGCCGACGAGCACCGCGTAGACCTCTGGACCCTCGCCGCCCTCTGGCTGCTGGAACACCGCCCGAAGGAGCCCACACCCGGGTAAACCGGGGGGCGGTCCCGAAAAAATCCGACGGAGTCCCCTCCAGCCTGCGTGTAACCACAAAACCGCGCCCGGCTCCCCGGTCTTGCGGTTTGGACAGCGGACGGGAAGGGACCCCAGCAATGAAAAACGGCCTCCTTTACGGTGCGGCGGCACTCTCGGTCATCGCCGCAACCGGAACCCTTCTCCTTGCGCCAACCTACGCCCGGAAAGGCGCGGGCGATGTCAGCACCGCCGTCGCGGTGGAGGCAGCCGACTGGGCTGACAACGTGACCATCACCATAAATGACGTGGAGGAAACCTTCCGCTTCCAGTCCAACGGCATTCCCAGCCACGGTTTCGCGGAAAAATACCTTATCCCGAATGATGTCGGCTCCATGCCCTTCTCGGACAACGCGGCCGACGAGTTCACCGTTGTGAACTCCGCGGACTATTTCAGTGAAACCAGCATCGACACAACCATCACCACCCGGCCCGTTTATGTGGGCGAAACCACGGATACCGCGCTGGGCCGCATCGGTGTTGCGATCAGTGGCGCGCAGATCTTCAACGACTACGAGGATCCCGGTCGCACCATTGCCGCGATGGACGACAACGTGGTGCATGACCACATTCCGTTCGTCGATGAATGCAACGGCCATACGCTCGTTGATGGCACAAACTACCATTACCACGGCATCCCGGTCTGTATCACCGCGTCCCTCGATGTGGATGGCGAACACTCCCGGATGATCGGCGTGCTTGAGGACGGCTTCCCCGTTTACGGTAATCTGGGAGAAAATGGCGAAACCGTTACCGATGCGGATCTCGACGCGTGCAGCGGCCACTTTGGCCCGACACCGGAGTTCCCCGATGGCATCTATCACTATCACCTGACCGCCGACGACGCGCCCTACATGATCGACTGCTACCACGGTGAGGTCGGCGACATCTTCAGCGAAGCAAATCCTGGCGGCGGCGGTCCAGATTTTGACGCTGCCGCGCAGGCCCTGGGCGTGACCCCGGAGGCGATCCGCACCGCGCTGGGCGAAACGATGCCCCCCGATTTTGCCGCCGCCGCCGAAACGCTCGGCATCAGCGAGGCCGACCTGCGCGGCGCACTTCCCCCACCGGGAGGCGGACCGGGCCAGGCACCAGGCGCACCTCAATAGGGAAGGGACACGCGATGGAACGCCTCGCTTACCTGACGATCGGCGCGGCAATGTCCGTGATCATCATGACCGTAGCCCCCCTCCTGACGGATGCCTCAACCGGACCCGATGAGGAATATGTTGGTATGGACAGCGTCTGCATGGCGTCCGAGGCGCCGGAGGCCCCCGCATCTGCGCAGGCCGCGGATGATAAAGCGGGCGGCATGACCATGGCCGCAGGCGACACAGCCCATGACCACCCCCTCCGCCCGGTGTCCGAAGACCTCCCCGTACCAGGCGTCAGTCATCTGATGTTCCCCGACGCAATGGACGGCTACAATATCCAGATCCTGCCCACCAATTTCACCTTCACCCCCGCCGCCATCAACCGACCGGTCGAGGAGAACGCGGGCCACGCCCATGTCTATGTGAACGGCGTCAAGATCGCCCGTGTCTACTCGACATGGTTCCATCTGCCCGGTGCCCTGCTGCAATCCGGCGACAACCTCGTCACCGTATCCCTCAACGCCAACGACCACAGCGTCTGGTCCACCGAGGGCGGGGCCATCGCCTCAACCGTCGTGGTCCCCGGCCCCCCGGCCTGAAAGGCGAGGCGAAACCCGCGCGCTACCCCCGCCCCTCGGCCTCGATAATCTCCAAAAACCGCTCCCCAAACCGCTCGGTTTTGCGGGCGTTCATCCCTGAAATCGCCTCCAGGTCGTCAAGTGTCCCAGGCCTGCGCGCCGCAATGCGCGACAGCGTCGCGGCATCGCAGGACAGGGGCCGGTCCATGCCGTTTCCGCCCCGCGCCAGTTCCACCTGGGCCTCCTGCAACCGGTCGAACAGCGATCCGCTGCCATTGCCCTCCGAGGCCAGACGCATCCGGGCCGGGTGGGGCCGCTCGCCGCCCGCGCCGGTCAGCACGTCGAGAAAATCCGGGCCATAGCGGTCGAGCTTCACCGCCCCGATCCCCGTGATCCCGCGCATGTCGTCAATCGTCTGCGGCTTGCGGCTGACCATCTCCACCAGTGTCCGGTCGTTAAAGACGATATACGCCGGCACCCCCGCCGCATCCGCCAGTTCCCGCCGCTTCGCCTTCAGCGCCGCCAGCAGCCCCTCATCCTCTTCCGCCACCAGCGCCATCGGTGTCGCCCGCCCCGCCTGCTTGCGCGAGGCCGTCACCGTATCCGCCCGCAGCGTCACGCTCATTTCCCCGCGCAGCAGGGGCCGCGCGCTCTCCGTAAACCGCAGCGCCCCATGCCGCGACGCATCCGGCCGCAGGTAATCGAGCCCCATCAATTGCCGAAACACCGTCTGCCATTCCGCCTTCGAGCGGTCCTTTCCAACCCCAAAGGTCGGCAGTTTATCATGCCCCCGCTGCGTCACCCGGTCCGTCGCCTCGCCGCGCAGCACATTAATCAGATGCTCCGTCCCGAAATACTCACCCGTCCGCAGCACGGCGGAAAACGCCTTGCGCGCATCCTCCGTCCCGTCGAACAGCTTGGGCGGCGTTTTGCACAGGTCACAGTTCCCGCAGGGCTCCGCCCCCGTCTCACCAAAATACGCGAGCAGAACCTGCCGTCGGCACCCCTGGGCCTCCGCCAGACCCAGAAGCGCATTCAGCCGCCCGTGATCCGCGTCCTTGCGCTCCATGGGCGATGGGCTCTCGTCAATCCGCGTCCGCTGCAACCGGATGTCATCGGCGCCGTAAAGCGTCAGCGTATCCGCCGGCGCCCCGTCGCGCCCGGCCCGGCCAATTTCCTGGTAATAGGACTCCACCGATTTCGGCAGATCCGCATGGGCCACGAAGCGAATATCCGGCTTGTCGATCCCCATGCCAAAGGCAATCGTCGCACAGACAACCAGCCCGTCCTCGCGCTGGAACCGTGCCTCCGCCGCCTCGCGCTCCTCCCGCTCCAGGCCCGCGTGATAGGCCATCGCCCGGTGTCCCGCCTCGTTCAGCGCCTGGGCAAGCGTTTCCGTCTTGTTGCGGCTGGTGCAGTAGACAATCCCCGACAGCCCCCGGTGCAGGTCGACAAAATCCAAAATCTGCCGCCGCGGCGAGTTTTTTACCTGAAAGGCCAGCGACAGGTTCGGCCGGTCAAACCCGCCCAGGAATGTCTCCGGCTCCCCGCCCGCAAAGAGTTGGCGACAGATCTCCTCCCGCGTTTCCGCATCCGCCGTCGCGGTCAGCGCCACGGTCTGCACCCCGCCAAGCTGCTCCCTGAGCCCCCCAATGCGCAGGTAATCCGGCCGGAAATCATGCCCCCACTGGCTTACGCAATGGGCCTCATCCACCGCCAGCAGGCTGATCCCCGCCCGCCGCAGCAGCGGCCCCGAGGACCCCAGCCGCTCCGGCGCCATATAAAGGAGCTTCAGCGTGCCATCATCAATGCCCGAGAATATCTCCTCCAGGTCCATCTCATCCGAATGCGAGGTCAGCGCCGCCGCATTGACACCGGCCGCTTTCAACGCCCGCACCTGATCGCGCATCAGCGCAATCAGCGGCGAGATCACCACCGTCAGCCCCTCGCGCATCAGCGCAGGCAGCTGAAAGCACAGCGACTTGCCACCACCCGTTGGCAAAATCGCCAGTACGTCGCGACCGTCGGCGACCGCGCCCACAATCTCGTCCTGCCCTGGCCTGAAATCCGAAAACCCAAAGACCCGGTCGAGGATTTCCCGCCTGTCACTCATGCGCCGTCAAACCTGAAAATCGAAATCACCGTGTCCCCATAGCGTCTTTCGTCCAGCCTCGAAAACCCCTCCAGCCGGTTGACCGCGTCAGACTCTTCCCAAACGATCACCGACCCCGGCGCGATCCAGCCCCCCGCCGCCGCCGAGGCAAGCGCCTTCTCCCCCAGCTTTTTGCCATAGGGCGGGTCGAGAAACACCAGCCGGAACGGATCGGACACGCATTTGCCGAGCCTCGTGGCGTCCTTGGGGATCACTTTGGTCTGGGGCAATACGCCCAGCTTTGAGATGTTTTCCTCCAGGATTTTCTGCGCCTTGCGCCCCTGGTCCACGAACACCGCCTGTTCCGCCCCGCGCGACAGGGCCTCCAGCCCCAGCGCCCCGGTTCCGGCAAACAGGTCCAGCACCCGGTACCCTTCCGGCAGGGGCCGCTCCGCATAACCGCCATGGGCCAGCAGATTGAACAGGCTCTCCCGCACCCTGTCCGTCGTCGGCCGCAAATGCGCCGCCGCATCGCCCTTACCCACCGAGGCCAGGGCCCGCCCGCGATGTGTGCCACCTATGATGCGCATTAACCCGCATCCTTTCCAAACGTTACCGCCCAGGAGACAAGGGCAGCTCCGACCTCGGGTGGCGCGATAGCGCCTCCCATGGGGGAGGTCGGCGCTGCCCGGCGTTGCCGCCGGGCGAAAGAGATCAACTTATTCCGCGTCTGCCGGAGCCTTTACCGCCAACCCCTTTAACTCCACACCCGGATCCGCCACCTGACCCGCATCCGGCGACACCCCCGCCTCAATCCAGCGCTTCGCCATCATGTAACTCCGCGGATCGTTCATCGCATCCACCGCCAGCAACTCATCCCCGGCATAATACCACACCGACTGCGTGCCCTCACGCACACCCGGCCGCACCACCGTCCGGTCGTAGCCCGCATTCAGCCCGGCGATCTGCAACTTGATATTGTACTGATCCGACCAGAACCAGGGCTTTGCCACATAGTCCACATCCCCGCCCAGCATCGCCGCCGCCACGGCCTCGGCCTGGTCGATAGCATTGGGTACGCTCTCCAGCCGAATGCGTACGCCCCGATAGGGAAAATTCGTGCAGTCCCCGGCGGCAAAGATCGACGGATCTGACGTGCGCCCCGCACCATCCACGACAATCCCGTTATCCAGATCCAGCCCCGCATCCCGCGCCAACCCGTCATTCGGCACCACACCAATGCCAACCAGCGCCACATCCGCCGGGATCACCGTGCCGTCGCTCAGCTCACCACCCGTGACCCGGCCATTCTCACCCACCAGCCGCGACAGCGTCACGCCCTCGCGGATATCAACCCCGTTGTTCCGGTGCAGATCGCGAAAGAAATCCGCCGTCTCCGCTGACGCCACCCGCGCCAGAATACGCGGCGCCGCTTCCAGAACCGTAACCTTCAAAGCCTTCTCGCGCAGCACCGCGGCGGCCTCCAGGCCAATATACCCGCCCCCCACGATCAACGCCGCCTTATGCCCCCGCGCCAGCCCCTCGGCCAGCGCATCCGCATGGGCCAGCGACCGCATCACATGCACGTCGTCCAGATCACCGCCAATGTCACCGGGCAGCCGTCTTGGCGTCGTCCCGGTGGTCAGCGCCAGCAGATCATGTCCAATCCGCCGCCCGTCCTCCAAAACGGCCTCCTTCGCAGCGCGGTCAATCGACACCACGCGCACCCCGGTCAGCACCTCAATATTCCGTTCCGCGTAAAACGTCGCCGGCCGCAGATACAGCCGCTCCAGCTGCATCTCGCCTTTAAGATACGCCTTCGACAGGGGCGGCCGCTGATAGGGCAGGGAAGGCTCATCCCCGATCATCGTAATCGGACCCCGGTGCCCCAGATCCCGCAGTTCCGCGACCAGGGACGCGCCCGCTTGACCGGCACCAATCACTGAAATTCGGGCATCCAGGTTTTCCATGGCGGTCTCCGGTCTGGCATTCATCGGTCAAACGTCTATATGCCGTCATGCGTTTGGCGCAACCAGTACATTGGGGAACAACGGAATGAGCCTGTCGATCGGAGACAAACTGCCGGAAGCCGAATTTCTTGAAATGATCGGAGAGGACATGGAAACGCTTTCCACCGGCGACCTCTTCACCGGAAAACGCGTGGTCGTTTTCGCACTGCCCGGTGCCTATACCAGCACCTGCACCAACCGCCACCTGCCGAGCTACGTTCAGAACGCCAACAAAATCCGGACCAAAGGTGTCGATGACATCATCTGCCTCTCGGTCAACGATCCCTTCGTGATGAGCGCCTGGGGCGAGGCCAATGGCGCGTCTGGCGGCAACGTCCGCATGATCGCCGATGCGACCGGCGCATTCACCAAAGCCGTCGGCATGGATTTCTCCGTCCCGTCCCGTGGCCTGATCGACCGCTCCCGCCGCTACTCGATGATCGTCGAAAACGGCGTCGTCGTCGACCTCTTCGCCGAGGAAGGCACCGGCTGCGAGATCAGCGCCGGCGAAACCATGCTCGAAAAACTCTGATCATCAGATCCTGGGCGGTCATGCCGACATGACCGCCCAATCGCGTCAAATGGTCAGCAAAACGGGACGGATTTCGCAAAACCCCGTGCAATCTGTGCCATTTGATTCACAATCTGTGCCAAATCCCTGCACATCTGTGCCACTTCGGTGTCAGATTGCGCCACCCGGCATGCACTATTGTGCCAGTTGATCCATCTTTTTCGCCAGCTTCAGATCAAGATCCGACAGCCCGTCAATGCTGTGGGTCGTGAGCGTCACATCCACCGTTTTATAGACATTCGCCCATTCCGGATGGTGGTCCCATTTCTCCGCCCAGAGCGCCACGCGGGTCATAAATCCGAACGCCTCAACGAAGTTTTTGAAGACGAATTTCTTGGACACCGCATCCCGCTCTTCCAGAAATACCCATTCGTTTTCAATGAGTTCCCTGCGTCCCGCCTCTGACAGCGCCTCAGCCATTTTCACTCTCCCCTTTGCGGAACGGGGCATAATCCATCATGATCTGGATCTCCTCCCCGATGTGTTCCGCCTCCTGTTTCAGGTAGTTTTCGACCGCCCGCGAAAACCCCTCATCCCGGAACCAGTGCAGCGAATGCGTCACCGTCGGCAGGTACCCCCGCGCCAGCTTGTGCTCCCCCTGCGCCCCGGCCTCAACCCGGTCGATCCCATTTCCGATAGCAAAATCAATGGCCTGGTAGTAGCACAACTCAAAATGCAGGCAGGGGTGATCCTCGACACACCCCCAATACCGCCCATAAAGCGTCTCCGCCCCAATAAAATTCAGCGCCCCCGCAACCCATCGCCCATCGCGCTCCGCCAGCACCAGAAGCATGTCGTCGCGCATGGTTTCATGAGCAATATCAAAGAATTGCCGCGTCAGATACGGCGTGCCCCATTTCCGCGCACCAGTATCCTGATAGAACGCCCAGAACGCATCCCAATGCTCCGGCTCGATCTCATCTCCGGTCAGCGCGATAATCCGCCCGCCAAACTCCCGCGCCTTTTTGCGCTCCTTGCGAATGGCCTTCCGCTTGCGTGAACTCAGGTCCGCGAGAAAGGCGTCAAAATCGGCGTAGTCGCGATTTTCCCAATGAAACTGGCGGGTTACACGGCCCAGAAGGCCGACGCTTTCGCCCCATTCCCGCTCCTCCGCCGTGCAGAACGTGGCATGAAACGACGAGACCTCATTGTTCGTCGCGACCTGAATGGCCCCCTGCAACAGCGCCCCGCGTCCAATGGTCTCATGCCCCGCCCGCGTCAAAAACCGCCGCCCCGTCACCGGCGTAAACGGCGCCGCAGACTGAAGTTTCGGGTAATACCGCCCCCCCGCCTGCTCATAGGCATGGGCCCAGTCGAAGTCGAAAATATACTCGCCCTGGCTGTGCCCCTTGGCATACATCGGCATCACGGCAATCACCTCGCCCGCCATGCGCGCGACGAGGTGCCGGGGCTGCCATCCGGTGCCGGGACCGACACTGCCGGAGCGTTCCAGTGCATCGAGAAAACGGTGTGTTATAAAAGGGTTATCGGGTCTGTCGCCTGGCCGGTCGGCACAGGCGTCCCATTCCGCGGCGCTGATCTGCGCCACGGAATCGAGCATGGAAATTTCGAGTGTTTCGCCGCCGTCCATCTCTGCCTCCGTTCCCATGATCTGGCACCCGAAGCGCCGCCGTCAATGGCCCGGAGGCCCCGTTGCGATCACAACAGGTAATGTCGCCTAAAAAAGCGGCGTCGGCTCCGGAATTTTGGGCCTGTAGCCCTCAAACGTAATGTTGTCCGCGATCTCCCGCACCGCGTCCTCCTGCTCCTGCGACCGCACGGTCCAGCACAGCACAGGGAAGCCCTTGCGGCGGATACGTTCCACCGCCGCTGTGTTCAGGTTCCGCGCGTCATGGGAGATAAAGACGGAACCGGAGCGGTCAAATCCCTCAATGTTTGCAAGGGTTTGACGGCGCTGTTCCGGCAGGTCCCACTCCGCGTCCTGAAAGTCGCAGGTCACCAGACCACGCGCCACCGCGAGGCCAAAGCGGCCAAACGCGGTGACGGAATGCGGGTTGAAACTCATTACCGCAACCGGCCCGGCATAGAGCCGCAACAGATCGGCGACACGTTCCTCCAGCGCCCCAACATCGGGCGAAAGCGAATGCCCCGGCTCCTTGATCTCAAGCAGCAGCGGCACTTTTCCGCGAACGATTTCAAGGGTTTCCTTGAGCGTGGGAATGGCGTCGGTGGAATCCGTCAGGACAATCTCGCGCAACTCATCCGCCGTGCGTCCGTTCACCGGCCCGGTCTCGGCGGTCAGGCGGTCAAGCGTTCCGTCATGGAACACCATCGCCTCGCCACAGGACGCCGCCTGAATGTCGATCTCGATCCCATAGCCCTCAGCCACGGCCGCCTCGATGGCGGAGAGACTGTTTTCAATGATCCCCGCCCCACGATCGTGAAGCCCACGATGGGCAAGGGGCGCGTCAATGAAATCCTGTGGCAGTTCAGCTGATCTGGAATACACCTTCGACCTCTACCGCTACGCCGAGGGGGAGGGAGGAGGAGCCAACAGCCGCCCGCGCGTGCCGTCCGGCATCCCCAAACACTTCCACAAACAGGTCCGATGCGCCGTTCACGACCTTCGGATGGTCCGTGAAATCCGCATCCGCGTTCACAAATCCGTTGATTTTCACGACACGGACAACCCGGTCGAGATCACCGCCGCAGGCCGCGCGCAGCTGGGCGATCAGGTTAAGCGCACAGCGTTTCGCCGCCGCCACACCGGCGTCCACATCCATGTCGCGACCGAGCTTCCCGGTGATCAGGCCATTGGAATCATTACTGATCTGGCCCGAGATAAACACCAGGTTGCCAGAGATCACGTATGGAACGTAATTCGCCGCCGGTGCGGGCGCGTCGGGCAGAGTGAGCCCCAGTGATGCAAGCTTTTGGTCGATGGCGCTGGTCATGAACCTGTTCCCCGTTTTCATTCCGGCCCGTTTTCAACCGTGTCACCGGGGGAGGCAAGAATTTTTTGCGGGATGATCGGATGGCGGTGGCCCGTAATTGGTGTTATCCGGGCCGGAATGCAGCGTTGGTATTTGATAAACCATGTTGTGATTTACCAGCGATCCGATGTTGTCGGCACACCGAAAGGCAGAATTCCTTGAATATCAGCAAACATGCCGCCGTGGTGCTTCTCCTGACCGCTTTGGGAGCCTGTTCGACCAATCCCAACCCGGATGATCCGGTCTACGACCCCCATGAGGAGTTCAACCGGAGCGCCCATTCGCTCAACGTGCAGGTGGACAACGCAGTCTACGGCCCGGTTTCGCGGACTTATGGCACCATCGTGCCGGGCATGATCCGGACCGGTATCACCAATTTCAAGCGCAACTGGGAAAACCCGAATTACATCATCCACTATTCGCTTCAGGGCGAGGGTGAACTGGCCGGCCGGTCCTTCATGCGCTTTGGCGTGAACACCCTGTTCGGGTTCGGCGGTATCCTCGACTGGGGTCAGGATCTTGGGCTGGAATACCGCGACACCGGCTTTGACGAGACGTTCCTCGCCTATGGCGTGCCGGAAGGCGGTTACCTGGAGCTGCCGTTTGGTGGACCGGGAACGGAGCGTGACTGGGCCGGCTGGGCGCTCGATGCGGCCACGGATCCCGTCTATTACGTGACGACAGTTGCCGCGACGCGGACACTTCTTGTGATTGCGGGTCTTGATCTGGCCAATGATCGTTACGAACTGGATACGGTGGTGGATGAGCTTTATAACAATTCCACCGACAGTTATGCCGCCACGCGCATCGCCTATCTCGAGGCCATGCGGGCAAGCTACGGCGGAGAGACCGAGCTTGAAGCGCTGGAGGACATTTACGGGGATGTTTACGGGGATTTCTGAGATGAACGCAGACATGACGATTGACCGCCGCACTGTTTTGACCGGACTGGCCGCCTCTGCAGTGGCCCTGGTCATGCCGCGTATGGCATTTGCGGATGCCGTGTCGAGAGCGCAGCAGCATGTGAGTGCGGCCTCGGCCGAGCTTTCGAGCCTGGTCAATTCCGGCAAGAGCGGTGCGAGCCTCTACAGGGAATTCCAGCGCATCATGTCGAAATACGCCGACATGCCGGTGGTGGCCGCGAGCTGTCTGGGCCGTGACTGGCGGTCCGCGTCGAGTTCCCAGAAGAAAGCCTATGTGAATGCGTTCCAGGGCTATCTCGCGGCCAAATACGGACGCCAGTTCGGTGATTTCACCAACGCCACGATCCAGATGGAAGGCGGCCGTGAGGTGAAGGACAAAAAAGGCCGCAGCGCCGGTGTCGAGGTCTTCACCACCGTGGTTCGCCCCGGTCAGGAGAACATCGGCGTAAACTGGCAGATCAGCGAGCGCAGCGGCTCGCCCAAAGCGGTCAACCTGATCATTGAGGGCGTGTCGCTACTCTCGAATGAGCGGCAGGAAATCGGTGCCATGCTGGACGCCCAGGGCGGCAGCATCGACGGCCTGATCCATCAGCTTCAGAGCCGCGCGGCCTGATTGTCTAGGGCGTCGGGCTGATCTCCAGCCAGGCGCCGAACTCCAGGGCCGTGTCCCATCCGTCATGCAGGTTGAGAATGGCGCAGGCGGCCCGGATCACTCCGGAATGCGTAACCCACAGAACCGGTCCCCGTGACCGGTTCATGTCGTTCAGGGCGTCCTCCACCCGGTCCCGAAGCATGCTGACGCTCTCCCCGCCATGCGACCGCGCGCCGAGAAAATCCGCGGCCCAGGCATCGAGCTGGTCGCGGGGAATGTCATCCCAGGGCGTGTTTTCCCAGGTTCCGAAATCCTTCTCGATCAGGCGTTTATCGGTTTCCACCGGCAGGTTGCGGACCTCACCGATATGGCTGGCCAGCAAATGGCAGCGGGTGAGGGGGCTCGTGACGATGCTGGCAACGCCGGGCAGGTCGCGGGCAATTTGGGCCGCGGTTTGCGGAAATCCGGCATCCGGCAGCAGATCGGTGCGTCCGTAGCACAGGCCCTTCGGCATGTCGGGCCGGGTATGGCGCAGCAGGATCAGAGACATGCAAGGACGGTCAGTAGAAACGTGACCTCGGAGACCTGCTGAACCGCGCCGAGCACGTCGCCGGTGTGTCCACCGAGTATGCGCTGGCTCGGGCGCATGACGATCAGGGTGCCGGTGATCAGACCAGCGAGCCCAACGATTGTTGCCAGAAGACCGGCGAACCAGAGCAGCAGGAACAGGCTGAACAGCACAAATGGGGCCATGATGGCGATGGCGGCTGGCGAGAGGGTTGTGGTCAGTCCGCTGCCCCTGCCGTTTGATCGCACGTAAGGCGTGAGACCCATCACGAGGGTACAGGCGGTGCGGCTGAGGCAGTGACCCGCGATCAGGCAGGCTGCGCCGGTGTCAGGGGGCATGTGGCCCAGGGTCACGATTTTGCAGGCCAGAACGAGGCCGAGGCCCGCCGTCCCAAAGGTGCCAATGCGGCTGTCGCGCATGATCTCCAGAACGCGCTCTCTTGGCTGGCCGCTGCCCAGCCCGTCGCAGAGATCCGCGAGGCCGTCCTCGTGCAGGCAGCCGGTGATCAGAATTCCCGCGCCGGTGGCGATGAGCGCGGCCAGCACGGGTGGCAGGACGGAAGCCGCGACCAGGAAAACCGCAGCCGTTAGCACCCCGATCAGGCTTCCCACGGCGGGAAACCAGCGCGGAATGCGGGCATAGCGTTTGGCGGTGTAAAGCCCCTCAACAGGCACGGGCAGTCGGGTCAGAAACTGAACCGCGAGCAGGAAGCCCGCCAGCTGCCTGATGAGGGTGTGCGTCATGCCGGACCGCTGACCCCTGCGGATTCGAAACTGGCCATGTCGTTGAGCATCGCGACGGAGGCCTGAAGGAGCGGCCAGGCGAGAATGGCGCCGGAGCCTTCGCCGAGGCGCATTTCCAGCGCGAGCAGGGGTTTTGCGCCCATCCACTCGAGAATGCCCACATGCCCGCGTTCGGCGGATTTGTGGGAAAAGATGAAGGACCGGCGGGCGTCCGGTTCAATGGCCTCCGCCGCCATGGCCGCGACGGTTGAAATGAAGCCGTCCACCAGAACAATCCGGCCCGACGCGGCGGCGCCAAGCATGGCACCGGCCATGGTGGCGATCTCAAAACCGCCGAATTCGCGCAATGCGCCGGCCGCGTCGAGCTTGCCGGGGCAGCGGCTGGAGGCGTCCGCGAGTATTTTGGTTTTGCGGGTTACGCCATCGTCGTCGAGGCCCGTGCCACGCCCGACGAGACCATCGAGATCCATGCCGGAAATGCGGTGTGCAACAAGCGCGGCCGAGGCGGTGTTGGCAATGCCCATCTCACCGAAGGCCGCAACGGTGTCCGGCGATCCGGTGCCGATGTCGCGGCCGTTTTGCAGGGCGGTTTCGAGCTGTTCCGCCGTCATGGCAGGTTCGGTCAGGAAATTCGCCGTGCCCGGCGCGATGCGTCGGGACACCAGGGCGGGGTCGACTATGGGATCGCCCGCGACGCCGGTATCCACCACCGTGACGGGAATGCCGAGCGTGTTTGCGAACACGTTCGAGGCGGCACCACCGGCGAGGAAGTTCAGCACCATCTGCGCGGTGACCGCCTGGGGATAGGCGGAGACGCCCTCATGGGCGATGCCGTGGTCGCCCGCGAAAATGGTCAGGGTGCATCCGGCCAGTTTCGGGGTCGTGGTGCCCTGAATTTTGGCGATGTGCTCCGCGATTTCCTCAATACGGCCGAGCGATCCGACCGGTTTGGTTTTTGAGTTGAGCGCCTGCCGGACCGCCTGCGCCAGTTCCTCGTTCACTTCGTGCAATGTACCCGTCCCCCACTGGTCGAATCCCCCGTGCTACCCCACATAGGCACGGTTGACCGCTGGTTTACGGCCTAAACCGCCCTGTTTCCATGCCTTTTCGACAGTTGCACGGCGAGGATGCCGATCATGATTATGACGACACCGATGAAGTCCGTGAGCGTGATCGGCTCACCCAGGATGAGGAACGCGATGAACACGCCGAGAAACGGGTTGAGGAAGTGGAACGTGGCCGCAGGAACGGCACCAATGCGGCCCACCAGTATGAACCAGATCATGGTTGCGGCAACGCCGGGGATGAGCGTGGTGTAGAGGAAGGCCCAGAACAACGGCCAGGTCCAGTTGATCTCCCAGGTCTCCAGAGCGACCGAGACGGGGAACAGCGCAAACGATCCCACCAACATCTGGAGCCCCACAACCATCCAGAGGTTGCCGCCAACGGATACCCCGCGCACCAGCAGGGTGGCAATGGACAGGGCCAGCACGCCGATCAGGCACAGGGAAAGCCCGTAGATATCCGCACTGGCACCCATACGGGCCTGCATGATGTAGACCACGCCGGAAAACCCGATCACGAGGCCTGCCATCGCAAGCGGCGTCAGCCGCTCTCCGAAGAACGCGCGTCCAAGTGCGGCGACGATCAGTGGCAGCATGCTGGCGATGATTGAGGCGAGACCGGCCTCGATGGTCTGCATGGCCTCAAAGTTCAATCCAAGATAGAGCGCGTTCTGGCAGAACCCGAAGACGAGGACGCCGATCCACTGGCTTTTGGTCAGCCGGATCCTCTGACCGGCGGCAAGGCCAATGGCGAGCGCGATGACGCCGGAAATCAGGAACCGGAAGGAAAGTGCGAGAAATGGTGGCGCGTCGGCCACGACGATACGTGCGGAGGTGAAGGCGGAACTCCACGCGAGCACGAAAAGAAAGCCCAAAATCATGGAGCGCCAGTCAGGCATGGTTCCACCAAAAAAAAGGGGCTGCATGTGATGCAGCCCGATAACGGGAAAGCCCGAAATTTCCGTGGGGAAGATCAGGCGTTGATCACGTCCTTCAATGCCTTGGCGATGGTCACCTTGGCAACCCGGTCAGCGGGTTTTTTGATCTGCTCGCCGGTGGAGGGATTGCGAACCATGCGCTCGGCCCGCTCGCGGCAGGCGAATTTGCCCAGACCGGGAAGCGTAACGGCGCCTCCGTTGGCAACCTCTTTTGTGACGATTTCGGTCAGTGCCTCAAGTGCCCGGTTCGCTGTTGCCTTGTCCATGTCGGTGGCTTCCGCCATCGCTGCAACAAGCTGGGTTTTGGTCATGGGCTTCTGAGTCATTGTTGTCTCCCTGGTCCGAAAAAAAGCCTGGCCGCACTCGGCCATCCATTTGGTGCTGCTGCACTTAATCGGGCTGGCCGGGAAAACTCAATCGCTGAATGCGCAAAAAGAGTTGTATTTGTTGAGCAAAGGCACAATCCAGAGGAGAATGTTGCAGAAATGAGTCGCGTTTGGGCAATTCTTACAAAAACGCGGTTTCATCAAAGCTTCGCAATTTGCGCGAATGCAGTTTTTCCAGTGGCATCTCCCGCAGGCTTTCAAGCGCCCGGACGCCAATGCGAAGGTGCTGTGACACCTGTCGCTTGTAGAAACTGGTGGCCATTCCAGGCAGCTTCAACTCACCATGCAGCGGCTTGTCGGACACGCAGAGCAGGGTGCCATACGGCACACGGAACCGGAAACCGTTAGCCGCGATGGTGGCGCTTTCCATCTCCAGTGCGATGGCGCGGGCCTGGCTCAGGCGCTGGACCGGGCCGGACTGGTCGCGCAGTTCCCAGTTGCGGTTGTCGATGGTGGCGACGGTGCCGGTGCGCATGATGCGTTTGAGGTCAAAGCCCTCGAGCCCGGTGACTTCCGCAACCGCATCCTCAAGCGCCACCTGGACCTCCGCGAGCGCGGGGATCGGGACCCAGATCGGGATGTCGTCGTCCAGAACGTGGTCCTCACGCATATAGGCGTGGGCCAGAACGTAATCGCCCAACGACTGTGAGTTGCGCAGACCGGCGCAGTGGCCGAGCATCAGCCAGACATGCGGGCGCAGCACCGCCACGTGGTCGGTGATGGTTTTGGCATTGGACGGTCCGACGCCGATGTTCACCAGGGTAATCCCGGAATGGTTGGGGCGGACCAGGTGATAGGCTGGCATTTGCGGATTGGCCCTGCCGGGTTCGCCGGTGGTGCCGTCGCGGGTGGTGATGACGTTGCCCGGCTGCACGAACGCCTCGTAGCCGGACTCCGGATCGTCCAGTGCCTCTTTGGCGAAGGCCACGAACTCGTCCATGTAGAACTGGTAGTTGGTGAAGAGAACGTGGTTCTGGAAATGAACCGGACTGCTGGCGGTGTAGTGCGCGAGCCGCGCGAGCGAATAATCTATGCGCTGGGCCGTGAACGGGGCCAGTGGGCGCGTGCCTTCCGGGGTGGGGCCGACCTTGCCATTGACGATGTGGTCGTCGGTGGTGTTCAGGTCCGGTACGTCGAACAGGTCGCGCAGGGGCCGGTGCAGGGTTTCCTCGATCGAGCCTTCCACATGCGCGTTTTCCCCCATGGCGAAATGCAGGGGAATGGGCGTGTTCGAGGTCCCGATGCGCACGGAGGTGCCGTGGTTGCGGATCAGCAGGCCGATCTGTTGGGCCAGGTAGTTCTCGAAGAAATCGGGCCGGGTGATGGTGGTCTCATAGCGGCCGGGCTCCGCGACATGGCCGAAGGACAGGCGGCTGTCCACGGTGGCGAAGCTGCTGGTGGTAATGCTGACCGAGGGGTAGTAGGCGCGGTAGTGGCCGTCGGGGTTTTTACCGCCCATCACCTCCATGAACCGGTCCTTGAGATACCCCGTGGACTCGGAGTAGCGGCGGATGAGGTCGGCCACGGCCTCGCGTGCGTTGGTGTATTCCACATCGGGTTCAGCCTCGGGGCTGATCAAAGGCAGTTCGGGAAACCCGCGACGGTGATCCATGGTGAACTCTGTTCCTTGACTGATGCCCGACGGACTGATCGGGATTTGTGTCTGTGCTGATTGTGCAGAACTTTGGGTTGCAGGAAAACTAAAGACAATCCCTCAGGACGAGAAATCGCGGCAAACGGGCCTGCGGTCAGGGTTTCATTCCCGGTCGACCAAAGACGGCGGCACAGATGGCCTCGAGCGCCTCTGCATCCTCCGCACAGAAAGCGTCGGGTTGGTTGCTGTCCACATCGAGGACGCCGAAGAGCTGGCCGTCGGGGCCGAAGACGGGGACGACGATTTCAGACTGCGTAGTCGTCGAGCAGGCGATGTGGCCCGGAAAGGAGTTGACGTCCGCGACGATTTGCGTGGTTCCGGTTTTCGCGGCGGCACCGCATACGCCCCGGTCGAAGGGAATGGTCAGGCAGCCATGGGTGCCCTGATAGGGGCCGATCTTCAGGAGTTGCGGTTCGGTCACGCGGTAGAAGCCGACCCAGTCGTAATGATCGAATTCCTGGTTCAGTTCGCAGGCGATGCTGGCCATGCAGGCGATCACGTCGGTTTCGCCCTCGCAAAGCGCGGTGATCCTTCCCGTGACCTCGGTGTAGTCGGGCATCTGGTGTCCTCCGGCCTGTCAGTTGGGTTTCAGACCTAGTCACCCGTGTGGCGCAGTTCCAGTCAAAAAAAAATATGGCCCGGGTTGCCCCGGGCCATATTCAGCGTTGCCCTGTTGGAATTGAGGTGAGCTTACCGGTGGGAGAATTCCGGATAGGCTTCCATGCCCAGTTCGTCGACGTCGAGACCGTTGATTTCGGCCTCTTCGGAGCAGCGAATGCCGACAGTGGCTTTCAGGATCATCCAGATGATCAGGGAGACCACGAACACAAACACACCAACTACTACGATCGAGATGACCTGGCCGGACAGGGTGGCGTCCGGGTTGGTGATGACGACAGCCAGCGTACCCCAGATCCCTGCGCAGAGGTGAACCGGGATCGCACCGACAACGTCATCGATTTTCAGCTTGTCGAGGAACGGTACAGCGAAGACCACGATGATACCGCCAACGGCACCGATCAGGGTGGCGCTGCCGAGGGTCGGGGTCAGGGGTTCAGCCGTGATCGAAACGAGGCCGGCAAGGGCGCCGTTGATGATCATGGTGAGGTCCGGCTTTTTGTACATGATCTGCGTCAGCAGAAGGGCTGCAACCGCACCGCCGGCCGCACCGGCGTTAGTGTTGGCGAAGATACGGCTAACGTCAGCGGCATCACCAATTGTGCCCATTGCGAGCTGCGAACCGCCGTTGAAGCCGAACCAGCCGAGCCACAGGATAAACATGCCGAGGGTTGCGAGGGCCAGGTTGGAACCCGGGTAGGGGTGTACGCCGCCACCGGAGGGGTATTTGCCGATACGCGGGCCGAGAACGATGGCACCGGCGAGAGCGGCCCAGCCACCTACGGAGTGCACGACGGTCGAACCGGCGAAGTCGAGGAAGCCGAACTGGCTGTCGAGGAAGCCGCCGCCCCATTTCCAGCTTGCCTGGATCGGGTAGATGAACGCGGTCAGGATGGCCACGAAGATCAGGAACGGCCACAATTTGATGCGCTCGGCCAGGGCACCGGACACGATGGACGCGGTGGTGGCACAGAACATCAGCTGGAAGAAGAAGTCCGAGCCGGTGGAGGCGTATGCGATGTCGTCCGCGCTGTCCGCGCCGACGCCAACGGCCTCTAGTACGGCCACGCCGAATGCGCCGAGGTAACCGCCGGTTTCATCGGTACCGATGGTCCAGCTTCCCAGCGGGTACATCAGGTTGTAGCCGATCAGGTGGTAGGCGATGGCGGCGATACCGAAGAGCGCAATGTTCTTCGTCAGCTGCATGGTGACGTTTTTGGACCGCACGAGACCGGCCTCGAGCATGGCGAAACCGGCGGCCATCCACATGACCAGGAAGCCGGCCACGAGGAAGAGGAAGGTGTTGAGGATCCAGATGGTGTGTTCGGATGCCTCTGCCGGAGCCGCGGCGGCGTCCTGGGCCGCCAGGGGTGCGGCCATGGCGAGAAGGGCCACGGCGGCAGGTCCGGAATATTTCAGAAACCTTGTCATGTTGCTTTGTACCTTTTGTATTTCCTTGCGCGGCTCAGAGAGCCTCTTCCCCGGTCTCGCCGGTGCGGACCCGCATTGCTTCCTCGACATTAACGACGAAGAGTTTGCCGTCGCCGATTTTCCCGGTTCTTGCGGTGGTCGAGAGGACTTCCATTGCCTGGGGGGCGACGGAATCCGGTACGACCATCTCAAGTTTGATCTTGGGAACAAAATTGACGACGTATTCCGCGCCGCGATAGATCTCGGTGTGACCGGACTGGCGGCCGTAACCTTTGACTTCCGACACCATCAAACCCTGAACGCCGATGGAGGTCAGGGCATCGCGGACCTCCTCCAGCTTGAACGGTTTAATGACGGCTACAATTAACTTCATGAAGATCCTCACAAGTGTTTTTATTAACGCGTCTGGCGTTGATCCTTTACATGCAATTTTTGTGCCAAGAACTGCGAGATTGAAGGTAAGTCTATGAATAAAAATGGAAAATAAATTTTTGGGCGTTTTGGCGGGCCGAAAATCCTCACGAAGCCGTTAATTCAAATGCCTAAAAATTAGACAATGTTCAATTAATGGGCAAAAATCCCTGGGGCTGGCATACGCAGGCATGAACCGGTATTGTCAGGGCAGAAAAGAAACAATGGCAGGTGGCCGAAAACGATGGCCAGAGCGGTAAAAAAGAAAAAAGGCCGGAAAGCGAAAGTCGGCCGCGTCGAGCGGTTTGCCCGAAGCGCGTTTTCGTGGCTTTTTCGCATTCTTTGGTGGTTGGGCATACGTGCCGCCATAGTTCTGGTGGTGGCGATTGGCATAGGCGTGGCCTATTACCATTCCAAACTTCCGGATTTCGACAACATCATGGACGGACGCAACCGTGGGTCGGTGACCATGATGGACCGGTCCAACACGGTTTTTGCCTGGCGGGGCGATCAACATCACGTCACCTCGGCCACCGATGTGTCGCCGCATCTGGTTCATGCGGTCGTGGCGACCGAGGATCGCCGCTTTTTTAGTCATTTTGGTCTGGACGTCCGTGGGCTGGCCCGCGCGGCGCTTGTCAATTACCGGGCAGGCGGCACGGTGCAGGGTGGTTCCTCCCTGACGCAGCAGGTCGCGAAACTGGTGTTTTTCGACAATGAGCGGACGCTTGAGCGCAAGATAAAGGAGGTTCCGGCCGCCCTGGCGCTGGAACTGAAGTTCTCCAAGAACGAGATCCTGTCGATCTACATGAACCGGGCTTATCTGGGCGCGGGCGCAACCGGGTTTGAGGCGGCGTCCCAGCGCTATTTCGGCAAGTCTGCGGCTGAGGTCAGCCCGGCCGAGGCCGCGATGCTGGCCGGTCTCCTGCGCGCGCCGACACGGTTTGCACCCACCAACAATCTCGCGCTGGCGCAGGAGCGGGCCGAGACGATCATTACGCTGATGCGCGATCAGGGCTATCTGACCGAGCAACAGGCGGCGGTGGCGATTGCGCAGCCGGCGGTCCTGTCCAAAGCGGCGGCCGATCGTGCTGGGGGCAGCTTTGCGGACTGGGTGATGTCCTCCGGCCCGGATTTCCTGACGCGGAGCACCACGGAGGATATCGCGGTTACCACCACTTTCGATCCTCGCATTCAGAAAGCGGCGGAAGCGGCCCTGACGCATGTGTTTGAGACCAAGGTCAGGCCGGGCTCCAAGGCCCAGGCGGCCGTGGTGGTGATGTCCCGCGACGGCGCCGTGCGGGCCATGATCGGCGGGCGGGACCTTGGCGGGACAGAAGGTCAGTTCAACCGTGCCACGCAGGCGAAACGCCAGACCGGGTCGCTGTTCAAGACATTCGTCTATGCCGCGGCGCTGCAGTCTGGGGCGAGCCCGCTGGACCGGGTGCTAGACGAGCCATTGACCCTGCGTGTGCCTGGCTCCGGTGACTGGTCGCCTAAAAACTACACACGGAACTACCGGGGTGAAATCACGCTGGTTGAGGCGTTTCGCGAGTCCATCAATACCTCCGCCGTGCGCGTGTCCGAGGGCACGGGCCGCGAGCGGATCCGGGCGCTTGCTCAGGATCTGGGGGTGAATTCGCCGATGTCGGATGGTCCGGCTCTTGCGCTGGGCGTGTCGGAGGCAACTCTGCTTGAGATGACGGGCGCCTATGCCGGGATTCTGAACGGTGGCGTGACCGCCATTCCGTACGGCATTCGGCAGCTTCGGCTGAAATCCGATGGCACGGAACTGATGAGTTCAGGGCGTCCGCAGTCGGTTCGCGTTCTGAATGAGCGTGCGGCGGCGCAGATGGTCTGGATGATGAACCAGGTGGTCGAGAACGGCACCGGCGGGAGGGCGCGTCTTGAGGGGCGCCCTGCCGCGGGCAAAACCGGCACGACGCAGGCGGCGCGTGACGCGTGGTTTATCGGATTTACCGGTGACTACGTGGCCGGGGTCTGGATGGGATACGACAATAACAAGCCTTTGTCCGGTGTGACGGGCGGTGGCCTGCCGGCGGATATCTGGCGAGAGACCATGACGCGCATCCACGAGGGTATGCCTGTTTCGCCTCTGCCGATGGAGGAGCCGGTACCGGAAACGCCGCAGATCATCGCGGCAGCCGGGGAAGCTCCGGCGCGTGTTGTGGAAAACGTCTCCGAAGCGGTGGAGACGGTGTTTAAAAACGTGCTGAACGGTCTGTTCGGACGAAACTGATCCTTGCGGTCAGTTCCAGAGCAGGCCGTTACCTGAAGTATTGCCCCATGGGCCGATGACCACGCTCTGGTCGGCCAACTGTTCGCGGGCGGTTGTGCTTCCGGCCCTGGCGCGGTCGATCAGGACATCGCTCTCCGCCTGGCGGCCGCTATCCGCGGCACAGGCCATCACGTCGCGCATCTGGGTGAAGCCATAGGCCTGTTCCGTCATGCCGACGGAGTCGTAGCTCATTTGGCCGAGACCGACATAGTGGCGGATCGAGCCGTTGCGACGCAAACGGTCCTCAAAGAACGAACACGCGATGATGCATTCGTCAGCGAGATAGCGGATTGTATCGCGGGGGGCGTTGGCGTCCATGGCCTCTATGACGCGGACGCTGAGCCGGTCGACCATGATTTCGAGATCCATGAAGCGGGCGAAGGTAATCGAGAGATAGGCTTCAAGGTTCTCAGTGAGGGGTATTCCGGCTTTTTCGATGCCGGTTTTTACAAATTCGGAGGCAATAGCGAGCGTGGAGGGGTTCATGTTGCAAAATCCCATATGACGTTGTTACTCGGGAAACGCGGCACCCCCGCCTGCCGTATGGTTGGAACTTCGTTCAGTACGCGATACTCCATCGTCACCTCATACAGATGGTCCATTGCGAAAAAGCGTCCCGCAATCCTCTTCAAATTTGATTAATTCTGTTTCGGAGCCCTGGATCCGCCACGGTGGCCTGGTGCGGTGCCTGTTGATTTTCAGAAGAAATCCGGTGCACGAAGTGCGTACGTTGATTTCGGTGTGGTCAGGCAGTCCAATCGTATTCACAAGATAATGCTACCACGGAATTGGAAATTCTCAAAATCACCGAAACTTCAAATTTCGCTGATCCGGGGAATTTGGCGTTGATGCGCAATGCCTGTGCAACAATCTCCATCCCTGTGGCGAAGGGACAGTCAACTCGAGATTTCAAAGGACGGATCAGATATGGCGGATGGATCAATAAGACTGGATTTCCCGGGCCACGATGGCGGAAAACTCTCGGCGCGGCTCGACATGCCACTGGGTGTCGCGCGGGCCTATGCAATTTTTGCGCATTGTTTTACGTGTTCGAAGGATATTCTGGCGGCCTCCCGCATCGCGCGCTCGCTTGCGGCGGAGGGGATCGCGGTGCTGCGGTTCGATTTCACCGGGCTTGGGTCCAGTGAGGGCGAGTTTGCCAATACCAACTTCTCCTCCAACGTTGAGGATATCGTCGCTGCCGCCGATTACCTGCGCGAGACACGGGAGGCGCCGCAGCTCCTGATTGGTCATTCCCTCGGCGGCGCGGCTGTCCTGGCGGCAGCGGGCAGAATCGATGAGGTGCGGGCGGTTGCCACCATTGGTGCACCGGCCGATGCGGCCCATGTGGTGGAGAACTTCTCAGCCGATCTTGAGCGGATCCGTGAGGACGGCGTGGCGCAGGTCACATTGGCGGGCCGAAAGTTCCACATCAAGCGGCAGTTTCTGGAGGACGTTGAGGGGTCCTCGGTGCTGGACTGCGCCAGAAATCTCGACCGCGCGTTGCTGGTCATGCACGCGCCGCTCGATGAGACGGTGGGAGTGGATAATGCGCGGCGCATTTTTGAGGCGGCGAAACATCCCAAAAGTTTTGTGTCTCTCGACGATGCCGATCACCTCGTCAGCCGTGCGGTGGATTCGGAATACGCGGCCGGTGTGCTGGCGTCCTGGTCGCAACGGTATCTGGACCTGGCCGATGTGCCGCATTCCTCTGTCGTTGAGGTGTCCGAGACCGGGGCTTCGAAGTTTCAGCAGTTTGTTCGTACCGGGACTCACGGTTTCCTGGCGGATGAGCCGAAAGACGTCGTGGGTGGGCAGGATACCGGGCCCAATCCCTACGACTTTCTGTCCGTTGCACTGGGGACCTGCACGTCGATGACGCTGCGCATGTATGCGGAGCACAAGAAACTGAAACTGGGCAATGTGACGGTCACGGTCGATCACGCCAAAGTTCATGCGAAGGACTGCGCCGATTGTGGCGAGGGTCGCGAAGGCCGTATCGACCGGTTTGAACGGAGGATATTTATTGAGGGCGATGTCGATCCGGCGATCCAGGACCGGCTGGTTGATATTGCGAACAAATGTCCGGTTCACCGTACGCTTGAGGCGTCCTCGGTGGTCGTGACCAAAATTGGCGAGGACGCCGGTTAAGCCCAACGAAAAAGCCCCACGTACCGGTCTCGGAACGTGGGGCCTGAAACGCTGTCACCGGGTGTTGGTGACGCCTGTCTGCTTATTCGCGGTTACCCAGGAACTGCAGCAGGAACATGAACATGTTGATGAAGTCGAGATACAGGCTCAGCGCGCCCATGATTGCCGACTTGCCCAGCCACTCCTGGTCGCCCGAATGGGCCATCTGCAGGTAGGTGTTTTTGATGTTCTGCGTGTCATAGGCGGTCAGACCCGCGAAGATCAGAACACCGATCACCGACACGGCAAACGCCAGTGCGGACGATGCCAGGAAGATGTTGATGACCGACGCAACGATCAGGCCGATCACACCCATGATCAGGAATGTGCCGAGACCGCTAAGATCTTTCTTGGTGGTGTAGCCGTAAAGGCTCAGCGACGCGAAGGCGATTGCCGTCACAAGGAAGGTCTGGACAATCGACGCGCCGGTGAACACCAGGAAGATCGAGCTGATCGAGATACCCATCACGGCCGCGAAGGCGTAGAACACCGTCTGTGCCGTGGCTGCGGACATTTTATTGATCCCGGCGCTAAGGCCGAAAACGAACGCCAGCGGTGCAAACATCACGACCCATTTGAGGGGCGAGGCGTAAAGCGTCGCGCCCAGGCCGGTCAGATATTTGTCAGTGCCGATCTGCATGCCGGTAACCGACGGGTCGGTGGTGACCGCGAGTCCGGAAATTGCCCATGCCGCCAGCGCTGTGATCAACATGCCTACAGACATTGTGCTGTAGACCTTGTTCATGTGTGAGCGCAGACCTTCGTCGATCTCCGCCGTGCGTACGCCGGCTCCTGTCCGACGAATAGTCCCTAATTCGGCCATGTGAATCCTCCAGAATTGCCGTTGCCTCGCGGCGCAGGCCGCAAGTTTATTTAGATATTGGTGATGTTTCCGAAATTTTCAACGCTGTATTACGTTGAGTTGCACAGATTCCCGTGAACCTGGCAGATTCCCACCTAATCCCGTGATCTCAGGACCCCTGCGGGCCGTGCCGCAAGGGGGCGCAGGGCAAACATAAGCCCGGCCAGAAGGCTGGTCAGCGCGCCGCCAATGATGATGATGAGGGCTGATACGGGTTCAAACGTAAATTCCGCGTCCATAACGGATGTCATGACCCACCATCCCGCGATGGCACCGGCCGCCATCGCCACGGTTCCGGCGGCAAGACCCACAAATGCCGATCGCAGGGCAAAACTTGTCAGGATGCGGCGGCGGGACGCGCCGAGTGTTTTCAGGACCGCCGCCTCAAAAACGCGGGCGCGTTCACCGGCGGCCGCCGCGCCGATCAGAACGATCAGGCCGGTCAGGAGCGTGGCCGATGCACCCCAGCGGGTCGCCGCACCAATGCTCTCGAGGGCTTCGGCCACACGTGCGATTGCGTCACGGACCCGGACAGCGGTGATGTTGGGGTAGAGGTCCGCAAGTTCGCGGATCAGGGGTGCCTCGGATTCCTGGTCGGCGTAGATCGTTGCGATATGGGTATGAGGTGCGCCGGCAACGGCGGCCGGATTGATCAGCATCACGAAATTGATGCCCATCGTGTCGAACTGCACGTCGCGCAGGTTGGAGATGGTCGCGGTGATGTCGCGGCCAAGCACATTGACCGTGATGGTGTCACCAATGGTGACGCCCAGTTCCTCTGCCTCTTCCTCCGCGAAGCTCATCAGTGGTGGGCCGTCGTAGTCCTCCGGCCACCATTCGCCTTCGGTGATGGTCATGTTTGGCCCGGGCTGGGCGGCATAGGTCAGGCCACGGTCCCCGCGCAGGGTCCAGTGGTTGCCGGCCACTTCGCGTGCGGGTCGGTCATTTATGCGCGTGATCACGCCGCGGAGCATCGGAGCGGTGTCGATATCCTCGACGCCGGTATAGGCGTTCGCCGTGTCGAGAAAGCCGTCAAGCTGGTCGTTCTGGATGTCGACAACGAAATAGGCCGGGGCCCGTTCAGGCAGGTCGGTCTGAATGACATTGCGCAGGTTTGCGTCAATTTGACCAATGGCAGCCATGACGGCCAGACCAAGACCAAGGGACAGGACGACCGAGGACGTGTCGGCGGAGGACCGGCCAACGGAAGCCAGGGCCCAGCGCAGAGGTGGTTTGCCGTGGAAGGCCCGCGATGCCGCCAGTCGTTTGGTCAGAAGCCGGAGCAGATGGGATGCGCCAAGCAGAAGGAGTAGGGCCCCGATGATCCCGGCGGCGGATGTCAGCGTCAGGCGCTCCGCCCCGGAAAAGGCAGTCGCGATGGCGACCAGAACGGCGACGAGTGCGCCGGTTGCCAGGATAAATACCGGTCGCGGGAAGCTGCGCACACCGAAACTCTGGTCCCGGAACAGTTCCGCGGCGCGAATCTCCCTGGATCGGGCAAGCGGCCAGAGGGTGAAGATCAGTGCGGTCAGCGCGCCGTAGATCGCGGCTTCCGCCAGAACGCCGGGGAAGACGCCAAAATCGGTCGGGAAGGGGAGCAGATCGCGGAAAAGCGGTGCGGAGAGAATCGGCACGGCCGATCCGGCGACAAGACCGATGGTGATTCCGATGGCCGAGAGGATGCCGATCTGAATGAAATATGTCGCGAAAACGGTGCGACCTGTGGCCCCAAGGGTTTTCAGCGTGGCGATGGTCTCGGTTTTCCGGTCCAGATAGGCGCGCACGGCAGAGGACACGCCAACGCCGCCAACCGCAAGCCCGGCGAGGCCGATCAGGATCAGGAAGGAGCCGAGCCGGTCGACAAAGCGGCTGACGCCGGGGGTTCCGTTGCGGCGGTCCCTCCACTGCATTCCCGTTTCCTCGAACTCGGCACGGGCTGCGCTGCTGAGGGTGTCGAGATTTGCGTCAGCCGGGAAGGTGAGACGGTAGGACGACTCGAACAGGGAGCCGTCGGCCAGCAGGCCGCTGTCCTCAAGATCGGCCAGTTTGACCATCACACGCGGCCCGAGCGTGACGCCGCCTGTTGCGGCATCCGGTTCGCGCAGGATCTGACCGTTCAGACGGAATTGCTTTGTCCCGAGCCGAAGCGTGTCGCCCATTTCCAGCCCAAGGCGGTCGATCAGGATGCTCTCCGCTATGATGCCCGGCAGGTTGTCCGTGGTCTCCAGGGCCTCATGCAGGTCACCGCCACCCTCAAGGGTCAGTTCGCCCAGCAGGGGGTAGGCGTCGTCCACGGCCTTGACCTGTACGAGGGTGCGTTCGGTTTCGGAATTTTCCGGATCGAAGGCTGCCATGGACCGGAAGTCGACAATCTCCGACACGCCGGTAGCGTTTTCCCGCATCCACGTGCGCTCGGCCTCGTCGGCGAAACGGTAGGCAAACTCCATTTCGGCATCACCGCCCAGGATAACGGCGGCCTGGTCGGTTAGCCCCGCTTCAATGGCACTGCGCACCGTGCCGACGGCGGTGATGGCGGCCACACCGAGTGCCAGACATGTGAGGAATATCCCGAACCCGCGCAGGCCACCGCGCAGTTCCCGGAGGGCGAGGCGGGCTGCGACCGGAAGCCTCATTCAGCTGCCTCGGGCAGGGATTCCAGCTCGCCGTCCCGCAGGCGGATAACCCGGTTGCAGCGTGCGGCCAGTTCCCGCGAGTGCGTCACCATGACCAGGGTCGAGCCATGCCGCTCGCGCAGGCCGAAGAGCAGATCCATGATGGCCTCGCCCGTGGAACTGTCCAGGTTGCCCGTGGGCTCATCGGC
The DNA here is from genome assembly GCA_030427145.1 of Alphaproteobacteria bacterium. GTDB lineage: Bacteria > Pseudomonadota > Alphaproteobacteria > Rhodobacterales > Rhodobacteraceae > Amaricoccus > Amaricoccus tamworthensis. The sequence continues at coordinate 194,124 of JAUHWT010000001.1, read as the reverse complement.
CAGCAGGATTTCAGGGCGGGTGACCGAAGCGCGGGCCAGAGCCACGCGCTGTTGTTCGCCACCGGAGAGCTGCGCGGGATAGTGGTCGAGCCGCTTGCCAAGCGATACCGCCTCAAGTTCCGTTTTTGCGCGCTCAAATGCGTCCGAGGCACCGGCCAGTTCCAGTGGCGTGGCCACGTTCTCCAGCGCGGTCATGGTCGGGATCAGGTGGAACGACTGAAACAGCACGCCAAAGCTTTTCAGTCTCAGTTCCGCCAGAGCGTCCTCATTCATGGAGGTCAGATCGTGCCCAAGTGCGGTGACCGATCCGCCGGTCGCTGTTTCAAGGCCGCCCAGAAGCATCAGAAGCGAGGATTTTCCGGAGCCGGACGGGCCGATCAGCCCAAGGGTGTCGCCAGCTTCAATATCGAGTGAAATATCCCTCAGGATGTTGACCGGTCCAGCATTGCCACTCAGGGTAAGTGAGACGTTTTTCAGCGAAATTACCGGAGTGGACATATGACGGGTACCTCGGCGCAACGGACATCAAACAAGCCATATGGTGCCTTTGCGCCAGTTCGCAACCTCACAATTGCGGCATCTGTCCTGTTTCTCCTGCCGGGTTTGGCCACGGCGGAGGTGCGCATCCTCGCTTTTGGCGATTCCCTGACCCAGGGTTACGGGTTGCCGGACGGGGAGGGGTTCGTGCCGCAGATGGAAGCCTGGCTGCATGAAAACGGGGCCGATGACGCGGTTCTGGTCAATGGTGGCGTGTCCGGAGACACCACCGCAGGCGGGCTTTCACGCATAGACTGGTCGCTGGATGACAGTGTCGACGGGGTCATTGTGGCTCTGGGGGGCAATGACCTTCTGCGCGGCATCAGTGTCGGGACGATGCGGGAAAACCTGGACGGTATTCTGAGCGCGATTGCCGAGCGTGATTTGCCCGTGGTTCTTGCCGGACTACCGGCGCCGTCGAATTATGGTGCCGAGTATCAGGAGGAGTTCCGCGATCTTTATCCGTCGCTGGCGGAGGAATATGGCGCGACCCACTATCCCTCGTTTATCGCGGCCATCAACCAGGACAATTTCCGGGAGTTGATGCAGGGCGATGGCATTCATCCCAATGCGGATGGGGTCAGCGCGAATGTGGAGTTGATGGGGCCGGTGGTGCTGGATCTGGTGGAGCGGGCGCGGGACTGAGCTCCACGCCCCTCACCCGGGGGAAACCGTTTAGCGCCGGAACGGATTGTTCTCGGAGTTCAGGTGCTGGCGGAGGAAATGCTGGCGTTCCAGGGCCTGGCGGGCCTCTTCCTCGCACTGTTCGAGACGCTGTTTGCGCTGGTATTCAATAAGGCAGGCCCAGGCGGCGAAGATGAACACGCCAACCATTGGCTGGGCGGCACAGGCCAGCATGACCGGCATCGAAAGCGCGATGATCCACGGAAGCACCCGGTTCAGGTCGGTGGCGATGCTCTCGCCATAGCGGATGGCGGCCTGGTGCCGGCTCTCGGTGATAAGGTAAACCACCAGAACGGGCAGGGTGAGTACCGCTATGTCGGCCAAAACCGGAACCGCGAGACAGATCAGCCCGGAAATGGGCTTCACGATCTTAATCATGTCGCGGGCCATGTAGGTGCCGTACCGTCGTTTGGCGATAAGCGCGATGGTCCAGATCATCACCGGCCAGGCAAGGATCAGGCCGGCGTAGTCAGAGGTCAGATCGGCGATTGCATTCAGCATGGTCCGATTCCCCGAATGTTAAACTGGCGTTTTGCCAGAGGAGGACTGGGTGTGTCTTAACCATACGCTGCGGACGTAAGCGTACTGTTAACGATGACGTTTGGTCACGGACCCGTGCGTGTGGCGTGCGACCTCGCGGTCCCGGTCGGAGCGGGTCAGTCCGATGTCGCGCAGCATGCGGTCATCCATCCTGGCAAACCGGGCCATGTTCCGGTGGGCGCTGTCTTTTTCCAAAAGCCATCCGATCAGGCTGAAGGTTTTGCGGGCTGCGGGACGGTGCGCGTGCCTGGCGATGCTGGCAGAATTCATGGTCATGGGGTCTCTCCATCAAAAAATTTGTTGCGGTTGGGTTGTTTCATTCATGTCCGTGATAAATACGGTGTTGCGACCGATCATAAAAACGAATAATAATGACCAATGCCATCACGGAGATTGATATGATCAGGAATCTGGACATCACCGCGCTCAGGTCGTTTGTCGCCGTAGCGGACTCAGGCGGCGTGACGCGGGCGGCAACCATGCTCAATCTGACGCAGTCCGCCGTGTCGATGCAGCTCAAACGGCTCGAGGAAACTTTTGGTCAGAGCCTGTTTGATCGAACCGGGCGCGGGATCGCCCTGACGGCATCGGGTGAACAGCTTTTGGGCTACGCGCGGAAACTGGTGGCCATGAACGATGAGACCTGGGGGCTGATGACCAATCAGGCCTTTGAGGGTGAAATCAGTTTCGGTGTGCCCCATGACCTGATCTACCCGCATATGCCGGCAGTGATGCAGCGCTTTGCGGTGGAATTTCCACGGGTGCGCATTCAGCTGCATTCCCTCTATTCGACCATTCTCAAGGAGAAACTGCGCCGGGGCGACATGGACCTCATCCTCGCGACCGAGGAAACAACCGATCCGGGCGGCGAGGTACTGGCATCCGATCGCCTGGTCTGGGTTGGCGCAAAGAACGGACAGGCCTGGCGTCAGCGTCCCCTCCGGTTTGCCGCCGTGAACCACTGTATTTTCCGCAGGGTGGCGGTCGATGCGCTGGCCCGGTCCGATATTCAGTGGGAAAGCGGCATCGACGCCATTTCCGATTCCGCCGTGAATGCCGGTGTGCAGGCCGATCTTGCGATCAATGTGCAGCTGCCGTCAGCGGTGCCGCCGGAATGCGAGATTGTGGCAGATAATGGCGCCCTGCCCGAACTGCCGGTTTTTCATGTGAACATGTATATCGGCAATACGCCGCGATCCGTTTTGGCGGAGCATTTGGCCCGGTATGTCCGGCAGGCATATTGCCACAGCGACGTGATGGCCGCCGAATAAGCGCCGGTCAGGTGCCGAGGCGTTTCCAGACGTCCATTTCGGACCAGAACTCCTGAAACCCGTACGGGTAAGGGGGCAGACCAGTGGATGAGACCTTTGTCAGCGCGTCCTGATCCGCCTGATCAAGGACGAGATCTGCCGCCGCAAGGTTGTCCGCAAGCTGTTCGCAGGTGCGTGCGCCCACAAGGACCGAGGCGACACCTGGACGGGCGGTAAGCCAGGCCAGCGCGACATGGGCCGGGGGGCGATTGAGGCGTTCGGCGATTGACGTCAGGGTTTCCAGCACAGCCTTGGTGCGGGCGTTGTTACGCAACTCCCATGCCTCCATGCCACGCCCGGGGTCCTCGCCGAGCCGGGTTTTGCCGGTCGGAAGCGTATCCGGGCTGTATTTGCCGGTGAGCCAGCCGCCGCCAAGTGGCGACCAGGGGACAAGGCTCACATTGTTTTCGAGGCAGCATGGAAGCACCTCCAGTTCCAGGCCGCGATCCAGAAGGTTGTACTGCGGCTGCACGGCGACCGGGGCCGGAAGACCGAACTGCCTGGCGGTGCCCAGAATGCGCTCCAGTTGCCATCCGGTGACGTTTGACCAGGCGATATTGTGGATTTTTCCGGCCCGGACGAGGTCCCCAAGGGTTGTCAGCGTCTCCGCAACGTCGGTGTGGCGATCCCAGCCGTGGACGTAGTAGAGGTCAATTGCATCAACGCGCAGCCGGCGCAGGCTGGCCTCAAGTGAGCGTGTCAGGGAACGGCGCGAGGCGCCCCGGCTGCCGGCCGGCGGCAGAAAACGCCCTTTGGTGGCAATGATCAGATCGTCGAGACCACCACGCGCATGGCCCCAGTCCCCGATGATTTTCTCCGAAACGCCATTGCCGTAGACATCGGCGGTATCGATCAGAGTGCCGCCCCGATCCGCGAAGAGGTCGAGCATCCGTCCCGCCTCTTCGGCACTGGTTTCGGCACCGAACGTCATCGCGCCCAGTGCGAGGACCGATACAAGGGGGCCGTTTTGGGAAAGTGGGTTGAGCTTCATTGATTGCCTCCGGAAATCCGTGCGCGGAACATTTGTGTTCCTGTCCACGGCAGGTTAGGGCTGAAGCGGTCGCAACAAAATGAAACAGATTGAAAAGTATATTTCATGCATGAAAAGAACCTGGCGTGGGATGACCTGCAACTGTTTCTGGCGGTTGCGCGCGAAGGTGGCCTGTCCCCGGCGGCGCGGGTGACGGGGCGCAGTGCCGCAACACTGGGGCGGCGGATGCTGGCCCTGGAGCGGGCGCTGGGTCGGGAGCTGTTCATCCGTCACGACCGGGGATATGAACTGACCACAGAGGCGCAGCGCCTGCTTCAGGGGCTGACGGATGTCGAGGCACGGATTGCCAGGCTGACCTCCGCGCCGCAGGGTGATGGTCTGCCGCTGGTCAAGGTGTCGGCGGGTACGTGGACGACGCTGGCACTGCTGGATCGGCTGGAGGGGATCACCGGCACGCCGCCCGATCTGCGGGTCCGGTTCATATCGGCGGAACACAGTCTCAACATATCACACCGCGAGGCCGTGATCGGCATCCGCAATGCAAGACCGACCAGTGAGGGTCTTGCCGGTCGTCGCCTGGCCCGCGTGGAATTCGCCCCCTACGCCACCAAAGACGCGCCGGACCGCTGGATTGTGGTGCTGGCCGATACGCCTTCGGCCCGGTGGCTCAAGCGAACGGTTGCGGAGAATGCGGTTTGCGAGGTGAACGCGCCGCGCAACAGTCTGGACCTGGCGCTCGCGGGGCAGGGGATTTCGGTCCTTCCGACCTTCATCGGAGACAGTCACGGCACGCTTGAGCGACGGGGTGGCGTCATTGCGGAACTGGAGCATGACAGCTGGATCGTGACACATCAGGACGACCGGCACCTGCCCGAGGTCAGGCGCACGATAGATCGGCTGTGTCGTATTCTGCCGGGATAGATTTCACAGATGCCGTTTGCGTCGCAGCGGTAGACACACCGGACGCCAGCGACTAGAAAAACCTGACCATTTCAGGAAAACCGGAGACTTGGGCGTATGGCAGCAGAACACGGGGCGGAGCATTCCCCTCCTGGATGGTTCGTGGCACCGGGGGAAGGCGACGTTATGGCGTGGATCGCCCTGGGCTTCATGGTCCTCGCGATCTACGGGATAGTGGTCCTCTACTCCGCATTTGACCGCTGGGCGGAGCATCAGTCCAAGGGAACTCCGCTCGCGAAGACGATCCCGACCATGCTGGCGATTGCGCTGCTTTATGAGGTGTTCCCGCTCGACCATTTCAACATTCTGCTGCCCCTGAGCGCCATTTTGCTCGCGCTCATGGCCGACTGGTCACGGTTCCATTTGCTTCGGAACCCTGGACAGGCGTCGCAGGGAGATGCCGACGCGACCATCCCCGAGAAACAGGACGCGCCGCGCTCTGAAGAGGAGGCGCAGCGGGATGTTTGAGCTGATGTTTACCTCTTTCCCGGTGATCATCCGGTATTTCCAGCTCCGCCGTCGTGGTGAGGCGATGACGGTCTGGAACATGAAGACGGCGGTGTACCTTTGGCTGCTGCTCGCTTTCTTCCTTTTCCTGACAATCTTCTACTTTCACCAAAAGTCCTACTCGGGCATCGTGCCGTTCCGTACGGTTTCCGTGGTGGCACAGACGAGCGGCCCGGTTACGGAAATCAGCGTGATGAACGGCCAGAGAGTGGAAACCGGAGACGTGCTGTTCCGGATCGAGGACAGCGCGCAGCGGGCGGCTCTGGCCCAGGCCGAGGCGCAGTTTGACCAGATTACGGCGGATGAGGACAAGGCACGCGAAACGCTTCGGGTCAGTCAGGCGGAAGAAGCCGCGGCCCAGATTGAGCTGGAAAACCTGCGCGTGGACCTTTCCGAGGCGCGGACCCTGCTGGAGCGGCAAGTCGGACGCGAGGATGACGTGCGCAACCTTCAGGCCCAGGTTTCCGAGGCCGAGGCCCATGTTGCCGCAATGCGGGCACAGGTTGATCTCTCTGAAACGGAGCTGACACAAACCATCCCCGCGCGCCGCAGAGCGGCCGAAACGGCCGTTGAAAGCGCACAGGTCGCGCTTGACCATACCGTTGTGCGCAGCTTCACCGACGGTGTCGTGACGCAGCTTGTCCTTGGCGAGGGCAGTCCGGCAACCACGCTGATCCTCAGCCCCGCCATGGTGATTATTCCCGACCGTCCCGATGATCTGCCGGTGCGTGTCGTGGCCGGCTTCTCGCAGATTGCCCGCTCCACGCTCTATGAGGGCATGCCGGCCGAGATTGCCTGCAACAGCAATGCGGACATCAACTTCAGGGACTCGGTGCTTCCGGCGAAGGTGGTGGGCATTCAACCCGCGGTCGCGTCGGGACAGGTAATTCCCGGTGCACGCCTGGTTGACCCGGACTCCCTCGCGGAACGTGGTTCGCTGGTGGTTTATTTTGAGCTGGAATACCCGGAGCATGAGGCAATGATGCTTGATGGCACGGGCTGTATCGTTCAGACCTACACCAACAACATCCCCGGAATTGGCGGGCATGTCGTGGCCGCCACGGGGATCATTAAGGCCGTCGGGCTGCGGATCAAGGTCTGGGGCATGCTGCTCTCGGGCATCGGGCTGGCCGGCGGCGGGCACTGACAGGCCCGTATTTCGGGCGCGTTCGCAGAGAGGTGACTGGACATGGCACGACATTCCGCCCGAATTTTCGGGGTGCTCGGGCTTGGCAGTTTCGGCAGTACCGTTGCCAACGAACTTCAGCGCTTCGGGAATCACGTCATTGGCGTAGATTTGGACGGGGCGCTGGTTTCAAGCCATGCGGACGCGCTGTCCCAGGCTTTGGTCGTTGATGCCCGGGATGACCAGGCGCTGCGCGAGGCGGGACTGGCGGATTGTGACATTGGTGTAGTCGCGATGGGCGCGGATCTGGAAGCGAGCATACTGGCCGCGATCAATCTCAAGCTGATCGGGGTCAAAAATGTTTGGGCCAAGGCGTCGACCCGGACCCATCACAGGATCCTAAGCAAAATCGGCGTGGATCGGGTGATTCATCCGGAAGTCGAGGTTGGAAAGCACATCGCGCAGGTGCTGCACAATCCGCTGGTGCGGGATTACGTAAGCCTTGGAAACGGGTTTCACGTGGTCAATTTCCGCGTCTCGGAATCCCTGGAGGGGCGGCGGCTTGCCGATCTGGATCTGAATACGAAATTCGGCGTGCGCTGTATTGGCGTCATGCGTGGAACGGTTTTTGTCGGGGATGAGGGGCAGGAATGCGTGCTTGAGCGGAAGGATCTCCTCCTGCTGCTTGGGGAACGCAAAAACCTGCGCCGTTTTGCCGCGAGCCTTTAGCCATGGCCCCATCGGTCAGTCGCGGTATTTCGAGATTTCGACGTTTCAGGCTTCCGCCGCCGGCGCTTCTCGTTGTGCTGTATCTCGCGTTCATCGTTTGCGGGGCGCTTCTGTTGTGGCTTCCGGTATCCCATAACGGCGATATCGACCTCGGGGAGGCGATATTTACCTCCACCTCGGCCGTGACGGTCACCGGGCTGGTTCTGGAGGACACGGGTTCGGCCTTCACCTGGTTCGGGCAGGCCGTCATTACCGTTCTGATCCAGCTTGGTGGTCTGGGCCTGATGACTTTTGCGGTTTTGGTGCTCGGTGCGCTGGGCATTCCGGTGGGGATGCCGCAACGGCTTATCCTGCGGGAGGACCTCAACCAGACCTCCCTGTCCAACCTGACCGTTCTGGTAAAGATCATCGTCGTGATTGCACTGGTCTGCGAGACGGTGGGCGCGTTGCTTCTGGCGATTGTGTTCGTGCCGGAATTCGGCTGGCAGGGCATTTGGCAGGCGGTTTTTCATTCGGTTTCAGCCTTCAACAATGCCGGCTTTGCCCTTCATCCCGACAGCCTGACCCGATGGGTGGGCAACCCGTTGGTCAATACCGTCATTCCGCTTCTGTTTATTCTGGGCGGGCTCGGTTTCATTGTTGTAGGCGACATCTACCAGAAGCGGACCTGGCGGAAGCTGACGCTGCATTCCAAGCTGATGCTGGTGGGAACGGCCGTGCTGATAGTTTGGGGGACCGTTGTCTTTGGGCTGCTGGAGTGGACCAATCCCGGGACGCTCGGCGAACTTGGAACGGTTGAGAAACTGTGGGCCAGCTGGTTCCAGGGCGTGACGCCGCGCACGGCCGGTTTCAATACCGTGGACATTGGCGCGATGCATGACAGCACCACTGTCCTCGTCATGGCGCTGATGATTGTGGGCGGTGGCAGCACCTCAACGGCCGGGGGCATCAAGGTGACGACGCTCTGCGTCTTGCTGCTGGCGACGGTTGCGTTTTTTCGGCGACAGAACAGCCTCCACGCCTTTGGCCGGTCTCTGGGCATGGAGGAAGTAATGAAGGTCATGGCCCTGACCACAATCTCGGCAATTCTGGTGATCACCGCGATCTTTGTGGTTTCGATCAGCCATGATGGCGAGTTTCTGGACCTTGCCTTCGAGGTGGCCTCCGCGTTCGGTGCAACGGGCCTTTCGAGAGGGGCCACGGGCGAACTCGACACGCTTGGACGTGCGGTGATCATGGCGATGATGTTCATCGGACGTGTTGGTCCGCTCGCCATCGGGTTTTTCCTGGCCACTCACGCCGCCCCGCGCGTGCGCTATCCGGCAGGGCAGATTTATCTGGGGTGATCGCGGCTCACCGCTCCGCCACTTTCACCACCACCTTGCCCGTTGCCTTGCGCGTGCGCAGAAGGTCGAGCGCGTGTTCGGCATCATTCAGCGGTACGACATGGCTGATATGGGGCTTTAGCGCTCCCTCACTGTACCACCCGAACAGGCGCGAGAAGCTGTCGGTGAGCACCTTCGGGTCCAGTTTGGCGTAGGCGCCCCAGTAGAGGCCGTGAACCGTGAGGTTTTTGACCAGCAGAATATTTGCCGGGATCTGCGGCACCTTACCACTGGCAAAACCAAGAGGCAGAAGGCGGGCCAGCGGGTTGCAGGCGCGCATCGCGGCCTCAAACAGGTCACCGCCGACAGGGTCGTAGAGCACGTCCGCGCCGCCGAGGGCTTTGACCTCCGCGCGGATGTCGTCGTCATTATCGAAAACATGCGCGGCACCGGCGGCTTCGGCGATGGCCATTTTCTCCGCGCCACGGGCCACTGCGATGACGTTCGCGCCCATGAGCCTGCCCAGTTCGACCGCCGTCAGTCCCACACCACCCGATGCGCCAAGAACGAGAAGGTTTTCTCCCGGCTGGAGCCCGGCGCGATGGTCGAGTGCGACATGGCTGGTGCCATAGGCGATGAGAAACCCCGCAACCTCCTCGTCCGGCATTGCTTCGGGGACAGCCACGCAGCTTGCCGCTGGGACAACGGCATACTCGGCAAACCCCCCGGAGCCGGCATAGGACGCAACCCGCGTGCCTGGGGCCGGGCCGGCAACGCCTTCACCGAGCGCTTCCACAACGCCGCAGATTTCCATGCCAGGTGTAAAGGGCGGATCCTGCTTTTCCTGATATTTGCCTTGGACCATAAGAGTGTCTGCGAAATTCACGCCACAGGCCAGCACACGCAGAAGAACCTCACCCGGTTTGGGGGTGGGCCGGGGGATGTCCGCAGCCGACAGGGCCTGGCCCAGTTCGTTGATCCTCATGGCGCGCATGGTCGTGATCCTCTCCCGTGTGGATTCCTGTGACCATATTGCGTATGCGAAGGAATTGATTTGCGCAACGACCGCGCGGGATTGCCTTTTGGGCGAACCGGCCTTAATGGGGCGCCAACACCACAAATCTGAACAAGTCAAGGACGTAACGATGGACCTGAGAAACATCGCGATTATCGCGCATGTCGATCATGGAAAAACGACCCTGGTTGACCAGCTTCTCAAACAGTCGGGCACGTTCCGCGAGAATCAGGCAATGACCGAACGGGCGATGGATTCCAATGATCTTGAGCGCGAACGCGGCATCACAATTTTGGCGAAAGCCACTTCCGTGGAGTGGGACAACCACCGCATTAATATTGTGGACACGCCGGGCCACGCCGATTTCGGTGGCGAGGTTGAGCGTATCCTGAGCATGGTGGACGGCGTTGTTCTGCTGGTCGATGCGGCCGAAGGGCCGATGCCACAAACCAAATTCGTGACGTCAAAAGCTCTGGCGCTGGGCCTGCGGCCGATCGTGGTTCTGAACAAGGTCGACAAGCCGGACGCCGAGCCCGACCGTGCGCTCGATGAGGTGTTTGACCTGTTCGTCAACCTCGACGCCACCGAGGAACAGCTCGACTTCCCGGTTCTCTATGCGTCCGGCCGCAGTGGCTGGGCGGATGACAGCCTTGAAGGTCCGCGCGAGGATCTCAAGGCGCTCTACAACCTGATTCTGAGCCACGTGCCGGAGCCCAAACAGGTCGCACACCGCGATGAGCCGTTCCGGATGCTGGCGACGACACTGGCGGCAGACCCGTTCCTCGGGCGCCTTCTCACGGGTCGTGTTGAGACCGGGGCGCTGAAAACCGGTTCCGCGGTTCACGCGCTCAGCCGTGATGGCAAGACGGTCGAGCGATTCCGCGTGTCGAAAATCCTGGCGTTCCGCGGGCTTCAGCAAACCCCGATTGAGGTGGCCGAGGCCGGGGACATTGTAAGCCTTGCCGGAATGTCCACCGCGACTGTGGCCGACACGATCTGTGACACCTCCGTGACCGATCCCATCCCGGCCCAGCCCATCGATCCGCCGACCATCTCGGTCACGTTCGGCATCAATGACAGCCCGCTGGCGGGCCGTGACGGAAACAAGGTACAGAGCCGCGTTATTCGTGACCGCCTGATGCGCGAGGCGGAATCCAATGTCGCAATCAAGGTTGCCGACACTCCCGGCGGTGAGGCTTTCGAAGTGTCTGGTCGTGGCGAGCTTCAGATGGGTGTTCTGATCGAGAACATGCGTCGCGAGGGCTTTGAGCTGTCGATTTCCCGGCCGAAAGTGCTCTTTAAGGAAGAAGGTGGCGAACGCCTCGAGCCTATCGAGGAAGTCACGGTCGACGTTGACGAGGAATATGCCGGCTCGGTGGTTGAGAAACTGGCCCTGCGCAAGGGCGAGCTGGCCGACATGAAAACAGGTGCCGGTGGCAAGACCCGTATCGTGGCGCATGTACCGTCCCGCGGCCTGATCGGCTATCACGGCGAGTTTCTGACCGACACGCGGGGAACCGGCGTTCTCAACCGGGTGTTCCACGAATGGGCACCTCACCGCGGAGCCATGCCGACCCGTCGCACGGGCGTTCTAATTTCCATGGAGGACGGTACCTCGGTGGCCTACGCGATTTTCAATCTTGAGGATCGCGGCAAGTTCTTCATCGGATCGGGTGAGGCGGTGTACAAGGGCATGATCCTTGGCGAGCACAGCCGCGACAACGACCTTGAGGTCAATCCGCTCAAGGGCAAGAAGCTGAGCAACGTGCGCGCCGCCGGTAAGGATGAGGCTGTCGTTCTGACGACCCCCAAACGCCTGACCCTTGAGGAAGCGATTGCCTATATTGGCGATGATGAACTGGTCGAGGTTACTCCGAACTCGATCCGCCTGCGCAAGAAGTTCCTCGATACCCACGAGCGTAAGCGTCAGTCACGGATTGCCTGACCTGGACTGACACATTGAGTTCCGGCGGTTTGGTAACGTTACGTCAATCAACTGCCGGATCTTTGCAAAATGCAAAATTCTTTGCAAAAAGTAATTGCAATGCCTCTCCGGTTTTGCAAAGTATCCGCAACTCTCCCTATGATTGCATGGCGGTTTGCGCTGCTGGCGGCCAAAATTACTCAAGATTGATCCCAAAAGGCGGTTAACACCACATACGAGAGAGTTGGCACGAAAATTGCATCAGTGTGGTTAGTATTAAAGGTAATAGCGGAGCAACAAGTATGAAGCATCCTGTAGACGTGCATGTAGGCAAGCGTGTCCGGCATCGCCGGTGGATGGTTGGCATGACCCAGCAGCAGCTTGGCGACATCGTCGGTATCAAGTTTCAGCAGATTCAGAAGTATGAGACCGGAATGAACCGGGTCAGCGCATCCCGTCTTTGGGACATCGCGCAGGCTCTGGATGTAAGCATCAGCTTCTTCTTCGAGGGCTTTGAGGCCGCCGAAAGCGAAGGTTCAGCGCCGGAAGCGGCGGAATCGAACCAGCGCGGCGATCTCCTGGCTGACAAAGAGGCCCTGGAGCTCGTGCGTTCATACTACTCCATCCCGGAAACCCAGCGCCGCCGGCTCTTCGACCTGGCGCGTGTTCTGAGCGACGTGGCCTGAGAAAAGGGCTGACGCTCTTGACCTCCCGCCAGTGATGGCGGAGACCGGCTGAAGATAATTTCAGGTCGGTTTTGGGGGAAAACATGGTGGATCCGGCGTTGCAACGGGAACTCTGGGACACCGCGAACCGGCTTGCGGACGTGGCGGGCGAGATTTGCCTGCCGCTGTTTCGCAGCCCGGTGCTGAATACCGACAACAAGGACGCCGACGGCTACGACCCGGTGACCCAGGCGGACCGCAACGCGGAAAAGGCGATGCGTGCCGTTTTGGCCGAGCTGCGTCCCGACGACGCCATTCTCGGAGAGGAATATGGCGCGAAACCCGGCACTTCAGGTTTGACCTGGGTGCTCGATCCGGTTGATGGCACCCGTGCCTTCATCAGCGGTGCGCCCACCTGGGGGATCCTGATTGGCGTCGACGCGGGCGATGGCCCGGTTATGGGCGTTGTTGACCAGCCATTTACCGGAGAGCGGTTCATTGGCGGGTTCGGGCGCGCCGAGGTTTTGCGCGCCGGAAAAACCACGCCGCTTGCCGTCCGCCCGTGCAGTGGCCTCGAAAGTGCAGTTCTTTACACAACCTTTCCGGAAATTGGCACAACGCAGGAACGCGCCCGGTTCGAGCGTGTCCGGGATCAGGTTCGTCTCACCCGTTACGGGTTCGACTGTTACGGGTATGCACTCGTTGCAATGGGGCAGGTCGACCTCGTGATCGAGGCCGGGCTCAATGCCTATGACATCCAGGGTCCGCAGGCCGTGATAGAGGCGGCCGGGGGTGTGGTCACCAACTGGGAGGGTGGTCCCTGCCACGATGGCGGGCGCGTTATTGCTGCGGGTGATCCCGACATTCACGCGGCCGCGCTTGAGCTGATGAACTCCGGCGAGGCCTGACTCAGGCTACGGTCCTTGCCTGGGCCATGTCGAGGAACCTGTCGATCTCGTTCCAGATTAGTTCCCGGATCTGTGGTGTCTCGACAAAAACCTCATGGCGCCCGCCCGGACACATCGCAAGTTTTCCGTTCGGCATCGCGGCCATGCGCCGTTTGATCATGGTTTGGGACACAACTTTCTCCTCCGTGCCGAGGAAGGTCAGGAACGGCAGTTTGGGCGACCGGCAGTACGCCATCCGCTCCATCTCGACGATCGCAGCAATGGTCCACCGCACACTGGGCGGTCCCGTGATCAGGTCGGGATGCCGTTTGATCTGGGAGGCCCCGAGTTCATACAGTTCGCGGTCCGAGGTCAAGACGTTTTCGGGATAGGTGTCCGTTTCGCCCGGGTGCCCTGAAACCGCATCCGCGGCCGCACCACCTTTGGACAGGCCGGCTTTGGCCAGAGCGCCCTTGATTGCAGTGCCGATCTGAAGCCGCCACATGGGGGCGGAAAAAATAGCGCCGCTGAAGTCCTCACTGTCCAGCAGTGTGCGCAGGCCGATGCAGCCACCCATGGAGTGCGCGACCATCCAAAACGGTCGGGGCAGGTCCAGGTGACCCACCAGCTCCATCACCGCGGCCACATCATGCTGATAATCGGCGAAACGGCCCACATGGCCCATTTCATCCGCGCCGGGCAGCCGGTCGGACAGGCCCTGACCGCGCCAGTCGATGACCACGACGCTCAGCCCACGGCCCACAAGTTTGGAGATCACACCGGCATATTTTTCGCAGTATTCCGTCCGGCCGGGAAACACGATGGCGGTGCCCGCCTGTCCCCCGGTCCAGACCATCACCCTCAACCGGATACCGTCCACCGTTTTGACCCACCAGCCGGTTTGGCCGTCAGGTGCCGAGCAGACATCCGAATAAAAGGGTGCGTCAGGCGTCATGAAAGAACGGAGCCAAGCTTCATTGCCGTTCCCATATCGCCATCGACCTTTAGTTTGCCGGTCATGAAGGCCGCCGTCGGGTCCAGATCGCCCGCAAGCATCTCCTCGAAGGTTTCCTGGGACGCGGTCAGGGTGCAGTCCGCATCAGCGTCGCTGGCGGTTGCGCCATCGGAGTCGATCAGCACCGAACCTTCGTCCTCAATGACGAACTTGGCGGTTCCATCAAAGGATTCACCACTCAACTTTTCGTTCAGGGCCTTGACTGCACCCTCAATAACGTTGCTCATTTTAGTCTCCATGTAAGGGCAGGGCCCGGATCCAGGTTCGATGACTTCAATTTAGGGACCTTCAAAGTGTTACGAAAGTGTCTATGCGCATGTTCCGTCGCGTCAGTCCTGTTTCTGATGCCGGCCGGTTTTGCCCGCGCTCAGGACACTTCCGACGCAGAGGACCGGGTTCAGGAACTGCTCGCGGAACTGGCGGAACCTGGCCAGGAAGACTGGCGCCGGATCGAGAACGAGATTGCGGGCATCTGGTCCCGCTCGGGGTCTCGCTCGATGGATCTGCTGCTCATGCGTGGCAAAAAGGCCATCGAGGAGGGGCGCATTGATGAGGCGGTTGAACATTTCTCCGCGCTGACCGATCATGCACCCGATTTTGCCGAGGGTTGGAACGCCCGGGCGACAGCCTTTTTCCTGACGGAGGAATACTCCCTGTCGATTATGGATGTGGAGCGCACACTGGCACTGAACCCCGACCATTTTGGGGCCCTGTCAGGTTTGGCGACGATGTTTGAGATAATGGATGAACCCGACCTCGCTTTGCAGGCCCTGCGTGAGGTGCAGCGCATAAATCCGAACCGTCCGGAAACGGATGAGGCGATCCTGCGCCTTGAGCGCAGCAGGGGCGAGGTCGACCTCTAGGGTCAAAACCGGTCAGGAACGGTATTCATGGCAATGAGCAGGCATGGCCAGGTAACGGCGGTACTTGGGCCGACCAACACGGGCAAAACCCACTACGCGATCGAGCGTATGCTGGGTCACCGCACCGGCGTAATTGGCCTGCCCCTGCGGCTCCTGGCGCGGGAGGTCTACGACCGGATTGTCGCCATCCGCGGCCCGTCCGTGGTCGCGCTGATCACCGGAGAGGAGCGCATCGTCCCGCCCCGCGCCGCATGGTGGGTCTGTACCGTCGAGGCGATGCCCACCGATCTGTTGCCGGATTTCCTGGCGGTGGATGAGATCCAGCTATGCGCCGACCCTGACCGCGGGCATGTTTTTACCGACCGGCTGCTGAATGCCCGTGGGACCTCCGAGACGCTGTTCATGGGCGCGGAT
The DNA here is from genome assembly GCA_030427145.1 of Alphaproteobacteria bacterium. Lineage (GTDB taxonomy): Bacteria > Pseudomonadota > Alphaproteobacteria > Rhodobacterales > Rhodobacteraceae > Amaricoccus > Amaricoccus tamworthensis. The sequence continues at coordinate 178,632 of JAUHWT010000001.1, read as the reverse complement.
TCTATCAAGCCCCGGATCGCCAACCTGATCCCGGAGGCGCAGTTCGTCCATCGCGACCGCTTTTCACGACTGACCTGGACCGGCGCACGCAAGTTGAGCCGCATTCCCTCCCGCAGTGCGATCGTCGGCTTTTCGGTGGATGACGTCTATGCCATTGCCGAGCTTCTGCGCCGACAAAAGGGTGGTGCGGCGGTTGTGATGGGGGCGCTCAGTCCGCGCACGCGCAACGCGCAGGTCGCGCTCTATCAGAACGGCGATGTCGATCATCTGGTGGCGACGGATGCCATCGGCATGGGGCTGAACCTCGACATCAACCACGTGGCGTTCTCCGGCCTTTGGAAGTTCGATGGGCGGCAGAGACGTGCTCTGCAACCCAACGAATTGGCGCAGATCGCCGGACGGGCCGGGCGCTACACGACGGATGGCACCTTCGGCGTAACCGGCGACGCGGGCGAACTGGACGCCGATACCATCGAGTCCATCGAGGAAAACCGTTTCGCTCCGCTGCGCAAGCTGCAATGGCGCAACCACCGTCTCGAATTCGGCACGGTCCGGGCCCTTATCGAGAGCCTGGAGGCCCCGCCGGATCATCCCGATCTGCTCCGCGCCCGCGAAGCCGATGACCTTCTGACGCTGCGAAGCCTCTCCGCTTTGCCGTCCCTGCGGGATGATGTCCGCGACGGTCGCGATGTGCGACTCCTTTGGGACGTGTGCCGCGTGCCGGATTTCCGCAAGGTGTCTCCGACCGAGCATGTTTCCCTGTGTTCCCAGCTGTTTTCGTTCCTTCGAACAGGTAAGGGCATCCCCGAGGACTGGCTCAGCTCACGCGTTTCACGCATCGACCGGACCGACGGGGACATCGATGCCCTGTCCAAGCGCCTGGCGTATATCCGCACATGGACCTACGTCGCGCAACGGAAGGGATGGATTGATGATTCTGACCATTGGCGAAATGAGACCCGTGCGGTAGAAGACCGCCTGTCGGACGCATTGCATCTGCGTCTGACCCAGCGATTTGTGGACCGGCGCACGTCAGTGCTGATGCGCCGGTTGAAACAGAGGGAGAGCCTTGTGGCGACTGTGACTGAGACCGGTGAGGTGTCAATTGACGACCAGTTCATCGGCAAACTCGAGGGGTTTCGTTTCCAGCTCGACCCCAATGCGGATGCCGAACAGGTTCCGACCCTGCGGGCCGCCGCAATAGCCGCTCTCGCGCCCGTGTTTTCACTGCGCTCCGACAAGTTCTACAACGCGCCGGACACCGAGTTCGATATTACCGAACAGGGTGGTCTGATGTGGGGTGAACACGCGGTTGGCCGTCTTGTGGCCGGGGCCGATGTCCTGAGCCCTCAGGTCAAACCTTTCGTGGACGAGGATGCAGGTCCCGAGATTGCGGAAAAAGTCCGTCGCCGTCTTGGCCATTTTGTGGACCGCCGCATCGCTGCGCTGTTTGAGCCGCTGATTGCGATGCGCGACGATGAGGCTCTGTCCGGCATGGCCCGCGGGATTGCCTTCCGTCTGGTTGAGGCGCTGGGTGTAATTCCGCGTTCGGAAATTGCCGGTGATATCAAGGCACTGGAACAGGAACAGCGCGCCGGTCTGCGCAAGCACGGTGTCCGTTTCGGTCAGTTCACCATTTTCATGCCGCTGCTGCTCAAGCCCGCGCCGACGCGGATGCGGCTTGTTCTGTGCTCGCTGATGGACGGCCTGACGGAATTCCCCGAATCGCCGCCGCCGGGTCTTGTGACCGTACCGGTGACGGAAGGCACGCCCGCCAAATATCATGCGCGTGCCGGTTACCGGGCGGCGGGTGAGCGGGCCATTCGCATCGACATGCTGGAGCGTCTGGCCGACATGCTGCGCCCGCTTGACGCCCGTGCCGGCTTCGAGGCCACGCCGGATATGCTGTCCATTTGTGGTCTGACGCTGGAGCAGTTTGCCAAGCTTATGGAGGGCCTGGGCTACCAGGCGCAGGAGGGTACAAGGCCGAAGGTTCGCGCGCCCAAAGCTGAGGCTGCTGCCGAAACGACGGCTGAGGCTGATAAGCCTGCCGAGCCGGAGGCAACCGGCGAGACCGGTGAGACCACGGTCTCCGGGACGCCGGCGGAGCCAATGCCGGAGGCCGAATCAGCGGAAGCTGCGTCGGAACCTGCCGAGGCACCCGGTGAGGCGGCCCCGGAACAGGAACAGCCCACGGATCCAGCACCGGAAGCAACCGCCGAGGCCTCTGCGGAGCAGACTGACGCCCCGGCCGAGACGGAGACCTACTACATCTTCACCCGCGCGCCCCGCAAAAACCGCCAGCGTCCGCAGGGCGCACAGGGAAGGGGCGCCAGGTCCGGCAAACCCCAGGGCAAATCCGGCGATCAGCGCGCCAAGGGCCAGGATGGCCGCAAGGGCAACCGGAAGCCTGACCGCAAATCGGCCGATGACAACCGGAAGAATCAGAAAGACCGTGGCAACCGGTCGAGGCACCAGAAACCAATGGATCCCGACAGCCCGTTTGCGGCTCTCGCGGCGCTCAAGGACAAAATTTGAGCGAGGGCGCCCGGCCGCCGGAGTCCATCCGTCTGGATAAATGGCTCTGGCACGCGCGTTTTTGCAAAACCCGCAGCCTGGCAACCGAACTGGTGTCGAAAGGCCGCGTGCGGGTGAATTCAAAGCGCGTCAGCAAACCCGCTACGATGGTGAAGCCTGGCGACGGACTCTCCTTTGCGTTGCATGACCGTCTGCACGTGGTGCGAATCACCGCAATCGCGGAGAGACGTGGTCCGGCCACCGAGGCACGGCTTTTATACGAGGAAGTCGCGGAACAGGGCTAATCGACCGGTACGGACCCTTGAACCTCCGGTCAGGCTTGATAAATAGCACCGTGAAGCGTGACAGGCTTTGCCAAACAACCACTGATTTTGAGGCTGCGACCCAAATGACCTATGTCGTGACCGACAACTGCATCGCCTGCAAATACACCGACTGCGTGGAGGTGTGCCCCGTGGACTGTTTCTACGAGGGTGAGAACATGCTGGTGATCCATCCCGATGAGTGCATTGACTGCGGCGTCTGTGAGCCGGAATGCCCCGCCGATGCCATCCGCCCGGATACCGAGCCGGACATGGAGAACTGGGTTGAGTTCAACCGCAAATATTCCGAACAGTGGCCGGTGATCATCACCAAGAAAGATGAACTGCCCGAAGCGCAGGAGCGTGACGGGGAAACCGGCAAGCTGGAGAAATACTTCTCCGAAGCCCCTGGCGAGGGCGGTTAATCCGCCCGCCCTGCATTTTTGCAGGTCAGGTTTCGGTTTTGTTCGGTTTGTGGCGTTTTTTTAACCGCTTTGGTCACACCACTTTCATATCCTGTTAAAATCTGATATACTAGGCGGGTACAAATGGTCCAGGGGCCGGTGCCGACTCATTTCGGCGCTTGAAAACAAGCCAAATGGCGGATGAAACTGGGGTTGCTCGTCAATCGCGCGGTTTTTTTTGTCTGATGGTGAACCAACCCTGGCTGGTCAGAAGGATGTGACACTCAATATGAGCAGGTCAAAAAAGACGGCTGAGTTCAGCCCCAATGAGTATGTGGTCTACCCCGCCCACGGTGTGGGCCAGATCGTGTCAATCGACGAGCAGGAGGTTGCCGGTCTTACCCTGGAAATGTTTGTCATCCAGTTTGAAAAAGACAAAATGACCCTGCGCGTTCCGACCGCGAAAGCCACGGCCGTTGGCATGCGCGCGCTGTCCTCCACCGACATCGTGGAGCGTGCCATCGCAACGCTCAAGGGCCGTGCCCGCGTGAAACGCGCCATGTGGTCCCGCCGCGCCCAGGAATATGAGCAGAAGATCAATTCCGGCGACCTGATCTCCATCGCCGAGGTCGTTCGCGACCTTCACCGCAATGACGATCAGCGCGAACAGTCCTATTCCGAGCGTCAGCTCTACGAGGCCGCCCTCGAACGCCTGACCCGCGAGGTCGCCGCCGTAAACGGTGTCGAGGAAGTCGCGGCCCAGGAACAGGTCGGAAGCGTCCTCGACGGCCGCGTCGCCGCCTGATCCGGGTTTACCCGGTTACAAAAAGGCCCCGGACCATGATGGTCCGGGGCTTTTTTTGTTTCGCGAGTTGCTTGAGGCGATCAAACGAACAGGATGTCGCTTTCGGTCAATTCGCCGGTGTAGTCGGTGAGGCGGATGGTCATATGTTCCTGTGAGGAATCGTAGTCTTCCCAAGTCTGATAGAGGATTATCGTATCTGAACTGTCCTGATAGTGGACAAATTCTCCCACCCTGGCTTCATCTCCTTCGTTTAGTATGATTTCGGGCAGGCCGTCCTCATCATAATAGTAGGACAGGTCGACAGCTATTTTGTCGCCTTCAGTTGGATTAAAATCCAACACTTCACCATTCATTCCAATCCCTTGTTCATAGTACGGATCCGAGTAGGTAGTTTCATCGCTAAACACAAACCTATCAGCCCCGTTTCCACCGGACATGACCAGGCTCTCAGTGTCGCCCCAAGAATAGTAATACCATCTTGAGCCATGCAGTTCATCGTCACCACCGCCACCGCTGAGGAATCCGCCGCCATAGATCGTATCGTTGCCACCGCCGCCTAAGAGAATTTCCTCTGAGGCTTCGTAATCAGGATAACTTGAACTGAAATTTGGCTGACCAGTATCCCAGTCTTCAAAGGTTCCACCTCCATAGATTTTGTCGTCGCCGCCACGTCCCCGGACAACATTATTCCCACCATATACCCATATTTCATCGGCTCCGGATGAACCTGTCATGCTGTCATCACCGGGAGTTCCTTTGACCACCTCAAATCCAGCAAAGTTGGTGCTATGGCTGCCATCGAGATCAAATGTCAGGTAGCCGCCCGCCAAATCCACTTCCAGATTAAGTTCCAGCCTGGAGTCGCTGGTAAATGAGTAATCGTGACCTTCCATGTAATCGCTGTGAAACGTATTGGCTTCGAATTCATCCTCAAAGGCTACTTTTAGGGTGTCAGTGCCATCTCCCCCGTCAAGGTAATCCGCGCCCTTCGAGATCAGAATGATGTCGTCGCCGTCGCCGCCGTAAACGTTATCGTCACCATCGTTGCCATCCAGCACATTGGCATTTTCGTCCCCGAAAATTTCGTCATCGCCACGGCTTCCAATGACATTTTCGATGGATCTGAGCTTGTCCATTTCGCTCGCAGAACCGGTGGACGCGCCGCGTCCCGATTCCAGGTTGATGTTCATCCCGTCGACATGCGACTCGTAGCTCACGGTGTCGTTTCCCCCACGGCCACGGATCTCGTCCGAACCGGAGCCTCCATCCAGAATGTTGTCGTTTCCGTCGCCTTTCAGGGTGTCGTCACCGGAACCGGTATACACGCCCTCAATGGACCGAAGTTCCTCATCCTTCCAGGATTTGGTGGGAAAACTGACAGTCTGTGTTTTCAGGTTCACGAGTATTTCGGCTTCAGTGTCGCCATAGTCGGCGATGTCCGTGCCCCTGCCACCGACCAAGGTGTCGGTGCCACCGCCGCCGGCAAGTATGTCGTCTCCATCCTGCCCGTAAAGTTCGTCGCGCCCTTTGCCCCCGTAGAGGGTGTCGTCTCCGTCGCCGCTTCGGAAGAGGTTGCGTTCGTTATTGCCGATGATGAGGTCGTTCCCGTCGTCGGTAATGATGTTTTCGATGTTCTTTATGGAATCCCCGGTCTCGGTTGCCTGGGTCGAGCTGAATATTCCGACGTAGTTCACGTTGTCGGTCGTCGTTGTCAGATCCACCACCACTCCTGCCGTGGCCATGTACCCGCGCTGTACGTACAACTGGTCATCGTCATTGATGAAAAAATCATGGGAATAACGCCATGAAAATTCGGCTGTATCATTGCCATTGCCACCGTCGAATTCATCCTGCCCGCCAAAATCGAGGCTGAAAATGTCGTCTCCTTCTCCGCCTAAGAGTGTATCAAAGCTCAGAAACTCCGACGAATAATGATCCCCGTTGGTTGGTCCGGCTTCTCCGTAAATTAAATCGTCGCCGTCGCCGCCATGGAGAAAATCGCTACCATCTCCGCCCAAGATAGTATCGTCTCCTGCTCCACCGTGAATTTCGGTGTCCTTGTTGTTGCGTCCCCCCGCATCAATGCGATCGTTGCCTGAACCTGTCCACACGCCCTCTATGGAAATCAGAGTTTCCGGGTTCCAGGATTTGCCCAGGAAAATAATGCTGCCATCCGAATTGTAACCACCGTCCAATTCCACATCCACATCCGACGTCAGCCCCGAATAGTCGGCGATATCAAACCCTTCTCCGCCGTCCAGCAGGTCCGTGCCGCCACCCCCATCGAGTGTGTCGTTGCCCGCGCCGCCTTCGAGCGTGTCCTTGCCCTTGCCGCCGTTCAGGTAGTCGTCACCGTCGCCGCCCTGCAGCAGGTTGGAGTCGTCGTTGCCGGTAATGTCGTCGTTGCCGGAGCCCGCGATGATGTTCTCGATGCTTTTGAGTGTCTCGTCGGCCCAACTGCGGTTGATGAAGCGGGCAAATTCGCTGCCCAGGTGAATTTTCATGTCCACGGACTGGTCCGAGTAGTCCGCGGTGTCCGACCCGCGGCCACCTTTGAAGTAGTCGTTTCCTCCGCCGCCGATCAGGGTGTCGTTGCCGTCCCCACCCAGAAGGCGGTCGCGCCCCCTGTCGCCGAACAGGCGGTCGTTGCCGTCGAGGCCTTTCAGGGTGTCATTGCCGGTTGTGCCATTGATGACATCGTTACCATTGGTGGAAGCTGCGGTGCGGGAAAATGTGGACATGATACTGCGCCATTCATTGTTACAAGTGTAAGATTTGCCCCGGGAAATGCCGGGTTGTTTGAGTCAAATTTTATTGGGGTTTGAATAAAACCTTTACGATCACCTTCGCAGTGATCGCATCTCCCCCCAAGAGTATTATTAAGGCATGGTTAACCGAAGCCGCGGCATCTGTCACCCTTGGAGAGGTTAACGCCGGTGTTTTTGAGACCCCGTGAGGGGGCTTTGGGTTGCGCCCAGGGGCGTTTGCGGGCAATGGAATTTCATGATTCCTGGTGCCCGACTTTCCGCCGCCATTGCGCTGCTAGACGAGATTATTGCCGGAGAACCCGCCGAACGGGCACTGACACGCTGGGCCCGTGGCAGCCGTTTTGCGGGCTCCAAGGATCGCGCCGCCATCCGCGATCTGGTCTTTGATGGCCTTCGCCGGCGACGGTCTCTGGGCTGGCTGGGTGGTGCCGATACCGGACGGGCCATCATTCTGGCGGCCGAGGTGGAAAAAGGCTCGGATATTGACGGGCTTTTCACCGGCGAGCGGTTCTGCCCCGATTCTGTTGGCCCGGATGAGATGCCGAAACCGACGGACGCGCTTGCCTCCGCGCCCACCGCCATTCGGCTGGATGTGCCGGATTTTCTGCTGCCCGAGCTTGAGGTCTCCCTCGGCGGAGATCTTGAGGAGATCATGCAGGCCATGCAGTCCCGCGCGCCTGTGGATCTGCGGGTCAATACGCTCAAGACCGGCATCAAGGCGTCGACCGTGGTCCTGGCCCGTGACGGGATCTATGTGGAGCCGCTTCCGGACGCGCCGAATGCCCTGCGGGTGGTGGAAAACCCGCGTCTTGTGAAAAACAGTCGCGCCTACAGCCAGGGTATGGTCGAGCTTCAGGACCTCTCCAGCCAGCTTGCCTCCGATTTTGCCGGGGCGGAGCCGGGCATGACCGTGCTCGACTACTGTGCAGGGGGTGGAGGGAAATCCCTCTCGCTCGCCTGTTCGATGCATGGTGAGGGGCGCCTCATGGCCTGGGACGCCTTTCCCCGCCGCATGACCGACCTTCCCGCCCGCGCGGGCCGGGCGGGTGCCACGGTTGAGATTTTGACCGATAAGGAACGCGCGGCGCTGGGGCCTGTCTGTGATCTTGTGTTCGTGGATGCGCCCTGTTCCGGCACCGGGGCCTGGCGGCGCAAACCTGGCGGACGCTGGCTGTTGACGGAGGAGCGTCTCGCGGAATTCCCGCCGCTTCAGGACAGTATTCTGGATGCGGCAACCGCTCATGTCCGACCCGGTGGTCTGATCTGCTACGCCACCTGCTCTCTCCTGAAATGCGAGAATGAGGACAGGGTTAAAGCTTTTCTGGCACGTCATCCGGATTGGCAAAGTGAGGGCGACCGGCGGTTCAGCCCGCTCGACGGCGGCGACGGTTTTTATGCCGCCCGCCTGCGCGCACCGGCCTGAAAAGCGGCTTCGCCAGCGGGAACCCTGGGGTGTTCAGGTTGTGCTGAACTAAATTTCCGGTTGTTTTTCAATGGGTCAGCCGATTTTCACCCACGGGTCAAAAGTTTAAAAAATAGGTAATTTTTTCAGCCGGTTAATGATGAATTAACCCTGTTTGTGATTGGTGAGACGTGTATATAATGTAAATGCCTTGATCCATTGGAAGAATTGCGTGACGCAAACACTGACGAGCGACGGATCCGCGCGGCCTGGGGAGCGAAGATACGCCTACCTGCTGATCTGTACGGGAATGGCCATATTACTGGGGTGCATTTCGGGGCTTTGGCCTGGTCCGGTACCGGTGCCTCTTGCCCTGTCCGTGTCCCTGACCATTTTTGGTGCCTATGTCCTGCATGTGGCGAGGAAAGCTGACGAAACCGATGCCCCGGCCGTTTCCGCTTGGGCGGAATGGTATGACGGCGACATCGATCCGGTTTATTTTACCGATCTGTCGGGAAATTTCCTTGGCGAGAACCCGTCAGCCAGGGCGGCCGGCCGTCTGGAGGACTGGCTGAGCGATCCCGGCGCCTCGATGTACCGTCTCACCATGGAGGCGGGCACGAATGGGGCCGCGTCGGAGAAATCCGCAAATGGCGACCGGCGCATCTCCGTGGTGCGGGCTGGTGAGGACATGCTGCTGTGGCGGGCGGAGCGTATTGTCGCGAGCCTGCCGGGCGATGAGAGTTTCGCAAAAATTGCCACACCCTGGATTCGCCTCGACGCTGATGACCGTATCGTGGCGCACAACCCGGCGGCTGAACGGCTGCTGGATTCCGCCACCGGGCTTTTGAATGACCTTCTGGCTGATCCACCATTTGAACCCGGTGGCATTCATGTTCTTGCCGAGCAGGGAATGGCCGTGCGGATGGTTCAACTGGCGGAGGTCTCCGGTACGCGCGATTTCCTGATGGTGCCGTTGGATGGCACCGAGATATCGGGCCTGACTCCTGACCGCTTCCTTGAGGACCTTCCCGTGGCGCTTGCCCGTCTCTCACCCGACGGCACGCTGGGATATGCCAACCGCTCCGCGCGGCAGCTTCTGGGCGTGGACGCGGCGCCGGGCAGCAATCTTGCCTCTATGATCGACGGTTTGGGCCGCTCCATCCCCGAGCGTCTCGCCGATACCATGCGGGGCCTCGGTATTGGACGCTCCGAAGTCGCGCGTGGCCGGCTGGATGGGCATGAGATATTTCTTCAGGTCGCCTTCTCCCGCACGTTCCACGAGGGCGAGCCTGCCGTTATGGCCGTGCTGAGCGACGCCACGGAACTGAAAACCCTCGAGGCCCAGTTCGTGCAGAGCCAGAAGATGCAGGCCGTGGGCCAGCTTGCCGGCGGTGTGGCGCATGACTTCAACAACCTGCTGACCGCCATCAACGGCCACTGTGACCTGCTTCTCATGCGTCACGACATGGCGGATGTGGAACATGGCGATCTGATGCAGATCCGCCAGAACGCCAACCGCGCCGCGGCCCTGGTGCGGCAGCTGCTGGCCTTCTCGCGTAAGCAGACCCTGCGCCCGACGGTTGTGAACCTTCAGGACACGCTGGCGGAACTGTCGCACTTGCTCAATCGCCTGCTGAGCGAAAAGGTCACACTCACCATGAAGCACGGCTCGGACCTCGCGCCCGTGCGCGTCGACCAGCGGCAGCTTGAACAGGTGATCATGAACCTCGTCGTGAACGCCCGCGATGCAATGCCGCAGGGCGGCGAGGTCAAGATCACGAGCCGGAACGTCCACCTGGACGAGGACCTGCACCGCGACCGTGCCGTCGTCTACAAGGGCGACTACGTGGTCATTGAGGTGGCCGACAGCGGCACGGGTATTCCCGAGGACAAACTCAACAAGATCTTCGAGCCGTTCTACACGACCAAACAGGTTGGCGAGGGCACCGGGCTCGGGCTGTCCACCGCATACGGCATCATCAAACAGACCGGCGGCTTCATTTTTGCCTCCAGCCCGGAGGGCGGTGGTGCGGCCTTCACGATCTATCTCCCGGCCTACGACCATGACGAGGAGGAGGTTGTCGAGGAGATCGAGCACAAACAGACCCGCGACCAGACCGGCCGTGGCATGGTTCTGCTTGTCGAGGACGAGGACGCCGTGCGGTCCTTCGCCGCGCGTGCCCTTCAGCTTCGCGGGTACACGGTGATTGAGGCTGCGTCGGGCGAGGAGGCCCTTGAGCATCTCTCGGATGAGAGCCTGCACGTGGATGTCATGCTCTCGGACGTGATCATGCCGGGGCTCGATGGTCCCGCCTGGGTGCGTGAGGCCATCAAGACACGGCCCGACAGCAAGGTGATCTTCATGTCCGGCTATACCGAAGACGTGTTTGTTGGTGGCGACGCGGGCGTGCCGGAATCCACCTTCCTGCCCAAGCCGTTCACGCTCACCGAACTCACCGAGCGGGTAAAAGACGCCATTGAGGCGTAATGGTGGCCGGGGGTAACCCCCGGTTAACTTTATCAGACAAGGTTAATTTTCGACCGGTTTACCATTGCAATGTTCCTGTTTTGGTCTCATGTTACGTCAAGGAACAAATATGGAACATTTGTCTGATTGCCGCGGACCGGCATCTATGGAATAAGAGGTCGAGAATGAATTCTCCAGTTGTGAATTTTTCCGAAAGGCGTGGAATGGACAAGCAGAAGGCGCTGGAATCCGCACTATCGCAGATTGAGCGCAGCTTTGGAAAAGGCTCAATCATGCGATTGGGTCAGACCCCGGCTCTGGATGTGGAGGCAATCTCCACAGGGTCCATCGGCCTCGACGTGGCGCTTGGCATCGGCGGTCTGCCCAAGGGGCGTATCATTGAGATCTACGGTCCGGAAAGCTCGGGTAAAACGACCCTGGCCCTGCACGTAATCGCTGAGGAGCAGAAAACCGGCGGCATATGTGCCTTCGTCGATGCGGAGCATGCACTTGATCCGGTCTATGCCAAAAAGCTCGGCGTCAATATCGACGACATGCTGATCAGCCAGCCCGACACGGGCGAGCAGGCGCTGGAGATTACCGAAACCCTTGTACGCTCAGGCGCCGTGTCGGTTGTGGTTGTGGACTCCGTGGCCGCGCTGACGCCGAAGAACGAGCTTGAGGGCGACATGGGCGACCATCAGGTCGGTGCCCAGGCCCGTCTGATGAGCCAGGCCATGCGCAAGCTGACCTCCGCGATCAGCCGCTCGCATTGCATGGTGATCTTCATCAACCAGATCCGCATGAAAATCGGCGTGATGTTCGGCAGCCCGGAAACCACCTCCGGCGGCAACGCCCTGAAGTTCTACGCCAGTGTCCGTCTCGACATCCGCCGCATCGGAGCAATCAAGGACCGGGACGAGGTTGTTGGCAACTCCACCCGCGTCAAGATCGTCAAGAACAAGGTCGCGCCACCGTTCAAACAGGTCGAATTCGACATCATGTATGGCGAGGGCATCTCTAAACGTGGCGAGCTTATTGACCTTGGCGTGAAGGCTGGTGTGGTTGAGAAATCCGGTGCCTGGTATTCCTTCGACGATCAGCGCATCGGACAGGGTCGGGAAAACGCGAAAAACTTCCTGAAGGACAACCCGGATATCGCCTTGTCCATTGAAGATAAAATCCGCGCTGCCCATGGTCTGGATTTCGAAATGTCCAAAGCCGAAACCAGTGAGGTTCTGGACGACTGACACCTCCCGGTGGGCCGGAATCCGGCCCGCCATGATGACGGGCGTGGACAGTTTCCATTTGTGCGGCTAACAAACGGTTCTCTAACAATCCTGGCCGGTTGAGATAATCGACCGGCCTGAAGTCGCGGAACCGGATCATATGGCCAGCCTGAACGATATTCGTACCACTTTTCTCGACTATTTCAGCGACAAAGGCCACGCGGCGGTGCCCAGTTCCTCGCTGGTGCCGCGCAACGACCCGACCCTGATGTTCGTCAATGCCGGCATGGTTCAGTTCAAGAACCTGTTCACCGGTATCGAGCGTCGAGACTACTCCACCGCTGTCACCAGCCAGAAATGTGTCCGCGCCGGCGGCAAACACAATGATCTCGACAATGTCGGCTATACCGCACGTCACCACACGTTCTTCGAGATGCTGGGCAACTTTTCCTTTGGGGATTACTTCAAGGAAAATGCGATCCCCTACGCCTGGAACCTTCTGACCCAGGAATTTGGCTTGCCGAAAGACAAGCTGCTCGTCACCGTTTATCACGACGATGACGTGGCGGCGGATCTGTGGAAAAAGGTCGCCGGACTGCCGGATGAGAAGATCATCCGCATCGCGACCGACGACAATTTCTGGTCCATGGGTGCGACCGGTCCCTGCGGTCCCTGTTCCGAAATCTTCTATGATCACGGTCCTTCCGTCGCCGGTGGCCCTCCGGGCAGCCCCGATGAGGATGGCGACCGGTTCATCGAGATCTGGAACCTTGTGTTCATGCAGTTCGAGCAGTTTGCTGACGGCTCCCGCGCCGATCTGCCGCGGCCGTCCATCGACACGGGCATGGGGCTCGAGCGCATCGGCGCCGTGCTTCAGGGCAAGCATGACAACTACGACACCGACCTGATGCGCGCCCTGATTGAGGCATCGGCCCATGTGACCAACGCAGACCCGGACGGCCCGGGCAATGTTCATCACCGCGTCATTGCGGACCACCTTCGCTCGACCTCGTTCCTGATCGCAGATGGTGTTCTGCCCTCCAACGAGGGGCGCGGCTACGTTCTGCGCCGAATTATGCGTCGCGCCATGCGCCACGCGCATCAGCTTGGCACCCAGGATCCGGTCATGCACCGCCTGGTCCCCGCGCTGGTGACCCAGATGGGCGCGGCATTCCCCGAACTGTCGCGCGCCCAGGCCCTGGTTGAGGAAACCCTGCTGGCCGAGGAAACCCGCTTCCGCACCACGCTGGACCGGGGTCTGCGTCTGCTCGACGAGGAACTGGCCGGTCTGCCGGAGGACGCCGTTCTGCCCGGCGAGACGGCGTTCCGCCTCTATGACACCTATGGCTTCCCACTCGACCTGACCCAGGATGCCCTGCGGGAGAAATCCCGGTCGGTCGATGTCGAGGGCTTTGAGACCGCCATGGCCGAGCAGAAGCGGAAAGCCCGTGCGGCCTGGGCCGGATCGGGAGAAACCGCCGACGAGACAATCTGGTTTGATATCGCCGACCGCGTAGGACCAACTGAGTTCCTCGGCTATGATTCCGAAACCGCGGAAGGTCAGATCGCCGCCCTCGTGGTTGACGGCAAGGAGGCCACCGAGGCCGGGGCAGGCACCCCCGTCCAGATCGTCCTGAACCAGACACCGTTTTACGCTGAATCCGGCGGCCAGGTCGGCGATGCGGGAAACATCCGCGTCGAAGGCGGCCTTGTCGAAGTAACCGACGTACGCAAAAAAGCCGGCGTGTTTGTGCATATTGGCACCGTCACCGAAGGCAGTGTCAAGCCGGACAGCTCCGCCCAGCTAATGGTTGACCATGACCGGCGCCAGATGATCCGCGCCAACCACTCCGCCACGCATCTCATGCATGAGGCGCTCCGGCAGGCGCTTGGTGACCACGTCGCACAGCGGGGCTCACTGGTTGCGCCCGACCGTCTTCGGTTTGACTTCACCCATACGAAAGCCATGACGCCCGCCGAACTGTCGCGGGTCGAGGCGGAGGTGAATGCCTTCATCCGGCAGGACGGCCAGGTGAATACGCGCATCATGACCCCGGACGACGCCCAAAAACTTGGCGCACGCGCTCTCTTCGGTGAGAAATACGGCGACGAGGTCCGCGTGGTCTCCATGGGTTCCCAGGATGGTAGCGGCATCGGCTCGGACGGCCGAACCTATTCCCTCGAACTCTGCGGTGGCACGCATGTCGGCCGCACGGGCGAGATTGGCCTGTTCAAACTGCTCTCCGAGGCCGCGTCTTCCGGTGGCGTACGTCGGATCGAGGCGGTTACGGGCTCTGCTGCCATTGACCACGTGGCCCAGGCGGAGGCCGTGCTGAACGAGGCCGCCGGGCTTCTTAAAGCCCCGCCAGCCGAAATCACGGGCCGTTTGCGCGCAATGCTGGATGAGCGCCGCTCCCAGACCCAGGAAATTGCCGACCTGCGCCGCAAACTGGCCATGGCCGGCGGCGATGGCGCCGGTGGGTCGGAGCCGGAAGACGTCAACGGCACCGCATTCCTCGCGCAGGTTCTCAGCGGGGTTCCGGGTAAGGATCTGCGGGGTCTGATTGATGAACACAAAGCCAAAATCGGCTCCGGTGTGATCCTGCTCATCGCGGATACCGACGGCCGCGTCGCGGTTGCGGCCGGTGTGACCGATGACCTCACGTCAAAAGTCTCCGCGGTCGACATCGTGCGTGCGGCGGCCAGTGCAACCGGCGGCAAGGGCGGCGGCGGCCGACCGGACATGGCCCAGGGTGGCGGACAGGATGCGTCCAAAGCGCCGGAAGCGATCGAGGCCGCGCGGGCTCTGCTCTAAAACCAACAACAGGGAGAAACACCATGCCGGCCTACTGGATTGCGCATGTCAACGTCACGGACGAGGAGTCCTACGCCAAATATGCAAAGGCTGCGACGGAGCCGATTCTGGCCCATGGCGGCAAATTCCTGGCACGCGGCGGGCGTTTTGTTCAGCTTGAGGGCAACGAGCGCGCCCGAAATGTGGTCATCGAGTTTCCCACGCTGGAGGATGCGGAGGCGTGCTACAGATCGGACGCCTACCAGGCGGCTCTGGAGTTCGCTCGGGACGCATCGGTACGCGATCTGATGGTTGTCGAAGGCGCCTGATTCAAGCCAGCGGCCAGTCCATTTTTCGTGATCGGCCCTTTGGAACTTTATCGCTGTCCTGTGGTTGTTCCGACATAAGCAACGAGCGAATGGAGGACGATAACAATGGCTATCAATAGCGACACCATCGAAGGCAACTGGAAAGAGTGGAGTGGCAAGGCCCGTGAGAAATGGGGCGAGCTGACCGACGATGAACTTCAGCAGGCACAGGGAAACCGTGAGCAGCTGGAAGGACTTATCCAGCAGAAATATGGTAAGACCAAGGAAGAGGCCAAGCGCGAAGTGGACGAGTTCTACGGCACGCTCTGAGCCGCCACGGCTTGAGAAACAGTCCCGTTTGGACATCGAAACCTGTCTCGACGTGATAGGGGGCGGATCATCCGATCCGCCCCCGTTTCATGTCTGGGGCCCTACATGGCCACGTAACGGTCGCGTCTGTGGTTTATGCCGATGATGGCGTTCATCACGGCGGCCCCGATCACGGAAAGCAGCAGTGTGAATGGCGAAATCGTAATCGCCGCCAGCGCAAACACCATGGCATCCACCGCCATCTGAAACCATCCGGCCCGAAATCCGAACCGGTCCTGAAAGAAGAGAGCCAGAATACCAAAACCGCCCATGCTGGCCCCGTGTCGAAACACCGCCAACAGCCCCGCCGCCAGGATCATCCCGGCGATGACCGCGCCCGCATAGGGGTTCACCCCCTCGAAATTCAGCACATGGGGCTGGACCATGGAGAAAAAGGACATGAGCCCGACGGCGGCAAATGTCTTGATCGTGAACCTCCGCCCCATGCGGACAAAGCCGAACCAGTAGAACGGCAGGTTGATCACGAAAAAGACCGGGCCAAATCCAAGCCCGGTCCATTTGGATATCAGCAGCGACAGCCCGGCGGTCTGGCCCGTGACAAGGCCCAGATGCTGAAGTAGTCCGAGACCGACCGCCATCATGGCGGTGCCGAAAACAATGCCCTGAACGTCCTCAAACAGGGTGTGGCGGGGCGCTTCGGGCGCTGTTTCCGTCTGCTCGGCCAATCGGGTCAGCCACCCAGTGCTTTTTGCAGGTTGGCGTCGATCTTCTCAAGGAAGCCGGTCGTGGTCAGCCATTTCTGGTCCGGCCCGACGAGCAGCGCGAGATCCTTGGTCATGAAGCCGCTCTCGACCGTGTCCACCACAACCTTGTCGAGAGTCTCGGCAAAGTTCAGTAGCTCCGCATTGTCGTCGAGCTTGGCGCGATGCTTCAGGCCGCCGGTCCAGGCATAGATCGAGGCGATGGAGTTGGTGGAGGTCTCATGCCCTGCCTGGTGCTGACGGTAGTGGCGTGTTACCGTGCCGTGCGCGGCCTCGGCCTCAACGGTTTTTCCATCCGGCGTCATCAGCACGGACGTCATCAGTCCCAGCGAGCCGAAGCCCTGGGCCACCGTGTCCGACTGCACGTCGCCATCATAGTTTTTACAGGCCCAGACATAGCCGCCATTCCACTTCATGGCACAGGCAACCATGTCGTCGATCAGGCGGTGTTCATAGGTGATGCCGGCTTCCTTGAATTTGTCGGCAAACTCCGTGTCGAACACTTCCTGGAACAGATCCTTGAACTGGCCGTCATAGGCCTTCATGATCGTATTTTTGGTGGACAGATACACCGGCCAGCCGAGAGAAAGGCCGTAATTCATCGAGGCCCGGGCAAAGTCGCGGATCGAATCGTCCAGGTTGTACATCGCCACGGTGACACCGGATGAGGGTGCGTCGAACACCTCGCGCTCGATGGTCTCGCCGTCCTCACCGACAAATTTGATTGTCAGCTTGCCCGCACCAGGGAACCGGAAATCGGTGGCGCGGTACTGATCGCCAAACGCATGGCGGCCAACCACAATGGGTTTGGTCCAGCCAGGCACAAGGCGTGGCACGTTCGAGCAGATGATCGGCTGGCGGAAGATCACACCGCCCAGGATGTTGCGGATGGTGCCGTTCGGGGAGCGGTACATGCGCTTGAGGCCAAACTCCTCAACGCGGGCCTCATCGGGGGTGATGGTCGCGCATTTGACGCCAACGCCGTACTGCTTGATCGCCTCGGCCGCATCGACGGTGATCTGGTCGTCCGTCCGGTCACGCTCCTCAATGCCAAGATCATAGTATTTAAGGTCAATATCGAGATAGGGGAGGATCAGCTTCTGTTTGATGAAATCCCAGATGATCCGGGTCATTTCATCCCCGTCCAGTTCTACAACCGGATTCTCCACTTTGATCTTGGTCATTTGGACCCTTTCACAATCTGCTGAGGATACTGAGGATAGTGTCGGCCTCCAGGAGGCGTAATTTGCGGCATGTAAGTCATGTATACGTAAGTATACAGTAAATTGGAACGGTCTGTGACGGGCTTTTTCGACCTAACGCCCGCCGATAAACCAATCGTAAAGCGCGTTCACTTGCCTGGCAATGCAGTCCGGCGTATCACGCCCGCGATATTTTGTTGGAGCGATACCTGGTGGCGGGCACGGATAACGGAAAACGCAACGCGATGTCGGGCCCACAGCCCGTTATGGTGCTGGTCAAACCGCAGATGGGCGAGAATATCGGTGCTTCCGCGCGGGCCATGTGGAATTTCGGTCTCGACCGGATGCGCCTCGTGGCCCCCCGCGATGGCTGGCCCAACCCAAAGGCTGAGGCGATGTCAAGCGGTGCCGGACGTCTGCTTGATGAGGCGACGGTGCATGACACCACCGCGGACGCCATAGCCGACCTTGAGTACGTTTTCGCCACCACCGCCCGCGACCGGGACCTGACCAAGGAGGTCTTCACCCCTGACGAGGCGATGAAAAAAACCCGCGACATGATCGCCAACGGTCAGAAGGTCGGGTTTCTGTTCGGCCCCGAGCGCTCGGGTCTGGAGAGCGCGGACGTGGTCCGGGCCAACGCCGTCGTGTCGGTCCCCGTCAATCCGGCTTTCGGGTCGCTCAATCTCGCGCAATGCGTGCTCCTCCTGGCCTATGAGTGGGGCCAGGATGTGGTGCCGCAGCCCGACGAGGAGTTCCGCATGAGCGCCGGTGAACTGGCCCCGTCTGCTGATGTGGGCCGCTTTGTCGACACGCTCGTCGAGCGGCTCGACAAGGTCGGGTTTTTCTATCCTGAAAACAAACGGGACAGCATGATCGCCAATCTCGAAAACCTGTTCCGGCGCGCGCCTTTGACGCCTCCGGACATTCGGATACTCCATGGCGTGACGCGGGCTCTGGCGGAAAAGGTCAGGGGGCGCAAATGAGCGATTGCATCAACATCCGGTCCGGAGGGCGTAATGGCTAAGGGACGCAGTATTTTTGAGGACGTGGACGCCGGAAGCGCGGCGGAAGCGGCCAAAGCCAAACCTGTCGAACGCAAAAAGCAGCCGAAAGAGGCGGGTCGCAAGGGCATCGTCGCCTGGCTGACCGTGCTTTTTGTCCTGGTTTTCGCAATGATCGTGGTCGGCGGACTGACGCGCCTCACTGATTCCGGGCTGTCCATCACCGAATGGAAGCCGGTGACGGGCGCGGTGCCACCCATGAATGCCGAGGTCTGGGAGGCCGAATTCGCCAAATACCGCGAAACGCCACAGTTTGAGATCATGAACTCCGACATGACGCTGGAGGGGTTTCAGACCATCTACTGGTGGGAATGGGGCCACCGGCAGCTCGGCCGTCTCGTCGGCGCGGTCTGGTTCATCGGCTTCCTGTATTTCCTCGCCCGCAAGCAAATCCCGCGTGGCTGGACCGGGCGTCTGCTCGGCCTCGGTGCCCTCGGCGGGCTTCAGGGCGCAATTGGCTGGTGGATGGTGGCCTCGGGCCTGACCGGAGAGATGGTCAGCGTTGCCTCCTATCGCCTGGCAACGCATCTGGGTCTCGCCTTTGCCATCCTTGGCCTGATCGTTTGGTACGTGCTTCGCCTGCGAAACCGGGAGCAGGAGTTGATGCAGGCCCGGCGTCTGCGCAACGGGCGGCTGGTGACCTGGGGCACCGTCCTGATCTGCGTTTGTTTTGCCCAGATCATCCTTGGCGCAATGGTCGCCGGGATCGATGCGGGGCGGGGTCACATCGACTGGCCGCTGATGGCGGGTGAGTTTTTCCCGTCCGATTCGTTCAGCATCACGCCCGCCTGGCGGAACTTCATGGAAAATCCGGGTCTTGTGCAGTTCAACCACCGGATGCTGGGCTACATTCTGGCGATCCTGGGCCTGTTTGCCTGGCTGGCCAGTCGCAAATCGGCCTCAACCCATATCCGGCGCGCCTTTGACGCGGTGGGGATTGCCATGATCGTTCAGATCCTGCTGGGCATCTACACCGTCATCAACGCCTCGCCGTGGCAGATCGCCATCGTGCACCAGGCCGTCGCCGTGGCGCTGTTCGCACTGATCATCCGCGCGCGCTTCGCGGCCTGCTATCCCCGTGCGGACAGTCTGCGGCGCGGCTGATTACTGGTCCCATTCCGGGGTGCGTTTGTCGAGAAACGCCTCGATGCCTTTGGCGGTGTCGGGGCGCATCATGTTGGCGGCGATGACCTTACCGGTATGCGCGTAGGCCTCGGCCATTGTCATCTCGGCCTGCTCATAAAAGGCCCGCTTGCCGATCCGCACCGCCGGGCCAAGCTTGCCCGCGATCTTCTCCGCGAGATCCCGCGTGGCGCTTTCCAACTTCTCCGGAGCCGCTGCGTGATTGATGAGCCCGACGTTTTCCGCCTGCTCCGCCGTCAGGAAATCGCCGGTGGTCAGCAGTTCAAACGCCTTCTTCCTCCCGATATTCCGGGTGAGCGCCACCATTGGGGTGGAGCAGAAAAGCCCGATATTCACGCCATTTACCCCAAATCTCGTGTCCGACGCGGCCACGGCCAGGTCACAGGTCGCCACCAGCTGACAGCCCGCCGCCGCCGCGATGCCATGAACCTGGGCGATCACCGGCTGGGGCAGGTTCACGATCGACATCATCATTTTCGAGCATTTGTTAAACAGGGCCTCAAACGCCGCCTGACCGCCATCGTCAGCCTCACGGGCCGCCGTCATCTCCCGCAGGTCATGCCCGGCACAGAAGGCGCGTCCCTCGCCACGGATCACCACAACCCGAATGGAGCCGTCCGCGGCCAGCGCATCCAACTGCGCCTGCAGCGCGTCGAGCATGCCGTTGGACAGGGCATTGAGTTTGCCCGGATTGTTTAGTGTCAGCGTCGCAACCGCGCCCGTATCTTCTCGCAGCAGAATATCGCCTTCCATGGTCCCGCTCCCCTTGTGTCGCCTTCCGGTACTGGTCAGTCTGCACCCATGGTGATGCCGAGGATAGAGCCGGAATGGAACTGAAATTTACCGCTGCCCAGCTTCAGGAATATCTGGGGGAAATCTTCCCCGAAACCGGTGGCCGTTTCGAAATTCTGGATCTGGATGCGGGCCGTTTGCGCGTCAAAATGCGTGTCGGGCCCGGCGATCTGCGCCCCGGTGGTACGGTTTCGGGGCCGACCATGTTTCTGCTGGCCGATTGCGCCTTCTACATGGCCACGCTGGCCCTGATCGGGCGGGAGGCTTTGACGGTCACGACCAACGCGAGCATTGACTTTATGCGAAAGCCCTCGCCCGGCGACATGACCGCAGAGGCCCGGATTTTGAAGCTCGGGCGCAGTCTGTCCGTGGGCGATGTTCTGATCTATTCCGACGGAGTGGCCGAGCCGGTGGCGCGGGCGGGGATGACATATTCCATTCCGCCAAAACGTGCGCCGGAAAAGGATTGACAGAAGCGGAAAATCCTGGAACAAAAGTGAAACACGTTAATTTCTCCCTGGATATTTTGTATCAAATCCTTCAGGGTAACACCATATATGCCCCAGGAGGATGTTGAGGGAATGAAGTACGGCGGTTTCGGGGTGGGACGTGGCGCGGGGGCGCCGCAATCCGGAGCGGCTTTTACATTTGTCGATCTGTTTGCCGGAATCGGTGGTCTGCGCATCGGTTTTGAGGGCATTGGCGGCGAGTGTGTGTTCACCAGCGAGTGGAACAGGTATTCGCAGCAGACCTATCTGGAGAATTTTGGCTCCGATCATCCGGTGATGGGTGACATTACCGAAATAGATCAGGGTGAGATTCCGCCCCATGACGTGCTGCTCGCGGGGTTTCCCTGTCAGCCGTTCAGCATTGCGGGTGTGAGCAAGAAAAACTCCCTGAACCGCGCCCATGGCTTCATGGATGAGACCCAGGGCACGCTGTTTTTTGATGTGGCGCGCATTATCAAACATCACCGGCCCAAGGCGTTTCTCCTTGAAAACGTTAAGAATCTCGTCTCCCACGACAAGGGCCGCACCTTTGAGGTGATCCTCAAGGTGTTGCAGGAGGATTTGGGCTACAAGGTGTCTTGGCGCATCATTGACGCCCGGTCCTGGGTGCCGCAGCATCGGGAGCGGATCTTCATCGTGGGTTTCCGGGAAGACGCCGATCCCGGCTTCACGTTTGACGATATCATGGTGCCGGACGCGACCGCGAACCCGACGCTGGCGGATATTCTTCACCCTGAGGACGGGTCTGAGGCTGCGGAGGAACCCTATACCTCCGGGCCGATGGGGCGGGTGGCTGACAAGTATACCCTCAGCGACAAGTTGTGGAATTATCTACAAAATTACGCGGCCAAGCACCGGGCCAAGGGCAACGGATTCGGCTTTGGCCTGTTCGACGGGACCGGCGTCGCGCGGACGCTGTCGGCGCGGTATTACAAGGACGGGTCGGAAATTCTGATCGCGCAGCCGGGCAAAAATCCGCGGCGTCTGACCCCGCGGGAGTGCTCGCGGCTGATGGGGTTTGACCGAAAGGGCGGAAACCGTCCGTTTGCCATTCCGGTTTCGGACACGCAGGCCTATAAGCAGTTCGGAAATGCGGTTGCGGCACCGGTGGCGGTGGCAATCGCGGAGGCCCTGCAACCCTGGATAACAGGCAATGTCGTCCCGCTCAAAGCCCGCAAGATCAAGGACGCAACCGGCTGAAAACAAACGGCCTTTGACCCGTTCCGAGGTCATGGCGCGTATTGGTCCAAAGGATACGAAACCCGAAATTCTGCTGCGGCGCGGGCTGCATAGGGCCGGGTTTCGATACAGTCTGCATCGCCGTGATCTTCCCGGGAAACCCGATATCGTTCTGCCAAAATGGCGGGCGGTGATTTTCGTGAATGGCTGTTACTGGCACGGGCATGAGGGCTGCATGCACTTTCGTTTGCCGAAGGGGAACGCGGAGTTCTGGGCCGCAAAAATTGGCCGGACCCAGGCGCGGGATCTGGAGAATGTTGAGGCTTGCCAAACACTTGGCTGGCGCGTGCTGACGGTCTGGGAATGTACCATGCGCGGCCGGACGGCGCTTGAACCAGATGTTCTGATCGACCAGGTGGGGAGGTGGCTGACCTCGGGTGACGAGCGCGGGGTTGTTGAGGGTGTGCAGCCGGCATGAAACAGGGATCGTTGCGGCAGTATTTTGACGGGATCGCCTGCAAGCGGCTGACCAGTGTGGACACGGTGCAGGGGAAATCCAACCAGCATGAGGTCGGTGGACGCAATGCGTTCAACACGCTGCTTGGCACTGACGCGAACCGGATGCGCAAGGAAAACAACGGTATTCCAACACGTTACGTTCGCATTACCGACGATGCGGAGGACAGTCTGACCGTCGACAGCGACGTGACCTGGTACGATTCCCGCTGGAAAGATCCCAAGAGGGGGCCGGAATGGCGGCTCTATTATCCGACGAATGAAGTGACGCGGGTTATGCGGGAAGGGGACCTGTTTTTGCTGGCGAAAAAGCCGGACGGGGCGTTGCTGATCGTGGTGGCGCCGAACGGGTCGACGGTGGAACAGCAGTTGCAATGGCTGTTCGGGGTTGAGGCAACCCATTCAATTGAAACGCTTTTTGGCGATGATCTCGAAACCGGGCCGCTGGATCATCAGGTGCGGGGCATTCTTGAGGATCTGGGGATCGAGGTTTTGCCGGAGGATTCCGGATGGCTCGATCGGATGGTGGAGACGTTCCACGGCGCGTTTCCGTCCACGGCCAGGTTTTCCGATTTCGCACGTGCAACATTGCCGGAAATGGATGCCAAAGCCGACCCGGATGGGGCGCTTTTGGCGTGGTTTGAGCGGGAGGATGTGCTGTTTCGCGAGTTGGAGCAGCATGTGGTATCACAGAGAATCCGTGAGGGTTTTCAGTCCGGTAACCGAACGGACGTGGCGGCCTTTGTCCGTTTTTCGCTCAGCGTGAACAACCGCCGTAAATCCCGAGCGGGATACGCCTTTGCGCATCATGTGCGGGAGGTGTTTTTGCGGTGCGGGATCGCTTTTGAGGCGGAAGTTGTGACGGAGATGAAGAAGCGGCTGGATTTTATGCTGCCGTCGGGGAGCCTGTATCACCGGGAGGATGTGGCGCGGGAGAGGCTGATTGCGCTGGGTGTGAAGACGACCTGCAAGGACCGGTGGCGGCAGGTGCTCTCGGAGGCGGAACACATCCCGCAGAAGTATCTCCTGACGCTCGAAACACGTATATCTTTCAGTCAGTTACAGGAAATGGCCTCGGATGGTCTGCGCCTCGTCATTCCCAAAGCGCGGCACTGGGATTTCGGGGGGATGGCGCCGGGGACCGAGCCGATGAGCGTGGCGGAGTTCATAGAAATGGCGCGGAAGCGGCAGGCGGAGTTCGGGATTCTGCCCGGTCAGATGGCGTTTGAGGTGTTCTGAGTGGCGCAGTTTGGTGTCAAAGTGGCACAGATTGAGAGTCAAATGGCACAGATTGTGAATCAAATGGCGCAGATTGCTGGGGGTTTGGTCAAAAACGGGGGGTTTTTGCTGGGCATTTGGGGGAAACCGCTTCCGTCGCCGACTTCCCCCGCCTGCTGGTCGCGTTAACCTATTCCTCGGCGATGGCCGCGTCGGTCAGCTTGCCCAGAGCGCCGTTCATGGTGGCGAGATAGGGTGCGTCCGCGTCGATGCCGTGGGTCGCGGCCAGGTCGGCCGGTTCGTGATAGGACAGGCTGACGGAGCCGTCGGCGTTTTCGTAGACCACCACGCGGAGCGGCAGGTCGAGACCGGCGGTCGGGGCGGCCTCGATGGCGGGGGTTCCGATTTTGGGATTTCCGAACATGAGCATCCGGGTGGGGCTCAGCCGGGTGCCGATCTGCTCGGCGCCAGCGGCGTGGTCGACATCGGCGAAGACGGTGGCGCCGGCTTCCTCGGCGGCGAGCGCGAGACGGTTGACGGTGTGGTCAACGGAATAGGGGCTCGTCTTGGTGATGAGATCGGCAAGTGCCGGGCTGGCCGTGGCCGTGAGCAGCGCGATGGTGGCTGCAGTTACCGGTTTCATGTGTACCCTCCTGGTTTGGTGACACTCTTCTACCCCCATCGACGAGGGAAAGTTCCAGACAAGTTTTTGTTAACCGCGGATTTTGGCCTGGACGGCGTCGACATAATACCAGCGCCCGTCGACCCGGCGAAACAGGCTGTTTTCGCGGTGGGTGCCGGGGCCGGTGGGGGTGTGGTAGCTGGCCTTGAAGAGGACGGTGCCCTCGTCATCCTGGGCACGGCCGCGGCGGGTTTTGAGGATTTTGAGGCCGGTCCATTGGTTTTGCATGGCCCATTCGGCGGTGGCGATGGGGTCGAAGGTGGATTGCCGGTCGGGGGCGAGGGTTTTGCGCAGCCAGGAAATGTCGCCGCGGCAATGGGCTGTGTAGCGGGAACGCATGAGTTCCTCCGCCGTTTCGGGGCTGGCGGTGCCGTCGAGAAACCGGCCGCAGCAGGCGGGGTAGGGGCGTTTACTGCCGCAGGGGCAGTTTTGCGGTGTGTCGCTCATGGCGGTGAGCTTTGCCCGAGCCACAAACGGTCCGCAAGCGCGTTACGGTTTGACAAACGCCGGTGGGCAAAGGATTGAGGTAGACAAGGGATCAGGCTGGGGTGAGACGGTGCTGAGATACATTTTTCTGTTTGTTGCGGTTGTGGCCGTAATTGCGCTCTTTACCCGTAAACCCGGTCCGCGTCGCGTGCTCTATGTGACCATCGGGTTGATGGTGGTCTATACGGTGCTGAAGTTGACCGGGGTTGTGGACGGGATGCGGCCGGACCGGATGAGTGTTTTCTAAAGCGTTATGCGAAAAACCTGAATCACCCAACGCTGCCTGAAATCAAGGATTTCAACGCGTTGGGTGATGAGAGATTTATCTGGTAATTCGCCAAACGCTGTAGGGAGTCAGGTTTCCCAGGACATGACCGCCACGGACATGATGGCGAGCGTGCCGCCGATCATCTCGCGCAGGCCCAGAGGTTCGCGGAAGACCACATGGCCGAGGGCCGCCATCAGAAGCAGGGTCGAGGCGGAGTAGAAGACCGCGACGGCGGCGAGCGAGTGGCTGCGCATCAGGAAGAACCAGCCGAAGGCGGGCAGGCCGTAGAGCAGGGCGCCGGTGACGAACATGACGGAATTCAGCCCGTCCGGGCGGCTTGAGGCCAGTTTGATGAAATAGTCCCCGGCGAGGGTCATCAGGCAAACGGCCATCAGGATGAGCGCCGTGTTCATTGGTCACCCCGCCATTTGATGGCGCAATGTGTTTGGTAATACTCTCCCGTCTTCCGGGCACGCTGGAAGTAATCCCGTAAAGGACGCATGTGTGACTACTCTTTTTGAAATAATGGATTGTATGAGCGAGAGTATATCCGATTTTTGCTCAATTTTCAATCAAGCCGGCGGGACGGGCCTTAGGCTTGTCCGCAGGATAGAGACGCCTGTCGGGCGGGTGAGGGAGGAGGGAATCGCTTCAAATTGTGGGGTATTATAATACCGTATTTTTAACACAATGATTTCGTTTGATTATTTCTGACAAAAGGGTGTTGACGCGGATGCAATTCCGGCTAAAACACGCGCTCGTTCGGTTGACGGGTCGTGGGAATACGCCTGCACCCCGGACCCTGAGCTTAAAAAGATCGGACCTGACAATGAAAACATATTCCGCCAAACCGGCAGATATTGAAAAGAAGTGGGTCATCATCGACGCCGAGGGCGTGGTGCTTGGCCGTCTCGCAACCCATGTGGCCATGCGTCTGCGTGGCAAGCACAAGGCGACGTTTACGCCGCATATGGACATGGGCGACAACGTGATCGTCATCAACGCCGACAAGGTGCAGATGACCGGTAACAAGCGTACCGACAAGAAATACTACTGGCACACCGGTCACCCGGGCGGCATCAAGCACCGCACTGCCGGTCAGATCCTTGAGGGCAAGCACCCCGAGCGTGTCGTCATGAAAGCCGTTGAGCGCATGCTGCCCGGTGGACCGCTGAGCCGGACGCAGATGACAAACCTGCGGGTTTATGCGGGTGCGGAACACCCCCATGAGGCCCAGGCACCTGAAGTAATCGACCTTGCGTCGATGAACCCCAAAAACACCCGGAGCGCATGAACATGGCTGACCTTTCCTCGCTCGAAGAACTCCAGAGCGCCGTTGCCGACGCTCCCGCCGCTGATGCGGCTCCCGTGCATGAGCCGGTTCGTGACGAACTTGGCCGCTCCTATGCCACCGGCAAGCGGAAGGACGCGGTTGCCCGTGTCTGGATCCGCCCCGGTTCCGGCAAGGTGACCGTGAACGGCAAGGACATGAACGCCTATTTCGCGCGTCCCGTGCTGCAGATGGTTATCGGCCAGGCGTTCAGCGTCGCCGGTGTTGCCGGTCAGTTCGACGTGATGGCGACCGTCAAGGGCGGTGGCCTTTCCGGTCAGGCCGGTGCGGTCAAGCACGGCATTTCCAAGGCGCTGACGCTCTATGAGCCGTCCCTGCGTCCCGCTCTGAAAGCCGCCGGCTTCCTGACCCGCGACAGCCGTGTGGTTGAGCGTAAGAAATACGGTAAGCGCAAGGCTCGCCGGAGCTTCCAGTTCTCCAAGCGTTAATTCGCTTCAGGACATTTGGATTTGGAAAGGGTCGCGGTTTCGCGGCCCTTTTTTTTTGTGTTTGCGTAGTCCCTGTGATCGGTCTTTTTTCAGGCAGTTGATCTCAATTGTCCCGCCCGGCGGCGACGCCGGGCAGCGCTGACCTCCCCCATGGGAGGCGCTAACACGCCACCCGAGGTCCGCGATGCCCTCGGGGAAAAAGCCCCTGCGAATCAAATCACAGTGAAAAAATCTTGCCTGGGTTCAGGATGTTCTGCGGGTCGAGGGCTTTTTTGATGGCGATCATCATGTCGACCGTGTCGCCGAGTTCGCGGCGGAGGTAGGGCTGTTTGCCCTGGCCGATGCCGTGTTCGCCGGTGCAGGTGCCTTCCATGGAGATGGCGAGGTCGTTGAGCCAGCCGATGAAATCCCTGGCGCGGGCGTATTCGGCCGGATCGTCCGGCATCACGAGCAGGGAGAAGTGGAAATTGCCGTCGCCCACATGACCCACGATGGGGGCGGGGAAGCCGAGTTTGTCGGCCTCGCGTTCGGCCTCCGTCACGCAGTCGGCAAGCCGGGAGACGGGGACGCAGACATCCGTCGCGATCGGCCGGGCGCCGGGGCGCAGGGGCAGGACGGAGAAATAGGCGTCGTGGCGGGCTTTCCAGAGGCGGTTGCGTTCCTCGGTGCTGCTCGTCCAGGCGAAGGCGCTGCCGCCGAATTCGGAGGCGACCTCCCCGAAGGTTTCGGCCTGTTCGGCCACGGAGGCCTCGGTGCCGTGAAATTCCAGCAGCAGGAGCGGCGTGGGGGGCAGGTCGAGTTTTGAGTACGCATTGCAGGCCTGGACCTGGAGCGCGTTCAGAAGCTCGATGCGGGCAATCGGCAGGCCCATCTGAATGGCCGTGGTGACCGAGCGGCAGGCGGAATGCACGTCCGGGAAGGAACAGGTGGCGGCCGAGATTTTCTCGGGGATGCCGTGCAGGCGGAGCGTGATGCCGGTGATGATGCCCAGTGTGCCCTCGGCGCCGATGAGGAGCCGGGTGATGTCGTAGCCGGCGGAGGTTTTGCGGGCGCGGGTGCCGGTTTTGACGATGCGGCCATCGGCCAGCACGGCGGTGAGGCCGAGGATGTTGTCCTTCATGGTGCCGTAGCGCACGGCGTTGGTGCCTGAAGCGCGGGTGGCGGCCATGCCGCCGATGCTGGCATTGGCGCCGGGATCAACGGGGAAGAACAGGCCCTGATCGCGCAGGGCGTGGTTGAGGTCCTCGCGGGTGATGCCGGGCTCAACCACGCAGTCGAGATCCTCGGAATTGATGCTGAGGACGCGGTTCATGCGCGAAAAATCGAGGCTGATGCCGCCATTGGGCGCGTTGACCTGGCCCTCGAGCGAGGTGCCGGTGCCGAAGGGAATGACCGGGATGGCGTTGCGGGCGCAGATGCGGACGGTTTCCGCGACTTCCTCAGTCGTCTGGGGGAAGACAACCGCGTCGGGCGGCTGGTTTGGAATGGGGGTGGTGGTGTGCGCGTGCTGTTCGCGGATGGAGCGGCCGGTCTGGATCCGGTCGCCATAGAGGTTTTTCAGATCGGCAATGGCCGCGTCGAGGCCGCTTGCGGTGATGGTATCGGACGCGGTCATTGCCGTCTGGTATCCTCAGGTGCCTAAGATCAGGCGTTGGTCATGCGTGCGCCGTCGCCGTCGGGACGGGGCGGGGCTTCGACGGTGGTGGTGTCGTCTTCATCAGCCGGGGCTGCGGTTTCGGCGTCTTCCGTCGTGTCGTCCTCCTCCGCGGCTTCCTCGATCCCCTCGGTCTGAAGCGGGCCGAGGATGAGGGGCAGGGCGGCGGACTGGTCGCTGATGACCTCGTTTTCCGGGGTCTTCCACGTGAGGGTGTCGAATGCGCCGCAGGCGTCGCAGACCGGGGTCCAGTCGGCATGGACCTGGTTGCATTTGCTGCAGACCCACTGCGGACCGCGGGAGGCCTCGAGCGCCTTGGCGAGCCAGCCGCGGACCACGGCTTCGGGCGAGCCCTCGCCGCGCTCGATGGCGGCCATGAGCGAGAGGCTGCGGGTGGTGGGCTCGGTCTCCGCGAGGTCGCCCAGGGCCTTGCGGGCGGCTGGGAAGTCCTCGGCGGTGAGCGCCAGTTCGGTGCGCAGGAGTTTGCTCTCGATGTGGTTGGGGTTGGCGGCGATCAGCACCTCGAACCGCTTACGGCGCTGCTCCGGGGTTTCGTCCGGAACGATGGCGGCGAAGGCGGCGGCGAGATCCGGGTGTGGATTGACCGACCAGGCCTTGGTCAGGACCTTGTTGGCCTTGCGCTTGGAACCGGCCTCGGCATGGACATGGGCGGCCATGGCGGCGGCGGGCACCAGCGTGGGCGCCAGCTTGATCGCCTGAAGGGCCGCGTCGTTGCGCCGCGCGGTGTTGCCTGCGGCCTGGGCGGCGCGGGCGTCCGCGAGCGACAGGACGGCATCCCGGCGGTTGCCCACGTCGCGGGGCAGAAGGCGGGTGTGCATGGAGGCGTTGAGGGTTTCGCGGGCGCCGGACCAGTCCTCCTCACGCGACTGCAGCTCGAAAAGCTGGGTCAGGAGTGCGGGATTGCCGGGCTGGATCGCGAAGGCCTTTTTGGCGAGGGCCAGGGCCTTTTCGGTGTCGCCTTCCTCAAGTTGCTGCTGCATCAGGCCCTTGATACCGACGAAGCGCGTGCGGTCGTTTTCGAGCAGGGCCTTGTACTGGGCGGTTGCCTTTTTTCTGTCTCCTGCGAGTTCCGCGGACTGTGCGGCGAGAAGGCCGGTCAACTCGGGACGGTTGAGCAGTTTGTCAGCCTTGGTGGCTTTTTTCTGGGCAAGTTTGGCGTCGCCGGAGGCCAGTGCGATCATGCCGTCGGAAAGTGCGTCATAGCCGCGTTTCTCGCGGTTGCGGCCGAAATAGCGGCTGATTGCGGTCTCGTCGCCCAGCAGGAAGCGGAAGGTCGCGAGCAGAAGCCCCGCGATTTTTAGCAGGAGCCAGGCGGCGAGCAGGAACACCACAAGCGCGATGATCGCGCCCATGGGCGAGAGGAACCACTCGCGGCCCGCGACGGCGATTGCGATCTCGCCGGGCGTTTCCAGCACGATGCTGAGGCCGAAGGCGAGGGCGATGGCCAGGCCAAGGAACAGAAATATTTTGATGAGCTGCCAGATCATGTCGGTGCCCCCCTCTTAATTTACGGCCGGAAGGCTGCTGCGGAGCTCGGCGAGCCCCTGATCAGCCGCCGCGCGTGCCTCGGCCCGCTGGAGCCAGCCGCTCATGGCATCAAGCGCCTCGGTGGGCAGGTTTTCGGCCTCGGCCAGTGCGCCGGCGAGATCGTCATTGCGCAGCCGGTCCTCCATGCGGGAGAGAACGGCGTCGGGGTCCATGCCATCCTGCGGCGTCAGGGAGCGGGTTGCCACCTGGGCCTCAAGATAGGCTTTGGAGCGGCCGATGAAGCCCTCTTCCGCCGCGGTGGCCATGATGGTCGCGCGGATGGCGTCATGGGCCGCGTCCGGGAAGCTCTCGCGCAGCATCAGAAGCGTGGGCGCGCCGGTTTCGGCGGCGCCGGCCAGACCCTCGGGTACGGTGATGCCACCCGCCTCAAGCCGGCTGACCGGTTCGGCGAAGGGCTGGGCCGAGGAGAGGGCGGCGGCGACCTGGGCCGCGTCGGCCTCGATGGCGGCGGCGCTGAGTGCCTCGGTGGCGTCGGACTGGATCTCATCGACCTTTGCCTGGGCCGCGTCGATCGAGCGGTCGGCGGTGGCCGCGACCTCGTCAATGCGGGAGGCAAGGGCGCTGACCTGGTCGGAGAGTGAGCCGAGTTCGCCGCGAAGCCCCTCAAGTTCGGCGCGGTAGACGTCGATCTGGGCCACGGCCTCGGAGGACAGCTCGCTCGATTCGGCGATGCCACCGGAGAGCTGCTCCTTCATGGCGCCAAGTTCGGAGATCTGACCCTCAACAGTGCTTTCCAGCCGCGCCAGCGTCTGACGGGTGCTGACGATGTCGAGATCGGCAATGGTGGCCTCAAGCTCGGCGATTTTTGCGTCGGTTTCCGTGGCGAGACCGGCAATGGCGGAGGCCACGACGCCCTCGATGTCGACTTCTTCGACGGCGACGAGCTCCGCGACCTCGGTGGTGACGGCATTGAGCTCGCTGTCGACACGGGCTTCAAGTTCGGCAATGCGGTCGAGCGTGGAGTTGGTGCCCGGTGTCAGCCAGTTGGCGACGGGCGCCATGCCGGAGGGCAGGTGCGGCGCCAGTTTGGGCGCGCCCCAGATGCCGATGGCCGCACCAATGAGCAGCAGAACGAGGAATTTCAGCGCGCGCGAGGCGAAGCTGGGCTGGTGGACCTCCTCGTATTCGTCGTGATGTGCGTCGTGCTCAGCCTGTGCGGCTGGTTCCTCGACCGGCTCGGGCTCGGACGTTTCGGGCTCCTCCACAGGCTCGGGTTCGGTTGTTTCGGGCTCCTCGACAGGCGCTGGCGTGTCGTCCTCGACGAGGGCAATCGGGTCCTCGGAGTGTTCGAGCTCGTCAATAATGGAATCGTCCGTGTCGCCGGTGACGGTATCGTCGTCCGTGTCCGGCGTGTCGTCGCCCGGTGTTCCGTCCGGGTCGTCGAGGCTGTCGGTGAAAATGTTTTCTCCGTCGGTATCGGAGCCGTCCGCGCCATCGGCGGTATCGTCCGATTCCCCAAAAATCTCGTTGGCGGAAGTGGTTTCCACCGTATCCTCAGAGGTCTCCCCGGTGGTGTTTTTGTCCTCTGTGTCGTCCCCAGTTTCGGTTTTTTTACTTACCATAGACCTCTTCCCCACGTGCGGCACCGCACAAACATTTACCAGGCGAATGAAAAATTGTGAACCGGCAATGCCAGTTTCAAACGGGGCCGGGCCAAAAGTCCAGCAGAATCCGGAGAATCCCCTCACGGTCAGGGTGTTTGGCCGTGAGCCTGTCGGCGAGGGTGAGGTCGCCCAGTGCCGAATCCGCGGCCGGACTCAGCGAAACCGCGGTGCTGTGGCTCAAATCCCAGTCGTTTTCGCGCGCGAGGTCCGCGAAAACCGCGGCGGTACGGGGGGAGAAAAAGGTCAGAATGTCGATTTGGCGCGTGGCGAGCATTCGGGCCGTGTCGCTGTCGGGGCGGGCGGGTCCCTGGCTGTAGATCTCCGCGGCGCGGGCGGGAATGCCCCGCGCTTTCAGTGCGCCGGTGAGGTCGCCCGCGGCGTGCCTGCCGCGCACATGCAGCATTTCGCCGGTTGTGTGCTCGGTGACGGCCAGGCGGGTCAGGGCGTGGACGTCGCCATCGGCGGATTTGGCGGTGAAACCGGCCTTGCGGGCGGCGGCGGCGGTCATGGCGCCAACGCAGAGCGCGGGGATGCTGCGGTCCGGGGTGCGGGCTGCGAACTGCTCAACGCCGTTGGCGGAGGTGAAGAGAAGGTGTGTGATGCCGGTCAGGTCGAGCTCTCCGGGGACCGGTGCGATGGTCAGGAGCGGCGCGGTGACGATGCGGAACCGGCCGGGGGCCGCGGCCTCGAGCACGTCCGCGAAGGCGCGGGACTGGCGTTCGGGCCGGGTCAGGAGCAGGGTCGGGGGCTGCCGCACGGGGGCGTCCTTTGCGTTGCGCGGGGGTCTGATCCGGTGTTACCTGCGCCCGTGTTCAGGTGCAATCGGTTGGGAGTGGCATGGCGCGGGCGGTAACGGTTCTGGGTCTGGAAAGCAGCTGTGACGACACGGCCGCGGCGGTTGTGCGCGGCGTGCCGGGGCAAAGTGTGGGGGAGATTCTGGCCTCCGAGGTCTGGGGTCAGGACGGGCTGCACGCGGAGTTTGGTGGCGTGGTGCCGGAGATCGCGGCGCGCGCCCATGCCGAGCGGCTCGACGTGGTTGCCATGCGTGCGATGGAGGCCGCGGGCCTCGGGCTCGGCGACATGGACGCGATAGCGGTGACGGCGGGGCCGGGGCTGATCGGCGGTGTGATGTCCGGCGTGATGTTCGCCAAGGGGTTGAGCGCGGGGTCGGGGTTGCCTTTGTACGGGATCAACCATCTGGCGGGGCATGTTCTGACGCCGCGGCTGGTGGAGGATGTGGCCTATCCGTATCTGATGCTGCTGGTCTCCGGGGGGCACTGCCAGTTTCTGGCGGTTGAGGGCCCGGACCGGTTTCGGCGCATGGGCGGGACGATTGACGATGCGCCGGGCGAGGCGTTTGACAAGATCGCGCGGCTGCTGGGCCTGGCGCAGCCGGGGGGACCGGCGGTGGAGGCTGAGGCAAAGTCGGGTGATGCAGCGCGGTTTGGTTTTCCGCGACCCCTGCTGGACCGGCCGGGATGTGACCTGTCGTTTTCGGGGCTGAAGACGGCCGTGCGGCGGACGCGGGATGCCCTGGTCGAGGAAAAGGACGGCATCACGCGGGCGGACCGGGCCGATATCTGCGCCGGGTTTCAGGGCGCGGTGGTTGATGTTCTGGCGAAGAAAACCGCACGGGCGCTCGATGCCTTTGCGGACACACACGGGCCACGGGTTCTGGCGGTGGCCGGGGGTGTGGCGGCAAATGCGGCCATTCGCGAGGCGTTACAGGAGGTCGCGACGGCAAAAGGATTTGGCTGGTCGGCGCCGCCCCTGCGGCTCTGTACGGATAATGGCGCGATGATCGCCTGGGCGGCGGTGGAACGCATGGCGGTGAGCGGGCCGGATGACCTGACGCTGGCGGCGCGGCCGCGCTGGCCGCTTGATACGGAGGCGGTGCCGATGCTGGGCTCGGGCAAAAAGGGGGCCAAGGCATGATCGGGGTGATCGGTGCGGGTGCGTTCGGCACGGCTCTGGCGGCGGTGCAGGCCCAGGCGGGGCGCGACGTGGTTCTGTGGGGCCGGGATGGCGCGGTGCTGGAGGCGGCGCGGGGCGATGGCGTGTCGCCGAAGCTGCCCGGTGTGACCCTGCCGGAGGGGCTGCGGTTGAGCGGTGATCTGGCGGACCTGGCCGGGGCGGAGGTTCTGCTCCTGGTCGTGCCGGCGCAGCAGACGCGGTTGTTCCTGGCCGGGCATGGCCAGGCCCTGCCGGACGTGCCGCTGGTTCTGTGTGCCAAGGGGATCGATGCGGAGAGCCTGCGGCTGCAGTCGGATGTGGCGGAGGAGGTTCTGCCCGGGCGGGTGCTGGCGGTTCTGACCGGGCCTGGGTTTGCGGGGGAGATCGCGCGGGGTTTGCCCACGGCGCTGACGCTGGCCTGTGGCGAGCATGGGCTGGGGCCGGCGTTGCAGCATGACCTGTCGACGCGGCGGATGCGGCTTTACCTGACCGATGACGTGGTTGGCGCGCAGATCGGTGGCGCGCTGAAGAACGTGGTGGCGATTGCCTGTGGCATGGTCGAGGGCGCGGGGCTGGGGGCCTCGGCCCAGGCGGCATTGATGACGCGGGGCTTCGCGGAGATGACGCGGCTCGCGGTGGCGATGGGGGCGGAGGCCACGACGCTCGCGGGGCTGTCGGGGCTGGGGGATCTGTCGCTGACGTGCAACTCGCGGCAGTCGCGGAATTTCTCGGCCGGTTATGCGATCGGCGCGGGCGAGGTGGTCGGCGACGGTACGGTCGAGGGCGTGGCCACCGCCCGCGCGGCCCGCGACCTGGCCGGACGGTTTGGGGTCGAGATGCCGATTGCCGCGGCGGTTGCGGATGTCTTGGGTGGCGCGATGACGATGGAGGCCGCGATGGACGGGCTTCTGGCGCGGCCCTTGAAGGAGGAGTGAGGGGTTTCTTCGCGCAATGAGCCGTGCCGGCGGCGGGCCGGGGGGTGGCGCTGCTGTGGCGTGTGCGGCGCGGTTTTATGGTGGGGTGTGCTTCGTCGGGTTGAACCAAGCGAGAACTTCGAAGGAGCGACGGCCCTTGGGGCCGGACCGTCGCTGGCACGGCGGGGCTGGACGCCCCTGGATTCCGTGCCCGAGGGGGCTTCCGTGTTCGTTACCCCTGGGTCATGCCGGCGATCATGGCGGCGAGGGCTACGGCGTGGATGAGCATGATGGCGCGGTCGTTCCAGAGGATGCCGACGGCGAACCAGCCGAGGACGCCGGCGAGGAAGAGGTAAAGGTTCCAGGGCGTGAGGCTGAAGGCGGTGGCCGCGTAGCCCAGGATCTGGATGATCGAGGCGATCCATTTTACGGCGAAGGTGATGCGGTCCCGGGTGGGCCGTGCGGCGGTGACGTTGGTGGTGTGGGACGACATGGTGTGGCCTCCTTATGTGCGGGGTGGTGTTGAGGCCGATATAAGCGCGGGGCGTGCGGTTTGCGCTTCAGAATTGATGTTTCGTGACTGCAGGAATACTACTGTCACATGGACAGGCTTCCTCCCCTTAATGGATTGCGGGCTTTCGATGCGGCCGGGCGGTACCTGAATTTTCGGTCGGCAGCCGACCGGCTGGGGGTGACCCAGGGGGCGGTGGCTCAGCAGGTGCGGCAACTGGAGGCGCATTTGGGAATGCCGCTCTTTGAGCGGTTGCCGAAGGGGCTTGCGTTTACGTCCGCGGGGCGGAGCTATCACGCGCGGGTCGCGGCGGCGTTTGAGGAACTGCGGACGGCAACCGAAGGGGTGATGGCCGAGCCCGACCGGGTTTCCGTTAGTCTGCCACCGACATTCGCGGCGCGGTGGATGGTGCCCAATCTGGTGGAGTTCGCGGCGGCGCATCCGAATATCGAGCTGCGGGTGCTGTCCACCGAAAAGCTGTTGAGTTTTCATGCGGATGGCGTGGATGTGGTGGTGCGGCTGGGCCTGCCGCCAGCAGCGGCGACGCTGGATGTGGTGCGGCTGTTTCGTCAGAATGTGATTGCGGTGTGTTCGCCCAAAATCCTGGAGGGGCGGGGGCTGCCGCTGAGCGGCGAGGAACTGGCGGAGCTGCCGTGTCTGCATGACAGCCATGATGCCTGGCCGGAGTTTTTTGAGCGGCTCGGCTTGCGGGACCGGGGGCGGCGGGGGCTGCGCTTCAGTCAGGCGGCTCTGGCGGTGGATGCGGCCGTCGCGGGGCAGGGCGTGGCGCTGATCAGCCGGTTTCTGGTGGCGCGGGAGCTTGCGGAGGGCAGTCTGGTGCAGGTGATGCCGCAGATCCTGGAGCGACAGCAGAATTACTATCTGTTGGCGCAAAAGGGCCCATCGCGCCGTCCGGCCGTGGAAGCGGTGTTTCAGTGGCTGAAATCGCGGGCCGAACCGGAGGCGTGACGCGGTGCGCACGCGGCGTCGGGAAATGTTCACCGGCGGGCGATTGACACTTTCGCGATCAACCGATTGACTGATCCCATGACGTCGGCAGGGCGGGGAACGGGCCAGGGGTCCGGTGACTGCCGGGGTCTGAAGATGGACGATTGAATCCTGACAATACTGGAGGAAGAACCTTGAAACATCTGATTGGGAAGACCCTCGCGAGTGCGCTTGCCGTGGCACCGGTTGCGGTGTCGGCGCAGGAGGCCGCGATTTATTCGGGGTCGGACCGGCATCATCCGGTCTGGGCCGAAAATGGCATGGTTGCGGCCCAGGAGGCTCTGGCGGCGCAGATCGGGCTCGATATTCTGGAGCAGGGCGGCAACGCGATGGATGCGGGTGTCGCGGTGGCTCTGGCGCTGGCGGTGACGTTGCCGCGTGCGGGCAACCTTGGTGGCGGCGGTTTCATGATCGTCCATGACGCCGAGAGCGGTGAGACGCGGGCGATTGACTATCGCGAGATGGCCCCGGCGACGGCGGAACGGGACATGTATCTGGATGAAAACGGCGACGCGGTGTCGGAACTGTCGCGCTTCCATGGCAAGGCCGTTGGCGTGCCGGGCACGGTTGCGGGTATGCAGATGGTGCTGGAGAAATATGGCACCATGACGCTGGCTGAGGTTATTCAGCCCGCGATTGATCTGGCGGAGAACGGGATCACTGTGACCGCGGACCTGGCCGACAGTCTGATCAACCTGGAAACCCGGCTGAAGAAATGGCCGTCCTCGGAGGCCATTTTCTACAAGGAGGATGGCAGCTTCTATCAACCCGGTGACACGCTGGTCCAGGCGGACCTGGCCGCGACCATGAAGCGGATTGCCGAGCAGGGTGTGGACGGGTTTTACACCGGTGAGACGGCAGAGAAGATCGCGGCTGCGGTGCAGGCCGGGGGCGGTGGCATGACCGTCGAGGATTTGGGTAACTACAAGGCCGTGGACCGGGAGCCGGTGACGGGTACGTACCGGGGCTATGAGATTGTCTCCATGCCGCCACCGTCCTCGGGGGGTGTGCATATCGTGCAGATGCTCAACATCCTGGAAGAATATCCAATCGGGTATCTGGGGCATAACTCCTCCGACACGATCCATTTGATGGCCGAGGCGATGAAATACGCCTATGCGGACCGGTCCGAGTATCTGGGCGATCCGGATTATGTGGATGTGCCGGTGGATGAGCTGACCTCGAAAGACTATGCGGCGTTCCTGCGCGGTCAGATCAGCCGCAACCACGCCATGCCGTCGAGCGGGATCAAGCCGGGTGATCTGGCGCCCTATGAAAGCGATCAGACCACGCACTTCTCGGTGGTGGACAAGGACGGTAACGCGGTCTCGAACACCTATACCATCAACTTCTCCTATGGTTCGGGCATGGTGGCCGATGGCACCGGGGTGTTGATGAACAACGAGATGGATGACTTTGCGGCCAAGCCGGGTGTCCCCAATGCCTATGGCCTGATCGGTGGTGATGCCAATGCGGTTGAGGCGGGCAAGCGGCCGCTTTCCTCCATGAGCCCGACCATCGTGAAGAAGGATGGTGAGGTGTATCTGGTGACCGGTTCGCCTGGTGGCTCCCGGATCATCACGACCACGATGCAGGTGATCATGAACATGATCGACCACGGAATGAACGTGGCCGAGGCGACCCACGCGCCGCGCATCCATCACCAGTGGCTGCCCGATGAGATCCGCATTGAGGAAGGCATCAGCAACGACACCATCGCGAACCTGGAGGCTAAGGGTCACACGATCAGTCTGAAGGACGTGATGGGCTCGACCCAGTCGATCATGGTTGACGGTGAGGCCGGTCTGCTGCTCGGGTCGTCCGATCCGCGTCGCACGGGGGCTGCGACGGTCGGGTACTGATCCAGGCTTTATGGTTTCCGGCCGCCGGTTTGGTGGCCGGGTGACGGACCGGGGTGCGATTGCGGCCCCGGTCCGAATCGTTCTAGATGGCGCGGAATTTTTTCCGGAGCACATGAATGAACTACTGGCTTTTCAAATCGGAAGCGTCGACCTGGAGCTGGGAACAGCAGATCGCCAAAGGCGAGGAGGGCGAGGAATGGGACGGGGTGCGGAACTACCAGGCCCGGAACAACATGCGTCTGATGAAGCTGGGGGATCTTGGGTTTTTCTATCTGTCCCAGAAGGAAAAGTCGGTTGTGGGTGTGGTCGAGGTCTGTGCCGAGGCGCATCCCGACAGCACCACGGATGACGAGCGCTGGGAATGCGTGGACATCAAGGCCGTGGGGTCTTTTGAGCGGCCGGTCAGCCTGGATGACTGCAAGGGTGATCCGAGGCTGAGCGACATGGTTCTGGTCAACAACACCCGTCTTTCCGTTCAGCCGGTGACGCCGGAGGAGTGGAAGGTGGTTTGTGAGCTGGGTGGGTATAAGGGGTGAGGGGGCGTCCCTAATGTTGGGGGCGAGTCTATTTACGTGGGCGTCGACGTTTCCGCTTTTAAGACGAGGGCATCGCGGACCTCGGGGGGCGCGTTAGCGCCTCCCATGGGGGAGGTCGGCGCTGCCCGGCGGTGCCGCCGGGCCGGAAGATTGAAGCGGCGCGACCTCTTTTCATAGCTTTGCCAACCACCCGGCCAGGGAGTCTGGTTCAGGCCAGCGCTGATGCCAGGCGGTCGAGGGTGGCTTTTTCGGCGTCGGAGACCTTAACGCCGCCGAAGCCAAGGAAACCGCCCTCGGTGCCGGCCTCGGCCACGTTGTTGGCAAGCTCGTTGATCCAGGCGCGGAAGGCCTCGACCTCATCGGGGGTCTTCTGTGCCACGAGCGTCGAGATGGCGGCCAGCTCGAGCAGGGCGGCCTCGACGATCTGCTCTGGCTTTTTGCCCTTCACCTCGGAATGGAGCGCGTCCTTTGCCATGGCGCGGCCCTCGGAGGTCTGAAATTCGGCGATGATTTCGCCCACGAGGCCGCCGGGGGCGTTTTTGTCGGTGATGGAGCCCGCTACGGCGGTGCTTTCCTTGATCGCGCCCCAGAGCCCGCCGGGGTCGGCGGCGGTGACGGCGATGCCCGCGAGCATCGGTGCGCCAACGACGCGGGACCATTCCTCTTCGGTAAAGTTTTCACGTGAAGCCATAATTCCCTCCCGGTACGGGGCGCTGAAATTGCGCCGGACGTCAAGCCTATCCCAGGATTGCAATGATACAAACCACTGCGCGTTTGGTGTGAAATGAAAAATGGTCGGAAGAACGCCCCCCTCAAAGAGTTCTTCCGACCAATGTGTGCGGCCCGATAACCAATACCCGGGGTCGAAAAATACGGAACCACTGGAGGACCCCACCTCCACAATGGGTTCCGCTCTACGCCGATCATTTTCCGAGATCCCGAAGGCGCGCACTACCGCAGGTCCGAAGACCTTTGGTGCAACACAATCCACTGAAGGGGAATGCCAAGGGGGAAACGATGGTGATAAGCGGGCGTTTCTTGCCACAGCCATCGATTGGGCCAATATGGACGATTGGTCGTGAAAGTCAAGAATTTGATCCTGATAATTGTATGAAAGTCAGAAGGTTAATCGGGCTTAACCACGATTGCTGTTTTCCGGGTGACGGGGGCAACGTCATGTTGGCGCGGAAAGGGAATTTTAGTTTGTTCCTTCTACGTTCCCCGTTGGTGGGCACACAGGGTGTCGTGGGGAAATTCGAATGGTACTGCCGGATTACTTTGGGCGCGTGCGTGACGTGCTCCTGGAAATTCCTGGGGTTGAGGATGTGAAAGCTGTCCTCAAGAAGTCCCATGCGGGGTCCGTTGTCAGTTCGGTCAATGCCGTGACGCTCGCGGTTGCGGTCTGGGGGAACCTTGGCAGCCCGTACCTGTTGCTCTGGTGCCTGTTTGCGCTGTCGATCAGCTATGCGTCCTATTACAGCACCAAACGGGCGCTGACCCGCAAGGTCAGCGCGGTTTCGGCGCGGGGCACGCGGAAGATCGTGTTCTTCACGTTTGTTGGCGCGCTTCCCTGGGGGATCATCACGAGTGCCGCGATCATCCACGGGGGCGGTTATGAACAGACGATCACGTTCAGCTGTGCCGCGGGCATGACCGCCGGTGCGACCTTCATGCTTCACCGTGTGACTTCGGCCTGTGTGAGCTATGCTGCCGGGGCCGTGCTGCCGCCGGTTTTGACCGGGCTGTTTGTCGCCTACTCCGCATACTGGCCCATTGCGGTCTTTGCCGTGATGTTTGTGGTGTACCTTACCATAGCCGCTCGAAAGTCCGGGAACACGGCGCGGGAGCGGGACCGGTCGGTGCACAGCCTGTCCGGTGCTTTGGACGAGGTGAAGGCGACCAAGGCGCGTATGACGCATATGGTCTATGTGGATCACACGACCGGAATGCCCAACCGCACGGCCTTTGTGGAGCGTCTGGCGGAAGAGGTCGCGAATGCGGAGAAAAACGCCTCCTGGTTTGCGGTTTTCATGCTCGATCTGGACCGGTTCAAGAACGTCAATGACACGCTGGGCCATGCGACCGGGGATCTGCTGTTGGCGGTGATCAGTTCCCGTCTGCGGGAGGTTTTGGCGGAGGAGATTTTCGTGGCCCGTCTGGGCGGTGACGAGTTTGCGGTGATCATTCCCGATGGGCCGACCGATGTTGATCTGGATACGACAGCCAGAAGCATAATCGACAAGGTCTGCGAGGTGGCGCAGCTTGAGGGGCGGCAGGTGTTCCCGGCGACGTCGGTGGGTGGCGCGCGCTATCCGGAGGATGGTGTGGATGCCGAGGAGATCCTGAAACGCGCGGACACGGCGCTCAAACGGGCCAAGGAGCTGGGGCGGGGGCAGTTTGTGCTGTTCAGCCCGGAGTTGAACCAGGAGATGGAGCGTACCACCTGGCTGGAAAGCGAGCTGCGCAAGGCGATCGACCGGGATGAGATTGAGGTGTTTTACCAGCCGAAGGTCGATATTTTCGCGGGACGGCTTGCCGGGGTGGAGGCTCTGGCGCGGTGGAACCACGAGGATGGGCGCATCTCGCCGGACGTGTTTTTCCCGGTGGCGGCCGATTGCGGCCTGTTGCCGCAGCTGACGCGGTCAATTCTGGCGCGCATCGCCGATGACATGCGGGCCTGGGACGAGGACGGTGTGAATGTGGGCCGGGTGGCGATCAACGTGCATCCGCTGGACCTGAAGACGCCCAATGAGCTGCTGGCCAATCTGCGCACGCTGATGGAGGCG
Source organism: Alphaproteobacteria bacterium (assembly GCA_030427145.1). Taxonomy (GTDB): domain Bacteria; phylum Pseudomonadota; class Alphaproteobacteria; order Rhodobacterales; family Rhodobacteraceae; genus Amaricoccus; species Amaricoccus tamworthensis. The sequence goes on along the minus strand of JAUHWT010000001.1, from coordinate 137,286 downwards.
GGGATTGATCCCAGATCCGTTGTGCTGGAAGTGACCGAGGGGTGCTTCGTCGGGCGCGGGACGGATTCGGCGCCGGTGGTGCTCGACACGATCAACGAGCTTGGTTTTGAGCTGTCGCTGGATGATTTCGGGACGGGGTATGCGTCCCTGTCGCATCTGCGCAAGCTGCCGGTGGCGGAGATCAAGATCGACAAGAGTTTTGTGGCCGGCATCTGCCGCAACCGTCCGGACCGGGCGATCGTGGCCGCGACCGTGGAACTGGCGCGGGGGATGGATCTGCGGGTTGTGGCCGAAGGTGTCGAGACCCGCGACCAGCTGGTGCAGCTGCGCGCCTTTGGGGTCGAGGTCGGTCAGGGCTATTACTGGTCACGGCCGGTGACGGCGAAAGAACTTGTGAGCGAGGCGCGTCACGGCATCTATTGCGGCGGCCAGCCGGTGCGAAATGCCGCCGGAGGTGAGGACCACCACTGGTCCGGCCTGCCCTGACCCCTGGGTCAGGACCGGCCGTTTTGATGGGTCAGTACCGGTAGTGTTCCGGTTTGAAGGGGCCTTCGGGGGTGACGCCGATGTAGCTGGCCTGTTCCTCGCTGAGGGTTGAGAGCTTCACGCCGATTTTGGCGAGGTGCAGGCGGGCGACCTTTTCGTCCAGGTGTTTGGGCAGGACGTAGACCTCGTTTTTGTATTCGTCGCCTTTGGTGAACAGCTCGATCTGCGCCAGGACCTGGTTGGTGAAGGATGCTGACATCACGAAGGACGGGTGGCCGGTGGCGTTGCCGAGGTTGAGCAGGCGGCCTTCGGAGAGCAGGATGATGCGTTTCCCGTCGGGGAAGCCGATCATGTCCACCTGGTCCTTGATGTTGGTCCATTTGTGGTTTTTCAGCGACGCCACCTGAATTTCGTTGTCGAAATGGCCGATATTGCCGACGATGGCCATGTCTTTCATCTGACGCATGTGGTCGATGGTGATGACGTCGCGGTTGCCGGTGCAGGTGATGAAGATGTCGGCCTTTGAGCAGGCCTCGTTCATGTCCACGACCTCGAAGCCGTCCATTGCGGCCTGAAGGGCGCAGATGGGATCGACCTCGGTGACCTGGACGCGGGCGCCGGCGCCGCGCAGGGAGGCGGCGGAGCCTTTGCCCACATCGCCATAGCCAAGCACGACGGCGGTTTTGCCGGCCATCATGGTGTCGGTGGCGCGGCGGATGCCGTCCACGAGGGATTCCTTGCAGCCGTATTTGTTGTCAAATTTCGACTTGGTGACGCTGTCGTTCACGTTGATGGCCGGGAAGGGCAGGCGGCCGGCTTCCATGAGCTGGTAGAGGCGGTGGACGCCGGTGGTGGTTTCCTCGGAGACACCCTGGATTTTCTCGCGCTGCGCGACGAACCAGCCGGGGGAGCGGGCGAGGCGTTTGCGGATCTGGGCGAAGAAGGCGATTTCCTCGTCGGAGCCGGGGTTTTCGAGAAGTTCGGTTTCGCCTTCCTCGACCCGTGCGCCGATCAGGATGTACATGGTCGCGTCGCCGCCGTCGTCGAGGATCATGTTTGCACCCTCGTCGAAGTCGAAGATGCGGTCGGCGTAGTCCCAGTATTCCTCGAGCGTCTCGCCCTTCACGGCGAAGACCGGGACGCCGGAGGCGGCGATGGCGGCGGCGGCATGGTCCTGGGTGGAGAAGATGTTGCAGGACGCCCAGCGGACCTGAGCACCAAGCGCGGTGAGTGTCTCAATGAGCACAGCGGTCTGAATGGTCATGTGGAGCGAGCCCGCGATGCGCGCACCGGTCAGGGGTTTGCTGTCGCCAAACTCCTCGCGGAGGGCCATGAGGCCGGGCATTTCGGATTCGGCAATGTCCAGTTCCTTGCGTCCGAAGTCTGCAAGGGAAATGTCTTTGACGATATAATCTGCGGTCATGCGAGGTGCTCCATCGGGCAGCTACGGTGCGTTGCCGGTGGGCTTTATCAGTGCCGTATCAAAACGACAACCTACACGGTACCGGCCGGAGTCGGGAGCGCGTGCAGGTGTTTTTCCCTCAACTGGCCCGGCGCAGGGGCTCGGGCCCAGCGGTGGCGGTGTTCCTGCCGGTGTCGAATTCCTCAAGCAGGGCGGAGATGTGGCGCACCTGTTCGACGAGGGACACAGTGGCCTCGCTGGTGTCGTTGGCCATGTTGGCGTTGTGCTGGTTGCCGCGGTCGATTTCGGTGACGGAACCGTTGATCGCATCGAGGGTCAGGGCCTGTTCGCGGGTGGCCGTGACGATGGAGCCGATATGTTCGTTTATTTCGAGCACGCGGCCGGAGATGGTGCTGAGCGCGGTGCCGGTTGCGTCGACGAGGCCGACGCCGCTCTGGATCTGTTCGACGGAGCTGGAGATCAAGCTGCTGATTTCGCGGGAGGCGTCGGCGGCGCGTTGTGCAAGGTTGCGGACCTCCTGGGCGACCACGGCGAAACCGCGTCCGGCCTCACCGGCGCGGGCGGCCTCGACGCCCGCATTGAGGGCGAGAAGATTGGTCTGAAACGCGATGTCGTTGATGACCGTGATGATCTTGGAGATCTCGTTCGAGGAGGTGGTGATTTTCTCCATCGCTTCGATGGCGTCCCTGACCACGGCGCCGGATTTTTCGGCGTCGGTTTTTGTGCCGCTGACGAGTGAGCCCGCCTCGTCGGCGCGCTGGCTGGTTTCGCGGACGGTCTGGGTGATTTCCTCAAGGGCCGCGGCGGTGTTTTCGAGCGAGGCGACCTGCTCGGCGGAGCGGGAGGCAAGGCCGTCGGCGGATGAGCTGATTGTGGCGAGCTGGGCGTTGATGGTTTCAACCGACGAATCGATGCCGTCGATGGTGGAGGCCAGTTCCCCGAGAGCACCGTTAAAGTCGTCGCGGAGCTTGTGATAGGCTGGCGGCAGGTCGTCCGTGATGCGGAAGCCCAGCTGTTTGTGTGCGATGGCGTCGAGGGCCGCGCCGAAGCAGGATGTGACCTGTTCCTGTTCGCGGGCCTTGGCCTCGGCCTCGGCGCGTTTGGCTTTTTCGGCCTCCTCCGCGTAGACGGAGATCGCAATGTCCATGTCGAGGAACGCGGCCTTGACCACATTGGCAAGGGCGTAGGCGAAGTCGGCCGGACTGGAGGTGTCCGCGTGAGTGTCCTTACGCAGGAAGCCCTGTTTGGCGGGCTTTGCCGGTTTGGCGAAATGTTCCTCGATGGCTGAGCGGATCAGATGTTCGACGATGAGGGAGTACCCCTCGATGTACCAGCGGGGCTCGAGGCCGATTTTGGCGTGGACCTCTCCGATTTTGGTGACGTTTCTGAGGTAGTCGTCGCCGAAATCACCGTTGAGGATGTTGGTCCAGTGGCTGGCCTGGGCCCGTTGCGCGCGACCGATCTGGGCGTCGCCGGCGAAGAAGCGGCTGACCTCGGGGGTGGCGCGAAGGGTTTCGTAGAATTTTTCGAGGCCGCGCGGGACTTCCCGCCCCAACAGAGGGGCAAGCGTGCGGATGGATGCGCTGGCCCGTTCGTCGATACCCATGAATTCGAGACGTTTTTCCATACCACCGGAACGCTGTTTGAAGTCGGACTCACTGTTGGTACTCGTGGACATGGTCGCCTCTGCGGTTGCTGCGGTTCTGGAACGACGTTTGGTTTAATATGTAATGGACTGTGGAAAACCTATTGAGCTTATTGGTGGATTTTTTCTTAAGGGCTCAAATTAGATACCGGTTCATTACGGTTTCGCGCAGGGTGCCGCGGTACTGGACAACCCGGCGGGTGTCGGTCTAGTCAGCCTTCTGCGGACATTTTCGAGGGATGTATCTTGGCGAAGCGGGCCTGGCAGCGGATGTTATCGGGACGGCGGCTGGATCTGTTGGATCCGTCACCGCTGGACGTGGAAATTGAGGACATCGCCCATGGCCTCGCCTTTGTGGCGCGGTGGAACGGGCAGACATCGGGGGAGTATCCCTATTCGGTGGCGGAGCATTCGCTGCTGGTTGAGGAGATTTTCCGGGCCGCGAACCCGACGGCGGGGCCGCGATGGTGTCTGGCGGCGTTGCTGCATGACGCGCCGGAATACGTGATCGGCGACATGATCTCGCCGGTGAAGGCGGCGGTGGGCGCGGATTATGCCGAGCTCGATGACCGGTTGACGGCGGCGGTGCATGTGCGCTTCGGGCTGCCACCGGTTCTGCCCAAGGGGATCAAGGCGAAGATCAAGCGGGCGGACCGGATGTCCGCGTGGATGGAGGCGGTGCAGATTGCGGGCTTTACCCATGCGGAGGCCAACCGGTTCTTCACCGCGCCGAAACCCGAGGAGATCGCGGCGATGCCACTCAGGCTGCGCGCGCCGTCCGAAACGCGGGCGGGGTTTGTGGCGCGTCATGGTGAGCTGTTGGCGGAGATTGAGGCGGTATCGGGTGCCTGAGCGCCGCCGCTTTGCCCTTGACCTGCGGGTGAGGCTGCACCACCTGTAGCACGAAACCGGCGCGGGTGTTAGTTTGCCGCGCCATGAGAACGCTGACGGGGACCGATTCACATGGAAATCAATCTGACACCGCCTGACACGGCCGATCTGATCAAGGACAGCAGTGAGGCGACATTCATGGCGGATGTTGTCGAGGCGTCCCGTGAGGTTCCGGTTATCGTTGATTTCTGGGCGCCGTGGTGTGGCCCGTGCAAAACGCTTGGGCCCGCGCTTGAGGCGGCGGTGACGGCGGCGCGGGGCAAGGTGAAGATGGTCAAGGTCGATGTGGACCAGAACCAGCGCATCGCCGCGCAGATGCAGATCCAGTCGATCCCGGCCGTGTTTGCCTTCGTCAACGGTCAGCCCGTGGACGGTTTTATGGGCGCGAAAAGCCCGGCTGAGCTGAAGGCTTTCGTTGAGAAGCTCGCATCCATGAGCAATGGCGGCGGTGGCGGTCTGGAAGAGGCCGTGGAAGCCGCGGATGAGATGCTGGCCGAGGGTGCGATTGCGGATGCGGCGCAGACCTATTCGGCCATTCTGGCGGAAGACAAGGAAAACCTCGGCGCGATTTCGGGCATGGCGAAGGCCTATATCGCCATGGAGGACCTGGAGCGGGCGAAATCCATTCTGGAGATGGCGCCGGCGGACAAACAGGGTGATCCTCTGATCGCGGGTGTTCTGGCGCAGATCGAACTGGCCGAGGCCGGGGCGGATGCCGGGGAGACGGCGGAGCTTGAAAGCGCGGTTGCGGCCGATCCCAACAACCACCAGGCGCGGTTTGATCTGGCGATTGCCTATATGGCGAAGGACAAACCGGAAGAGGCGGTTGAGGCTCTGCTGGAACTGTTCCGCCGGGATCGCGAATGGAATGACGCGGCGGCCAAGGAACAGCTGTTCAAGATATTTGACAGTCTGGGGCCAAAAAGCGACCTTGCGAAGAACGGGCGGCGGAAACTGTCCTCACTGATTTTCGCCTGACCGGACCGCAACACCGACCCGGAGGACACCGTTCCGTATGGTAAAAACGTTCAGCCTGGCCGATCTGCCCGCGACCATTCCGGTTTTTCCCCTGCCCGGGGCGCTGCTTCTGCCCCATGCCAGACTGCCGCTGAACATTTTTGAGCCGCGTTACCTCGCGATGCTGGAGGACACGTTCAAGACGGATGACCGTCTGATCGGGATGGTTCAGCCGCTGGCCCACCAAAAGGAGGGGTCTACACCGGCCCTGCACCGGATCGGATGTGCGGGGCGGGTGACGGCGATGCAGGAAACCGAGGACGGACGCTACCTGGTGACGCTGGCGGGGATTTCGCGGTTTCGTATCCGGGATGTTGAGGACGGGTTTCGCCCCTATCTGCGGTCGAGTGTCGACTGGTCGGATTTTGAACGCGATCTGGGGCGGGAGCCGCCGGATGAGGGGTTCGACCGTCCGGCGTTTCTGCGGTCGCTGTCGAAGTATTTTGAGAAGAACCGGCTGTCCTCCGACTGGGATGCCATGAAGGAGGCGGATGAGGAGTTGCTGATCAACTCCCTCGCCATCATGTGCCCGTTTGAGCTTGAGGAAAAGCAGGCGCTGCTGGAGGCGCCGACGCTTGCGGACCGGCGGGAGATCCTGGTGACGCTGATGGAATTTGCCGTGCGCGGCGGTGGGGATGACGGGAAGGTTCAGTGAGCGAAACGGACGACAACGTGCCGGCGGAAACGCGGGTGGGGAACAGGATTGACCGGAAGCTTCTGGAGTTTCTGGTGTGTCCGCTGACCCGTGGACCTCTGGTCTATGATTTTGAGAACCAGGAACTGGTTTCCAAGGGCGCCAACCGGGCGTTCCCGATACGCAACGGTATTCCCGTGATGCTGGTCGAGGAGGCCAGGATCCTCGACGACTGAGTGGTGCGTCCTGCCGCCCGCGTGGCTGGCGGCAGGTGCCGTGATCAGGCGGAGAGTTTGAAGTCTTCCGCGTCGTCTTCCTGTTCGGTTTCGACCGTTTCCATCTCCGTTTCCGGTTCCTCTGCGATGAGACCGGCGGCGCAGGTGAAGTAGGCGACGAGCTGGGTCAGTTCCTCAAGCTGGCGGTTGAGGTGTTTGGCCTGGCTTGAGCTTTCCTCGGCGATCTGGGCGTTGCGCTGGGTGGTTTCATCGAGGTGGCCGACGGCGGAGGAGATTTCCTTGACCTTGTCGGACTGGTCGATGGTCTGTTCGGAGATCTGTTTCACGGCACCGGTCACGATCTCGATGGTCTCGATGATGCCGTCGAGGGATTCACCGGCCTGTTTTACCAGGCTGCTGCCCTCGTCCACGCTGGCGGTGTTGTTGCCGATGACGGTTTTGATGTCGCTGGCGGCCTCGGCCGAGCGCTGGGCGAGGGCCCGGACCTCTGAGGCGACCACGGCGAAGCCCTTGCCGCTTTCACCGGCGCGGGCGGCCTCGACGGAGGCGTTGAGCGCGAGCAGATTGGTCTGGAAGGCGATGTTGTCGATCATCGAGATGATGTCGGCGATTTTGTTGGAGCCTTCCTGAATGTTGTCCATGGCGCTGACGGCGCGGGCGACGACACCCTTGCCGTTTTCGGCTTTCTGCTGGGCTTCGTTGGCGCGTTCGGCGGAGGTGGCGACGTTTTTGGCGTTGGCGGTGACCGCGTCGGAGAAGTCGCGCATGGTGGCGTTGGTTTCCTCGAGCGAGGCCGCCTGCATTTCGGCGCGGTTGGCGAGGTCGGTGGATGCGTGGTTCACGTTGGAGACCGCGGTTCCGATCTCGTCATTGACGATGCTCAGGCGCCCGATGGTTGAGTTGAGGGTTTTCACGGTGGAGGTCAGAGCCTGCTTCACCACCGCATACTGACCATTGAACTGGCCGTCAAAGGTTACGGTGAGGTCACCGCGGGCGACGGACTGGGCGACCTTTTCGGTTTCATCGAGGAAGCTCGAGACCTTTTCGCAGACGGTGTTGAGCGTTTCCGCGAGGCTGTTGAGGACCGGCTCGCTGAAATTGGCCTCAACCCTTTTGGAGAAGTCACCCACCAGAATGGCCTTGGCGACATTGCCGGCGCCGGTGTCGAGGGTGTTGAGCATTTTCTCCCGCTCGGCGGCGGCCTGTTCGATGGCGGCGCGTTCGCGGGCCTCGGCGGCTTTGGCGTCGTCGAGTTTTTTGCGGAAGGCCTCGGTCTGGCGGGCCATGGAGCCGATTTCGTTGCCGCTGGAGAGGTGGGGGACGTCCACGTCATAGTGGCCCGCGCCCATTTCCTGCATGACGCCGTTGAGGTCGTTCACGGGTTTTACGACGAGGCGGTTGACGAGGGGCATGGAGACCGCCGCCGCAACGGCCGCGATGATCAGGCCGCCAATTGTCAGGGCGATGATCTGTTTCACGCTCTGTGCGTTCATGGCGGCTTTGGACCACTGGACGGAGACCATGCCGACCGTGTCGTTGTTTTTGCCGAAGGTGGCCGGGGCCACGACGAGGGTTGCGTCGCCTGCTGCCGCTTCAGGGCTGGTGGGGATGACGGTCCCTTCGGGCAGGTCGGCGGGGAGGTGGGCCACCACGTTACCCTCGGCGTCGGTGGCGGCGATCCAGGTGACGTCGTCCCCGAAGCTGCCCGCGAAGCTCTCAAATGAGCCCAGAAGGTCCTCGGATTTGCGGAACTTGACCGCGCCGCCAACCGTGCTTGCGAGCAGTTCGGTGGAGACGCTGGAGCGGCTGTCGAAAGTCGCGCCCATCGCCTGGCGTTCCTGCCATGAGGAATAGGCGGTGAGAGTAGCGACGGACGTCAGAATCGCGGATACAATCACGAGGATCAGCGTCTTTCCGAGGCCGAACCCGGCGTCACTCCGTTTCCTGGGTAGTCTAACCATGGTACTCTCTCCGTACTTGGATTACTCGAGCAGTTCGAGGTTGATGCCGAAGGTGGCCGCGCCGATGACCTCGGCCGTGTCGGGGTCGGATATCGCGACCGAGACGGTTCTCTGGAAAGCGAGTGAGCTTTCGTCGAGTTCAACCTGACCGATGTAGATTGAGTTCGCTCCATTGCCGAAGCTTTGCGTGAAATGCACCTCGTCACCCTGCCAGTAGTCGGTGGTTACCGCGCTTTGGGCGACGTTGAGGCCGCGTTTGTCCATGATGAAGGCTTCGGTCACGAGACCGCGGCTTGAGGCCTGGAGTTCCGCGAGATGGAGCGAGGCGGAGCGTTTCAGCACGTCCTGGATCAGGTCGTTTTCCGGAGCGTTGATGCCGGACCGCCATTTGCGGTCGAGGGCCGCAATATCCTCTTCGGTCAGGTTGAGGGTGATCGCGTTCTGGTGTCTGAGTGTCTCGATGACGCTTTCGTCATAAACCCAGTCGAGAAGTTCGGTTTTGATGAGTTCCTCAAGACGTTCGCCATAGGCGTCCGCGTGGGCGGTGTACACCGTGGCAAGGGCGCAGGCTGCCGCCAGGGAGGCAAACAAACCGAATTTCATGTGGGTCTCCTGATCATCCGTGACTTAACCGCATGGAACCGTCTAAGTATGGTTAGTGGTCCGTGTGCGTTAAGTATCAATAAACCGTGTTATGTTTTCTGCCCAAAAATTGTCTCAAATCTGGGCGAAGTCCGGTTTTTAGGGGGTGTGTTGGCCAGTTTTTCGGAAACTGGTTACTTTAGTATTTCCGGAATACCGGCGGGTATTTTCAAACCACGGGCGTTTGGCCCTGTGGTGGGCCCGTGGACCGGTATGCCCACGGGTTTTGGGCGGTGTGATCTTACTCGAGCATTTCGAGATTGATCCCGAAAGTGGCCGCGCCAATGACCTCGTTGCTGTCGGGGTCGGCGATGGCGACGGAAACCTGGCTCTGGTAGGTCTGCGAGCTCTCGTCGAGTTCGACCTCACCGATGTGGATGGCGCCGGCGCCGTTGCCGAAGCTCTGCTGCCACTTGTCCTCGTCACCCTGCCAGTAGTCGGAGGTGACGGCGCTCTGGGCAACGTTCAGGCCGCGATTGTCCATCACGAAGACCTCGGTGACGAGGCCCTGGCTGGCTTCCTGTTTCTCGGCGAGGTGGACGGAGGCGGTGCGGGAGAGGACGCCGTCGATCATCGTGGTGCTGGACGAGCCGACCTCGGCGCGCCAGGTCTGGTCCATGCCGTCAATGTCGCTCTGCGAGAGACCGGCGTGTTCCTCGTTCTGGGCTTTCAGGGAGCTGATCAGTTCAGGGTCGTTCAGCCAGCCGAGCAGTTCGGCCTCAACAAGGGATTTCAGCTGGTCGTCATACTCACTGGCGTTTGCGATGGGGCTGAATGCCGCGATGCAGGCGGTGGCTGCGGCGGCTACCAAGCGAAACTTCATTGGGTGTCTCCTGATCCTTGAGGGGGAAGCAAAGGCGTTTTTGCCGGTATTGCCCGCAGGTAAAGGTCAGGTCCGTTAAGTATCCTTGAATCAGAACATTTGTAATTACATGAGTTTGACTAAAAAACGAGCATAAGCGTACTGGCCGGTTCTATCCGGTCTGACCCCCCAGTTCGGTCAGGTAGGTAATGATTGCCTTTGCGCTGTCGGAATTCCAGTCGGCACCACCGGTGAGGCGGCCGATTTCCTGGCCCTCGCGGTTGACGAGAATGGTGACGGGAAGGCCGCGCACATGGGTGGCCTGGGCCAGTTTGCTTTTGGGGTCGAGCCGGGTGGCCAGCGCGGTGATGCCGTATTCCTCGTTGAAGCGGTCGATCCCGGCGAGGTCGTTGCGCCCGGTTGCGATGGCGATGACCTCAAATTCGGGGCCGCCCATGTCCTGCTGGAGCGCGTCGAGGGAGGGTTTTTCGACGCGGCAGGGGGCGCACCAGGTTGCCCAGAAGTTCACGAGACGGATGCTGCCGTTGGAATCGGAGATCTGGATCTCGCCGCCATCTTTGTCGAGATAAGGCTCGGCGGGCAGGTCCTCAGGTTCGGAATGCACGATGAGTTTGCGCATTTCGCCCTCGCGCAGGGCCTCGACCTCCGTTTTCTGATCGGGGGTCAGCACCTGTGCCGTGGCAGGGTTTGCGAAGGCGGCCAGCCCGGTGTAGAGCATGGCGCAAATCAGGGTGGACAGGCGGTTCATTCGGACTTTCCCGGATCTGGCGGATTGAGGCATGACTGACAACAAGACTTCCAACGCAATGTGGGGCGGCCGTTTCGCTGCCGGGCCGGACGCGATCATGGAGGCGATCAACGCATCCATTGATTTCGACAAACGTCTTGCGGCCCAGGACATTACGGCGAGCCGCGCACATGCGCGGATGCTCGCAGCCACCGGAATTATCACTGATAGCGACGCCACCGCCATTCGGGAAGGCCTGCTCACGGTGTTGTCAGAGATCGAGGCGGGCGGGTTCCCCTACTCGAAGGCGCTGGAGGACATTCACATGAATGTCGAGGCGCGGCTCAAGGAGATCATTGGCGAGCCCGCCGGACGATTGCACACCGGGCGGTCGCGCAATGACCAGGTGGCCACGGATTTCCGGCTGTGGGTGCGGGACCAGTGTGATGCGGCGGCCAACGGGCTGGAGGCGCTGATGCGGGCGCTGGTCGAGCAGGCCGAGGCCGGTGCGGACATGGTGATGCCGGGTTTCACCCATCTGCAGGTGGCTCAGCCGGTAACCTGGGGTCATCACATGATGGCCTATGTTGAGATGTTTGGCCGTGATCTGGGCCGGATGCGGGATGCGCGGGTGCGCATGAACGAGAGCCCGCTGGGTGCTGCGGCGCTGGCCGGGACGTCCTTCCCGATTGACCGCTATGCCACGGCGGAGGCGCTTGGGTTCAAGCGGCCGATGGCGAACAGCCTGGATGCGGTGAGTGACCGGGATTTCGCGCTGGAGTTTCTGTCGGCGTCGAGCATCTGTGCCACGCATCTGTCGCGGTTTGCGGAGGAGCTGGTGATCTGGTCCTCGGCGCAGTTCCGGTTTGTGACGCTGTCGGACCGGTTCTCCACCGGCTCGTCGATCATGCCGCAGAAAAAGAACCCGGATGCGGCGGAGCTGATCCGGGCCAAGGTTGGGCGGATCAACGGGGCGCTGGTGGCTCTGCTGACGGTGATGAAGGGGCTGCCGCTCGCGTATTCCAAGGACATGCAGGAGGACAAGGAGCAGGTTTTCGACGCGGCGGACAGTCTGATGCTGGCGCTCGCTGCGATGGAGGGGATGGTGCGGGACATGGCGCCGAACCCGGACAGCCTGCGTGCGGCGGCCGGGGCCGGGTTCTCGACCGCGACGGATCTGGCCGACTGGCTGGTGCGGGAGCTGAACATGCCGTTCCGCGACGCGCATCACGTGACCGGCGCTCTGGTAAAAATGGCCGAGGACAAAGGTGTTGATTTGCCGGATCTCAGTATTGAGGAGATGAAAACCGCGCATTCTGACATTAAACCTGAAGTTTACGATGTATTAGGAGTAGACAACTCTGTGGCGAGCAGGGCAAGTTATGGTGGTACGGCGCCGGATCAGGTGCGCGCTCAGGTTGCCCGCTGGAGGAATATTCTCAAGTGACGCGGCCCTGGCGTACCTTAATCGGGGTCTGCCTCGTTTTGTTGCTTGCGGTGTCCTGCGGTAGGAAGGGCGACCCCGTCGCTCCGGAGGCCGTTTCGGAACAGCCTGACTGACGGGCGGGCCCAGCAATGTCCGGTGTGCGTTCGTGCAACCTGGAACATGAGGCCCATTGATGCTGTCCACTCCAAGAAAATACCTTGCAACCGGAGCGACCCTTGCCCTGCTGGCGCTGGGGACGCCGGTTCTGGCGGAAGGTCCGACCCTGCTGACCATTACCGGCTCCGTGGAAAATGCGAACCGCGGTGCCGTGGACCCGGAATTCGACAAGTTGTTCTCGTTCAATGACATCTCTTTCGACAGGGCGATGGAGGTTGATCGCGAGACGCTTCTGAAGCTGCCGCAGGTGACGGTGAAGACCGACTTTCCAAAGGGGGGAGAAATGGTCGAGTTTACCGGGCCGACGGTTGAGGATGTGCTGAAGCTGGCCGGAGCCGAGGGTGACACGGTGACCATTCAGGCGATGGACGGGTATGCGGTCGATATTCCGATGAGTGAGCTGATCGGGAAGGGCGGTGTCGTGGCCCTGTCGCGCGATGGACGGGATTTCGGTATTGGTAATTTTGGTCCAACGCAGATCGTTTTCCCGCGGGCCGAGCGCGCTGATCTGGCGGACATGCCGGATGACTGGTGGGTCTGGCAGATCTACCATATCTCCGTAGACTGACTTGAACCACGACGCGACGCGGGCTAACTGGACGCTTCTGTTTTCCTGGGTCGTGTCGCAATGGATCATTTTCTTTACAAAAACGGTGTGCTTCACGCCGAGGACGTCGCCGTACCGGAGATTGCGGCGGCTGTTGGTACACCGTTCTATGTCTATTCCACCGCGACACTGACGCGGCATTACCAGGTTTTTGAGGACGCCCTCAAAGGCATGCCGCATGTGATCTGCTATGCCATGAAGGCCAATTCGAACATGGCGGTTTTGCGCCTGATGGCGGGGCTCGGCGCGGGCATGGACGTGGTGTCGGGCGGGGAATTTCGACGGGCGATTGCGGCGGGTGTGCCGGGTGAAAAGATCGTGTTCTCCGGCGTGGGCAAGACGCGCGAGGAAATGCGGCTGGCGCTGGAAAACGGCATTCGCCAGTTCAACGTGGAATCCGAGCCGGAAATGCGGGTGTTGAGCGAGGTGGCGCAGTCCATGGGCGTGCGCGCGCCGATTGCCATTCGGGTGAACCCGGATGTGGACGCCAAGACCCACGCAAAAATTGCCACGGGCCGGTCCGAGAACAAGTTCGGCATTCCGATTTCCCGGGCGCGGGAGGTCTATGCCGAGGCGGCGGCGTTGCCGGGGATCGATGTCGTGGGCATTGACGTGCATATCGGCAGTCAGCTTGTGGATCTGGAGCCCTACCGGGCCGCGTTTACGCTGGTGGCGGAGCTGACGCGGGCGTTGCGGAGTGATGGGCATGACATTCGCCGTCTGGATCTGGGCGGGGGTCTGGGCATTCCGTATCAGCAGAACAGCAACCAGGCGCCACCCCTGCCGTTTGACTATGGCGAGGTCATTCGCAGCACGGTAGGCGATCTGGGCTGTGAGATTGAGATCGAGCCGGGGCGGTTGATCGCGGGGAATGCCGGTATTCTGGTGTCGAGCGTGATCTACCGAAAGAATGGTGAGGGGCGGGATTTCCTCATTCTGGACGCGGCGATGAACGATCTGATCCGTCCGGCGATGTATGATGCCTGGCATGACATCGTGCCGGTGGCGGAGCCTGCGCCGGGTGTTGTGCCGGCGGAGATCGACATTGTCGGTCCGGTTTGCGAATCCGGGGATACATTTGCGAAGGCGCGTCCCATGCCGCCGGTGGCGGAGGGTGAAATGGTCGCGTTCCGCTCGGCCGGTGCTTACGGTGCGGTAATGTCGTCGGAATACAACTCGCGTCCGATGATTCCGGAGGTTCTCGTGTCGGGAGATCAATTTGCCGTGGTGAGGGCAAGACCGTCCTATGAAGAGATGATCGAACGCGATACGGTTCCGGAATGGATCACAGAGAACCGGGGGTAGGCTCCGGTTCACAGACCAGTGGAGGCGACGTCGCGGGACAGTCAACTGCCACCTGAATCAAGACGGGCCATCCGCCGTACGCGGATCGGCATGTTTCTGGAGTCCTTCGCGCGGGCATTTTGGCCGGCGGGGGCGTGTCTGGCGGTGTTCTGGTCCGCCATTGCCTTTGGGGCCGCGGCCGATCTGGACCGGGTGGAGCTGCTCTCGCTCATGGGCGTCGCGGTTCTGGTCATTCTGGGCCTGGTGGTTTGGGGTTTTCGCAAATTTCACTGGCCGTCACATGACGATGCGGTTACGCGTCTGGACGGGACCCTGCCGGGGCATCCGCTTGCCGCGCTGAACGACGTGCCTGCGCTGGGCGGGGATGACCCGGCGGTGCAGTCCGTCTGGGCGGTGCATATGGAGCGGATGCGAGCGGTGGCCCGTGGCGCGCGGGCGGTTCCGGCAGATCTGAACCTGTCGCGGCAGGATCCGTGGGCGATGCGGCTGGCGGCGGTTGTGTGTCTGATCGCCGCGGTGATTTTTGCGCGGAATACGGAAGTTGTTGAGACGCTAGTGGCCGGTGTCTCGCGGGAGCCGGCGGCGATTGCGGCGACCGGGCCGGAATACGAGGGCTGGGCCGAGCCGCCCGCCTATACCGGGCGCCCCACGCTTTACATGCCTGAGATTTCCGGTGACGGGCCGGTGAATGTGCCGCAGGGCACGATCGTCACGCTGCGGGTTTACGGCAGCACGGAGCGGTTTGCCCTGAGTGAGACCGTGTCGGGTGCGGAGGCGGCACCCCTGGCGGAGGCGGCGGACGGGATCGCGATTGCGGAATTTGAGGTGCGCGTGTCAGGTGAGGTGGTGCTCGACCGGTCGGGCGACACGGTTGGGTCCTGGTCCTTCGGCGTGATTGACGATGCGCCGCCGGGCATTGAGGTGGCGGGTGAGGTGACCCGTGGCACGGCCGGGGAGCTGACGCTGCCGTTTGCGGCCGAGGATGACTATGGCGTGGAGACGGCGCAGGCGGAGATTACGCTGGATCTGGGCGCGGTGGATCGGCGCTACGGCAATGAGGTGGAGCCGGAACCGCGTGATCCGCTGGTGGTTGATCTGCCGCTGCCACTGTCGGGGCAGTCGGAGGAGATCCGTGAGACCCTGGCGGAGGATTTCTCGACACACGCCTGGGTCGGTCTTCCGGTGACGATCCGGCTGACGGCGACCGATGCGGCTGGGCAGACGGGTGGCGCGGATGTGGCGGTGGCGTCCATGCCGGGCAAGAATTTTTACGATCCGATGGCGGCTGCTCTGGCGGAGCTGCGTCGCGATTTGATGTGGTCGGTTGAGAACGGCCAGCGGGTGGAGCAGGTGCTGCGCGCCGTGACGCACCGGCCCGATGATTTCTTCCACAATGCCAGCGCGTATCTGATCACGCGGACGGCGCTGCGCCGTCTGTCGGTGGCGGTGGATGCCGGGGATGTGCCGGGCGTCCGGGAAGAGGTTCAGGATGCGCTGTGGAAGGCGGCGATGCTGCTGGAGGATGGAAGCCTGGGCGATGCGGCCGAGCGGCTGGCGCGGGCGAGGGAGCGGTTGCAGCAGGCCCTGCGCAATGGCGCGTCCGACGAGGAGATAGCGCAGCTGATGGATGAGCTGCGCGACGCCACGCGGAACTACATGGAACAGATGGCGCGGGAGGCCCTGGAACGGGGCGATATGGAGATGGCCGAGAGTGATCCGGGCCAGAGCATGTCGCAGGACCAGATCCAGGAGCTGATGGACCGTATTCAGGAGCTGTCGGAGCAGGGACGCCGGGCGGAGGCCGAGGCGCTGCTCGACATGCTTCAACAGCTGCTCGACAACATGGAGATGCGCTTCGCCCAGGGCGGTGGTCAGGGTCAGCAGGGCCAGGGCGACCAGAGCATGCAGGAAATGATGGATGCACTGCGCCAGCAGCAGGGTCTGGCGGATGAGAGTTTCCAGGAATTGCAGCGCGAGTTTGGGCAGAGCCAGCAGCCCGGCGAAGGTCAGCCGGGCCAGGGCCAGGGTCAACAGGGGCAACAGCCGGGTGGTTCCCAGGGTGGGACAGCCCAGGGTCTGAGCGAAAGGCAGCAGGCGCTGCGTGATCTGGTAGAGGGGCTTGGTCAGGGGCTTCCGGGCATCGCGGGTGAGGATACGCGCCAGGCGCTGCGCGATGCGGAGGAAAGCATGGGCCAGGCTGCGGACGATTTGGCGCAGGGCGATCTGTCCGGGGCGCTCGACAACCAGTCCGACGCGATTGATGCGCTGCGCGACGGTATTGGCGAGTTTGCCCAGGATCAGCGCCAGGCCGCGGGTCAGGGGCAGGGCAATGAGGGCAATGGCACCGGACCCTTCGGCAACAACCAGTCGATTGACCCGCTGGGCCGGTCGTTCGGTGCGGATGGACCGGTTGGCACGCGTGAGCATATGCTGCCGGACGCGGATTCGGCGGCACGGGCGCGGGAGCTTTTGGATGAGATCCGGCGGCGGTCGGGTGACCAGTCGCGGCCGCAGATTGAGCTTGATTACCTCAAGCGGCTGCTGGACCGGTTTTAGGGCGTAAAGGCGTCAGCCTTCCTTGGGGAAGACGATGGCCATGGCGCGGCGGAAGCCGTCGACGACCTCTTCCAGCCCTGCGAGAACCGGGCCGACGGCCGGGAAATCCGAACTGACGAAGCCCGCAATCACGTAGAGGATCAGAAGGAGCGCGAAACCGGCGACCGGAACGGCGAAGCCGCGCAGGAAGCGGTTTTCCTCCCGTTCTTCGGGTTCTTCGGCAATCAGTGAGGCGAGGCTTTCGGTTTCGCGGGCGGCGGCATTGGTTTCCGCGTCGCGGGCGCTGGATTTATTGCGTTTCTTCTTCTTGCCCCTGGACTTTGGTTTCGCCGGTTTGTCCTCGGCTTTGGCCTTGTCGCGGGATTCCTCTTTGGGTTTGGAGGTCGCGGATTTTTTGGGCTTTTCGCCGTCAGGTTTTTTGGCTTTTTTCTCTTCGGAGCCGGTGTTTTCGCCTGAGTCGACCTCTGGCGTGGCGGCGGGTTTTTCCGCGGCCTCTTTCGGTTCGGGTTTGGGCTCGGCGGGTTTTGCGTCCTGCTCGGGCTTGACAGTGTCTTCGACAGGTTCGGGTTTTGGGCGTGGTTTGGCCGGCGTTCCCATGACCGAGGTGGGCGCGGGCTCAAGACGTTTGCGGTCCGGTTTGGGTGGGTTTTCCACCTTCTGGGACATGAATTTTTCAAGGTCGGCCGGGTCCACATGGCTTTCGCTGGTGGTGTAGTCGGCCTTGGGTGTGGTGTCCGGTTTTTCGTCTTTGGCGGCTTCGACCGGTTCAGGCTTTTTCGGCTCCGGTTTGGGCTCTTCGACAGCAGTTTCCGGGGCCGGTTCCGGTTTTTTGGGTTCCGGCTCGGCCCCGGGTTTGGGATCCGGGGTGGTGTCGTCGACGATTGGGGCTTCGGCGGCGGTATCCTCGACCGTTTCGGCGTCCGTGACGGCGTCGTTGGTGTCCTGTCGGTCGTGGACAACCTTCAGGTGTGGTGCGCGGGCCTCAAGACGTTTGAGAATTTCCTTTTCCTCGGTCAGCCGGGCCTCACGCCGGTTGGTGGCAAACCAGCGGGTGTGGCAGGCGGAGCACTGAACGTGACGGCCCCCGTCAGGCACCATTCCAGCCGGAGCCTCGTACTCCGCATTGCAGTTTGGACAGACCAGATACATTCCGTTACCGCTCCAGTGACCGCCCTGGTTGAATTTTTTATGGGGTCGGCCGAATCGTTTGTTTTGTTCTAACGATCACCTTCCAGGTTTCCAAGGCAGGAGGCGTTGCACCGGGAAACTGCGACGTTATAACTCGTGAAAATCGCGTCGGAGGAAAGAGTGATTCAACTGGAGGACGCGGGATTTCGGTATGGCCAGACCGGCTTTCTACGGAAACTCAACCTCAGTATCGGCAATGGCGGGTTCTGTATCGTGCTTGGTCCCTCGGGTGCGGGCAAGACGACCCTGGTGCGGCTTTGTATCGGCGAACTGGACCCGGTGCTGGGCCATGTTCTGCACGACGGGCGTATTGTCACGCGGGCCGATCGCAGGGGCGTTGCGGATCTGCGGCGCAGATACGGGATCCTGGCGCAGGACTGCCGGTTTCTCGACCACCTGAATGCACGGGACAATGTGGCGCTGGCGCTTCGGGCCGCTGGTGTTGATCCGGCGGGGCGGCGGCAGGATCTGGATGCGCTGTTCGAGTGGATTGGGCTCGGCGGCCGACAGGAGGCGATGCCGCCTGAAATGTCGGTGTCGGAGCGCAAGCATCTGGCGCTGGCGCGGGCGGTGATCCGCGATCCGGAGATGATTGTGGCCGATGATCCCTGCAACGGGCTGGATGACGCGTCGGCGTGGTCGCTGCTTGGGCTGCTGGTGGAGTTGAACCGGATGGGCAAGGCGGTGCTGATGACCACCCAGGACCATCAGTTCGCGCGGGAGGCGGCGAAGTTGGTGCCGGTGGAGCGGCTGCTCCTGACCGGGGACGGGTTCCGTCCGGCGGAGGATGACGCATGAAATTTTCCGTTCCGTTTGGGACCGGGGCCGCCCCCGTATTGCCGTTTCGGGCCGCGAACCGCCGGGAGCGGGCGCCGCTGGCGCTGGCCTGTGCGGTTCTGGCATTTTTTGCGGTGCTGCTGCTGTGCCTTGGCCTGACATCGGCGCGTCTGGCGGAAACCTGGGGCGGTGGCCGGTCAGAGGCGGCGACGTTGCAAATTCTGGGCGACCCGACGCTGGTGGAGGAACATTCGCGGGCAGCGCTGGAGATTTTGCGGGACACGCCGGGGGTTCTGGGTGTCCGGATGATCGATATAGAGGAACAGCGCGGGCTTCTGGAGCCGTGGATTGGTGCGGATGTGTCGCTCGACAGCCTGCCCCTGCCGCTCCTCATGGAAGTGGAGACGGACCGGACCGTGCTGGATGTGGACGGCCTGCGGGCGGCGCTGGATGCTGCGGCCCCTGGGTCGGTGTTTGACGATCACCGGTCGACATGGCTGCCTCTGATTTTCACGGCGCGGTGGCTCATGGTGTTTTCCGGCTTTGCGCTGATCCTGCTGACCGCCGTGTTCATGGGCGTGATCGTGCAGGCGGTGCGGTTGCGGCTGGCGGAGAACCGTGGGGATATTGGCGTGATTTATGGCCTCGGCGCGGAGGACGGCGAGGTCGCGCGGGGCATCAGCCGTGATCTGCTGAAAACGGTGGCTGTCTGGATTGTGGCTGGCACGGCTCTGGCCGGTATTTTGGTGTCGATGCTGCCCCAGGGCAGTGAGCAGGGCTTTTTCCTCGTTGGGATTGCGCCGGTCGGCTGGGAATGGATCTGGCTGCCTTTGGTTGCTCTGGTGGCATTTCTGCTGGCCTGGGCGGGCGCAGGCGTTACTGTGCGGCGGTGGCTGCGGCGTAACTTTTGAGAAAGGCCGGATTTGAATGCTTTTGATCCGATCCCTGATCTTTGACTTTTTCCTC
Organism: Alphaproteobacteria bacterium; assembly: GCA_030427145.1. Taxonomy (GTDB): domain Bacteria; phylum Pseudomonadota; class Alphaproteobacteria; order Rhodobacterales; family Rhodobacteraceae; genus Amaricoccus; species Amaricoccus tamworthensis. Next base: position 117,799 of record JAUHWT010000001.1, on the reverse strand, counting down.
TACGGTCTGATGCTGGTGATGGGCATTCTGTGCGCTCCGCTGGCGCTTTGGTCGGTGGGTGGGGCGTACTGGAGCATTCACGCCTATTGCCGCACGGTTCTGTGGCTTTTGCGGGTGATCTGTGGACTCAGAACGGAGATCCGGGGGGAGGTGCCGACGGATGAGGTGATTGTCTGCTCCAAGCACCAGTCGTTTCTCGATATCATCATGCTGGCCCATGCCCTGCCGCGGGTTCGGTTTGTCATGAAGAAGGAACTGCGCTGGGCGCCGATTTTGGGGCTTTACGCGCTGCGGATCGGGTCGACGCCGGTGCATCGCGGGCAGAAGTCGAAGGCGATGAACGACATGGTCAATCACGTGTCGCAGAAATCCTCGGCGCCGGGACAGCTGGTGATCTATCCGCAGGGGACGCGCGTGGCGCCGGATGCGCGGGTGCCGTACAAGGTCGGGGCGGGTGTGCTCTATGGGCGTATGAACAAACCCTGTGTCCCGGCGGCGACCAATGTGGGCGTGTTCTGGGGACGGCACAGTATTTACCGGCGGCCTGGCACGGCCGTGGTGGAGTTCCTCAAACCTATGCCGCCGGGCATGAAGATCGGCGAATTTATGGTCGAGATGGAAAACACGGTCGAGGAGAATTCCGACCGTCTGATGCGGGAAGCCGGGTTTGATCCCGGCCCGCGTGTTCCTGCCGTCCTACGACAGCGGCAGGCGGGTTCCGACGTTTAGGTAACGCTGGCGGCGGGCGTGCCGCAGGTCGTCGCCGTTCATGCCCGACACTTCCGTGAGCATTTCCGCGATGGCCTGACCAACGCTCTGCACGGCGGCGTCGCGGTCGCGCTGGGCGCCGCCACGGGGTTCGGGAATGATGCGGTCGGTGACGCCAAGGCCCTTTAGGTCCTGTGCGGTGAGTTTCAGTGCCTCGGCCGCCTCACGCATTTTCTCGGCGTCTTTCCACAGGATCGAGGCGCAGCCCTCAGGCGAGATCACGGAATAGATGGAGTGTTCCAGCATGGCGAGCCGGTCGGCGGTGGCGAAGGCCACGGCGCCGCCGGAGCCGCCCTCACCGATGATGACGGAGACGAGCGGTACCTTGATGGTCAGGCATTTCTCGGTGGTGCGGGCGATGGCCTCGGACTGGCCGCGCTCCTCCGCGCCCTTGCCGGGATAGGCACCAGGCGTGTCGACAAGCGTGATAACGGGCAGGCCGAAGCGGTCGGCCATGTCCATGAGGCGGATGGCCTTGCGGTAGCCTTCGGGGCGGGCCATGCCGAAATTCCGCTCGATGCGGGACTTGGTGTCGTTGCCCTTCTCGTGGCCGATCACCATGACGGGACGGTCGTGGAAGCGGGCGAGGCCGCCCATGACGGCGTGGTCATCCGCAAAGTTGCGGTCACCGGCCAGCGGGGTCCATTCCTCGAACAGGGCCTCGATATAGTCGATGCAGTGGGGGCGTTCGGGATGCCGTGCAACCTGGCATTTTCGCCATGGGTTGAGGTCCTTGTAGAGCTCGTCGAGCAGGGAGTCCGCCTTGGCGTCGAGCGCCGCGGCTTCCTGTTCCACATCCATTTCGGAATTGGTGCGACCGAGCGCCCGGAGTTCTTCCGCCTTGCCCTCGATTTCCGCGAGACCTTTTTCAAAGTCGAGATAGTTCATGAAATGGTTCCCTGACTGCTCTGGCTTATATGCCTTTGCCCGGTCGCCTTTGCAACCAGCCAGGAACACGGCGTGTGTTCAAAGATTTATGGGGTGGCGGGGGCCTGAAAGTGGAAAATGTTTCCGCATCTGTCGCTGCGGTCGGGCGGTGAGGTTTTCGGCGGAAGGTGATGAGGATGGAACAGGATGCGAACGGAGAGTACTGGAACGGGAATCAGTGAGCGTGTTGAGGGGCCTGTGTGGTTTATCTGATGTCTGAAATGGCTGTATCGCCGGGGATTTGAGAAAAATTGTTTTTATTTTTAGGAGGATGTTTCAGTTGCGTTCCGCGGTGTTTGGGGCATTTCGGGGGGTGGCGTTTTCACTTTTTTAAGACCCTTTTGTAACGGCGATCACTGAAGATTAACCTTTTGGGTGTTAGCTTCCTTACAGTGGAAAGGAGGCATGAGATGCCCTTAGATTACGACGTTGCAAGGGTGCCAAAGCAAACAAGTCTGCGGGCTGAGGTTCTCGAACTGATTTCCGAGCAGGCAAGCCGTCCCACACTGTCCGATGGTGAGTTTCGGGCAAAACTTCGGCATCTGGTGGTGTGTAACCGCCGTCCGGCCGAGGAACTTTGGGACAAGTATCACTCGGACCGTACAGGCACGCGCGCCGAGGTATACAGCAAATACTGCTACTGAGACGTCCGTAACCGATAAGGTTTCGGCACCGTATGAGCCGGGTGCGCCGCGTTTTTGACCTTTTGCCGGGTTGTGTGACCGACGCACCGCGATGGACCGCTCCAGAGTGTCCGCATCTTTACAAATCCTTTTGCATAATCGGGAAACCACGCCGCTCCGGGACGGGCTGATTGCCTCCTGGGCCTTGTTAAACGCGTTTTCGGCCTTAGATTTGCTTCAGTCAGCAATCTGCCAGCCAATGACCGGAGGTTCGTGTTGCCCTGTTCCAAACGTTCGTCTGCCCGTGGACGGCCAAGAGCATTCGATATCGACAAAGGTATCGAGGTTGCCGGGCGCATGTTCCGCGAACGCGGCTATGACGGCGTGGGTGTGGCCGAACTGGTCAAGGCGATTGGTATCAAACCCCCAAGCTTTTACGCGGCCTATGGCAGCAAGAAGGCGCTTCTGGCCCAGGTTCTTGAGCGCTATGGCTCCCATGACGGCAGTTTCGTGCATCGTCTATGCTGCCGTAACAGTCCGCTGGCCGAAACGGCGGAGAACCTTTTTGAATCCGCGGCGCGGGCCTATACCTCCGACCCTTCGGCGCGTGGCTGCCTCGTGATGGAGGGCACACGCAACTGTGCCGATCCGGAGGCCTGTGCCCTGACGGACAAGGCGCATTCGGAACTGCATGACGAGCTGGTGACCTGGATTTCGCATCAGGCCCCGCAGGCGGCGTCGGAACTGGCGGATTATGTTCTGGTGGTTCTGGCGGGCATGTCGGCGCAGGCGCGGGCCGGCACCGGTCGCGATGTTCTGCTGACCTCGGCACGGATTGCCGCGACGGGGTTCAGGGCGGAGCTTGACCGCCTGGGCGTTGCCGCCGTCGAGGTGAACGGGTCAGAGGCCCCAGACCAGAAGGATCATCGGAACTGATACGACGGTGACGATGATCTCCACCGGCAGTCCGAGTTTCCAGTAATCCCCAAACCTGAAACCGCCTGGTCCCAGGATCAGTGTGTTGTTCTGGTGCCCGATCGGCGTCAGGAAGGCGCAGGAGCCCCCAATGGCCACGGCCATGAAAAACGCGTCCGGGTTGACGCCGAGCGCCTGAGCCGAGCCCCAGGCGATGGGTGCCATGACGGCGACGGTGGCGGCGTTGTTCATGATATCCGAGAGGGTCATGGTGACGATCAGGATCAGCACGAGTGCCAGGACGGGTTTGCCCCAGGCGATTTTGGTCACCAGCACGTTCGCGACCACATCCGCCGCACCTGTTGAGAGCATGGCACCCGCCACGGGCAGCAGGCAGGCGAGCAGCACGATCACCGGCCAGTCGATGGCCTCGTAGACCTGGCGCAGGGGGATGGCGCGGGTGACCATGGAGGCCAGGACCCCGGCAATGAAGGCCACGGGCGCGGCCAGCAGGCCGGTCGCGGCGGCGAGGACCGAGGCCAGCAGGATGCCGGCGGAGAGCAGCATCTGGCGGTTGTCCTTGAGGCGGAGTTCACGCCCCGCGAGGGGCAGAAGGCTGAAATCCGTCGCGAATTCGGAGATCGCCTCATCGGAGCCGTGCAGCAGGAGCACGTCACCGGCCTCGATAGCGGTGCTGCGCAGACGCCCAACACTCCTGACACCCTGGCGTGAGATGGCGACGAGGCTGATGTGGAAGCGGGCGCGGAGGTTCACGCCCTGGGCTGAAAGGCCAATCAGGATGGAGTTCGGCGGGACCACCAGTTCGACGAGCGAGGTGTGGTCGTCATCGACGGCGACCTCGCGCGGTTCGGACGGTTCGTCGGGGTCAGTCTGTTTTGCCTCGGGCTCGCCGTTTTCGGCTTTTTCCTCTTCCTCCTCCTCAGCCTGCTGGGCGGGGGTGGTGGCGGAGAGGGCAAGGTCGAGGCTGTTCAGCGCGTTGGTCATCACCGCTGGTTCGCATTCGACGATCAGGATGTCGCCCTCGCGGACGGTCAGGCCGGGGCGGGGGGCACGCAGGCGGACCTGGCGGCGAACGACGGCCAGAACCTGAAGATGCGCATCGGGCACGGCCTCCTCAATCTGGCGGACCGTGCGGTCGATGGAGGAGGAGCCCTCGCCCACCAGCGCCTCGGTGACGTAGGCACCGGAGGTGAACCCCTCCACGCCGGCGCGTTTGCGGACGGGCACGATGCGCCAGCCGATGAGGATGATGAACAGGACACCCACGGCCGCCACGGTGAAGCCGACCGGGGCGTAATCGAACATGGAAAAGGCCTGGCCGGTGGTCTGTTGCCGGTAGCCGGAGACGATGAGGTTGGGCGGGGTACCGATAAGGGTGGTCATGCCGCCCAGGATCGAGCCGAAGGCCAGCGGCATCAGCAGGCGGCCGGGGGGCATGTCGAGTTTCTCGGCGGCCTTTATTGCCACGGGCATGAGCAGGGCCAAGGCGCCCACGTTGTTCATGAAGCCCGAAAGCGCTGCGGCGATTGTCGTCAGGCCCGCGATCATGGTGAGTGGCGTGGCGTCCGAGGGCAGGATTTTCCGTGTGAGCGCGTCCACGGCGCCGGAATTCTGAAGGCTGCGGCTCAGGACCAGAACGCCGGCCACGGTAATGACGGCGGGGTGGCCGAATCCGGCGAAGGCTTCCTCCGAGGGAACCAGTCCGGTCAGAACACAGGCCAGCAGCGCACCCATCGCCACCATGTCGTGCCGCCAGCGGCCCCAGGCGAACATGGCCACGGTGGCGGCGAGAATGGCGAAGAGTGTGATCTGTTCCTGGGACATGGGCGCAAAGTGGCACAGGCTGGTGCCGCGTCAATGGGCAAAATGCCGGTGCAGGGTTTAGGGAAAATTCAGCCCTTGCGTGAATAAGGGGCCGATGGTGCTGCGCTGCGGCACAGGCAGGAATGCGCGTGGGAATGTCTATTTACTGGTGCGACGGCACCCTGGGTCCGGTATGAAACAGAGTGAAATCCTGAAAAGCGACAGTGTTGAGCCCCCCGAGGGCCAGGGCGGTAACGGCAGTCTGGGTGAGACCGCCCGGCAGATTGCGCTGAGCTTGCGGAAACCGGCCATGTCGCCTCTGCCGGTGTTTTTGTTTGCCGGCGCACTGGATGTGGTGAGCGTGGCCCTGGCGCTTTGGTTCGCGGGTTATATCGCGGCAGGGTCAGGATATGCGGCCCTGGCATCAGCGGCGACCGGGGTGTTGGTCGGGCTGCTGGCCGTGGTGGTTTTGCGGCTTGTGGGGCGGTATCAGCTTCAGGCATTTCGGGAGGTGTTGCAGAATTCCGGCTGGATCATGCTTGCCTCCGTGACGGGGCTGGTTTTGCTGTCGGCCTTCGGTTTGCGTGACGGGCCGTTTTTTGCGGAGGTGCTGGCGGCGCTGATCTGTCTTCCGCTGGTGGTTGTGCCGGCGCGGACCTGTCTGTCGTGGCTGGCGAACGGGATTTTGGATTACGGCCTGACCGAACGGCGGGGCGTGCTGGTGGGCGGCGGCAGCGGGGCTGCGGAGCTGATCCGGACGCTCAACGGCAACGAGGAAAACGACATCCAGATCCGGGCGATTTTCGACGACCGGTCCGATGCGCGCTCGCCCAATGTGGTGATGGGCATACCGAAGATTGGCAATGTGGACGACCTGGTGGCGTTTTCACGGCTGGCGGAGATTGACGTTCTGATCATCGCCCTGCCGCTGGAGGCGGAACGGCGCATTCGTGAGATTTTGGAGAAAGTCCGGGTTTTGCCGCTCGATGTGCGTCTGGCGGCGTATAATGCGGACCAGGAGTTCCGGCGGCGGTTTACCCGCGTGCGCTCTACCAATGGCATGATCCGGCTTTTGAGCCGTCCGCTGAGCGGATGGTCGGGGCTTGTGAAACGGGTGATGGATGTCGTGGTGGCACTGTTTGCGATTGTGGCTTTGTCGCCCATTCTTTTGATCACCGCCGTATTGATCCGCCAGGAGGATCCGGGGCCCGTGATCTTCAAGCAGATCCGGCATGGCTACAATCACAAGCCGGTGGAGATCTGGAAGTTCCGGTCGATGTATCTCAACCAGATGGATGCGACGGCGCGGAACGTGGTGACGCGGGGCGATCCGCGGGTGACCAGGGTGGGCCGGTTTATCCGCAAGTGGTCGATTGACGAGTTGCCGCAGCTCTTTAACGTTTTGCGCGGTGAACTGTCGCTGGTTGGGCCGCGACCGCATGTTGTGGATGCGGTGTCGAGCCAGCAGCAGGCGTTTGAGGAGATCGTGTCGGGCTATGCCGCACGGCACAAGGTCAAGCCGGGCGTGACCGGCTGGGCTCAGATCCACGGCCTGCGCGGAGAGATTGACGCGCCGGAAAGCCTGCGTCAGCGGGTGGAGCATGACCTCTATTACATCGAGAACCACACGATCTGGATGGATCTCTATGTGCTGTTGATGACGCCACTTTGCCTGTTGAATACCAAAAACGCATACTGACGGGTCGGACTGCTCCTTGAGCAGGAAACGGGTCGTGTTTCGGTTTCCGGTATTGCACGGGTATGTCCAGTGTAATTCCTGGAGCGGTCCGCCATGTCATCATCCCAACCCGTTTTGGACGCGAAATCCTGGGTCCTGTTGCTGACCCTGGCGGCGGTCTGGGGCGGGTCGTTTATTTTTGCGGAGATCGCCCTGTGCGAGGTGCCGCCGCTGACCATTGCGCTGCACCGGGTGTTTTGGGCGTTGCCGGTGCTGGCCCTGATCGTGCTGGTGCGGCGGGTGCCGTTGCCGCGGGCGCCACGGGTCTGGGGCGCGTATCTGGTGATGGGTGCGCTGAACAATGCCATTCCGTTTTCGCTGATTTTCTGGGGCCAGACGCGGATCGATGCCGGGCTGGCGGCCATTCTCAATGGGACGACGGCGCTGATCGGAGCGGTGGTGGCAGGGGTATTTCTGGTCGATGAGCCTTTAACGGGGCGTAGGATTGCCGGGGCGGGCCTGGGACTGGCGGGTGTGGCTGTGATTATGGGGCCGCAGGCGTTGACCGGGTTTGATCCGGCCAACCTGGCACAGCTGGCGGTACTGGGCGCGACGCTGTCCTACGCCTTTGCAGGTGTCTGGGGGAAGGTTGCGTTGCGCGGGCAGCCGCCGCTGATGAACGCGCTGGGGATGCTGGCGGGGAGTACGGTTTTGCTGATCCCTGCGGTGTCGCTGGTCGACGGTGTGCCGTTGGTGTCGCTTTCAGTGGGTGTCTGGAGCGCGTTGCTGGGCCTTGCGGTGCTGTCGACGGCGCTGGCTTACGTGCTGTATTTCGCGATTCTGGCGCGGGCGGGGGCGGCGAATCTGCTGCTGGTGACGCTGCTCATTCCGCCGTTTGCGATTGCGTTGGGCGCGGCGTTTCTGGGTGAGCGGCCCGGGCCGGGGGCCTGGGCGGGGTTTGCGGTCATCGCGCTGGGCTTTGCAGTGACGGATGGGCGGCTGTTGAGGCCGAAAACCCGGGCCTGAGTTATTTCTTCGTGCCGATCTTTGGTTCGGTGCCAGCGCGGAGGCGGGCGATGTTTTCGTGGTGACGCACGAAGACCAGAACGGCCAGAACGACGCCGAGCCAGATCGCGTGTGGGGCGCCGAACACCCACATCCAGACCGGGCCGGAGGCGGCGGCGACAAGGGCCGAGAGCGACGAGAAGCGGAAGGCAAAGGCCGTGGCGAGCCAGGTCAGACAGGCGGCGAGACCCGCCGGGAAGGACAGCGCGAGCAGGACGCCGAGGAAGGTGGCGACACCCTTGCCGCCCTTGAAACCGAGCCAGACCGGGAAGAGGTGGCCGAGGAAGGCGAAAAGGCCCGCAACCACGGCGGCGGTTTCGCCGAGGAAATAGCGGGCGATCAGGACCGCAACGCCGCCCTTGGCGCCATCGAGCAGTACGGTTGCGAAAGCGGCGGCCTTGTTGCCGGTGCGCAGGACGTTGGTCGCGCCGATATTGCCGGAGCCGATTTTGCGCAGGTCACCGAGACCGAAGGCGCGGGTGATGACGATGCCGAAGGGAATGGAGCCCAGCAGGTAGGCGGCTATGGCTGTAACGATCAGAAACAGGAGGGTCATGCGTCGGGTCCATACACCTGTTCGCCGCTGACGAAAGTGCGCAGAACGCGGCCCTGGAGGCGCTGTTCGTCAAAGGGCGTATTTTTCGATTTGGAGCGCAGTTTGAAGCGGTCGACCACGATGGGCTGGTCCGGGTCAAAAACGATCAGGTCGGCGGGTGCCCCCACGGTCAGGCGTCCCGTTGGCAGGCCGAGACGTTTGGACGGGTTGAGCGACAGGGCGCGGAAGAGTGTCGGCAGGTCGAGCGCGTCCGCGTGGTAGAGGCGCAGGGCGGCGGGCAGCAGCGTTTCGAGACCCACCGCCCCGCTGGCGGCCTCGTGGAAGGGCAGGCGTTTGGATTCCTCGTCCTGCGGGGTGTGCATCGAAGAGATGATGTCGATCAGGCCCGAAGCTACGGCCTCGACCATGGCGAGGCGGTCATCCTCACAACGCAGGGGCGGCTTGAGCTTGAAGAAGGTGCGGTAGTCGCCAACGTCGTATTCGTTGAGGGTCAGGTGGTGAATGTTGACCCCGGCGGTCACGTCGAGACCCGCCGATTTGGCCCGTTGCAGGGCCGGGAGGGACGCGGCGGTGGAGAGGTTGTCGGCATGGTAGCGCGCGCGGGTCATTTCCACCAGCGCAAGGTCGCGCTCGAGCCCGATGCGTTCGGCCATGGGGGCTACACCGGGCAGGCCGCGCAGGGAGGCGAACTTGCCGGAGGTCACGGAGCCGCCGGCGGAGAGTATCGGTTCCTGCGGATGGGCGATGACGAGCGCGTTCAGCGAGCGCGCATAGGTCAGGCAGCGGGAGAGCACCTTGGTGTCGGAAATAACATGGTCGCAGTCGGTGAAGGCCACGGCGCCCGCGTCCTTCAGGAAGCCGATCTCGACCATTTCCCGTCCCGCGCGGTTTTTGGTCAGGGATGCCATGGGCAGCACATGAACCGGTGCGGCCTCATTGGCGCGACGTGAGACGAATTCGAGGGTTTCGGGGCTGTCGATGGTGGGAATGGTGTCGGGGCGGGAGACCATGGTGGTCACGCCACCTGCGGCGGCGGCGAGGCCCGCCGTGCGGAAGCTTTCCTTGTGCCGCTCACCCGGTTCGCAGATCTTCACGCCGATATCGACGATGCCAGGGGCCAGGCATTTGCCGCCGAGATCGACCAGGCCTTCAGCCGGCAGAACCTCCATCGAGCCGTCATCCTGGCCCTGAAGAACCTCGACAATCATGCCGTCGGCAATCCGGATGGCCCCGAGATTGGTGGTGCCGTTTTCCGGGTCGATCAGTCGCGCGTTGGTCAGGAGTGTGTCGGTCATGCCTGGGCCATTTCATCCATCGGATTTGTGTTGAGGGCCTCATTCAGCCGGGCGCGGGTTTCGCGGGCGTTTTCAATGCCGATGAGGCGCTGGTTGGCCCCACGTTTGGTAACAACGGTGATGTTGCTGCCCCAACCGGCGAAGCCGTGGATCATCTCTATTCGAATGGGACGGCGGCCCTTAACGTGCAGGGCCTGGCTGGTGAGGAGCCATTCCTGTTTTGCGGCGGTGAAGTGAATGGCGATCACCGCGAAGATGCAGCCGATGATGTAGGGAAACGCCATGTTTCGGCCATCACCGAGGCCCATCACTGTTGGCAGGCCAAGCATGATGACGCCCAGCCCGATCCACCATTTCGCGGAGTCCCAGGCCCAGGTGGTCCAGTCGAACCGTCCCTCGACAGCCATGGTTTCGCCAGGGGCAAGGTCGGGGGGCCAAGTGCTGGAGCCGGCGGATAACGTGTTGAGGCTCATCGCGGTCACATTCCGTGGGCCGGGATGCCATGGTCGTGTCCGCTCCTCGCCTTCAGGTTGCGGGCCAGAAGGTGCATCGCGGCCATGCGGACGGCCACGCCCATTTCCACCTGTTCCTGGATGACGGAGCGGTTGATGTCGTCGGCAAGGATGCCGTCGATCTCCACACCGCGGTTCATGGGGCCGGGGTGCATGACGATGGCGTCGGGTTTGGCGTACGCGAGTTTTTCCGGGTCGAGGCCGAAGCGGTGGTAGTATTCGCGCTCGGACGGGATGAAGGCGCCGTCCATGCGTTCCTTCTGAAGGCGCAGCATCATAACGACGTCCACGTCCTCAAGCCCCTCGCGCATGTCCTCGTAGACCTCGACGCCAAGCTGATCGACCTGGGAGGGCATGAGCGTCGGCGGGCCGATCAGGCGGATGCGGTTTTCCATCAGGCCGAGCAGCAGGATGTTCGAGCGGGCCACGCGGGAATGGGCGATATCGCCACAGATCGCTACGTTCAGGCGGTGCAGCCGACCCTTGGAGCGTCGAATGGTCAGGGCATCGAGCAGGGCTTGGGTGGGGTGCTCGTGCCGCCCGTCGCCCGCGTTCAGAACGGAGCAGTTCACCTTCTGCGCCAGCAGGTTACACGCCCCGGACGAGGGGTGGCGCACGACCAGAAGGTCCGGGTGCATCGCGTTGAGCGTCAGCGCGGTGTCGATCAGGGTCTCGCCCTTTTTCACCGAGCTTTGCGCCACGGCCATGTTCATCACATCGGCACCAAGGCGTTTTCCCGCAATCTCGAAGCTCGACTGCGTGCGGGTGGAATTCTCGAAGAAAAGGTTGATCTGGGTCAGACCCTGGAGCGCGTCGGCGTGTTTGTCCGGCCGGCGGTTCAGGTCCACATAGCGGTCAGCGAGGTCGAGGATCTCCTCCACTTCCGGACGTGTCAGCCCCTCAATCCCCAACAGATGACGTTGTGCGAACAAGGGCCCCTCCAGCAGCGGTTTGTGCCTCTATACCAGCCAGGCAACCAGGGGCAAGGGGCGGGGTGTGTCCGCCCCGGCCAGAGCGGCGGAGCGGACACGGATTTTGATTTTCAGGTCACAGTCTTGCCTGACCCTTACGGATCAAGGCGGACCGCACCCTGGCTGGCGTTGGCGACGAGCGAGGCATAGGCCCGCAGGGCGCGGCTGACCTTGCGTTTGCGCGGTTTGGTCGGTTTCCAGGCGGCGTCGCCTTTCGCGTCCATCTCCCCGCGGCGGGCGGCGAGGTCTGCGTCGCTGAGTGCCACGTTGATGGTGCGGTTGGGGATGTCGATCTCGATTGTGTCGCCCTCGACCAGCAGGCCGATATTTCCGCCCTCGGCCGCTTCCGGGGAGACGTGACCGATGGAGAGGCCGGAGGTGCCGCCGGAGAAACGGCCATCGGTAATGAGTGCGCAGGCCTTACCCAGCCGCATGGATTTGAGGTAGCTGGTCGGGTAGAGCATTTCCTGCATGCCCGGTCCGCCGCGTGGGCCTTCGTAGCGGATGATAACCACGTCGCCGGCTTCGATTTCCTTGCCGAGGATGCGGTTGACGGCCTCCTCCTGGCTTTCACAGATTTTGGCCGGTCCGCTGAATTTCAGGATGCTCTCATCCACACCGGCGGTTTTTACGACGCAGCCTTCCTGGGCTATGTTGCCGAAGAGAACGGCGAGACCGCCATCCTGGCTGAAGGCGTGTTCTTTTGAGCGGATGACGCCGTTTTCGCGGTCGGTGTCGAGGCTGCGGTAGCGGCTGGCCTGGCTGAAGGCTTCCGTGGTGCGGACACCGCCGGGGGCTGCGCTGAAGAGTTCATGTACACGGTTTTCGCGGGTGCGGGCGATGTCCCACTGGTCAATCGCCTCGCCCATGGTGGGCGTGTGAACGGTGCTGGTTTCGCGGTTGATCAGGCCCGCGTTGTCTAGCTGGCCCAGGATGCCGAAGATGCCACCGGCGCGATGGACGTCCTCCATGTGAACGTCTCCCACCGCGGGCGCGACCTTGCAGAGGCAGGGCGTAGTGCGGCTCAGTTTGTCCATGTCGTCGAGCGTGAAATCCACCTCGCCTTCCTTGGCGATGGCGAGAAGGTGCAGCACCGTGTTGGTCGAGCCGCCCATGGCGATGTCCAGCGCCATGGCGTTCTGGAACGCGGCGTGGGTTGCGATCCCGCGGGGCGTGACGGTGCGGTCGCCGGCCTCGTAGTGGCGCTTGGCGAGGTCCACGATGCGGCGGCCTGCCTCAAGGAACAGAGCCTTGCGGTCGGCATGGGTTGCGAGCGTGGAGCCGTTGCCGGGCAGGGCGAGGCCCAGAGCCTCGGCAAGGCAGTTCATGGAGTTTGCGGTGAACATGCCGGAACACGATCCGCAGGTGGGGCAGGCGTTGATCTCGAACTCGTTGACCTGCTCGTCGGTCATGTCCGGATTGGCGGCCTGGACCATGGCGTCCACGAGGTCCACGGCAATCTCCTTGCCGTCCATGTCGACCTTGCCGGCTTCCATCGGGCCGCCGGAGACGAAGATGGCGGGGACGTCGAGGCGCATGGCAGCCATGAGCATGCCCGGCGTGATCTTGTCGCAGTTGGAGATGCAGATCATGGCGTCGGCGCAGTGGGCGTTGACCATGTATTCCACGCTGTCGGCGATGATCTCGCGCGAGGGCAGGGAATAAAGCATGCCGTCATGGCCCATGGCGATGCCGTCATCCACGGCGATGGTGTTGAACTCCTTTGCAACACCGCCCGCGGCCTCAACCTCGCGCGCCACCATCTGGCCGAGATCCTTGAGGTGAACGTGGCCGGGGACGAACTGGGTGAAGGAGTTGACGATGGCGATGATCGGTTTGCCGAAGTCGCCATCCTTCATTCCCGTGGCCCGCCAAAGCGCACGTGCGCCCGCCATGTTCCGTCCGGAGGTCGATGTTTTTGAGCGATAGGGTATCATGTTGTCTTTCCAGCCCGCAGTGTGTCTTTGCCGGGGTTCTTATTCCGATTTTTTGGGAAAGACCATTGGGGGTGGTGAGACCAATATACTCGTTGGTGCGGAGAAGTCCGGGCGCGGAATCAAGGGGCGACCAGCCCCGCCGTGCCTGCGCCGGACCGTCCCCTGGGACGGCGCATCTTTTGCGTTTTTGTTCCGTCTTCAGCGACGAGGTACGTGACGCCATAAAACTCCGCCGCACAGTCGGTGGGGGCGCCATCCCCCGGTCCGCCGCAGGCACGGCTCCACGCGTAGGGTTGAACGGGTTCGACGCGCGTGAACCTTTTGATCATATCGCCCCTGGTTGCGCGGCGCATACCAATGGTGCAAAAGCGGGGCATGACCCTGCCACGGCCCGAACTTCTGGTGGAATGCCGGCCGGCGCCCAATCCGCGCCGGGTGCGAATATTTTTGGCTGAAAAGGGTCTGGAGATCCCCACAGAGCAGGTCGATATCATGACCGGCGCGCATTTCGGCGATCATGCCGGGCGGGTAGGGACGTTTCATGTGCCAGCGCTCAAGCTGTCGGATGGCACATGGTTGACCGAGAGCATGGCGATTTGCCGGTATGTGGAGGCTTTGGTGCCGGAGCCCTGTCTGATGGGCGCGGACGCGCTGAGTGCGGCGCGGATCGAGATGTGGCAGCGGCGGTTGGAGTTTGAACTGTTTTCTCCGATTGCCCAGGTTTTGCGGCACGGGAACCCGAAAATGGCTGTGCTGGAGGATCAGTGCCCGGAATGGGCCGAGGCCAATATTCCGCGGGTTCACAAGGGGCTTGCCATGCTGGAACGGCGGCTGGGCGAAAGTGCCCATGTGGCTAGCGAGGATTTTTCAGTCGCGGATATCACGGCTGTTGTCGCGCTGGATTTCCTGCGGACGATTCGAATTGAGATACCGGAACAGGCCACGGCCACGCGGGCCTGGTTTGGCAAGATGGGGGAGCGGTCGTCGGTGATGGCGTCGCGGGCGAAACCTGGCGTTAAGACGGCGGAGGTGGCCGGGTGAACGGGCTTGATCCCGCGCGGGAGGCGGATATTGCGACGCTCCGTTGGCTGGTGGAGTTGGGCGTTGATGAGGCGATTGGTGAGGAGCCGGTCAACCGGTTCGAGGAGCCAAAGCTGCAGAGCCAGCCGCTCACCGCACCACCAAAGCCCAAAGAGGACGTGGTCATCGATACCGCGCCAATTGCCGCGGCCTGCGACACGCTCGACGCGTTGCGGGAGGCGGTGGAGCAGTTCGAGGGGTGCGAACTGAAAAAGGGCGCGCGAAACCTCGTGTTTTCCGGGGGGAAACCCTGGAGCAGGGTCATGGTCATCGGCGGCTCGCCCGACCGGGATGAGGACCGGGCCGGGGCGCCATTTGTGGGCCGTGCGGGTGAGATGCTCGACCGGATGTTCGCGGCCATTGGCTTGTCGCGGGAGGCGGAAAACCCGGAGCAGGCTTTGTATCTGACCTCTCTGCTTCCGTGGCGGCCGCCACAGGGACGCCAGCCGTCGGCGCGGGATATTGACATGATGCTGCCGTTTCTGGCGCGGCATGTTGAGCTGGCCGAACCGAAGATTGTGGTTCTGATGGGCGATCTGGCGGCGGGCTCGGCCCTGAAAACGCAGACCCGAATTACTAGGTTGCGCGGGACCTGGGGGGAATTTGGGGGTCGCCCGGCGATGCCGATGTTCCACCCCGAGGCACTCCTGCGGGACGGAAGCCGCAAACGGGCGGCGTGGTCCGATCTATTGGAGATATATCACAGGCTGGAGGCGATCGGATGATTGGCATTGAGCCTTCGGTTTTTCTGACCTTTCTGCCGGCGGCGCTGGCGCTCAACCTGACGCCCGGGGCGGACATGATGTTTTGCGTCAATCTGGGCCTGCGAGGCGGTGTTGCTGCGGCCTGGCTGGCCTCAGCGGGGGTTGCCCTTGGGCTGATGGTGCATGTCACCATCGCAGGGCTGGGGCTCGGCGCGGTGGTGGCAAAATGGCCGGTGGTGTTTGACGCGGTGCGCTGGGTTGGTGTGGTGTATCTGCTTTGGCTGGCCCTGCGGATTTTGCGCGGTGGTGCGGAGGAGGACGCGCCGCGCATGGGGCGTCTCCCCCAGGCCTTTACCGGTGGGCTGATCGTCAATCTGACGAACCCGAAAGTTATTCTGTTTGTGCTGGCCTTTATTCCGCAGTTTGTGAACCCGAATGCCGGCACCACACTGCAGCAGTTTTTGGTGTTTGGGGCGGTGCTGGGGCTCGGCGGGCTGATCGTTAACGGTCTGGCGGGATCATTCGCCGGAGGCGTCGGGCAGCGTGTGGGTGGCTCCCGGCGGATGCAGCGCGGGTTGCAGGTTGTGACGGCTTCGATTTTCGGGCTGCTGGCCCTGCGGCTGGTCACGATGAAACAGGGATAGGGTTGCATGGCGGAGCAGCGTGAATTCATTCCCGTGCGGATTGCCGTGCTGACGGTGTCCGACACGCGGTCGCTGGCGGAGGACCGGTCCGGTGACGTGCTGGTCCGGAGGCTGACGGATGCGGGCCATAACCTGGCGGATCGCGATATTATCCAGGACGAACAGGCCGCGATTGCTGAGAAGCTCAGAGCGTGGATCGCGGATAACGCCGTCGATGTGGTGATTTCCACCGGCGGTACGGGGCTGACGGGGCGGGACGTGACCGTGGAGGCCCATGAGAGCGTCTACGAGAAGCATATCCCCGCGTTTTCGACCATGTTCACCATGATTTCGGCCGAGAAGATCGGGACCTCCGCGATCCAGAGCCGCGCCTGCGCCGGGGTTGCGGGCGGTACGTATCTCTTTGCCCTGCCGGGAAGTCCGGGGGCGTGCAGGGATGCCTGGGACGGTATCCTGGAAAAGCAGCTCGATTACCGGCACATGCCCTGCAATTTCGTCGAGATCATGCCGCGTCTTGAGGAACACAAAAGGCGCAAGTGACTGATGCGTGAGGCCGATCTCTATCCACCGCTCAAGCGGTATCTTGAGGCGCAGGGATATGAGGTGAAGGCCGAGATCGGGGACTGTGACCTGCTGGCCGTGCGTGGGGATGATCCGCCTCTCGTTGTCGAGATGAAACTGACGTTTTCGCTGGCCCTGGTGATGCAGGGCGTGGCGCGGCAGGCTTTGTTTGAGCATGTGTATCTGGCCGTGCCGGTGTCGTCCGACCGGGGTTGGAAACTGCGTTACCGGGACATTATCCGCCTGTGCCGCCGGTTGGGACTGGGTCTGCTGGCGGTGAAAACGGACGGGGAGGGCGCGGTGGAGGCGCATCTCGATCCCGGTCCCTACCACCCGCGGCGCAATGCGAAGAAGGCCGGGCGGCTGCTGCGCGAGTTTGAGCGGCGGGTGGGCGATCCGAACGAGGGCGGCAGTACCGGGGTGAAACGGATCACGGCCTACCGGCAGGACGCCCTGCGCTGTGCGGCGTACCTGAGCCTGAACGGCGCTTGCAGGGCGGCACTTGTGGCGCGGGATGCGGGTGTGCCGCGGGCGGCGGTGTTGATGCGGGCGGATCACTACGGCTGGTTCGAGCGGGAGGCGCGGGGAATTTACGCGCTGACGTCGAAGGGGCGCGAGGGCCTGGAAAGCTTCGCCGAGGTGCTGGCGGAGCTGGAACCGCCGAAACCGGCCGACGGAGATGTTTGACAGGCTCTTCGGCCTGTGTGACAGAGACATGGCGACAGGGGCGCGCGGCATCGGCCGGGCTGAGAAGGACCCTTTGAACCTGAACCGGATCATACCGGCGGAGGAAGTTGCATGGCGCGGGATCAAAGGACCGGACTGACGCCAGGCGCCCCTCCGTCACAGCGAGGGAGAGACATGAACACACCAGCGGAACACCTGAACCGGATGCGCGACCGCGCACCGCTCGTCCAGAACATCACCAACTATGTTGCCATGAATGTCATGGCCAACATCATGCTTGCCGCCGGAGCCTCGCCCGCCATGGTTCATGCCAGCGAGGAGGGCCCGGAATTTGCCGCGATCGCGAGTGCGGTCAGTATCAATATCGGTACGATTGACGCTGACTGGGCCGAGGCGATGGCGGCGACGGCTGAGGGTGCGCAGAAGGCCGGCACGCCCTGGGTGCTGGACCCGGTTGCGGTAGGTGCGACGGCGTTTCGGCAGGAGCAGGGTGCCCGGCTGCTGGGGTTTAAGCCAACCGTCATCCGTGGCAATGCGTCCGAGATTCTGGCGCTGGGCGGAACGGCTGCTGCGGGGCGTGGCGCTGACGCGGCAGATCCGGTTGCGGCCGCGGAGGCTGTCGCGCGGGACCTGGCCAAACGGACCGGTGCGGTCGTCGCCGTGACCGGTGAGGTGGATTACGTGACCGATGGCGAGCGCGCGGCGCGCGTCTCGAACGGTCACAGCCTGATGCCGCTCGTGACCGCGCTGGGTTGTTCGCTGACCGGCTACGTTGCGGCCTTTATCGTCGATGAGGATCCCTTTGATGCGACCGTGGCGGCTCTGGCGTGTTTTGCCGTGGCAGGTGAGATCGCGGCAGATGGAGCGACAGGACCGGGTAGTTTCCAGGTGCGGTTCATTGACGCTCTGCACAACCTGACCGCGGACGTGGTCGCGGAGCGTGCCAGGGTGTCGGCCGCGTGATCCCGCCGCTGTGTTTCGTTACCGACGCGGACGCGCCCCTGTCCATCTTGGGGCAGGTCGAGGCGGCGGCGCGTGGGGGCGCGGGCTGGATTCAGCTGCGCCACAAAACCCTGCCGGACGCGGATTTCGCCGGGCTGGCGCGGGAGGTGATGGCCGCTATCGGAGGGTTTGGTGCATCGCTAATCATCAATGACCGGGTCGAGGTGGCCCGGTCCGTGAATGCCGCGGGTCTGCATGTCGGGCAGTCGGACGGGGATGTCGGCAAAATCCGCGAGGCGATTGGGCCCGACATGGTGCTGGGCCTGTCCATCGAGGCGGAGGATCAGCTTGCCGCCATTCCGCCCGGCGCGGTGACCTATCTTGGCGTTGGCCCGGTGCGTGCGACCGCATCGAAACCGGATCACGCGCAACCCATCGGATTCGATGGCCTCGCCAGGATCGCGGCCGCCGCGAAGGAGCCGTGCATGGCAATCGGCGGTCTGGATGCCGATGACATGGTGGAGGTGCGGCGCGCCGGTTGCGTCTCCGTCGCTGTGGTCTCCGCAATTTCGCGGGCTGAGGACCCGCAGGCCGCCACGCGGCGCATCGTTACGGAATGGAGCAGGACATGATCCCGAACGTGCTTTCCATTGCCGGTTCCGACCCGTCGGGCGGGGCTGGTATTCAGGCGGATATCAAGTCGATTTCGGCCAATGGTGGCTACGCCATGGCGGTGCTCACCGGCCTGACGGCGCAGAACACCGATGGCGTGAAGGGCGTGAGCCTCGTTGATCCGGCTTTTGTGACCGCACAGATCAGGGCTATTCGCGACGACATCCGGATCGATGCCATTAAGATCGGAATGCTAGGCGATGCCACGGTGATCGAGGCGGTCGCGGGGGCTTTGCAGGGTGTGGACGCGCCTATAGTGCTTGATCCCGTGATGGTCGCGCGGAGCGGTGACCGGCTGCTGGCCGACAGGGCGGTTTCGGCATTGCGGGACCTTCTCGTGCCGCGCGCGACGGTGATCACGCCGAACCTGCCGGAAGCCGCCGATCTGCTGGGGGTTGCGGAGGCCACGGATGTGGACGGCATGCGGCATCAGGCGCGGGCTCTGCTGGAACTTGGCTGCGGTGCGGTTCTGATCAAGGGTGGTCATCTGGGGCAGGGGGATGCCACGGATCTTCTGCTCTCCGGTGGTGACGAGACGGTGCTTTCCGCGCCCCGCAGCGGGACGCGCAATACCCATGGCACCGGCTGCACGCTGTCCTCCGCACTGGCGACGCGGATCGCGCTGGGCGCGGACCTCGCACAGGCGGTGCGTGAAGCGAAATCCTACATTTCAGCGGCCATTGCGGCGGCGGATACGCTGTCGGTTGGTGGTGGGCATGGCCCGGTGCATCATTTCCACAAACTGTGGGGCGGGGGCGCGTAAATCCTCTGGGTTGTGAAACCTTTCGCCTGAGGGTTAGAGTGCCCTGAAAACTTATCCGGGGGACGGAATGAGAACACTATCGCGTATTGCGGCCTGCACCTTTGCCGCCCTGTTTGCGGTCTCCGTGCAGGCGGAGGAATTCGTTTACGAAACGCGCGGCTCCGACCTGTTCAGTTTCGATGTGCCGGATGGCTGGGAGGTTCTGGAAGGCGTCGAAGTGCCCGAGGCCCAGGCTGCGGATGGTACGCCGCTCAGCCCGAAGGTCGTGTCCATCCGTCCGCCGGATGAGGAGGGTGTAATGTGGACCGGGTTCTGGTCGCCGGTCAGGCTGTCGAGTATTTCCGGGGCCAAATCCTGGATGGAACGGGTGATCCCCTATCTCCTGGCCGAGCCGGAAAACCTCTACTACGACCGGCGTACCGTTGGTGGTAAACCCACGCGGTTTTACAGCGGTCAGGGTGTGCGCGACGGTCGCGATTTTGACTATGCCTTTGCCATTATCCAGATCTCACCGGATCACGTGGCTGTTGCCGCTTTCATCGGTGAGCCGGATGCCTATGACCGGCATGAGCAGGAACTGATCGGGGTGCTCCGGTCCATTACCGCAACGGAGGCGATGTGATGTGGAAGCCGTATCTTGCGTGTGGACTAGCCGGCACCATGCTGCTCGCGTCCTGCGATTCGACCTACTACGGGGCCAGTGTCGGGTACAATGTCGATCCGTATTACGGTTTTGACTATGGATTCCGGTATGGCATCTATGACCACCATTACGACGTGGATATAGATATCGACCGGCCGGACCGTCCTGAGAGACCCGACCGCCCGGACAGGCCCAACCGTCCCGACAGACCCAAGCCTCCGTCGGGGCATCCTGATCGCCCCCCCGGAGGCTTCCACCCACCGGCTGGTGGACGCCCGGGCGGCGGAAGGCGTGGCGGCGGTGGCCGGAGGATGCGGTAAAGCCGGACGGGGGTCAGGCGTGCGGCTGTTTCCGCCGCGTTCGAAGCCAGGCGATCATGCAGCCCATCACGGCGAGGGAGCCGAGCCCGGCGCCCGCGTCTATTTCAGGCACGTTGGCGGAGGCCGAGGCTTCCGTCACGGAAATCGCATTGATGTCGAACCCATCGCCGGATCGGTTGGAAGACGTGTCCACAAACAGAAGATGCGTGAAAGGCCCGCCCGCGACGTGGAAACCCGACCTGTCTTCGGCATTGTCGACCGTACTCCAGGACGCGCCATAATTCGCGGTATCGAAAAGGTCATCGGGCAGACCGCTGCTAAAGTCGCCGGCATGAATGGTGGCTGATTCAGGATACTGGCTGCGGTCGCCCCAGGTGACCTCAAATACCGACGCTTCGCCCTGAAACGGCGTGCCAAATGTAAACCACGCGCGCCCGCCAAGCCCGAGGCTGAAGAACGCCTCATGCCGCCACGGCGGCGTGGCCGAGGGCGAACCAAAAGCCGACGCAATATTGTCCCGTCCCGCCCAACGCCAGGTGTCATCCGCATCCCCGTCCGACGCCCAGGTGACGGCCGAGGCGATACCTGCGGTCGCAAACACGATTCCGGTGGCAAGGCTGAGGGACAGGATTGATTTGGGCACAAGAAATTCCTTTCAGTCTGAGGCGGGAATTTTTGCGAAAACGGTAAACATACGGTTTCGGACTCCGGTTTGGGGCTGGTGGCTTCGAGGGTTTTTGCCGGATTTCCGGATTTTGGCTGCGTTTCTGTCATCCCGACGCCACGTCGCCGAAAATACCTGCGTCGCTTCCACACAGGTATTTGCAACCGTGGTAACCTGCCGGTAATGCTCATGCGTCAGGGAAGAGAGGTGATTGTCGTGGCGGTTGTTTTGGTAATTCTCGATGGCTGGGGGCTTGATCCGAACACGGAGGCGAATGCCGTGGCTCTGGGCAATACCCCGAATTTTGACCGTATCTGGGCTGCGGGCCCGCGGAGCCAACTGGCCGCGCATGGTCGGGATGTCGGCCTGCCGGACGGGCAGATGGGCAATTCCGAGGTCGGTCACACGAACATTGGCGCGGGACGTGTGGTGTGGATGGACCTGCCGCGCATCGACCGTGCGATTGAGGAAGGCAGTTTTGCGACCAATGAAGAGCTGCAGGGCTTTATCAAAAACCTGAAGAAATCCGGCGGCACCGCGCATCTGGCGGGGCTCGCTTCTCCTGGCGGGGTTCATTCGCATCAGAGCCATCTGGTCGCGACGGCGAAAGCCGTGACGGATGCCGGGGTTCCGGTTGTCATGCACCTGTTCCTTGACGGGCGTGACGTGGCGCCCAAATCGGCGAAGGCCCAGGTCGCTGAACTGGAGGCAAACCTGCCGGGCGCGGCCCGTGTCGGTACGGTTTCGGGGCGGTTTTACGCCATGGACCGTGACAACCGCTGGGAGCGGGTCGGTCAGGCGGTCGATGCCATACTGAATGCAAAGGGCGAAAAGGCCCACACGGCGGCGGATGCGATTGACGCGGCCTATGCCCGTGATGAGACGGATGAGTTCGTTACGCCCACGGTAATTGGCGATTACGCCGGTGCTAAGGATGGCGACGGTCTGTTCTTCGCCAACTTCCGGGCGGATCGGGCACGACAAATTCTCGAGGCCCTGGTGAATCCGGACTTTGACGGTTACGAGGTTGGGCCGCGGCCTGACTGGGCTGGCAAGCTCGGCATGGTGGAGTATTCCGACAGCCTGAACCGTTTCATGCCGGCCGTATTTCCGTCACAGGACATCCCCAACACGCTCGGCGCATGGGTGTCGCAGAAGGGCTTCAAGCAGTTCCGCATCGCGGAGACCGAGAAGTACCCGCACGTGACCTTCTTCCTCAATGGCGGTGTCGAAACACCGGCGGAGGGCGAGGAGCGTTACATGGCGCCGAGCCCGAAGGTCCGGACCTATGACATGCAACCGGAGATGTCGGCTGCGGAAGTGGCCGAGAACCTCGCGGCGGCTATCCGGTCCAGTGAATATGGTCTGATCGTGTGCAACTTCGCGAACCCCGATATGGTCGGGCATACCGGCGATCTCAATGCGGCGATCAAGGCGGTCGAGGCCGTTGATGCGGGGTTGGGCCAGGCGCTCGATGCGGTTGAGGAAACCGGGAGTGCCGTGCTGGTCACCGCCGATCATGGCAACTGCGAGATCATGGTTGACCCGGAAAGCGGCGGGCCGCATACGGCGCATACGCTCAACCCCGTGCCTCTGATCCTCGTGGGTGGTCCTGACGGGGCTAAATTGCGGGACGGGGGACGGCTTGCCGACCTCGCGCCCAGTCTCCTTTACCTGATGGATATTGAAAAACCGGAAGAGATGACCGGAGAGAACCTGATCGTTAGCTGATGACCCGTTCCGCCAGAATTTTGGCCCCCGGCGCGTTTGCCGTGATCCTGGGCGTGGGGCTTGCCGTTGCCTCCACCGATCTCGACACCGATCCTGGTGCGTCCGCAGCCCTGACGGAGGCGGCTGCCGATAACGCGGCGCCCGAACGCGGGCTGGCCCCCCGGATTGACGGTATCCGGTTGCAGGAGCGTGAAGTGGCGCGGCTGCGTACCGAGGCGGTCACGGCGGCCAACCGGGCGCGGGATCTGTCCTGGGAACTGGTTCGGGACGGAGATGAAATTTTCGATTTTCTGACGGCGGCCCAGACCCTGGGCGCGTCGAAGGCGGATCATTCGGTGATGCATCCGGACGGTCCGCTGGCGGCGGTACGGGCGGTGGCGATGGTTCGGGCCCTGCGTGCGGAAGCGGAGAGCCGCGCGGATCGTCTGACGGCGCGCATGGCGGCGATCCACGCGGCGGAGCGCAAGCGGGATGAGTTGCTGGAGAGACTGGCCGAGGGGCTGGAGCGGCTCGATCATGACAGGCGTGAACTCGCCGGTGAGATGCGCTTCGTGAGTGGTGCCGCACCCGCCCCGGACCGGGTTCTGTCGGAGGCGTTGGCGACGGCCGGAACCATTGATGAACTGATCTCGGAAATTGCCCGACGCGGCAACGCTAGCTGGACCGAAACGGGCACCAACCAAAATTTGATCTGGCCCGCACCGGCCAGTGTGGTTCAGGACTTTGGCACATCGGTCATGGGCGGGGCGCATCGCCACGGGATTGAGTTGAGCGCCTGGCCGATGTCCCCGGTGGTCTCGCCAGCAGAGGGCGGGGTGCGCTATGCCGGGCCATTTCTCGATTACGGAAATATCGTGATCATAGAGGATGATAGCGGTTTGATGGCCGTGCTGGCCGGTCTCAGCCGTGTGACTGTTGAAAATGGGACGGAGATTGCGCAGGGCGACGTGATCGGTATACTCGGCGGACGATCGCCCGAAGTTCAGGATTATGTGAGATATAGGGATCAGGAAACCGTTTCGGGACTTCGCGAGACACTGTACATGGAAATCAGGCATGGACAGAGACCCGTTGATCCGGTTCCATTGCTCTCTGGCGAAAACGGATAGGAAGACGCCCAATGAGAAATGTATGGCTGGCAGGAATCGCGGGAGCGGCGGCAGGGCTTGTGTTCAGCACCCAGTTCGCGGGACCGCTGGTGGCCCAGGAAGCCTCCGGAGAGCGTGATGTCTACGAGCAGCTCGACCTGTTTGGTGACATTTTCGAACGCATCCGGTCCACCTATGTTGAGGAGGTGGATGAAAAGGAACTGATTCAGAGTGCCATCAACGGCATGCTGTCCTCCCTTGATCCCCATTCCAGCTATCTGCCGCCCGATGATTTCGACGACATGCGCGTACAGACCCGTGGCGAGTTCGGCGGTCTCGGCATCGAGGTCACCCAGGAGGACGGTTTCGTCAAGGTGGTCTCGCCCATGGACGACACGCCTGCGGATCGCGCCGGCATTCAGCCAGGTGATCTGATTTCCCATGTGGATGGCGACAGCATTCTGGGCCTCAATCTCAATGAGGCCGTGGACCTTATGCGCGGTCTGGTGGGCTCCGACATCACCATTACCCTGATCCGGGAAGGTGAGGCCGAGCCGTTTGACGTGACCCTGACCAGGGAAACCATCACAATTTCCGCCGTTCGGTCCCGGCTTGAAGACGGTGTCGTCGTTCTTCGTGTCACGACCTTCAACGAGCAGACCTATCCCAATCTTGAGGAACAGCTGAAGGAAAAGGTCGAGGAAGCCGGCGGCATGGATGCCGTGACGGGTTTTGTCATCGACCTGCGCAATAACCCTGGTGGGTTGCTCAATCAGGCGATTTCGGTTGTGGATGCCTTCATCGATTCCGGTGAGATCGTATCGACCCGTGGCCGCGATCCCCGGGACAGCGAGCGTTACAACGCCAAACAGGGTGACCTGGCCGAGGGCAAGCCGATTGTGGTCGTGATCAACGGCGGATCGGCCAGTGCGTCGGAGATTGTGGCCGGTGCCCTGAAGGACCACCGCCGCGCGGTCATCGTGGGAACCCAGAGCTTTGGTAAGGGCTCGGTCCAAACCATTATGCCGGTCCAGGGCGATGGCGCAATGCGCCTGACCACGGCGCGCTACTACACGCCGTCGGGCCGTTCGATCCAGGCGCTTGGCGTTGCCCCCGACATCATCGTCGAGCAGCAGCCGCCCGCCGAGGAAGAGGAGGATGGCGAGGAGCAGACCGGTTTCCGCACCGAGGCCGATCTGCGCGGATCGCTGGAAAACGACAGCCTGACCGAGGATGAGCAGAAAATTCTCGAGGAGGACCGTGCCCGCAAGGAGGAAACGGCCCGCCTGCGCAATGAGGATTACCAGCTGTCCTATGCCATCGACATCCTTCGTGGCCTGTCCGTTCTGGGATCCGACGGATGACGCCTGAGGAGATTGCGAAACTGCCCTACCGGCCCTGTGTCGGCGTGGTTCTGATGAACCGCGAGGGGTTGGTTTTCGCCGGACAGCGCATCGACAATCCCGGTAACGCCTGGCAGATGCCCCAGGGTGGCATCGACCCCGACGAGAAGCCGCGCAAGGCGGCTTTTCGCGAGCTGAAAGAGGAAACCGGCGTTCCCCGGAAAGCCGTCGAGCTGGTCACGAAAACAAAGGGCTGGCTGAAATACGACCTGCCCCATGAGCTTGTGCCGAACCTCTGGAAGGGAAAATACCGGGGCCAGAAACAGCGCTGGTTCCTGATGCGCTTTACCGGTGACGACAGCAAGGTGAACATCGCCACCGAAATCCCGGAATTTAGCACATGGGCCTGGAAATCCCCGGACGAGCTCATCGACCTGATCGTGCCGTTCAAGCGTGAGATCTACGCGGCCGTGTTCAGGGATTTTTCGGAGCATTTGGCGAAGGCCTGACCGACTGCGACGCCGCGGTGCGGTCAGTTTTGCTTCACGTCCCCTGCCAGCAGACTGTCGATAAGGACACTGAGAAGCTCGCCGCGATTGCGAGTGTCGGATTTACGGTAAATTGCGTTTAAATGGGCTTTTACCGTTCCTTCCGCACATCCCCGTACCCATGCGATTTCCGGGATGCCAAGGCCCTTGACGAGGAAGGTCGCGACCTCGGTTTCGGACGGCGAGAGTTTCCAGTCTGCGAAATGGGCGTCAATCACCTCGTGCACCGCGGTGCGCGCGACCTCCAGGCTTTTTTCGAGCTGTGCCTTGCGGCGAACAAGGCTGATCAGATACCGGGCCTCGAAAATAATGGCCGCAACCAGGCTGATGGTCGCGACGCTCTCAAAGCTGATGTGAAACGGAAACCCGGCCCCAGGCGGCTGTTCCCGATAGTCCACGAATACATCCGTGATAAAGAAAACGACGCAGAAAAACTGCACCGTCATGACGGTGAGGAGGCCCGCCGGAAGCCTTGTATCTTGTTTCAGGGACATGTTCATTTCCCGGTTTTACTAGCGGTCCGGGATCTCCTTGTAACCCCCAATCATGGCCCGGGGCAGATTGACGCCCGTTCTCCTGCTCTCATGGATCACTGCGGCAATGTGAAGCAGGACCGAAACTTCCGTCCAGCTCACCGCCGTCTCATGCACCGTTTCGGGCCATTCCACGCCCCAGAACATGTCCGTGGTCATAAGGTGTCCCGAAAGCCCAACGATCAGCAGGGCCGCCAGAAGGTTGTAGATCATCAGTGCGCCAAGAGGCGTGTGGCCGACATGGATCCGGTTGCGGTGGGTCGCGATGTCAATGATCTGCTCACGGGAACCGTTCACGCTCGGTGGAAAGCTTGAGAACCGGGCATATCCACGGCCAATAAAGCCCCAAAGGATGCGAACCGCGACGAGCGCAACGACTACGTAACCAATCCATTGATGGAGTTTTCCGTCATCATCAATGACAAGTGCGTTGGCTCCGAACGCCAGCACCAGGGACCAGTGAAACGTCCGGACCAGTGGGTCCCAGACCCTAACCTTTGTCATGTCGGTTTTCCTGAAAGTGGGTGTGATACCGGGGCGGACCACGGTCCGCCCCGGTCGGGTCTTCGGTCAGTCGTCCATCTCGGTGCGGACGACGGCAAAATCGCCATCAAGGAACACCTCGTATTTGTGCCCATCCTTGCGGGCGTACGCCTCGTAAAGCCCATCCTCGATCTTGATTTTGCCGACCTCATAGCCCTGGTCCGTCAGCATTTCCCGAATTCGGCCCGTGTTTTCGTCATTAAGCTCCACCGGTCCGGCGGCCAGTGCGGTGGCTGATACGGAAGCCAGAAGGGTGGCTGCGACAAACATGTTTTTGGTCATTTTGATAATCCTGAGATTAGGTTTCAGAAAGGCGTGGTTCTGACGCCGTCCGAAGCCTCATTTCAGGATTTTTTACGGTTACGGAATTGATCCAGAGGTGTAGTTCCATGTTTTCCGCCCCCGGGCCAGGAGGGCTCCAACTCCGGTTTAGGCCAATTAACCGCGCAGACCTTTTGCATGGCTCAACACATTCACCAGCCGACCCGCCGGGTCGCGGAGGTAGAAGCGGCGTACGCCCCAGGGCTCGTCGGTTAGTGGGTATTCCACGGGCACGCCCATGCTTCTGGCCCGCCGGTACACCGCATCCACGTTATCGACCTCAACGGTCAGGTCAGGCACCGGAGTGCCGGAGCCGCCTTCGCTTGCGAAGCTGATCTGGGCCGGTGCGGTTTCACCGGAGGCAAGGGTTACGATCCAGCCATGGTCCATGACGGTGTCGAGGTCGAAGAGGCGGGAGTAGAATTCCCGAACCTCATCTACGCTGTCCGTAGCGATATTGGCGACGATCCGTCTGACCGTCACCATTCTCAACTCTCCTGAAGTTCGGACAGGTCGGCTGCCGGGATGAAGGGGAAGAACACTCCGCCTGACCAGATGCCGAACTGCGCGTCGCCATTGACCTCATGTTCCGTGGCAATTTCGACCAGGCGGTAGAAGCTTTTGCGGTCGATCAGGGCTTCGAGGCCCGCGCGCACCATGACGTAGGGCGCGGGCCCACCGGTTTCCGCGTCCATCGTGACCCGTATGGGATGGTCCGGCCCGGCGGTGACCTCATCGTCCACATGGGTCACGAAGGTCACGGACTGGTCCGGTCCAGGGTTGTCCACATGGAAGTCGATGGCCACAAAGGGCGCGTCCTCCACCGTGATGCCGCATTTTTCCACCGGTGTGATGAGGAAATAGTCGTCGCCCTCCCGTTTGAGGATCGACGAAAAAAGTTTGACCAGCGGTTTTCGCCCGATGGGAGAGCCGAGGTAAAACCATGTTCCATCCCGTGCGATCCGCATGTCCAGATCACCACTGAAGGGCGGGTTCCACAGATTCACGGGCGGAGGGCCTTTTTTTGAGGCAGTCCTCGCCGCGGCGGCCAGCCGGTCGGCACCCGGGGGTGAACTGTCTTTAATGTGATCGTCTTTGCCCATTGTCCCAGGCGTCCTGCCGGTTATGCTCAGTGTGACAGTATTGTTTTGTGCGCCGTTGGGCAACGTCGGCATGGCGGAAGGAAATCCGGATATGAGTGGCACTGATGACTTGATGGGTGAGATCGACGAGACCGGCAAACGCCTGGTCGCCGCCCGCGAGATGATCGCAAGGCGAATAGTCGGTCAGGCGGATGTGGTGGAACAGACGCTCACAGCCATCCTCTGCGGCGGTCACGCGCTGCTCGTCGGTGCGCCAGGTCTTGCAAAAACCCGGCTGGTCGAGACGCTCGGGACGGTTCTGGGTCTGGGTGCGAACCGCATTCAGTTCACGCCGGACCTGATGCCCGCCGATATTCTGGGGGCAGAGGTTCTGGAAACCGGTGCCGATGGTACACGGGAGTTTCGTTTCATTGACGGCCCGATTTTCTGCCAGCTTCTGATGGCCGATGAGATCAACCGCGCATCGCCACGCACCCAGTCCGCACTTCTTCAGGCCATGCAGGAGAAAGAGGTCTCGGTAGCGGGCCAGCGCCGCGGTCTGCCCGAGCCGTTTCACGTTCTGGCGACGCAAAACCCGATCGAGCAGGAGGGTACCTATCCGTTGCCCGAGGCGCAGCTGGACAGGTTTCTTCTTCAGGTTGATCTGAGCTATCCCAGCCGCGACAACGAACGCGAAATCGTTCTGTCTACGACCGGCGTGAGTGATACGGAGATCGAGTCGGTTTTTGACGCCCAAAGCCTGATGGCCGCACAGCAGCTGATCCGCCGCCTTCCCGTCGGGGAGGCGGTCGTGGAGCGCATCCTCGACCTCGTCCGCGCCGCGCGACCGGACACGGAGGAGGCCCATCCGCTGGTGAACTCCTCCGTCAGCTGGGGGCCGGGGCCACGTGCGGCGCAGGCTCTGATGCTGGCCGTTCGTGCGCGGGCGCTGATCCAGGGGCGGCTGGTGCCGGATACGGGCGACGTGGCCGCTCTGGCCCACCCCGTTCTGGTGCATCGCATGGCGCTCGGGTTCGCGGCCCGCGCCGAGGGTCGCACGCTGGGTGACCTGATCGAAACGCTGGTCGGGGACGTCCTGAAAACGGAGGCTGCGGCGTGATGATGGCCGCGTCCTGCCAGCCGGGCAGCCCTTGGGTGCATGCGCATGGCTGACACCGCGCCTCTTCGCGGCCCGGACAAGCCCCAGGGTCCGGTCGGTCTGCGCCGGGATGCCGAGAAAATCGGCGGGGCGCTTCCGCCTTTGCTGGCGGAGGCGGAGATCCTCGCGGCATCGGTCGCCATGGGGGAACATGGCCGCAGACGCGCGGGTCCAGGCGAAAACTTCTGGCAGTACCGGCAGGCCGTGCCGGGTGACCCGCGCTCCGGCGTTGACTGGCGCCGCTCCGGCCGTTCCGATTACCAGTTCATCCGCGAAATGGAGTGGGAGACCTCCCAGACCGTCAGCCTCTGGGTCGATCATGCCCGTTCCATGGATTTCCGCTCGGAGAACAGCCCGCGCACAAAGTGGCAGCGGGCGGCGCTGCTGGCACTGGCGCTCGTGGTGCTGCTGACCAAAGCCGGTGAGCGCACGTCGCTGATGGGGACCGACGCAACCCAGCCCCGGTCCGGTACAAAACAGCTCAACCGCGTTGCCATGGCACTGGGCGAGAACCCGACAGGCGACCGGCCTGAATATGGCACGCCGCCCTCTGACCGCATGGTGCGGGGCAGCCGCGCGGTGTTTTTCTCCGACTTCCTTGGCGATCCGGAGCCGATGGTGCCCGTGCTGGCCCATGCCGCCGACCGGGGCGTGAAGGGCTGCTTCGTGCAGGTGCTCGACGATATTGAGGAAACCTTCCCCTTCGACGGGCGTCTGATTTTTGAGAGCATGGGCGGCGGTACC
Organism: Alphaproteobacteria bacterium; assembly: GCA_030427145.1. Lineage (GTDB taxonomy): Bacteria > Pseudomonadota > Alphaproteobacteria > Rhodobacterales > Rhodobacteraceae > Amaricoccus > Amaricoccus tamworthensis. Next base: position 87,956 of record JAUHWT010000001.1, on the reverse strand, counting down.
GAGTTCGAGACCCTCCGTGCCCGTTCGCTGCAACAGGAATACCGCGAGAAACTGGCGGAACGGCGGGCGCGGCTCGATGAACTGGCGCGTCAGCTGGGCTGGCTGGTGCTCCATCACCGCACAGGTCAAAGTCCGCGGGCCGCACTCCTTTGGCTCTACATGGCGACGGGGGCGCGGCAGTTGTGACGGTTGGGCCCATCGCCTTTCTGGTTCCCTGGATTTTGGCGGCGCTGGTTGTTTTGCCGGTTCTGTGGTGGCTCCTGCGGGCCATCCCCCCATCGCCGCTGCGCCGGGTGTTTCCAGGCGTGCGTCTGCTGCTTGGTCTCCAGGAGAAGGAGGTCATGCCTGCCCGCACGCCGTGGTGGCTGCTCGCCCTGCGGATCGGTGCGCTGGCCGCGGCAATTCTTGCGTTTGCCCAGCCGGTGCTGAATCCACGGGAGGAGACCGGGTCCGGGCCGCTTCTGGTACTGCTCGACGGTGGCTGGGGCGACGCGCCCGACTGGTCTGCGCGCATGTCGCATGTGGCCGGTGCGCTCAACCTTGCGCGCCAGGATTCGCGTCCGGCAGCACTTCTGCAACTCTCCGATTCCCCGCCTGCGGAGCCGGTTCTGGAAATGCGCAGCGCCGCGGACTGGGCGGACCGGCTGCAGGGCCTGACGCCCGCACCATGGGGTCCCGACCGGGACAGCTGGGCCGCGTGGTTCGAGGACCTCGATGGCGGTTTCGAAACCATTTGGCTGACGGACGGCGTTTCCGACGATGGCGAGGCGCGTCTTGCCGACGCGCTGCTGTCCCATGGGCCCGTTAAGGTTGTCCCGCCAGCAGGTGAGGTTCGGGCCCTGACACCGCCGAGGCTGGAGGAAGGCGTCTTGCGCGTGTCGGCCCTGCAGGTGGAAGCCCTGCCGGGACCGGTGTCGGTGGCCGCGATTGGCCCGGATCCAAACGGCATTGAACGGGTCCTGGGCCGGGGTGAATCCGAATTTGCGAGCGGGTCCAACCGAGTGGACATCTCCATCCCGATGCCCGTGGAGTTGCGCAACCGCGTCAGCCGCATTCAGCTTGAGACCGGACTTTCCGCCGCGGGCGTCGTGCTGGCCGATGATGCCGTACGTCGCCGCAAGGTGGGGCTTCTGTCCGGTCAGGCGAGCAATGAGGCGCAGGACCTGACCGACCCGCTGAACTATCTGCGCAAGGCTCTGGAGCCTTTTGCGGAGGTGGTTGAGGCCCCGCTGAACGACATGCTCAACACTGCGCCGGATGTGCTGATCCTGGCCGATGTGGGCAGTGTCAGCGCCCAGGAAGAGCAGGACCTGCTCGACTGGCTTGGCGATGGCGGAGTTCTGATCCGCTTCGCCGGTCCGCGGCTGGCCCGGTCGGGAGAGGGCCAGCTTGAACGCGATCCGCTGCTGCCCGTACGTCTGCGCGCCGGTGGCCGCTCCGTGGGGGGTGCGATGTCATGGGGTGCGCCGCGAAAGCTGCGCCCCTTCCCGGAGGACGGGGTCTTTGCGGGCCTGCCCATTCCAGGTGATGTGGATATTTCCGCCCAGGTCATGGCCCAGCCCGACCCGGACCTGTCACAGCGGGTGCTGGCCGCGCTGGAGGACGGAACGCCGCTCGTCACCGGGCGCGAGGAGGGAGATGGGCTCGTGGTTCTGTTTCACGTCACTGCAAGTGCCGACTGGTCAAACCTGCCGCTGTCGGGGCTTTTCGTTCAGATGCTCGAGCGCCTGACCCAAAGCGCGGGCAGCCGCAGCATTGACGAGGGCGCGGTGGAGGGGCTCACATGGACCCCGGCCCAGGTTCTGGACGGCTTTGGTCGCCTGCAACAGCCGACCCTTGTCGCCGGTGTGCCCGGTGAGGACCTGATCGGGCGAAACCTGTCCGCTGAGGCGCCTCCCGGCATTTATGCAAGCGGCGACCAGCGCGTTGTCTTGAATGTGATGGGTGCGGACGCCGAACTGGCACCGCTTGCCGGTCTTCATGATGGCGTGACCTTTGCCGCGATGGAGCAGGAGGGGGAAACCCGTCTGGCGCCGTGGCTGCTCGCGGCGGCGGTGCTGTTGCTTGCGATTGATGTTTTGGCGACTCTGATGGTTTCGGGGCGTTTCCGAAACGTCCTGCGCACCGGTCGCCGTGCGGCGGCCGGGATCGCTGTTCTGGCTCTGTTGGCCGTGTCCGCGCCTGCCGAGGCGCAGGAGATCCTGGAGGATCCCGCCCCCACCGATCCGGAGGTTCTGTACGCGGCAAATGAGACTGTGCTGGCTTACGTTCTGACCGGGAATGACCGTATCGACCGCATCAGCGAGGCCGGTTTGCGAGGACTGTCCCGCGCGCTTTTCACCCGCACCGCCATTGAGCCGGCCGATCCCGTTGGCGTGGATTTGGAGACCAGTGAGCTCTCCGTTCTGCCCATGCTCTACTGGCCTGTGACAGAGTATCAGCCGGACCTGTCCGACGAGGCCTATGTCAAACTCAACGACTACCTGCGCTATGGCGGGCTGATACTCTTTGACACGATGGACAGCGACCTGGCCCGCAACTTCAACGGCGAGACGCCAAATGGCCGCGCGCTTCAGCGCATTGCCCTGAAACTCGACATTCCGCCCCTTGCGCCCATCCCCGAGGATCACGTCCTGACCCGGACCTTCTATCTGATCCAGGATTTTCCTGGCCGCTGGTACAACACGCCGGTCTGGGCCGAGGCCGCGCATGACGTGTCCGAGGTAGAAGGGCTGCCCTTCCGGAACCTGAACGACGGCGTAACGCCGGTGGTCATCGGCGGCAACGACTGGGCGTCGGCCTGGGCCGAGGCGGAGGACGGGCGGCCGCTCTTTCCCATCGGGCGTGGCACCAGTGGCGCCCGCCAGCGTGAGATGGCGATGCGCTTTGGCGTGAACCTGGTCATGCATGTGATGACCGGCAACTACAAATCCGACCAGGTGCATGTTCCCGCCCTGCTCGACCGGCTGGGGCAGTAATCCATGCAGACAATGGTGTTCGAGCCGGTATTGCCCATTGCCCTGATTGCGGGTCTGAGCGTCATCGCGGCGCTTGCAGTGGGCCTCGCGATCTTTCGCGGACTGAAGGGCTGGTGGCTGCGCGCGCTTGCCGCGATGGTTCTGATCCTGGGGCTTCTGGGGCCGTCCATCCGCGAGGAGGACCGCGAACCCATTGCCAACATCGCACTCGTGATCATTGACGAAAGCGCCAGCAACCGCATCGACGGTCGCGACGCGCAGCTGGACGCGGCCCTTGAGGATCTTGAGGCCGGGCTGGCGGATGCCCGTGCCGAGGGCCGCCTGGAGGTCATCGAACGCCGTGTGACTGATACGGGCGATGAGGGCACCAATCTTCTGACAGCATTGACCGAGGCCGCGGCCGAGGTGCCGGCCGACCGCATTGCCGGCGCGATCCTCGTCACCGACGGGCAGGTGCATGACGCCGATATGCTCGACGCGTTCCCGGCACCGGTACAGGTGCTTCTGACGGGCAGCGCCGCCGACTGGGATCGCCGTGTCCGGATCGAGACCGCCCCGGCCTTTGCGATTGTGGGGGAGCCGGTCAGCATTGTGCTCGAGGTCGAGGACATGGGCGCGGCCCCGGATGGTCCGGCAAGCGTGCCGCTGGTAATTTCACTCGATGGCAACGAGCCAATCCCGTTCGACGTACCCCTGAACGAGCCCGTGACCCTGCCGGTGACGCTCCAGGCCGGTGGAATCAACGTGCTTCAGATCAGCACGCCCGCCGTCGAAGGCGAACTGACCGACCGCAACAATGCCGCCGTGGTGTCGATCAATGGCGTGCGCGACCGCCTGCGTGTGCTTCTGGTCTCCGGCGAGCCCTATCCCGGCGAGCGCACCTGGCGGAACCTGCTCAAATCCGACAGTTCGGTGGATCTGGTTCATTTCACCATTCTGCGCCCGCCCAACAAGCAGGATTTCGTCCCCGTTAATGAGCTCTCCCTGATCGCGTTCCCGACCCAGGAACTGTTCATGGAGAAGATCGACGAGTTCGACCTCATCATCTTCGATCGCTACCGACGGCGTGGCATTCTGCCCAACCTCTATTTTGAGAACATTGCCCGCTACGTGCGGGACGGGGGGGCTCTGCTGGTGGCGACGGGATCGGATTTCGCGGGCGCCGAAAGCCTTTACCGCTCATCTCTTGCCGATGTTCTTCCCGTTGCCCCGACCGCACGGGTGATGGAGGAGGGCTTTGTCCCGCGCATCTCGGAAGTGGGTGAGCGTCATCCGGTGACCGCCGGTCTGCTGGCCTCGACGCCCGTTGTAGCCGATGGCGGAGTGACACCGGACTGGGGCCGCTGGTTCCGGCATGTGGATGTGGACGCGACAGCCGGGGAAACCGTAATGACCGGCGTCAACGACCGTCCGCTTCTGGTGCTGGACCGTCAGGGGCGGGGGCGTATCGCCGTGATGGCTTCCGACCAGGCCTGGCTCTGGAGTCGGGGCTATGAGGGCGGGGGGCCGCAGATGGAACTGCTTCGTCGCCTTGCACACTGGATGATGCGCGAGCCGGAACTGGAGGAGGAGGTGCTGCGAGGCACCGGCGATAACGGCCGCGTCAGCATCCTGCGCCGTACCCTGTCGGACGGCGTACCGCCCGTCACTGTCACCAGCCCGTCCGGCGAGGCGTCGGAGATTGAGTTGACCCGCACCGCACCTGGCGTCTGGGAGGGAGACGTGGAGGCCGGCGAGAATGGCGTCTGGAAGCTTGAGAACGGCGACCTGTCCTCCGTGGCCGTGGTTGGCCCTTCGTCGCCACGTGAATTCTCAAACGCCGTTTCCACCAGCGATTTGCTAGGCCCGCTGTCCACGGCAACACTTGGCGGGGTCAAACGCCTCGAGGAGGGGACGCCGGAGATCCGTTTCGTCCGCACCGACCGGGTGGCGTCCGGACGCGGATGGATTGGACTCGTGGACCGGGAAGCCTACCGCCTGCGCGACATTCGCCAGCGGGAGTTTCCACCTGGATGGCTGCTTATGCTCGCGGCCGGCATTTTCTCCTTTGTCGCGTGGCGTGTAGAGGGGCGGTAAAAGTTACCGGGGATTGTGAGGGAAGTTCCTGGTGCACACCCTCGCCCATTTTCTTCGCACCGTTCCCACAGTATAATCCGTTCAAACAAGAAACACAGGGGAGCCGAAACGATGCGGATGCCGGAACCCGATGCGGCCATCATTGCCCGTAAGGATCAGATCGTGGCGCGGCTTTCGGCCGTGCTGCCCGATGAGGCGGTGATCTTCGACGAGACCGAACTGCGCGCGTATGAATGCGATGCGCTTACCGCCTATCGCTGCCCGCCGCTGTGCGCCGTCCTGCCGGCCTCCACGGAGGAGGTCGTTGAGATCCTGAAAATCTGCCATTCGGAGGGTGTTCCCGTGGTCCCGCGCGGATCGGGCACCAGCCTCGCGGGCGGCGCGCTGCCCACGGCGGACTGCGTCATCCTGGGCGTTGCGCGAATGAACCAGGTCCTCGAGACCGACTACGACAACCGCGTCATCCGGGTGCAGACCGGCCGCACCAATCTCAGCGTCACCGGCGAAGTCGAGGGCGACGGGTTCTTCTATGCCCCGGACCCGTCGAGCCAGCTTGCCTGCGCCATTGCGGGCAACATCGCCATGAACTCCGGCGGTGCGCACTGCCTGAAATACGGCGTGACCACCAACAATCTGCTCGGCGTCAAAATGGTGCTGATGGATGGCACGGTGGTGGAGCTTGGCGGCGCGCATCTGGATGCACCCGGATACGACCTGCTCGGCCTTGTCTGTGGCTCCGAGGGACAGCTCGGCGTCGTCACTGAGGCCACGTTGCGCATCCTGAAAAAGCCCGAAGGCGCTCGCCCCGTCCTGATCGGGTACGACAGCAATGAGGTCGCGGGAGCCTGTGTGAGCGACATCATCCGTGCAGGCGTCCTGCCTGTCGCCATCGAGTTTATGGACCGCCCCTGCATCCGTGCCTGCGAGTCCTTCGCCAAAGCGGGATACCCGGATGTTGAGGCGCTTCTGATCGTCGAGGTCGAGGGCTCCGAGGCGGAGATCCAGGAACAGCTCGAAAAGATCGTCGGGATTGCCCAGCGTCACAATCCGGTCGAACTGCGTGAGAGTAGCTCGGAAATGGAATCCGCTCTGATCTGGAAGGGCCGCAAGGCCGCGTTCGGCGCCATGGGCCAGATTGCCGACTACATTTGCCTCGACGGAACCATCCCGGTCAACGAACTTCCCCACGTTCTCAAGCGTATCACGGAGCTGACCAATTCCTACGGCCTGCGCGTTGCGAACGTTTTCCACGCGGGTGACGGCAACATGCATCCGCTGATCCTCTACAATGCCAACGATCCCGGCGAACTGGAAAAGGCTGAGGCGCTGGGGGCCGACATCCTGCGTCTGTGTGTCGAGGTTGGCGGCTGCCTGACCGGAGAGCACGGCGTTGGCGTGGAAAAGCGCGACCTGATGCCCGATCAGTACGGTCCCAATGACCTCGAGGCGCAGATCGACGTGAAAGACGTGTTCGACCCGTCCTGGCTCCTGAACCCGGCCAAGGTGTTCCCGCTTAACGTGTCCGAGAACAGGCGGGTTGCCTGATGGCCCTTTTTGAGCCCAATGACGAGAATGCCGTTGCCGAGGTGATCCGCACGGCCCAGGCGGAGGCCCGCCCCCTCGCCATTCGCGGCGGCGGCACCCGTGTGGTTGGCGGAGAAGGGGACGGCGACGTTCTGACCACCCGCAACCTCACCGGTATCACGCTCTATGAGCCCGGCGCACTGACCATTGTGGCGCGCGCCGGCACTCCGCTGGACGAGATCCGCAGCACGTTGGCGGCTGAAGGCCAGCACCTCGCGTTCGAGCCCATGGACGCCCGTGGCCTGACCGGGCGCGACGGCACCCCCACGGTGGGCGGCATGGTCGCGGCCAATGTTTCCGGTCCGCGTCGTCTTCAGGCCGGGGCCTGCCGCGACTGCATGATCGGGGTACGCTTTGTCGATGGCACGGGCCGCGTGATCCGCAACGGTGGCCGCGTCATGAAAAACGTCACCGGCCTCGACCTCGTCCGAATGATGGCCGGAAGCCACGGCACGCTCGGCGTGATCACCGAGGTTGGTTTCAAGGTCCTGCCGGAACCCGCCGCCACCGCCACGGTCCAGCTCACCGGACTTGATGTCACCACGGCGGTTGCCGCAATGACCGCCGCCATGGGCACGCCGTTTGACGTGACCGGCGCGGCGCACCAGCCTCGCGGTGCAACCATGCTGCGCCTTGAGGGTTTTGAGGGCTCCGTCGCCTACCGCGCCGGCGCTCTTGCCAAAGCCCTCAAAAAATTCGGTCAGGCGGAAATCATCGATGGCCCGGAAGCCTGGACTGACATCCGTGACGTGACCGCCTTTGCCGGCAAAGACGGCGCGGTCTGGCGTATCTCCGTCAAACCGACCGACGGCCCCCGCGTTGTGGAAGCCCTGGGCGGTGCCGACTGCCTGCTCGACTGGTCCGGTGGTCTGGTCTGGGCGCTCACCGATCCCGAATTCGATCTGCGGGCGGCTCTGACCGGCATACCCGGCCATGCGACACTAATGCGCGTTCCGGTCGATGCCGCGCCCAAATGGCCGGTCTTTCATCCCGAACCGGCGCCGGTCGCCGCACTGTCCCGCGGGCTGAAGGCAAAATTTGACCCTCAGGGCATTCTCAATCCGGGCCAGATGGACCGGCCGGTGCCGGAACCGGCCTGATACGGAGCTTACATGCAGACGAATTTCACCCCCGAGCAGCTCCAGGACCCCGGTATCCAGCGTTCCAACGAGATCCTGCGCTCCTGCGTGCATTGCGGGTTTTGCACGGCCACCTGCCCAACCTACCAGGTTCTGGGCGATGAGTTGGACAGTCCGCGCGGTCGCATCTACCTCATCAAGGACATGCTGGAAAACGACCGTCCGGCGGATGAGAAGACGGTCAAGCATATTGACCGGTGCCTGTCCTGTCTCGCCTGCATGTCCACCTGTCCCTCGGGTGTGCACTACATGCACCTGGTCGACCATGCCCGCGAACATATCGAGAAGACATACAAACGCCCCGCATTCGACCGGTTCATGCGCTGGACCCTGTCAAAGATCCTGCCGTATCCCAACCGTTTCCGACTGGCGATTTTTGGGGCCTGGATGGGCAAACCGTTTGCGCGGTTCATGCCTGGCCTGATCCGTGAGATGATCGCCTTCGCCCCGTCCAGCCTGCCATCCCCCAGTCGCTACGACGACCCGCAGGTGGTGCCCGCCACGGCTGGCGCTAAAAAACGCGTGGCACTTCTGACCGGCTGTGCTCAGAAGGCGCTCGATACCAATATCAACGAGGCGACCATTCGCATTCTCACCCGCCACGGCTGCGACGTGGTGATTGCCGACGGTATGGGCTGCTGCGGGGCGCTGACCCATCACATGGGCAAAACCGATGAGAGCGACGCCGCCGCGACGCGCAACATCAACGCCTGGATGGAAGAGGTCCGGGGCAGTGGCCTTGACGCCATCGTCATCAACACCTCCGGCTGCGGCACCACGGTCAAGGATTACGGCCACATGCTGCGCAACGGTCCCCTGGCCGAGGATGCGGCTACGGTGTCCGGTCTGGCAAAGGACATCTCTGAGGTTCTGGCCGATCTGGACCTGAAATTCGTGGACCGGCCTGAGTTGCGCGTGGCCTACCATTCCGCCTGTTCGCTTCAGCACGGGCAGCAGATCAAGACCCTGCCGCGCGACCTCCTGAAGCGGGCCGGTTTCGATGTGGTCGAACCGCGCGACAGTCATTTGTGCTGTGGCTCCGCCGGGACCTACAACCTGATGCAGCCCAAAATCTCGAAGGAACTGAAAAAGCGCAAGGTCGCGACCATTGAGGAAAAACAGCCCGAAGTGATCGCGGCCGGCAATATCGGCTGCATGATGCAGATCGGATCCGGCACGCCCGTCCCGGTTGTTCATACCGTCGAGCTGCTTGACTGGGCCACCGGCGGGCCAAAACCCGAAGGTCTCAGGAACCTAGCACTGGCGTCCTGACCCCCATGGCCTGGACCCGCCTCACGCTGGCCGCGATCGGGCTGCTCCTGGCCCTGGTTGTTCCGGTGGCGGGCCACGCCGACAGCGAGCCCCGCCGCATGTCAGCGGCGGAAGCGCGGAACTGGCAGGCGGTAGGGCGGCTCAACGTGTCCGGCACACGGTTCTGCACGGCGACCCTTATTACGCCCGACATTGTTCTGACCGCCGCGCATTGTGTGTTTCATCCAAAAACGGGAGAAAAAGTTCCGGTCTCCGAATTTCGGTTCGTGGCGGGATGGCGCAAGGGGGACTACGCCGCCCGCCGTCGTGTGGCCGACGCCCAGAGCCTGCCTGGCTTCGTTCCGGGTGTTCCGGCGCTCGACGGTGTGGAGCATGACCTGGCCGTATTGCGGCTGAATTCACCCATCCCGGAGAACCGCGTTAAACCCCTCGGCGTCACGCTCCCGTCCCGGCGCGGGAGCAGCATGACGCTGGTCAGCTACGATCATCACCGCGCCAACGCGCCGTCCATCAGGGATATCTGCCTCCTGATGCGGGTGGAACGCGCCAAGGCCGTCACCGACTGCACCATCATTGAGGGCGCTTCCGGAGCACCGATCCTGGTTCAGCGTGATGGCATTTGGCTGGTCGCGGGTGTGGCCTCCGCCATGGGCCGTATTTTTACAGGGCGCGAGGTGACACTGCTCGCCACGGCCGGGTCACGCGTGCCTGATCTGATCGCGGAAATGGACCGGAGCAACTGGCCGCGGAAGTAGCGTCACGCACCAGGCAACAGACTATTGCGGCTATGCCTCACCCCGGCTCTCGGCCAAAACCTGTTCATAGGCGTCGCGCATTTCCCGCATCCGGTCATGCGCCTGCGCCAGTTCGGTTTCAAGTTCCGTGACACGTGCCGAATGGGCCTGCCGTTCCCCGGCCAGCGTCGCCTCGGCCTGAAACAGGGCTTCTTCCGCGTCGTGCAGCCGTGTGGCCAGGTCCGCGGTCTTCTTGATGCTTTTCGGCCCGGTGTTCTGGCCCATCAGCCTCCAGAGCCAGTGCAGTACCCAACCGAGGCAGACCGCTCCAACCAATGCGCCGGCAAAGGCAATGCGAAGGCCGTTCTCATCCATTGTCAGCCTCCACCGCGTCCTCTTCGCCGCTGGCGCTGTCATCCTCAGCCGCGACCGGTTCGTCCGACGCCTCTGCGGCCTCTTCCTCCGGTTCCGGCCCGCCGGTGCGCCGGATCTCGATCCGCCGGTTCTGCGCGCGACCTTCCGGCGTGTCATTGTCCGCCACCGGGTCTTCCTCGCCGTAGCCCCTCGCGGTCAGCACCACCTCCGGCACCAGTTCCTGAAGTTCCGAGAGGACCGATTCCGCACGCGCCTGGCTCAGGCGCAGATTGCCCTCCGCCGATCCCCGGTTGTCCGTGTAGCCGGCGATCTCAAACTCGGTGCCTTCCGGGCATTTGGCCATCTCAGCCCCAAGCGCGTCGAGAAAGACCTGACTTTCCGGAGACACCCTCGAGGATCCAAGCTGGAACACAAAAGTATCCAGCTCCAGAAGTTCGGTCACCGCCGCCTCGCAGCCGGCACCACCGGCGGCCTGCTCCGTTTCTTCCGCGCCCTCCGCGTCCTCGTCCGGCTCAGGGGGTTCCGTCTCCAGCATTTTGAACTCAATACGCCGGTTCAGACTGCGGCCCTCACGCGTGCCGTTATCCGCAATCGGATTTTCCTCGCCATAGCCTTGTGCGGTCAGTTCCACATCCTCAACGCCCTGGGAGCGCAGGGCACTCACCACCGCCTCGGCCCGTTCCTGACTGATGCGCTGGTTGACCGTTTCGCTGCCCTGGCTGTCCGTGTGCCCACCAATCTCAAACGCGAGCCCGGGACAGCTGCGCAGAATGCCCGAAATGGACTCCAGCACCGGCATGCTGTCCGGCGTGATCGAGCTTGAGCCCGCATTAAACTGGATCGTGGCATCCGCCAGAATGGACGTAACCTCCGTGGCGCAAATCTCCGGATCGAGTATGCGCGGCTCCTCATCCGGCGTCGGGGTCTCACCGGTATAAAGCGACAGCTCGATACGCCGGTTCTGGCTCCGTCCCTCTTCCGTCGAGTTGTCCGCAATCGGGAAAGCCGCGCCATAGCCGCGCGCCCGAAACGCGATGAGCGGCAGGTCCTGGTCCTCCAGCGCAAACCGCACGGCCAGCGCCCTTTGTTCGCTCAGGCGCAGATTGCCCTCCTGGCTGCCCTGGTTGTCGGTATGACCGGCAACCTCAAACTCCGCTCCGGGGCATTCGCGCAGAACATCGGCAATCGCCGCGATAATTCCGGAACTCTGCGGCGTGATCTCAGCCGAACCGGGCCGGAACCCAATGGAATCGTTCTCCAAAATAGCCGCGATCTGGGAGACGCAGCTCTCTGGGCTTCTACCCGCCGCGCGCGCTTCCGCCAGAGCCTCCGCCGCCGCGGCTTCCGCATTGTAGCGGATGTTAACGGTGGATTTCTGGACACGGTCGCGGAGCATTTCCTCAACATCGGCATCGGCATCCTCCGACATGCCCCAGCCTTCAATCACCAGGTCGTTGTTGGTGACCTTCAGAATCCCCTCGGTCGTGCCTTTCAGCGCGTCGAGCCCCGCCAGTACCCGCACCGGCCAGCCTTCTGGAAGTTCGGGGTCGAGCACCGTGGCATCCGTCACCATGTCGTGGCCAAACAGGGCCGCGGCATAGCTGTGAATGGCCGCGCGCGAGGTCTCGTCGCGCACCGCACCCGCGATCCGGACCTGACCTTCCTGCAGCAGGACCGCGTCAAACTGCGGCGAATAGACCTGCACCCCATCGGCATTGGCTTCCATATTCGGCGGCGCAATGGTCTTGAGGATCACACCTGCGGGCAGGGCGGCGGCGAGCGTTTCGCCCGTCCGCGTCAGCGTTTCCGCATCCACGCCCTCCGGCCCGGACAGCAGAGCATCGGTGTCCGTGATGCTGAACGTGCCGCCGCCGAGCGCGCGCAGCGCGGACAGACCCTCAACCACCGCCTCGGCCCAGTGCTCGTTGGGTGCGCCAATGCCAATGGCACACTCCGCCTCGCCCTCCAGCCCGGTTTCCTGGGCCGCGGCCTCAATCGTGGCGGCGTCCTCAAGCGATTCCGCGTTGCAGCTTGTGAAACGTCCGGTCGTGCCATCATACCTGTAGGATACCCGGAACGGTGCGATCACCGGGCGCGGAGAAGACAGGTTCAGGACCAGTTCCACGTTCTCCGGTGCCCGGTCCAGCAGCGCGGTTTCAAGCGACTGTCGTGCCTCCGGGCTGTCGGCCACGGCCGTCACCTGGACCTCGCCAGGCGTCACCGAGATTTTCGCGCGCGGCAGTTCGGTCAAGATCTCCAGCCCAAACCCCATGCTCGCGGCCCATGCATCCGGTGCCGGGTGATCCGCCATTTCCAGCATGTCGGAGATGTTCCCGGCCAGCCCGTCCTCGGCCAGAGTGTCGTGGATCTCGCTCGACGTGGCTTTGTCACGGTCACTTATGGTCGGCACCAGCCCGATCAGCGAGATTTCCGCCTCATTGCGCAGCAGTTCAAGCGCAAAGGACGGCGGCGCAACCGGGTCGGGGTTTTCGATGGTCGTCAGGTCCACAATCCGGCGCGGATCGACAATCTGCCGCACCAGTTCCAAAGCGCCAAAGCGCGTGGCCTCGTTCTCCGCTTCTCCACGCACGGTGACGTTAAGCCCGTCGACCTCAATGGAGGCCCAGGTCTCGCCCGCCGCTTCCAGCGCTTCGGTCAGCTCCGCGTGGGTCCGGTCCTCGACAATCTCGGTCCCCCGGTCGGCAATAAACCAGGACCCGACACCACTGCCAACAATGGCAATAAGCGCGAAGATGAAAGCACCGGAACGCATAAACGACCCCCAACATTCGTGTGCTGGAGTCCTTATTCCCTTCTCCTGGGGGTATCAAGCGCGTGGCGTGCCGCGATCAGACGAGAGCGGCGAGGAAAAAGCCCAGCATGGCAATCAGTCCTGGATCACGGTTCGCCCGAAACAGCATCAGACAGTTGTCGGGATTGTCCATGTCCAGCGTGCGCAACTGCCACGAAAGATGAAGGAAAAACCCTGCCACACCCACGAGCGCAATCCCCATCGACAGGGGCGTCGTCCCGGTCAGAAACACGGCCAGCGTCAGCATGGCCGTCGCCAAAATTTGAAAGCCCAGCAGCCAGGCCTTTGTTTTCTCCGCAAACAGCCGCGCGGTGGATTTAACACCAATCAGGGCGTCATCCTCCTTGTCCTGGTGCGCGTAAACGGTGTCGTAAAACAGGGTCCAGGCAATCCCCGCCAGATAGAGCGCCGGCGCCGGCCAGCCGAGCGTTCCGTCATGGGCGGCATAGGCCAGAAACGCCCCCCAGTTGAACGCAAGGCCGAGGAAAATCTGCGGCCACCAGGTAAACCGCTTCGCAAACGGATAGATTGCCACAAGCCCCAGGGACAAAACCCCAAGCCAGATTGCAGCGGCCGGAAAAGTCAGCAGGACACAAAACGCGATCAGCGACTGAATGCACATCCAGGCAAACGCCTGTTTTGAGGAGACCTGACCCGAGGGCAGGGGTCGCGACCGAGTTCGCGCCACCTTCGCGTCAAAATCCTGGTCGGTCAGGTCATTCCAGGTACACCCCGCACCGCGCATCAAAAACGCACCGATGCCGCAGCCCAGGAACAGCCAGGCGTCCCACAGGCCCAGACCATCGGGGTCCGCCATCGCCGCCACAAATATCGCCCACCAGCACGGAATAAGCAAAAGCCATGTCCCGATCGGCCGGTCGGCCCTGGAAAGCCGCAGATAGGGTCTTGAAAATTCCGGCGCCAGGCGGTCAACCCAGTTGCCCGTTGTGGCATCGGCTACCCTTCCGTCGGAAGGCTGACTATGTATGCTGTCTGAGTTCATAAGGAGTGGTCCATGGCGCATCCAGGCGGAAAGATCAGGCTCTACGTCTCGTCCGACCTTTACGCCGGGGGCGGGGTGCCTCTCAACCCCGACCAGGCACATTATCTGTTTCGTGTCATGCGGCAGTCCGCAGGCGGCACACTGACCGTGTTTAATGGACGCGATGGCGCATGGGCGGCGGAAATCACCGAGGCGGGCAAAAAAACCGGCCTTCTGACCGCCCGCGAGCAGATCGCGCCCCAGGTCAGCCCGCCGGATCTGACTCTTCTGTTTGCCCCGATCAAAAAGGCCCGCACCGATTTCATCGTGGAAAAGGCCACGGAGCTTGGCGCGCGCAGGATTCAGCCGGTGATGACCCGCTACACCAATTCCGAACGCCTGCGCATCGACCGGCTTCAGGCCCATGCCGTTGAGGCGGCGGAACAGTGCGGCGGCACCTTCGTTCCCGAGGTTCGCGAACCGGTGAAACTCGACGCGGTTCTCGACAGCTGGGACGCCGACCGGCGGCTGATGTTCTGTGACGAGGCCCGCCATGCCGGCCCCGCGCAGACCGTGCTTGCCGGATACGCACCCGGCCCCTGGGCCATCCTGACCGGACCCGAGGGTGGTTTCGCGCCTGAAGAGGCGGAGCGCCTGCGCAAACAGGATTACGTCGTGCCGGTCACGCTCGGCCCGCGGATCCTGCGCGCCGATACCGCCGTGGCGGCGGCAATTTCCGTGTGGCAAACCGTTCTGGGGGACTGGCAATGAGTTTCGTACGCCCCGAGGTGGGTACCTTCCTCAAGCGCTGGAGCGAAGCCATCGTCTGGGGCCTTCTGACCCTGCTTGGCCTCCATGCCCTGTGGCTTGGCCTTTCGGAAATGGCCTGGGTCCTCATTCTGGTCGGCGCCACCCTCACGACGCTTGGGGCGGCATATACCGTAGGCGCAATTCTGCGCATTCGGCTGGCGGACCCCGTGCCGGCGGAGGGCGTGGTCCAGGTCGATGAGGCCCGCGTGGCCTATTTCGGCCCCTTGGGTGGTGCCTTTATCGACATGGACGACCTGAACCGTGTGGAGATCACCGACCGTTTCTGGCGCCTCACCGCGAGCGACGGCACCCAGCTGAACATCCCCCGCGGCGCATCCGGCGTCGACGCACTGCCCGACGCGTTCACGGCACTGCCTGGCTACTCGATTGCGGCCAGTGATTGGCAGAGACCGGAGGAACCAACCGTTCCTGCCGACAACGTCCGGACACTCACCCGCGAAACCCTTCCCGACCGGCCTAACTGACGCCTAACACGCCGAGTTTGCTACAGGACCGGACCGACCGTCGCGATCACGTTGTGCCAAATCCGCTGCACCCACGGCCAGGCCCGGACCGTGGAAAGTGCAACCTCGTCCGACCGGGCGACGTAATCCTGCTGCCGCTGATAGATCGCCTGGGTCAGGTCCAAATCCTCAAACAGGATGTTGTTCTCGTAATTCAAATCGAAACTGCGCAGATCGAGGTTCGAGGACCCCACCACACTGACCTCCCCGTCCATCGTCAGTGTCTTCGCGTGCAGCAGGCCATCCCGAAACTCGTGGATGATGCACCCCGCTTCCAGCAACTGGCGATAGTAACTGCGGCTCGCTGCGGCCACGATCCAGCTGTCATTGACCTTCGGCACGATCAGCGTCACCCGAACGCCACGATGGGCCGCGGCACACAGTGCATCGATGAGCGTTGTGTCCGGCACGAAATACGGCGTGGAGACGGTAATCTCGCGCTGCGTGCAGGCGATGAGGTTTCCGAAAAACTGTGGCGTTGCCCCGTGCCGTTCGGTCGGTCCAACACCAATCACCTGGGCCGGGAAACCACCATCGCCCGGCTCCGCCACAATGTTGAACCCATCAAGCCCCTCACCTGTGGCCTGCATCCAGTCACTGGCAAAAAGAAGCTGGTTCTGCGCCACCACCGGCCCGGTGAACCGCAGCATGATGTCGACCCAGGGACCGTATTTCGCCTTGGGGAGAAACTCCGGATCGGCGGAATTCCGGCTGCCGCAATAGGTGATCCGCCCGTCGATTACCGTGATCTTCCGGTGGTTGCGCAGATCAATCCGGCTGCTGAGCAGGGTGCGGATAAATCTTCGCAGCGAAAGCGTCACGGCAACCTGCACCCCCGCCGCCTCCATGCGTCGCCAGAGCTCCGACCTGATCAGTTTCCGCGACCCAAGCCCGTCCGCCATGGCACGACAGGTCACGCCACGCTGCGCCGCGCGGATCAGGGCCTCGGCAATCTCCGTGCCCATGTTGTCGTTGAGCCAGATATAGTACAATGCGTGAACATGATCGCTCGCCGCATCGATATCCGCCACCATGCGCGCACGCGTTTCGTCGCCATCCTCCATAAGTTCGGCCCTGTTGCCCGCCACCGGATGAAAGCCGTTGATTGACGCCGCGTATCGAAACGCCGGGCGGTACACCATGGCGATCAACCGGTCGACCGCACCCTGTTTCCCCATGAAGCCGGACGCCTTTTGGTGGATCTCCTTCAGGACTTCCGCATGGCGTTTCTTGACGGCGGTTCCGATATCGATCTCACCAAAGAGAAAATAGACCGCCGTCCCGAAATACGGCACCAGCATCAGGATGATAAACCAGGCCAGCCGCGCCGGTGGCGAAAGATCGTCCCGCAGCAGAATGCGGAGCGTAAAGGTAATCACCAGCAGCGCATGCAGATACAGAAACGGTGTCATCGTTGCCACGGCGGAAGTCCAGTACCATCACTTGAAACAATGGTTCCGGGGTAACGAAATATCGCCAGCGGATCGAGTCGCAATTTGCGCCGTACCCGCGGACCATTAGGGCAGGGAGCAACCTGAGGCGTTAGTCGACGGTCGGCCCGGACCCGTCCGGCCCGTTCATACGTGACCCCCAGCGGTCCACCATCAGAAGCAGGGTTTCCGGTCGGAACGGCTTGGTCAGGTAATCGTCCATCCCGGCATCGAGACACTCCTCCCGATCCCCGCTCATGGCGTTTGCCGTCATGGCGATAATGGGAATGGCATTGCCACGAATGTCGCCTTCACGGATGCGACGCGTGACCTCCAGGCCGCTCATGCCCGGCATCTGCACGTCCATAAGCACCATGTCGATGTTTCGCTCCGCCGACATGATTTTCAGGGCATCCGGACCGTTCTCGGCCGTGACAATCTCATGTCCTGCCCGTTTGATGACGGTCTCAACGATCATCTGGTTGACCGCATTGTCCTCCACAAGGAGGATCCTTTGCGGTCGCCGCTCGAACGCCTCGGTTTCATCCTTGCCATCGTCTTCCGGCACATGGTCGGCATTGTCGAACGGCAGATCAAACCAGAAATGGCTGCCTTTGCCGGGGCTGCTTTCGACATGAATTTCACCGCCCATCAGCTCGATCAGACCGCGCGTGATTGCAAGCCCAAGTCCCGTGCCGCCGAACCGGCGTGTGGTCGACGAATCCGCCTGCGTGAACCGTTGGAACAGTTTCTCCTGTTCCGCCGGGGTCATCCCAATGCCGCTGTCGCGAACGGAAAAGCGCAGACGGATATGCGGCCCATCCAGCCCAATGGGCTCAACCGTCACCCCAACACCGCCATTTTCGGTGAACTTTATCGCGTTACCGAGAATGTTGCCCAAACACTGGCGCAGCCGGCCCGGATCACCGATCACCCTCGACGGCATGTCGTGGTAGATGTCGAGCCCGAGCGTAATGCCCTTTTCCGCCACACGCGGCCGTTCCAGTTCGATCACCCGCCGCGTGACCTCACTGGGATCAAAAGGAACGGCCTCAATCTCGATCTGCTCCGCCTCGATCTTCGAGTGGTCCAGAATGTCGTTCAAAATCGTCAGAAGCGATTCGCCGCAGCCCAGAATGGCCTCCGCGTGACGGCGCTGCTCCGCATCCAGATCGCTCCCGAGCAGCAGACCGGCCATCCCCAGAACGCCGTTCATAGGCGTGCGGATCTCGTGGCTCATGTTGGCCAGGAACTGCGATTTCGCCTCGTTCGCCGCCTTCGCTTTCTCGAGGCTCTCCGCCTGTTCGGCCGTCCGAAGCCTGACCCGCTCCTCAAGGATCTCGTTGGTCCGCTGCAACGCGCGGTTGGCCCTGAAAAGCTCGCGGCTCTTTTCCTCAAGCAGCCGCTCGGCCTCCTCACGGGCCTGGCACTCCCGCTCATATCTCGCCCGTGAGACGAAATCCCCGGTCGCGAACTCAGTCCTCCTGGGATCCCCGTACATGGCTCAGGCCGCTCTGGTCAGCGTGAACCGGGTCGCATTGCCGCCATCCTCCGGCAGTGGCTCTTTCAGGATCGTCACGTTGTCACCGAAATGCCTGACCGAGCCTTCCAGAAGCCCAAGGCACAGATCGCCAAGCGGACGGCAGGAACGGTAAACAATCTCAAACCGGTCCGAATTTCCGGAGGCATACTCAAACGTGGGCAGTTCCGCATCCGGGTAGAGCTTCGCCACCTCCACATGGATTTTGTTCTCAACGTCGCGCAGAAACCCGAACAGCGGCTGGTCATCCTCGAATAAATCCGGATAGGCGGTCACGAGCCGGTCGAACAGGTAATTGCCGAACTGCTGCAACAGATCCGCCATGGGAACGCCGGTGCGCTTCGACAGGCTGGTCACCAGCGTTGCCATTTCGTGATAGTCGTAGGTTCCGACTGTTGTATAGACCCCGCCGGAAGGCAGGTCACAACTCGCGATCAGGGCGTCGCTTTCAGCCTCACCGAACACGGAATCGACCATGTTGATAAATTCCCTGAACACAAAACCCTTCATGCCGTACCTCAATAAACCCAACCGGGCAGCCTTTCCCCCCGGCCAAAAAAAACCGGTCGCGTGAACGACATAGCCTTCAAACCATAAAGAAAAACTGAATTTGCCCATTGGGGCCGGGTACGCCCGCTTGCCTGGACGGCCTCTCCGGACTAAATGCAAAAGACTTTTGCAGGCAAGGGAACACCGCAGATATGTCGATACCCCAGTCAGGCGGTGGCCTTATCGAGGACCGCAACCAGCTCGCCCAGTACCTCTCCGACGGCTGCAAGCCCGAGGAAAACTGGGCTATCGGCACAGAACACGAGAAGTTCGGCTACTGCATGAAGGCCCACATGCCGCTGCCCTACGAGGGAGAGTGTTCCATCCGCATGATGCTGGAAGGCCTGCGCGACCGCTTCAACTGGGAGCCGGTTGAGGAAGGCGGCAACATCATCGGTCTCACCCGCGACGGCGCCAATGTCAGTCTCGAACCGGGCGGACAGCTTGAGCTTTCGGGCGCACCGCTGAAAACCATTCACGAAACCTGCGACGAGGTGAACGAGCACCTGCGCGAGGTCAAATCCGTAGCGGACCAGTGCGGCATGGCCTTCATCGGTCTGGGCGCGGCGCCCGAATGGTCCCATGACGACATGCCGCTCATGCCCAAGGGCCGCTACCGCCTTATGGACGGCTACATGCAGAAGGTCGGCTCTTTCGGCACCCAGATGATGCGCCGCACCTGCACGGTTCAGGTCAATCTCGACTGGTCGACTGAGGCCGACATGGTCAAAAAGTTTCGAGTCGCGCTCGCCCTGCAGCCCATCGCCACCGCACTCTTCGCCAACTCGCCGTTCTTTGAGGGCAAACCCAACGGATGGCAGTCCTGGCGCGCCCGCATCTGGCAGGATCTCGACGCCGACCGCACCGGCATGCTGCCCTTCGTTTTCGAGGACGGCATGGGTTTTGAGCGCTATGTCGACTACGCCCTCGATGTGCCCATGTATTTCGTCTACCGCGACGGCAAATACATCGATGCGCTGGGCATGTCCTTCCGGGATTTCCTCGACGGAAAGCTGCCCGCACTGCCCGGTGAGAAGCCCACGCTCTCCGACTGGGCCGATCACCTGACCACGATCTTTCCCGAGGCCCGCATCAAAAAATTCATGGAGATGCGAGGCGCCGACGGCGGACCCTGGCGGCGCATCTGTGCCCTTCCGGCCTTCTGGGTCGGTCTGCTCTACGACACCACCGCCCTCGACGCCGCATGGGATGTGGCGAAGAACTGGACGGCGGAAGAGCGCGACGCCCTTCGCCATGACGCCGCCAAGCACGGTTTCAAGGCCGAAATCGGCGGCCGCACCCTGCGCGACGTGGCCCGCGAACTTCTTGCGATCGGAGAAAACGGCCTAAAGTCCCGCGCCCGTCCTGGGGCGGGCGGCCTCATCGCCGACGAAACCCATTTCCTCAACGCCCTGCACGAAAGCGTCGAGGCCGGCATGTCTCCCTCCGACGAACTGCTCGCCAAATACCACGGCGAGTGGAATGGCGACCTGAGCCGCATTTACGACGAGTACAGCTACTGACACCCAAAGTTTACGATTGCGACCCTAGAACCGCTCCGAACCAGTTTCGGAGCGGCCCATGTACCTGCGTCTTCTGACGAGCCTTCTTGTCCTTTTGCCAACGGTCGCACTGGCCTTTTCCGAACCGGAACGGGGCTCGAAAAAACGGCAAAAAATCCTAGACTCGGCCCGCGCCGTTGCGGAATGGAGCCTCGGCGAAGATATTGAATTTGTGGTCGAACACCTGCGCATCTCCGGCCGGGTGGCCTATGCCAGCCTCCAGCCGCAAAGACCCGGTGGCGGCGTGATCCAGCCCGCCGAAACCCCTCTTGGAGATCGCGATCCCTGGTTTGCCGAGGAGGCATACGCACCGATTGACATGGACGTACTCTTCCGCCGCTCCGGCGCCATGTGGGTGCCAATCGAGTACAGCTTTGGCGCGACCGAAGCCTGGTGGGACGACCCGCTTTACTGCTCCGAATGGGGTCGCGTCCTCCCGGAATGGTGCGCTCCCCAGTAACGCGGCCCGCTCACGCTTCCTGAAGCCCCGTTCGCGCCAGCGCCGCGATCAGGTCGGTCCGCGTCACAATGCCCGCCAGCACGCCATCTTTCAGCACCGGCACCGCATCCACCTCGCCATCGGACAGAAGCGGCAGCAGCGCGGCAACCGGAGTGCCCGTCGTGGCCCGCGGGACCGCCACGGACATGATGTCTCGGGCATGGATCGGCCTGTCGCGCTCTCCGTCCAGCAGCCGCTTCATCGCCGCGCCGAACCCACGCCGAAGCCGCAGCGCGTCCTCCCGCGCCCGGGAAATCAGGTGGATCTGGAAAATGATGCCAACAAACCTGCCGTTGGTCTCCATGACCGGCAGTGACGTGAACCCGTGCTGCTGAAACAGATCGGCAATCTCTGAGGCCCGCGTCTCCGGCTTCACGACAACAAGGCTCTCCGACATGATGTCACCGGCGGTCAGTGGCCCTGTCCGGTGTGTCGCCGCCTGCACCTCCGCCGCTCCGATCAGCCGCGCCAGGTCCTCGACCCCGAGGTTGAACGACTGCCGGTAGCGTTCCAGAATCCCGGTCAGCTCCTCCTCCGTCAGCCCTATCCGCTCCATCGGTTCCGGGTCAGAGGTGCCATGCCGGTTAGGCTCGTCAAACTGCCTGAAGGGATACCGCCGCCCGGTCATCCGCGCGTAAATTGCGGCCAGAACCACCAGAGTCGCCGTGCCGGTCGCCACCGGGGTCAGCGCGAACCGGAACCCCAGCGTCTCCACCACCTCCGGGTTCATCGCCACCGTCATCGCCACGGCCCCCGCCGGCGGATGCACGGCCCGAAACAGTATCGTTCCGGCAATCGCCAGTCCGACCGCCAGCCCCGTCCGCAAGACCGGATCGTCCACCACGAGGCACACCGCGACCGCCAGCACCGCCGCCAGAGTATTGCCCACAATCGCCGACCACGGCTGGGCCAGCGGGCTGTTCGGCACCGCAAAGAGCAGAACCGACGTCGCCCCAAACGGCGCAATCAAAAAAAGCCCCGTGGTCAGATTCACTGCCGGCGACAGAACAAACAGCCCCACCAACCCCAGCCCCGCGAGCGCCCCAAAGGCCGCCCGCAAAATCTCAACCGGCGGGGTCGGGGGAAGGACCGGACCCAGCGAACGCAATACCTGCCGCATGTGACCTCAACATCAAGAAACCGGCAACAATAACCGGTCCCGGCACCTGACAGGCCGCACGTGTGAAGTCAAATCGGCGGGCCGGATCACGTCACTCCGCGATCATCTCCGCCTGCTTCACGATCACATGCGCCTGGCGGATTGAGGCCAGATCCACCAGCCGCCCCTTGTAGACCGCAGCCCCCTGACCGGTCTTCTCGGCCTCCTCCATCGCGGCCAGGATCTCCCGCGCCTCGGTGATCTGGGCCTCGGAGGGCGTGAACACCTCATTGGCCAGGGCCACCTGCTTGGGATGAATGGCCCACTTACCTACCATGCCCAAAGTGGCCGAGCGCCTTGCCTGGGCGGTAAACCCGTCATCGTCCGAGAAATCCCCAAACGGCCCATCCACCGGCAAAAGCCCATGCGTACGGCAGGCCGCGACAATCGCCACGGTCGGCGCATGCCACGGATCGCCCCAGTGCGTCTCGCCGCCCATGCCCCGCATGTAATAGTTCTCCTGGGTGCCACCGATCCCGGTCGTCTGCATCCCCATTGAGGCCGCATAATCCGCAGCCCCAAGGCTCATCGCCTGCATCCGCGGGCTTGCGGCCGCTATTTCCTCAACGTGTGCAAGCCCCGCGGCCGTCTCGATGATAACCTCAAAAGCAATCGGTTTTTTGCGCTGCTTCGCCATCTCGATCGAAGTCACCAGTGCATCGACCGCATAGATGTCCCCCGCATTGCCAACCTTCGGAATCATGATCTGGTCAATCCGGTCGCCCGCCTGTTCCAGCACGTCCACCACGTCGCGATACCAGAATTCCGTGTCGAGCCCATTGATCCGCACCGCCAGCGTTTTCGCGCCCCAGTCCACATCATTGATCGCCTCAATAATGTTCTTCCGCGCCTCCGCCTTGTCGCCCGGCGATACGCTGTCCTCCAGATCGAGGTTGATCACGTCCGCTTTCGACGCCGCCATCTTCTCAAAGAGGGCAGGGCGCGAACCAGGGCCAAACAGCTGGCAGCGGTTGGGGCGGGCAGGCGGAGAGGGCTGGACCTTAAAACTCATGTCAGGGGAACCTGTCAGTTTGGAAATTGCGTTTCACGACTTCATTGTGGTATAATATTGCGTCCGCACAGGTCAACGCCTGTTTTTCGCATGCGCAGCATTTCATCAGATTTCACCCATACCGGAGTGGGAACAATCTTTGCGCGGGTTAAACCCTGACCGCTAGTGCCATCGAAAATTCTAAAAAATCCTCGCGCCCGTAGTCCCCGAAACCACCACCTCAACTCCACCCGACGTTTACCATTAACACTCTGAGTTGTGTAAAAATTGAACCAACCGTGAAATAAACCTGGCAAAACAGGAGTGGGTGTTTTGTCCAATAGTTTGAAGAGCCCTCGGGCTGCATTTTCCGGTACGCGACCGTTATTTGTCACGCTTGGCCTATTCAGTTGTTTCGTTAACATTCTCATGCTCACGGGGCCACTATACATGCTCCAGGTCTATGACCGGGTCCTGGCGAGCCGGTCCGAGGAAACGCTCCTCGCCCTGACCATTCTGATTGCCTGTCTCTACGGCACGATGGGCGTTCTCGATTATGCCCGCGGCCGTATCGGCGCACGTCTCGGCTCGCTCTTCCAGGCCCGCCTGGATACGCGGGTCTTCGATGCGGGCCTGTCCCGCGCTGTCATGTCCGGCGAGCGGGGCCGTCCCTGGTCCGGTCTGCGCGATCTTGAGGCGGTGCAGAAGTTTCTGGGCTCGCCAGTGCTCTTTGCGCTCTTCGACATGCCCTGGACACCACTCTTTATTGCGGCCATATTCACCTTCCACACTTGGCTCGGCTGGCTTGCCGTTGCGGGATCGGCCCTCCTGATCACGATTTCCATTCTCAACCGGATGCTGTCCCAGCGCCCGGAGGCCGAGGCAACCGCAACCGCGATGGTCTCCGATGCTTTCGCGGAAACCGTGCGTCAACAGGCCGAGGCGGTTCACGGGCTTGGCATGGGGGCTGCCGTCCGGGACCGCTGGCGCATCAACCGCACCCGCGCAATGATGGCGAACCTCGCTTCCAACGACGTGGTCAACCAGTTCACTACCATGTCGAAAACCCTGCGTTTCTTCCTCCAGTCCGCCATGCTCGGTCTCGGCGCCTTTGTGGTGCTGAAGGGCGAAATGACCGCCGGGGCCATGATCGCGGGTTCCATCCTGATGGGCCGTGCCCTCGCGCCGGTCGAACAGGCCATCGGCGGCTGGGCGCTTGTCAGCCGCGCCAGCGCGGGCTGGAAGCAGCTCAAGGGCGTTCTGGCCTCCATTCCGGGCCAGGAGGAGCGCACCCCGCTTCCGAATCCGAAACCGGTTCTGACCGTCAACAACGTTACAGCCCTGCCGCCCGAGCAGCAGGTGCCGACCCTGCGCGGCGTAAAATTCCGGCTTGAGCCCGGCCAGGCGCTCGGCGTGATCGGTCCCAGCGCATCGGGCAAATCCACGCTCGCACGCATCCTGACCGGCATCTGGCCCGCGGCCAACGGCGCGGTGCGTCTCGATGGCGCGGAACTCAGCCAGTACGGTGAGGATCTGGGCCGCCATATCGGTTATCTGCCGCAGGACGTCTCCCTGTTTGACGGCACGGTTGCGGAAAACATTGCCCGTATGGCCCTCCGCCCCGATCCGAAAGCGGTGGTCGAGGCCGCCAAAAAGGCCGGCGCGCACGAGATGATCCTGGCACTGCCCCAGGGCTATGACACCCAGATCATGGTCGGCGGCGCACGTCTGTCCGGTGGACAGCGTCAGCGTCTGGCCCTGGCCCGCGCGCTTTATGGCGAGCCGGTCATGCTGGTGCTCGACGAGCCGAACTCCAACCTCGACGGCGCCGGTGCCGAAGCACTCGCCAGCGCCATCCGCAGTTTCCGTGAGGAGGGCAAACTCGTCGTCATCATGGCCCACCGTCCTGCCGCGATCAGCGAATGCGACATGCTGCTCGTTCTCGGCAACGGCGTGGTCCAGGCCTTCGGTCCGCGTGAGGAAATCCTGCGCGAACAGGGCCGCAGCCACGCGGGCGTCGCCGCCATCCATCCCAAAACCAGCAGCGCAGGAGCCCGGCCATGAACATTCAGCAGACACCCGTCATCCGGTTCAGGCTGTTCGTCCTGATCGGCTTCACAGCCCTCTGCTTCCTCGTGTTCGCCCTGGGCGGCTGGAGCGTCAACGCCCGCATCGCCGGTGCCGTGATCTCCAGCGGAACCGTGGAGGTCAGCGGCAACCGCCAGGTTGTGCAGCATCCAACCGGCGGCGTCGTGGAGGAAATCCTCGTCCGCGACGGCGATGCGGTGGAGCAGGGCGACGTTCTCCTTCGTCTTGAGGGCGACACGCTGCTCGCCGAGCTTGAAATTGTCGAGGGGCAGTATTTCGAACTCATCGCCCGCAAGGACCGTCTCGCGGCCCAGCGGGACGAGCGCGAGGAGATCGAATTCCACCCGGAACTGATCGAACGGGCCGAAACCACCCCTGATCTTGCCGAGCTGATGCAGGCCCAGGTGAGTCAGTATGCCACCCGTCGCGGCGCGATCCGCCAGGAACTTGACCAGCTTGAGGAACGCCACGGCCAGATCCTGAGCCAGCTTGACGGCCTTGAGGGTCAGCGGGTCGCCACTGACGAACAGATCGGCTTCATGGAAGAGGACCTTGCCTCGATGGAGGCGCTGCTGAAACAGGGCCTGACCCAGTCGAGCCGCGTCCTGACCGCCCGCCGCGAGCTGTCGCAGTTGCGCGGGGCCCGGGCGCAGATCCTGTCCGAGGTTGCCGAAATGCGCGGGGCACTCGCGGAAACCGAGATCGAAAAGCTCAAACTCAGCACCCTCCAGCGTGAGGAAGCCATCGATGAGCTGCGCGACGTGGAATACCGCGAAATCGAACTTCGCGCCCGCCGCCGCACCCTGAAAGACGACATCGCCCGCCTTGAGGTGCGCGCACCCGTGGCCGGTATCGTCTACAACAGCGCGGCCGACACAATCCGGGAGGTCATGAAACCGGCTGAACCGATCCTCTATATCGTCCCCCAGGACGTTGAGCTGATCGTGCGCACCCGCATCGAGGCCGCCGCCATCGACCAGGTCCGCCAGGGCCAGTCCGCGATCCTGCGCTTTGCCGCATTCGACGCCCGCACCACCCCGGACATGACCGGCCATGTGGAGCACGTCTCAGCGGATGTTTTCCTCGACGAAGTCACGGGTCAGCCGTTCTACCGGACCGACCTGGCCATCGACGCGGAAAGCATGGAAAAGCTCGATGACCGCCGCCTGTTGCCCGGCATGCCGGTGGAGGCCTTCATCAGCACCGAGGACCGTACGCCGCTGAGCTACTTTACCCAGCCGCTGGCGGACTACTTCTACCGGGCCTTCCGCGAGAGGTAGATCTCTCCCAAAGGAAGGAATCAGCAACATCGCACTGGAGGCCGGACCCGTTCCGGCCTCCACTTCTTTTCGAACACATTTATTTAAGTAACAAAATGAGTCACAAATAATCATTGAAAACAAACAAAATTAACCGGTTAACCCTGCCTAAAATTAACCTAACAAATCGTTTTATTGAGTAAAAATTTGTCTAAAGTGTAATCCAACGTTCGGCAGTAGTCGAACCGGGAGGGCACAGGCTGCACGATCAGGGGTTCCAGCGTATTTTGGAACAGCGGGTATTCGATCACGCAGCCAAACGGACGGTTCAATCGACCGGTTTTTCCTAAAGCGAATGCAATACGAAGCTCATCGTCCGAAGAAACACTTCGGGAGGTGCTGGTGTAGTTGGCCTTTTAATGGGTGTTTTCCGCGTTTTTTGCGGAATTTGAGTACTAGGGGAATATATCATGGCTGTTACCGACAATTTTTCGGCAAGCGTTCTCGACCTCAACGGTTTTAATCTGAACTCGCCAAGCGCGCTCGTCTGGGGCTCCGACGGCAGGCTCTACGTGACGGAAGTGACCGGCGACGTTCACGTCATGACGGTTGAGTTCGGCGACAGCCCCAGCGACGCCAACCCGGAGGCCAAGTTCTTCGTCACCGACATGACGACGATCTCCGATGTCAAAAACATCCCCAACTTCAACGACGACGGCACCCCCAACCCCGGCACCACGCGCCAGGTGACAGGTATCGACGTCACCAACCAGTACGACGACAGCGGCAACCGCCTTTATATCGACACCAACGGCCAGCTGACGACAACACCCACGGATACCCCCGCCGTGACGATGTACGTCACCTCGACCGACCAGCGCATCGGCGCCGGGACCGGCGGCGGCGACGTCAATCTCGACACCAACTCCGGCGTTATCACCAAGCTGGTGCAGACCGGCCCGGACAGCTGGGAGCCCATCGACATCGTTCGCGGCCTGGCCCGGTCCGAGGAAAACCACGCTCTGAACGGTCTGGAGATCATTCAGGAGGTCGACGCCAACGGTGTCCTCATCTCCGAGCGCCTTCTCGTTGCAAACGGCGGTAACGCCAACACCGGCGCCCCGTCCAACAACTTCGCCGGTCAGCAGGAACAGCCCTACAGCGCCGCGATCCTTGAGGTTGACCTCGACGCGATCAACGCCATGGACATCCTGACCGATGCCAGCAGCGGCCGGTCCTATGTCTACGACATGCCGACCCTCGACGACCCGACCCGTGACGGCGAAAACGATAACAACGACCCGCAGGGCGGCAATGACGGCCTGAACAGCGCAAAAATTGAAGCTGACAGCCCGGTGCAGATCTATTCGCCGGGCTATCGCAATTCCTACGACGTGGAAGTTACCGAGGACGGCCGTGTCTGGACCTACGACAACGGTGCGAACAACTCCTGGGGTGGCCGCCCCATCGGTGAGGCCGGCGAAAATGGCGCGGTCGATCTGGCCCAGGCGCTCAATTACATCTCCACCAACCTCAATAACGGTGACGGCGACGCGGATGATGACATCAACCTCGTCAACTGGAACCCGTCCAACAAGGATAACTTCCATGAGGTCACCCGCTCCGACGACCTTGACGGGCGGGACCTGTCGCAGGGCAACACCGGCCCGGTCACGTACGAATCCAACGGCCTGACCTATGTCTATGGTGGTCATCCGAACCCGACCCGCGCCGAAGGTGCGCTTGCCGGACTTCTGTTCTCGCCCGGCAACGGTACGGACGACGCCTTCCTGCTGATCTCCAACAAGGCGAGCTATGACGACACCGAGGGCGCCCCGACCGACTACGACCAGGTGATCGCGTTCCTCGAAAGCCTTGAGAACAATGATGCGCTCTATCCCACAACCGGCGTTTACGGCGCCGATGCCGGTGAACTGACCAGTCGCGTTCTGGCTGTTGAGCCTGGCATCGAATACAACATCTACAAACTCGAGGACGGCACCGGCGTTGCCCTTCCCGTTGGTGAGGATGCTC
This sequence comes from Alphaproteobacteria bacterium, assembly GCA_030427145.1. Classification (GTDB taxonomy): domain Bacteria; phylum Pseudomonadota; class Alphaproteobacteria; order Rhodobacterales; family Rhodobacteraceae; genus Amaricoccus; species Amaricoccus tamworthensis. The sequence goes on along the minus strand of JAUHWT010000001.1, from coordinate 59,559 downwards.
CGGCCAACTCCACTCTGCTGGGCCAGTCCGGACTGCCCGCCGATATCGCGGACATCGTCGCTGAACCCAACAAAATCGAAGGCGACTATAAGGAAGCCGGCAAATACGACGGCGCCGTCGACACCGGCAACGGTTCGGTCAACGGCCTCGCCGAGTACACCTCGACCATCCTGGACGAGGGCAATATCGACATGTCCGGCGCGATCCTCACCACCGACTACAATGGTGAGCTGATCATCATCGGACGTGAGGCAGATGGAACCGTTGGCACCACCACCAACGGCCAGGGCTTCACCGTTGCGGCTGACCGCGAGGTAATAAGCCTTGGTGGAGGAAACCCGCTCGGCATTGCAACGCTTGGCGACCAGTATTTCAACCAGGGCCTGTCCCAGCCCTTCCAGGGCTCCATCTGGATCGCCAAACTCGGCCAGAACTCCATTCAAATTCTGCAGCCCGCGAACGGTGCCGTTCCTCTCGCAGGCCAGGAAATTGTTGACCCGACCGACAATGACTTCGACGGCGTCGACAATATCCACGACCCGTTCGAATACAGCTCCAGCAACGGCTACGACATCGCGCCGGGCCAGAAGCTGTCCCTGGAATTCGAGGCCCTGTCCACCGACTTCCCCGGCACCCTGTCCAACACCGGCCTGCTTGGCGCGGCCCTGGACGGCGAAACGCCCAACAAGGACGCGACAACCATCGCCGATGGTGCCGAGCCCGGCGCGGTTGTTGACGGCCTGTTCGACAACGGCGGCAACATCATCCCCGGCGCGAACGCACCCCGCCTTCAGATCAAGGCGGTCGTTCCTGGCAGCGTCGTTGGTTCCGAGAACGATGCCCGTGACGTTCTGCACACCGGCATCAAACCGTCCAGCGACACCGACCGTGTCGAGGCCGTGTTCAACATCAAAAACTGGGTGCCGTCCGTGGATGGCGGTCTCCAGCCCGGCCAGCTCGTCGGCATGATGTTTGGCGACGGTACGCAGGCAAACTTCGTCCGCTTCGTCTTCGGCTCGGTGGGCGGCGTTCCAGGCTTTGAGGTTGGCATCGAGACCGGCGACAGCGGCTACCAGGTGCTCGGCACCGCAGCCGTGCCTTCGCTGACATCGTCGTCCATCGGCACCGTTGAGCTCAAGTTCGAAGTCAACATCAACACCTTCGAGATTGAAACATCCTACCACCTCGAAGGCGACGCGGGCTTCACCTCCATTCCGCTCAGCAACAGCACATTGCCCGTGGGCGTCCTGCGCGACGTTCTGACCGGCAACCACACCATCACCGACGGCGACGGCCCGGTTCTGTCCTCGGGTGCCGCAATAGGTGTTCTTGCGGAAACCTCCGAAGGCAATCCGCTGGAAGCCATCGACTTCAACAGCATCGAGATCGAGGCTTTCGGCAACGAGCTCTATGCCACCAACGCCGATGAGGTTGACCAAAACGGATCCGCCGGCACCGACACGCTGATCTACACCGGCACCGACACGGATCTCGATCCGATGGCCGCGAATGTGGAGCGTTTCGACGGCACCGGCTCCTCCGCCGACTTCACGGTTGAGGCCAACGACCTCGACAACCTGATCCGCGTGGGCTCGGGCAACAACACCGTCATCACCCGCGAGGGTGCCGACAGTGTGCGCGGTACTCTTGAGGACCTGGGCGGCGACGAAATCACCGATTTCTCCTTCCAGGACGAGGTCATCATTGAGGGCGAAACCCTCAACACCATCGGCACGCCGACCTTCGGCGGCTCGGCCGGCTCCGCTGAGATTACCATCGGCGGCCAGACCATCACCCTGACCGGTCCCGACCTTGCCGATTACGACCCGGCCGATGGTGCCGCGTCCATTTCGATCACCCAGGCCTCCGACGGCGTGCGGATCGCGGTTGAACCGGCCCTGGCGCCCGTCATCGCCATCAACGCCGGTGGTCCGGCCGTAACAGGCGTGACCATGCGCGACATGGTCATCGACTTTAAATCCAACACGTCCGGCGGCCAGGGCGATGGCTACACGTCGACGGGTGACTTCAAAACCCACTCGAACGCGTCATCGAACTCCCACGACTTCCCGAACACGGAACTGGACGCGATCCACGCGGTCGAGCGTTCGTCCGCTCCGGCGGCCAAATGGGGCTACTCCATTCCGGTCGAAAACGGCACCTACCTCGTCGATCTGCTGTTTGCGGAAATCTATCACGGTCTCCATACCAGCTCCGATCCCGACAACATGCGTGTCTTCGACATCTTCGTTGAGGATCAGCTGGTTGAGGACAATTACGACATCATCGACGATGCCGGTGGTGCGGGCATCGAGGTCATCAAGACCTACGAGGTCGTGGTCACCGACGGCCAGCTGAATGTCGAGTTCAGCCTCGAGGTCGACCAGGCCAAACTGAGCGGCCTGGCGGTCTGGAAACTCGGCGGCACCTACACGCCGCCAGCGGACGAAACCGCGCCTGAAATCGTCTCGATCACGGTCGAGAACGAACAGAGCATCCAGGACGGAGAGCGCACCGCAACCGTGGTTCTCTCCGATGAGACCGGCTTTGATGCGGATGACTTCACCGGCCTCGACGGCGATGAACTTCAGTTCACCGGCATCGTGCCCGACACCATCTCGGCACCCGACGTGGACATCAGCGCCGACGGCAAAACCGCCACGCTGATCTACACCCTGTCCCGCGATGACAACGCCTGGCCGAATGGCGAGGGTCAGATCTCCATCGCGGCCGGAGCCTATTCCGACGCCGCCGACAACACGACCGAAGCCGCAAGTGCCGCATTTATCCTTGAGGCCAACCTTGCAGCCCTCGTTCGCGGCAACGTCGTCCGCGCCATCAATGTCGGCACCACCGACACCACGGCCGGAACCCTCGGCGCCGACCCGATCGACGGCATCACCGACAACAACCGTTACGGCGCCGCCATCACCGGCGACACGCTCATCACGGATGCGGCCGGAAACCCGATCGACTTTGAGGCCGACAACAACGACTGGTACACGGGTGCCAAAACCAACGCGCAGCTCAACAGCAACGTTGACGGCCAGTTCCCGACAAGCAACAGCGGCGGTGTCGATCTCGACGGATCGGCCTACCACACCTACCGCGACTCCGGATCGAACACCTGGACGGCAACCTACTCGGGCTTCGCCAATGGCAGCTACGTGGTCGAACTGCACTTCGCGGAACTCTACCACTCCTCGGCCAATGCCCGCGTCGGTGACTTCTACGTCCAGGGTGACCTGGTTCTGAACGACTTCGACGTCTTTGCCGAAGCCGGTGGCGCCGACAAGCCGATCTCCCGCACCCACAACGTGCTGGTAACCGACGGCACCATCACCGTCACGGTAGACAGCTCCCAGGGCGAGGCCGGTTACAGCGCCATCGCGGTCTACGAGGCGGTACCGTCCGACCTGCCCGCAACCATCTCCGTTGCCGACGCCACGGCGGTCGAGGGCGGCGACGCAACCGTCACCTTCACCCGCATCGGCGACCTCACCGAGGCCGTCACGGTCGACTACCAGATCAACCCCGGTTCGGCTGACGCGTCGGACATCAGCGCGGCCCTCACCGGCAGCGTCGTGATCCCGGCAAACAGCGGCTCGGTGACCCTGCCCATCGCCATTACCGACGACAGTGACGAGGAACCGGCTGAGATTTTCACCGTCTCCATCACCGGCGTCTCCGGCGACGCGGTCATCGCGGACGCCACCGGCACCGTCACCATCGGCGCCAGCGACTCGGACCTCCAGATCCCGGCGGGCGGCACCATCCTTGAGCTCGACTTCGAGACCAATGGCGACCCGCTTACCGAAGGCGGCTTCGACGGTGTCCTCGGCGGCAGCGGCGCACTCGATGCCGCCGTTCAGACCACGGTTTCCGGCGGGAAACTGATCGTTGAAACCTCCAATGGCGACCTCTCAGAAGCGCCACAGACGGCGAGCAAGAACGACTTCGTCAAATCCGTGGACCTGACGGATCAGGCCCTGACCGAGATCTATCTGACCACCCGGTTCGACAATCCGTTCACGGCGGATGTCCTCGCGGCAAACGGCGTGACCAACGGTGTCATTCCGAACTACGCCCAACAGGGTATCCTGATCTCGACTACTGCGGCGAATGCCCAGGATGAGGACCAGTTCGTCAAAACCGTCTTCGGCGGCAATGGCGGCAACGCCATCCAGATGTGGTCGCAGGGCGAGATCGACCAGAAGATCCTGATCTCCGATATCTCCGCAGCCGCGGCCGCGCCGTTTGGTCTCGCGGATATCGCCTCGGTGGAAATGAGCCTTGCGGTTGACCGCAGCGCCGCATCCCCGACCGTGGCACAGATCGTGACCTTCTTCGACGCGCAGGGTGCCATCCTCGGCGGCGTGCGCCCCGAAGCCACACCAGGCTTCCTCACGGCTCCGGCCCTGGCGATGCCGGCGGATGTTGTCGCAGCCCTGAATGGCGGCACCAGCGTGGTGGGTGTCACCTCCACCGACTACCAGGACCTGGGCAGCTTTGAGGCCAGCTGGGACTTCCTCAGCGTCACCTCGCCACAGCAGGCGGCGGATCCCGGTGACACGGCCTTCGGCACGGCGTTCGGCGACCTGTCCGACGACCGGCTGGACCCGACCGATGGCGGTACGCTCTCGCTCGGCGACAACCTCCTGACCGCAACCCAGCAGGGTCCGGGCATCGAGGAGGAGCGTGACCGCGACTACATCACCTTCACGGTTCCCACCGGCCACGTGCTCTCAGCCATTGAGCTTGACGGCTACGAGACGACCGAGATCGCACCGTTCGGGTTCCTCGGCCTCCAGGAAGGCACGGCCCTCACGGTCGATCCGGTAACGGGTCAGCCCGATCCGGACGGCACGCCGCTGCTCGGCGGCCTGGTCTACAGCCCAGGCGAGATCGGCGACAACATCCTGCCCGACATCGGGGCATTCACCCAGGAAGGTGTGCCGATCACCGGCTTCACCGGTCCTCTCGGCGAGGGCACCTACACACTTTGGCTGAACCAGGGCGGCAACCCGACCACAGCCTCATTTAATTTCATCGTAACGGAGGCACCAGTGGCCGATATCACCCTATCAATTTCCGACGCTCCAACCCTTGTGGAAGCGGGCGACATTAACGACACCACTCTTGAATTTGCAGTCACAGCATCCGATGCGGGCTTCAACGGAGACGTCGACGTCACCTTTAACGCCACCGGCGCGCCGGGCCAGACGCAGACGCTGACCTTCGTGAACGGTGCTGCCACCCTGACCATCGACGTTGCCAATGACGACGACGACAATGGCGACGACACGATCGACGTGACCCTGACCGGCGGTTCCAACGCCGCATCCGACACGTTCCTCATCTCCGCCACCAACGGCACCGCTTCCGGCACCGTCACGGAGGATGACACGGACGCCCCGACCCTCATTCGCGGCGACATGGTCCTTGCGTATAATGCGGGAGGAGGAAACGTTGAAGGGGATGGCGTTACGTTTGTTGGCGCTTCGAATGGCGGCGGTGTTTTCGCCGGCGGGACGGATTTTGAGGATAACAACGGCGGAAACAAGCATCAGCCGCTCTTTGATGGCACTGTCTACGAGACCGAAGTCAACGATAACGGAGACGGAAACTTCACCTTCTCCTCGGACGATCTTGACCCATCCAAGTCCTACTTCGTTGATCTGTATTTCGCTGAGATCTACGCAAGCGACCCCGGCGTCCGCATCTTCAACGTCTCTGCGGAAGATGGCGCGGAACCCGTTCTAGCCAACTTCGATGTTCTTGCCGCAAACGGCGGTGACATTAACGCTCCGGTGATCATCGAACTGTCTGACCCAATTTCGCCCGGCGCGAATGGAAAAATTGACCTTTCGTTCGACGTTGCGCTCGACGGCGAGGGCGAACCCTATGACCGCGCCAAGGTCTCCGCAATCGTCATCCGCGAGGCGGTTGAGCCGGTTGTTGAAACCGCTGCCGTCTCCGTGGCCGACGCCTCCTTCGACGAGGAAACCGGTCTCGGCACGGTCGAGTTCACCCGCACCGGTCCGACCGATGAGGCCATCACCGTCTCCTACAGCCTGACCGACGTGTCGGCGACCTCGGGCGACGACTACACCGCACCTTCGGGCACGGTCGTCATCGCCGCTGGCGAAACCACCGCAACCGTCGACATCACGCTCAACAACGATGAGCTGGACGAGGGCGCGGAGACCTTCACGGTCACCATCACCGGTGCCACTGACGCCAACGGCGCGGTCGACTTCTCGGCCACTCCGGCCACCGTCACCATTACCGATGGCGACGCCGCACCGCTTCCGGTCGGTTTCGCACCGGGCGACGACCTCGATCAGGACGGAGTGGCCAACAGCGAGGACGACGACATCGACGGCGACACGCTGCTCAACGGCGACGAGACTTTCGTCTACGACGCCACCAACGCAGGCACCGCCCTGACCGCCGGTCAGACCGTCCGCCTCGAGTTCGACACCGACGGCACCCCGTTCGAAAACGGCCTCACCGGCGCTCTGGTCAGCAACAAGCCGGAAGTGGAGGAGATCAAATTGGCTGACGCCTCCGTCTCCGGCGGCAAGCTGAACATCACTGCGACCAGCGGCGACCATCACAACAACGCCAATGGTCAGCAAAACGCTCTCGTGGCGGCCTATTCGGCAGCGGAAGGTCTGCGTGTCACCACCCGGTTCGACATGCCGGATTTCATCTCCACTACTGCGGAGTTGGATGCGCCTACGAACTTCCAGTCGGCAGGTGTCGTTATCGGTACCGACCAGGACAACCTGATGAAGATTGTATTCGGCCGAACCGGTTTTGAGTTTGAACTGGCTCAGGACAATGTCGGCGGGAACGCTGCGGTTGCAGCGCCGGTGTACCTTGAAAGCTTTGGAAATGCTGACGCGGCTTCTGTTGAAGTCACTCTGGAAGCCTATATCGAGGACGACAATGGTACCCCCGTGCCGATGTTCCGTGCACTTGGAACCCTGTTCAACGCGAACGACGAAGCCATCTCGGAAACAGCACCGCTTCTGAGTAACGGACTGGAAATTCTTGGAACTCTCGGCGCCGCCATTCTGGCTGGTGATCCGGTCGGTGCAGGTGTCATCCAGACTTCCACACCGACAGGCAACAGCCGTGACACCTTCAGCGTCTCCTACGACTTCCTCGAGGTCCAGTCGCTCGGCACACCGCCGGCAAATGAGGCCCCGACCGTGGACCAAGCCATCGGCGCCCAGACCACCGACGAGGACGCGGCATTCTCCTTCGCCGTACCGGCTGACGCCTTCGCGGACGACGCCGATCTGGCTGAACTGACGCTGACCGCAACGCTGGCGGACGGATCGGAGCTGCCCGCATGGCTCTCCTTCACCGGCACGACCTTCACCGGCACGCCGCTGGACGCCGATGTTGGGACCATCTCGGTCCGCGTCACTGCCACGGACCAGGGCGGTCTCTCGGTCTCCCAGGACTTCGATCTCGACGTGCTCAACACCAATGACGCGCCGACCCTGGAAATCCCGACCGCCGACACAACCGGCAAGGTTGGAGAAGCCTTCTTGCTGGAACTTCCGGATGGCATGTTCGCTGATGACGACCTCGACAGCGATGACAGCCTGACGATCACCGTCACAGACCTGCCCGATGGCGTCGCTTACGTGGATGGCGCGATCTCCGGAACGCCGACAACCGCCGGCACCTACACCGTCACGGTTACGGCCACTGACGGGGATCTGGAAGTCGCAACCGACAGCTTCGAAATCGTCGTCGAGGGCCTGGAAAATGCGGCCCCGACAGTGGACCAGGTCATTGCGGCACAGCAAATCGACGAGGACGCGGCCCTTTCCTTCACCGTACCGTCCGACGCTTTCGCCGACGACGCCGGTGCGGAAAACCTGATCCTGACGGCAACGCTGGCGGACGGATCGGACCTGCCCGCATGGCTCACCTTCGACGGCACGACCTTCACCGGTACGCCGCTGGACGCCGATGTTGCGGCCCTGTCGGTCCGCGTCACGGCCACGGATGGCGAAGGTCTCTCGGTCTCCCAGGACTTCGACCTGACGGTGAACAACACCAATGACGCACCGACGCTCGAAATCCCGACCGACGACACCACCGGCACGGTAGGCGAGGCCTTCTCGCTCACGCTGCCTGAGGACATGTTCGCCGACGACGATCACGACAGCGGCGACAGCCTCTCCATCGAGGTCACCGACCTGCCGGATGGCGTCGCTTATTCGGACGGTGTCATCTCCGGAACGCCGACCACGCCTGGCACCTACACGGTGACCGTAACGGCCACCGACCAGGCTTTTGAAGTCGCAACCGACAGCTTCGACATCGTCGTGAGCGACGGCACCGTCACTCCTCCGGCCGATCCGGTCCGGATCCAGGGTGAGGATGCCGATACCATGACCGGCTACCAGGTTCAGAACAACAATGCCTCCGACGGCAATGCCCTGATCTACGTGCCGCTCGGCCAGTCCGCCGGTACCGCGACCTTCAACATCGGTGAGCAGCTCGCTCCGGGCACCTACCGCATGGCGATCGCCTACTTTGACGAGAACGACGGCGAAAGCACGCTCGACATCTCCGTCACCGGCGACAGCGGCACCACCACGGCAAGCCTCGTGATGGATGACGACGCGACCAGCGGCAATGCGGCCCAGGCCTCCAGCCTGCGCACCAAGGTCCTGACCACCGTCACGGTGGACGCAAATTCCGTTCTCACCCTGAACGGAACCCGCGACCAGGCCGAGCATGTCCGCGTCGACTACTTCGAGTTCACACCGCTCGCACCGGTTGTCGACCCGGAGAACGAGGCGCCGGAAGCGCCCTTCGGCCTCCAGGACCAGTCCGTCATCGAACGGGACGCCTTCGAGTACGACGTGGCGTCCGAGTTCTACGATCCGGAAGAGGATCCAATGACCTTCGAGGTTTCCGGACCCGAATGGCTGACCATCACGGACGGTGTTCTCTCCGGCACGCCGGAAGCGGGCGACATCGGCACCTTCACGGTGACCGTCACCGCCAGCGACGGCAACAGCACCACGGTCGAGACCTTCGACATCACGGTTGAGGACAAAAACGATGCACCTGAAACCACGGGCATCCCCCGTCAGGCCGTCTCCGTGGGCTCCGCGGTATCCCTCGACGTCAATGCGTACTTCTCCGATCAGGATGTGGGTGACGTGCTCGAATTCCGGGTTGAGGGCGGACTGCCCGCCGGCCTGACCTTCGAGAACGGCGTCTTCTCCGGCTCGCCGCTGGCAGCAGGCTCCGTCCCGGTCACCGTGATCGCCTCCGACGGCGAATTTGAGGTCAGCTCGACCTTCATCTTCGACGTTCTCGGCGAGCAGCGGGAAACCATCCGGATCGAGGCCGAGGACATGGACCTCGCACCGCAGGGCTTCTTCACCCGCCAGACCTCGGACGGCCCGGAGATCATCCAGATGCTGCGCAACCGTGACGGTGAGGCCACCATCGACCTCGGCGCCAACTTCGACGCCCGTGGATCCTACGATGTCCGCGTCGCCTTCTACGACGAGAATGACGGGGTTTCCTCGGCATCGCTCGCCTACCAGACCGGCGGTGAGGAATTCGTGACCTTCGCGGAATGGGAGTTCGACCAGGACGGCGGCGGAAACGGCGCCCAGATCCAGAACCGCCGCACCCTGACATTCAACGGTCTCGAGATTGGCGACGACACGGTTCTGCGTCTGCAGGCCAGCTCGAAGGAATTCGAGCACGCCCGGTTCGACTACATCGAACTGATCCCGGCAGCAGGTGAGGTCAACCTCGCCCCGGCGGCCTCGCCCATCGACAACATCGAGCAGGCCATCGCCGGCCCGATCGAACTGGATCTGATGGCGATTGGCGCGTTCAACGACCCCGAGGAGGATGCCCTGACATACTCCCTCATCTCCGGCCCCGCGTGGCTGACGATGGAAAACGGGGTTCTGACGGGCACACCGACCGAGGCGGGCACCTTCCAGGTGACCGTGGGGGCCACCGATGGACCGGCAAACTCCGGCGTCATCGTGCCGAACACCTTCACCATCACGGTTGACGCCGTACCGGTGAACGCGGCACCGACCGTTGCCCTGACACCGGTTCTGACGGAACTGTCCGAACTGGCCGATGTCACCGCCGCCATCAAGGTGGCCGACATCACCGTCACGGACGACCTCGATGGCACCAACGTGCTGACCCTGTCGGGCGCCAATGCCGATCTCTTCGAGATTGTCGGCGAGGAACTGTTCCTGAAAGCGAACGCCGCCCTCGACTTCGAGACCCTGGCCGAGCTGAACGTAACGGTGGAGGTGGACGACGCGACCGTCGGGAATACCCCGGACGCAACCGCCGACCTGGTCCTCGCGATCACTGACGGCAACGAGGCCCCGACCGTGGCTCTGACGCCCATCGTCACCAGCCTCGCTGAGGATGCGGACACCTCGCTCGGTATCCGCGTGGCCGACATCGTCATCACCGACGACGCGCTGGGCACCAGTGTCCTTGCTCTCGACGGCGCTGATGCGGCCTCCTTCGAGATCATCGGAGACGGGCTGTTCCTCAAGGCCGACGCGGCTCTCGACTACGAGACGCAGACAGCCCTCGACGTAACGGTCACGGTTGACGACGACACCGTGGGTGCCACACCCGACGCCTCGGCTGACTTCCAGCTGGCGGTCACGGATGTGGATGACGGTGAGGTTGATCCGTATGCACCGCAGGGCGATCTGGACGATGACGACACCATCAACTCCGCCGACAGCGACATCGACGGTGACGGTATCGACAATGTCGACGACGCCTTCGCCTGGGATGCCCAGAACGGCCAGGTTCTTCTGGACGGCCAGAGCATCCACCTGGAGTTCGACACCGACGGCACGCCGTACCAGAACGGTCTGACCGGTCTGTTGCAGAGCCCGGATGCGGGGTACAACGAGGAAGTGGCTGAAAACGCCAGCGTCTCGGACGGTGCCCTGCGTGTCCTGACCTCCAACGGCGACAACGGTGGCGCGAACAGCGGCCAGAACAACTTCATGGTCGGCATCAAGCGCGACGACGACTTCACGGTCGAAACCCGCATCGCCAACCCGTTCAAGGACGCGGCTCCCACCAACTACCAGCAGATCGGACTGGCCCTGGGCCTCGATCAGGACAACTTCCTGAAACTGGTCTACGGCTCCGGCGCCAACACCTTTGAGCTGACCAAGGACATTGGCGGCTCGGAAGGCAAGGTATCCACCGGACTGCCCGGCGGCGTGGCCTTCGCCGATATCGACGAACTGGTTCTCAACATCTCCGTTGAGATCGAGGGCGGCGTGTCGACAGCCAACGGAACCGTGACGCTCATCGGCGCCACCGGCCAGATCGGCGACCCGATCGAGCTTGGCCCGCAGACCCTCGATGGCGATCTCGGAACGGCGCTTGCCGACCCGGCTGCCACCGTGGGCGTGGGTGTCACCCAGAGCCACTACAACAACAAGCCGCAGTTCGAGGCGACATATGAGTACCTTCATGTGGATGCCGGCGGTGTTGCGGTGGTCGACGAGCAGGCACCGACCGCGACCTTCGAGATCGTCAATCCAGAAGACGCTAACAGCGACCTGACCATCCTGGTGACCTTCGCGGACGCCAGCGGCATCGACGCGGCAACCCTGGGTGCGGAGGATCTCATCCTCGTGGCCGCCGGTTTCGAGACCGGAAGCCAGGCAACCCTGGTCGGCTTCGACGCCGGAACCGGTGTGGCGGAGTTCTCCTTCGCGGCCCCGAACGGCGGCTGGAGCGAAAGCACCACCTTCGCGGTCCGTATCCCGGACGGTGCGGTGGCGGATGCCTCGCCCGCGGCCAATGCCATCGCCGAGACGACGTCGAACGGCTTCACCATCGATATCGGCGCGACCAACGAGGATCCGTTCGCTCCGGATGGTGACCTCGACAATGACGACATCGCCAATTCCGTGGATACGGACATTGACGGCGACGGCATTGACAACATCAACGACCACTTCGCCTGGGATGCAGAGAACGGCACCCTGCTGGAAACCGGCGCCTCCATCGAACTCAACTTCGATACGGACGGCACCGTCTACCAGAACGGCTTCACCGGTCTGCTTCAGGGCGGCACGCCAGGAAGCTCGGCCCTCGCCAACTTCGACGAGGAAACCGGCACGGCGACGGTCTCGGGTGGCAAGCTGAACGTGACCGCCTCCAACGGCGACACGGGTGGCACCAACAACCCCGATGACGACTACCAGCTTGGTATCAAAAACAGCGACTTCACGGTTGAGGCCCGGGTGGACAACCCGTTCCTCTCCTCCGGAGCCGCCAACTTTGACCAGGTGGGTATCCATGTGGGTGTCGACAGCACGGACTTCGCCAAGCTGGTGTTCGGTTTCACCGGGGAAACCTTCGAGTTCTCCAGCCGCACCAACGACGCGGAGGACAAGCTGGGTGGTGCTCTCCCGGTCGGTCTCGACGGGTTCAGCGCGGTAGACCTGAAAATGGTCGTCCAGGCCGGTTCGGCCAGCTCCGCCAGCCTCCAGGGCTTCGCCACCTTCCTTGACGCCGGCGGCAACCCGATTGCGGGCGCCACCAATGTCAGCTTCGGTACGCTGAACGTCACCGGCGCACTCGCCGCGGCGATCTTCGACACCGACACCGGTGTGGGCGCGGGCTTCACCCAGACCCAGTACAGCGGTGTGGACGCTCCGTTCCAGACGGCAATGGACAGCTTCAAGGTCACGGCCAACGGCGGTTCCGCCCCGGTCGACCCGACCGGCGCACTTGAAGCCTTCGAGGGTGAAAGCGACCTCAAGACCGATGCCACATATGGCGGCAACGCCGTAGGCTCCGCGGTCCTTGAGATCATGACCGGCGAAAGCAACGTCCAGTCGTCGAACTACGGCAATAACTCCTTTGAGGTCACCAACACCGGCGACAAGAAGATCTCCGCGATCTTCATCGACGTCAGCGGCGCCCTCTACCAGGACAGCGTGTTCGATCCCGACGGTAAGGGTGGCGACAACGCCGCCAAGCCCTGGGCGGTCAACAGCGACGGCAACACCGGCGCCTACGTGTCCGGATCGGGCTACTACCTGCCCGGTCAGGCTCCCATCGCGGGCTCACTGCCCTCGAATGGCGGCTTCAAGGGCGCGATGGTCAAGTTCTCCGACAGCAGTGACGGCGGCTTCCAGAATGGTGAGACCGTTGGCTTCTCCGGCGACATGGACCCCAACTCGATCGCGGGTCTGGCCAAGAACGGCACCGACGGTGTCGACACCGGAGCGACCCAGGGCTGGGATGTGGGCGGAATTTCCGGTCACGAACTGATCGGATCGCTGTTCACCGTCCTCTTCGACGACGGCACCACGGCGAGCGGCCAGCTTGGCAGCGACAAGAGCAACGCGGGTTCGCACGCTCTTGCCACCCAGGCACCGGCAGGCAACGACGTGTCCATCGCGGTCAACGGCACCGCTCAGGGCAGCATCGGAACCTACGGCCAGACCCTGCCGACGGTCATCGTGACCGGCGAGCCGGGGGACACCGTCCGCATCACCATGTCGCGTGGTTTCGACCCCGTGACCAACACCAGCAGCGGTATCGACGGTCTGGTGGAAAGCCGCCTTGCCCGCTACGACTTCAAGGCAAACAACGCCTTTGATGAGCAGTCGGTCGATGTGGTGATCGGTGCGAACGGCACGTTCGACGCCTCGTCCATGTTCAACTACGGGTCGGCCAACGGCACCGGAAAGGGCAGCTTCGACGGCGACACCACGGCTCCGATCGCCTTCGTGGCATCGGTCATCGAGCCAGGCTCCGGCCTGCCGGTGGGTGCGGTGACGTCTCCGGTCTACCTGACCAACGTGGGCGGCCCGGTTGAGGGCGGCGGAGGCCACACGCCGGTTGATGGTTACTACCAGATCATCAACAGCGGTGCGTCCAATGCACGCTTCAAGGTCCAGTTCGAGGACGAAAACGGTCCTGGCGGCCAGAACCCTGGCGGCAACTGGAGCTTCCTTGACAGTGCGGATGGCGATGGCAACCAGAACGGTTTCCAGGGCGACGGCTACTACCTCTGGGGAGACGAGGACAGCGAGAGCCTCAACAACCCGCAGGCCAACAGCTTCCTGGAGTACACGATCTACATCCCCGAGGGAGACGAGGGCAACTACACCATGCGGGTCCGTGCATCGCGCGATCCGGGTGGCGCGGGCGACCAGCAGAACGACGTCTGGCTCAAAATTGACGACGACGCCGAAGCGCTGCAAACCAACCAGTCGCCAACCGTCTCCAACAGTGGCTTCGTAAAGGTCTACGGAACCGGAACAAGCAACTGGGGCTTTGGTCAGAACCTGGACGGAGAACCCGATCCCAACTTCCAGGCGACCTTCACGCTCGACGCCGGTGTTCACACGATCACCTTCGCCGGACGCTCGCAGGGTTACCACCTTGACTACTGGGAGCTGATGAAAGGCACCGGCCAGGGCATCAACGCCGCAAACTCCACCTTCGTTGAGGGTGACCCGACGGATGGCGGTGACAACGGCGGCGGTGGCGGCGAGCCGACCCCGGGAACGATCGTCTCCTCGATCGCAGCCGGATCGGATGACCGCGAGGAGTTCGGTGGCATCGGAAGCTCCGATATCGAACTTGGCCTGAATGGTCCGAACGAGCAGTATGCCGACCTTCGCTTCACAGGCATCACCCTGTCCGACACGGCAGACATCGAAAGCGCCTATTTCGAGTTCAACGCCTTCGAGGACAGCAGCGGTTCCGCGAACTTCGTGATCCAGATCGAGGACACGCTGGACAACCCGACCTTCACCAATGGTGACGGCAACAGCCGGTCCTACCTGAACGAGGAGGTCGAGTGGAACAATGTCGAGCAGTGGACCGAGAACCAGAACTACCAGTCCGCCGACATCAGCACGCTGATCGAGGCCCTGATCGAGGATGGCGGCATCGATGCCCTCGACGCCCTGTCCTTCCGGATCACCGGCTCCGGTGGCCGCGCAGCCCACGCGTTCAACTCGGACGGTGAAGCCGCGAAGCTGATCATCAACTACGATGATTTCGGGTAACATCCCGGAACCGTCACCCTCCGGTCTCCGGGGGGTGACGTAACCCCACTCAAAAGCCCGGTGTTCGCACCGGGCTCTTTTTTTTTGTCTGGATTTCAAACGTCTAGGCGCTCAGCCGGTGAATTCCCGCCGTCGCGCCGCTCAGGGCCAGGCTCTCCTCCACATGCCGCCCCAGCGCCTTGGCCGCGGGCCCGGTGTCGCGGGCCTCCACCAGCCGCAGATGGAACGGCCCGAAGGCCGGCAGCCCCTCACGCTCATCCAAAATCCGGAACTCCGGCCCGACCAGACCCGCGGGCAGGGGGGCAATCGCCAGGTCCGCCCGCACCGCCGCCAGCTGCCCCGCGCCGGTCTCCGAGGTATAGGCAATCCGGTAGGATTTCCCCCGCCCGTTCAGATCCGCCAAAGCCGCCGACCGCCACGCGCACCCCTGGGAGGCCAGCGCCAGGGGCAGGGGGGTGCGTCGGTGCGCCCGTCCGTCCCGCGCGCCAACCCAAACCAGTTTCTCACTGTGCAAAAGCCGCCCCGGCGCATCCGCCACGTTCTCGGATGTGGTCAGCGCCAGGTCGATCGCGCCACTGTCCACATCCGCCAAAATCCGCTTCGTGGTCGAGAGCACCACATCCACCTCCACCAGCGGATGGGTCGAGGCAAACCGGCGCAGAATGTCCGGCAGATGGGTAATCCCAAAATCATCCGGCGCCCCAAACCGCACATGCCCCTCCAGGGGTGGAATACGAAACCGCGACAGGGCCTGTTCCTGAATGCGCAGCATCTCGTGGCAATGCACCAGAAAGGCCTCGCCATCCGGGTTCAGCGTCACATGCCGCGGGTGCCGCACGATCACCGGCCGCCCGAGCAGATCCTCGAGCTTCTTCATCTGCATGCTGATGGCCGATGGCGTGCGCCCGACCCGCTTTGCGGCGGCGGTGAAACTTCCGGTCTCCGAGACGGTCACGAAACTGCGGACCAGATCGAGTTCCAGCAGCGCGTTCTCCTGGGGCTGCATGGCGCATCTCCTATCTATCAGAATCTCTGACAGGTAGCATAAGTCCTATTCGTTTGATTGATCAATACCTTTGGCTCATGTTGGTCCCATCACAAAGGAGACCACCATGACCTTCATCCCAACCGCCCCCGCCGGACGCTTTGAAATCCCGTCCATCCGCGCATTCGCCCGCCGCTTTTTTGCCGGTGCCTCCCGCATGGGCCCAACCCCGGACCAGATCGCCGCCCGCCACGCCTTTCGTCGCACGGTCCGCCTCAGCGACCGGATGCTCGACGATATTGGCGTCACCCGGGCCGAGGTCACCCAGGCCGCGATGCTGCCCATTCACATCAATGCCGCGCAATGGCTCCACGACACCGCCAAAAAACGCCGGATCGCGGAGGCTGAGATGCTGACGAGAGGGAAAGGCAGGCCGCAATCGAGACACATCTATCCAAATTGAGGCGCGCCCATCTAAATTGTCCCGCCCGGCGTTTACGCCGGGCTGCGCCGAACCTCCCCCAGGAGGCGCATTCGCGCCCCCAGGTCCGGCGCTGCCCTTGTTTCTTGGGCGGACACCGGAGAGAAACGGCCTAGCATTTGGGGTTATTTCTCTAAATGGCCCCCCAAAAATCCCTACTGCAAATCCCCAAACGCCCGCTGAAGCCGGCTGACCGCCTCCTCAACCCGCTCCCGGGTCGTGCCGATATTAACCCGCATGCACTGCGCGCCACCGGTGCCAAAATCCGGACCATGGCTCGCCGCGATCTTCGCATCTTCCTGAAAACGCCGCACGATCTCGGCGTTCTCCATGCCCGTGCCGCTGAAATCGGCCCAGGCCAGGTACGTGCCCTGCATCGGATGCACTTTCGCCCCAGGGATGGCCTCGACCCCTTCGCGAAACACCTCCGCATTCCGCGCCAGATAGGGGCAAAGCGCATCCAGCCATTCATCCCCGTGCTGATAAGCCGCCGTGGCCATCAACGCGCCAATCCGGTTCATCGACTTGCCCGTGGCCGAATGGTCCGTGTCGAACTTCCGGCGCAGACTGTCGTCCTGAATGATGACATTCCCGGTCAGCGCACCGGCAATGTTGAACGCCTTCGTGGTGGCCGACATCATCACCGTCCGGTCAATCTGCTCCGGCGCGGCCAAAACCATTGGGATATGCTTCTCACCGGGAAACACCAGATCGTGGTGGATCTCATCGGACACCAGCACGAGGTCATGCTTCTCACAGAACGCGGCCACCGCTCGCAGCTCGTCCCGCGACCAGACACGTCCACCCGGATTGTGCGGCGAGCAGAAAATCACCATCTTCTCCCGCCCTGTCAGGTTCGCCTCCAGCCGTTCCAGGTTCATCTCAAACCGCCCGTCGCGCAGCTCAAGCGGAGATTCCACAACCTCGCGTTTGTTGGCCTTAATCACCCGCGCGAAGGCATGATAGACCGGCGTGAACAGAATGATCCCGTCGCCCCGCTCGGAATAGGCGCGCAGGGCCTTGCCCACACCGGCGACAATCCCGTGCACCGAGGCAATCTCGCGCGGCTGCACGGTCCAGCCATGCCGCCGTTCCATCCATCCGGTGATCGACGCCAGGTACTCCTCCGGTTTGGCAAAATACCCGTGAATCCCGTGCCTTGCCGCCTCCATGACCACGTCATTGACCTCTTTTGGCGGCCGGAAATCCATCTCCGCCACCCACATGGCCAGGCCGTCCTCCGGAGAAACGCCATACGCGTCCTCCATTCCGTCCCATTTCTGGGAATGGGTGTTGTACCTGTCGATTTCCTCGTCAAAGTCGTACATTGGTGATCCTGTCCGGTTGAAACGGGTTTGCGGCCATGGGTATGGCCGCGCCGTGTCTTGTCAAGGGGGCCACCATGCCCTAAATCGCGCTCATGGCCCTGAGACAGATCCTGCTGGTACCCGATCCCCGCCTCCGCAAAACCGTAGAACCGGTTGACGGGGTAACCGATGACATCCGCCGCCTTGGCGATGACATGCTCGAAACCATGTATGACGCGCCCGGCATCGGCCTCGCCGCGCCCCAGATCGGCGTGATGAAGCGCGTTTTCGTCATGGACTGCGCCACCGGCGAGGATGAGGAACCAAACCCGATGGTCATCCTCAACCCCGAGATCACCTGGACGTCCGAGGAACTTGAGACCAGCGAGGAGGGCTGCCTCTCCATCCCCGACATTTTCGAGGATGTCACGCGCCCTGAACGCATCCGCCTGCGCTGGCTTGGGCTTGACGGCCAGGTCCACGAGCAGGAATTCGGCGACCGCTGGGCCGTCTGCGCCCAGCACG
Organism: Alphaproteobacteria bacterium; assembly: GCA_030427145.1. Taxonomy (GTDB): domain Bacteria; phylum Pseudomonadota; class Alphaproteobacteria; order Rhodobacterales; family Rhodobacteraceae; genus Amaricoccus; species Amaricoccus tamworthensis. The sequence continues at coordinate 41,163 of JAUHWT010000001.1, read as the reverse complement.
AGATCGACCATCTCAACGGCAAGCTCTTTGTGGACTATCTCGGCCCGGTAAAACGCCGCATGATCATGTCCAAGATGAAGAAGGTCAAAAAAGAGCGCACACGCGCCTGAACCTGAAACGGGCAGGGGGGAACCAAAATGCGCCTGATCTTCATGGGCACCCCGGATTTTTCCGTCACCATTCTCGACGCCCTGGTCGATGCGGGCCACGAGATCGCCTGCGTCTACAGCCAGCCCCCGCGTCCCGCCGGTCGTGGCAAAAAACCGCGCCCCTCTCCGGTACATCAACGCGCCGAGGTCCTGGGCCTGCCCGTGCGCTGCCCCGTCAGCCTGAAATCGCCCGAGGAGCAAAAGGCCCTCTCCGACCTCAACGCCGAAGCCGCCGTGGTCGTCGCCTATGGCCTGATCCTCCCCCAGGCCGTGCTCGACGCACCCCAACGCGGCTGTCTGAACATCCACGCCTCGCTTCTCCCCCGCTGGCGCGGCGCTGCCCCCATCCAGCGCGCGATTATGGCCGGAGATGCGGAAAGCGGCGTCTGCATCATGCAGATGGAAGCGGGCCTCGACACCGGCCCCGTCCTCACCCGCGAGGCCACCCCCATCGCGCCCGACGACACCGCCGGTAGCCTCCACGACCGCCTCGCCTCCATCGGCGCGGGCTTGATCGTGGACACACTCGCCCGCCTCGACAGCCTCACGCCCGAACCACAGCCCGCGGAAGGCGTCACCTACGCCCACAAAATCGACAAGGCCGAGGCCCGCATCGACTGGACCCGCCCGGCGATCGAAGTCGACCGCCAGATCCGCGGCCTCGCCCCGTTCCCAGGTGCCTGGACCGAAATCGACGGCACCCGCGTCAAACTCCTGTTGAGCCGCATCGCCGACGGCACCGGTACCCCCGGCCAGGTCCTCGACGAAAGCCTCACCGTGGCCTGCGGCGACGGCGCCGTCCAGCTCCTCCGCCTTCAGCGCGCCGGCAAGGGCGCCGCCGACACCGGCGATTTCCTGCGCGGGTTTCCAGTGCCAACGGGTGCGACGTTTAGCTGAAACCTGACGACAGCCGTGCCTGAGTCGGACCGGGGGGTGGCGCGTCCCACGCCTGGGTGACGCGTTTTTATGGCGTCCTGTACCTCTTCGCTCCGCACTCGCGCGGTTCCACCCCAAATGCGCCGGCCCTTCCGGCCGGTCCGGCGCAGGCACGGCGGGGCTTCGCCCCTGGATTCCGTGCCGCTTGACGCCCACACCCACCCAGGCAACCCTCCCGCCAAACCGGGAGACCCAAATGCGCAGCACCAAAACCATCCATACCATCTCCTGCCACGCCGAGGGCGAGGTGGGGGACGTCATCGTCGGCGGCGTCACCCCGCCGCCCGGCGACACCATCTGGGAGCAAAGCCGCTGGATCGCCCGCGACGGCGCCTTGCGCAATTTCGTCCTCAACGAACCCCGCGGCGGCGTCTTCCGCCATGTGAACCTGCTCGTCCCGCCCAAACACCCCGAGGCCCAGGCCGCCTTCATCATTATGGAGCCCGAGGACACCCCGCCCATGTCCGGCTCCAACTCCATTTGCGTCTCAACCGTCCTGCTCGACAGCGGCATCATCCCCATGTCCGAACCCGAAACCCACCTGGTGCTCGAGGCCCCCGGCGGTCTCGTCCGCGTCCGCGCCGAATGCCGCAACGGCAAGGCCGAACGCATCCACGTCCGCAACCTGCCTTCCTTCGCCTCCCGCCTCGACGCACCACTCGAGGTCGAAACCCTCGGCACCCTCACCGTCGACACGGCCTATGGCGGCGACAGTTTCGTGATCGTGGACGCCGAAAAACTGGGCTTCTTTCTAACCCCCGACGAGGCCCACGACCTCGCCCGTCTCGGCGTGCGGATCACCGCCGCCGCCAACGCCCAACTCGGCTTTGACCACCCCGAAAACCCCGACTGGCGCCACATCTCCTTCTGCCTTTTCGCCGGCCCCCTGACCGAAGGCGCGCAGGGCTATGAGACCGCCGCCGCCGTCGCCATCCGCCCAGGCAAAATTGACCGCTCCCCTACCGGCACCGCCCTTTCCGCCCGCATGGCCACGCTCCACGCCCGCAGCGTCATGAAAACCGGCGACCGCCTGCACGTCCGCTCGCTCATCGGCTCAACATTTCAGGGCAAAATCCTCAGTGAAACCCGGGTCGGCGACACCCCCGCCATCCACCCCGAAATCTCCGGTCGCGGCTGGATCACCGGCACCCACCAGCACATGCTCGACCCCGACGACCCCTGGCCCGAAGGCTACCGCCTCTCCGACACCTGGGGCGCGCGGTAACGCAAAAACTGCCGCAATCTCCAGGGCGCTGATCCAGGTCGAAACCCGTCAACCGTCCCGCCTGGCGGCAACGCCGGGCAGCGCCCGACCCTCCGCCAGGAGGGCGCTATCGCACCCACCAGGGTCAGGCGCCGCCCTCATTTATTGGGCGGAAGCGCCTCCAGGACCACGAACGCCTGTGCCCAGGGGTGGTCGTCGGTGATGGTGACGTGCATGTGTGGGGTGTGGCCGGGGGGCATGAGGGCGTACATGCGGTCGTATGCCCAGCCGGTCAGCTCCATGGTGGGCTGGCCCGTGCGCAGGTTCACGACACCCATGTCCTTCCACGAAATGCCCATACGCAACCCGGTGCCAAGCGCTTTTGAGCAGGCCTCCTTGGCCGCCCAGCGTTTGGCGTAGGTGGCGATGGTTTCCCGCCTGCGGTTGGCGGTGGCCTGTTCGCGCTCGGTGAAAACCCGGTTGATGAACCGGTCGCCGAACCGCTCGATGGTCCCGGCGATCCGGTCGATATTGGCGAGGTCGGAGCCGATGCCGATAATCACGCGGACGCGTCCCCGAATGCCTCCGCCCGGGCCTCGTCCATCAGGGCGCGCATCTGCCGGATCGAGCCATCGAGGCCGCTGAAAATCGCCTCGCCCACCAGGAAATGGCCGATATTCAGCTCCATAACCTCCGGAAAGGCCGCGACCGGTTTGACATTGTCGAAGGTCAGGCCATGGCCCGCATGAACCTCCAGCCCCAGCGAACTGGCGAATGTCGCCATCTCGCGCAGGCGTTCCAGTTCCGCGTCGCGGGCCTCAATGTCACCGGCAATGTCATGCTCGCAATAGGCACCGGTATGGAGCTCGATCACCGGCGCGCCGATGCGGTGGGCGGCCTCGATCTGGCGCCGGTCGGCCGCGATAAAGATCGACACACGGCAGCCCACCTCGCGCAGCGGCGCGATAAAATGGGCCAGGTGGTTTTCCTCACGCGCCACTTCCAGCCCGCCCTCGGTGGTGCGTTCCTCGCGCTTTTCCGGCACGATGCAGACCGCATGGGGTTTGTGGCGCAGCGCAATGGCCTGCATCTCCTCAGTCGCGGCCATCTCCAGGTTGAGCGGCACCGAGAGGTTTTCCACCAGCGCGTCAATATCCGTGTCCGTGATGTGACGGCGGTCCTCGCGCAGATGCGCGGTGATGCCATCCGCCCCCGCCGCCTCGGCGGCTTTTGCGGCGCGGACCGGGTCGGGCCAGGGGCCCCCACGGGCATTGCGGACAGTTGCGACGTGATCGATATTCACACCGAGCCGAAGTCGGCCCAATGGTTTTGCAGGCGGCATTCTCTTCAATCCCTATCCGGTGACGGGTTTTTTCTTCTTGCCAACATAGGACTGCCGGGAGACGCCGTCACTCGGGGATTTGCGCTGTTTGCGCTTCATCGCGGCAATTTTAAGGGCCCGGGCGCGGTGGCGGGTCTGCCAGGTGACAATAATGGGTCTCGAGATGAAATACACCGCGACGGCACAGATCACACCGGGCAGAAGCCCACCGATCAGATAGGGGAACAGAATGTCCTCCATGAAGAGCATGACCTTGCCCCACTGCGCATCACCGTAGCCGAAAATGCTCCAGAAACTCTCCCACAGGCCGATGAAAAACTCTGCAAAGGCATCCGTGACGCGCGAGAAATCCCGACCCGACAGCCCATGACCCAGGATGCGGCGACCGAAGCCGAGCGAGAAGGACGCGATCAGCGGAAAGGTCAGCGGATTGCCAAAAAACGTGCCGAGCAGGCTCGCCAGGATGTTGCCGCCCAATAAACGCGCAAGCCCCATGGAAAGAAAAAAGTGCAGCCCAAAGAGCGGCGTAAACGACACGAAAGTGCCACAGGCGAGACCAACGGCAATGCGATGCGGCGTGTCGGGCAGACGGCGCAGGCGATGGCCAATATATTCCACGCCGCGCCGCCACCCCTTTGGCGGGGCAACGAAATGAAGCAGCCGACGGCCAATTCCCAGCTTGTTGCGCCGTTTAAATACCATGGATCCGCAATGATTCTCCGTTCCCTGCACACCCTGGCAGGAAATCACTAATCAGTCGTGGTCCGGTTCTGTACCGGTGCCGCTGCGCGATGCCGATGTACCTCCGCAATGTCCGAATCGGCGTCGATCGCCGTTAACACATTGGTCAGGTGTTCCATATCGCGGACGGAGATATCAATGAATAATCTGAAATAATCCGGTTTGCGGTCCAGAAACCGGATATCCACGATGTTCGATCTCTGCTCGCCAATCAGTGTGCAGATGCGTCCCAGCACGCCCGTTCCGTTGGCCATGATCATCTCGATCCGGACCTCGTGATCGGCGCGGTCATGGCCCGGACCCCAGCGCAGGTCGAGCCAGCGCACGGGTTCATCCTCGACCTCCACCAGTTCGGCGCAGTCGATCGCGTGGATCATCACGCCCTTGCCGCGGGTGGCGATGCCAACGATGCGCTCGCCCGGGATCGGGTTGCAGCAGGGCGCGGGGCGACCCTCCTGGCCGGACTCCAGACCAATCACCACCGGCGAGGCGTTATCATCCAGCGTTGGCAGAACATTGTCCCGCAACAGCTCAGGGTAGAGCGCCCCAACGAGATCATGCCCCGTCAGTTCCGCCGAACCCAGGCCGGCCAAAACGTCATCCCGGTCATGCAGGCTCAGACGCCGCGCGGCGGTGTCGAGCGCCTTGTCGGTGCTTTCCTTGCCCACCCGGCTCAGCGCCACACGGGCGATCTCGCGGCCCAGCCGGATCCAGGTGGCCTTGCGCTCGTCGCGCAGAGAGCGGCGGATGGCGGATTTGGCGCGGCCCGTGACGACCATGTCCTCCCAGGTCGCCTGGGGGCGCTGGCCCTCGGCGCGGATGATCTCCACCGACTGGCCGTTGCGCAGCTTGGTCCAGAGCGGCACCCGGCTGTTGTCGACCTTCGCGCCGACGCAGGAATTGCCGATCCGCGTGTGAATGGCATAGGCAAAATCAATGGGCGTCGCGCCACGGGGCAGTTTGACCACCATGCCCTTCGGCGTGAAGCAGAACACCTGGTCCTGGAACATGTCCATTTTGACGTGTTCGAGGAAATCCTGGCTGTCCTCGCCATGCTCAAACCGCTCGGCGATGGTGGCGAGCCACTTGAACGGGTCCACGGCAAACGGGTTCTCGAACCGCACCCCATCGCGATAGGACCAGTGCGCGGCAACACCCGTCTCGGCCACCGTGTGCATCTCATGGGTGCGGATCTGGATCTCCACCCGCTTGCCGTCGCGCCCGGAAACCGTAGTGTGAATCGAGCGGTATCCGTTGGATTTGGGCTGGCTGATATAGTCCTTGAACCGGCCCGGCACCGCGGCCCAGCGTTTGTGAACCGCCCCCAGCGCCAGGTAGCAGTCCACCGGGCTGTTGGTTATGATGCGGAAGCCGTAAATGTCCGACAGACGTGAGAAGCTCTCGTTCTTCTCCTCCATCTTGCGCCAGATGGAATAGGGTTTCTTCTCGCGACCGAACACCTCGGCCTCGACATTGGCCTGTTTCAGGACGGTGCGAATGTCCTCGGTGATGCGTGCAATCACGTCACCGGACTCGCTGCGCATCTTGATGAAACGGCGAATGATCGACTTGCGCCCGTCAGGATTAAGAACGCGGAAGGAAATATCCTCCAGCTCATCGCGCATCCACTGCATACCCATGCGACCGGCCAGGGGCGCAAAGATATCCATGGTCTCATGCGCCTTGCGCTTCTGCTTCTCGGGGCGCAGATGGCGGATGGTGCGCATGTTGTGCAGACGGTCGGCCAGCTTGACCAGCAGAACGCGCACGTCCTTCGACATGGCCATCAGCAGCTTGCGGAAATTGTCGGCCTGGGCGTTGTCCTTGGAGGACAGCTCCAGATTGGTCAGCTTGGTCACCCCATCCACCAGCGTCGCGACCTCATTGCCAAAGCGGGAGGCGATCTCGGACCAGGTCGAGCCGGTATCCTCAATCACGTCGTGCAAAAGGGCCGTGATGATCGAGGCGTCGTCGAGTTTCTGCTCAGCCAGCAGAAGGGCCACGGCGATCGGATGATTGAAATACGGCTCACCGGAGGAGCGGAACTGCCCCTCATGCATCTTCATGCCATAGGCATAGGCCTCGGCAATCATCCCGGAATTTGACTGGGGATTGTAGCTGCGTATCAGCGATACGAGCGGTTCCACCGGCGTAACCGCATCTGGCCCCGTTCTGTCGGAGGTGTCTGCGATTACGGATCCTGGTGGAATGACGGTCAGTTGTTTTCGCCCTGGGCTTCCATGAGGGCGCGGAGGAGTTTCTCTTCCGACATGTCGTCCTCAGCGGGTTCGTCATTGGAGCCGGTCAGGAGGGTCATGACGTCCTCCTCGGGCTCATCAACCTCGATCTGGCGCTGGTGGCTCTCAATCGCGGACTCGCGCAGGGAGTCGGCCGTCAGCGTTTCCTCGGCAATTTCGCGGAGGGCAACAACCGGGTTCTTGTCGTTGTCACGGTCGATGGTGATTTCGGCACCGGAGGCAAGCATGCGCGCACGGTGCGCGGCAAGCATTACAAGCTCAAACCGGTTCGGTACTTTGTCGACACAGTCTTCTACGGTTACGCGGGCCAAAGCGATCTCCAAATATCCGGACGCGGGGAAGGCAGTTTCATAAATGGGCGCAAATAGCGACGCAACCCCCGAATCAGGGGCCGGGCGCAATAATCACGCGAATTTTGGCCTTTTGCGCCACTTTAGACGTTTCAAAAGGTCTGTCCAGTCCTGCATATGTCATAAAACATGCTCCAAATGCGATTAGTGGTATGGTGGTGTTCTGGTATGACATCTTAAGTTGCCACAAATGTTACAAGCTTTCGAGGCGGTGGATTTCCGCGCAACCCACTAAAAACAAAACGAAAGATTGCAAAATCAAACCGAACGTTACAGTCTCAAGTGACAGATTCGGGGATTTGACGGGACGATACAACTTTTCAAACGCAATTGTGCTGAATATACAGTCGTCCTTCACGGAATGATCCGCTTGTAACCCTGCGGCGTATTCCACTCTAAACAACAGGAGAAAACCGTCGCATGTTCTACCGTGACGAACGCCTTGCTCTCTTCATCGACGGGGCGAACCTATATGCGGCCGCGCGGGCTTTGGGCTTTGATATCGACTACAAGCTGCTGCGCACCGAATTCATGCGTCGCGGGAAGCTCCTTCGTGCCTTCTATTATACGGCTCTCCTGGAAAACGACGAACACTCGCCCATTCGCCCTCTGGTTGACTGGCTGCATTATAACGGATTTTCCATGGTCACCAAGCCGGCCAAGGAATTCACCGACGCCACCGGACGGCGCAAGGTGAAGGGTAACATGGATATCGAACTCACGGTCGATGCCATGGAAATCGCGCCACATGTGGATCACATTGTGCTGTTCTCCGGCGACGGGGACTTCCGGCCGCTGGCTGAATCGCTTCAGCGTCAGGGCGTACGCGTCTCGGTGGTCTCCACCATCCGCACCAGCCCGCCGATGATCGCTGATGAACTGCGCCGCCAGGCCGACAACTTCATCGAACTTGATGAGCTGCGTGACGTCATTGGCCGCCCGCCGCGCAATGACGACCATTCCTCCCGTCAGAATGATGACGACGACGGGGACGACTGATCCCCGCACCCGCTAACTGCGGTTCCTGCCCGAGGCTTGTGGCCTACAGGCAGGAAAACAGTCTCAAACACCCGGACTGGCACAATGCCCCGGTTCCCCCCATTGGTTCATCCGACGCGCAGGTTCTGATTGCGGGCCTGGCACCTGGTCTTGCCGGGGCCAACCGCACGGGTGTGCCGTTCACCGGCGACGGCTCGGGCGACGCACTCTTTGCCGCGCTTGAAACCTACGGGTTTGTGGCGGGGCAGAGCGGCGGCAAACCGGTGCTGCGCGACTGCGCCATTACAAATGTCGTGCGCTGCGTGCCACCGCAAAACCGTCCCGTCGCGGCGGAAATCGCGAACTGCCGGCCTTATCTGATCGAGGAAATGGCCGGAATGCCGCGTCTGCGCGCGGTTCTTTGTCTGGGCCGTATTTCCCATGACGCGGTTCTGCGGGCGTTGGGGCTGCGGCTGAAGGACCACGCTTTTGCCCATGGCGCGGAACATGACGTGGACGGTCTGCGGCTGTTCGACAGTTACCACTGTTCGCGTTACAACATGAACACGGGGCGTTTGACGCCCGCGATGTTTGCGGCTGTCATTGGACGGCTGCACGACTATATAGACGTGAATCGAAACTGAACTTCCGGATGTAGCATGGCACAGCCTTTGTATCTCTACCTGGCCGCTCCACGCGGATTTTGTGCGGGTGTGGACCGCGCCATCAAGATCGTCGAAATGGCGCTCGAAAAATGGGGCGCGCCGGTCTATGTGCGCCACGAGATCGTGCATAACCGTTTCGTGGTCGATGGCCTGCGCGACAAGGGTGCGGTCTTCGTGGACGAGTTGGAGGAATGCCCCACGGACCGGCCGGTGATCTTCTCCGCCCATGGCGTCCCGAAATCCGTGCCTGCCGAGGCCGAGGGCCGCAACATGCTCTATGTCGACGCGACCTGCCCGCTGGTGAGCAAGGTCCATATCGAGGCCGCACGGCACTACGAGAACGGCCTGCAGATGGTTATGATCGGCCATCGTGGCCATCCGGAGGTGATCGGCACCATGGGTCAGCTGCCCGACGGTGAGGTGATCCTGGTGGAAACTCCGGCCGATGTCGCTGAAATCAGCCCCCGTGACCCCTCGAAACTGGCCTACATCACCCAGACCACCCTGAGCGTGGATGACACGGCCGAGATCGTCGAAACCCTCCAGGCCCGCTTCCCGCAGATCATCGGGCCGCACAAGGAGGACATCTGCTACGCCACCACCAACCGCCAGGCGGCGGTCAAGGCGATGGCCTCGCAAATCGACGCGCTGCTGGTGATCGGCGCGCCCAACTCCTCCAATTCCCGGCGTCTCGTCGAGGTCGGCAGCCGCGAGGGCTGTTCCTACTCCCAGCTGGTGCAGCGGGCGGCCGATATCGACTGGCGCGCCCTCGACGGCATCCGCTCGGTCGGCATCACCGCCGGTGCCTCCGCGCCGGAGGTCCTGGTAGAGGAGGTCATCGCGGCCTTTCGGGAACGCTATGACGTGACCGAGAAACTCGTTGAGACCGCCAAGGAGGATGTGGAGTTCAAGGTGCCACGCGTACTGCGCCAGCAGGTAAGCGCGTGACGGGGCGGTGCCGGGCATGATGCGCGGGGTTCCGTTTGCGTCATCCGCCCTCGGCGTCGCCGGGCTGATCCCCTTCGTCTACGGCGTGATGCTCATCCTCTCCGGCCCGGGCGTCCTGCCGGGTTTTGGAATTTTTGACCCGACTCCCGACGGCGGCGTGAAGCTGTTGCAGGATTTCGGTGCCATAATACTCGGCTTCATGGGCGGCTGCCTGTGGGGGTTTGCCTCCGCACCGGGCCGTGTCCCAAAGCTTGGCCTTCTCTTCGCCAGCATCATCCCCGCCGCCATTGCCCTGTTCTCCATGCGGCCCGAGCCGGAACTGAGCTGCGCGGGCCTGGCCTTCGGCTTTGCGGTGCTCCAGGGCATTGACCTCTGGCTGCACCGGCGCGGCGTGACGCCCGAATACTGGATTTCACTGCGGCTTCCCCTGACCACCGGCGTCATTCTCTGCCTGCTGGTCGGGGCCCTGCATGGCTAAGGCGGCGGGTGCGGTTTTCCCATGAGTGACGCGCGAACACTGGAAATCTATGGCGAGCGGTTCCAGGACTACGCCAGCCGTTTCGGCCGGGAAAAACCCGATGCCGATCTTCAGGCCTTCATGGACGAACTCCCCCAGGCCGCTCACGTCCTCGACCTCGGCTGCGGCCCGGGCCACGCGGCTGCCTTCATGGCGCAGGCCGGGCTGACCGTGGAGGCCTGGGACGCCACGCCCGCCATGGTGGAAATGGCCGGACAAACCCCCGGCGTCGCGGCCCGCCTTGCCCGGTTCGACGACCTCGACGCCGAAGCCCACTACGACGGGATCTGGGCCAATTTCTCGCTGCTCCACGCCCCGCGCGCCGACATGCCCGCAAACCTCGCCCGGATCGCCCGCGCGCTGAAACCCCAGGGCCTGTTCCACCTCGGCCTCAAAGCCGGCGAGGGCGAGCGCCGCGACAAAATCGGACGGTTCTACAGCTATTTCGGAGAGGACGAGTTGCGCGACATGCTGAGGGAAGCCGAATTTCAGATCACCGCCCTGCGCAGGGGCTCCTCCACCGGGCTCGACGGAACCACATCACCCTTCATCATTCTCAGGGCGCGACGCACATGACCGAGATTTTTGCCTATACGGACGGCGCCTGTTCCGGAAATCCCGGCCCCGGCGGCTGGGGCGCCATTCTGATCGCCCGTGAAGGCGACACCGTGGTCAAGGAACGCGAACTGAACGGCGGCGAGCCGGAAACCACCAACAACCGCATGGAGCTGATGGCCGCCATTTCCGCGCTGGAAGCCCTCTCGCGCCCCTCGCCGGTCACGGTTGTCACCGACAGCGTCTACGTCAAGGACGGCCTGACCAAGTGGATTCACGGCTGGAAACGCAACGGTTGGAAAACCGCCGCGAAAAAGCCCGTGAAAAACGAGGAGCTGTGGAAACGCCTCGACGCGGCGGCACAGCGCCACAACATCACCTGGGAATGGGTCAAGGGCCATGCGGGCCACCCGGAAAACGAACGCGCCGATGAACTGGCCCGCCAGGGCATGGAGCCGTTTAAGCCGGAGAAGAAGAAGGCCGCCGAATGAGCCTCGCGCAGTTTCTGGATTTTGCCTCGGTGTTCGTCTTCGCACTGACCGGCGCGCTTGTCGCCAGCCGGGCACAGCTTGATTTCATCGGCTTCCTGTTCTTCGCCTGCCTCACCGCCATCGGCGGCGGCACGGTGCGCGATCTCGTCCTCGACCGTGGCGCGGTGTTCTGGGTGCAGAACCCGGCCTATGTGGGTTTGGCCTGCACCGCGGCGGTAATCGTCTACTTCCTGGCCCACAGGCTGGAAAGCCGCTACCGCGCCATCATCTGGCTCGACGCGCTAGCCCTGGCAGTGGCGGTAACGGCCGGCGCGGAAATCGCCCGCGAACTGCCCGCTTCCTGGCCCGTGATCCTGATGATGGGCGTGACCACCGGCTGCCTCGGCGGCCTGATGCGCGACGTGGTGGGCAACGAGGTGCCGCTGGTCCTCAAACAGGGCGAGCTTTACGTCACCGCCGCCTTCGCGGGGGCGCTCGGCAACGTGGTGGTGTTTTCGCTCACTGGATCAGAGTTTCTCGCCGTGATCGCCTGCGTCGCCATCACCCTCGCCCTGCGCGCCGGCAGCATTCTGTTTGGCTGGAGCCTGCCCACCTACCGCAGTTTTCCACCGCGGCAGTAGGGCCTACTGACCACGCTTCGCCCAGACAACGAGGGCAGCGCAGAACCTGGGGGCGCGATAGCGCCTGCCTCGAGGGAGGTTCGGCGCTGCCCGGCGTTACCGCCGGGCGGGACTTCTGAGGGCTTCGCTCCCCCACCCCACACAGTAACCCCACCTTGACTCCAATCCGGCCAGCCGCCACAAGGCGACCGCAACATTTTTCCAGGAATACCCCATGTCGAGCAAAACCAAAGCTCAGGGCGGCTTCGTCGAACTGGTCAAAACCATCGTCTATGCGCTGCTCCTGGCGGGTCTGATCCGCACGCTGTTTTTCCAGCCGTTCTGGATCCCCTCCGGCTCCATGAAACCGACACTGCTGATCGGGGATTTCCTCTTCGTCAACAAAATGGCCTATGGCTACTCCCGCCATTCCTGCCCGTTCTCGACCACCTTCCCGATCTGTCCGTTCTCCGGCCGCATCCTCGGCTCCGAGCCCGAGCGCGGCGACGTGATCGTGTTCAAACACCCCACCCAGGGCACCGATTTCATCAAACGTGTGGTGGGCCTGCCCGGTGACACCGTCCAGGTGGTCAATGGCGTGCTCAACATCAACGGCAGCCCCGCCCCGCAGGAACCGCAGTCCCCATTCGTGGAACTCAACGAGCCCCAGGGACCGATGGGCAACCTGCCGCGCTGCGCCAACCGCGCCTCCCGCGGTGACGAATGCTTCAAGGAGGAAAGCCTCGAGACCTTCCCCGAAGGCACGGAGCACGCAATCCTCAACATCGACAACGGCTTTGGCGACAACACGCCGGTCTTCACCGTTCCCGAGGACCACTATTTCTTCATGGGCGACAACCGCGACAATTCCATGGACAGCCGCTTCTCCCAGAGCGCGGGCGGGGTTGGCATGGTGCCGTTTGAAAACCTTGTGGGCCGTGCGGACAGGGTGATTTTCTCCTCCGCCGGATCGTCCATGCTCGCCTTCTGGACCTGGCGTCCGGACCGGTTTTTCGTGAGGGTTGATTGAAACTGAGCCGGACACTGGCCGCGGCGGCGGAACGCCTCGGCTACGGGTTCACGAACCCGGACGTTTTTATCGAGGCCATGACGCACCCCTCCATGGGTGGCGGCACCCAGTACCAGCGCCTGGAGTTTCTGGGCGACCGCGTGCTGGGTCTTGTCATTGCCGAGGCCCTGCTGGACCAGGACCCGAAAGCCGACGAGGGCAAACTCGCCCCGCGCCTCAACGCGCTGGTGCGCAAGGAAACCTGTGCCGAGGTCGCGGCCGAGGTCAATCTCGGCGAAGCCATCCGCATGGGCCGCTCGGAAATGATCTCCGGCGGCCGCCGCAAACGCGCCATCCTGGGCGACGCGATGGAAGCCGTGATCGCCGCCGTTTATATCGATGGCGGCATGGATGCGGCCCGCACACTGGTTCTGCGTCTCTGGGGCAAACGCATCGCAAAGGCGCAAAGCCAGGCCATTGACGCTAAAACCGCGCTGCAGGAATGGGCCCAGGCCCGCGGACAGCAGCCGCCGGCTTATGTCGATCTCAACCGCTCCGGCCCCGACCATGCCCCGGTTTTTGAGGTCGAGGCCCGACTTTCCGATGGCCGCAGCGCCAAAGGTCAGGCACCATCAAAACGCGCGGCCCAGCAGCTGGCGGCGGAATCCCTGCTCAACAAGGTGGATGGGACAGAATGAATAGCCCCGAAAACAGCCGTTGCGGCCTCGTCGCCCTGATTGGCGAGCCCAATGCCGGTAAGTCCACCCTGATGAACCGCATGGTTGGCGCCAAAATCTCAATCGTCACCCACAAGGTTCAGACAACCCGCACCCGCATTCGCGGCATCGTCTCAGAGGGCGACGCGCAGCTCGTTTTCATCGACACGCCCGGCCTCTTCCGGCCCCGCCGCCGTCTCGACCGCGCCATGGTGCGCGCCGCCTGGGGCGGAGCTTCCGACGCGGATCTCGTGGTCCTGCTCATTGAGGCCCATCGCGGCTGCACCCCCGGCGTTCAGCACATCCTCGACGCCATGCTCGAGCAGATGCCGAAAAACACGAAAGTCGCCCTGGCCATCAACAAGATCGACCGGGTGAAGGCCGAACAGCTTCTGGCCCTCAGCGCGAAGATGAATGAAAAGTTCAGTTTCGCCTCCACCTTCATGATCTCCGCCGAGCGCGGTCACGGCATCGACGACCTGCGCAAATGGCTGGCGTCGGAAGTGCCGGAGGGGCCCTGGCTCTATCCCGACGACCAGATTGCCGACATGGCCACCCGCCAGATCGCTGCCGAGATCACCCGCGAAAAACTCACCCTGCGCCTCCACCAGGAACTGCCCTATCAGCTGACCGTGGAAACCGAGGCCTGGGAGGAGCGTCCGGACGGCTCCGTCAAAATCGACCAGGTCATTTACGTCGCCCGTGACGGTCACAAGGGCATCCTGCTCGGACCGAAGGGCGAGACCGTCAAGGCCGTCGGCAAGGCCGCCCGGACCGAGCTTAAGGAATTCCTGGGCCAGGAGGTTCACCTCTTCCTGACCGTCAAGGTCCGCCCCGGATGGCTCGACGAGGCCGAGCGGTATTCGGAAATGGGTCTGAACTTCTCGGACGGGGACAGTTGAGCCGCGCAGGGCAAAACCACGTGCAATCTGCGCCAAATTTGCCGTTTTTCGTGCAATCTGTGCCATTTGATTCACAATCTGTGCCAACTGACTCTCAGTCTGTGCCACTTATCACCCAAAACGGACACTTCCGCGCATGACACCGCGCCTCACGGCCGAATTCTGGGTCCAGGCCTATCTCACCCGCCTCCGCCTCAATGACATTCCCGCTTTCGTGACCTCCAAAGGCGACGCGACCGCCGGTTCGGTAATCGTGAAGCTCAACACTTTGGATGGTAATTCCCAAGCCTTTTCAAGAAGTTGGGATGCGGCCGGCAATCGCGTCTGGACCGTCTTCAGCGAAGGTGCCGACGCCGATGTTGAGGCTTACCTCGCCCGGCAACGCAGCTTCGATCCCGACATCTGGATTATCGAGGTCGAGGACCGCCACGGCCGAACCCTGCTGGACGAACCGGGCCTTTCCGGCTAGATTTTTGCAATGGAATGGCGCGACGAGGGGATACTTCTTTCTGCCCGACGGCACGGCGAAACCTCTGTAATCATTGAGGTTTTGACGAAGGCACACGGCCGTCACCCTGGCGTTGTGCGCGGCGGCGCCAGCCGAAAAATGGCCCCAATCCTCCAGCCCGGCGCCATCCTCTCCCTCGACTGGTCCGCCCGTCTCGAGGAACATCTCGGCAATTTCCGCGTCGATCCACTTCCGGCGCGAACCGCTCAGATTATGTCAAATAGAGCCGCTCTGGCGACATTATCTTCCGTCACGGCCCTCGTTTCGGTGAGCCTCGCGGAGCGTGAACCACACCCCTGGCTTTACGCCAGGACGTTGGAATTGTTGACTGTTTTGGGCGCATCGCAGGATTGGCCGCAGCTTTATGCCGCCTGGGAGCTCGCCCTGCTGCGCGAACTCGGCTTCGGCCTCGACCTCACCAAATGCGCCGGCACCGGCACCACCGCCGACCTCATCTGGGTCTCCCCTAAATCCGGCCGTGCCGTCAGCAGTGAGGCCGGGGCGCCGTGGTCCGACAAGTTGCTGGAATTGCCTGTTTTTTTGCGTGACGGTTGGGAGTCGGGGGATCAGGCGCAGCCCTCCGATCTCGCCGCCGGATTTCGCCTGACCGGCTGGTTTCTCGACAAATGGCTCGCCCCAACCCTCAATCAGGAACGTCTCCCCTCCGCCCGCGCACGTGCGGTCGAAAGCATCCAGCGCGGGCTAAACCCCCAGCCCGCATAGATTTTTTCGGCTCAGGCCTTCGGCATTTCTAACAGCCTGCGCGCAATCACCTGCGCCTGGATCTCCGCCGCACCCTCGAAAATATTCAAAATCCGCGCGTCACACAGAACCCGGCTGATGGGATATTCCTGCGCAAACCCGTTGCCGCCGTGGATCTGCAAACTGTTGTCCGCCGACGCCCACGCGACCCTCGCGCCCAGAAGCTTCGCCATCCCGGCCACGAGGTCACAGCGGCGGCCCTCGTCTTTTTCCCTTGCGGAATAGTAAGTTAGCTGCCGCGTGATCATGATTTCAACCGCCATCATGGCCAGTTTCGAATAGATCCGTGGGAAACTGACCAGCGGTTTGCCGAACTGCTTCCGGTCTTGGGCGTATTTCAGTCCCAGCTCCAGCGCGTTCTGCGCCACCCCAATCGCCCGCGCTGCCGTCTGGATCCGCGCACTTTCAAAGGTCCGCATCAGCTGCTTGAAGCCCTGACCCTCGACACCGCCGAGCAGGTTGTCGGCCTTTACCCGGAACCCGTCAAACCCAAGCTCATATTCCTTCATCCCGCGGTATCCCAGCACCTCAATTTCGCCGCCGGTCATGCCTTCAGCCGGGAAGGGGTTGTCATCCGTGCCGCGCGGCTTTTCCGCCAAAAGCATTGAAAGACCTGAATAATTATCGGTCTTGGGGTCAGTCCGGACCAGCATGGTCATCACATCCGTGCGGGCCGCATGGGTGATCCAGGTCTTGTTGCCCGTCACCACATAATCGTCCCCGTCCCGCACCGCGCGGGTGCGCAGGGAGCCGAGATCCGAGCCGGTGTTGGGCTCCGTGAACACCGCCGTAGGCAGGATCTCAGCGGAGGAAATCATCGGCAGCCAGTGCTGCTTCTGCTCCTCCGTACCGCCGCCAATGATCAACTCCGCCGCAATTTCGGAGCGGGTGCCGAGCGACCCAACACCGATATAGCCCCGGCTCAGCTCCTCGGTGACAACGCACATGGCCGTTTTGGACATGCCGAAGCCGCCATACTCCTCCGGGATGGTCAGGCCGAACACGCCCAGCTCGCCCATTTCCTCCAGTATTTCCAGAGGGATAAGCTCGTCCTTCAGGTGCCATTCATGGGCATGGGGCACCACACGATCCTCGACGAACCGCCGGAACTGGTCGCGGATCATGTCGTAGTCATCGTCGAGACCGGTGGCCCCAAACGACGCGCTGCCATCCGCCTGGATCATCAACTCAACCAGACGTTTGCGCGCGCCATCGGTGTTACCGCTCTGCGTGAGGCTCATCACGGCCCCGTTCATCAGCCCACGCTGGTCGTCCTGGGAGAGGCCCGTGTCCTGAAGCCGTACGATTTCGCCCTGGGACATCGGAATGCCGCCATAAATTTGCCAGAGATACTCACCAAAGGCGATTTGGAGGAGCAGCTGCTCCATTTCTCCGAAGTCACCGGAATCATTGAAGTTTTTGGCCCAGCCCAGAAGCTCGCGAAGGCTTTCCACATATGTCGTCACCCAGGACAGCGCGTGGGCCGCGGTCTGTTCGGCCTCCAGGGCCGCGCCCGAAACGCGCCCGTCCATCACCGTCCGGTCCCGCAGCCTGTCGCGGGCCAGTTCCGCCACGGAACCCGCAGCCGCCACCGCCTCATCACACAGACCGATCAGGTCCGGCAGGATGATTGCGGAATGAAGTTCGGTTCCGGGCTGCTTGTTCATGGGCGTACCTTCCGGTGAGGTGGAGGCATCGTTTGTGCGATGCCGAATCAAATGCTGCAGTTGCGTTTAGGGTAATAAGCCTCGGCCTGGGCGTCAATCTTGCGAAAGAAAATTCATTGAATTGATCCGCTTGCAGAACTTTCTTGCGGAACGTGATTTTTTGCGCCGCCGCGAGGTTAAAAAAAAGAGCCCCCGGTGGAGCTCTTTTTTCGGGTTAAGGGCTCCCCATTGCCCTAACCCTTTCAGGCGGCACGCACCGCCGCCGCAATAACGTCGTCTCCGACGCTTGCCTCGTATTGCGCGAAGTTTTCCGAGAACATCTCGACCAGCTTCGCAGCCTGTGCATCATACGCTTCCGGATCGGCCCAGGTCCCGCGCGGGTCCAGCAGGCTGTTGTCCACACCCGCAACCGCGACCGGAACCTCAAATCCGAAGTTAGGATCGCGCCGGAATTCCACATCGTTCAGGGTGCCATCGAGCGCCGCGGTCAAAAGCCCACGGGTTGCCGCAATTGGCATACGCGATCCGGTACCATACGCGCCGCCGGTCCATCCGGTGTTCACCAGCCAGCAGGTCGCGCCATGCTCGGCAATTTTGTCGCGCAGCAGGGTGCCGTAAACCTCCGGGCGACGCGGCATGAAGGGCGCGCCAAAGCAGGTGGAGAATGTCGGCTGCGGCTCGGTCACGCCGCGTTCGGTTCCGGCGACCTTGGAGGTGAAGCCTGAAAGGAAATGGTACATGGCCTGTGCCGGCGACAGACGCGCGATTGGCGGCAGAACACCAAATGCGTCGCAGGTCAACATGATGATATTGCTCGGCAATCCACCGCGAGCAACCGGCGAGGCGTTCGAGATCGCGTCGAGCGGGTAGGCGCAACGGGTGTTGGCCGTGAGGCTGTCATCGTTGAAGTCAAGCTCCCGGGTGACCGGGTCATGGACCATGTTCTCAACGATGGTGCCGAAGCGTTTGGTGGTCGCGTAAATCTCCGGCTCGGCTTTCTCGGAGAGGTTGATGGTCTTGGCGTAGCAGCCGCCCTCAAAGTTGAACACGCCGGTATCGGACCAGCCATGCTCGTCGTCACCGATCAGGACACGGTTCGGATCGGCGGAGAGCGTGGTTTTGCCGGTGCCGGAAAGTCCAAAGAACACGGCCACGTCGCCGGGATCGCCCTTGGCGTGGTTGGCGGAGCAGTGCATGGGCATCGCGCCCTGTTCCGGCAGCAGATAGTTCATCACGGAGAACACGGATTTTTTGTTCTCGCCAGCATAGGCTGTGCCGCCAATAAGTATTTGTTTTTTCTCGAAAGAAATGGCGATCACGGTGTCGGAGCGGCAGCCGTGACGCTCCGGATCGGCGCGGAAGCTCGGGCAGTTCAGGATCGTGAAGCCGGGGACAAAGGTCTCCAGATCGGCAATATCCGGGCGGCGCAGAAGGTGACGGATGAACAGACCGTGCCAGGCCAGTTCGGTGATCACGCGCACGTTGAGACGGTAGTTTACGTCGGCGCCGGCATAAAGGTCCTGAACGAAAAGTTCGCCACCCGCGATATGGGCCTTCATGTCGGCTTCGAGCCGTTCAAAATGTTCCGGCTGCATCCGGCCGTTGTT
The DNA here is from genome assembly GCA_030427145.1 of Alphaproteobacteria bacterium. GTDB lineage: Bacteria > Pseudomonadota > Alphaproteobacteria > Rhodobacterales > Rhodobacteraceae > Amaricoccus > Amaricoccus tamworthensis. Next base: position 22,259 of record JAUHWT010000001.1, on the reverse strand, counting down.
TTCCCACCAGATGCTGTCCCGGGTGCCTGGTTCGTCCACCACGAATTTGTCCTTGGGCGAGCGGCCGGTATGCTTCCCGGTGGAGCAGAGGAACGCGCCACCCTGGCCCAGTTCACCTTCGCCGCGGCGCAGCGCGGCCTCGACCAGAGCAGGCTCAAGAAGGTTGTAATGGACGCTCGACGCGCCTGGGAATCCTGTGGTTTCGAGTGTAAGATCCGGATTGACCAAAGCCGTCGCCATAATCGTTATTCTCCTGTTAAACCCCTGTTGGCCCCCGCCGGCCTGTTAATGAGGTCTGTCCCAACAATTGGCCGCTGCTTCGCGGGTGCAAAACAAACGGCCTGAACACTGTATAACATGAGGGAACCGCGAAATTTGTGGTGGGATATGGTTAAGAGGCGGGATTTGGGGAAAATGCTCCCAGGATTTTGTTGGTCTGTGTTGCTGTTGATGTTCAGTTGCTTTCGTTTTCGCGGAAAACGAAAGCTGCGTGGGAAAAATGCCCGAACGTCACAAATGAGTCGTAAATGCCCATGTTGAGTGTTCGCGGGACCGCGGTGGCCTTTGACGGGCGGGGTCTGCTGATCCTCGGCGCCACCGGATCGGGTAAATCCGGGCTTGCCATTCGCCTTATGGCGCGGGGCGCGATGCTCGTCTCCGATGACCGGGTGGAGCTGCGCCAGGCAGGGGCACAGGTGGCGATGCGGGCGCCTGATGCGATTCGCGGGCGGATCGAGGCGCGGATGCTGGGGCTTTTGTCCGTAGACGTGTGTGATGATGCTGCGTTGCAACTTGTGGTCGATCTGGACCAGGAAAGCCAAACCCGAATGCCACAGCCGCAGTACATAACGTACCTGGGAAGTTCCGTGAGATTGATTTCCGGGGCGAATGTTCCAAATATTGACGATGTGTTGACACTATTAATGAACAATGCCGGCAGGATGTCCGACTGACGTCCGAGTTTGTTCAGAGTTACGGGGCACCAGGACGTTGTCCAGCGCAGGCGCAATAAGACCGCAACAGGATGTGGTGGTTGTTACCGGACCAGGTGGCTCGGGCCGGTCTACTGCAATCAACGCTCTTGAGGACATGGGGTATGAGGCGATCGACAACCTGCCCATATCCCTTCTGACCCGCCTGTTTTCCGACCCGGTCGTTTCGCGCCCCCTGGTGGTCGGGATTGATCCGCGGAACCGGGATTTTGCCGTCGAAGGTCTGTTCGAGGCGCTGGCGGAGGTGGAAAGCCGCACGGGCAAGGCCCCGGTGCTGACCTATCTCGACTGCGATGCGGACACGTTGATCCAGCGCTACAGCGAAACGCGGCGGCGGCATCCGATGAGCCCGGACGGGGATCCCAAAACTGGCATCGACCGGGAGATCGCCCTGCTGGAACCGCTACGCCTGGCCGCGGATGTTTTGATCCGGACCGGGCCTTTGAACGTACATGAGTTACGCGCCGAGATAGTGCGGCAGTTTCAGGCCGAGGAGAACGGCAACGCGCTTGTCGTCAATCTTCAGTCGTTTTCCTACCGGCGCGGAGTGCCGCGGGGCGCTGACATGGTAATAGACGTGCGGTTTTTGCGAAATCCGCACTATGTAATGGAACTTCGGCCCCGGACGGGGCTGGAAAAAACAATACAGCAGTTTGTCCAGGAAGACCGGGCCTTCGATCCGTTCTATACCCGGTTACTGGATCTGGTACTGTTTCTTCTTCCCGCGTATCAGCGGGAGGGCAAGAGTTACTTCAGTATTGGTTTTGGCTGTACGGGAGGGAAGCACAGATCAGTGTCGGTAACGGAGATGTTTGCAGCAAGTCTCGCCCGTGAGGGGTGGTCGGTGTCGGCCCGCCATCGTGATCTTGAAAGGCTGGGGGCGGGACAGCCGGACCGTGAGGTAGTGGAGTGACCTGTTAGTGATTGGTATTGTCATCGTCGCGCATGGCGGACTTGCCGGGGAATATCTTTCGGCGATGGAGCATGTGGTCGGGAAACGGCCCGGCACCATTTCGGTTGCCGTGGGCCCGGACGACAATGCCGAAACCAAACAGGATGAGATCGACGACGCGGTGGCCGCCGTGGATGACGGGGACGGTGTCATCATCGTGACGGACATGTTTGGCGGCACGCCGTCGAACCTGGCCGTATGCGCGTGCAACACCTCGCGGCACCGGGTGCTTTACGGCGTGAACATGCCGCTCCTGATCAAACTGGCCAAAACCAGGCATCTGTCCCTTGATGAGGCGGTGGCCTCCGCCTTGACGACCGGGCGCAAGTACATCAACAGTTTGGCAGGGTTTGATGCCAGAGCGGTGTCAGGCGCCAAAACCTGAGAAAACACTGCCTGGGGACGGAATGAAATTCAGCCTTGAAATGGTAAACACGAAGGGGCTGCATGCGCGTGCTTCGGCGAAATTTGTCGAAGTGGTCGAGCGGTTCGGCTCGCGTGTGACGGTACGCAAGGACGGCATCGAGGTGCCAGGGGACTCCATAATGGGTCTGATGAGCCTGGGCGCGTCCTGGGGAAGTCACATTGAGGTCGAGATAGAGGGCGACGACAGCGAGGAGGTCGCTGACGAAATCAAATCCCTCGTCGCAAACCGTTTCGGCGAACCGTCCTGACCGCATGGGCCCGGGTGCAGGCGTTGCGGGTGGTTGTCACCCGCGTTGAGTGCCGGTAGGTCACGGTATGACTGAGGGCAAAGGCACCAGACGGAAATACCATCACGGCAACCTGCGGGAAGCCCTCGTTGAGGCTACGCTTGGCCTGATCGAGGAAAAAGGTCCGCTTGGGTTTACGCTGGCCGAGGCCGCGCGGGTTGCAGGGGTGAGTGCCGCCGCACCCTATCGTCATTTTCGGGGCCGGGACGAGTTGATTGAGGAGGTCGCCCTGCGCGGCTTTACGATGTTTGCGGATCGGCTTGAGGCGGTGTTCAACGATGGCAGACCCTCAACGCTGTCAGCATTCATGGCGACGGGGCGGGCCTATCTGGAATTCGCGCGGGAAAATCCCGGTTATTACATCGCGATGTTTGAAAGCGGTGTTTCAATCGCCGGAAACTCCGAGCTTGCACGGGCGACGGAGCGCGCGATGGGTGTTTTGCGCAAGGCGGCCGAACAGCTGGCTGATGCCCTGCCGCCGGAGAAGCGGCCGCCGCCGGGCATGGTCGCCAATCACATCTGGGCCTTGAGCCACGGCGTTGTGGAGTTGTTCAGTCGTGGAGCGCCGGGAGCCAGAGCGCCGTATTCAGCCGATGAGATGCTGGAAAGCGGTGCGGCGATTTATCTGCGTGGGCTGGGATTGATACGGTGACCGCCATCATGCCGCACGGGTTCGTGACGCCGCAACTGCATGTGCGTCACTGGCGTTCGGACCTCACGGATCCATTGGCGAGAGACCGGATTGAAAAGTCACTTGCGGAGATTTTGACCCCGCCGGTGCTTGAGCATCTGCCTCCGCCGCTTCAGTTGGGCTCAGGGCGGAACGCGGTGAGTTCCTGGGTCGACGCCCGGGCGGAAGAGAGCGAGGTTTTGCTGGTGCGCCTCCGGGACGATGGGCGATTGGTTGGGCTCATTATCCTTGCAGTGGATGCGGAGCGTGGCGACGTTCCTGCGCTCCATATTGGCTATCTTCTGGGCGAAGCGGTCTGGGGGCGGGGTCTGGCATCAGAGATGGTGAGCGGGCTCGTTGAGGCGGCCTCGGACGGTGCGAAGTTGCGGCTTATTGGCGGTGTGGACAGGTCAAATTCCGCGTCAGCGCGGGTTCTTCGCAAGGCGGGGTTCGTGATTTACCCTGAGCTTTCGCAGGCTGAAGTGGACATGTACGTGCTCGAAACCGGGTAAAACCTGCGTTTTTGCCAAGGATTTTGGTCGAAACGGACAAATCTCGAAAAAAGTTGCCCCGGAATATTGACTTTGGAACCCGGCATCCCAAATATGTGAATGTAATTAACATTAACATTGAAAGGAGCGCATGATGGACACGGTGTCCCAATGGTTGGAAAAATCCCGCGATTGGCTGGATGAGCGGGGTAAGTCGGCCTGGATTATCGCGATGGTCGCAGGATTCATCGTGTTTTGGCCGATCGGTCTTGGAATTCTATTTTACATGATATGGAGCAAGCGCATGGGATGCAGCAGCAAGTGGAAAAACCGTCGCAGTCGCCGGGCGGATTTCGGTAAAACCGGGAACGTCGCGTTCGACAGCTATCGCGAGGAAACCCTGAAACGTCTGGAAGAGGAGCGCGACGCGTTTGTGACGTTCCTTGAGGAACTGCGCTCCGCGAAGGACCGGGCCGAGTTCGACCAGTTCATGAACAGCCGCAGGAGCCCGGACGCAGCGGCCTGATCGGGTCGGTTGCGATCGGGTGCCCCCACCAAGTGTGGGGGCATCGGGTGTTCAAAGGCTGGCGGCGGGGCATTGGTCTTCCGCCAGGCCGGAGAAGCTCTAACGGCCGTAAGTCATGCGCTTGAGCACGTCGTCGCGGTTGATCAGGTGATGCTTGATCGCCGCGCCGGCGTGCGCCAGCAAAATTGCGGTGAGCAGCAGCGCCCCAAACCAGTGGACGGAGGCGAAAAAGGCCTCCACGGATTTGACACCTGGCACCCAGGGGTCCGGCATTTCCCAAACCCCGAACACCATGTTTTTCATGTTCAGCAGGTCCTGGTTGGGCGAGGCGGCTGACATGGCCCAGCCCGAAAGCGGCATGATGAACATCATCAGGTAAAGAATTTTGTGTGTGACCTCCGCGACCGTCCATTGCCACACGGGTGTGTCGCCGGGTCGCCCGGGGGATTTGCGCTGGACCAGCCGCCACATGATACGGAGGACGGCCAGCACGAACACAACGAAGCCCCAGCTCTTGTGGGTCTGCGTCAGGCTGTACTGCCGCAGAAGATCGTCAACGGCATTGGTCATGTAAAGCCCCATGCCGAGTTGAAAGAGGATAAGGACGGCCATAACCCAGTGAATGAGACGGGTTACCCACCCCCAGCTTTCAGTTGTGTTTACCGCCTGCATGGCCGTCCGCTCCGCTTCCAGAATCCGCTATCAGTTGTTCAGCTCGATATTGATCGTGACCGGCAGAACCGCGCCGATGACCGGTGCGCCAAAATCGATACCGTAGTCGGTGCGGTCAATGTCACCGGTGATGGTGAAGCCTGCGACCTGCTGTTCCGGGTTGAACGGGTTTTCACCGACCTGGTTCATGACAACGTCAAAGGTTTCGGAATTGGTCGTGCCCTTGATTGTCACGTCGCCGGTCAGTTCAGCGGTATTGTCACCGGTCATTTCGATGCCGGTGGAAACGAAGGTGATTTCCGGGTGGTTGGCCACATCGAGGAAATCCGCGTTTTTGACGTGCTCGTCACGGGCCTCGAAAAAAGTGTTTACGCTGTCGGCCGCGATGGTCACCGCCACTTCGGTTGCGGCGAGATCCTCGGGATCGAAGGTGATGTCCGCATCGAACTCCTCGAAGGTTCCGGTCACGGTGGAGAAACCAAGGTGTTCCACATCGAAGAAGATCGAGGCGTGGGATTTGTCGAGCGTCCACTCCGCAAAAGCGGGCAGCGGAGCGACGGAAATGGCGGCGGCAGCGGCCAGATGGATGAATTTCATGTCAGGTCCTTCCTTGTTGCTGAACCCCAGATCGTGTTTTTGTCGCCAATAATCCAGCCATTTGTGTGCCAACATTTTGTTTCCCGAGTGGAAACGAAGGCGGCTCAACCCTCACATTTGCGTCGAAATTGGAGGTAAATTCTATTTCGATGTGATCAGAAGTCTGATCCCCACGGGGAGGATTGTGGCAATCTCGGGCGCGCCCTCGGTTGACCCAAACTCCCTGCGGTCGACCCGGCCGGACATGTCGAAGCCTGCCTCGAAGCGGTCGGGGTCGTCGGAGGACGGGCCGTAGCGGAAGACGGATGCCCTGAACGTGATGGGGCGGGTGATGCCGCGCAGGGTTATGTTCCCGAAAATATCCGCGGTGCTTCGGGAGGTCTGTTCGAGGCCAGTAAGATCGAAGCTGATCTCCGGATACTCGGCTGAACTGAGATAATCCCTGCTTTGCAGCAGTTGGTCGGCGAGAGCGACGCCGGTCGACCCGGAGCGGGCACGCACGTGCACCTCCGCCTCGACCCGTTCGGGGTGGGCCGCATCGAAGTCAATCTCTCCGAGGATTTCCGGGAACACGACCCTGGCGGTCCCGCCGGCCCATTTTACACTGACGGTGACCTGGGACTCAGGGCTGATGACCCACGGTGCCGCCCGCGGCGGGGTGGTAGCGAGAAGCAGCGCGAAAATGACGCCGAGGATCAACCGCATGACACTGACACTCCTTTGCAGTAGCACCATGCTACAGCCTGCGGACCGATCTGTCGCGGGTGGTCCGCAACGCTGATGCCGATGTGATGGGAGCCAATGCCCGAACCGTTCAAAAACCTTTTCAGCCCTGATTTGGTTGCGTCGCTTGGCGGACATCTGGCGCAACACATGCCTGAATTCGACCGGGAGGGATTCGTTCGCACTGCGGCAGACGGGCTTGAGGATCTGGAGTTGCGGGATCGCTCGCGGCAGATCACCGCGGCACTGGTGCGCTACCTGCCCGAAAATTTTGAGGCCGCGGCGGACGTGATTGCCGCGGCCCTGCATCCGGAAGAGGAGGCTGTCCTGTCCGATATGGCGACGGATGACCGTGGCATTCGGGGCTGGGCCATCATGCCGATCGGCGATTTCGTCGCGGAGCGGGGTATGGGGGATTTTGACCGGGCAATGGATCTGCTGAGGGACCTGACGAAGCGGTTCTCGTCGGAGTTTGCGGTTCGCCCGTTCATTGTAGCCGACGAGGCGCGGGCAATGGAGCATGTGAGAGCCTGGGCGCAGGATACGAATTTCCATGTGCGCAGGCTCGCCTCGGAAGGGTCGCGGCCCAGATTGCCGTGGGGGATCAGGCTGAACACGTTTGTCCGGGATCCCGCGCCCGTGCTGCCGGTTCTGGAGATGCTGCGTGATGATCCGGAGGAATATGTCCGTCGCTCGGTTGCCAACAATCTCAACGACATCGCCAAGGATCACCCGGATCTGGTCGCGGGGATCGCGGCGGAGTGGATGGAGGATGCGGGCAAAAACCGGGCGCGGCTGGTCAAACATGCCTGCAGAACGCTGATCAAGCAGGGGCATCCGGCGACGCTGAAGGCGCTGGGCTATGGGCCCGCGCAGGTGGATGTGTCCCGGTTTTGGCTGGCGTCGGATGTGGTTGAGTTCGGAACCGCTCTGGAATTCCGGTTTGACATGAACTCGCGGGCGGATGAGGTGCAGGACATAATTCTCGACTACCAGGTGCATTACGTTAAGGCCAACGGATCGCGGGCGCCGAAAGTGTTCAAGCTTAAGGTGTTGAAGCTTCCGCCCGGTGAGACGGTCTCGATCAGCAAACGGCATGCCATGCGCCCGATTACGACGCGACGGTTCAACAGCGGGACGCACAGGGTTGAGATACTGGCCAACGGTGCGGTGCTGGCGGGACTTGATTTTGAGCTGACCGGGGTCTGACAGGCGCCAAACTCCACAATCCTGGCGAAAATCGTCTGACGTGTTATAGTCGGGGTGAGTTCAACGGTTAAAGGATTTTGGTATGGCTAATCTGGTTGTCTGTGCCGATGGCACCTGGCAGACCCCCGACGATGAGGAAAGTGGCGTGTCCACCGCCTCGAACGTGAGCCGCCTGGTGAAGTTTCTTGGAGATACGGACAACAATGGTTTGCCTCAAAAATGCCACTACATCACGGGCATCGGTGCTGGTGAAAGTTTTGTTCAGCGCCTGACCGGCGGTGGTTTGGGGCTTGGCCTCAGCGAGGATATTCGGGAAGGCTATCTTTGGCTTGCCACGAACTACACGCCCGGCGACCGGATATATCTGTTTGGGTTCAGTCGTGGCGCCTATACGGTGCGGAGCCTGGCCGGGATGATTTCGGGATATGGGCTGCTGGACCTGACCGGGCCGGACCTCAATGAGGATGAGCGTGACGCGCAGGTTCGCCGCATATTCAACATGTACCGCAGTCAGGACGACGCGGAGTTTTCGTCGAAACTGTCGTTCTTCAATACTCCGGCCGGGTCGACGGGGCGCAAGCAGACGCCGGTTCACTTCCTGGGTGTTTGGGATACGGTTGGCTCGCTTGGCATCCCCGATGATCTGGGTTTCCTGAACGTTCTCGACAACCCGGCCTGGCACGCGTTTCACGACACCGAACTGAGTAATGTGGTTGCCCATGCGCGCCATGCGCTGGCGATGGATGAGCAGCGGCAGAGTTTTACGCCGACATTCTGGACCGGGCTGGAAGAGCATCGCGACGTAAAACAGATCTGGTTCCCCGGTGTTCACGGTGATGTGGGTGGTGGGTATCCGGAGCCTGAGCTTAGCAACATTTCACTGCGATGGATGATGCGGGAGGCCGAGGATCAGGAACTCGCGTTCAAGCCCGATGCGGAGGCCTCGCTCGGTGAGGAGAGACCTGACGGGTTCCTGCACGATTCGCTCTCGGGTGTGTTCAAAAAACTCAAAACACGTCCGCGAGCGGTGCCGCTGTTCGGTGAAGGCATGGAAGAGGCATCAGTGCATCCGGCCGCCGTGGCCCGCAAGGCCGCGCCGCCGGCGGCGGATCCGGATTACTGGGTCCATAGCAACTTGGCCGTTGGTCAGACGGAAGTCACCGAGGCCATGGCGCGGCCCAGATGGAACCGGACGCCATTTTATCTGCGTGCCGGAGAAACCTACGATTTCAGCGCATCCGGCCAGTGGACGGATGGTACGGTAACCTGTGGTCCAGGCGGAACCGATGACGGGGATTTTCAGCCCGGCGAGATTGCGCATGTGGCGGGAACCGGTCTGGGCCTGCTTGAACGCCTGTTCCGGAAGGTCACCAGGAACACGGAGACGGATTTTCTCCTCACCCGTCGGCATGAGGAGTTCAGCTGGTTTTCGCTGGTGGGCGTTGTTGCGAACAATGCCGGGGACGGTGGCCCCGGATCACATGAGACCTTCGAAATCGGAAACGGTGTGACGGGATTCACACCTTCTGCGGACGGGTTTCTCTATGTCTACGCCAACGATGCCTGGCAGACATATGGCAACAATTCCGGAAGCCTCGAGCTGAAAATCACGCGAACCGGATAGGGGCGGGACCGTTACCGCGTCGGGACGGGTTTCTCGCCGCGGTAATCGTAGAAACCGCGTTTGGTCTTGCGGCCCAGCCAACCGGCTTCGACATATTTGGTCAGAAGCGGGCAGGGGCGGTATTTGGTGTCGGCCAGACCGTCATGCAGCACGTTCATGATGGCAAGGCAGGTGTCCAGACCGATGAAATCCGCGAGTTCCAGCGGTCCCATGGGGTGGTTTGCGCCGAGTTTCAGGGATGTGTCGATGGACTGCACCGAGCCCACACCCTCGTAAAGTGCGTAGACCGCCTCGTTGATCATCGGGATCAGGATGCGGTTTACAATGAACGCCGGGTAGTCCTCGGAGCTTGCATGGGTTTTCCCGAGCTTTTCGACCACGCCGCGCAGGGTCTCGTAGGTTTCCTGGTCGGTCGCGATGCCGCGGATCAGTTCCACCAGCTGCATCAGCGGCACCGGGTTCATGAAATGGAACCCCATGAATCTCTCCGGCCGGTCCGTATTGGCGGCGAGGCGGGTGATCGAAATGGAGGAGGTGTTCGAGGTCAGGAGTGTGTTGGGGCCGAGATGAGGGGCCAGGCCCTCAAATATTTTGTGTTTGATCGCCTCGTTTTCCGTAGCGGATTCCACGATCAGGTCGGACCCGCCGACCTCGGCAATGTCCGTTGTGGGCTTGAGCCGGGCGAGGGCGTTTTCCTGATCCTCGGCGGAAATCGTTTCCCGTGAAACCTGGCGATCCATGTTTTTGCGGATCGTCGCGAGGGCTTTTTCGAGGGCCTCCTCGGAAATGTCGTTGAGCGTAACGTTGTAGCCCGCGAGTGCAAAAACATGGGCGATGCCATTGCCCATCTGACCCGCGCCAATGACGCCTACGCTGCTGATTTCCATGGGGGGAGTGCCTCGTGTTCCGTTATCGCAATGACAATAGGATGGGGGGCAGGGCGCGTGCAACCTCTATGTGCCGCACTGCGAAATCGGCCCGCTCCCAACAGCGGAAGCGGGCCGGATTGGATCAGCCGAGTTTTTCCTCAAGGGCCGGAACGGCCTCGAAGAGGTCGGCGACGAGACCGTAGTCGGCCACCTGGAAGATCGGGGCTTCCTCGTCCTTGTTGATGGCAACGATGACCTTGGAGTCCTTCATGCCGGCAAGGTGCTGAATCGCGCCGGAGATGCCGACGGCGATGTAAAGTTCAGGGGCCACGACCTTGCCTGTCTGGCCAACCTGCCAGTCATTGGGGGCATAGCCGGAATCGACGGCAGCACGGGAGGCGCCAACCGCTGCACCGAGTTTGTCCGCCAGTTTTTCGATAATGGCGAAGTTTTCCTCGGAGCCAACACCCCGACCGCCGGAGACCACGATGCCTGCGGAGGAAAGTTCGGGGCGGTCGGATTCCTGTACCCGGTCCTCGACGAAACTGGACACGCCCGGATCGGCCGCGGCCTCACCGGTGCTGATGTCTGCGGCAGCCTGCTCGCCAACACCGTCGAAGCTCGCGCCACGCACGGTGATGATTTTTTTGGCGTCGGTGCTTTCCACGGTCTGAATCGCGTTACCAGCATAGATCGGGCGCTCAAACGTGTTGGCATCCACTACGCCGGTAATGTCGGAGATGACCATGACATCGAGAAGCGCGGCAAGGCGCGGTGCGACGTTTTTGCCGGTGGTGGTGGCCGGGAACACGATGTGCTCGTAACCATCAGCCAGACCGAGTATCAGGTCGGTCAGCGGCTCCGCGAGGCGGTGGGCGTAATGAGCGCCCTCAACGTGGAGAACGGCGGCGACGCCATCGAGCGCGGCAGCGGCAGAGGCCACATCGCCACAGTTTTCGCCGGCGACCAGAACGGTGATGTCACCGCCGATTGCTTTTGCCGCTGCGACGGCCCTGGACGTGGCGTCATTCAGTTCGCTGTTGTCGTGTTTTGCGTAAACAAGGACAGCCATCAGATAACCCCCGCTTCCGTTTTGAGTTTCTCGACCAGCTCGTCAACCGATCCGACCATGACGCCCGCCTTGCGGGTGGATGGCTCGGCCGTGCCGACGATTTTCAGGCGCGGGGTCACATCCACGCCGTAATCGGCGGGCGTTTTCTCTTCGAGCGGCTTTTTCTTGGCCTTCATGATGTTGGGCAGCGAGGCGTAGCGCGGCTCGTTGAGGCGCAGGTCGGCGGTTACGATTGCAGGCAGGTTCACCTTGATGACCTGCAGGCCGCCGTCCACCTCACGCGTAACCGTCGCGGAGCCGTCACCCATTTCGATCTCGGAGGCGAATGTCGCTTGCGGCCAGCCGAGCAGGGCGGCCAGCATCTGGCCGGTCGCGTTCATGTCGTTGTCGATGGCCTGTTTGCCGGCGATGATCAGACCGGGTTCCTCGGCGTCGGCGACACCCTTGAGGATTTTCGCAACGGCCAGGGGCTCGATATCTGTGTGAACGTCGTCGGTAGCCTCGACCAGAATGGCGCGGTCGGCCCCCATGGCAAGCGCGGTACGCAGGGTTTCCTGTGCCTTCTTCACGCCGATGGAAACAACCACAACCTCGGTTGCGACGCCTTTTTCCTTCAGACGGATTGCTTCCTCGACAGCGATCTCGTCGAAGGGATTCATCGACATTTTTACGTTTGCCAGATCAACACCGGTGCCGTCGGCCTTCACCCGCACCTTCACATTGTAGTCGATCACGCGTTTGACAGGCACGAGAACCTTCATGGCGCTCCCCAATGTTTGAACGCGGGCGCCCGCAAACCGCAGGTGACTGGACGCCTCGCAGCTTAAATTCACCTGAAGCGAGTGGATACGTTCGTGCGGCAGCAGGTGCAACCATAACTTGGCGTTAACAGCTGCCAAAAATGCCCGGCGACATCACGATGAGGAGCGAGAAGTTAGCGTTGGGGAGGGATTGCAGCGTTTAGCGGTTGGCCCCAGGCACCCAGAGAACGTCGTTGCGACCATCGTCATTGGCAACGCGGGCGGCAACAAAAAACCAGTCCGACAGACGGTTGAGGTACGTCACGGCCGCCGGATTGATTTTTTCATCGCCAGCCAGTTCCACCACGAGACGTTCCGCACGACGGCAGACGGTCCGGCACACATGGAGATGTGCCGCAAGGCGTGATCCGCCGGGCAGAACAAAGCTGCGGAGCGGTTCAAGGCGCTCGTTCATCAGATCGATTTCGGCCTCGAGGCGTGCGGTCTGTTCCGGCGTGACGCGCAGCGGCGGGTATTCCGGCTCCTCTCCGTCCTCTACTTCCGGGCGGCAGAGGTCCGCGCCGAGGTCGAACAGGTCGTTTTGAATGCGGGAAAGCGCGGTGTGTTCGTCGCCGTCATACTCGACACGGGCCAGGCCAACCGCGGCGTTCAACTCGTCAACCGTACCGTAAGCGTTGACCCGGGCCGAGTGCTTCGCAACGCGGGAGCCGTCACCGAGCGCGGTGTCTCCCTTGTCGCCGGTTCGGGTGTAGATTTTGCTCAGAACGACCATACAGTTAACCTCCGCTCCGTGCCCAGACGAATACAAGTATAAGAATTACCGCAACAAACTGCGCCACCAGGCGGGCGCGCATGATCTTGTTCGCGTATTTCCGGTTGAAATCGCCGCCCTTGCCGAAGGTGCCGACGCCGAAAACCAGAATTGCCAGTACCAGCAGACAGGCAACCGCCACGACGATGAAAAGTGGATCCTGTGCCATTGAATTCCCCTGTTTCCTGTCCCCGGACTAATCCTTTCGAGGAAAATTGCAAGCCGACCGGATCACGTTACTGTTTGACGAGAAGCCGGTCCTGAAGGCTGGTTGGCAGGGCGCGTCGCACGATTTCGCCAAGGGTGGTGGGAACCGTTACACGATATTTTGGGCGTGGATGGGCGTGTTCGAGGGCGTGAATGAGCTTTTTGGTGCAGGCGGACGGTGGCAGTTCGAAACGGTCGGGGCGTTCCTTGTTGGCGTAGAGGCGCGGCATGAGGCTTTTTTCGTAGACCTTTCGCTGCGCGGAATTTTCCCAGTCGATCCAGCGTTCGAAATGGGCGGCGGCATTTTGCCGGATGCGGCTGGTGATCGGACCGGGCTGGATGACGGAGACATGAATGCCACTGCCCGCGAGTTCGAGGCGCAAAGCCTGGGTCATGCCTTCCATTGCGAATTTGGTGCCGCAGTAGGGGCCGCGCATGCGCAGGGGGAGGATGCCCAGAACGCTGGAGATATTTACGATACGTCCATGACCCTGTTCGCGCATGACCGGGATCACCTGACGTATGATCTCGAACGGGCCAAACAGGTTGGTCTCGTAGACGGCCCGCATGGCGTCGCGGGGTATGTCCTCCATCGCGCCGGGCTGGGCGAAAGCTCCATTGAGGACGACCGCGTCAAGGCGTCCTTCGGTGAGTTTCAGCGTTGTTTGAATGGCGTTTGTGATGCTCGCGTCTTCGTCGTGATCGAGTATGAAACTGGTCAGACCCTCCGCGGTCAGCCTGTCGCAATCCGCCTGTTTGCGGCAGGTGGCCAGCACCTGCCAGCCGCGCCGGTGCAGGGTCTGCGCGAAATCGAGGCCAATCCCGGATGAGCAGCCGGTGATCAGGACCGATCGCGTCATCCCCTGACCTCTGACGCTGGCATGATCAGGCACGTGCTGGTTGCGGAGGCCAGCAGTCGCCCGCGACTGTCACTGACGGAGGATTTGGACGCTGCAACGCGCCGCCCGCGGTTTACCATGTTGCCCTCAACGCGAAGTTCGCCTGTCTCCCGCGTTATTGCGCGGTGAAGCGTTAATTTGATCTCAAGCGTGGTGTAGGCCTCGCCAGCTGTTAGAGAGATGTGAACGATGCAGGCCGCGGCGGTGTCGAGAAGGGTGGCGGTGAATCCCGCATGGACCGTGCCCATCGGGTTGAGAAACTGTTCGGTCGCCTGGCTGGAGAGGATAAGCCGTTCGGGGCTTGCCTCCACAAATTCCATCGGGACGGTGTCGCAGATTGGCGGAGCGGGGTATTTGCCCTCGATGACGCCGGAGAAATATTCCATGCCCGACATGCCAAAGAGTTCGGCCGGGGACAGCAGCCCCGTATGCGTTTGCGTCATCCAATACGCCTTCCGTTCATATTCCGTTTACCCAATAATTCTGGACCGGGGGGGTTCCTTGGAGTAGACATCATATCTATGAGTGACGATACCGACACCCCCGAAATAGACGATGGAAAAATAGCGGTCGAGCCCCTGGGCCGTGCCCTTGGCGACCGGTATCTGACCTATGCCCTTTCGACCATCATGCACCGGGCACTTCCGGACGCGCGTGACGGGCTGAAGCCGGTTCACAGGCGTATTCTGTTCGCAATGCGTGGCCTGAAACTGGATCCCAAGGGCTCGTTCCGGAAATGCGCCAAAATCGTCGGTGAGGTGATGGGTAACTATCACCCGCATGGGGACCAGGCAATTTATGATGCGCTCGTGCGTCTCGCCCAGGATTTTGCAGTTCGGTATCCACTCGTGGACGGCCAGGGCAATTTCGGCAACATCGACGGCGACAACGCTGCGGCGCAGCGGTACACCGAGGCGCGTCTGACCGAGGCCGCCGAGGCCCTGATGGTGGGGCTGAACGAAAATGCGGTGGATTTCCGTGACAACTACGACGGATCGGAATCCGAGCCGGTTGTTTTGCCTGCGGCATTTCCCAACCTGCTGGCCAACGGGTCCAGCGGGATTGCGGTTGGAATGGCCACCAACATTCCGCCGCACAATATCGAGGAACTCTGCAACGCCTCTCTGCATCTGATTAAATTCCCCAATGCGGGGGATGAGAAGCTGATGGATTTCGTACAGGGACCGGATTTCCCGACCGGCGGCATCATTATTGAGCCGCGCGCGACCATCAAGGAAGCCTATCGCACCGGTCGCGGGTCCATGCGGGTGCGCGCCCGGTGGCAGGTTGAGGAACTCGGGCGCGGTCAGTGGCAGATTGTTGTCACGGAAATGCCCTATCAGGTGCAGAAGGGTAAACTGATCGAGCGGATCGCCGATCTGATTAATGCCAAAAAGGTGCCTCTGCTCGGCGACATACGGGATGAGAGTGCCGAGGACATTCGCCTGATTCTGGAACCGCGGTCGCGTACGGTTGATCCGATGGTTCTCATGGAGTCGCTGTTTAAGAATACGGACCTAGAGAACCGCTTTTCCATGAACATGAACGTTCTGATCGACGGTCGCACGCCGCAGGTTTGTTCGCTCAAGGATGTTCTGCGGGCGTTTCTGGATCACCGTCGCGACGTTTTGCTGCGCCGGTCGCGGTTCCGGCTCGATAAGATCGAGGCCCGGCTGGAGGTGCTGTCGGGCTATATTATCGCCTATCTCAACCTCGATCGGGTTATTGAGATTATCCGCTATGAGGATCAGCCCAAGGCCGTGTTGATGGCCGAGTTTGAGCTGACGGATGTTCAGGCCGAGGCCATTCTCAACATGCGCCTGCGCAATCTGCGCAAGCTTGAGGAAATGGAACTGCGGCAGGAGCGGGATAATCTGCTGGCGGAGAAGGCGGATCTGGAGGCTCTGGTTGGTTCCGGAGACCTTCAGTGGGGCCGTATTTCCGATGAGTTGCGCGATGCGCGTAAGAAATTTGGCTCCAGGGCGCCGGGTGGCGCACGACGGACCGGCTTTGAGGACGCGCCTGAGATCGAGGACGTTTCCTTTGAGTCGATGATCGAGCGCGAACCGCTCACGGTCGTCTGCTCGAAAATGGGCTGGATACGCGCCATGAAGGGGCATATCGACCTGGACAGCGAATTGAAGTTCAAGGACGGGGATGGGCCCGGATTTATCCTTCATGCGGAAACCACCGACCGGCTCCTGATGTTTGCTTCCAACGGTCGCATGTTCACACTGTCCGCCGCGCAGTTGCCCGGCGGGCGGGGCATGGGCGAGCCCGTGCGCCTGATGGTCGACATGCCGAATGAGGCGGAACCCATCGCGCTGTTTGTGCATGTTCCAGGTGGCAAACTGCTCGTGGCGTCAACGGCCGGGGATGGCTTTATCCTTCAGGAGAATGAGGCGATTGCGCAAAAGCGGGCAGGGAAACAGGTGCTCAACGTGCGGGAGGGCGTGCGTGCGAGGGTCTGCCGGCCGGTTCAGGGCGACCACGTGGCAGTGGTTGGAGAAAACCGCAAGGTTTTGGTTTTCCCGACGGAAAGTCTGCCCGAGCTTGCCCGTGGCAAGGGCGTGCGGCTGCAGAAATACAAGGATGGCGGGTTGAACGACGCCATTACCTTTGACCTCAACGATGGGCTTTCCTGGCTTGATCCGGCCGGCCGGACGCGCACGGTGGAGGATCTTGCCGACTGGATGGGGCCGAGGGCTGCCGCCGGACGGATGGCGCCGCGCGGGTTCCCGAAGGACAACCGCTTTAACTGAATTTATGGTTGAACAGGGGGGATAGGATGCACGTTTTGATCACGGGTGGATCGCGTGGAATCGGAGCCGCGATTGCCCGGCTCGCCGGGGCGCGAGGCTGGTCGGTATCCGTCAATTATGTCAGTGATGCCAGTGCTGCAGGGGAAACGGTAGCGGCGGTGAAAGCGGCGGGTGGCAATGCGCTTGCGATCAAGGGCGACGCCTCCGTGGAAGCCGATGTCCAAGCCATGTGGGACGCGGCCGAAGCGGCGTTTGGGCCGATCACCGGGTTCGTGAATAACGCGGGTGTGGTTGCCCCGGCCTCAAAGGTTGCTGATATGAGCCTGGAGCGCATGGAACGGCTGTTCCGGATCAACATTACCGGCGCGTTTCTCGGCGCGCGTGAGGCCGCGCGGCGGATGTCTAGGGCCAGTGGCGGGCAGGGCGGTTCCATCGTCAACATGTCGTCGATTGCGGCAAAGCTCGGTGCGCCGGGCGAATATGTGGATTACGCCGCCACCAAAGGCGCGATGGATGCGATGACTATTGGGCTCGCGAAGGAGCTTGCCGCAGAAGGGGTGCGGGTCAATGGCATACGGCCCGGACTGATTTTGACGGATATCCATGCCTCCGGCGGTGAACCGGGACGGGCCAAACGGCTGGGTGTGACAACGCCGATGGGACGGCCGGGAGGAGCGACCGAAGTGGCGGAGGCCGCGATCTGGCTTCTGTCTGACGCGGCGTCCTATGTCACGGGTACGACGATGGAAGTCTCAGGCGGGCGTTAGTTGAGCGGGTAAAGCTCGGACGGCTTTACCCGGTCCCTCAATCCCACGAGGCGGACGTAAACCAGCGTCGTGAAGATCGAGAACACTGCGAATGTCATGCCCTGAACGAGTGCGGCGAGAACGTTGCCCATCAGGCTGAACTCTCCGGTCGCGTTGGGCGTGATGACGGGCGAGACCACCATTGATGCACCGATGAGCATCACGACAAGGATCACCAGCGCCAACACGATTGTCCAACGGTGTCCGTGCGTCAGATCACGGGTGCGGGTTAGACTGCGCCAGTCCCCGTCCTCCAGAACGATAACCGGGACAAGCACAAGGTACATGGCGTAAATGTAAAAACCTGGCACGATGAACAGGAACGCGCCCAACCCGGTGGCAATCGCGACCAGCAGGCCAAGAACAACCATTGGGCCGATTTTGGGGATTGGCCGGGTCAGGTATTCCGCGAGGGGACGCCGGCGTTCGTTGAGGCAGTCAACCGTTGCAAGGCAAAGCACGCCGCTGGCGTAATTCCAAATCACCGTGATCAGAAGCATGGATGACAGAAAAGCACCGCCGTCGAAGGTTTGGTCCGGGCCTGGCATGCTGAAACCGTCCCCGACGATGATATAAATGACCTGTTCAACCAGCGCGAACACCATTGCGAGGGCATAAAGCACGCTAAAATTGGCGAAGAGCAGCTTGAAACCGTCCCCGACCAGTTCGGGTGCCTTGAGTTGTGGTTCGGTCATTTTGCCTTACATCCCCGCGTTTTGCGCCAGCCCGATCTAGTCCGAGAAGCTCTCGGGTTTTGCCTCACGGGCCATGTGGTCGAGCACACCGTTGACGAATTTAGGCTCTTTCCCGTCTGGGAAAAAGGCCTTTGCCACGTCCACGTACTCGGTGATTGCGACCTTTGGTGGCGTATCGCTTGCGAGGAATTCCGCACCGGCGGCCCGGAATACTGCCCGGATTGTGGGGTCGATCCGGTCGATGGGCCAACGGGCTACGAGGGCGCGGTGCGTCAGCTGGTCAATCGCGGCCTGACGGTCAACGGCGGCCGTCATAATGTCACGGAAGTGATTTTTGTCAGCTTCCGCATATTCCACGCCGTCGATTTCGGCGCCGAGGCGGTAGGTTTCGAATTCATCCAGCACGTCGTCGAGGCCGGAGTCGGAGGCTTCCATCTGAAATAGGGCCTGCACGATGTAGAACCGGGCCGCGGATCGCATGCGTCGGCGGTCGGCGGAGCTGAGTTTTCTGGGCTGTTCGGTCATTTCAGGCGGTGTCCCTGTTCTGGTCGCCTGCCATCAGGATGCTGCCTTCAGGCAGAGGGCGGGGCGGAACGGGAAACATGCGGGAGAGCGCAATCAGATGCAGGCAGGCGTCGGCCGCGCCACCGCCCTTGTTCATCTCATCTGGAATTGCGCGGGCGAGGGCCTGGGCCTCGTTTTCCACAGTTAAAATGCCGTTCCCGATGCAGATCTCCCTCAGGCCCAGCAGAGTGATGCCGCGCGAGCTGTCGTTGCAGACGGTGTCGTAGTGGGTGGTTTCGCCGCGGATGACGCATCCCAGCGCCACGTAGCCGTCGTATTTCTTCGTCCGCTCGGCCAAGGCTATGGCCGTTGGGATTTCAAGCGCTCCGGGCACCTCAACCGTTTCGTGGCTCACGCCTGCGGCATCGAGAGAGGCCCGGGCGCCCGCCAGCAGATGACCGGCGATTTCGCGGTAGAAGGGTGCGATTACGATCAGAACGCGAACCGGGCGGTCGAATTCCGGCCGGGGCAATGCGTCGCTGGGGTCATGGGTAGCCATGTCAGTCCTTTGTTTCCACTATCGGACGGGTGCCGGCGATGCTCAGGCCGTATCCGTCGAGGCCCACCACCTTCGGGGTGGGTGAATTCGTCAGCAGTATCATGTTGGTGATGCTAAGAGCACTCAGGATTTGTGCGCCCACGCCGTACTGCCGCAGTTTGTTGGGGCTTACATGATCCCCGGTTTCAAGCTTCATGGCCGTGTCGCGCAGCAGCACGAGAACGCCGCGTTTTTCGGCGGCAATGGCCAGCATGGAATCGCGCAACTGGTGGGTGCGGCCCGGATGAAGTCCGAGGAGGTCTTCCATCGTGTTGACCGCATGCATCCGAACGAGGACGGGCTCACCGGTCGTGATGTCACCCTTGGAAAGCACGATATGTTCACCGCCAGCGGCCTCGTCCGTGAAGACGCGCATTTGCCAGCTTCCGCCGTATTCACTTTCAACCGTTTCCGCATCCGTCTGCCGCACGAGATTGTCGTGGCGGCGGCGATACGCGATCAGGTCGGAGATGGTGCCGATCTTGATGTTGTGAAGCTGCGAAAAGGCCACAAGATCGGGCAGACGGGCCATTGTGCCGTCGTCATTCATGATTTCACAGATGACGCCGGAAGGGTTCAGACCTGCAAGGCGCGAAATGTCGACTGCCGCTTCGGTGTGGCCGGCGCGGATGAGAACGCCGCCTTCGCGTGCGCGCAGGGGGAAGATGTGGCCTGGTGTTGCGATGTCCTGCGGGCCGGAGGTCGGGTCGATGGCCACGGCAACGGTACGTGCGCGGTCGGCGGCCGAGATGCCGGTGGTGACGCCTTCGCGGGCCTCGATCGATGTGGTAAACGCCGTTTCATGCCGGGACGAGTTCGATGCGGACATCAGCGGCAGGTTCAGCGCGTCCAGCCTTTCGCCCGTAAGTGTAAGACAGATGAGGCCACGACCGTATTTCGCCATGAAGTTGATGGCGTCCGGGGTGCACATCTGGGCCGGAATGACCAGGTCGCCCTCGTTCTCCCGGTCCTCGTGGTCGACCAGAATGAACATGCGGCCGTTGCGGGCGTCCTCAATGATTTCCTCGACCGAGGAGATCACATCCTGGAATTCCGTGTTGCTCATGCGCCGGTCTCCTTCGCGGCAGAATATTCTCCCAAACGGGCGACATAGCGTGCCAGCGTGTCGATTTCCAGGTTCACCGGGTCGCCCTCGGTCGCGTCGCCCCACGTCGTGGCCGATTTTGTGTGCGGGATGAAGTTGACGCCGAACCGGTCGCCATTCACCTCGTTGACCGTAAGCGATGTCCCGTTGAGTGCGACAGAGCCCTTGGGTGCGATGAATTTGGCGAGGTCGCCTGGGGCCTCGAAGGTTACCCGTGTGCTGTCACCCTCATCGCGGATTTTCGTTATGATCGCAACGCCATCCACATGACCGGAAACGATATGTCCGCCGAGTTCGTCTCCGAGCTTCAGCGCCCGTTCAAGGTTGATGCGACCGCCCTCAATCCAGGGCGTGCGGTTGCCCGGACCGTTGCTGATGCTGGTTTTCGAGACGGTTTCGGCTGAAATATCCACATCAAACCAGCAGCCGGTTTTGGTTTCTCCGATGTCCACAACCGTCAGGCAGATGCCGTGGCAGGCGATGGAGGCTCCGAGTTCGATGGTTTCGGGGTCATAGCTGCTTGAGATGCGTGCGCGCAGATCACCCCGGTTCTCGAGGTGCTCTATCCGACCGATGTCGGTGATGATTCCAGTAAACATGCGTCCCGTCCGGCTCCGTTTCGGGTGCGTCCTAGACCGGAGAACCCTCTGGGGCAAGTCACGATGCGTGTCCACAATGCTTCACATGCCGCCGAAAAACCATGGCATCTGGTTAACACGTGACAAAAACGCTACGATTTCGGCCAAAAGCTGGAAAACAGTGAATGTGAGGCGGACGATGCGGTTTTTTAGGTCAAACGCACGGTTGGCGTGCGCGGTAGCGCTGGTTTCATTAATCTCGGGATGTACCCTGCCGAGGTCCGGGCCGACTGCGGGAGAGATTCTTTCCAGCGACAGGGATGCCGCCAGCGACATTCACATAGTCGAGGTGACCTCGGCCATCGCCGCGGCAACCGCGGACAGCGAAACGCTCGGGTTTGACAGCAGTTTGATCGGCAACAGTCTTCTGTCGTCGGATGTCATTAACCCCGGCGATATTCTCTCCATAACGGTCTGGGAAACGGTGGACAGCAGCCTGCTTGCCAGTGTCGGTCAGAAGTTTACGGCCGTGGACCAGATACAGGTGGACGAAACCGGTCGGATCTACGTGCCGCATGTGGGCCGCGTAAGTGTGTCCGGACGGACGCCAGAGCAGGTTCGTATTGATGTGACGGAAAAACTCAGCAACCAGACGCCGGACCCGCAGGTTGAGGTCCGCCGTATCGCGGGCAACGGGACCACGGTGAGCATCCTGGGTGACGTTGGGTCGCCCGGAGTTTATCCGATCGAGACGTCAACGCGCAGCCTCTCGTCGATGATTGCGCGGGCGGGCGGAGTGTCCATCGTGCCCGAAGTGGCGCAGATCCGGGTTGAACGCGGCGGGCGTGCGCAGCGTATTTGGCTGCAGGATCTCTATGACCGGCCCGAGCTGGATATTGCCCTCCGCCCCGGCGACCGCATTTTGATCGAGCAGGACCGGCGTTCCTTCACCGCGCTGGGCGCGACCGAGGGGCAGGCGCGTATCAGTTTCAACAAACGCGACATGTCGGCCATTGAGGCCCTGGCCGCATCCGGGGGACTCGACGGGAATTCGGCGGATCCCACCGGTATCTTTGTGTTCCGGACCGAGGATTCCGCGACCGCCAACAGGGTTCTGGCGCGCAGCGACCTCGTTGGACCACAGAGGGTGGCCTATGTGATGGATCTGACGGCGGCCGACGGAATGTTCGCAGCCCAGGAATTCGTTATTCGGAACGAGGACACGGTCTATATCACCGAGGCTCCGTTCTCGTCCTGGGGGCGTGTGGCGGCGTTGACGGCGACCGTTGTCTCGCTGGCCGGATCGGTTGCGGCAATCGCGAACTAAAGCGTTTTGCGTTTAATCTGAGGCATACCCTGCAGCTTTGAGGAAATTCCAGCACTCCTGCGGGTCGAACAGATCGCAGATGTCTCCGAGCGCCTG
>JAUHWT010000033.1 GCA_030427145.1 Alphaproteobacteria bacterium | reverse complement strand
CATAATGTGCCAGCGACCGGGCCACAGCCTGACGGGCTGCTGAACCGGCCATTGATGCCGCTGCATCTGGTTTAGCTATGGACCAGTCCACAAGATTTCTTACGGCCTGATCCAGGCGCAGCGCCGACCCGGCAAGATCGGCGCCTGTGGGCTGCACAACACGTCCGTCGTCAAGCAGCCGCACCTGCATGCCGCCAAAACCGTAGGTTCCCGGCGGCATGCCCGCGGCCACCACCGCGTCACTCACCAGAATGCAATTCTCAGGCCGTTTCAGCGCGATCAAAGCCCGCAATGCTTCACGTGGGATATGGACACCATCAGCGATCAGACACGCCGCCACCCGTGGTTCAGCCAGTTGTGCCAGCAGGGTATTATCCAGCTTTGGCAAAACCTGGGGCAATCCGTTACCCAGATGGGTGGACAGGCTCAGCCCCGCATCCGCTGCCGCACGCATGGTTTCAAAGCCGGCTGCCGAATGCCCGACCGCCAGTGTCTTGCCTGCATCAACCCATTGTCGGATCGTCGCAACCGCACCGTTACGCTCCGGTGCCACCGTCAATAGTAGAATGGGCCTGGACAGGGTTGCTTCAATCCTGCTCAGAAATACCATGTCGGGATCGGTCATTTTGGCGGCGGGATGACAGCCATGATAGCCTTCTCCCGCGTTCAAAAATGGCCCCTCCAGGTGATAGCCTGGCACCATCACCGGACCCAGCCGACTATCCCGCACCGCCGCATCCAGAGCGGCAAACCGAACACTCAATTCATTGAGGTTGGCCGTAATGAGCGTGGGCAGGCATCCGGTGACCCCGTCCCGAAGCATTGCTTCCAAAGCAGTGTCCAGACGGTCGGCCGTAAGCCCTGCGTCGTTGAAATCAACCCCGGCGTAACCGTTTACCTGAAGATCGAAGAGCCCCTCGCTTTGCACGCGCCGCCCTCAATCAGTATGTGGCTTGAGAAGCCCTGCGGCTGCCGGATCCATATGTACGGTTACCGCTTCATGTGTCTGTAGGATCGACGCAGGCGCAATGTTGGTCACCGGCCCCTCCAGCGCGGCTTTCACCGCCTTCGCTTTCCGTTCATCGGGGATCGTCAAAATGATGTTCCGGGATTTTAGGATCTGATGCACGGACATGGACACCGCCTGCGCCGGGACATCCTCAAACGTGGGGAACCAGCCCTCGCCAAACTGCTGCTGACGACACACCTCGTCGAGGGTCACAACCAGGTACGGCACCTCAGTCTCAAAATCAGCGGGGGGATCGTTGAACGCAAGATGACAGTTCTCGCCAACGCCGGCAAAACAAACGGCAATATCCTCAGCCGCAATTCGCCCGTTCAGGCGTGCAATCTCGGCGTCCAGATCGTCCGCGTCCCCATCGACGGCAACGAACTCTCCCAGGTCCGCGACTTTCTCCACAAAACGGGATTTCAGATAACCGCGAAAACTGGCGGGATGACTTTCCGGGAGACCGACATATTCATCCAAGTGATAGGCGGTGACCCTGTTCCAGTCGACATCCTCCTGAACCAGGTGTTCAAGCATCTCAAACTGGCTGGCCCCGGTCGCGACAATCACCGCTGCTCGCCCATCCCGGGCAATGGCTTCACGGATGATCGCGGCACCCTCCCGGGCTGCGGCACGCCCCATGGCCTGTTTGTCCTTATGCACGGTCGTTTTCATTTTGATGCCTTTTGAACGGTACTGTTTTGAATAAAAGGTCTGATAGGAAGCAAACTGTCAAGGCATAAGCCAGTCGAGGAAACTTTTTTGAACAAAGATGTTTAAATATGTTGACGTAGTGCCGAATGCGGGCTTTGCTGAGAAAAAATCAACCACGACCAACAGGAGCTACCATCATGAAACTACGCCACGCACTGTTCGGCCTTATGGCCTGTGCGGCCGTCCTGCCGGTTGCGGCTACGGCCCAAACGGTCATGCGACTGGCCGAAAACCAACCCGACTCAAACCCTGTCACCGTCGCCATGTATCGCTTCGCCGACCTTGTGAAGGAATATACAAACGGAGAGATTGAGGTTCAGGTGTTTTCCGGCGCACAGCTCGGACAGGAACCGGAAACCATCGAACAGGCCCAGGCGGGGATCATCGACTTTACCCGTGTGAACTCGGTAGGTCTGGCCAATGTCAGCCCCTCGATGGGCGCGTTCACGCTGCCGTATGTCTTTGCGGGATGGGATCACAAATACAAAGTTCTTGATGGCGACATTGGCGCCGAGGTTCTGGCGGATCTTGAGGATGTGGGCCTTAAGGGCTTCGCCTACATGGATGCCGGTGCGCGGTCCTTCTACACTGTTGAAGGCACAACCATTGAGAGCATCGACGACCTCAAGGGCCTGAAAATCCGGGTTCAGCCCGCACCCATTTCGATCCGTATGATGGAGCTTCTGGGCGCTGTCCCTACGCCGATGAACTATGGCGAGGTCTATTCCTCACTTCAGACCGGCGTAATCGACGGGGCTGAGAACGATTTCGTCAGCTACCATACCTCCGCCCACTACGAGGTTGCGCCGAACTACGTGGTCGATGCCCATCTTAGCCCGCCAGCGCTGATCCTGATGAACAAGGCCCGTTTCGACAGCCTGTCGCCGGAACTGCAGGAGGCCGTGACCAAAGCCGCCGTGGAGGCCTCTCTTTATGAGCGTGAAATCATGCGTGAAGCCAACGAGCAGGCCCGGGATACCGTGATTGAGGGCGGCTCCACCGTCACAGAGATCGACAACGGCCCATTCCAGGAAGCCGTGCAGCCGATTTATGAGGAGTTCCCCGACCTTATGCCGCTTCTCGAGCGCATCCAGGCCGCGAAATAGACGGGGCTCAAGACCATGATGTGGCGCGGCCGTCTGGCCCAATTGATTGATGGGCTTAACCGACTGGCCGCGTTCGCCTGCCACGGGCTGCTCGTGGCGATCACAACCGTTACCGTGGCGCAGGTTTTCCTGCGCTTCGTACTCAACAGCCCGACCAGCTGGTCCGAGGAAATCGCCCTGCTGTTCCTGATCTGGTTCGGCCTTCTGGCCGTCGCCGTGGGGATACGCCGTCACGCGCACGTGGCGATTACCTGGCTCCGCGATCAAATGCCTCTACCCGTGGCGCTTGCGCTTGACTATGCGGCGCAGCTGGCGATGGCGGGTTTCATGTTCACCGTCATGTATTTCGGCCGCGATCTCATTGCGTTGACCGGCGTACAGGTACTTCCCGCGAGCGGCCTGCCAAAGTCCCTCCTGTATTTCCCCGCCATCGTCGGTGGCCTCCTTGGCATCACCAACGCAATCGCCAACGTAATCCTGCGCGACGTCACCCTGACAGACCACCACGACCATCCGGAGACGCAGCATGTCGGTTGACTGGATAGGCATTCTGCTGCTGCTCGGCGGCTTCCTTGGTTTGATGCTGTTGAGGGTGCCTATTGCTTTCGCGCTCGGCCTTGCCTCTCTTGCCACGGCCTTGCATCTGGGCCTGCCTCTGCTACTGGTGGCACAGCGCATGATCAACGGCCTGAACTCGTTTACTTTTCTCGCGGTGCCGTTCTTCATCCTGGTCGGCAACATCATGACCGAAGGCGGCATCTCCGACAAACTCGTCAAACTCGCAGATGTCCTGGTCGGCCGGATGCGCGGCGGACTTGCTCAGGGCAATGTGGTCGCCAGCACGATGTTTGGCGGGATATCCGGCTCATCCGTGGCCGATGTCGCCTCAATCGGATCGTTTCTGATCCCTGCCATGAACAAAAGCGGATATCCCGCAGGATATTCGGTTGCCGTCACCATCACTTCGTCGGTGCAGGGCGTCCTCATTCCACCGAGTCAGAACATGATCTTTTATGCCTTGGCTGCAGGCGGACTTCCGATCTCCACACTCTTTTTGGCAGGTTACATACCCGGCCTGATGCTGGGTCTGTCACTCATGCTGATCTGCGCGGTCATGGCAAAGCGGCACCACCATCCCAAAGGCGAGCGATATTCGCTCCGGGGCGGATTGGTCGCTCTCGCTGACGCTGCCATCGGACTGTTCACCATCGTCATCATCATCGGCGGCATCCTGTCGGGCGTGTTCACCGCCACCGAGTCCGCAGCCATCGCAGTGATCTATGCACTCTGCGTCACGCTGTTCTGGTATCGCAGCCTAAGTCTGCCCGCGATCTCCCGGATTTTCTCCACGACCCTGACCACGCTGGCGATGGTCACCGCGATCATCATGACCTCGTCGGTCTTCGGGTTCCTCCTGTCCTATCTCAGGATCCCTGCGTTGCTCGCCGAGGGTATTTTCCACATCTCCGAAAACAAACTTTTCGTACTTCTTGCAATCAATGTGCTGCTTCTGGTGCTCGGGATGCTGATGGATATGGGTGTACTGATTCTGCTGCTGACACCGATCCTCCTGCCCATCGTGACCAAAGTCGGCGTCGACCCGATCCATTTCGGCGTCATGATGATCCTGAACCTCGGCATCGGCCTATGCACACCTCCGGTAGGCACTTCGCTCCTGGTCGGGTGCGGTATTGCTCGAATACGCCTGAGCCAGGCCACACGCTACATGTGGCTGTTCTACTTGGCCATGATTGTGGTCCTTCTTCTGGTTACATATATCCCGGCCCTCACAATGACCCTTCCAGCCCTGATGGAATAAGGCATCGCCTATGGATACCGGACGAACCGATGACCTGATCGCAATAGCGTCGCTGGTCCGCGCGGGCAAAGCCACGAGCCGCGGTGAAATCGGCCGCCAGCTCGGGCTGCGCTCGACCACCGTCTCCGAACTGGTCGGTCAACTGGCCAGTCGCGAGGTCCTGCTCGAAAACACGACGCGGGGCAGGGGCAAGGGACGGCCGGCGGCGGTTCTTTCCTTCAACCCGCTGCGACTGGGCGCAGTGTTTATCACTGTGCTTGACCAGTCCCTGGTGGCAAGTGCCGTCGATCTGGATCTTCGGGTCCTGGGTCAGGTTTCAACCGCGCCTCCGCCTGAGACCGACAATGGCGCAATGGCCAGGGCCATTCAGCTGCTTGTTCAGGAAGCGCAAGCATTTTTTCCGCCCCAGGTGGAGTTGAGTGCAGTTGTGTGCTCGATGTCCGGGCTCCTGGACGTTGGTCGCAAAACCTGGTGTGTGACAGCCAGGTGGCCAAAGGTTCGTAACGTGGATCTTGGTGCCGCACTCGACAGTTTCAGATGTTCTATCTGGTTGATCCGCAATTTGGATGCTGAGCTGGCCGGGGTGCGGCACAAGGAAAACCACGGCGTGGAAGAGACTGCTCTTATGTTGCACTGGGGCTACGGCATTGGTGCCGCCTATTCGGCAGGCGGCGATGTCGTTAACCGGACGAGGGGCCGCTTCTGTGAGATCGGCCACTGGGGTCTCGGAAACGGTCGCGGTTTGCGGTGCAGTTGCGGCAATACCGACTGTCTTGAAACCGTGGCGGCACTTTGGTCAATCCGTACGCAACTTTGCCGGGAAATTCCCGGGCTACCCAACAGCGAGCACGGCATAGGAGGACATCTGCGTCAACTCGACCTGTCGACCTCACCGACCCTCCAGGAAGCACTGGAAGAAGTCCTGCGCGTCACCGCGAACCTGTGCCGGCTGCTCTTTCCTGACCGGGTCATACTGACAGGACCGTTCGTGCAAAACCCGGAGGTCTTCAGCCGTTTCGTCCAAACACTCGAGGTCGCTCCAATTCTCCGCTCACTCGACAAGGTTCAGGTCTCGGTCAGCAACGGCGGCCAAACCGAGGAACTCGCCGGAGCCGTGCGTACACCACTGGCGTCCGAACTGCGACGAATAGTCAGCTCCTGAGCTTGGCAACGGGGCGAATTCCAGCGGTCACCGAATGAGACCGTATGCCCGCGAACAAGTGTGCTTTGATCGTACTGCAAACAGGTCAAAACGGCTGCTGCTAACAACGTAACGATAGTTGTCAGTTGCATCTGTCTGTCTTTTTATACTTCTTTGGAACGAACCTTTTGGCCTCGCAGCAGTCGAAGCGATGTCCTGTGGCGTACCTTTGGCCGCATTCGATGCGGGGCCGTGTCGGAAGTGGTCGGCAAGGGCGGTGTCATCGTTGACGAGGGTGATGTTGCCGGGCTTGCCGCCGCAGCGCTACGAGCCGCGTGCATGGATCGTCGTGAAGTTCGGCGCTTGGCAGTCAGCCGCTTCGGTCTGGATAAAATGATCGACCGCTACGAAGAGCTTTATCGTCTTTGTATTGCGGGACAGGACAGCCCGGCTACCGAAGTGGATTTCCCGTCAATCGAACTTCCAGCCTCGGATTGTGTGCTGCCGCTTGAAACCAAATAATCGCTGTTTCTGGCCAGAAAAAAGTTAACAGGGTTAGGCCGCCAACCAAAAGCCTGGAGGCTCGTGGAAACCCGATAAGACTGTCTCCGAAGGTCGTCGTTAGGTCATGGCGCCCGCGGCACCAGTCAACCAACGGTTATGAGTCCCGGCCCCGGTTCTCCGCTTTCGGCGGTTAGCCCGTGTGGTCAAGCAATCTGAATGAATACATACCTTTTTTAACATAAGTATCATTATTGGTGCAATTTGTGGACACTGGGCTAATTACAGTATCCGTTACGATCGCACACACGATTGATCCGCCGCCGGTCGGCCGACTTGACCCGCCATCATCACTCTGCGCCTATCATCCCGCGCGTGGCGCTCAGCGCCTCGGGCAAAAACGCGAGGGACCATCAAATGCGCTTTTCCTCGCCATCCAGACCAACGCTCGGGCCGGCGGTGCCCAGAACCCGCCGCCCGCCGGGTGGCGAAGCCTCGCTCGCAGGCCGGGCCGGGACGAAGCAGCCTATTATTGCAACGCGTCCTCGCCCGGGGGTGAAACAATGAGATGGCGCGCATTGCGGGTGTGAACCGTGCTCTCGATATGGAATTCGAGCAGCTCGCTCAACAGCTCCTGTTTGACGCCGGTATGATCGGCATCGCTCCAGAGATTCACCCGCTCGCCGGGGTCGGCCACGAGATCGAAAAGCTGACCCTCGTCAGAGCCTCGGAAGTGCACCAGCTTGTGGGTCTTCGAACGAACCATGGTGAGGTAGCTCGCTCCGGTCATGTTCACGTCACCTGCCTGTTCACAGAACACGTGGCTCCGGCCCTCGAAGTCCGAGCCCTCCAGCGCCGGATTGAGGGAGATCGCCTCGAAGCTCGGATCGGGATCGACACCGGCCCACTCCAGGATAGTTGGGGCGAGATCGAAGAGTTGCACCATTTCCTCTACTTTCCGGCCACCTCCAAAACGGCCCGGTGCAGATACAATCATTGGTACGCGGGTCACCTGATCGTAGGGTGCCCACTTTTGGCTCAGCCCGTGATCGCCCAAATTATCGCCGTGATCGGAGGTAAATATGACGATGGTATTCTTCATATTTCCGCGCGCCTCAAGTGCATCGAGGATATTGCCCACCTGCGTGTCTATCATTTCCATGTTGGCGTAATAGTAGGCCCGCATTCGCTTCAGTTCCTCGGTCGCGGGTTTCAGTTTCCACGCAACGCTGTCGTGATCGACCTCCACGTCGTGCTGGCGCTTCTCAATCCAGGGGCCGGCCAGCGCTGCCAGTTCCTCGTCCGAGACCTCCGGCAGAGGCACGTCGCGGGCCATGTATTTCTCCGCCATCTCCGGCGTCGGATCGTAGGGCGGATGCGGTCCGGGAAAGCCCACCGTCAGGAAAAGCGGCTTCTCCACTGGCTTGGTCTCGAGCCACCATTTGGTGGTCTCGCCGATAAAGTTGTCCGATTGCAACGCGGGCGGCAGGTCCCAGGTGAAGGCGCCCAGCCGGTCCTTGTAGTCGGGGCGCTGGCGGTAGGTCTCGCGCTGCTGCTTCTTCAGCCCGTGGGAAGCGAGAGCCTTGTCCCACTCGTCGAAGAACCAGCGGCCCTCCATGTAGCGGTCCTTGTTCTCGACCACGTAGCGCTCGTGAAAACCGGCCTTCGCGTCATAGGGAATGGTGTGCATCTTGCCGATGTTCACGCAGTGGTAGCCAGCCTTCGCCAAATCGCTTATCCATGTCCTGCTCCAGGGCTGCCCGTTGGCGAGGACGCCGTTGGTGTGGGGATAGTAGCCGGTGAAGAGCGAGGCACGGCATGGCACGCAGGACGGCGCGGTAACGTGGCACTGTTCGAAGCTGACGCCGTTATTCACCAGCCGGTCGATGTTGGGGGTGTCCATATGCGATGCCCCGAGCGCGGCGATGGTGTCATAACGCTGCTGATCGGTGATGATGAAAACGATATCGGGCTTCTGTGCGGTCATTGAGGGCCTTCAGAGTTTGAGTTCGTAGAAACGGTCGGCCAGCACGTCGAGATGGCTCTGCATCGCGGTGCGGGCTGTATCGGAGGCGCCGCGCTCGATGGCGCGCAGGATCACGCGGTGGTCCTGGGCCGAACGGCGACGGTTGTCGGGGTGACGGGTCTGATCATACCAGAAAGCCCACATCTCGCTTTCCCGCATCCGCCAGAGGTGGGCGACGAACCCTGCCAGCACGTCGTTACCGGCGGCCTGGGCTATCAGGTCGTGAAAGCGGGCGTCCGCGGCATCGAAAGCCGCGACGTTTTCCACATTTGCGGCGAGTTCCTCGTTGGTCTGGGCCATTAACGCGATCTGTTCCGGCGTCGCATGGGCAGCGGCCAACGCCGCGGTCTCGCCCTCGACCAGCCGTCGGGCCGCCAGAACCGCAGAGGGAGGCGCGGCATCTGGCTCATACAGCGGCGTCGGCCCGCGCGCGGCGTCATCGCGCACGAAGACGCCGGAGCCCACACGAATCTCGATCATCTGCATGATCTCCAGCGCCAGCAACGCCTCACGCACTGTCGTGCGACTGACGTCGAGCACCTGGGCCAGTTCCCGCTCGGGCGGAAGACGTTCGCCGGATGCGTACTTGCCCTCCTCTATTTCACCGGCCAGATGGCGGGCGATCTCGAGGTACCGGCGGTTGCCCGTGGGCAGATTTAGAAAATTCATGACGCGTCCTCCGCTTGTTCGGCCCGCGCCCGTGCCCGGGCCCCAAGACGGGCGGCGACATAAGGCCAAACCACGGTCACCACTGCGAGAGCAAGGAAGAGCAGCGCGTAGGGACGAGCGAAAATCTCCAGCAAGTTGCCGTCAGACATCATCAGCGAAGCCCTAAGCTGCTCTTCGGCTATGGGCGACAGCACAAATCCGATGACAAATGGGCCGAGCGGCACGCGGCAATATTCGAGCCCCAGACCGATCACTCCGAAGCCAATCATCACCCAGACATCGACGAAGCTGGAGTTCACGGCATAGGAGCCGGTGACGCAGAAAACCAGAATCACCGCCATCAGCCCCGAGCGCGGAAGCTGTACGATGCGGGCAATGTGTCGCACCGCGCCCCACATGAGCATCAGCATCAAGACGTTTGCCACCAGATAGGCCGCGATGATGCCGTAGGCGATCTCAGGCGCGTTCTGGAACAACAGCGGCCCCGGCTGCAGGTTGTGGATGGTCAGCGCGCCAATCAGGATCGCCTCGGTCACGGAGCCGGGAATGCCCATGGTGATAAGCGGAATGAGCGCCCCGCCGATCGAAGCGTTGTTGGCGCTCTCGGCGGCCACCACCCCGGGCTCGTGGCCGGTGCCGAACTTCTCGGGCTCCTTCGAGAGCTGTTTTTCGGTGGAATAGCTGACAAGGGCAGCGATATTGGCGCCGATGCCCGGCAGGAGACCAATCCAGGTGCCGATGACCGAGCCGCGCACGAGCTTGAGTGCATAACCAAAATCGCGGCGGTAGATCGGCAGCGTGCGCTTGGGCATGTCCAATTGGCCGCTCTGCTGCGGCGTGGCCGCATCACGCAGGATCTGGCTGATCGCGAACGCACCGATCAGCACCGGAAGCAGGCCGAAGCCAGCCAGCAGCGAACTCGAGCCGAAGGTAAGCCGCGCCTGGCCGATCGAACTGTCGATCCCCGGCAAGGCAAAGGCCATGCCCAGAGCAGCCGCCATCAGTCCTTTTATCATCGAGCCCTGGCTCAGCACGGCCAGCATAACCAACGCCATCAGCACCAGCGTGAAATACTCCCACGGCCCGAACTGCAGGGCGAAGCGCGCAAGCGCCGGCGACATGCCGGCAAGGAAGCCCCAGGAGATGATGCCGCCCACGACCGAGGCCATGATGCCCAACGCCAGGGCCCGCTCGGCAAAACCGTTCTGTGCCATCGGGTAGCCGTCGAAGGTGGTGACGATGGACGCCGGTGTGCCCGGCATACGCAGCAGGATTGCGGTGATAAGACCGCCTGAGATACCGCCGACATACTCCCCAATCAACAGGGTGACGGCGCTCACCGGGTCCATATGGAAGGTCAGCGGCAACGTGAGCGCGATCAGCATCGAGGCGGTCAGCCCCGGAATCGCTCCCACAACAATGCCAAGCGCCGTGCCCACGAAGAGGAACAGAAGGTTCTGCCATTCGAAGAGGAGGAGGAAGGCGTCCAGCATCTGTCAGCCGATAGAGATGTAGAGAAACCGTTCGAGCACGGTCGAGATCGCCAGTGAGAGAACCAGGCCGAGAGCCGCGAAGACGAACAGGTTCACCCAGCTTCGCGCTCCGATGACCAGCCCGGTAGTTGTTACGAAGACCATGGTTGCGGGCACAAAGGGCACGTGGCCGATGTCCAGCGCGGCGACGTAGACAACCAACGCCGCGAAGACAAGCGCACCACGGCGCGGATCGGCGTGCGAGGTGACCTCGTCGCGCAGGGTGCCGGCGCGGATCCGCAGCACGGCACGCAGGCTCAGGACCACGGCGAAGCAAATCAGCAGCGCGCCCAGGATGCGCGGCAGCGCGGCTGACCCAAGAGGCTCAAAGCGCGGCGGCGGCAATTCGGCCGCACCGATGAAGAGCATTACCGATCCCGCCGCTACAAACGCGGCGAGGATGATGTCAGCGATGTTTTGGCGTGTCGCCTCGCGCATGGTGGGCTGCCTTCTGGCGAAGAATTGTCTGCTGGCGGGCGGAAAAGCCCGCCAGCGGGAGGATCAGTTGATAGTGGCAGCCACGGCCTGAAGTGCTTCGAGCTGCTTCCGGGCGTCGTCCATCGCTTCGTCGCCCGGCGTCCAGTAAGGCTGGAGGGTGTTGTTCTGGAAGTACTCGACGATTTCCGGGTCGTTGATCGCCACCTCCAGCACCGCCGAGAGCGCCGCGACGTGCTCGTCGGGCGTCGAGGCGGGCGCGAGCCACCAGTTGGGATTGGCCCAGCTCACGTCGTAGCCCAACTCCATCGCGGTGGGCACGTCGGGCAGGTCCGGCAAACGCTCGCGGCCGAAGTAGACCAACGCCTTCAGCCCCTCGCCTTGCGCGATGTATTCAGAGGCCGCAAAAAGCGCGATATCGGCATTTCCGCCCAGCACCAGCCGCAGCCGGTCGGCGGCCGAGTTGGCGGTGACATAGCGTGTCTCGAAGCCCGCCTCATTAGCCAGCATGGCGCCCACGAAATGCGGGATGGTACCGATGCCCACGGCCTCGATCAGCCCACGCGGGTTTTCCTTAAGATGCGCGATCAGGTCCTCCAGCGTGTCAAATTCGCCGTCCTCGCGTACCACCCAGACCGGGCTACCGCCGCCGGTGTAGCCGATCGACTTGAAGTCCTCGAGGCCGAAATCGCCCAGATCCATCGCCATCGCGATCAGTGCCTGGTGGTGCCAGTGTACGATGGTATGGCCATCCCCGTCGCCACGGCGCATCCGGTTAACCGCGTTGGCCCCGGCCCCGCCATCCGCGTTGACCACCGCCATCGGCTGGCTCAGCAGCCCTTCTTCCTGGATTTTCTCTCCGATAAGCCGAGCCACCACGTCGGTCCTCCCGCCGGGCTTGAACGGCACGATCACCTCAATCGGCTTGGCCGGAAACTCTTGCGCCGCCACCTTGCCAACGCCAATTGGTCCAACCGGCACGACCAAAGCAGCAAAGCAGAGGCTGGCAATCAGCGCGATTCCCCTCGAGATCTTCGACATTTTAACCCTCCCTTACTTTATTCGCTTTAAAACTTGCGATATTGGACCAACCAATAAGAGATACGATCCGAATTGTCCAGACCAGTTGCGAAAATCTGCGACAAGCTCACCATTTTGCTGGTGATGACAGATCAGCACGCCCCCTTGGCGCCTGACTACGCGAGACCGCGCGCACTCCGCTATCAAGCAGTATCTGCGCTTCGCCAATATCCTTGTCCGCTTTAATTTCCGAATTATTCGCGAACGTCATCTGCCGTTCCATGAGGTCATCGCCGACACTTGGAGCAGCTGCTCCTTGATTTTAAAGCGTTTTGCGTTTAATCTGAGGCATACCCTGCAGCTTTGAGGAAATTCCAGCACTCCTGCGGGTCGAACAGATCGCAGATGTCTCCGAGCGCCTGAAACAATGTTT
>JAUHWT010000022.1 GCA_030427145.1 Alphaproteobacteria bacterium | reverse complement strand
CGCAAATCCGTTCCCGAAGGTCCAAAGAGTAAGGTTTGCCCATGATCCACCTCCAAACAGAAGTGAATCAGACGAAGGCGGGCTTGTGAATCCCAATTCGATTCAGATCAAACGCAAACCGCTTTAGGGGGAGCCCGGAGGGGCTCGCCCTGGGCGGCTGCGTAAACGAACTAGCGCCGCCGCCAGTGGCTCCGGATATCGGGACCGATGCGTTCGACGTCCACAAGGTTGAATTTTGGGGCGAGCCGGAGTTCTTCAAGCATCATCGGGCCGACGGAGGCCACGCCCTCCGCGCCAAGGACCTGGCTTGCGGAGAACAGCACGACCTCATCCACCAGATTGGCTTCCAGCAGTGCAGCCGACAGGCGTCCGCCACCCTCACAGAGAACACGCGTTATTCCGCGGTCACCAAGTGTGCGCATCATGGCGCTGAGGTCGAGCTGGCCGTCGGGCTGGAACGGGATTTCAAGCAGTTCCGCGCCGCGGTCGGCCCAAGTTTTCCGGCGGTGTTCCTCGGCCTCGTCGTGGTGGCAAAGCCAGAGCGGGATTTGGGAGGCGGTCTTGCCGAGGTAGCCGTCGCCCACGAGGGTCAGGCCACCGGTTACGACAATGCGCACGGGGTTGGCACCCTCGATCCCGACGTCGCGCACGTCGAGCCGGGGATTATCGCTGCGGACGGTGCCTGCACCTACCAGGACCGCGTCGTATTTCGCTCGCATCAGGTGAACCTGTGCGCGGGAGCGGGGGCCGGTGATCCACTTGCTCTCACCCGTACCGGTGGCGATGCGGCCGTCGAGGGATGTGGCAAGTTTCAGGGTAAGCATGGGGCGGCCGGTCGTGATGCGGCTGACGAACCCGGCGTTCAGGTTCTGCGCCTCCTCCGCCAGGCAGCCGGTTGCAACCTCAATTCCAGCGGCGGTCAGCATCGCTGCACCGCGACCGGAGACGCGCGGGTCTGGATCTTCCATGGCGATCACGACCCGCGCAATGCCCGCGTCGATCAGAGCCTGGGCGCAGGGGGGTGTCTGGCCGGTATGCGCGCAGGGCTCCAGCGTGACATAGGCCGTGGCACCAAGTGCCGCGTCGCCCGCCTGTGCCAGTGCCTGTGGTTCCGCATGGGGCCGTCCGCCGTCGGCCGTCCATCCGCGTCCAACGACGCGGCCGTCGCGTACAATTACGCATCCGACGGCGGGATTCGGCCAGACGCGGCCAAGTCCACGGCGCGCAAGGCCGAGCGCGGGGCGCATGAACCCTTCGTCTTCCAGTGTTACGGGCATGAATTCAGATTTCTTCCTTCGGTGAGAGATCCGGTCGTAATTCCGACACGAAGTCCTCAAAATCATCCGCAGCCTGGAAGTTTTTGTAGACGGAGGCAAACCGTACGTAGCCGACCGTGTCGATCCGGGCCAGGGTCTCCATAACGATCATTCCAATCGTGTCGGAGGGGATGTCGGTTTCGCCCATCGATTCCAGTCGTCGCACGATGCCGGAAATCAGCTGGTCCAGCCGTTCGGCCTCAATGGGGCGTTTTTGCATTGCGATGCGGATCGAGCGTTCCAGTTTGTCCCGGTCGAAAGGCTCGCGCTTGCCGTTCTTTTTTACGACGACAAGGTCGCGCAGCTGAACGCGCTCATAGGTGGTAAAACGGCCCGCACAGGCCGGGCAGAACCTGCGTCTGCGAATTGAAACGTGATCCTCAGCCGGGCGGCTGTCCTTGACCTGGGTGTCGACATTTCCGCAAAACGGGCAACGCATTTAAGGCCTCCGGCAGATTTTTGGCGCAATTTGCAAAGAGTATATGTCCCCGCCCACAGTTTGGGTAGTCTTGAGTGCCTTCCACAACATCATCGACACCCTACGACCTGTTGCGTTGCATTTTTGCCAGCCAACCTGAGCGGTCATGGTTCCGCGGCAACACCGGAATGGTGCCGCCGCGAAAAAAAATGATCAATTGCTTGAAAGCCCGGCTGTCAAATCGCCCGATCAGGCTTCCTTTCGGTTCCGGCGGGCCGATACGGCGCCAAGCACACCCATTCCGCTCAGGAGCAGTACGGCTGCAGCGGGCAGGGGGACCGGCTTCACGTCGATGCGTACTACCATGTCGTCGAAGTCCTGGTCGCTCCGCGATGCGTCATTGAACAGCGCGTAGACTGAGTCCTCGTCTTTCTGGAAGAACGCGATGCTGCCATAGGCCCCGCTGGTCGCGCCATTGACTGCGGTGGTTGAGGGCCGTTCGGTTTTAAACGCGAAATCCAGAGCGCCGCCATCCATGACCAGAGAGTGGCTGTCACCGCTGGCGGAGGTTTTGTTGTCGAACAGCTTGCTGCCCGAAGCCCAGAAGCTGTTTTTGTAGCCGGCCTCGGTGCCGACGTAAGTGAAGGTCACCTCACTCTTGCCCACCAGACCCATGGAGGCATTGTGCAGGGTCGAGAACGGGCCGGACAGAGCGGCATCGGAACCGGACGGGTTGAAACCAGAGAGGCTGCTCTGGGTTGTGCCGCCGGTGAAGGTAACCGGAGCGGCGGAAGCAGCGGTTGCGCCAAGGACCATTGCAGCGATGGCGGACGCGAGAACTTTTCGTTTGATAATCATAAAACACCTCACTCGTACTGCGTGTGTTTTGGATCAGCGGAAAATTTTATTCAATCTCAAGGGTGTTAATTGGTTAAGCTCTGGGTTGAGTGGGCGCG
This sequence comes from Alphaproteobacteria bacterium, assembly GCA_030427145.1. Classification (GTDB taxonomy): domain Bacteria; phylum Pseudomonadota; class Alphaproteobacteria; order Rhodobacterales; family Rhodobacteraceae; genus Amaricoccus; species Amaricoccus tamworthensis. The sequence goes on along the minus strand of JAUHWT010000022.1, from coordinate 79,114 downwards.
GGTACTTCAGCGCTGCTCAGGCACCGGTTGCCAGGTTCCGGAGCCCGTCGATGAAGTCCGGCGTTTGCCGCGCGTCGATTTCGCATTCGCGAACCAGCCAGTCGAAATGCCGGGTGAGCGAGCGCACCCTGTCTTCCGACCGGAAGGCCAGATAGATCTGCCCGACATAAATCACCCCCAGCAACGGGCCGAAGACAGTGATCGGCGCGCTGAACTGTCGCCTTGCGTCGAAAATGAATATGCGGAGCGACGGGTAGAGGTCGCGCGTGTCCCGGGTCAGCCGCTCAATCTGTGCCGCACGGATGTCGGGGGCGAGGCCGCTGTAATAACCTTCTCCGGCGGCAAAGGATTCGAGTTCGTGGCGGGGGACGGCGATTTCGTAGTCCGAGTTGGAATCGCGCAACCAGTCCATCCGGTCGGTCATGGCGCCAATGGCCTGATCGGGTGTTTTTGCGATGAAGCGGTTGTACTCCCATGCCAGCACATCCGAAGTCTTCAGGATGTCCGGCAGAGTCGCGGCCACGTGGCGAATTTTGTAGCCGTTGGCTTCCCGGTGCCAGTCGATAATCTGCTCATCCGCCGAGGTGCGTTGCGCCGTCGTGACACCCACCACCGCGTCGACCAGATCCCCGGCCCTTTCCGGACGGTCGGTGAGGCCGAGCAGCCAATCGGTGCTGACGCCAAGCGTTGCAGCACAATCCGCGACCAGTTGGGCGTTGGGCAGCCTGGTTTCGCCCCTCGCCATGATCTGTGAAATGGTTGAGCGATCGACGCCGGTCTCGCGCGCCAGTTTGCTGCGGTTGGTGCCTGTCTCGGCAATTGCCTGTGCAAGACGCTGCCTGAAGAGGGCGGCTCGGGTTCGCTTGTCTACTTTAGTCATCATATGCTGGGTTTTTCAAACATAATGGCCCAAATGCGGCGCATGTCCTGAATACCGCGCATCAGCCCTTTTTGATAGCCCGTGATGGTTAAGCAAAAAAGGAGGCGCGGATGGCTGAGACCACGCGAAGGCAGGTTGCGAAAGCCGTGAGTTGGCAGGTTTTGGGTCTGTTCAGCATGACCCTGATTGGTTGGCTTCTTACCGGGTCGTTCAATGTGGCCGGGAGTTTCGCGGTAATATCCGCTCTTGTCGGCCTTGTTGCCTTCGTGCTCCACGAACGGTTTTGGGCACGGATAAGATGGGGGTTGCGCTGAAGTGTGGCCATTTGCGCGGCGTCTGCCGCATCGGCTTCGATCCAGGGTTGCAGCGGTGTGTTTTCGCACGGTTTCAGAGGGGTTTGCGGCCGATTATTGCCCGATTTTGTTGCACTTCCGGGTGTTTCCCTCTATACGGAAGCTCAACAAAGAGACGCACCTTTACAGGAAAATTTCCTAAGTGACGGATACCCCAGAAGACGTCCCCGCAGACCAGCGGCCCCCTTCCTCCGGACCGGCGATTTCCATCGAGTCGGAGATGAAAGCCTCCTACCTCGACTACGCCATGAGCGTGATCGTCAGCCGTGCTATTCCTGACCTTCGCGACGGGCTCAAGCCGGTTCATCGGCGTATTCTTTACGCGATGCACGAGACCGGAAACACGCACGACAAGCCGTACCGGAAATCCGCGAGGCCCGTCGGCGATGTGATGGGTAAGTATCATCCCCATGGCGACAGCGCGATTTATGACGCGCTGGTCCGGATGGCGCAGGAATTTTCGATGTCCCTGCCTCTGCTCGATGGGCAGGGCAACTTTGGGTCGATGGATGGCGATCAGCCTGCTGCGATGCGGTATACGGAGGTCCGCATGGACCGGCCGGCCGCGTACCTCCTTGCGGATATCGACAAGGACACCGTTGATTTTCAGCCGAACTATGACGGCAAAGACCTGGAGCCCAGCGTTTTGCCGGCCCGGTTCCCGAACATGCTGGTCAATGGGGCTGCCGGTATTGCGGTGGGAATGGCCACGAATATTCCGCCGCACAACCTCGGCGAGGTGGTGGATGCCACGCTGGCGCTGATCGAAAATCCGGATCTGAGCGTAACGGATCTGATGGAATATGTTCCCGCCCCGGATTTCCCCACGGGTGGCGTTATTTTAGGGCGGTCCGGTGCCCGTAAAGCGTATAACGAGGGCCGTGGTTCGGTCATCATTCGCGCCAAGACCCGGATTGAGGAACTTCGGAAGGACCGCTTTGCAATCGTCCTGGATGAGATTCCCTATCAGGTGAACAAGGCAAGCCTTATTGAGCGCATTGCGGAGCTCGCCCGCGAGAAGCGGATTGAGGGCATTGCGCATGTACAGGACGAAAGCGACCGCTCCGGCGTGCGGGTTGTTGTTGAACTGAAGCGTGACGCAACGCCGGAGGTTGTGCTGAACCAGCTGTTCCGCTTCACGCCGATGCAGACAAGCTTCGGCTGCAACATGCTGGCGCTGAATGGCGGTCGGCCGGAGCAGCTCGATCTGCGTCGGTTCCTGACGGCATTTATCGGCTTCCGCGAAGAGGTTGTAGCCCGTCGCACCGCATTTGAACTGCGCAGGGCACGTGAGCGCTCGCATATCCTGTGCGGTTTGGCCGTTGCCGTTTCCAACGTGGATGAGGTCGTGGCAACCATCCGATCATCGGCGGACCCCGCTGAGGCCCGGACGCGGTTGATGGAGCGGGCCTGGCCTGCGCAGGACATCGCGCCATATATCGCGCTGATCGATGATCCGACCCACAAGGTTCACGAGGACGGCACGTACCATCTTTCGGAAACCCAGGCGCGGGCCATCCTCGATCTGCGGCTTCAGCGCCTGACTGCAATCGGTGTACGCGAGGTGACGGACGAACTCGAGGAGCTGGCTGGAAAGATCAAGGATTATCTCGAGATTTTGCGCTCGCGTAGCCGGATCATGTCGATCATTGCCGATGAGTTGCGCGAAGTGCGCGAGAAATTTGCCGTGCCGCGCCGGTCGGAAATTGTCGAGTGGGAAACCGACCTGCTCGATGAGGATCTGATCGAGCGTGAGGATATGGTGGTGACCGTCACACAGGGCGGTTACATCAAGCGCACACCTTTGGCCGAGTTCCGCGCGCAGCGGCGTGGTGGCAAGGGTACCCAGGGGATGAACACGAAGGACGAGGATTTTGTCACGACACTGTTCGTGGCGAATACTCACACGCAGCTTCTGTTCTTCTCCACCGATGGCATGGCGTACAAACTCAAGACGTGGCGTCTGCCCCAAGCAGGTCGCAATGGTCGCGGCAAGGCAATCGTCAATATCCTGCCGATCGCGCAGGGTGGATCGGTTGCGGCAATCATGCCGGTCGATGTGCCGGAGGAGAACTGGTCGGAGCTTCAGATCATGTTCGCAACGTCCGCAGGGGACGTGCGCCGCAACGCGCTGGATGACTTCACCAACGTGAAGTCGAACGGAAAGATCGCCATGAAGCTGCCGGAAGGTACGCGCCTGATCAATGCGCGCATCTGCTCTGAGAACGATGATGTTCTGCTGACCACCCGTGGCGGTAAGGCCATCCGCTTTGCTTCGACCGACATTCGGGTCTTCAAGGGCCGGGGATCAACCGGCGTTCGCGGCATCAAGCTTGCCGATGGCGACGAGGTGGTCTCAATGGCCGTCGTCCGCCATTTTGAGGCTTCGCCCGAGGAACGTGCGGCTTATCTCAAAATGCGCCGGGCGGTGGCGGGGGCCACGGATGAGGAGAACGCGGATTCGGATGAGGAAGGCGTCGCCGACATGGCTCTTGGCCAGGAACGCTATGTCGAGATGTCCGAGGCGGAGGAACTTCTTCTGACCATAACCGAACGTGGCTCCGGGAAACTGTCGTCCTCGCATGACTATCCGTTGCGCGGACGCGGTGGCCAGGGTGTCATGGCGATGGACAAGGCCATGCGCGGCGGTCCGCTCGTGACGCTCTTCCCGGTCGATCCGGACGACCAGATCATGCTGGCGACTGATGCCGGGCAGTCGATCCGGTGCCCGATCGGGGGGATTTCCTTCCGTGGCCGAAGCGCCGGTGGTGTGCGCGTGTTTGACACAGGCGCGTCCAGCAGGGTGGTCTCGGTGGCGCTGATTGCGGACAGTGGCGACGGTGAGATTATCGCTGATGACGGTGAGCCTGAGAACGGCGAATAAACGCTTCGCTACCGGCATGTGATCGGATGGGAGGGTGGTTTCCGCCCTTCCAATTTTTGTTGCGCTGACCTAGATGCCACGGATGGAAAAGATGTCACCCATTCATATTATCGGCGGCGGAATGGCCGGCTCAGAGGCCGCATGGCAGGCGGCTTCGCTCGGCGTCCCCGTCGTCCTTCATGAAATGCGCCCGCAGGTTGAAACCTTTGCGCATCAGACCGAGGGTCTGGCGGAACTGGTCTGTTCCAACTCGTTTCGCTCCGACGACGACGAGAGCAACGCCGTTGGCCTGCTGCATTGGGAGATGCGCTATCTGAACGGTCTGATCATGGGGACGGCAGATAAACATTCGGTCCCGGCCGGAGGGGCACTTGCGGTTGACCGCGAACCGTTCAGCCGGGAAGTGACTGAGAAACTCCAGGCGCATCCCCTGGTGACGGTCGAACGTGGTGAGGTGGCCGGTATACCGCCGGATGAATGGGACAGCGTGATCATCGCGACCGGCCCATTGACCAGTCCGGCGCTGGCGGAGGCGGTGCGTGCCCAAACGGGCGAGAACGCTCTGGCATTTTTTGATGCGATTGCGCCCATCGTCCATTTCGACACCGTCGATCTCTCCAAAGCCTGGTTTCAGTCGCGCTATGACAAGGGCGATACGAAGGAGGAGCGTGAGGCGTATCTGAACTGCCCCATGAACCGGGAGCAGTACGAGGCGTTTATCGATGCGCTGTTGGCTGCTGAAAAAACTGAATTCAAGGATTGGGAGAAAGACACGCCTTATTTCGAGGGATGTCTTCCGATTGAGGTTATGGCGGAGCGCGGTCGTGAAACACTGCGTTTCGGGCCGATGAAGCCGGTAGGGCTTACGAACGCCAACGATCCTGAAAACAAGCCATACGCGGTGGTGCAACTGCGCCGGGATAATTCCCTTGGGACGCTTTTCAACATGGTCGGCTTTCAGACCAAGATGAAATATGGCGCCCAGATGGAGGTTTTCCGGATGATCCCGGGCCTTGAGGAGGCGGGATTTGCGCGACTTGGCGGCATACACCGTAACACTTTCATCAACTCGCCAACGCTCCTCGATGCGCAGATGCGTCTACGGTCCATACCGCGCCTGAGATTCGCCGGACAGATCACCGGCGTTGAAGGCTATGTCGAAAGCACGGCAATGGGGCTGGTCGCAGGCCGCATGGCTGCGTCTGAAAAGCTGGGGAAACCCCTGGCCCCCCCGCCCAACACGACCGCAATGGGCGCGCTCGTTACCCACATTACCGGTGGTGCCGAGGCCAAAACGTTCCAGCCAATGAATGTTAATTTTGGTCTGTTCCCGCCGCTGGATGATGTGCGCGGCGGGCGCCGGGGCCGCAAGGAGCGCTATGCCGGGTATACCAAACGGGCCAAGGCGGACATCGCGGCCTGGCATGAGGACTGGCTGGGACAGTCGCCTGAACTGGCGGCCAGTGGAATGTGAGTGGCCTACCGAACGCGTTTTGCACCGTCGCCGACAGGGCTTTTGCATCTGGGCCATGCATTTTCAGCGATCACCGCATATGAGCGCGCCCGTGAGGCAGAAGGACAATTTCTGCTGCGTATTGAGAACATAGACACAACCCGGTCCCGGCCGGAATTCGAAGACGCGATCCTCTCTGACCTGAAATGGCTCGGGCTGGACTGGGAACACCCTGTCACGAGGCAGTCGGAGCGGTTTGACGTCTACGCCGACGCGGTTCGGAAACTACGTGATCTCGGACTTGTTTACCCATGCACCTGTACGCGTCGCGATATCGCCGCCGCCGTCGCAGCCCGCCAGGAAGGCGTTGACCGGCCACCTGTTTATCCCGGGACCTGTAGAGGCCGCACGGATGCTCCCGTTGATGCCGCCTGGCGATTGGACATGGCCGCGGCTATCGAGCATCTTGGAGGTGCTGCCGCGGTTGCGGAACTTGCCTGGACTGAAACCGGCCCCGATCATTCGGGGTGCCATCATCTGGACGCGGAAAAACTCCTGAAGGAGCATGGCGACATCGTGCTGGCCCGTCGTGATATTGGCACGTCCTACAATGTCGCCGTGGTTGTGGACGATGCGGAGCAGGTCATTACCGAAGTTGTGCGCGGCCTCGACTTATTCGAGGAAACTCCCGTCCACCGACTGTTGCAGGCGTTGCTGAATTTGCCGGTTCCCGACTGGCATCATCACAGGCTGATCCGGGATGAGAATGGCAAACGGCTGGCCAAACGCGACGATGCGAGATCCCTTGCGTCCTTTCGCGAGGCGGGCAAAACACCCGCGGACGTCGCGCGGATGCTGTCCCTAGACCATTGGTTTTGACAGTTCGACCTCTTCGCCGTCCCGTATCGCGGTGTAGAAGCAGCTCCGCCGGTTCGTATGGCATGCCGGCCCGGTTTGGTCGACGATCATCAGGAGACAGTCACGGTCGCAGTCAACGCGGATGTCTATCAGCCTTTGTACATGCCCGGATGTCGCGCCTTTTCTCCAAAGTTCGCTGCGCGAACGGGACCAGTAGGTGACCTGGCCGGTCTCCAGCGTTTCCTGGAGGCTTTCGGCGTTCATCCAGGCCATCATGAGAATGTCGCCGCTCTCATCCTGTGCAATTGCCGGGATCAGACCCCTGTCATCGTATTTCAGTGAAGTGACATCGAACCGGGTCAAAACATGATCCCCTTTTTTTGCATGTTGTTTTGCCCTATCTATTGCGGGCTTGGGGAATTGCAAAGGGCTGGTCGCAATGAGCGCCGATGAGGAACTGATCAAACTCTATTCGCAGCGAATTTTGTCGCTTGCGGCAGAAATTCCCCACGCAAAGCGGCTGTCCTCGCCTCAGGTGACCGCAAAAAAGCGGTCTCCGCTTTGCGGGTCCACCGTTACTGTGGATCTGCGAGTTTCCGATGGGCGAATCTCTGACTTCGGTCAGGATGTGAAGGCCTGTGCATTGGGGCAGGCTTCGGCGTCTGTTCTTGGCGCGAACGTGATCGGCCTGAGCCGGGATGAAATCGAGCGTGGACGCAATCAGTTGCGGGCCATGCTAAAGGAGAACGGCCCGGTGCCGGACAGGCCGTTTGACGGGCTGGAGGTGTTGCTGCCTGCCAAAGACTACAAGAACCGGCACGCGTCCATAATGCTTGCCTTTGAGGCTACGCTCGCCGCGTTTGACGAGGCCGCCCAGGCCGCCTGACGTGCGGTATTTTGCTGTTTCAAACACTTGCCAAAAAAATCGCCGCGTCTCCGGATGGGAGAGCGGCGATATAGTGGCGGTGTTCAGAAATGAGGCAGGTCCAGCGGAAGGCAGATCCGAGGAACGAAGGAACACCGCGAGCAGAAAACCCGAAAAACTAGCCGGCCAGCGGCAGGGAAAAGCCCGCAACGATCACGGAGCAGAGGAACGCAAGGCCAACAGCTTCCTTCACGAAAGCCTCGCGGTCTGTGGAAAAAATGCGAATTGCTGTGTGTTTCATCGACTTATCCCCAGAAGAACCAGTTTGTTCTCCTAATGTTCGCATCGAATTAACGGTCGGTCAAGAAATTTTGGGAACAAAAATAGAACATGAAGAATGGAGGGTTAACCCGCTGAAAGCATTTGGATCGCTTTGTCATGTTCCATCAGGTGCAGAAGAACCCGGGCCGCTTGGCCGCGTGGGGAGGTGAGTTCCGGGTCGGACTCAAGCAGCAATCGCGAATCGTCCTGGGCGGTCCGCATCAATCCTGGCTGTTGTTCCAGATCGGCGATCCGAAAGCGCGGCAGCCCCGACTGCTGAACGCCAAGCAGATCACCCGCGCCGCGGATACGAAGGTCTTCTTCGGCGATGGCAAAACCGTCCTCTGTTTCACGCATGATTTTGAGGCGCGCATTTGCGGTTCCACCCAGGGGCGGATCGTATACCAGCAGGCAGCTCGATTTTTCCGCGCCACGTCCGACCCGTCCGCGTAGCTGGTGGAGTTGGGAAAGTCCGAAAGACTGGGCGGCCTCAATGACCATGATCGAGGCGTTTGGAACATTGACGCCAACCTCGATCACTGTGGTTGCGACAAGAAGACGGATCCTGCCGGCGGCGAAATCCTCCATCACGGCGTCTTTTTGGGCAGGTGGGAGCTGACCGTGAACAAGCCCGACGCTACCTTCATCAAAGGCAACCTTAAGACTTTGAAAGCGGTCCTCGGCAGCAGTCGACTCGGATGTCTCCGTGTCGTGCACAAGAGGGCAGACCCAATAGGCCTGTTTGCCTTCCGCGATGGCTTTCTGCAGCCGCGATATCACCTCCCCTGTGCGGCCGGAGGAAACAAGCACGGTTTCAACCGGTTTCCGGCCGGGAGGTTTCTCGTCAAGAACGGAGATGTCCATATCCCCGTACTGTGTCAGTGAAAGACTGCGGGGAATGGGCGTTGCGGTCATAACAAGAATGTCCGGAGACTGCCCCTTGGAGCTGAGATCCATCCGTTGGCGCACGCCGAAGCGGTGCTGTTCGTCGACGACCGCGAGGCGAAGGTCCCGGAACTCGACATCCGCCTGGAACAGGGAATGGGTGCCGATCATAATATCTGTCGTGCCATCGGCGAGGGCAGCCAGTTTGTCTGCCCGCATTTTTCCCTTGTCCCGTCCGGTCAGCAGATCGACTCGGATCCCGGCGGCTTCGGCCAGTGGAGCAAGCCCATCCAGGTGCTGACGTGCGAGGATGCCGGTCGGTGCCATCATTGCGGCCTGTCCGCCGGATTCCACCGCAGCCAGCATCGAGAGCATAGCAACGATCGTTTTGCCCGAACCGACATCGCCCTGGAGCAACCGGTTCATTCTTAGGGCCGAGGCCATGTCCTCAGTGATCTCGGCCACCGCACGTGTCTGGGCTGCTGTCGGTTGGTAGGGCAGGCTGGCCAGTACGGCTTTTTGGAGCGTTCCCGTGCCGACGGACGACACGCCTCTTTGCTGACGTACCCGGCTGCGGGCAAGCGCGAGGGTAATCTGATGGGCGAGCAGTTCGTCATACGCGAGACGTTCCCTGGCTGGCGAGGAAGGGAGAAGATCCGCGTCGCTTCGGGGAGCATGTGCCGTGAGGAGCGCGGTTTGCCACGAAGGCCATCCCCGTTGTTTCTTAAGCGAGGGTTCAATCCATTCGTTGAGATCGGGTGCACGTTGAAGCGCCGACCTTGCCGCCCGCGACATGGTTTTTTGAGTGATGCCCTGTGTAAGCGGGTAAACCGGTTCAAAACGGGGCAGTGCGTCGGCCTCACCGGGGCGCATGATGTGGTCCGGGTGTGTCATCCGGGCGAGACCATCGAAGAGTTCAACCCGTCCGGAAACAATGCGACGCTGCCCCGCTGGAAACGTACGCTCCAGCCAGTCGCCGCGGGGATGGAAAAAAACGAGTTGAAACTCCGTCGCCGCGTCCCTGACGAAAATTAAATAGGGTCGACCTTTTGCCGGCGGTTTTCGATGCATGCCAATTTCGACTTCGACCGTCACGACACCCGGCAGAACGGCTTCCCGGATGCTGGTCACTGGTGTTCGGTCTATGCCGGATGCCGGCAGGGTCAGAACCAAGTCCGCGGGTTTCTCCACGTCCATTCGCAGCAGGTTTTGCGCGGTTTTGGGGCCAATGCCGTCAAGAACCGTGAGATCGGCAAAAAGGGGCCACAGTGTTTCGGGGCGCTGGCTCATGGAGAGGATTTTGTGCGGAATTCAGCGGGGATCAACCTATAAGATTGAGCCACTCTTCTTCGCTCAGGACTTCCAGGCCCAAATCGCGTGCTTTCTTCTCTTTGGATCCCGCACCAGGTCCGGCCACGACGTAGTCGGTTTTGGCTGAGACGGAGCCCGACACCTTGGCGCCCAAAGTTTCCGCGCGGGCCTTGGCCTCGGCCCGGGTCATTCGTTCGAGAGTACCCGTGAACACAACTGTCTTCCCGGCGATAGGACTGCCGTCTGTCGATGGTGCTGCAACGTCCTGCACGTCGAGCTGTTCTATCAGGCGGGTCACTGCAGCCCGGTTGCCCGCATCGTGGAAGAAATCCACAAGGCTGGCGGCCATGATCGGGCCGACCCCGTCGATGGCGTTAAGGTCCTCCCATTCCGGCCCTTCGTGGTCGCGGGCCGCTTCCATGGCGGTTTCAAAGGCTGTCCACGAGCCGTAGTGTCGGGCTATCAGCCGTGCAGCCTGTTCGCCGGTGTGACGGATGCCAAGGCCAAAAATCAATCGATTTAGTTCTATGGTGCGGCGTTCCTCAATGCCACGGAACAGATTTTCGACCGATTTTTCGCCCCAGCGGTCCAGCTTCAGAAGGTCGTCCGCGTAGCGTTCCCTCAGTTGAAAGATGTCCGCAGGTTCACTGATCCACCCGAGGCCGTAGAAGCTCTCAACCTGCTTGGCGCCAATCCCGTCGATGTCGAGCGCGTTTCGCGACACGAAGTGTTTGAGCTTTTCAACCGCCTGAGCGGAGCAGACGAGGCCACCGGTGCAGTAGTGTACGGCTTCACCCTCCTCGCGAATGACCTCCGAGCCACATACCGGACAGGTTTTGGGAAACTCGTATGGAACAGAATCCGCGGGGCGCTGTGTGACGTCCACGTCCCCGATTTTGGGAATGACGTCGCCAGCACGGTAGACGATCACGTGGTCGCCAACCCGGATGTCGCGGCCGTCGCGGATCGGATTTCCTTTGGAGTCCAGTCCCGTAATGTAGTCGGCGTTGTGCAGGGTGGCGTTCGAGACGACTACGCCGCCCACCGTCACGGGTGTCAAGCGCGCGACGGGGGCGAGGGCTCCGGTGCGACCAACCTGGATTTCGATGGCCTCGATTTTGGTGGTCGCGCGCTCGGCCGAGAACTTGTGGGCAATCGCCCAACGCGGGGTTGTTGAACGAAACCCCAGCCGACTCTGAAGCGAAAGATCGTCCACTTTGTAGACCACCCCGTCAATGTCATAGCCGAGCTGCGCGCGTTCGTTCTCGATTGTTCTGTAATGGGAAATCAGATCATCCGGACCATCGCAGGTCTTCATGAGCGGGTTGGTTTGGAAACCAAGCTCCTTCATGCGCTCTATTGCGCCGGATTGAGTTTGCGCAAGCGGCTCCGATACCTCTCCCCATGCGTATGCAAAAAAGCGCAGGGGGCGGGATTTTGTGACGCTGGCGTCCAGCTGTCGCAGGGAGCCTGCCGCGGCGTTGCGGGGATTGGCGAAGACCTTGGCGCCTGCTTCTTCCTGACGCGCGTTGAGTTCCGCGAAGTCCTCATGGCTCATGTATATCTCGCCGCGGATCTCGAGGATTTCCGGTGCGTACTCCAGCGTAGCCGGGATATCGTCGACCGTTCTGGCGTTCGCCGTAACATTCTCACCGGTTTCGCCGTCGCCCCGTGTCGCCGCCTGAACGAGTTTTCCGTTCTCATACCGAATCGAAAGAGAGAGTCCGTCGATTTTCGGCTCGGCCGTATAGGTCAGGGAAGTTCCCGCCGGCAGGTTAAGGAAGCGCCGGATACGCTCGTCAAAGTCCGTGATGTCCTCTTCCTCGAACCCGTTGGCGAGGCTGAGCATCGGAATTGAGTGTTTGATCTTGCTAAAAGCCTCAGACGGTGCGGCCCCCACCTGGAGCGATGGGCTGTCGGACCGGACCAGGTCGGGGAAGCGGGCCTCGATGGCGGAATTGCGCGCCTTGAGATGGTCGTATTCGGCGTCGGAGATTTCGGGATCGTCGGCCTGGTGGTAGGCCAGATTGGCGGCCCCGATCTCGCGGGCGAGCATGGCCAGTTCCGCTTTGGCCTGGGCCTGTGTCAGATCTTCTACGGGGATTTTTGCTGCCATGTCCTGCGAGTCTCCGGAAACCATCCGAGATGTGGTAGCGCGCGCCTGGTCGCAGGTCCAGCGCGCGCTTCAGTCGCCGTGGCGCCCGTCAGGCACCAACAGCCAGTTTACGTTTTGCCTCACCGCTGGCCGGATCGCGCAGCACATAGCCGCGACCCCAGACGGTTTCGATGTAGTTCTCTCCGCCTGTCGCTTCCGAGAGCTTCTTGCGAAGCTTACAGATAAAGACGTCGATGATTTTGAGTTCCGGCTCATCCATGCCGCCATACAGATGGTTCAGGAACATTTCCTTGGTAAGGGTCGTGCCCTTCCGCAGGGAAAGCAGCTCAAGCATCTGGTATTCCTTGCCGGTCAGGTGCACCGGCGTGTCACCCACCTCAACGGTCTTTGCGTCGAGATTGACCGTGAACTTGCCGGTCGTGATAACCGACTGTGCATGGCCCTTGGACCGGCGAACGATGGCATGAATGCGTGCGATCAGTTCCTGGCGATGGAAGGGCTTGGTCATGTAGTCGTCCGCGCCGAAACCAAAGCCCTTGAGTTTGTTTTCCGTGTCATCGGCACCGGACAGAATCAGGATCGGTGTTTCCACCTTTGCCAGCCGAAGCTGCCGGAGAACGTCATGTCCGTTCATGTCCGGCAGATTCAGGTCGAGAAGGATCAGGTCATAGTCGTACAACTTGGCCAGATCGATTCCCTCTTCCCCAAGATCCGTCGCATAGACATTGAGGTTAGCGTTTTGAAGCATCATTTCGATGCTTTTCGATGTTGTCGGGTCGTCCTCGACCAACAGGATACGCATGTGCAGCTCTCCGTCTCTGCCAATCTTGTGCTAAAAGCTTGGGTTAACTTTAACAACAGAATGGTTAACGACTGAATAACGATTGCTACACGTTAACGACTCTACCTAAAGTTGTCGATACTTTTGTAGCGCCGTGACTCTTAAAGCTGCCGCACCATGTTTCTGGACGGCCCCCCGCCAGAGGTCAAGTTCCTCGTTGGACAGATGATACATGGAACAGGCTTCACTTGCCTCAATCAATCCGCTATCCACGGCCGCAACAACCGTGGCCTTGCGCCGCGCCACCCAACGTTTTGTGTTCGACGGCGGAAGGTCTGACCTCGTCAGCTTACTCCCATCCGGAAGGACCACATAGACCGGCCCTTTCTCTCGACGAATATACATATCGTACTCCCAAAGTTTACTCACCCGCTGACAGGCCTAAACTCAGGTTCTTAAACGGCGATGAACCAACCCCTTGAAGTTGCAGAGGATTTTACTATATTCCGTTTCAACTTCCGATCAGTTCCATGATGAGCGACATGCTGAAGACCGCTAAAAAAAACAGTCTGGGGCTGTCGAAATCCCCTGCCGATACCCGTGTTCTCGTTGCCATGTCAGGCGGTGTGGACAGTTCGGTCGTCGCCGCAAAACTGGCGGACGAAGGCTACGATGTTGTTGGAATTACTCTGCAACTTTATGATCATGGGGCCGCGCTTGCGAAGAAGGGTGCGTGCTGCGCGGGTCGTGACATCGCCGACGCGCGGCGCGTGGCGGACACCATGGGGTTCCCGCATTACGTGCTGGATTACGAGAACCGGTTCCGCGAAAGCGTCATTGATGAATTCGCTGATTCCTACCTCGCCGGAGCTACGCCGGTGCCATGTATTCGGTGCAACGAGCGCGTAAAATTCCGCGATCTTCTCGAAACCGCGAAGGATTTGGAAGCGGATTGCATGGCAACAGGCCATTACATTCAGCGATTCGAGGGGCCCGCCGGGGCCGAATTGCATCGGGCGGCGGACCCGGACCGTGACCAGAGCTATTTTCTGTTTTCGACAACGCCGGCGCAGCTCGACTATTTGCGTTTCCCGCTCGGCCATCTGAAATCCAAGGCCGAAACCCGCGAACTGGCGGCTCACTACGGCTTGCCGGTGGCGGACAAACCGGACAGTCAGGACATCTGTTTCGTTCCTAACGGATCCTATGCGGCCGTGATTGAGAAGCTGCGCCCGGGTGCCGCTGATCCGGGCGACATTGTTGATCTCGAAGGTAACGTTCTTGGGAGCCATGAGGGTGTTATCCGTTACACCGTAGGTCAGAGACGGGGTTTGGGGATTGGTGGGACGGCCGAGCCTCTGTTTGTTGTGCGGCTCGACCCGGACACACGTCGGGTGATCGTCGGCCCGAGGGAAGCGCTTGCTTCGCGGACGGCCAACATCGCGGAAGTGAACTGGCTTGGAGATCACCGGTTTGAGGAAGCACCAGACGGCGGCTGGGAGGTCGGCGTTAAGGTACGCTCCACGCGTCCGCCCAAACCGGCTCGCATTCATCCTGAAGAAGGTGGCCGCGCGACTGTCGAACTGTTGGATGCCGAGGAGGGAATCGCTCCTGGACAGGCCTGCGTATTCTACGCATCTGAAGGAAGCCGTGTCCTGGGTGGTGGCTGGATACAGCGGGGATAACGCTGTTTTCGTGTTACTGCGGACCTAACGTCACATACATGCGTTAACCTCCCGACAGCAAATTTCACAATGGGAGACGGGACATGGCGGACGCGCAGCCTGTTCAATCAGTGATTGATGACCTCAGGGACGAAGCTTCGCAGGGAGAGGTCACTGTCGGCAAGGTCGTTCATGCCTTTGAGGACCGTTCGGTAGGTGTCCTGTTGACGCTCCTTGGCCTGCTGCTTCTGGTCCCGGTCATCGGTGGGCTCCCCGGCGCACCCTATGTCATGGCCTTGCTGATTCTTGCGGCGGTTGCGCAGTCGTTCCTGCAGACAGGCGGAATTTGGCTTCCGGGTTTTCTGAAGGAACGCGACATCCCGAAAGACAAACTGGATTCCGGCCTCGACATGGCGGACCCCTGGGCGAAGCGGATCGACCGGATTACCGGCGAGAGACTGGCCTTCCTTGCCGGGTCTCAGACGGCGCGCATTCCCATATTTGTTTGTGTGGTCATATTGGCCCTCAGTCTGCTCGTGCTTGGTCTTATTCCGGCGGGAATTCTACCGGCCGCGCTCGGAATTTTTGTGTTTGGCCTCGCTCTGATGAGCCGTGACGGCTTTTTGGTGATTGCGGGATACCTGTTGACAGCCGCAGCCATCTGGAGCGGTCTTGCACTCGTGTGACATAGGCTTGGCCGATTGCCACGTTAGGGTTTTCCCGATACCTCATGCGGGTGCAGAAAGGGGACACAACCATGAGCATTGAGGCCATTCTTGAGAAAATTGATGCGGATCAGCCGGCGGCGCTGGAGCGGCTTTTTGAGTTGTTGCGCATTCAGAGCGTATCCACCGATCCGGCCTATGCCGATCACTGTGTTGCCGCGGCGGACTGGTTGGTCAACGATCTCAAGTCCCTCGGTTTTGAGGCGGAGCGTCGGGACACGCCGGGCCATCCCATGGTGGTTGCCCACGGGGGAGAGGGCGGACCCCATTTTCTTTTCTACGGTCACTATGACGTCCAGCCGGTCGATCCCGTGAACCTGTGGGACAGCCCGCCCTTTGAGCCGGTTCTCAAGGACACTCCCAACGGCAAGGTCATTTCCGCCCGTGGGGCGAATGATGACAAGGGACAGTTGATGACGTTCCTTGAGGCGCTGCGGGCCTGGTTTGCGGTAAACGGAAAACTTCCCTGTCGTTTGACCATTTTCCTTGAAGGTGAGGAGGAAACCGGGTCGCCGTCACTGGTGCCGTTTATGAAGGAAAACGCCGGCGAACTGACCGCAGATCTTGCGATGATATGTGACACGGCAATGTGGGATCGTGAGACGCCGGCGATTTCCACGATGCTGCGCGGGATGGTTGGGGTTCAGGTCACGGTACATGCCGCGGACCGCGATTTGCATTCCGGTATGTACGGCGGGGCGGCGATCAATCCGATACGCGTGCTCAACCGGATCCTGTCAGACATGCATGACGACGATGGCCGCGTTACTCTCGACGGGTTCTATGACGGTGTTCATGATATCCCGGATGAAGTGAAAGCCCAGTGGGATGGTCTCAACTTCAGCACGGAGGATTTTCTGGGCGAGGTTGGTCTGAGCGTCCCCGCAGGCGAGACCGGCTATACCGCGCTTGAGCAGACCTGGGCCCGTCCAACCGCGGAGGTCAATGGTATCTGGGGTGGCTACACGGGTGAGGGGTTCAAGACCGTTCTACCGGCGGAGGCTCATGCCAAGGTAACATTCCGTCTGGTGGGCGATCAGGACCCGGACGCCGTGGTCGCGGCGTTCAAGGCCCATGTGGAAGCGTCCCTGCCTGCTGACTGCAGCGCGTCGTTCGTTGAAAAGAACGGAGCCAAAGCGACTGTGTTGCCCGTTGACGCTACGGAGTTCACGAAAGCACACGCTGCGTTGTCGGATGAGTGGCCCAAACCTGCGGTATTTGCAGGATGTGGTGGTTCGATCCCCATTGCCGGTCTCTTCCATGAAATCCTGGGGATGGATTCCCTTATGATCGGTTTCGGGCAGTCTGATGACGCTCTGCACTCGCCCAATGAGAAATATGATCTCGCAAGCTTCCACAAAGGAGCGCGCAGTTGGGCGAGGGTACTGGCGGCTTTGACCTGAACCAATGCTGGGCGCGTCAGGACCGGTCTTTTCCGGCCTGACGCGCGCTTCTCCCGCCCCGACGTGTGGGTTTGACTGAGTTTGTGTCCAGACCTTCGCGAAGGACGGTTGTCATGGGATGGTTCGGATGGTCCGGGCCGTACGCGTCCAGCAATTCGCGGATGCTTTGGACGTCGGCGCCATCGTTGAGGCCGATCGCCCAGTCGAAGAAAATGGTGCGGGCGTCCTCAATACTGAGGTCCATGCGATAGGCCTCATACATGAGGCCACGCGGATCGGCTTTGATGTCGTACTTTCCCATTGGCATTGCCCCCTCCGACCTGATTTCCTGGGTAAGTGGGGAATATTGCTGCGTCAAGTCGGTGCAGTGTCGACCAATCCTGCCGGGATATGTTCAAACACCTTAGCCGCCTCCTCAAACAGGATGGCGTGTCTCTCCGCCAGGCGGTAGGGATCGCGGTCGTAACCTCCGCCCAAAACGCATGTGCAGGGGGTGTTTTGGGCGGCGGCCCATTCCAGAACCCTGCGGTCGCGGGCGCGCAATCCACCCGAAGTCAGGGCGAGGCGCCCCAGCCTGTCGTCCACGTGTGGATCTACACCGGCATTGTAGAATATGATATCTGCAGGTACCGCCGAGGCCTGTTGCAAGGCGTCTTCCAGTACTTCCATATAGGCGGCGTCCTTCAAGTTGTCGGGCAACGGATAGTCGAGGTCGGACGCGACTTTGCGAGCGGGGAAGTTTTTTTCGGCATGCAGGGACAGGGTGAACACACGCGGGTCATCCGCGAAGATCTGAGCGGTGCCGTCACCCTGATGCACATCAAGGTCGACGACAAGTATACGTTCAGCTCGACCTTCATTCAGCAGAATGGCGGCGGCAACTGCTACATCGTTAAAAACACAGTAGCCGGAGCCTGACTCCGGCCCGGCATGGTGGGAGCCGCCCGCCATGTTGCAGGCCAGCCCATGTTCAATGGAGAGCCTCGCGGCCAGAAGCGTCCCGGCGGTGGCAAGAAAGGCCCGTCGTGACACGGCGGGTGTATCAGGCAGACCGATGCGACGTGTTTCCTCGGCAGTTCGCGTGTTGGAGGCCACCCGGCTGACATAGTCGGCGTCATGGACGGTGGCGACCTGCGTCAAACTCGCGGGCGCTGGAGCAAAGTAGCCGCCAACTTCCGGGAGCAGACCGCGCGATATGAGCACTTCCCGAAGATAGGCATACTTTGACATGGGGAACCCGTGCCCGGGTCGAAGTGTCACCCTGTAGTCGGGATGGTGAACGATCGGCAGGCTCAAGGTTGGGCCAGCCTGGTTTCGATGATTTCGGCGCATTTCCCTGCATCATCGACCAGCGTCGATCGCAATGTGTCCACGTCTGGCGCGCCGGTACGCGTGAGGATCAGGCGAACGTATCCCTGGCCCGCCGTCGTCGGGTCGATGGTCCGGTCGCTGGCCAGTCGTGCGACCTGCTGCATGGCCCCCAGTCGTTCAAGGCAGTCGCGGAGGAATGTGGCCTGTTCCCTGGCCAGCCATCCAAGTTTGCCCAAACGATCCAAAATGGCTGACGGTCGTCTCACTCCGCTGATGTTGTGAATGAGTGCGCCCGACTGGGCCAGCAGCTCAATATCCATCATGCGGCCGCTTCCACGCTTGCAGGTCCACGGATCGGTGATGTCTTTCCAGTGTGCTTCCGACAGACGCCGACGCATGTCGCGGGCGTCCTCCAGTACCTTTTCCGGATCATGCGCGCGTTTGATGACCTCCGCTATGGCTTCCGTGACACGCTGCCGTAGTTCAGGTGGACCGGCAAGTACCCTGGCACGGGTCAGGGCCATGTGCTCCCAGGTCCAGGCGTCGCTTTTCTGATAATTGCGGAATGCCTCCAGACTGGTGGCCAGTGGTCCCTGTTTACCGGATGGACGCAGCCGCATGTCGACCTTGTAGAGCATGCCGTCGGCCATTTGAGCCGTCAGGGCGGAGATCACGGCCTGGGTCAGGCGGGCATAGTATGTCGGGACCGCGAGCGGGCGTTTTCCGTCGGACTCCGTTTCGCCATCGGCATCATAGATCATGATGAGATCGAGATCGGATGAGACAGTCATCTCCCGGCTACCCGCTTTGCCCATTGCTACGATGGTTGCTCCCGCGCCGGGTGGTGCGCCATGCCGTTTGGCAAATTCGTCCTCAACCTTGGGGAGTATGGCTGCGAGGACCGCCTCGGCAACTGCGGAGTAGGAAATACCGGCTTCCTGGGAGTCCGCAATGCCCCGCAGCAGGTGAACGCCGATCCGGAAATGGTGCTCCTTCATCCAAATTCTGGCGGCGTTCAGAACCGTCTCGTAATCGTCGTAAGCTTCGAGGATCTTAATGAGATCAAGCGTCAAATCCCGCACGCCAGGCAGCGGCTGGAAAAAGTCCTGGCTGAGAACGGCGTCAAGGACAGCCGGGTTTCGACCGAGGTACCGTGCCAGGTCCGGGGTGGTGCCGCAAATGTCCACCAAAAGGTCCAGCAGGGGAGGGTTCGCCTCCATCATCGAAAACAACTGAACGCCCGCGGGCAGGTGCGAAAGAAACGCGTCCAGAGACCGCAGGGCCTCGTCGGGGTCCTGGACCTCCGCCATACGGCTCATGAATTCGGGTTGCAGGCGATTGAATATCGACCGCGCGCGTGACGTGCGCAGAGCAGGCAAACGTTGCCAGTCGGTCATAATGTCAACGGCACGCTCGGGGTCCTTGAACACTTCTTCGGGTGACGGGGCGTCCGAGTGGTTGGGCTGGTCGGGCGTGAAGAAATCCTCAGTCAGACCGTGGACCTGCTCAAATCGCTGAAGCAGATCCTCTCGAAAAGCCTCGGTGTCTCCATACCCCGAAAAGCGGGCGATCCGGTCGAGGCCCTCGGCGTTGGTTGGCATGGTCTGGGTTTGGGCGTCGTCCACCATTTGCAGCCTGTGTTCCAGGTTGCGGTGCTCAACATAGGCGTCGCGCAAAATCTCAACGGTCTCTTGCCCGACCCAGCCGTGCTCCGCCAGGGCATTCAAGGTTGGCAACGTCCTGCGGTCGCGCAGGTCGGGCTCTCGTCCGCCAAGAATCAACTGCCGCGTCTGGGTGAAAAACTCAATTTCCCTGATGCCGCCCTGGCCAAGTTTCACATCATGACCAGGGATCTGGATGGGGCCGGTCAGACCTTTGTGGGTCCGGATGCGTTTGCGCATGTCATGGGCGTCGTGGATGGCGGCATAATCGAGGTGTCTACGCCAGACAAACGGCTTGAGCCTCTCGAGAAACGCATTTCCCGCGTCGATTGCTCCGGCACAGACACGTGCCTTGATGAAAGCCGACCTCTCCCAGGTCCGCCCCAGACTTTCGTAGTAATGTTCGGCGGGTTCCGTGGCGATGCAGACCGGTGTAACCGAGGGGTCCGGTCTGAGACGGAGGTCCGTTCTGAACACGTAGCCCTCTCCCGAGATTTTGGAGAGCATCGTGACCATTTTCTGGGTGACACGGATAAAGCTCTTCCGGACAGCCGCATAATCGTCCGGATCGTGGCGGGTTTCGTCGAACAGCACGATCAGGTCGATGTCGGAGGAATAGTTGAGTTCGCCGGCCCCCATTTTGCCCATTGCGACGACAAACATGCCTGCGCCTTCGACGGCATCCTCAGGTTTGGCGTTGGGAATTTTTCCGCGCTCAATTTCGGCTGCAACGAGGGTTTGCAGCGAAAGCTGTACGGCCCGGTCGGCGAGTTGGGTGAGCGCCCCGGTCACCTCAAGCAGGCTCCACGCGCCGCCGAGGTCCGCCAGTGCGGCGAGCAGTGCGATCCGGCGTTTGGCGATGCGAAGTTCAGTCGCCATCCGGTCGCTGCCAACGTTGTTGAGCGTGGCCAGTGTGGTTGCCAGAGTTTCCTCAGGGGAGGCATCAACAATCTCGCGAAGCCAGGTTTCCTCGCGCTGCATCGACCGGGCGAGGTAGCCTGAACAGGATGCGGTCGCGCCCAGCAATTCGCGCACCGGGCCGGACAGGTAGGAGAACTGGTCCGAGATTTCAGAGGCGGCACGTTCGTCGAATACAAGCGGCGTGCGGGAAATGCGGTGTGCGAGGGCGGTATTGGCCATCGTGCCTCCGGCTACCGGCCTTCAAAACGGGCCGGACGCTTTTCAAGAAAGGCGAGCACGCCTTCCTGGAAATCCCGTGTCCGTCCGGCTTCGCCCTGAAGTTGAGCCTCGAGCTCAAGTTGCCGTTCGAGGTCATGTGAATAGCTCCGTCGGAGCGCCTCCTTTGCGAGACGGTAGGCTGTAGTTGGCCCGGCGGCGAGGTGTTTCGCGCGCGACAGAACGCGTTCATGAAACTGTTCATCCTCAACGGTCTCCCAGATCATGCCCCAGTCCTGAGCCTGGCGGGCGGAAACCGGTTCCGCGAACAAAACGGCGCCCATAGCCCTTGCAAAACCGACCTGGCGCGGCAACCAGTAAGTGCCCCCTGCGTCCGGTATCAGGCCGATGCGGGAAAACGCCTGGATGAAAACCGCGCTCTCCGTGGCGATCACGATGTCGGCGGCAAGCGCCAGGTTGCATCCCGCGCCTGCTGCGGCGCCGTTAACGGCCGCGATGGTGGGGATGGGGCAGTCATAGATGGCTTTGAGCATCGGCTCGTATTCTTCGAGCAGGGTGCGCTCGACGTCCAGGTCGGCGGCGGATTTTCTGTCGCCAAGATCCTGTCCGGAACAGAATGCCCGGCCAGCCCCCGTCAGGACGATAACCCGTGCATGTTCGTGGGTGTGCTGGAATGCGTGTGTCAGCTCCAGCCGCATCTGCGTATTTAGCCCGTTCATGATGTCAGGGCGGTTCATGGTGACCGTCGCGACATCGTTCTCCACGGCATAAATCAGGGTCTCATACTGCATTACTGTGCTCCGGGATTCGACCTGCGTCGACGATAGCCTGCACTCGTGCCGCGCGAAACCCGCAACGCCGCGTTAACCCCCGGTGAGGCTTTTCAGTTTTTCCCGTTCCTCCGCGCTGAGCGGCGTCTGTTCGTTGCCAGTTGCGCGAGTTTTTGACCGCACATGGAAAAACGCGATCATCAGTCCCAACAGCAGAAAGAGTGGTCCGGCGAGCCAGAGCATTGCGTTGGCCAGATTGAAGGGCGGAAGGAACAGGACATATTCGCCATAGCGTTCGACGATATGGTCTATGGCCTCCTGGTTGGTGTCCCCCTCCACGAGGCGCTCCCTTACAAGAAGCCGGAGGTCGCGGGCGATTGCGGCGTTGGAATCATCAATGGATTCTGACTGACAAACGACGCAGCGCAGCAGTTTGCTGATGTCCCGGGCTCTTTCCTCCAAAACCGGATCATCCAACACCTCGTCAGGCTGGACGGCCAAAGCGGAGACCGGAACGAGAAACAGTGCGAGGATCAGGAACAGTTTTCTCATTTGATTTATTCCGCCGCGACCGCTGAATTTGCCGATGGACGTTTTCGGTTTGGTGCGCCAACCCGGTAGCGTCGATCCGTCAGGCTGATTGTTCCGCCGAACGCCATGACCAGTGCTCCGATCCAGATCCAGTTTGCGTAAGGCTTGATATAAGTCCGAACTGCCCAGCCGTCGTTGCCCTGGGCGTCACCGAGGGCCACATAGACATCCCGTGTCAGGCTGCGGTCAATCGCGGCCTCTGTCGTGGGCATTCGCTGAACGGGGTAGAAACGTTTCTCGGGATTAAGGGTGGTGATCCGGTTCCCGTCCTGAGAAAGACCGATCGTCGCTGTCTCGTAGCTGTAGTTCGGGCCTTCGCCGATTTCGACCGCCTCAAGCGTCAGTGTGTAGCCGGATACGGAAAAGGACTCACCCGCTTTTGCAACGCGGATGTCCTCAGCCTGCCAGGCCGTGATGCAGGATATGCCGAAAACGGTCAGCCCCAGTCCGGCATGGGCGATTGCCTTTCCCCAGTCGGAGCGGGGCAGATTGGCGAGCCTTCGCAGGGTTTCATTACGGTCTGTCTTGCCCAACCTGCTGCGGGTTGCCAGTTCCGATGCTGCGCCGAGAACGAGCCATGCCGCGAGAGCGATGCCCAGTGGCGCCAGCATGGATTTGCCGGACTGCAGTGCCCAGGCCAGTGCGCCAAGCGCCATCGAGAGCGCCAGGGCTCCGCTCAGGGGTCGCATTGCCGTGCCGAGATTTCCACGTTTCCACGGAAGAACCGCAAAGAGCGGCAGTATGGCGACGAGCAGTATCATGAGCGGGGGGAACGCCATGTTGAAAAAGGGGGCTCCAACAGACATTTTCCGGCCCGTCAGGACTTCTGCTCCCAGCGGCCACATGGTTCCCACGAATACCACAAGCGTAGCGACAACAAGCAGGACGTTGTTCACAACCAGCCCGCTTTCCCGACTGACGACCGAGAACACGGAGGATGACTGCAGTTCGGACGCACGGTGGGCGTAGAGTAGCAGTGATCCTCCGATAAACATCCCCAGGATCCAAAGCAGAAATACGCCGCGTTCCGGATCACTAGCGAACGCATGTACGGAGGTAATGATGCCTGAGCGGACTATGAATGCGCCAATCAGGCTGAAGGAGAACGCAAGGATCGCGAGCAGGATGGTCCAGCTTTTTAGTGTATTTCGCTTTTCGACCACGATTGCGGAATGCAGCAGCGCGGCGGACAAAAGCCACGGCATGAAGCTCACGTTTTCCACCGGATCCCAGAACCACCAGCCACCCCAGCCGAGTTCGTAATAGGCCCAAAATGAACCAAGGGCGATGCCGATGGTCAGAAATACCCAGGCGAGCAGCGTCCACGGTCGTACCCACCTGGCCCAGGCCGCGTCAACGCGTCCCTCAATCAGGGCTGCAATGGCAAAGGAGTAGGCCATGGAGAGGCCAACATACCCCAGATAGAGGAACGGGGGATGGAACGCGAGACCGGGGTCCTGAAGCAGGGGATTGAGATCGTTGCCGTCTGCCGGCGGCATGGCCAGGCGGTCAAACGGATTTGAGGTGAAGAGGATAAATGCAAAAAACGCAACGGCGATGGAAGACTGTACCGAGAGTACGCGCGCCTTCAACTCCGGCGGGAGGTTCTTCCCCCACCAGGCCACCATCGCTCCAAACAGCGTCAAAATCAGGATCCACAGGAGCATGGACCCCTCATGGTTCCCCCAGGTTCCCGCGATTTTGTACATCATTGGCTTGGCTGAATGGGAATTCGCGGCAACAAGACGCACCGTGAAATCGGAAATCACGAAGGCGTACATAAGCGCCGCGAATGAGAACAGGGTCAGAATGAACTGGATGGAGGCGGCTGGAACGGCAATGCGCATCCAGTCCGACCAGCCTTTGCCCGCACCGATCATGGGTATGACCATTTGGATGATCGCCACCACAAACGCGAGGATCAGGCACAGGTGACCGAGTTCAACTATCATCCAAGTTCTCCGCTCTGGCGATTGCTGGCCGCTTTCCCCGTCTTATGATGGCAAAAGCGGCCGGGGGCAAATCACTTGGGTGCCAGTTTTACACCGGCGGCGGTGACCGTCAGGCGTTTAGCCTGCGCCATTCCTCCAGTGCGGCGTTATGGTTTGGGTCGATGGTGTTTTGGTTTCGGTTGGAGAAAAGTCCGAGGTGGGTGCTCCGGGTCTGCGGCGGCTGAGTGTTCGGTTCCGATCGTACCACTTCGGTCGTGACGGCGGTTGAAGGTGAAGTAACCACCACATTCTGCTGTCGCTGCGACCTGAAATGGTGCATTTCGCGCGCGCCGAAATAGAATGAGACGATCACCCCAAGCAGCCACCAAAGCGGCTCCGGGATCAGGTTCAGGCCCTGCATTCGCGACGAGAACCCGGGCGGATCGATCATCGAATACCCAAACAACCCAAGTGTCCCCAAAGCGAGTAGCGGGCGTGGCATTCGATTGAGCGCATTGACGAAACGGTCAAACGGGCCTTCCGATGGCATCTTGAACTCGTCTGAATACTGTTTGAGGGCGATTTCGAATTTCTCGAACTCGGCTTCTTCGCGTTTGGCCCGGTTTCCCACAAATACTTCCGCCACGCCTTCCACAACTTTGCCCAGACGTTCCGTGCCTCTTCCGAGGCTCAGGATGTTGCCGATCAATCCCATGCTGCTGTCCTCCGCAGGTGTTCCGTGGGTGTGAAATGGAAGCGTTCCGAGATGAATTCTTCGGCTCTGGTGATCCAGCCACCTTTTCCGCCATCGCGCCTGCGGGCGTATTTTCGGCTCGCAGGGCGTTGATCGGCCAGGCGGTAGTAATAGTTCCGCCGTTCAATTCCGTAGGCGTCCACAAGGTGATCGGGTGCCTTTTCTAGGGCCTTCGTTGCTGCCTCTGCCGTCATGGGGCCAATGATTCCGTCGGCTGAAAGGCTGGCTTCGAATGCGTTCAGCAACCGTTGCAGGATCTTCACCCCGTTGCTGCCGGCGTTGACCTGCATGTCGAATACGCTCGCCTGGAGGGGAGCAGGTAGAAGGTTGATTTTCGGGCCTTGAAAATAGTGCCGTATAAAAATCCGGATCGCCTCGTCGCGCGAAAGTGCGCGGACATCATCGGAATCTATCGCTCCGTCATTGTTCAGATCCAATCCGAGGCGGCGCATGGTGTGTATCGTTACGCCATAATTTGTGGCGCCACCTGGATCGTCGGGGTCGTCGACAAACCCGCCTTCGCGACGCACAATTTCGGTCGCGATGCTCTCAACTGAGTGCATTGTAATAATCCCGTTTTATGGAAATAGACCGGGATTATTGTTCAATTAGGCTAAAATTGGATTTATGGGCGTGTAGGTGAGCCTTTAGCTGCCGCCGCCATCAATGCCCTCTCCATGCCTGAAAAGTCCCTGTTCCTTCAGGGCGTCCGCGACTTCCCGTGGCATGTAGCTTTCATCGTGTTTTGCGAGGACCTCGCTCGCAACAAACGTGTCATTGTCCATTGAGCCCAGAGCGATGACGCCCTGACCCTCCCGGAACAGATCTGGAAGGATTCCCTGATAGGTTATCCTTGTTTCTGCCGCGCCATCAGTCACCGTGAAAGCCACCGTTTCTCCGCTGCCGCGTTGGAGGCTTCCTTCGACAACAAGCCCTCCTACACGAAAGCGTTCACCGGGGTCGGGACGCTGTTCCGCGATTTGGCTTGGGCTGCGGAAGAACTCAATGCCATCACGCAGGCCGAATCCAATTAAACCAGCCGAGATGGCAAGCATTACCGTGCCGATAATGACGAGTTGAATGCGGCGACGTTTTTTAAGCCCTACTGCCATGTGTTGCCCACGCCCGTATCTTCAGTTTTACCCAGTCTTGCACGTTCCATGGCCGCGTTAAATTCAGCCCCGTAGATGAAGGTAGCACCCGTAAGGTAGAAAAACATCAGTGTGATAATCACTCCTGCGAGCGTTCCATAGGTCACCGTATAGCTTGGTGCATAGCTGAGGTAGACGGAGAAACCGCTCGCGGCAATGACCCAGATCAGTGTGGTGACCAGAACACCCGGCCAGATATTGATCTTCTTCATGCTCCGTCCCGGTAATACCCTGTGGGTCATGTAGAGGGTTCCAACGAAAACAAGTATGCCGAATCCGTAGGTCAGGTATCCCGCCACCAGGGGGATTTCCACATGCGAGTACTGTTCCGCGAGTCGAAGCAGTAATGGGCTCAGGATGATTGAAACGCCCAAAAGAGCTGCGACAACAGCACCAAAAAAAACCATCATGATTGCTTTCAATCTGTTGAAGATGTAGCCGCGCGGTTTGGTTACGGAATAGGCGCGGTCAAAAGCAACCCTGATTGATTCCACCGCGTTCGAGGCGACCCAGATCGCGAAGGCGGCGGAGTAGGTAAGTATGTCCGTGTTGCGGCTTGTCAGTACGTCCGTGATGACCGGTTCAATCGTTCGGGCGACATGCTCCGGTGCGATATCAAAGAGCGCGTTGAGAATTCGATCGGAATCCGTGGAGCCAAGCAGGAAACTGATCAGGGCGGTCGCGAAGATCAGGAACGGAAAAAGCGAGAGAAAGGCGGAGAAGGCAACAAAGCCTGCCATCGCGGCCCCATCATTGCAATTAAATCCCTGAATTGCCGCCCATAAGGTGCGGCAGATACCAATGAAACGACTTGTGATCCTTCCGTTCACGGAAAGAGTGGCGCAGCGGTAAGCCCCATGGTTTCCGGTAGGCCCAGCATGAGATTGGCGTTCTGCATGGCCTGCCCGGATGCGCCTTTCATCAGGTTGTCGAGGGTCGAGAAAACCATGGTCCATCCGGGACGGCAGTCAGCCACCACACCGATATGTACCTGATTGGACCCTCTGACGTGCTGCGTCGCTGGAACCTCTCCCTGAGGAAGAACGGTGATCAGTTTTTCCTCATGGTATGTGTCGCTCAGAGCCGCGTGAATTGGGTCAGCTTCGCCGCGTACGTAAACGGTAGCGAGAATTCCTCGGTTTTGTGGCAACAGGTGGGGAACGAAAGTCACCCGGACGTCTCGCCCGGCAGCGCGACTGAATTCCTGATCGAATTCGGCCATGTGGCGGTGTTTGGCAACATTGTAAGGTCTGAACCCTTCAGATACCTCAGAATGCAGCATCCCTTCCTTGGGGGACCTGCCGGCACCGGAAACCCCGGTCGCAAGGTTGATAATGATGTTTTCAGGATCAATCACACCGGCCTTCAACAGCGGCAGGATCGCATACATACCCGTAGCGGCATTACAGCCGGTTCCGGCCACAAGACGGGCGGCTTTGATGTCTTCACGATAAAATTCCGTCAGGCCGTAGACTGCTTCTTTCTGCAGTTCCGGCGCCAGGTGTTCATGCCCATACCACTCCGCGTAAACGGAGGTGTCACGCAGTCGGAAATCGGCGGACAGGTCAACGGTCTTCAAACTGCCCGGCAACTTCGAGATCACCTGCTGGGTTGTGGCGTGGGGCAGTGCGCAAAACACGAGATCGACGGAACCAAAATCGACTTCCTCGATAGTCGTCAAAACCGGAAGGTCGAGATGTCTCAGATGCGGAAAAACGGAAGCCATTGTCTGGCCTGCCCGTCTATCCGCCGTGAGAGCGCTGATGGTCATGCCGGGATGGTTGGCGATCAGGCGCACGAGTTCAGCGCCCGTGTACCCGCTTGCGCCCAGTATCGCGATTCTGAATTGCTGATCCATGTCTCTGCATACCCCTGTATCACCCGGAATTGCCGATTTAGGCCATTCCTGTGTGCAGTTCAACGAGGTGTCGTTGCGTCTGCGTAATCCGCCGTCTCAAAGTCCGTCGGATCGGCAGCAAACACTTTTGCGGAAGAAGACACCGTTGCCGGATGTCCGGTTGTCAAATACCGGAACTTGCCCGAACCGCCTGCGAATTCCCTGTGCCTGATCAAATAGCTTTTCAGACTGGCCGCGACGAGATCCGGTTGTGAGGTCAATCTGGTTTCGGGGGGCAGTGCCTTTTGAAATGCTTCCGCAACCAGGGGATAATGGGTGCATCCAAGTACCGCACACTGAGGTGCCGGCAGCCGTTTCAGCAGGGCGTCCACATGACGCTTCACGAGTTCAATCGCGTCTTGCATGTTTCCAGCCTCGATGGCCGCAACAAGTCCTTCGCAGGCCTGCGCCTCAACATGCACATCCCTCGCTCGGAACCGCAACTCACGTGAAAAAGCGCCGGAGGCCACCGTTGCCGGCGTCGCGAATAATGCGACGTCCCGCAGGCCCGTATGCGTCGGTGGAGAGTTGTCTCCCCAGTCCCGGCTGGTCAGATGCTCAATGATTGGAACGAAAACACCCAAAACCCGTCGTTGTGAAGGGTCGAGCCATTCTGTCTGGATGTCGTGCAGGGCCACCGCCGAAGCCGTATTGCAGGCGAGGATCACCAGACTGCAGTCGGCCCGGAAAAGGCATTTTATTCCCTGAACCGTGAGTTCGCGAATATGTGCTGCATCCTTGTGGCCATACGGAGCGTTGGCCTGATCACCAAGGTAAACGAAATCCTGTTGCGGCAGTGCCATTCGTAAAGCTCGAAGAATGGTCAGGCCGCCCAGTCCGCTGTCAAAAACCCCGATAGGAATGATACTAAACCGCCGTTTCCCAGTCATAGCCGTAGTGGTGCTGTCCACTGGCTGTCGGGTCCAAGTCATAGGTTTTGGTCCGTAGGTGGTCAATCAGTTTGGCCGCGTCACCCGAATAGGGAGCCATGTCGTCCGGCAGAATGGGCTCACCGATTGCCACGTCCACCGGTCCGCCCACACGCCCGCGAAACTCGTTGATCAGCAACGCCAGGCGCAGTGTCACGGAGATGTGGCTCGCAACCTGGAAAAGCCTGCTGTTGTGGCCAGCGAAGAAAATGGGAACAACGGTTGCGTTGGACTTAACAATCATGCGGGCGGTGAAGCGCCTCCACTCCGGATCGGCAGGCTGACCAAACGGCTTTAGCGCCGTGGATACGGTGCCGCCGGGGAAAATACCCATGCACCCGCCCTCAGCCAAAAAACGCAATGCCTGTTTGCGTGTGGCAAGATTGATCTCTCTCGACTCCTTCGAGTTGTCGAAGGCTATGGGAAGAATCACGCGGTTGAGTTCGGAGGCTTTTCTGAAAACGTGGTGAGCGATTACGCGAAAGTCGCCCCGGGTTTGGGAAAGCATGTTGCCCAGCATAAGGCCATCCAGGATCCCGTATGGGTGATTGCTGATGACAACCAGCGGGCCCGTACGGGGAATGTTGGCAAGGCTTCCACGCTGAACGTTCAGGGACAGACCGTAGCGCTCGGGAATGATTTCCCAGAAATCGCGCCCCTTCGCCATTTCCAGTTCGTAATCCTGGGCCATTTTGATGAGTTTGAGGCGTCCGGTGAGGTTCTCAAGCGATCGAATCACGGCTCTTCCGGTCCTCGATCCGACCGCACTGGCGTAGCTGATGTCGCGGGCCAGATTTCTGTCGACTTTCATGGTAGTTCCGCAACCTGGTGGGCGGGCCTCCGGGGAGCCCGGTTGGAGACAAATGCGGAAAAAACTGATTCAAGGCAACAGATTGCACACGGTGCCACAATAAATTCACAAACCGGCCAAGAGGCCGATGAACGTTTGCGAACTTAAGGGAAGTGGCACGCCCTAGGGGAATCGAACCCCTCTTTCCAGAATGAAAATCTGGCGTCCTAACCGATAGACGAAGGGCGCGTGACGGAGCGTTGTCTAACCCTGGTTGGCGGGGGGATCAAGCCCGATTTTACACTTTTTTGCATGAGTTTAAGAAAGAGCCGCATCTTCGATGTAGAATTTTGCTTTCGAGCGTCCGCCCCAGTCGTCGCGCTCGAGTCGACCGGCCACATGGAAGCGATTTTGGCTCTTTTGCGCAAGCATTTGGCCCATTTCCGATTCGAGGGCACGGAAGGCAATTCCATCGAGTCGCCCACCCTGAATATCGCCAAAGGTCACCGCGAGATGGTTTTCTCCGACGATTCGGCTTCTAATGACGCTTACGTCCGACAGGGTCACAATCGGTGCAGGTGATCCGGCACCGTAAGGCCCCGCACTTTTGATGCCCTCGGCAAGTTCCACGGTCGCACCCTGCAGTGTGACAAGCCCCGCTACATCCAACACCTTCTGCCCGGGCCGGTCCGCTCCGGCTTCCGACATGAGATCAGAGAGGCGTTGCATGGCGGGTTCTATGCCGTCCCTGTGAATGCTGAGACCCACGGCCATTTTATGACCGCCGCCTTTTTGCAGAAGACCTTCGCTGACAAGCGTGCCGATGGCCGCTCCGAGATCAACACCGGTTACGGAGCGCCCGGATCCTTTGCCATCGTCTCCATCAAGGCCAATCACAATGGAAGGCTTTCCAAACGCGTCCTTCAGACGGGACGCGACGATGCCGACCACGCCAGGGTGCCAGCCCTCACCGCTTGCCCAAACCAGTGGTCCGTCCGCGCCACGCTGGCGCACCTGGGCTTTGGCCTGTTCCAGTACTTCCGCTTCAATGCGTCGTCGTTCGAGGTTAAGGGTGTTCAGACGTTCCGCAAGAGCGTCAGCCTCATGCGGTTCAGCGGTGGACAGCAGGCGCGCGCCCAGATCGGCCGCGCCGATCCGCCCACCGGCATTGATGCGTGGGCCGATGATGAAACCTAAAGAGTAGGTGTCTGGCGCGGATGTCGACTTGCCCACACGGGCCAGTGCTTGCAACCCCGGCCTTTGGGATTGCGCCATGATTGCCAGACCCTGTTTGACTAGTGCCCGGTTCAGTCCAACCAGCGGTGCCACATCAGCCACCGTTGCGAGCGCGACGAGGTCGAGTAATCCCATGAGTTTCGGACCGGATACACCCTCCTGACGCATCAAACGATTGACAGCGACCAGCATCATAAACACGACCCCGGCCGCGCAGAGGTATCCGAGGTCGAGAACCTCATCGTGACGGTTGGGGTTCACCACCGCATGCGCTTCCGGCAGCGTCTCCCCGGGGAGATGGTGATCAAGAACGATAACATCGCACCCGGCGGCCGCAATTGGTTCGTGACTGAGAACTCCACAGTCAACGCAGACGATCAGATCATGCTCCGAGCCCAGTTTCCGCATCGCTGGAACGTTGGGGCCGTATCCCTCGTCAATACGGTCCGGCACGTAGAGCGTTGCGTTCAAATCCGTTGCGCGCAACCAGCAGAGCAGGAGCGCCGCGCTTGACCCGCCGTCGACGTCGTAGTCAGCGAAGACCGCAATGCGCTCACGCCCCTTTACAGCGGCCCAAAAGCGTTCCGCGGCCAAATCCATGTCGCGCATACCGGAAGGGTCGGGCATGAGTTCACGCAGAGAGGGTGACAGATAGCTCATCGCACCATCAGGGCTAACGTTCCGGGATGCGAGAATTCTGCAAACGATTCCCGGCAACCCGGTGTTCTGACCAATTACTTCAGCCAGACGTTCCTGAGACATGCTCGGTCCCCTCCAGAATTTTCCGTTCAGGGATCGTTCAACACCGAGCCAGGCTTCCTCAGCCTGACCGGCGTATTTTGGTAGCGGTGTGTTCAATGTGGAGTGTTCTCCGCTTCACGCATCCTGGTCGGAAACATCGTCATTCCAGGTTTGGTTTGATGTGGGCTTTCCTGGGCTTTTTCCGAACAATAGCAGCTTTTTCAAACCCTGGATGCCCTTGTACAGGCCGAATCCAGCGCAACACAGCCAAACAAACATGAAAAGGGCCGGTGCCATTTCACCGGCCATGATCATTTGCATCATGCTGAACAGGACGATGATCATCATCCCCAGCCAGACCACGCTCCATACTGACATGAAGACGATGGACGTTTTCTCTTTTCTGGTACGCGGGCGCGTCAACCGGAACCTATTTGATCGTCTGGCGATAGTGGATGCGCCGCACGGATCCGGTCTTCGAACGCATCAGGATGGTTTCCGTCTCAAGGTAATCACCATCACGACGCGCGCCGGTTACGATGGAGCCATCAGTGACGCCGGTTGCCGCAAAAATGACATCTGCGGTTACCATTTCGTCCCGGGTGTAGATTTTCTCGAAGTCAGTGATGCCGGCTTTTTCTGCTCGTCCGCGCTCGTCGTCGTTGCGGAACAGGAGTTTCCCCATCATCTGACCGCCCATGCATTTCAGCGCTGCGGCAGCCAGTACACCTTCAGGGGCTCCGCCGGAACCCATGTACATGTCGATGCCGGTCTTGCCCGTTTCGGCACAGTGAATGACACCTGCCACGTCACCGTCGGTGATCAGACGTATACGGGCACCGGTTGCACGCAACTCTGCTACGAGATCCTCATGGCGCGGCCTCTCCAGCACACAGACCATGATGTCCCGCGGCTCGCAGCCCTTAGCGGCAGCCAGAGCATTCACGCGTTCGGTCGGTGTCATGTCCAGGGAGACGACACCGGTGGGGAAGCCAGGGCCGATTGCCAGTTTGTCCATGTAAACGTCGGGTGCATGCAGCATCGAACCGCGAGGTCCCATCGCAATCACCGCCAGCGCGTTGGGCATGTCCTTGGCTGTCAGTGTGGTGCCTTCCAGTGGATCCAGCGCAATATCCACTGCCGGACCGTTGCCGGTTCCCACTTCCTCACCGATGAAGAGCATCGGCGCCTCATCGCGCTCGCCCTCACCGATGACCACAACCCCCTGAATATCGAGAAGGTTCAGCTGATTTCGCATCGCGTCAACTGCAGCCTGATCCGCCGCTTTTTCGTCACCGCTGCCTACGAGCTTTGCTGAGGCAACGGCTGCCTGTTCGGACACACGGGCCAAACCGAGAGACAGCATACGATCAGCAAATTCGTTGATATCGGACATCAGAGAGCCTTCCTAATAAGATCGGTCACTGTCTATTATGCGATTGGCGTTTCGATGGGCAAGCTACTTTGCCGGTTGGCACCAAACCAAATCGGACGAAGATACATCCGGAAAACCGACTCCTTTTAATATTCCATACATCTGCGAAACAGTTCTTGTCTTGTATGCAAGATAATCCTACGATCCGGCCGTCCCAAAAGAACAGAACATAGGGATGGCGGTTTCCGCCGAACGACATTGGAGGAACAAATGACAACAGTTTTCAGAAAATCCCTGCTTGGGTATGTGGCTGCCGCCGCTTTGATGGCAACGGCCGGAGTGGCCAATGCGGAGTGGCGCGGCTGGAACATTCACCCCGAAGGTTACCCGAATACTACCGGGATGGATAAATTTGCTGAGCTGCTCGCTGAGAAAACCGACGGCCGGCTCACGCTGACGATGTACCATTCGGGAACTCTTGGCAGTCAGCCCGACGCCATTGAGCAGGTGCGGATTGGCGCGCTTGAGATTGGCAACTTCAATCTTGGCCCCATTGGACCAATCGCTCCCGAGGCCAACGTTGTTTCACTTCCCTTCATTTTCAAGGACATGGAGCACATGCACCGCGTTCTTGATGGCGAGGGTGGT
Source organism: Alphaproteobacteria bacterium (assembly GCA_030427145.1). Lineage (GTDB taxonomy): Bacteria > Pseudomonadota > Alphaproteobacteria > Rhodobacterales > Rhodobacteraceae > Amaricoccus > Amaricoccus tamworthensis. The sequence continues at coordinate 45,693 of JAUHWT010000022.1, read as the reverse complement.
CAGCTGATCTCCGATGGCATGGCTGAAAAAGGCCTTGTTGCTTTGGCATGGTACGACTCGGGCGCGCGGTCGTTCTACAACTCCCAAAAACCCATCACTGAACCCGCCGATGTTGAGGGCATGAAGGTTCGTGTGATGAATAACGACCTTTATTCCGGCATGATCTCCGCCCTGGGCGGCAACCCTTCGCCAATGGCGTTTGCTGAGGTTTATCAGTCCCTGAAAACCGGTGTTGTGGATGGTGCCGAAAACAATTGGCCCTCGTATGAGTCCACCGGTCACTTTGAGGTTGCCGGGTACTACTCTCTTTCCCAGCATCTGATCATCCCGGAATGCGTCTGCATCAACGCGGATGTATTTGCTTCGCTTTCTCCCGAGGATCAGCAGGCCGTTACTGAGGCCGCCCGTGAATCCGCGGATCTGCAGCGTCAGCTCTGGGCCGAGCGGGCTGAGGCGAGCCGCGCCAAGGTGATGGAAGCCGGTGTTCAGTTCAACGAGATCGAAAACAAGGCGGCATTCCAGGAAGCCATGAAGCCCGTCTACGACAACTATCTGTCGAGCAATCCTGATCTCGTTCCGCTCGTCGAGCTGATCCAGAACACAGACTGATCCGAATGGACAGCAATGGATTTGCAGGGGAAGGAAACCGGTTTGACCGGTTTCTGGACCTGCTGGCAAAGGTCTGCCGGATCATCACTGGCGTTTCGCTCGTATTCCTGACGGTCATCTTCGGTTGGCTGGTTTACGGGCGATACGTCCTTAATTCGACACCAACTTGGGTTGAACAGGTTTCACTGCTCCTGATTGTGTTGATCACGTTTCTCGGCGCGGCCGTCGGAATTCACGAAAACACCCACCTTGGTGTTTCCTATTTCCGGGAACTCAGCCCTAAACCCGTTCGAATTTTTTGCGCGGTGATCACCAATCTTGCGCTGGGCGGTTTTGGTCTGGTTCTTCTTTGGACGGGATTTCAGCTCACAATGTTCAAGTGGTCCACCGAGATCCCGCTAATCCATCTCCCCGAAGGACTGCGTGCGGTGCCAATCACTATTTGCGGCGGCCTGATGCTGTTGTTTTGCATCGGTCACCTTCTGCGTATGGCGCGGGGAATCGAGGACGAAATGGACCTCGTGGAATGAACGGTCACACCTGTTCGACACTCTCAGGCAGCGCAATGTGCACCTGCTTCAGCAATCAAAATTCACGACAGCACCGGTAACCGCTTCATGGGTCTTCTTCTCCTTTTTTCGATCTTCTTTATCGGTGTGGTCATCGGTATGCCGGTCGCCTTTGCCCTTGGCATCGCCGCGTTTTCAGCAATCTGGTTTGAGGGGCTACCGGTACTGATCGGCATTCAGCGGGTGATTTCCGGTGTCTCCGTATTCTCCCTAATGGCAATTCCCTTCTTTATCTTTGCCGGAGAGCTGATGTTTCATGGTGGAATCGCCATCCGGCTGGTGCGTTTTGCATCATCGGCCGTCGGTAGCATCCGCGGCGGCCTCGGCATCGTTAACGTGTTTTCCTCAATGCTTTTCGGGGGGATTTCGGGCTCCGCCGTAGCTGATATCTCGGCACTTGGATCCATCCTGGTGCCGGTGATGAAGGAGAAGGGTTATGATGAGGACTATGCTGTCAACGTGACCGTAACCTCATCACTTGCGGGGATTCTTATTCCTCCCAGCCACAACATGATCCTCTTCGCCGTCGCGGCCGGCGGCGGAATTTCAATATCATCACTGTTTTTGGCTGGGGTTGTTCCAGGGTTTTTGATGTGCCTGTGTCTCGCTACCGCAGCTTATACTGTAGCGGTCAAGCGTGGATATGCGTCAGAGCCATTCCCGGGCTGGAAGGTGCTGGCGATACACTTCCTCGCGGCTTTGCCTGGGCTTTTCACTGCAGTCATTATTGTCGGTGGCGTCCTGTCCGGTATCTTCACTGTGACGGAATCCGGTGCTTTTGGAACGATTTACGCCGTACTGGTTACCATCATAGTTTACCGCGCCCTGACATGGGAAAACTTCAAGATTGCGGTGGCGCGTTCGGTCAAAACCACCTCGATGGTTTTGATCCTTGTTGCCTGTGCATCGGCGTTTGCCTACATGCTGACGTTCTACAAGGTTCCATCGCTGATGGTGGATTTCCTGCTCGGCATCTCGGAAAACCCGATTTTGCTGCTGCTGCTGATCAATGGCATGCTGCTCGTACTGGGAATGATCATGGACATGGCGGCGCTGATTTTGATCTGCACGCCGATCTTCCTGCCGGTGACGACGCAACTTGGTATGGACCCGATTCAGTTCGGCATGGTGTTGATGATGAACCTTGGCCTTGGCCTGTGTACTCCTCCGGTCGGCGCGTGTCTGTTTGTTGGGTGCGCAATCGGCAAGGTTCCGATCGAGAAGGCGGTCAGGACAATTTGGCCCTTTTACCTGGCGATTCTTCTGGCGCTCATCCTGACGACCTTTATTCCGGCCATTTCCCTGACGCTTCCGGCAATGCTGGCTGGATAGAAGCTAGTTGTGGTCGGCACCAAGCGCCAGTTGCATGAGCACGACATTCACCCATCGGCCGAATTTGAAGCCAACGCGGTCAAGGACACCAACGTGCTGGAAGTCAAACTTCCGGTGCAGCCCAATTGAGCTTTCATTGTCGGTATCACCAATCACGGCGATCATCTGGCGGTAACCCAGTTCAGTCGTCTCGCGGATCAGTTCCTTAAGCAGAGCTGATCCGACACCACGTCCCTTTATCGCTGGATCGAGATAGATCGAATCCTCCAGCGTGAACCGATAGGCGTGACGAGTGTGATACGGCCCAGCATAACAGTAGCCCACGACCTCGCCATTAACTGTCGCCACCAGATAGGGAAGTTTCAGATCCAGGGTCTTCTGGCGGCGGGCGGACATCTCCCGAACTGAGGGCGGCACTTCCTCGAATGTTGCCAGCCCGGTCAGAACGTGGGTTGCGTATATGGTTTGAATCTTGGGTACGTCGCCTGGTTCCGATGGGCGAACAATACATCTGTCAGACATCTTCGATTCTGATGGCTACCGGCGGGGCGAGGCATACGTCGAGATCCGCTATGACCTGCAGTACCTTATCGAGGGTGGACCTGACGGTATCATGCGTGACGATCAGGACGGGAGCCTGGGGACCGGCGTGCTGTACCTGACGCATGCGGTCGATCGAAATCCCGCCTTCCCCGAGCACGGTTGCTACACGGGCAAGTGCGCCAGGAGCGTCCGTGAGCAGAAAGCGCAGGTAGTAGGCCGCTTTTGGGCTTGCAGCCGCACGTTTGGCCGGTTTGAGCCTGTCGGCTGGTACGCCAAATGCCGGGATGTTCAGCCCACGGGCGATGTCGGTGATATCACCGAGAACGGCCGAAGCCGTGGGGCCTTCGCCCGCACCCGGCCCGCTTAGAACCACCTGACCAATCGAATCACCTTCGATTACGATCATGTTGGTCACGCCCTCCAGCTTGCCGATTGCGGAATTCTCAGGGACGAGGCAGGGCTTCATCCGGGCGTCGACACCGTCTGATGAATTGTTCGCAACGCCAAGCAGTTTGATCCGGTAGCCGAGCTCCGATGCGTGCTCAATGTCGGCCAAGTTGACGCGATCGATACCTTCAATGTCCAACCCGTCATAGTCGACCTGACTGCCGAATGCGGTTGCCGCGAGCAGAGCGAGTTTTTGTGCCGCATCAAAACCACCTACATCGAAGGTCGGGTCCGCTTCGGCATAACCAAGCTGCTGCGCTTCGGTGAGAACGTCGCCATATGCGCGACCGGTGCGTTCCATCTCCGTCAGGATATAGTTGCAGGTCCCGTTCATAACGCCCATCACGCGCGTGATCTGGTTCCCGGCCAGTCCCTCGGTCAATGCCTTTACCACAGGGATGCCCCCGGCGACTGCCGCTTCAAAGCGCAGTGACACTCCGGATTTCTCTGCTGCCAAAGCAAGTTTTTGTCCGTGTCGGGCGAGCATTGCTTTGTTCGCGGAAACCACATGGCGTCCGTCTTGCAGCGCTTTCGTCGCAGCATCCAGAGCCGGGCCGTTCTCGCCGCCCATAAGTTCCACGAAGACATCGACGTCATCACGTGCGGCAAGTGCCATCGGATCGTCTTCCCAGGCATATGTGCTCAGGTCTACGCCACGATCTTTGGACCGTGAACGGGCGGACACGGCGGTAATTTCCACCGGGCGCCCACACCGGGAGGCCAAAAGGTCGCCATGTCTCTGTACGATTTTGACTACACCGGTTCCAACGGTTCCCAGTCCGGCCACACCTAGGCGAAGAGGGTTCGACATGCGTCTGCTCCGAATAAATAATTCGCGCTGTTTAACCGTCAGCCCCTGACACGTCGAGAGGCTGAGGCGTTAAATTTCGCAGGTTGGCTTTCGTCGGTACCGTGTTTCCAGCGGATTATGCTCCGACGGCCTCCGCGTGTTCCGCGCGATACTTGTCGACGAGGGCATCCGCGTTCTGTAATACCCTGCGTACGCTCCGTGCTGCCTGGCGAATGCGCTGTTCGTTTTCTACCAGACCGAGGCGTACGTATCCTTCGCCGTACTCGCCAAATCCCACGCCCGGCGAAACCGCGACTTCGGCTTCTTTCAGGAGGATTTTGGAGAATGCCATCGACCCGATATCCGCAAACGCTTCGGGCAGGGGAGCCCATGCGAACATGGTTGCGGGGGGCGGAGGAATGTCCCATCCAGCCCGTCCCATTGCGTCCACGAGTACATCCCGCCTTGATTTGTATGTCGCGCGAATCTCCGCAATGCAGTCATCCGGCCCATTCAGCGCGGCGGCGGCAGCAACCTGAATTGGAGTGAACGCACCGTAGTCGAGATAGGATTTGATACGGGTAAGGGCGCCAATCAGACGTTCATTTCCGACCGCGAAGCCCATTCTCCAGCCCGGCATCGCATAAGTCTTTGACAGGGACGTAAACTCAACGGCTACGTCACGGGCTCCTTCAACCTGAAGTACGCTGGGTGGCGGGTTTCCGTCGAAATACATCTCCGAATACGCCAGATCAGACATAACCCAAATTTCGTTTTTTCGCGCGAATGCAACGAGCTCTCGATAGAAATCAAGATCGCAGAGCTGAGCCGTCGGGTTGGAGGGGAAAGACACAACCAGCGCCACTGGCTTGGGTACCGAATGCTGCACGGCGCGATGCAAGGACCGCATGTATTCATCAGGATTGAAGACACCGTCATGCAACGTCGCGACATGCCGCAGCGTTCCGCCGGCAATCATGAATCCGTAAGGATGGATCGGATAGGAGGGGTTGGGAACCAGCATCACGTCGCCGGGTGCGGTAATTGCCATGGCCAGATTGGCCAGACCCTCCTTGGAGCCAAGCGTAGCGATGACCTCGGTCTCGGGGTTCAGTTTGACGCCAAACCGCCTCTCGTAATACCCGGCCTGAGCCCGGCGCAGCCCAGGAATTCCCTTTGAGGAGGAATACCGGTGCGTGCGCGGTTTACGGATCGTTTCGACGAGTTTCTCGACGATGTGGCTCGGCGTACTCATGTCCGGATTGCCCATGCCGAAGTCGATAATATCCATGCCTTCCGCTCGGTATTCCGCTTTCAAACGGTTCACTTCAGCGAACACGTAGGGAGGCAGACGTTTTATGCGGTAGAACTCTTCTTGCATGATGAATATCACTTCGGATGGTGAGGTTGAGCCGCGGTTATAGCAACGCCGGTGTCAGTAGCAATAACAGGGTTGTTGCGCAGTCGACAAAGGTTCTTGCGCACAAACGCCATTGGCGTCAGAGATCAACCGTGCCTTCGATCAGGAAGCTGGTCTCCCCGCCGATGAAAACGTCGCCGTTATCCACGTTAACATGGATGCGCCCGGCACGGTTTACGGCGGCACCCTGATGCACAAGGTGCCCGCCCTCAATCCTGCCCTGAGACTGCAGCCAATGGGCGAGTGCCGCGTTGAATGAGCCCGTCACCGGATCCTCAACCATGCCCGCACCCGGTACGAAGACCCGGACCTCATATCTTGCCTCCGAGGCATCCTGATGGGTGCCGAATACACCAATCGGCACGTCTACGGAACGGAAGTCGGCGGTCGGATTGAGATGCAGCACCTCCTCGGCCGTCGCAAGCTCCAGAGCATTCCAGACTGGACCGTTGTCGAGGCGGGCGGCGTTCAAAACGGCGCCGTCGGCAATGCCAAGCGCGTTCATGGCATTCAGACGGAACTGTCCCGGCAGGTCCAGTATGACCGTGGGTGGAGCCCTGAACGCCGGGACCTCGCGGTCGATATGTATCTCCACGATCCCCACACCGCATTGTTGCCTGACGACTCCGGGCAACGACGGCCTGCCTCCCGATTTCAACCAAGCCGCACATGTCCCCAGTGTCGGATGCCCGGCGAACGGCATTTCATGCTCAGTGGTGAAAATCCTCACGTGATAATCCGCATCCGGAACCGTAGGGCGAAAGACAAACGTGGTTTCGGCGAGGTTGGTCCACGCGGCAAACTCCTGCATTTGCGCGTCCGTCAGGCCTTCGCCATCCAGAACCACCGCGAGTGCGTTACCCCGGGTGGGCTGCTGCGAGAAAACATCGCACTGCATGAAGTGTCTTTGGACCATTGTTTCTCCGGCTTGGCGTTTCAAGGCGTCTGATGACGGGAAACTGTCAGGACATCCCCGAAAACGCCAGAGCCGCAGTACCGAAACCATTCAGATACATAGAAAATTGAAACCTTTTTACGATACGAGTTCCTGTGTCGCTCCCGTCCGGGGCCATTTTCCGAGAATTTAACAGAAGACTGCCCCCGTATCCGGCGGCTCCCGTGTTCCGGGCGTGGTCGGGGTGCTTTTAGATGAAACGAATTGTAATTGCCTGTGACGGGACGTGGTCCCGGTCCGACGCAACCCACCCAACCAATGTTTTGGAACTCGCACGAGCTGTCGTGCCTCAGGGGGAAGACGGCTGTGATCAGGTCGTTTGTCACGTCAACGGCGTAGGCACCCGCGGCAACGGCCGTGTCACGCGCACGCTTGACGTGGTGCTTGGCGGGGTTTTTGGCATTGGACTTATGGAAACGCTGCTTGAGGCATATCGTTTTCTGATTTTCAACTACGCGCCAGGCGACGCCATTTTTCTGTTTGGCTTTTCGCGTGGTGCGTTCACCGCAAGATCACTTGCAGGCATGATCCGAAACTGTGGCATTTTACAGCCGGACCACCTTCACATGCTACCGGAAGCCGTCGCACTCTATCAGAGCACGGATGCACGCGCGCATCCCAAAAGCGCGCAATCTGTCGAGTTTCGGCAGCTTTATTCCAGCAATGGCGCCGAGCCTCCCTCAATCGCTTTTCTCGGTGTCTGGGACACTGTGGGTGCGTTGGGTATCCCCGAAAGCTTCGGTTGGGCGTCGACTGTCAACGCGGGACTAAAATTCCACGATACGTCGCTGTCAAAATACGTGAAAAAGGCCCGTCATGCGGTCGCAATTGATGAACGTCGCCGCACATTTCTACCCACCCTGTGGGACAACCTTGACCGTTTGGGGGGAGGAGGCGCAGGGTATCACCAGTGCTGGTTCCCCGGAGATCACGGCAGTGTGGGTGGTGGAGGTCCCAACCGTTTTCTTTCCAACGACGCGCTGCTTTGGGTTGCGGCCGGTGCGGCTGAGGCCGGGTTAAGCTTTGATCCGAAGGTGGTTTCGGCATGGAGCAGTGACCGCGATTTTGCCGCGCCTTTCCAAAGGCCGGACGGTCTGTTTTCACGACTGCTTCACCTGCAGCAAATAGACCGCTCCGGCCCGCGCTCCATCGCATCTCTCGCCGGTTCGGCCATAAAGCGTTGGAAGAAAAACCCGTTGTATCGACCACGGACGCTGAACGCGTTGAGCGGCGAGCTTGAGCGGATTTAGATGCTCCCGGCGTCGGATCGGACGACATTGAGCACGATTTTTCCAATATGCGCCGAGGCTTCCATATGCTCGTGGGCTTTGGCCGCATCTTCCAGCGCGAAACTTTGGTCCATCACCGGGGCGATCCGGCCCGCTTCCAGGAGCGGCCATACCTCGCGCGTCAGATCATCGGCGATGGCGGCCTTGGCGTCGACGGATTGGGGTCGAAGGGTCGAGCCGGTGATCGTAAGCCGTTTCGCCATAACATGGGCAAAATTTATCTCTGCGACCGGTCCCGACAAAAATGCGATCATCACGAGACGACCGTCCGGTGCGAGCGCTTTGATGTTTCGGGCGATGTAGTCCCCGCCGACCATGTCGAGGATCAGATCGACGCCTCTTCCGTCGGTCGCTTCCTTAACCGATTTGACGAAGTCGGCCTCCCGGTAGTTGATTGCGAGTTCGGCTCCCAACTCCCGACAGGCCGCACATTTTTCCTCGGAACCTGCTGTCGTGAAAACCCGTGCGCCACGAGCTGATGCCAGCTGGATTGCGGTTGTTCCGATCCCTGACGACCCGCCATGAACGAGGAACGTTTCACCCGCCTTGAGGCCGCCCCGCAGGAACACGTTGGTCCAGACAGTAAAAAAGGTCTCACACAGCGCAGCCGCCTGAACCATGTCCATACCTGCCGGAACGGGCAGGGCGTGGTCCTGATGGGTCACGGCGTATTCCGCGTAGCCCCCACCAGGTAGAAGGGCAGTTACACGATCGCCGACCTTCCACTTATGAGTATTTGGACCCACGGCAGCGACTTCGCCGGCTGCTTCCAGCCCGGGAAGGTCGGACGCATCTGGAGGAGGGGCGTATTGACCTGCACGCTGCAGGGCATCCGGTCTGTTAACACCTGCCGCATGTATTTTTATCAGAATTTCGCCTGACCCCGGAACCGGGACGGGACGGGTGGTTGGCGTGAGTACGTCCGGGCCGCCGGCCTCACGGATTTCCACGGCGGTCATCGTAGCTGGCAGGTTCATGCGGCGCTCCTCGTCTGATGGGAAAACTCCCAGTAGAGATTTCGCGCCCTCTGGCCCATCGCCGTCCCTGAGAACTGTTTCTGTTCATAGCGGGTCACCGGCGTGACCTTATTAGCATTGCCAGTCACAAACATCTCGTCGGCTTCCGTAAGGTCACCAGGTGTCAGGGATACTTCCCGGACGTCCACGCCGTCATCGCGCAGAAGGCCGATGACGCGCTGGCGCGTGATACCGTTGAGGAATGTGCCGTTGGGTGCCGGAGTTTCCACGACCCCGTCACGGACAATGAAAAGATTGGTGGAGCCGGTTTCCGCGACATGCCCCTCCTGATCCAGAGAGATTCCATTTGCAAAGCCACGTTGTCTGGCGTCCCGAATGACACGCGCGTTGTTGGCGTAGTGACATGAGGCTTTGGCCTCGTTCAGCGCGGCATCTGGCGGCGGGCGGCGAAACGGCGACAGGGTCAGGGCAACGTCGCCCAGTCCCGCCAGTGGAAGGGCCTCAAGGCAGATGGCCAGAGCGGTTTCCTCCGGATTCGGTTCAATCAGATTGGCAAGCCCTTCACGTGACCAGATCATCGGCCGTAGATAAAGCGCGGTCTCATTTTCGAATCGGTCCACGCCTTCGAGAATAAGTTCCTCAATTTCTCCCGATTCCAGCGGGGCCTTCATGCCCATGATTTCCGCCGACCGGACCACCCTGCCGCAATGCAGGTCGAGATCGGGAACCACCCCTTCAAAGGACCGGGCGCCGTCAAAAACCATAGTGCCGAGCCAGGCTCCATGATCCGCTGCACCCAATACCGGAGTGTTGCCCTCGTTCCACCTGCCATCAAACCAGGTGGCGCAGGCCGTTCCAATCGTCATTCCCGTCTCCTCAAGTCCGGTTTGATTTGGGATCAGGTGTCATTTCTGATCCAGCCAGGCAACCTGGAGCGGGCAGTATCACCAGGGCGCTGAATGCGGTCAAGAATACGATTCGGGCCTTTCATCAGGGCGGCTCCCAAAGGGTTCTCCCTGACTTTTGCCTTCACTTTTTCGATTCGCATGACGTCATCGATCCGACGGTCCACAAAGGCACGGGTAGCATCGAAGCCTTCACTGTCGTCGCCCAGCCAGTAGAGAACGCAGGAAGAATACACCGCCGATAAAGTCGCACGCTTTGTGTACCAGTTGTGGTCCGTGGATGTGTCTCCGAGCCCGTTCCAGATGGTATCCGAGGTTTCCCAAACAGCTTTTGCGCCATCGCCCAGATATTGGGGCAGGGCAAACAGGGATGATGCACGGCGCACCTCCTCGCGGGCATCCGCCACGATCTCAAGCCTGCGAAATACGGCATGAGCGACACGTTCACTGTATCGCATGCCACTTACATCATGCTGCGCCAGTTCCTTAGCGAGTATTGCGTCGCGGGATCGGTGAAAAGCGAGCGCAAGGTCAACACCGCCTCTGGGGAATAACGCTCTGGCAGTGGACGGCGCGACACCAATATCCTCGGCGGCCGCGTTCAGTGTATCCTGGCTCCAGCCGTCGAAAACGACATGAAGAAGGGCTGCTTCGACCAGCGAATCCTTGATGGACTGATCCGTCTGTGGCGGCAAAGTGTCGGTATCGGACAATTTTTGTCACTCCTGCGGTTGGTCTCTGACCTTGGATGTGGACAGACACGGTCTGTTTCTATATATAGGCCATTCCATCGAGAAATCGAAACACTCTTAACAACGGAAAGGTGGTGAACATCCGTGCAGGTAATGGTTCGTGACAACAACGTCGATCAGGCGCTCCGGGCTCTCAAGAAGAAGCTCCAGCGTGAGGGCGTGTTCCGCGAAATGAAGCTTCGGCAGCATTTCGAAAAACCGTCCGTCAAGAAAGCCCGTGAAAAAGCAGAGGCCGTACGTCGTGCCCGTAAGCTCGCTCGCAAGAAAATGCAGCGCGAAGGTTTGCTCTGACGATCTGACCGCGAGGTCACGCAGCGGCTGACATGGTCGCACCGACAACGGAGTCATCCGACTAAGAAACCGTGCGACCCATCGGGGCCGCGCGGTTTTTCTTTGACATTAGCACGAACGGTAACAAACCCGGTTTTCGCCCGTAGTGAAGAAACAGGTGGACACACAATGGGTAAGACTATGGGAAAAGTGCTGGTTATCGCAAAGCCGCTGGGGCTTCAGGACAGGATCGATGGCCTGGCGACCCTGATCATGCGTATCGGCCTCGCGTGGTTCATTTTTCTCTGGGCCGCGCATAAGATAATAACGCCGGGACAGTATCAGGGTCTGGCCAGGCGTTTTGATGATGTCGAACTCTCCTTCGCGCAGATTTATGCTACCGGCACGTTTCAAATTGCCCTCTGTTTCCTGGTTGCTGTCGGTTTTCTGCGCTACTTCAGTTACGTGGGCCTCGCGTTGATGCATTTCTTCACTGTAACGCGACGTTGGGAAGGGTTTCTCGATCCGTTTGCGCTGAACGACAACGGGTTTCCCATAAACCGAAATCAGGTGATTGACCTGGCCGTGCTTGTGGCGTTCACTGCCTTGATACTTCTGATCCCGCGCGACCATTTCAGTCTCGGCGGATGGATGCGTCGCCGGATCGGGTTCAGGTGGTGGCAGTAGGGGCAGGCGTTTGGACGCATTTCGGTTTGAGGAGGGCCCAACCGCCGGTGGTGCGCATCGCCTCGGGCTCGTGGTTTTGCGTTCGGATGAAACCATAGAGCACGATTTTCGCAGGTTGTTACCTCCTGAACAATCCGCGCTCCTTGTTAGTCGTGTTCACAGCGAAGACGAGGTCACCGAAGCCGCGTTGGCCTCAATGAAGAACCACATGGCTTCCGCTGTCAAACTGTTCCCGAGCGGAGTGCGGTTTGATGTGGTCGGCTATGGTTGTACCTCAGGGTCAGCGGTAATTGGAGCGGACCGTGTGGCCGAACTTGTGCGGGCCGGCTGCGAAACCCGTCACGTGACAAATCCGTTGAGCGCGCTTGTTGCCGCCTGCCGAACGCAGGAAATCAAAAGTCTTTCCATCCTGTCTCCCTATGTGGAACCGGTCAGCGAACATTTGCGTCGGGTTCTCGCGGATGAGGGTATTGAGACCCCGGTATTCGGCTCGTTCAATATCGGAGTTGAGGGTGTGGTCGCCCGCATCACCGACAGGTCCATCGTTGAAGCCGCAATGGCTCTTGATCGCGGCCCGGAAACCGATGCCATTTTCCTTTCATGCACCAATCTCCAGACGCTCGATGTAATTCCACGGCTGGAGCAGGCGCTGGGCAAACCCGTCCTTTCCAGCAACGCGGTACTGGCCTGGCACATGAAAAGCCTCGCTGGGCTGTGTCCGCTCAGTTGACTGCGGCGGTCTCAGTCTCCCAGGCGCGGTTTTGCCCCTCGTCGTATTCGTAGACGAAACTGTCCTGAACTCCGGGGATCTCCGCGAAGTCACGTCTCAAACCTTCCGGGAACATTGTGACATTCACCCCGCGAAAGGGGTCTTCGGAATTGATTACGTCCGCCACTGCCACGGCGCAAAACATCTTCGGTGATTTTCCTTTGGCCTGCGCGTTCGCGAGTATTCGGTTCGCCGTAGCCTGATCGACCTCAACCGTTTGAGACTGCACGTAATGGGAAAACCGCGCGTGATATTTCTCGTAGTAGTCGAGGAAACGCGGTGTCACTCCATAGTGGATATCACCGCTGCGGGGCAGGTCGGGATGCTGGAAAGTTCCGGCCGGATCATACAGGACCTGCTGTGATCCATTTATCAAAAGCGCCGAATGGGCCGACCGGTCGTCCCGGTTCTTCACCATGGAGATCAGTGTGATCGAAGCCGGTTCGGCGCTTGAATAGACAGCACGCGAAATGTCCTCGGGCGAGGCTTCTCGATAAAATTCACACCCGGATAGTGTAAAAACCGTAAGGACCAGAAACAACCTCACGTCTAAATGCTCCGGGGTGAATTGGTTTGACCGGTCGGATCAGGAGTTGAAGATCGCGAGAAAGATGAGAACCGCAATCGCGCTTCCGAAAAGATAGGTAAAGAACTTGATGAACCCCTCGAAGGTCTTTTCCTGTACGCTGATATCCATTTCGCCATGCTTGTGTTCGGCCATGGTCAAACTCCTGAAACAGTGTCGTTAACTGCGCATCGCGCTCGAAAGCTGTTTAATCGAAGCTCCGTCCGCTGTCAGTCGAAAAATTTCATCGCCTATTCAGGTTGACATCATGGTTGCGCCTACGTCTACCCGGAACTGAACAGTCAGGGCAGGCGAATGAAAACCTACACGTTTATCTGCGGTTGCGGGCACAGCGGTACTTCGCTGGTAGCGAACATGTTTGCCAGCCACCCGGACGTTTTCATTCCCTTAAGAGAAACGAGGGCTTTCATGCGGCGTGATGCCGAAGAAAGCACCTGGAAAGCGCTCGTTGAAGAGGCAAAGGCTTCCGGGAAGACGCACTTTGCCGAGAAAACTCCGCGGCATCTCCTGCGTATCAAACGAATTCGTTCGGTCGTCCCGGGTGCGCGGTTCGTTGTCATGGTTCGGGATGGTCGCGATGTAGCCGCTTCCCTCGTTCGTCGAAGTGGCACGGTTGAGGATGGTTTGGAGCGTTGGGTTCATGAAAACAGCGCGCTCTTGCGTCACATCGGATCTCCTGACGTCCACGTGCAACGGTATGAGGATCTCGTCGCGAACCCGGAACAGAATTTACAGGCCATATGCAAGTTTGCCAGTATTTCCTGGGCGCAGGAAATGCTGGAGTTCCATAAGACCGAACGTCTTTGGTTTGGGGTGGACCAATTGAAAAAAGGCACCGGCGAGAAAGGTGAGGAACACCGCAACCGCCGAAACTGGCAAATCAACCAACCGATTTTCGACGGCCGCGGTCAATGGCGCGAACTGCTTTCGCCTTCGGAAGCTTCCATGTTCTCAGAGGGTAAAGCCGGCAGGCTGATGAAGCATTTTGGGTATGGCTAAACCGGTCAGTCGCCGACCGCTTTCCAAAGCCACGCACCGTCTTCGTTTTTCGAACGGGTTACGCGTCCTGTCTGGTGGAGGTGGTTTAGGTGTCCCACCGCTTCTACAAGCGCCAGTCCGTACTCACTTTTGCCTATCCGGCGTCCGTAAAGTACGTCGAAACAGTCCGAAGCCCGTCTCGGTTCGGCCAGATACTCCAACAGTTCTTCCAGCGCGTCGGTCTGTATTACCACCAGTTGATCAAGCCGTGCGTCCAGCCCCGTGAAGGGCATTTGATGTCCGGGCAGTGCCAGTTGATTGGCACGGGCAAATTCGCGCAGATGCTTACATGATTTAATCCACGCACCTACAGAATCCGCCTCCGGCTCGGTGGCGTATACTCCAAGGTTGGGTGTGATTCTCGGGAGTACCTGGTCTGCCGCCAGAACAAGGTCATGGTCCACGCCCCAAAACGTCGCCTGGTCCGGGGCATGTCCCTGGCCCATCCGTACCGTCCACTGTTTGTCGCCTATGCTGACAGTTTCGCTGTCATAAATCCTGCGGTACCCAAGGGGCATTGGATAAACCACATCCGCAAAGCAGAAAGGCTTGGACGACTGCCGCTCCGCGAGAATGTCCTCGTCCATCCCGGCGGCCTTCCAGAACGCGATTGTTTCCTTCGTATATTCGGTCTGCACATCAAGGGTTAGCATTCGGGCGAAGAGCCACGTCGCCTGGGTGCACCATAGTTCCGCGCCGTGTTCCTTCTGAAACCACCCAACGAGGCCCACATGGTCGGGGTGATAATGCGTCAGGATAACGCGACCGACCGGTTTGGCAGCAAGTGGACCAACAAGGAGCGCCTGCCATTCGGCGCGCACGCTTTTGACATTCATTCCAGTGTCAACGATGGTCCAGCTGTCGCCCTCGTCAAACGCATAAATGTTCAAATGGCTCGGACGCATGGGAAGTCCAACACGCATCCATAACAGACCATCCTGAATCTCGACCGCTTCACCGCTGGCCGGTGGCGACGTGAATGGGTAATCAACAACCTCTACAGGACGGTCCATCAGGCTGGAAAGTCCAGTGCGTAAAGCAGGTCGGTTCCACCTCTCGCCTGTGCGCAAAGACCGGTCACTTCCGGCAGGAGTTGCGCCACGTGGTAGCGGGCGAGCGGTAGACGACTTTCGTCAGCCGCGACGGCTTTCAAAAGGTAATGCCCCCCGAGGACCAAAGCGAAAGCCCTCAGATAGGGGACGGCACCCGCAAACCGTTGATTGGCTTCGCTCGCGACCATCCATTCCGTTGTTTCGCTCAGCATGTTCGCCGCCATTTTCAACTGCTGACCCGCCTCACAGGCATCCGCCGCCGTACGCTGAACTTCGCCAAGCAGAGCCATGGCCGCTTTCCCGCCATCCATCAACTTGCGCCCTACCATATCCATCGCCTGGATACCGTTGGTGCCTTCGTAAATGGGGGTGATCCGGGCGTCACGCAGGTACTGAGCGGCACCGGTTTCCTCTATGTAGCCCATGCCGCCGTGAACCTGCACTCCGAGATCAGCCACCTCGCACCCTGTATCCGTGCCGAATGCCTTGGCGATCGGCGTCAGAAATGCGGCTCTGGCTTTCCAGTCCGGATCGCCGGTAGCGGTCGCCATGTCGATGGAAACGGCGCAGTCGAGGCCGATGGCACGTGCGGTCGCGGTTAATGCGGCCATTCGGGCCAGCATCCGCCGTACATCCGCATGGCCTATGATGGTTTTCTCGTCACCCTGAAGCGGTCTGCCCTGAACCCGATCTCTGGCATACGCAACCGCGGCCTGCATCGCGGCCTCGGCCTGAGCCACGCCCTGCATGCCTACGCCAAGACGTGCGTTATTCATCATTGTGAACATGGCCGCCATGCCCTGATGCGGCTCGCCCACCATCCATCCCTTCGCATCCTCAAAGCTCAACACCGCGGTTGGGCTGCCGTGGATCCCCATCTTTTCCTCAAGGGAAACCGTGCGCACGGTATTGGCGACCCCCGGTTTTCCATCCTCGTCAGGTATGAACTTGGGAACCACAAACAGCGAAATTCCTTTCGGACCAGGTTTTCCATCCGGCAGGCGCGCAAGGACCAGATGGCTGATGTTCTCGGCCATGTCGTGGTCGCCCCAGGTGATGTAAATTTTCTGACCCGTTATCCGGTACGAGCCATCGTCATCCGGTTCTGCCTTTGTGCGCAGCGCTCCGACATCTGATCCGGCCTGAGGTTCGGTCAGGTTCATGGTGCCTGTCCATTGGCCTGAAATCAGTTTGGGCAGATAGATCGCTTTGATCTCGTCGTTGGCATGATGTTCCAGGGCCTCAATCTGCCCTTGGGTGAGCAATGGGCAGAGGGAAAGCGCGAGGTTGGCCGAGGACATCATTTCGTTGACGCATGATGTCACGGTAATTGGCAGCCCCATGCCACCATATTCCGGGTCCGCCGAAATCCCTGACCAGCCCCCTTCAGCAATCGCGGCGAAAGCTTCCGCAAACCCGGGCGAGGTTTGCACCACACCGTTTGTCAGTTCGGCCGGAGACAAATCACCGGCGCGCCTGCACGGATCCAGCACACCTTCGCAAAGCTTCGCGGCTTCACTGAGAATGGCATCGACGAGATCTGGCGTGGTTTCCGCAAAACGGTCTGTTTCCGGGAGCTTCCCGGCGTCGAGCACGTGATCCAGCAAAAACCGAATTTCAGTTGTCGGAGCACGATAGGTCATGGGTTTCCTCACTGGGCTGACGTTTGTGGCAACATGCCGCTTCCAGTTTTGCGGGTTTGACTGTAGTCAATCGCCGGAACGGGACTTTAGGGTGCAGTTCCTGCTGCGGCAAGTTAAACGCGGCGTAAACCTGAACAGGACCGGGACACAAAATGGTGGATTACAATACGGTGAAACTATCCGATGGTCCGCGCGGGATCAGGGCGGCCGTATCGCTGTTGAAATCCGGTGATCCCGTGGCCTTCCCTACGGAGACGGTTTACGGCCTTGGCGCGGACGCCTGCAACGATCGCGCCGTGGCTGGAATATTTGAGGCGAAAAACCGCCCTTCCTTTAATCCGCTGATCGCCCATGTGGCCAACCTCGAAATCGCGGAAACGATTGCGTCATTTTCCGATAGTGCCCGCGATTTGGCCCAGGCATTTTGGCCGGGGCCACTGACGCTTGTGCTTCCGCGAAAGCCGGATACGGGACTTTCGGATCTGGTTACAGCCGGTCTGGACACGGTGGCCGTTCGCATTCCAGCCCACCCTCTCGCTCAGGAACTTCTGAATGCCTTCGGTGGCCCCTTGGCCGCTCCGTCCGCTAACCCGTCAGGGCGGGTGAGTGCAACCTCGGCAGACCACGTGCTGGATGGGCTGCGTCACCGCATCGCCGCTGTCGTCGACGGAGGGCAGTGTGAGGTCGGTCTGGAATCGACGATCGTTGGTTTTGACGGCGACATTTCCGTCCTTCTGCGACCCGGTGGCCTCCCGGTGGAGGCGATCGCCGCCTGTCTCGGGCAGGAGATGCAGCGTTTCAAGGGGGGTGATATAACCGCGCCGGGCCAGATGACTTCGCATTACTCGCCAGACGCAGGAATGCGAATCAATGCATCCGCGCCGCAGGACGATGAAATTTGGCTGGGGTTTGGACCCGACCAAACGGGTTATCGAGGCCTGAACCTGTCGGTCTCTGGCGATATGGTGGAGGCCGCAGCCAACCTGTTTTCCCACCTTCGCGAACTTGACGCTCTTGCGAAAACGGAAGGCGGGAAAAGCATAGCGGTCGCCTCAATACCGAAAACCGGCCTTGGTCTGGCGATTAACGACAGGTTGCAACGGGCCGCCGCTCCCAAAGACTAGTTGCCTGCCTCCGACGGGTCTGGGCCCACGCGAACAAGCAGTTTCCCAAAGTTCCTCCCATCAAACAGTCCGAGGAACGCATTGGGCGCGTTCTCAATTCCCTCAACAACCGTTTCACGCCATGACAGTTGCCCGAATTTGACAAGGGGGGCGACCTCTTCGAGAAACTCGGAGTAACGATCGAAATAGTCAAAGACGATCATCCCCTGCACCTTAAGCCGCTTGACGAGAATGTTACTCCAGACCTTTGGAAGCGGCATCGCATCAGCAATTCCTTCGCCGTTGTACCAGGCGATAACGCCACACACGACAATTCGACCGTGGTCGTTCATCGCCGGAACAACGCTCTCGAGGGTCTTTCCCCCGACATTGTCATGGTAGATGTCGACGCCGTTAGGAGCCGCCGCGCGGATGGCCTCCGCGAGTTCGTCCGCAGCCATGTGATGGTCAATGCAGACATCGTATCCCAGGTTTTCAACCGCCCATTCGCACTTTTCCTTGCCGCCGGCTACGCCGATCACCCGTAGCTTTTTCAGCTTTGCCAATTGGCCCAGAACCGTTCCGACGGCGCCCGTAGCGGCTGATACAACGATTGTTTCCCCTTGCATGGCCTCAGCCAGCACGTTGAGTGATGTCCAGGCCGTAATGCCCGGCATGCCCAGTATGCCCAGCGCAGACCCCAGTGGTGCGGCCTCCGGATCAAGCCTGCGCACCTGTTCTCCGTCAGAAATCGCATGTGTGGTCCAGCCGAACTGTCCACTTACGATTTCTCCAACTTTATAGTCAGGGTGTTTGGAGGATATGACCTCCGCGACGCACTCCGCCGTCATGACCTCGCCAAGTTCTACCCGCGGTGCGTAAGACTTTCCCTCATTCATCCTGCCGCGCATATAGGGATCGAGTGACAGCCAGATGGTTCGCACCAAAAATTTCCCGTCCCCGGGTTCCTCAAGCGGCTGTTCTTCCATCCTGAAGTTCCCGAGTGTGGGTCGCCCCTGGGGTCTGCTGTCCAGAACCCAGGATTTCCGTGTTTCAGCCGGCATGTAGTCCGCTCCTGAAATTTGAGTGTGATTTACTTGTAGGGCAGGGATCAGGCGCTTCCGCCGCCGCCTGAAAGAAGACGCGGATCAATGTCCAGCGAGCGAAGAGCGGCGTCCCATTTGCCGGCACTGTTCCCTCCGAACACGAGCTCCTGATCGGCCGACGCGGTGAGCCAGGCGTTCTGCCGGATTTCACTTTCAAGTTGTCCAGGTCCCCATCCCGAATATCCAAGCGCCAGAAGAGACAAGTCCGGTCCGCGTCCCACGGCCATGTCCCTGAGAATGTCGAGCGTTGCCGTCATCGAAAACCCGGTATTGACCTGTATACTGCCGCCATCCACCGCATAATCCGGGGTGTGCAGCACAAAGCCACGTCCGTGTTCAACGGGTCCGCCGAAATGCACCGGCGTGTTTCTCAGGTCGATTGTTGAGGTGATATCCAGTTGCTCGAGCAGCGTATCAAATCTCAGATCAGGCGCCGGTTTGTTGACAATAAGACCCATTGCGCCCTGATCCGAATGGGAGCAGACAAACACGACAGATTTCTCAAACCGCGGATCGCCCATACCGGGCATCGCGATAAGAAGCTGTCCTTCGAGAAAACTGGCTTCAATACCTTGCATCACTGGAGAATGGTCCCGATCCCTTGGGAATTCAAGCGACCTGAGCCACTGTTCCCCTTCAATTTTTTCTGTTCGCTCAGACAACGCCGGCTCTTCGCTGACGGTTTGTTCACGGCTGCGCGAATTTCGGTTTTGTTACTTTTCGCCGGGGGGCAAACCCGTATGGTGGCGGGCGGGAAAAGCGTCGCGGATACAAATGTTCAATATCGCTCAGATTTCATTGGCCTCCCTAACGGTTCTGTCCGGTCCAGTTTTGGCGCAGGACCCCAGTCAGATCGCGTCGGCGGCGTTTCTTTCCGGGTGGCAGCAGGATGATGGCAGTCATGTGGCGGCATTGCGTTTTGAGATGGAGCCTGGCTGGCACACGTACTGGCGGGTCCCAGGCCAAGTGGGTATCCCGTGGGAATTTGACTGGTCCGGTTCCTCGAACCTTAAAAGCGTGACATTTGAGTGGCCCCGGCCTGAAATTCTCGAAACTTTCGGTTTTGTATCGTTCGTGTTCGAGGAGGAACTGGTGCTTCCCGTTCGGCTGGTGCCGATCGATTCTGCAACTCCTATCGAGATTTCGCTTGCCATCGACTACGGGCTTTGCAGCGAAATATGTATCCCGGCAACCGTCGATCTGAATGGCCAGATCGATGTTGCTTCGGTCTCACAGGGCAGGGAGGTAATCGAAAAAGCTCTCTCGCAACGTGCTCAGTCGGCTGCCGAAGGTGGAGTTTTGAAGGCCACCTGCAACATTGTTCCTACGGATAAAGGTTTCTCGTTGGCCACCAGTATCGAATTTGCGGCTTCTCAGAATGACGCGCAGTACGTGGTGGTTGAGGCTCCCGACCCGATGGTCTGGATTGATTTTGCCGATACGAAAACCGAGGGGCATCACGTGACCAGTCGGGCGCGCATTGATGGTTTGGACGGAAACGGCGTTTTGCTTGATCGCAGCAGTCTGCGAGTGACCGTGTTGGATGCCGATCGAGCTGTTGAAGTACAGGGCTGTACCGCGCCGGGCTGAACTACAACCAGGAAAGCGGGAACCTGCTAAATTCGGGCCAAAAGTTCCGCTTTCTTGGATTCGAACTCGCTATCCGTTAGAATACCTTTTCGGTGAAGGCTGGCTATGCGTTCAAGTTTCGCGAACACATCCTCTTCATCCGACCTGCTTGGTGTTTCCTGTGGCGTTGCGGGTGCCGGAGCGGTCACGTCCGTTGGAACGTCGGCAACCGTCGCTGTAGAAACCACTTCAGGCTCGTCGTTTGCGTCGCCCTGAGCATCAACAATCTTCAGATCCGCCAGCCGCACCAGACCGAACTGGCTGGTGAACGTCAGCGACTGGTCTCCGCTTTGCTGCTGCGAGACGCCGGAGATCATGTGATCAGCCGTGTCGTACACTGTCATTTGACCTCCAACCTCGACGGCAAGTCGCCGGGTCGACGGAAAAAATGCGTAACGAAGATCGTTTTGAGAACCGGAGGAGGATGGTGCGCCCAATTCCTCAGGCCACCAGTTGCCACCGGAAATGAACAGGCTGACCCCAGGCTGGCCCCCCGACTGTGTCTGACCCTGAGTTGTGGGGCCGGACGGCCTGAACACTCCAGCTTCCCTTACGACCTGGGAGAGGTCCGTACAAAGGGCATCCACCTTCGCTTTCAGCGCATTGTTGAACATGTCGCCAACCATTGTCATGCCGCTGAGTGACCACTGCCCCATGCCGCCAAGCTCCGGATGGCTGAACTGGGCCTGCGTGCCGCCGCCGGAGGCCAGAGAGCGCATGAGCGTGACGACGGCGTCCGTGCTTACGCCGTGGCGCTGCGCAACTTCGTCGGCCAGACGCAGGCCTTCTTTGGTCGGTTCCATGACTGTGCATTCCCCATCTGCTACCACCCGCCTATAGACCCGCACCGGCCCGGGGGTCCAGTCCGTCATTGGATTGTACGCGAATAAGCCCGTAGCGATGGCTCAATCGGCCATGCCAGGCCGTGTCCGGATCAATTTGCTTGAAAAACCGGCAAGCGGCATCATCACTCCGGATAGAATCGCGAGCAATAAAACCACCTCAGCAGTCGTCGGGACCGGAATTACTAGTGCAGCAAAATACGGGAACCGCACGTTGATGAGTATCAGGAGTCCAATCACAAGTCTTTGGCCCGCCAGTCTGTTGCCTATCAATCGATGAATACTTCTCCGACAGGTGATCCACTGTTGCGGGTGCCGTTCCCTGCTACACTGCGGACTGACGGGGTCTGAGATATCTGTACCAAATTCGATATCCCTCAAGAAGAGCCAGTGGGCCGAAATGAATCAGCGCGGCTGCGGGATGTTTCCACCCGTGTATCGACGCCCAATGAAGCAGCGTCAGAACGGCAGCACCATATGTCCAGCGCTGCAGCTTTTTCCAGTTCGGTCCCATGACCCTTACGAAATAATCCATCGAGGTCGCGGCAAGTGGAATAAATACGGCGAACGCCAGCCAGCCGGTCCAGATGTAGAAACGGGGCAACTCACCGATTACGGTTGCCGCGGTTCCCTTGTCGACCAGATAGAAAATCGTATGCAGGGCCGCATAGGCGAACGCGGCTACCCCAAAATACCTTCGGTTCCTCATTAGCCAGCGAGGCCCGCGCCAGCCCTTAAGGAGCATGCACAGGGGCGTGGCCATAAGTGCGATGATCAAAAACCTTGCGGAAAACTCACCTGATGGATGCACCAGGATGTGGAATATTCGCGGATTGCTGGACCTGACCAAATCCCAGGCCATTCCAAAGGCAGGCAAAGCGAGCAAAAACCAGATCCAGTACGGTGAAATACGTGCCATACCGACTGCATAGCACTATTTTCGCCTGCGCAAATCCTTTGATGTTGCAATTCGCAACTCGCAAGCATCGACATATTTTGGCTTGCGTGGCGCGTTATTGTCGCTGACAACTGCCCAAAAGCAGCGACGACGGTCGGGCGTTCCCACGTGTCAGGATTGTTCGACCGGGGCGCCTGTCGCACAAAACAGGAATATATACGGCGACCCAGGCCTGGGCCCGCCGGACCCCGCTCAGGGAACGGAAATTGAATGCCAGTCACATCAGGGCTGCAAATATCGGCGCGTCTTTTCCTCGCAGTCCTTTGTGGCGCGACCGGAGGGCTGATTTTTAACCTGCTGCACCTGCCCCTCCCGTGGATGCTGGGCGCGATTACAGCCTCAACCATCGCCGCGCTCGCCCGCATGCCGGTTGGGACACCCAGATGGGTGCGTCCTCCGCTTTCCGCGGTTATTGGCACGCTCCTCGGCGCAGGGTTCCCCAGCGATGTTCTGTTGCGGGCCTCGGATTGGATCCTGCCTCTGGCCGGTCTGGCGGTTTTTATGCTGACGGCCGGAGCGGCCTGTGTCTGGTATTTTCATCGTGTTTGCGGCTACGACTTCAAAACCGCCTATTTCTGCGGAATGCCCGGTGGTCTCATCGAAATGACTCTGTTGGGCGAGGCCAAGGGGGCTGACCCGCAACGCATAGCCCTTATTCATTCCGCACGCATACTTCTCGTTGTGTTCATTGTATCCGGAGTGATCCAACTGTTTTTCGTCGAGGGTCAGTTGGGCTCTGGGGGCCCCGACGATGAGGTCTTCAGGATAAGCGATCTGTCATGGCAGACCGCCATTTGGATGACCGGGACATGTGTCGCGGGTGTTGCTCTTGGGCATTACCTGAAGCTCCCGGCGGCCTTTTTGCTCGGACCGATGCTGGTCAGTGCAACCTTGCACATTTCCGATCTTAGCGATTTTGAGATCCCTCGGGAGCTGGTGATCGCCGCACAGGTCGGCCTGGGCACCACGATTGGCTGCCGTTTCTTCGGTCAAACTTTCCGGCAGGTGGGAAAGACACTTGTCCTGTGTCTCGGCTCCACGGTTATTCTACTGTCCATGACGGTGTTTTTTGCGTGGATTTTGCATCTGCTGACTGGAATTAACGTGCTTCTTCTCGTTTTGGCCTATTCGCCCGGCGGTCTGGCGGAGATGGGCCTTGTTGCATTGGCGCTCAATTTCGACACAGCACTGGTCGCCTGCCATCATCTGGTTCGCGTGGTTCTCGTCGGAATCACGGCTGGTTACATTTTCCGATGGTTTGACCGCGACGACGGCAGCGGCGCCTGAAGCCGGTTTCTAAGGGATTGGAGGCAGTTCCAAATCGCCGCGATAGGAGCATGCGGACCGAAGGACATCCTGGGAGCAGTCGCGCGGACGCAGCTTAAGGTCGAGACAGATACGGACCTCACGGATCAGATCGCCGCGACAGGTGACGACCATGGAATCGTGGTTCAGGTCGTCATTTGCCTGAATAAAGGCCCGTTCCAGTTCATCAGTCGTCATTTCCGGGGACAGACCTGAGGGTTTGGAAATGGAGTTGTAGGCGTATCGGGATGCCTTAAAATAGTTCTCTGCCGAAACGCGGGAACAGCGCCCGTGTTTCTTCCACTGATACCAGGCTAGCCCGCCCGATCCCATGATATCGGCCATGGCTCCCGTTTCACTGCGGGACGGATCCCGCTCCGAGGTTTCGCAGTATTCGGGCCAGCCATCCTCGTATTGAGGCCACAAGCCGTGCAAAACGAATCCAAGATCGCGGGACGGATCGCACTGTTCCCGGTTGCGGTCCGGATCCGCCGTTTCACAGAAGCTTGGCGTCCATGTCAGGGCCATGACGAAATAGTCGTATCCCTGCGCCACAGTGGCCCGCGGAACCGCACTCAACGCGGCTGCAATCAAAAAAAACTTTAACATTGGTTTCATGACGCCTATATAGCGCGCAATACTCCCCACGAAAACCGATCTTCGCGCCAAGGCGCACCCGGGTTTCACCTAGGGGGCGCAACGCGTTTTTGATGAATGAGGAAACCGACCGATGGCACTACCATTGATGGCAAAAGCGACCGCCGTGTGGCTGGTGGACAACACAACTTTGAGCTTCAAACAGATCGCTGATTTCTGTGGTCTGCACGAGCTTGAGGTCAACGGTATTGCTGATGGAGAGGTCGCCCAGGGAATTAAGGGCTTTGACCCCATCGACAATAAACAGCTGACGGCCGACGAAATTAAACGCTGCGAGGAAAACCCCCGTGGCAAGCTGCAGTTGATGCACAACCCGGCCGCTGAAGGCGAAACAAAGCGTAAGGGTCCGCGCTACACTCCGCTTTCCAAGCGCCAGGACCGTCCCGCGGCTATTGCATGGCTGGTCAAGTTTCATCCCGAGCTGTCCGACGGTCAGATTTCCAAGCTTGTTGGCACGACGAAACCGACGATCCAGTCGATCCGTGAGCGGACGCACTGGAACATTGCCAACATCCAGCCGGTGGACCCCGTCGCACTGGGCATGTGCAAGCAGATCGAGCTTGATGCCGCGGTTGCAAAGGCCGTCAAAAAACAGGGCGCCGAGGGTGGCGTAATGTCGGATGACGAGCGCATGAAACTCGTCTCGACGGAACAGTCGCTCTCGATGGACGCCGAGCCGCGCATGCCTTCGAGCATGGCGGGTCTGGAAAACTTCACGCTGGGCAATGAGGGTGAGGAAGACGACGATGAGCGCGACGCGGCGAATGCCAAACACGACGCGGAAAGTCTCTTCAGCAATTCAGGTTTTTCCTCGGACGAGGATGAGGACGAAGATACCGACAGCCGGGCTGACTGATCCCGGTTTCAGATACACGGCCCGGCATCGTCCCGGGCCGTCCGTTCATTGGTCTCCGCTCAGTTCGACCGCCGCATCGAGGGGGTCGATCAACTCCCGTCCGCCATCAACCGTCAGAATTTGTCCTGTCGTAAACCGTGATCCCGGTGAAGCCAGGAAAACTGCGGTATGGGCCGCATCGCGATATCCGTCAGCCTGACCGAGGGGTGTTACATCGCGAATTGCGTCCTTCAGGTCATCCACTTCGGGCATGGCTATCCCTAGAGAATCCCCGAAAACGCCTCCCAGGGCCACGCAGTTGGCCCTGATACCGTGCTTGGCCAGTGTCGTCGCCATGCAGCGGGTCAACTGGTTGACCGCAGCGGAGGCGACCGAAAAGGACATGAATTCCGGCATGCTGCGCTGGGCGTAGATCGAACTGATGTTCAGGATGCACCGGTCGGAAGGGGAGGGCGTCTCCTCTTCGGCGTATTCAATCATGCGTTTCGCCACAATCTGGCTCATGCGAAGGTTGGCCGTGACGTTTTGCTGCATGATCTCGTCGAACTGGTCTTCTTTCGGGTTCAGCGGATCCCCCGACGCGATCAGCCAGGCTGCATTAACCAGAACGTGAATGTCTTCGAAGGCATCGACCGTGGCAGCCACCAAATTGGTGCGCGTCAGCTTTTCTCTCAGATCACCATGAAAGAACTGCGCCTGTCCGTCGTACCCCTCGGACTCAAGGGTTTCGACCTCCCGCTCCAGCTTGTCCTCGTCGATATCGGCCATCATGACCGAGGCGCCAGCCTGAACAAACCTGCGGGCGGTGGAAAGCCCAATGCCGTTCGCCGCACCCGTTACCACCACCGATTTTCCAGACAGAACCGTTGCCATCACTTACCCCGTAAAGTTACGCGTCCGGCCCCAGGTCGGAACCGGACGGGAGCGCTGTCCTACAGGCTTTCGATGGCGAGTGCTATGCCCTGTCCACCGCCGATGCACATTGTTACCAGCGCCTTGCCGCGGCCGATACGCTGTAACTCGTAAAGCGCCTTGATGGTGATCAGCGCTCCGGTTGCGCCAACCGGGTGACCGAGGGCAATTGCACCGCCGTTCGGGTTGACGACGTTGGGGTCGAACCCAAGTCCACGGCTAACGGCAAGGGCCTGCGCAGCGAACGCCTCATTACTCTCAATCACGGCAAAGTCACCGATCTCCAATCCGGTTCGCTTCAAAAGGCTTTCGACAGCTGGAATTGGTCCGATTCCCATCACTTCGGGTCGTACGCCAGCCAGCGCATAGCCCAGAACCCTTGCGACAGGTTTCAGGCCGGCCGAGTTCGCCGCATTGGCGGAGGCCAGAACCACCGATGCCGCGCCGTCGTTTATTCCGCTCGCGTTACCGGCGGTCACCGAACCGTCCTTCTGGAAGGCGGCGCGCAAACCGGCGAGTTTCTCAAGGCTGGTGCTCTTGGGGTGCTCGTCGACCTTAAATTCGACCATCTCCCGCTTCACTTTGACCTGAACCGGCACGATCTGGCTCTCGAACCTTCCCTCTTCAATGGCTTTTGCCGCCCGGGTCTGGGATTCCAGCGCAAACGCGTCCTGATCCTCACGACTGATATTGTGTTCATTTGCCACGTTCTCCGCCGTCACACCCATATGGCCGGTGCCGAACGGGCAACTGAGTGCGCCAACCATCATGTCGACGGCACCGGCGTCGCCCATTTTCTGACCAAATCTGGCTGCGGGCAGAATGTATGGCGAGAGCGACATGTTCTCGGCGCCACCAGCGAGGGCAAACTCTGCATCGCCAAGCTGAAGTGACTGAACCGCTGAGACGATGGCCTGCGCACCTGAACCGCAGAGCCGGTTGACGTTCATCGCCGGGACCTTGTCTGGAATGCCTGCCTCAATTGCAGCGGCGCGTGAGAGATACATGTCCCGTGGGCCGGTGTTGATGACGTGGCCGTAGACGACATTTCCGATCATACCGGGCTCAACACCCGCGCGGTCCATAGCTTCTTTCGCCGACGTCGCCGCAAGAGAAATAGGTGGCGTCGATGAGAGGCTTCCACCAAAGGTACCAATGGCGGTTCTGGCCCCGCCCAAAATTACGATATCATCTGTCATGGTTTTCTCCCTGTAAAAAATTCAGGCCGGTTTGATTGTTCTCCACAAACTCCACATTCCTCGGTACTCCGATTTTCCTTCCGTTGCGACAGGCAAAATTCCGCCGGTTTTCTTTCACGCCCGCGTGTAAGGGACGTTCTGACGATTTTATGGGCGGTGCAACCGGAGGAAAAAATGTGAGATTAGAGCTGAAACAGCAGCAGTTTTTACGATTCCCGTTGGGATTGAGGCTTCAAATACGCTGTGCGAGCATAAACACGGCTTCGGAAGGTCAAAAAAACAACCCATGGTTGCATCTGCGAAGTTATCTCAAAGGTTCACCAAATTTTAGCAAAATTGGCTGTTAGTGTCAGGTACGCGGAAAGTTTGAGTTCGTGTACACTGTCAACCTATGGGAGGCGGTTTCGTGTCTCCCCGGACGCTTGTTCCGGGGTCGGCCGTTTTTGGATATGGGGCGAGCTGTTACGTGCAGATACTTGTAGTAGGGCATAATTTCGATCTGGCATGGATCTGGGCTGGTCACCTGACCCGCCAGGGTCATGACTGCACGGTCGTGTCCGAAATGTCAGCCGCGTTTGAGGCGCTGCGGGTCAATGAGTATGGCGTGATTGTCCTTGATCTGGAGATGCCGAATTTCGAGGCTCATTTCGTCGCTGATTTTGCAACCTATAGGGATCCGGACATCCCCATACTGGCCGTCACGGCCAGTGGGTTTTTCTCCGGAAGTTCGGTTTTCGAACTCCTGCCAAACGTTCGCGGCTGTCTGACGCCGACCTCACGCCTGTCGGACATGACCGCAATGGTGGAGCATTACGGGAACAGACACCTGTCGACGCGAAAGTCCGCCTGACTGTGCCTCACACCGCAGTCATGTCGTCGCGGCCATGCGCTTCATTCCAGTCCAGTTCCGGTCCGATCGGCACAATGCGGTGTGGATTGATGCTCTCGTGACTGCGGTGATAGTGCTGCACGATGTGGTCGAAATTCACCGTCCCCGCGATCCCATCCACCTGATAAAGTTCCCGCGCGTAAGCCCAGACCGAGGGATAGTCGATAAGGCGTCTCAGGTTGCATTTGAAATGACCATGATAGACAGGGTCGAACCGAAACAGAGTTGTAACCGCGCGCCAGTCCGCCTCAGTCACCTGGTTGCCCGCCAGATAGCGTTGTCCTGAAAGCCGCTCTTCCATCCAGTCGAGGGTTTCGAACACATCGCGAACGGCACCATCATAGGCTGCCTGGCTGGTGGCGAAGCCTGACCGGTAAACGCCGTTGTTGAGGTTTGGATACACGCGGTCGTTGACCTCGTCGATTTCCGGGGCGAGTTCCTCCGGCCTGAAATCAAGCGTGTTTCCGGTGATACCGTCGAATGCCGAGTTGAACATGCGGATGATTTCGGAGCTTTCGTTCGATACGATCGTATTGGTCTTATTGTCCCACAATACCGGCACGGTCACACGGGTCGTCGCGTTAGGATCCGCTTCGAGGTAGACCTCGCGAAGCAGGGATTTGCCAAGCAGCCGGTCTCCGGTTGCGCCATCAACATCGGTCTCGAAGGTCCATCCGTCCCCACCCATTAGCGGATGAACGACATCCACTGAAATGTGGTGCTCCAGCGATTTCAGCGCACGAAAGATCAGGGTTCTGTGCGCCCATGGACAGGCAAGTGACACGTAGAGATGGTATCGACCGCTTTCCGCTTTGAAACCACCATCACCGGTCGGGCCAGCTGATCCGTCCGCCGTCACCCAGTTTCTAAACCGGGATTCCTGTCGCTCGAACGCGCCATCGTCCGAGGTGTCGAATTCCTTCTGTGTCAGCCATTCACCGTCGCTCAGTACGCCCATGATCGTCCTCCTGAGATCGCTGACTATGACCTATTGAATTCGGTTCTGTGTTTAAATAGCGCGACAGGCAATTGATTGTCGCGCCATTTTCAACAGTTGAGCTATCCGTCGATATATTGCCGCCAGCTGTGCTCTGGCTGGAAGCCAAGCAGATCTTTTGCTTTTTGGTTGGAATAGAAGGTTTCCCGTTCTCCCATTTCGCAGGCGGGAACGCCTTCATAGAAGCGGCTTATGAGTTCGCATGTGGTCTCTCCAACTGAATGATCGTCGTTGGATACATTGAAGACCTCATATCCCAGACCGTCTGTCGCAAGGCACCGGTCCACCATTTGGCCGAGATCACGTGCGTCAATATAGGCGAAGATGTTGCGGCGCCGGAGGGACGGATCCTCCATGAATGCCGGAAACTTCT
Source organism: Alphaproteobacteria bacterium (assembly GCA_030427145.1). Taxonomy (GTDB): domain Bacteria; phylum Pseudomonadota; class Alphaproteobacteria; order Rhodobacterales; family Rhodobacteraceae; genus Amaricoccus; species Amaricoccus tamworthensis. The sequence goes on along the minus strand of JAUHWT010000022.1, from coordinate 16,234 downwards.
CCGCATATTCGTGAGGCTCAATCACGTTGTTGATCCGCAATCCATAAATGTCGAAACCCGACCGCCGCTGAAAACTGCGGGCCGTCACCTCGTTGACGACCTTGGACATGGCGTAACTGTCCTCGGGCACAACCGGGTGTTCCTCGTCCACGGGCAGGTATTCAGGTTTGCGCTCGCCATCGGCAAAGCAGACGCCGTAAGTGGTCTCTGACGACGCGAACACGATTTTCCGCACACCAAACTTCACCGCTGCGTCAATCACGTTGTACGTGCCAATGGTATTTACGCGGTAGCACTCATTGTCCGATGTCAGCAGCAGTCTCGGGATGGCCGCGAAATGCACGACTGCATCGAACTTCGGCACACCTGTTCCCGGCTCCATCTCGTCAAACGCGGCATAGGCGCCCATCACATCGAACATCTGCCCGGCATCGGTTACGTCGGCGATACGGTTATCCACTCCGGCAAGATCCAATGGCATCCTGTCGACGTTAACGACGCGATGGCCTTTTTCCAGCAAGTATTCCACTGCATGACGTCCGGCTTTTCCGGATCCACCCGTAAATAGAACCCGCATAATCCACTCCCTCCCATATTGGTCGTTATTCATTGGCCGCGATACTAAACATTAGTGGCGCGCCCGCAACTCACCGTCGGGATGGCGCGCAGTTGTTTGCGTATCGGAACCATTCCGGCTGATGGCAGGTTATTTTTTTAGGGAACAGTTAAGCCGGAGTGCAGGAATTGACGGATACGACCGCACAGCAACCCAATGATCATCAGGCATCCCGCCCGTCCTCAATGTCCTTATCCGGGTGGAAAGACGTGGCGGTTCGGGTTTTTCAGGGGATCGGCAACGATCACCTCTCCATCATATCCGCTGGCGTCGCTTTTTTCGGTTTCCTCGCAATCTTCCCCGCCATCGCCGCATTAATTGCCATTTACGGGCTGATTGCCGACCCGAGCCATGTTGTCTCCAGTCTGGAAGCCGTGCAGCCCCTGTTGCCGCCAGACGTGTACCAAATGATCTCGGATCAGGTGGGTGCGCTTGTTTCAGCAGGTCGAAGTACGCTGGGGGTCACAACTCTCGTCTCGATCATCTTCGCGTTGTGGAGTGCCCGTGCGGGCGTGACGGCGCTGATTGAGGGCCTGAATATTGTCTACAATGAACGCGATGATCGCAATATCCTTGTTCAGTATCTTTTCTCTCTTGGCTTGACGCTGGTCGTCATCGTCATGGCGATAGTAGCTCTGCTTACGGTCGTTGCAGTTCCCGCGACACTACGTTTTTTTGAGTTCGGCGTGGCTGGCCGCGTGCTTACACAGGTTGCACCACTGCTTATCCTGGGGATGGCCGTAACACTCGTGATTGGCGCGATCTACCGCTACGGCCCACACCGTTCCACGGCCCGAAAACGGTGGGTGACATATGGCGCCGTGACCGCGACCTTTATCTGGCTTCTCATGTCCGTCGGGCTGTCGATTTACATATCGCGCTTTGCTGATTTTAATCAGACCTATGGATCGCTTGGTGCGATCGTAGGCGTGCTGTTCTGGTTTTATGCCTCAGCCTTTGCTGTTCTTATTGGTGCGGAGATCAATGCAAACCTTGAACTTAAAACCCGTTGCGACACGACCACCGGGCCGGCACGACCAATGGGGGAGAGGGGCGCCTATGTCGCGGACAATGTGGCATGACACCGAAACCATTCGGTAGCCGCTAACAACGGATTAAACAGGTGTTGGACAGGGTCAGACCGCTTTACGAAAACAGCACGCCGGAAGCGCGCAAGTTCCGTTACGGGCTTCTGGCATTTGATGTGGTCACAATACTTTTCGTGATCGTGACTTCTTTTCTGCCGCCATCCCGAACTATTGAAATTCTTGATGCTGTCTTCGGTGTCGTGATCCTCGCAGATTTTGCCGTGCGGGTTGGCATTGAACGGCGCAGGAAGCTGCTGTTTCTGCGGTTCACGACCTGGGCCGACATCGTTGCCATTGTGTCCTTTCTCGCGCCAATCGCCGGAGAGGGACTTGGTTTCCTGCGAATACTGCGGACGCTGCGCCTACTCAGGACCTACCACCTCCTGAAGGAACTGCGAAAAGACTTCCGTTACTTTCGGGAGAATGAGGAAATCATCCTGGCTTCCATCAATCTCGGTGTCTTTCTGTTCGTAATGACCGGCCTGATTTACGCGTCCCAAGCCACCACCAATCCGGACATCAACAACTACGCCGACGCGCTCTATTTCACCGTGACGACCTTAACGACGACGGGATTCGGCGACATCATTCTGTCTGGCACCTGGGGCCGGATGCTAGCGGTGGCCGTGATGATTTTCGGAGTGACCCTCTTCCTCAGGCTTCTTCAGGTATTGTTTCGCCCGGCGAAGGTGAGGAAAGAATGTGAGGAATGTGGCCTTGTGCTGCACGACGCGGATGCGGTCCACTGTAAACATTGCGGAGAAACCATCCACATCGAGACCGAGGGCCACATTTAATCGTCAGCCTGGGATAACCTGTAATACCACGGCGATACCGATGCCGATGAAGCCATATGCCGCGAGGGCGAGAAGACCGTCACGCACAAGAAGCGTGAGCGACATCAGAACCACGGCCGCCCCAAGAATGGACGATGAAAAGGGCACGATCTCCAGAAGCGTCATCGACATGCCGCAGAGCATGCAGGTCAGAACGAGAACCCTGTCGAACGGCGGAGCAACGAGAAAATCAAGCCGTCGATGGGTGTGACGGTCCAGCCATTTCGCCGGTTTCGAGAGACCTTCCGCTGCCTTTTTGAGGCGTCCGGACGGAATTTTCCGGGTCTTGATCCATTCCGGCAACCAAAGGGATGTGCGTCCCATCGCCATTTGAGCCGACACCAGTGCAATCACTAGGCCACAAAAGCTGGAAAACAGTGGGATGCCTGATAGGGGCGAAACCACCGCGAGGGCAGGCGCCATCAAAACCGGCACAAATGAGGCGTGCTCCAGTTCCTCCAGGACATCCCCTAGCGTAGTTTCATCGCCCCTGGTGGCACCCCGCAATTCGTGCACGACCTCGTGCATGTCATCCGGGCCGATGGCTTCTCCCTGCTGCAGTTCGTCACCCACGTGCTGATCTCCCGTGATGTTTCTGCGAATTGCCGGCACGGAGAAAATGGACGGGTTTGGGCCGGGGTGACACTACCGTGATTGACCTTAGGTGATTGAGGTGTGGTTTTTTCATGCTGAATCAACACTACTCGCTGGGTTTGGTTCCCCGTTGTGCCGCCCAATCCACGAGTGCGAACCCTCTTCCGAAATTCGCGGATGGACGGGAGTTCACAGTCTTCCAATCTCAGGCTGCTACCTGACCCAACCCGTTCTGAATCGTCAGACGATCCCGCCGCCCGCGCCGCTGACTGCCGGACGTTCACCCGCAACCTTCGCGCGATACCCGGAGGCCCGGTAGGTTGCGACCGGGTCAATCGCCCCGCCGTTTTCAATCCGTGCCATTGCGAGAATGGGCTCGACATCTGTCCGGAACCCACGTTTGAGCGTCGTCGTCGCCATCAGTGCGTCGTTCTCTTCCTGGAAGTCATTCAACGCGTTTCGGTCAACCAGCAGAGCCTGGGCATAGGCGCGCTGCACCTCCATCGCGGAAACCATAAGGCTTTCGATCGGATCGGTCACGTTATGGCTCTGGTCGAGCATGTGCATCGGAGCAAAGTCCGGATCGGCCTCCGCCTCGACCAACTCATTGAACACCAGAAACAACCGATAGGGATCGATGCTGCCGGTATCGAGGTCGTCGTCTCCGTACTTGCTGTCATTGAAATGGAAGCCGCCCAGCTTGCCGAACTGGTTCAGCCGCGCCACAATCATTTCAATGTTCACGTTCGGAGCATGATGCCCAAGGTCTACAAGGCACTTCGCTTTCTCCCCAAGCTGCTGCGCAATCAGGAGGTTTGTGCCCCAATCCTGGACCACGGTCGAATAGAATGCAGGCTCATACATCTTGTGCTCAGTCAGCAGCGTCCAGTCATCGGGGAGCGCCGCATAGACCTGCCCCGCAGCCTCCAGATACCGCTCAAATTGTCGCGTGAAATTCGCCTGCCCCGGAAAGTTCGATCCGTCCCCAACCCATATTGTTAGAGCTGTCGACCCAATTTCTTGGCCCAGCGCAATGCAAGCCAGATTGTGCTCCACTGCCTGGGCCCGGGTCGCAGCATCCGTGTGAGACAGGGAGCCGAACTTGTAGCTCAGTGCCTGTCCCTCCTGGTCCTGGAAGGTGTTGGAGTTCATCGCGTCGAACGCCAGCCCAGTTTCCTCCGCCTTCGCCACAAGATCAGCTGCCGGCGCGACGTCCCATGGAATGTGCAGTGAAACTGCCGGGGTGGCGCGTGTCAGCTGCTGAATGACACCACAGTCGTCCAGCTTGTCGAAGATACCGCGCGGTTCGCCGGCGCCTGGAAAGCGGGCAAAACGCGTGCCACCTGTGCCAACGCCCCAACTCGGAATGGCAACGCCATATCCGGCGACTTTTGCCTTAACTTCGCCGATATCGATGCCGCGCCGGTCCAAATGTTCCCCAAGCGCGTCATAATCCGCCTGCAGGCTCGCCTTTGCGCGGTCGTTCTCACCTGCGACGATATCTCCACCAATCATGTCGGTGCCTCCCATTTTGATTTTTTTTCTTCGACCGTAGATTTAGCGCGTAAACGCCTGCACATTGCCCGCATCCACGTTCAGAATGTTGCCGGTCGACTTGGCTGAAAGGTCCGACGCGAGAAAATATGCGGCCTCCGCGATATCCTCAGGCAGCACTGAGCGCTTCAGCATCGAACGCTCGCGGTAATGCGCTTCAAGGCCTTGCTTGTCCTTACCATAAGTTGCGGCACGCTCCTTCAGCCAGTCGCCTGACCAGATCTTCGAGCCGCGCAATACCGCATCCGGATTGACCACATTCACGCGAATACCGTGTGGCGCGCCTTCCAGCGCGAGGCACCGTGCCAGATGAATCTCCGACGCTTTTGCGGTACAGTAGGCCGACGCATTCGGTGACGCGGCCAAGCCGTTTTTCGAGGCCACAAACACAATGGACCCGCCCATGTCCTGAACCTTCATCACCCTGAAGGCTTCCCGGCTCACAAGGAAATACCCGGTCGACAGGATGTCCATGTTTTTGTTCCACAGATCAAGGCTGGTGTCCTCAATCGGTGCCGAACTTGCGATACCCGCGTTCGACACCAGCAGATCGACACCACCAAATTCTACGGACGTTCTGGCAAATGCCGCCGACACCGCGGCCTCATCGGTCACATCCATAACGACGGTGCGTACAACATCTGACGAATACCGGCCGGCGAGGTTTTTCTCGGTCTCTCCAATCGCCTCGGCGTCTATGTCAGCCAGCATCACGCAGGCACCTTCACGCAAGTACCGTTCCGCCGTGGCTGAGCCAATGCCCCCCGCGCCGCCTGTTATCAGCGCAACACGCCCGGCCATGGTTTTAGGCTTTGGCATCCTTTGGAGTTTGGCCTCCTCCAAAAGCCAGTATTCGATATCAAACGCTTCCTGCTCAGGCAGACCCTGGTATTCGGATACCGCATCTGCGCCGCGCATCACGTTAATCGCGTTTACGTAGAACTCGCCTGAAATTCGTGCCGTCGCCTTGTCCTTGGCAAATGTGATCATGCCCACGCCGGGCACCAGGTACACAACTGCGTTCGGGTCGCGGATCGCCGGGCTGTCATTGTGTTTGCAGCGTTCGTAATACGCTTTGTATCCTTCCCGATACTCCGCTACCGATCCGGTCAAACCGCCCAGCGTCGCGTCTAAATCCGGGTTGGCGGGGTCAAAGTCCACCACCAGCGGGCGGATCTTGGTGCGCAGAAAATGGTCGGGACAGGACGTGCCGAGCGCGGCCAGCCGCGTCATGTCCTTCGCGTTTACAAACTCCAAAACCGCGTCGCTGTCGGTGAAATGCCCGACCATGTGCTGCTGGTCGGAAACCATGCCCCGGATTGCTGGCATCAGGCGTCCGGCCACTTCCCGACGCTGTTCCGCTCCAAGGCTTTCATGTTTGGCACCACCAAACGCGGATTTGCCCGCGGTGCGCTCGGCAAACCAGTCCATCGCTTTCTGAATGATCTCGAGTGTCAGCGCGTAGCACGCCTCCGCATCGTCGTCCCAGGTAAACAGACCGTGACTCTCCAGAACCACACCCTTCGTGTTCGGGTTTTCCTCGCAGAAGTTAGACAGCCACAGCCCCAGTTCGAAACCCGGCCGCTTCCATGGCAGCCAGCCGATATCGTCCCCAAAAACCTCCTGCGTCAGCGCCCTGCTGTCCCTGGCCGCAGCAATTGCAATGATTGCGTCGGGATGCATGTGATCCACATGCTTGCGCGGCACATAGGCATGTAGCGGCGTGTCGATGGACGCCGCGCGCGGGTTCAGGTTGAAGGTGCAGTGGGGCAGGTAGCCCACCATCTCGTCCTCATACTCCACGCCCCGGTAAATCCCGCGCAGGGCGTTCAGCTTGTCCATATAGAGCGTGGCGAATCCGTCCATTTTGATGGACCCGACATCGCCTCCGGACCCTTTTACCCAGAGTACCTCGACAGTGTCGCCGGTGAGCGGATCTTTCTCCATCACCTTGGCCGAAGTGTTGCCGCCACCGTAGTTCGTGATTCTCTTGTCCGATCCCAAGAGGTTTGACCGGTAGAGCAGCTTTTCCGCTTCGCCCATTCCGGCGGCGCGTGCGCTGTCCCATTTTTTTTCAAGAGGTTGTTGGGAAGCTGTAAGGCTCATCGGTGACTCCATTTCAGGATATTATGAGGGCGTTTCCGTGCGTGAAACTGTCGGAGGTGCCTCTCGAAGTCAATCATTTTCAGTCACAATTGCTCACTAATGCGGTTTTTTGACGGTTTGTGACAAAAGATGATTGACAGCTGCGGGCGGTTTGGGTCACCCTCCGGGCAACGAAATGGGAGGAACCATGCACGAAAAGGACCGGCATCGCGTCATACTGTCGACCGTTCAGGGGCGGTCTCTGGTCACGGTGGCCGACCTTTGTGCCCTAACCGGTGCGTCCGAGGCGACGATCCGGCGAGACATCGCCACTCTGGACCGGCAAAAGCGCCTGCGCCGCGTTCGGGGCGGGGCCGAGCCGGTAAAGCCCACTCCGTTTGTCGGGCTGGCAGGCCGTCCTTTCTCCTACAACGAAACCATCAACATCGCTGAGAAGCAGGCAATTGCCGCTGCTGCAGCCGAGCTTTGCAACGATGGTGAGCCCATTATCATCAACGGCGGTACAACCACCTTTCAGATGGTCCACCTGTTGGCTTCGCGTCAGATGCAGGTGTTTACCAACTCCTTTCCCATCGCCGAACACCTGATGAAGAACAGTCGGAACTCGGTCGTTCTTCCTGGCGGCGCAATCTATCGCGAACAGAACATCATCCTGTCGCCGTTCGAAAACGATGTGGCGCGCAACTTCTATGCCAGACGCATGTTCATGGGCGCGCAGGGTATCGGCCCTATGGGCCTGATGGAACAGGACCCGCTGCTTATTCAGGCTGAACAGAAACTGGTGGGCCAGGCGGATGAACTGATCGTTCTGGTCGACAGCTCCAAATTCAGGAATCGTTCCAGTCTGATCCTTTGTCCACTTGAACGGATCGACACCATCATTACGGACGAGGGCATCGACGACCGTACGGCCTCAATGCTCGAATCCGCTGAAATAACGCTCGTCGTTGTCCCGGCGAGTGCGTCCAAAAAGGAAGACGCGGTCTCCTGAGCCGCGGAATAAACCCAAACCACTCCAGGGAGGAAACCATGAGTGTAGTTAAGAAAATGCTGGCGTCGGTCGCGCTTTCCGCGGCAATGATCGCGTCGCCCGTAATGGCCCAGGACAATGTTCGCATTGCACTGGTCGCAAAGGCGTTGGGCATTGGCTTTTTCGAGGCGGCCGCTAAAGGTGCCGAAGAGGCCGCCGCCGAAATCGGCAACGTCGAAATCATCTATACCGGCCCAACCGACACCACGGCCGAGGGTCAGATCGAAGTGATCAACTCCCTCATCGCCCAGAATGTCGATGCGATCGCCATCTCGGCCAACGACACTGACGCGCTTGTTCCAGCCCTCAAAAAGGCCATGAACCGTGGCATTACCGTCATCAGCTGGGACAGCGGCGTGGCCCCGGAAGGGCGTCAGCTTCACCTCGCTCCGTCTTCGAACTCGCTGATTGGCAACATGATCATCAAACTCGCCGCCGACCATCTGCCTGAAGGCGGCGAAGTCGCTGTGCTGTCCGCCACAACAACGTCAACCAACCAGAACACCTGGATTGACGAGATGAACAAGGTGATGGGCGACTATCCCGGCATCGACGTGGTGGCGACGGTTTACGGTGATGACCTCGCCGACAAGTCCTACCGTGAGGCAACCGGCCTGATGCAGACCTATCCCGACCTCGACGCCATCATCGCACCAACATCCGTCGGCATCGTTGCCGCAGCCCAGGCCGTGGTAGATGCCGGCAAGGTCGGTGAGGTCAACGTGACCGGACTTGGTCTGCCATCCGAGATGGCCGGCGCAATTGAATCCGGTGCCTCGAAGTCCTTCGCGATCTGGAACCCGATCGATCTCGGTTATTCCGCGGCAACCCTGGCGTACGAACTCGCGGCAAACGGTGTCGAAGCTGGTCCGGGCGCCGAAATTCCCATGGGTCGTATGGGTACCCTGACGCTGGACGAAAACTCCGAAGGCGCAATGGCCGATCCCTTCATCTACGATGAGACCAATATCGACGAGTTCAAGTCGATCTTCTGATCTTCCCCGTCCGGTCCGGTGCCACCGCGCACCGGGCCAAACAGATCCAACCCATTTGATGGAAGCCGGAACAATGGCCGAGCGTACTGCGCCCGTCGTATCGATGGACGCCATCACCAAAACCTTCCCCGGCGTCAGGGCGCTGGATGCGGTCCGGCTCGACCTCCACGCCGGTGAGGTCACCGCGCTGGTCGGCGAAAACGGAGCGGGCAAGTCGACAACCGTGAAAATCCTGACCGGCATCTACCGGCCTGACGGGGGCACCATCCGGATTGACGGCGAACCGGTCACCTTCGACAGCGTCAACGCCGCCTCAGACGCAGGCATCACGGCCATCCATCAGGAAACCGTTCTGTTTGACGAATTGTCCGTTGCTGAAAATATCTTCATCGGCCACGCCCCCCGCACACCGCTCGGCTTTATAGACCGCGCGGAAATGCAGCGCGAGGCCGCCAAACTGCTTCAAAGCATTGGCGCACCCTTCGACCCCCGGACCCGCCTTAAAGACCTCGGCATCGCCAACCGCCATCTCGTCGCCATCGCCCGCGCATTGTCCGTGGACGCCCGTGTGGTCATCATGGATGAGCCTACCGCCGCCCTATCGCAAAAGGAAATTACCGAACTTTATGAGTTGATCGAAACCCTGAAATCCCAGGGCAAGGCCATCCTCTTCATCAGCCACAAGTTTGACGAAATCTTCCGCATTGCCGACCGCTACACCGTCTTTCGGGACGGTGCATTTGTCGGCGACGGACGTATTGACGACATTAACGAGGACGACCTGGTCCGCATGATGGTTGGCCGCTCGATCGACCACATCTTTCCCGAACGAAACTCCACCGCGACGGAGGAGGTGCTCCAAGTTACCGGCTACAATCACCCAACCGAATTCGCCGACATCAATTTCAAGCTTAAGCGCGGCGAAATTCTCGGGTTCTATGGTCTCGTTGGGGCAGGGCGCTCGGAGTTTATGCAGTCTCTTATCGGCATCACCAAACCCTCCAAGGGCGTCTGCAAAATTAACGGCAAGATCCGCGTCATCCGCTCCCCCGCGGATGCGGTATCAAACGGCATCGTCTACGTACCCGAGGATCGCGGCAAACAGGGTGCCATTATTGGCCTGCCCATTTTCCAGAATGTGACCCTGCCATCCATCTCCCGGACGTCGCGAAACGGGTTTTTGCGACTGGCGGAGGAATTTGCGTTGGCCCGCGAATACACCAGCCGGCTGGATCTACGTGCGGCTTCCCTGGATCAGGACGTGGGCAATCTTTCAGGTGGCAATCAACAGAAGGTTGTCATTGCCAAGTGGCTCGCCACGAAACCCCAGGTCATCATTCTCGACGAACCGACCAAGGGCATCGACATTGGCTCCAAGGCCGCCGTGCACGAATTCATGGCCGAACTGGCGGCTGAGGGGCTTTCGGTCATTATGGTTAGTTCGGAAATTCCGGAAGTCATCGGAATGTCAGACCGGGCCATCGTCATGCGCGATGGACGCATCGTTGCAGAGCTTGAGGATGATGACCTCACGCCTGAAACCCTCGTACGTCACGCCGCCGGCATTTCCACAGAACCGCAGCTGGAAAGGGCCTGAGCCATGATCCTGCGCATCATCCCCGTCCGTGAGTTCATTCTCGCCGCGGCCATCTTTCTCCTGCTTTTGCTCATCTCCACCCGACACGCGGCGTTTATCTCGCCCTCGAATCTGGCCAACGTGTTCAATGATACTGCGCCTTTGATGATCCTGGCCCTGGGTCAGATGGTTGTGATCCTGACCCGATGCATCGACCTCTCAGTTGCCGCCAACCTTGCACTCACAGGCATGGTCGTGGCGATGCTCAATGTTGCCGTGCCGGGGCTGCCCATCCCGCTAATTGTGATGATCGCCATCTCTCTTGGGGCCATCATGGGAGCGTTCAACGGCATTCTCGTCTGGAAACTCGCAATTCCGCCCATTGTGGTCACACTCGGGACCATGACCATATTCCGCGGCATCATCTTCCTGATTTCCGACGGCAAATGGATTAACGCGCACGAAATGAGCGAGTCCTTCACTGCCTTTCCGCGTGCTGAAATCATCGGCCTTCCCGTCCTCTCATGGGTCGCGGTTGTAGCAGTTGCGGTTTTCGGCCTGATGATGTCTCGCACTCCGCTGGGCCGGTCGATCTTCGCAGTCGGTGGGAATCCACACGCAGCCGTCTACACCGGCATCAATGTCGGCAAGGTGCAGTTTTTGGCCTTCGTCCTTTCTGGCGCCCTCGCGGGCCTTACCGGCTATCTCTGGGTCGCACGGTATGCCGTGGCCTATGTGGATATTGCTGGGGGTTTTGAGCTTGAGGTTGTCGCGGCCTGTGTCATCGGCGGTATCTCCATTGCGGGTGGCGTCGGTACGGTTGCAGGAGCAGTCCTTGGTGCGCTTTTTCTTGGCGTCGTCAAAAACGCACTGCCCGTGGTGGATATTTCGCCTTTCTGGCAACTCGCGATCTCCGGCAGCGCCATCCTGATCGCCGTTGCCTTCAATGCCCGCGCCGGCAAAACCCGGGGCCGCATCATCCTTAAATCAGCGGAGCACACGTCATGACCGACACCGCCGCGCAGCCCCGCCATATCCCGGACCGCCTCCATGGCAGCCTCCACCGCACCCTGCGCAGTTGGGAGGCCCTGCTGCTCCTCGTGGCCGTGGCGATCTTCATCCTCAACAGCTTCGCCTCGCCATACTTCCTCAACGCCTGGAACCTCAGCGACGCGACCTTCAACTTTACTGAGAAGGCCATGATCGCCTTCGCCATGGCGCTTCTGATAATCTCAGGCGAGATCGACCTTTCCGTCGCGTCCACCATCGCGCTGACCTCGACCGCGATGGGCCTCGCCCTGCAATACGGAGCCGGCACACCGGAACTGGTCGTCGTCGGTCTCACGGTGGGCCTGCTTTGTGGCGCCTTCAACGCGGTTTTCGTCACAATTCTTGGGCTGCCCTCCATTGTGGTGACCATTGGCACAATGAGCCTCTTCCGTGGCATCAGCTACATCATTTTGGGCGACGGTGCATTTCGTGGCTACCCGGACAGTTTTTCATGGTTCGGGCAGGGCTATGTCTGGTGGGTGATCACCGTCGAAATGGTGCTTTTCGCCATAATCGCCATCATCTACGGCATCCTCCTGCACAAAACGAATTTTGGCCGCGCCGTTTACGCCATCGGCAACAACTCCACCGGCGCGCTCTTCTCCGGCATCCGTGTCCAGCGCGTGAAGTTCATGCTCTTCCTGCTGACCGGCCTCATGTCCGGCGTCGCCGCCATCTGCCTGACCTCACGTTTGGGGTCCACGAGGCCGTCCATTGCTCAGGGCATGGAGCTTGAGGTCGTGACAATGGTGGTTCTCGGAGGTGTCAATATCCTCGGTGGTTCCGGCTCAATCCCTGGCGTGGTCATTGCCGCTTTCGTCATGGGCCTCGTGACGTTCGGTCTGGGCCTCCTGAATGTTCCGGGCATCGTCATGTCCATTTTTATTGGTCTTCTGCTGATTGGTGTCATCGCGATCCCCCGCATTGTCGCCATGATTGCAAATAAACGGAGCCGGCCATGAGCGAACGGCACGTCTTCCGTATGCGCCTCAACCCCGGGTGCCGGGAAGAATACCAACGCCGCCACGATGAGATCTGGCCCGAACTCGTCGAGCTGCTGCATGAGGTGGGCGTCAGCGATTATTCGATCCATTTCGACGAGGAAACCAACCTGCTGATTGGTGTGCTGATCCGCAGCGATGGTCATACTATGGACGATCTGCCAAACCATCCCGTCATGAAGAAATGGTGGGCGCATATGGCTGACATCATGGAGACCGCGCCCAAAAACGAGCCCGTCGCAGTGGTACTGCCACGTGTATTTCACATGCCATGACCGCGCCCCGCCACATCGCTGTCATCGACATTGGCAAAACCAATGCCAAGCTCGCTTTGGTGGACCTCCCGACCCTGACCGAAATCGCCGTTATCACCCGGCCGAATCATGTGATGCCCGGACCGCCCTGGCCCCATTTCGATACGGAGGGCACCTGGAACTTCCTGCTCGATGGACTTCGCCAGTTCCACCGCGACCACCGTGTCGATGCCATTTCCGCTACCACCCACGGCGCGAGTGCGGCTCTCCTTGGTCCGGACGGCAATCTGGCTGCCCCGATTCTGGACTACGAACATGACGGACCCGGCACCTGCGCGGACGTCTATGACGCCATCCGCCCGCCTTTCGTTCAAACCGGTTCCCCGCGTTTGACCAACGGCCTGAATGTTGGTGCGCAGCTTCACTGGCAGTTCCTGGTGGACCCGTCGCTCCACGCCCGCACCGCCCATATCCTGACCTACCCACAGTACTGGACCCACCGTCTCACCGGTGTGATCGCCAGCGACGTGACCTCAATGGGCTGCCACACCGATCTCTGGGCTCCCCGTGAAGCCCGTCCCTCCGACCTGATCGACACGCTGGACATTGCAGGGAAAATCGCACCCGTGCGGAAATCCACGGATATTCTCGGTCCGATCCTGCCTGACATTGCGGCCGCAACCGGCCTTGCGCGGGATACACCCGTCGCCTGCGGTATTCACGACTCCAACGCCTCACTCTATCCACACATTCTTGGTCAGCAGGGGACATTTTCCGTCGTCTCCACCGGCACCTGGGTCATAGTTATGGCCATGGGCGGACAGGACGTTACCCTTGATCCCGCGCGCGACATGCTGATGAATGTTAACGCCCGTGGTGAAGCTGTCCCTTCGGCCCGTTTCATGGGGGGACGTGAGTTCGAATTGATCCAACAGGGTCACCCCATCAGCATAAGCACGGAAGACGTCAATTCCGTCCTTGCGGACAGCCTCATGCTGCTGCCCGCCGTCGAGTCCTCGACCGGCCCGTTCCAGGGGCATCCAATGCGCTGGGCGGGTGGTACTGAACCCGAGACCGGCTCCGGCCGACGCGCGCTTGCCCTGTCCTGGTATCTCGCCCTGATGAGCGGGACCTGTCTTGATCTCGCCGGCGCAAACGGCCCTACGATCGTCGAAGGCCCCTTCGCCCAAAACCCATGGTACCTGACGATGCTTGCCGCCGCCACGGGACGCCCCGTCCGTGCCAGTCGTTCGGCTACCGGCACCAGCTTCGGTGCCGCACTCCTGTTTGGCGCAACTGACGCACTTGCGAAGCCCGAAGAGGTCGCCCCGGCCGCCAACGCGATTGAACTTGCCAACTATGCCCGCGAGTGGCGCGCGGCGCTGGGCCTGGAGTAAACGCGGTCTCGTCTGGCCGGGCTCACGGAACGAAGAATTCCGCGTTCCGCTCCGCAATTTTGGGAAGGTCATCCAACACCATGCGCAGATGTTCGCGCATGATCTTTTCCGCTTCATTAGCGTCGCCCGCCTGTATGGCCCGGATGATGGCTCCGTGTTGTTCGATTAGCGCCGCCGTTGGAAACCGTTGCAGACTGAGATACCGCACGCGGTCGAGTTGAACCTTCTGTGCCTCCACCACGCTCCAGGCATGACTGCGACCAATTCCCTCGGCCAGAAACCGGTGAAATGCGTCATCCAGCGCCATGAACTCATTCTGATCGGTGGCGTTCTCCTGCTCGGTCAACATACCGTCGAGGACGTCCTTCTGTTCATTCGTAAAAAGTATTGCGGCAAGCCTGACCACATCGGCCTCCACCGCTTCGCGGACAAACCGCGCATTCTCAACTTTTTCACGCGATATGCGCGGCACAACGCTGCCCCGTTGAGGCCGGATCTCCAGCAGGCCCTCATCGGCGAGCTTGATGAACACCTCACGCACCGGTTGCCTGCTCACACCAAACCGCGCCGCAATCCCGGATTCCGAGAGCCGAGCTCCCGGCTCAAGATCGCCCCGCACGATTCGCGCCCGCAGAAGGGCATGAATTTGCGGCCCAATCGATTGTCCTGCGTCGAGGCGGTTTTCGTCGCCAGCCAATTCCAGCATCCGCACGTCCCTTCAGAAAATTCAAAAACCCAGCTACCATACTAGTCAGCGGTGCGCCCATTTCCTATAAAGCCTGAGTGGGCAATGAAAAGCACGGTGGCCCCCGAAGGATACCGTGCCAAAGGTGGAGGAAACAAATCAATGCAGGAAAGCTGGCGGTGGTTCGGGCCGAAAGATCCGATCTCGATTTCCGAAGTTCAGCAGACGGGTATTTCCGGCGTTGTAACTGCGCTTCATCACGTTCCCCCCGGTCAACTGTGGACACCGGAGGATATCGTGGAGCGTCAGCGTGTCATTGAAAACGGGCCTGATGGCCCGACAGGTCTCGCCTGGAATGTTGTCGAAAGCCTCCCCGTTTCAGAGGACATCAAGCGTCAAACAGGCCCGTGGCGCGATCACGTCGCCACCTGGATCGAGAGCATGCGAAACGTTGCCGCCGCTGGGATCGAAATCATTTGCTACAATTTCATGCCCGTTCTCGACTGGACCCGGACGGATCTGGACTGGGCTCTTTCCGGCGGGGCCACCTGCATGCGGTTCGAACTGATCGACTTCGCCGCGTTCGATCTGCACATTCTAAAACGCGAGGGTGCGGATTTTACGCCGGAAGTCACGGAGGCCGCCGGCACACGGGCGGCGGAACTCACGGATCAGCAGAAAGCGGACCTGACCCGCAACATCGTTTTTGGCCTGCCTGGTGCCGCGGACAACATGACCCTCGATGACGTCAAGGCGCATCTCGCTGCCTATGATCGTATCAGCCCCGAGCGTCTTCGCCAGAATATGATCGATTTCCTCTCCGAAGTCGCACCCGTGGCTCAGGAGCTTGGCGTCCGCCTCTGCTGTCATCCGGACGATCCCCCGTTCCCGCTGCTGGGCCTTCCCCGCGTCATGTCGACTGAAGCGGATTATGCGGCCATCATGGAAGCTGTGGACACCCCCGCCAACGGTATCACCCTTTGCTCCGGCTCGCTCGGCGCCCGGGAGGACAACGACCTTCCCGGCATGATGACCCGTCTCGGCGACCGTGTGAACTTCATCCATCTGCGCAATGTCCATCGTGAAACGCCTGGTCGCCCCTGCACCTTCCACGAAAGCGGTCATATTGACGGTGACGTCGACATGGTCGCTCTCATCGCCGCCATCCGGGCAGAGGAAAAACGCAGGCGCGATGCGGGCCGTGCGGACCACGACATCCCGTTCCGTCCCGATCATGGCCTGCACATGTCCGATGACCGTGCCCGCCAGGGACAACCAGGCTACCCGCTGGTCGGTCGCCACGTCGGTCTCGCGGAACTGCGCGGCATCGCGAAAGCACTGGAGGCGACCGGCGCCTAGGCTCTGTACTCATAAACAGGATTCCCATCGGGCTTTGGGTGTGATTCACTTCTTCAAAACGGAGGTTGGATCATGGCGCGGTTTGATTTGAGC
>JAUHWT010000021.1 GCA_030427145.1 Alphaproteobacteria bacterium | reverse complement strand
CGCAAATCCGTTCCCGAAGGTCCAAAGAGTAAGGTTTGCCCATGATCCACCTCCAAACAGAAGTGAATCAGACGAAGGCGGGCTTGTGAATCCCAATTCGATTCAGATCAAACGCAAACCGCTTTAAATAGTACGGCGTAAGTCGCCGCCACTTTCACACGCTAAGGTTCGAGCAACATCTTAACCGAGGCAAACCGGCAATCAGTTTCGATGAAGAACTCGGTATCAAGGTGCCACAATACGCGGCAAGTCAGAGGGTTCAGAAGATTGCAGCGTTGCAATGCACAGAGTGCCATGCTGCATACCCTTTGCCAGCATCGTACCAAAGCCCTTCGCCACCGCACACGGGCGGGCTGCGGCCCGAAATGGCTTGTCAGGAACTCACGCTCCGTCCAGAGCCTGGCAACCTGTTTCTTCAGGGCCGCAATCTGCGTCAAATCTGCGCGTTGCTGTCCGTTGCCTTGAAGGACGCATGCAGAAGTTGCGATGGCTTGCCCGATCCAGCGGCACAGAACGCTTTCCGCAGCCTCGGGATCCCTGTTGGCCTCAACAACGGCGACGCTGCGTTCCCGCAGCAGCCCCATTGTCCCGATCTAAAACACTTTGCTGAAAGTCCTTCTCTTCATCGCCTGTCTCCAGTGTCGTGGTCACGATCCTGTCTTCCTGTACACGAAACCGACAGCAGGGACGTAACACCGACATTCAGTTTCATGTCCCCCACATTCCCCGTAGAGAGAGATCCATGAGCATCCCGACGGAACATGAATTCGATTTCGATCCGACCTACGGCTACGGACTTTCCGAACTCCTGGCGCTGAGGCCTCCGATGGCCCCAACGGGGTTCGATGCATTTTGGCGTGAACGTTATCTCGCCGCCCGCGAAGTCGATCCGAACCCACGCCTGAGCGCCAGTTCGCAAAGCAATCCAAACTGGCACGTAGAATCCATCACCTACACCTCGACCGGTGGTGTCCGGATTTGCGGCTGGCTCCTCCGGCCCAAACACGGACGGATCACCCGGGGACTGGTGGTCGGTCATGGATATGGCGGCCGTGGCGGGCCGGAGTTCGACATACCGGTGGACGACACGGCCATACTCTTCCCGTGTTCCCGGGGCCTCTCGCGCAGCGCCTGCCCGCCAATCCCCGCTGAAGCTGCCGGGCATGTTCTTCACAAGATTGGCGACCCGACGCGCTACATCCTCGGCGGCTGCGTCGATGATCTGTGGCTCGCGGTCTCGGCCCTGACAAAGCTTCATCCCGGGATCGAGGGCCATATCGGCTACATCGGGACAAGCTTTGGGGGCGGTATCGGTGCACTCGCGATCCCCCACGATCCGCGCATTACGCGCGGACACCTGATTGTACCGACGTTCGGCAACATGCCGCTGTGGTTGACCCTGCCCACCGTTGGAAGCGGCAATTCCGTGCAGAGATTTCTGAAAACCCATGGGCAAGCCCGCGCATCGCTCGCGTTTTTCGATGCCGCCATAGCCGCGACGCGTATCAGTGTGCCGATGTTGGTGGCGGTGGCGCGTTTTGATCCTGCCGTCGCGCCACCATGTCAGTTTACGGTAGCGAACGCGCTCAACCCCCCAGACCACCATGAGACCTTCGTTCTCGATGCCGGGCACTACGATTATCCCGGAATGAAAGAGCAGCATGTGCTGCTCGGGGACAGGGTGAGGAGTTTCCTGGAAGAGCTTTGAGGTTCCATTACTTCTGACGTTGGATAAAAGGATGGCCGGTGAGGCAGCCATTAGCAGGCTGTTCGTTATGGCAAATCGTTTACCCTGTCAGCATCGACGTCGAAAAGCAGGCCCGTCGTGAACCGCCAAGCTGCTTTCCTCCCAACGGCCAGAAAACTTGTCACGGCCGGTTGCTTGAAAGAAACTCCATGAACCACAACTGACAAACGACGCCTCACGAAACGACGGATACCGGGAGTTGACCAAATGGACCGCAGAGCCTTTCTTGCTGGCGGGACCGCCATACTCGGAGCCTCCGGCTGCGCGGGGGACCCCGACGTGACGCCGGCCCCCTCTTCGCGCGGCCAAACCATTGTTATCGACGGAGTTGCACTCCACTACGAACGCCTGGGCTCCGGCCCGCCTCTTGTGTTGATCCATGGGGCCAGCGGGAACCTGCGCGACTGGACGTATCAAGCCGCGGGGCGCTTCGCCGCGACCAACGACGTCATCGTATTCGACCGCCCCGGCCACGGGCTGAGCGGTGCTCCAGAAACCGGTGTTTCCAGTCTCTCCCTGCAGGCGGCCCTTATGCGCGCGGCGCTCGCGGACATGGGTGTCGACAGGGCCATTGTCACCGGCCACAGCTACGGCGGCTCGGTCGCACTTGCCTGGGCCCTCGACGCTCCGGACAGCGTCAACGGTCTCATGCTGCTCGCCGCCCCCAGCCACGAATGGCCCGGTGGCGTCGGCTTCACCAGCGAGCTTCTGGCCAATCCCGCACTGGGCCCGTTTGCCGCCCGAAGCGCGTCAGCACTGGTCACAGACGGTTTCGCCAGAAGGACCGTAAACGGAGTCTTCGAACCGCAGCAGGTACCCGTTGGCTATCTTGAACATCTCCGCCTCGACCTGATCCTGCAGCCATCGGCCCTGCGCGCCAATGCGCTCCAGCTCACCGCGCTTAAACAGCAGATCACCATGATGCAGACGCGTTACGGCGAACTCGCCATGCCCGTCGAGATCCTCCACGGCAACGCCGACGACACCGTATGGCTCAGCGTTCACTCCGAAGCACTCGCCCGCGAAACTCCGGTCGCCCGGCTGACAACCCTCGACGGCATCGGCCACATGCCCCACCACGCCGCTCTTCCGCAGGTTGAGGCGGCCCTGACCCGCCTCAATGGCTGATCTTGGCATCGGTGGCTCCAGGGTCCGGCTGGCTGTAGACCGGTTTCAATTCATGGCCCGTTGCCGCCGTTAAACCGCACCATTGAGTGTTGCTCCGCAGCCCATCGGACCGAACTTTCGATGCTACTGCAGCCCGGGGCTGGGTTGGACCGGGATTGTACGGACAGAGCAAGCTTTTGCTACAGGTGTGCAGGGTCTGCACCGCAATCCGGCTTTCGCACCGGGCCAAACCCGGAAACGGCAGCGTCCTCGCACGGCGCCTTCCGGCGCTGTCCTCCCGCAACCGTCAGCCTTATCTGCGTCGGTATAGCCACAGCACCACAGGCGCCAGCGTCAGGGTCAGGACGACGGGCGCGATTAAGGCCAGACCAATCTGTGACAGGCTGGCTGTGCCGGACATCAACCCACGCAGCGCGGTTGTTATCAGCGATACCGGGTTCACCTCCACGAAGCTGCGGAGCCAGCCGGGCATCGTCGCTGGATCGACCATGATGTTGGAGGCGAAGGTGACCGGAAACAGGATGGTAAATCCCAGGGTCATGACCGTCATCGGGGTCCGCACCAGAAGACCCAGCACGATGAACACCCAACCCATACCAAAGCCGATCGTCAACAGCATGGCAAAGGCGGCGAGCGTGCCAACCAGACCCGCTTCGGGACGGTAGCCAAGGGTCAGTCCGATGCCAAGAATGATCCCGCCCGCGATCAGGTGGCGCAGGAGATCACCGGCCATCAGACCTGCAAAGGGGGCGAGAGACCAGATCGGCAGCGTGCGGAAGCGGTCAAACAGGCCTTTTTGGAAATCAGTGGAAAGACCCATGCCGGAATAGACCGAGTTGAACACGACGGTCTGCACCAGAATGCCTGGCAGGAAGAACTGCAGATAGTCGCCCGTCGAACCGGCCAGTGCTCCGCCAAAAACAAAAGTGAACAGGAGCGTGAACATGATCGGCGTCATGACCAGGTCGAACAACTGCTCGGGCACATGGCGGAACTTCAGGATCGCCCGCCAGCCAAAGACCAGTGCGTTCGACAGTGGCCCGGGTGTCGGCGGCGGAGGAACCCTTCTCAGAGCCGCGATGCCGGGTGTTCCGGACGTCTGGGCGCCTGTCCTGGGGGCGGCCGCTGTCTGGTCGGTCATGGCGA
The DNA here is from genome assembly GCA_030427145.1 of Alphaproteobacteria bacterium. Classification (GTDB taxonomy): domain Bacteria; phylum Pseudomonadota; class Alphaproteobacteria; order Rhodobacterales; family Rhodobacteraceae; genus Amaricoccus; species Amaricoccus tamworthensis. Next base: position 87,776 of record JAUHWT010000021.1, on the reverse strand, counting down.
AACCTTTGGGTCTTCGGGGACCGATGCGTCCGGCCGTCCGGTGAGGGCAAAGAAGACTTCGTCGAGGCTCGGCGTGCCCATGCGGAAGTCAGCCAGCGCAAAGCCTCCGGAGATCAGCGCTGCGACGGCCGCATTGGCCGCGGCCGCGTCGCCGGCCAGCACCGAAAGCTCGGCCCCCTCGGGGCTGCGCTGCACCGCGCTTCCCAGGTGCTCAGACAACAGCTCAGCGGCAGCCTCAATCTGGCCGGGATCGGCAAGCGAGACATGCAGGACGCCCGAGCCGGTAGCCGCCTTTAACTCGCGGCTGGTCCCTTCGGCAATCTTGCGCCCATGGTCGATGACCGCGATGCGGTCCGCGAGTTGATCGGCTTCTTCGAGGTACTGGGTCGTAAGCAGGATTGTTACGCCCGATGCGGCAAGCTGCCGGATCAGCCGCCACACGCCCTGACGCGCCGAGGGGTCCAGACCCGTTGTCGGCTCGTCCAGAAACAGAACCCCGGGCGTCACGATCAGGGAGGCCGCGATGTCGAGCCTGCGCCGCATTCCGCCGGAGTAATCCTTGACCTGCCTGCGCGCCGCCGCCGACAGTTCGAACGCGTCAAGCAGTTCGTCGGCCCGCGCCCGCGCCTGGCCGCCCCGAAATCCCCAGAAGCGGGCCAGCATCACCAGATTTTCGCGTCCCGTCAGATCCTCGTCGAGAGAGGCAAACTGGCCCGTCATCGCGATGCTAAAACGCACCTTCTCCGGCGCGGTGGCGATGTCATGGCCCATCACCGTCGCGCTTCCACCATCCGGGGGCGACAAGGTGGCCAACATTCGCAAAAGCGTGGTTTTTCCTGCGCCGTTCGGCCCCAGCACGGCAAAGATCATGCCGCGCGGCACCTCAAGGTCGATCCCCGCGACGGCCGTCAGATCCCCGTAACGGCGCACGAGGCCGCGGGCATGGATCGCAAGGCCTGAATGTTCGATGTTCACGTTCGGTGTCCGGAGCTGATGCGGGTCAACTGGCACTGCGCAAGGTACATCACCCGCCGGATTAGTCGATAGGATCGTGCAGGAATTACGAGCCGAACGCGGTCGTCGCCAGCTTAATGGCATGTGATCCCAAAGGTCAGGAACAAAGTGTCTTGGACAGAAAACCGGACCCGGCGCGACAATGTCCGGTGAAAACAGTCCAAATACCGTGGAACGGATCGCACCCAGGCCAGTTGTCTCCCGGAACAGGCAAAGGAAAAATTTCAATGACAGCCCCGAAAAAAAACGAAGGCAAGAAGACCAAACACCATGTTGGTCCGTGGGTTGGTCTTGCAGGGACTGCTATCATTCTCGTTTTGTTGAGCGTGTTTGTCTTGGGGTCATAGACATCCTGAGATTCCGCTCAGCAACACTACGGGCATCGTGATGTGCGGGAACGGTGCATCCCGTATATCGGGAAAGCCTATGAGAAGGCCTCACCCACGATGCGTTCGAGCATGGCGATCTCATCATCCGAAAGCCTGGAGAACGGTTCGCGAACCCGTCTGCGTCTGGGAAACCTGCCATCATTCTGACGGATAAAGACTATGATTTGCTGGGCCATGCTGTCCGGCATTTCGAGAGTATTCATAATGCCCCGCAATGCCTCATCATGGCGCTTGAGATATTCGATTTCTCTGGGCAGGTCGTCCTCAATGGTTCTCTGAACGCATTCATACAGAAACTCGGCTTCCGCCGTGCAGTCAAAGAAGCGGTAGAGGTCCGCCGTATCGTTCTGAACCTCGACATTTCCATTCGGTAGAGGTCGCCAATCGATGGAGTCCATCAAAGGGGCGGAATGCTGTTGAAGAACCGCGCGATAGTCATCGATGCGATCAAGCATCACTGACGATACCGGAAAAACCATACCGGTCGGCGTGAACTTTCGTTCCGCCAGAACATGATGGATCAGGCAGCGGTGCAAACGACCGTTCCCGTCAGCCAGCGGGTGGATGTACACAAACCCAAACGCAACCGCAGCCGCCTGAAGGACGGGATCAACCTCGTCCGTGTCGGTGATCCGAAGCCGATTGTTGCACTCGTTCAGCCCGGCCATCAACTCGAACACATCCTCTGCGCGCGCGCCTATGAATTCCGGGATTGGCTCATTGTTGTGGTCGCGTTCCCCGAGAAAGACGCCGTCCTCGCGGTAGCCAATAGGGGTCAGACGGTCATCGCCGATCAAAATTCGGTGCAGGCGGTAGATTTCCGTTTGGTTGAGTGGACGCTTGCCCGCTTCCAGGACGGCACGCCCCCACCGCTCGAGGCGATTTACGGGAGGACGCTCTCCCTCGATCTCGAAGCTTGCACGGCTGTCGGCCAGCAGCATGAAGCTTGCCGCGCGTGCGAGGACATGGCCGCCGGTCCGGCCAATCGTTTCCTGGGCCTTGTGGGCAAGATCAAGCGCGACCAGAGCCTCAAGCTTTCCAGTGCGCCGGATGGTCGGGCAGAAATCGCCAGTGCCGAGCAGATTATCACGTACGCGATGGCGCTGGGAGAAGCGTTCCGTGCCGGTGAAGTAGCGTTTGGGATCAAGTGCCGGGATGGCCGTGACCTTTTGCGCATCTGCGATATCCAACGTCCTGCCGGTCAGGGTCTCGTAGAAGAACCAGATGCGGCGGGAGAAAGCTCCGGTCGGCGTCGCCTCTACCAGTGCTTCAATATCATCCTGCGGCACGGCATCGAAGACCCGCTTCAGGATAAGAAGATCAATGTCTTCGTGCCGGAGCGCGAAGTTCAGGTGGCCTACCAGCGTCTTCTCTGGCAGGTAGCGCCTGTCGAATACGGCCCAGATGCCTTCCACGCGCCTGTTGCCGCGCACGTGCTTCTCCGAGATACAGGCAGGACTGCGCACGGGCCCGCGAATACCGAGACTGGAAACAAGTGCGGACCAGCCCGCAAGGCTCGTACCCTCTGGCAGAGGCTCATCCAGGAAGAATGGCGGACTGAGGTCGTCCAGTTGCACCGGTCGAAAACTCCTCACTAATGTTGAAATCAGGTTTACGGATCCGATTTACGTCGAAAACCAATATACAGAGAGAGCGACGAATATCAATCACCTACGTCGAAAACCGATCACCCCAGATATCTGTGTCGAAAATCGCATCAGGATGTGGAGCATGAGAGGCACCGATGGCCATCTTCTCATGAGCGCCCAACCATAAACTGAACGTTGAACAGCCGGTGAACGACTGATCCGCTCCAACCGGCACCCGGCGACTTCAGGACGCCAGCCAGATTTCAATTGTCCCGCGTCTGGGACTCGGACGAAAGGTCGAGAAATCCCTGATTGTCGCGCCGGAGTTGGTCATGACACCGCCAACGCGACGGGCCACGGAACTGTCCGCTGGGAAGAAAAAGCGAATGTTGTCGCGCGATATCTCAAAGCCGACACTCCGCAGCTCGACGCTACCGATCCCGGTTGCCGAGAGCTGTTGCGCAAGCCCGTCCGCCCGCAACCTGCCGGAGTTCACACTGTTATAATGTATGACGATCCGGGCCGGCCCCGAACCGACAGCAGTCGCGGGGGCTGGTGACAGGGTCACCGGATCGGGCCGTGCGCGTGGACGTGTCAGACCCACCGGTTCACCTATTTCGGGAAACCCGGTATCGACATCAGTTGCAGGCTTAATGAAACCCGTCAGCGAAGGTCGCGCCACCTCGAACAGAGATGCCGTCCGGACCGGCGATGGGGATGAATTCGTGTCGTCGATGAGTGGCAGAGCAGGAACACTCGCAGCCCGGACTGGCAACATCTGTCTGAACCTGATCCCATCGTGGAAGTTATCGGGTGTGTCGATCACTGCCGCCTGATGTTGCAGGCGGTTTGGCACGCCTGGGAGAACCGGTTTGGATTTCAAAACACCCGTTGCCGGTGACCGGAGGTGAACCGCAGGAACCAGGTCCGCCCTGCCCCCATTCGGCACAGGCTCATAGGTCGGAGTGAACGAGGCCAACCGAACCGGAGGCTCATTCGGTATGGGAGTAGGGACTGCCACGGATGCCATTAAATCCGGCTGCGTCTCCAGAAACTGGACGGGAATAACCGGGTGATCGGACCGAAACGGCCGGTCCCACATCGTCCGGGTCTGAAGTCGGCCGGGTTCCAAACCGCCGATGGGCGACGCGGTCGGCATCGAGGGTCGCGGCGGAGCAGCCGTATTAATCCTGGCGATGTCTGCCGCGACGGGAAAAACCGATCTCTGTCCATCAAGCACCACAGCCGGAACAACGACCGCCGGCATGACCAAACCGAGAACCGCGGCAACCCTGAGATACACCCCGCGTCCCGACCACGAAACCGCGTGTGCCCCGGCCCGGTTATCACCCGCACTTCGTTCAGCAGGCGGCGACGTGTCCGCGACGGATGTTGCCATGCTGGAGCCGCAGGGTGGATGAATATCTGTGTCATCCCGGTCTGACAGAAATGACGGTTGTCCGCGCCGTTCCGATTTTCCGTCTGCATGAAGGGCTTTTGTGACCCTCGTGATGCGGTCAAGATCGAGATGCTCGCGAAAGAGATCCTGGGCAATTTCACGGCGATCGGGCTGCCCCGGCGCCGAAGACCGTTTTCGTTGTGAGGAACCGCCCATCGTCTATTGTTCCCGCATGGACCGGGCGATCGCGTCGGTCAACGGAGAGATCAGGTAGTCGAGGGCCGTTCGGGCATCAGTTGCAATAACTGAGGTGACCGGCATTCCCGGTTCGATATGAATATCTTCTGGAATATCGTGCAGGGCGATCCTGACCTCATAGGACGGCTCATCCCCCTTGCCCGTTCCGTCGGGGTCCTCGGTAATTTCCGCCGAGATCAGGGTTATTTCACCGTCGAGCCCCCGTTCCTTGCGGGAACGTACACCGGGAAGGCGCAGTTCAACCGGCATGCCCACACGCATCCGCTCCCTTGCGGCGGGCGCCAGCCGCGCCTCCGCGACAAGCGTGCCATCGGACGGCACAATGTCCAGAACCGGTTCGCCCGGGGCCAATACACCGCCAATCGTTGCGAGTTTTAGGTCCACCACGGTACCCGCCATCGGGGCCGTAACCTCGGCCCGCCGAATGCGCTCCGCCTCGGCACCGATGCGGGGCTCCAGTTCCGCCAGTCCGGCGGACACTTCCGCCAGTTCCTTTGAGATTGCGGAGATGTACTGGGTCTGCTGCCTCGCGTGATCGAGCCGCGCCTCATTCCGGGCCGCTTCTGTTTCGGCAATGCCGGCGGTCACGGAGGCCACCGCTCCGGTCAGCGAGGCAAGTTCCCTCTCACGCCCGTTCAGGTTTAAACGGGTGACCAGGCCCGAGTCGGCCAGTTGACGTGCCGCGTCCGTGTCCTCCGTGGCAAGCCGCAGCTGGGCTTTCAACGAGTCCAGTTCGGCCAACTGCGCATCATGCCGAATGTCGAGCCGCCTCAGCGTGCCCTCAAGCATTTCCGATCTCGCCAACCGCTCTTCCCGACGGGCCTCAAACAGCGTTTTCTGACTGGCAACGGCCGCACCACTCACCGGTCGGTCCCCGTCCGTGAGCGCCCTGAAATCCGGGGCATTCGCGCCATGAAGTTCCGCCTCGAGCCGGGCCCTTCTGGCCAGAAGCGCGTCGCGGTCGGCCAGAAGGCTTGCATGAATGGCGAGAGCATCCGTCACATCAAGACGCAGGAGCACGTCACCCGCGGCGACATGGTCGCCGTCCCTCACCAGAAGTTCGGTCACGATGCCGCCTTCCAGATGCTGCACGGTTTTGACGCTGCCATCGACTTTAAAGCGTCCCTCGGCAATCACGGCACCCGAGACCGGTGCCGTCCAGAACCATACCCCGAACCCCGCAACGGTCAGGCCGATCAGGGCGAGTGCGGTCATCAGTGGACGGCCTACGCCATCCCGCGGTCTTTTGGCGGACTCTGTCATTGGACGGCCTCCATTGGACGTGTGACGGTTTTGGCGGGTTTGCCGGAAGACGAAACTGAGGACAGCGACTGGTTGCGCATGGCCCCGATTACAGTCTCGCGGGCCTCGAAGAGTTCCACCGCACCGTCCCTCAAAACCAAGATTTTGTCTGCGAGCGCCGCGAGAACGGGCTTATGCGAAATCACGATGACCGTGGTACCCGCCTCCTTCAAAGCCCGGATTGCGTTGAGTGTTGCCACCTCGCCCGCGGCATCCATATGTGCGGTAGGCTGATCCAGCACGACAAGAGCGGGTTTGCCGAGCAGAGCGCGGGCCAGGGCTATCGGCTGTCGGATGCCAGGCGATGGATCCAGTCCACCCGCACCGACAACAGTGGCAAAACCCTGCGGCAGGCGTTCGATAGCCTCCCGCGCGCCCGCCCGCTCCGCCGCAGCCAGTATTTCCGCTTGCGGCACGTCGCAAAAGCGGCCGATGTTCTCGGCCACCGTGCCAGGATAGAGCGTTGCGTCCTGTGGCATCCAGCCGATCAGACCGGCAGGCATGTCCATACCGGCCGGATCCTCACCCGCTACACGGATCTGACCGCCTCTCAACGGCTCAATTCCGACAATCACGCGACCGAGCGTGGACTTGCCCGACCCGGTCGACCCGGTAACGGAAACCACCTCACCGGGCGCGAAGTCGAGACTGACACCCCGCAGGGCCGGGCGTGTCGCCCCTTTCGGCAGAACCAAGGCACGGGACAGATTGACCGCGGCACCCTCGCCCGCAACTGACGGAGCGGCCAGACGCGTCGAATCTTTCCCGGAGCTGGCAAGCCGGCCAAGCGCACGGCGGGCGGCACCGGCCTGTCGCAGGGCACCGGGCAGGGACTCCATCGGGCCAAGTGCGCGCCCGGCCAGGATCGCCGCCGCAAGCATCGCCGCCGGTGCCAGTTCGCCATTGAGGGTCAGAACCGCACCGGTTGCCAGCGCACCACTATGTGCACCCATACGAACCATGCGATTAAACGCCCCGAGCGAGGCCGACTGCTCACCATTTTGCTGACGCAGGCCACCGGTCTCGGAAAGACCGCCCAACAACCGCGCGGTCAATCCGCGCTCAGCTCCCAAAGCACGCAAATCCCCCCGGTCGCGGTCAAGCACGGCGGACAGGTCATCAAGACCGGATTGTCCCGCCTGAATGCGCCGGTCACGTTCACGGCTCAGGAACCGGGCGATCGTGACTGCCGCGAGAATGATTGCCGCACCCAAAGTGGCAACCAGCCCCAAAACCGGGTGCAACATAAAAAGAACGCAAAGAAAGAGGACCGTAAAAGGTGCGTCGAACAGGGTCGTTGCAGCGCTTCCAGCGAGAAACGTGCGTAACGTGACCAGGTCTGTCATACGGTCGGCATGACCCGTAGTCCCTGCCGGTCCTACACCCGCAAACCTGCCTTCCAGGCGGGATGCGGCCCGCACCAGGATACGGCCCCGCGCCGCATCCGCAGCAGCCATGGCGACAAGGGCGAGCAGAAGAGCCACCGAGAGGGCCACAAGCGTCTCAATGCTGCGGGAATCCAGCACACGGCCATAGAGCTGCATCATGTAAAGCGGCGATGCCAGAAAGAGCATGTTTACGAGGGCACTGAATATGAGTGCCCATAAAAGATGGGGCGAAATCGCGCTCCGAACCTGGCTTACCGTGCGCGGGTCTGATCTGCTGTCGCTGTTCTGCATCACTGCCTTTCCGTCAAACTGAACCCGCATTCCGCAGGCCGGATTGCCCGCGGCGCGATCTTCGCCGCGCCGCAGGCCTTGGATCAGGCCATGGCCGACATGTCGTCTTCCATGTCGTCCATCACCGGCATGTCCGGCATGTCGGACATTTCGGTTTCCTTCATGTCCGGCATGTCATCGGAGCTGTCCTCCATCGCCATTTCCATATCGGAATCATCGTCACCCATCATGGCGGCGAAATCGGCCGTATGGACCGAGGAGAGCGAACCGTCGCCGTTCACCATGAGGAACTCCGCATCGCCATCCGCGATTTCGTCGGAAAAGCCTTTCAGCGTGTAGGTATTGTCCTCATTACCAAGCACAAACTCGTTCGCCTCAGTCGCGGTCGCACCGTTACCAATGGCGGTGGAGTTCGTGTAATTGGCGCTGGCGGCCTCACCCACGGCGAGCGAGAAGTCTCCGCCCGCCTCTGCCAGATGACCAAAGGCATGAGCCCGTTCACCCGACGCCTCGGACTGCCATCCAAACGCCGTGGCAGCGGTGTTGCTCGCTACACTTTCGCCACCAACAGCCGTCGTGGACGTACCGGTTGCCGAGGCATTGTCACCCATGGCCAGCGCATCCACTCCATCGGCATGTGCCTGGTTGCCAATTGCGGTCGCGTTGTCCGACGTGGCATTCGCGTCCTCACCAACCGCAAGGCTGCGCACACCATCGGCGTTCGCCAGATGACCAAACGCCTGGGCACGTTCCGCACCGGCACTGGCCTGCCAACCAATGGCCGTTGCCCCCGGTCCATGCGTTTCGCTTTCACCACCGACCGAGGTCGTGGATGGACCGGACGCCATCGCGGTATCACCGATTGCAAGCGCGTCAATTCCACTTGCCGCCGCCATGTTGCCAATGGCCGTCGCGTTGTCGGTCTGCGCGTTTGCGCCCTCACCTACGGCGAGGCTGCGGACGCCTTCCGCATTTGCGAGGTGGCCGAAAGCCTGCGCACGTTCCGCACCTGCACTGGCCTGCCAACCAATGGCCGTGGCACCCGGACCGTGGGTCGAGCTTTCCCCGCCCACGGATGTTGTCGACGGACCGGAGGCCGAAGCCGTGTCACCAATTGCCAGAGCGTCGATTCCGTTGGCCGTGGCCATGTTGCCAATGGCCGTTGAATTGTCGGACCCGGCATGTGCCGCCTCACCGACGGCCAGGCTCCGGACACCTTCCGCATTTGCGAGGTGGCCGAAAGCCTGCGCACGTTCCGCACCGGCCTCAGCCTGCCAGCCGATCGCGGTCGCACCTGGCCCCTTGGCCGAGCTTTCACCGCCGACCGATGTGGTTGACGGGCCGCTTGCCCGGGCCTCGTCGCCTATGGCAAGCGCATCCTGCCCCCTGGCTTTGCTGTCGGCGCCGATAGCCGTGGCACTGTCTCCAAGGGCCCGGCTTTTTTCACCGATGGCGATCGTGTCATCTCCCTGGGCCTTTGCCCGGCTACCGATCTCGATTTTGTCGTCTCTTTCGGAATTGTGTCTACCTGACATTCCATCCTCCTGTTGCCGTTCCCCCGACACGGGTTTCTCCCGAGCATCGAACGGTCACTTATCAAGACGAGCGGAGATGCGGGTTTGGATGCACCCAATCGAAAAAAAATCCGCTACCGGCAACAAAACCGTATGCCAGACGTCGATTTTTGTCTTTGGTTCAGGAGTTTACGTAATTCGCGACAACACCTTCCGGATCAGCCAAAAAAGCCAAATGGATATACCAGTCAGAATTCCCGCGCCGGAACGATTTGCCGTTCACAAGTTGATCGTGGCGCCCGCTCGCAGGGGGACCTGCCGATCCAGGTCCGGGAAAGATCTTGCTTAGGCCGAATGGTTGATCACAACTCTGGCGGAGTCCCGTCCTTTCGAACTTGCTGAGGCCATAGAGGATACGAGTAATAGGGGGCGAAAATGCCGGAACGCAATCGACGCCGCCCTGAATAGCCGGCCGGCGCTCAGAGAGTTGATTAAAGGGCTTTAGTTCGGTTTTCGAACGCCCGGCGACGTCCCGCGCGAAGCCACCAACACGATTTGCGGACATTCCCTAATTTATTGACTGCCTAAACCGCCAAAACCGTAGCGTCTCGACCAGGCACCGTGATCCCGGGCCCGGAATCTCTGCCCATCAGGCACCGGCCAGATACCTCCTCGCCGTCGACAGTCAAACGACCCGCTTGCGGAAGCCTGGACGGATTCACAATCCAGAGGAAGCGACCCCCCTCACCTTCGTGCAGCCGTGCCACGAGTTGGGCGTTGCCAGTTTCGACCCGTGGGGAGACGCCAGACCATGCCAGGCAACCGCGCCACCATTGTGGGGCGCCCAAGCGGCCGCTTTCCCGCTCGCGGAAGTGGCCGACCGAGACGTGGGAACCCACGAGCAGGGTCCGCCCCTTACCGTAGGTAGCCTCGACCATTGCCGTGCCACCTGTGTCGAACGTCGCAAGCCCCTTGCCCGATGTCGGTTCATAAACCTGTCGGAATCCGCCGCACGGCAACTCCGTGCCCTGCCAGAAGATGCGGTCGCGGTCGGCGATGTCGGGCATGAACTCAACATGCGTTTCCCTGGCGCCAAAGACCTCGTCAAAGCCGAAGTTGGGCTGATGAATTCCGATGCGTCCGCCGTTCCCGAAGTAGCCTGGACAAGCCTCGGAGATCAGGATGCCACCGGCAGCAATCCAGTCGCGCAGACGCTTCGCGATCAGCTCCGGCCACATGATCGGATAGGGCGCGTAGAGGATCTGGTAGGCTTCAATATCGTCGACGTGAACCCAGTCCGCCTGAATATTCTGTTCAAAGAAGCCGCGATAGGCGCCCCACATCGCATGGGAGTAGGTCTGAAACCCGCCTTCCGCAGAAAGCACGGTATCGAAGGCCTGTGTTTCCGGCACGACCAGAAGGCCGACCTCCCCACGGACGGGCTTTGCCTCCATGGCGTCCCTGTGGCCCGGGTCGTTTAGCCAGCGTGCAACTGCGGCGGCAGCTTCCGAACGATCGGTGCGGGAACCATCCAGCGCATAGGAGCCGAAAGCGCCGAAGAGAGGGCCGTCGACCAGCGGCCGGTAGCGCAGGTTCATCATGCCCCGCGCCCCGGCGGCGAAGGAGGCCAGCGACCAGAGCCGGACATCCTCGGCCTCGGCCACCCGCGCATCCTCGCGATCACGGCCAAGTACCTGCGGCTGCATCCAGAGCGGGCCGCCCTGTCGTTCCGCATGCCAATAAGGCTTGCCCCGCGCCGCGCCGCGGATCAGGTCGCCGGCATAGAAGTTGCGCCAGGGCTGGTTGCCCTTCCGCGCGGCAATCCAGGTGTACCCGTAGACGTCGACCTGACTGGCAGCCATCCAGTCGTCACAGCCATGCCCGGCCATCGCAGTCATCGCCCCCGCAATGCCGTGAGAGATGATGGTCGCGTCCGGATCGACTGCCTTGATTGCTGCAATCTTGTCGGCAACGTGGCCATAGAAGTTCTGCTTCCGGAACTCCATCCAGTCGAGACACTCGGGATATGGCTGGACCTGCCGGGGTGGCATGACGTCGTCCCATTCGGCATAGGAATACCGCCGCCAGGCCTCGCCCAGAGCGTCAAGGTCGCCGTATTTCTCACGCAGCCAGATACGGAAAGCCGCCTTGGTTGGGTCGGAATGGTCGAAATCAGGCTGGTAGTTTACCTCGTTGTTGACGTCGTACCCCAAAAGGCCCGGATGGCCCTTGTAGCGTGTGGCCAAGAGCGTGAGGAACTCCATCACCGCGCCATGAACCCCGGGATCATTCAGGGTCAGGGCCCCTGCTCCGCCCAACCCTTGCCCAAAGCCACCGACCGCGACCGATGGTGAAAGGGTCGATGCCATTGTTGTTCCATCCGCCTTTTTCTGAACCGCATGGGAGAGCTTGCGCTGCAGCCATTCCGGCGCGGCCATCGTGAATTCCGCAATCACCGTTTGTATGCCGTTCTCAGCCGCCAGGTCGAGCTGCCGATCACAGTCGTCCCAATCGTAGACTCCCGGCCTCCGTTCAATGGCGGACCACATGAACCAGTGCCTGAACGTGTTCAGCCCATCTTCGGCGGCGATCCTGTAATCACGCTCCCAGTCTTCGGCTGGCGGGTTCGACTTCCGGTAATAAACGGCGCCGAAGGGGATCTGAGGCTGCTTGTCTGGCAATTTCGTATTCCTTTTTCAGTTCCTGCGGGTCGTTACCGACCTGGGATATCCTTGAGTGTTCGAATGAGAGCGGAATGGTCGAGGTCGCCATCGCCTCGCCCAACCGCCGCGTTCATGAGCTGTTTCATGGTCGCGGTGTTTGGCAGCGCGAGATCAAGCGCCCTCGCCGCATCCACGGCAAGCGACATGTCCTTGCGGTGAAGCTTGATGCGGAAACCGGGATCAAAGGCCCCTTCGATCATCCGCTTGCCGTGGACGTTAAGGATGGTGCTGTCGGCAAATCCGCCCATGAGCGCCTCGCGCACCATGGCCGGATCAGCACCGGCGGCCTCAGCGAGGGACAGCGCCTCCGCCACGGCCTGAATGGTGAGACCTACGATGATCTGGTTGCAGACCTTGGCGGTCTGGCCTGCCCCGGCACCGCCGACGAGGGTGATGCGTTTGCCCATGACCTCAAGAAGCGGTATTGCAGCGGAGAATGCCTGCCCGGAGCCGCCGCACATGATCGTCAGGGCGGCATTCTCGGCACCCGCCTGGCCGCCCGACACCGGGGCGTCCAACCACAGGCCCCCGGCGGCTTCGATACGTTTGGCGAAATCCTTGGTCGCCACCGGTGAGATCGAACTCATGTCGATCACCAGAGCGCCCTCGGCAAGTTCACCTGCCACGCCGTCTTCGCCGAAAAGTACGGCTTCGACATCGGGCGTGTCCGGAAGCATCAGGATAACGGCGTCAGCCCCCGCGACAGCCTCACGCGCACTGCCCGCCTCAATGCCGCCCTTCTCGACGAGGAAACGGCTGACCTCTTTCACGCGATAAAGCGCGACGTCATGACCTGCATCGATCAGGTGCCCCGCCATCGGTCGCCCCATGACGCCGAGTCCGATGAAACCGATTTTCATTGTCAGGTCCCTTTCATCCATTCGAGGCCCTCGGAGGTTCCGGCGGCGGGTCGGTATTCCGCGCCGACCCATCCGGTGTAGTCGAGGCGGTCGAGCGCGCCGAACAGCCAGGGGTGGTTGATCTCTCCGGTACCGGGCTCATGCCGCCCCGGGTTGTCGGCAATCTGCACGTGGGAGATGCGGTCCTGAAGCGTTTGGAATGTTCGGATCAGGTCACCCTGCATGATCTGCATGTGGTAGAAATCGTATTGCAGCCAGAGGTTTGGGGAATCTACCCTATCGGCGATCCGAAGGAACTGATCGGTACCGGTGACCAGAAATCCCGGAATGTCGCGCGTATTGATCGGCTCCAGCAGCAGCCGGATTCCTGCCTCTCCCAGCCTGTCGGCGGCCATCTTGAGATTCTCGACCAGCACAGCCTCATGCGCGTGCTCGCGCCCTTCCGGTGCAATGCCCGCAAGGCAGTTGACCTGTTTGCATCCAAGGGCCGTGGCATAGATGATGGCCCTGTCCACTCCATCCGCAAACTCCGCTTCCCGCCCCGGCAAACCACCGATGCCCCGCTCCCCGCCAGCCCAGTCACCTGACGGCAGGTTGAACAGCACCTGCGTCAAACCGGTATCCGACAGCGCCTTTGCGATGTCATCCGGCCTTTCGTCATATGGCCCGAGATACTCGACCCCCTTGAAGCCGTCAGCAGCGGCCGCAGTCAGACGATCAAGAAAAGTGTGTTCCTGGTACAGCATCGATAGGTTGGCTGAGAATTTGGGCAAGACAGACTCCATGTCGTCGTAAGAAGTTGCTCCGCCGCAACCCTGACCTCTGAATGTTACGCGGTCCGGGCGGCAACGGGGTCAGATGTCAAATCGCGTACGAAGTGACATGCGTTTGTTGCGGGGGTCGGGGCTTGGTACGGCTGAGATCAAAGCCTTGGTGTAGGGTGCCTCAGGCGCGGTGCAGATGCGTTCGGCGGTCCCGGTTTCGACGACCTTGCCGCGATGCATCACGGCAACCCTGTCGCAGAAGTACCGCACCGTTGAAATGTCGTGGGCAATGAAGATGTAGCTGAGCCCCAGTTGGTCCTGCACCTTGAGAAGCAGGTCGAGGATCTGGGCTCGAATCGAGACATCGAGCGCGCTCGTCGCCTCGTCGGCGATGATGACGTGCGGGTCCAGCGCGAGGGCGCGGGCGATCCCGATCCGCTGCCGCTGACCACCGGAGAATGCGTGAGGGTAACGCTCCATGACGGAGCGGTCGAGGCCAACGAGTTCCAGCAACTCTCCCACGCGTTCGTCAAGTGCGCGGCCCTGTGCCTTGCCGGTGACATGGATCGGGTCGCCAATGACCTGCTTGACGGTCATGCGCGGATTGAGCGAGGCAAAGGGGTCCTGGAAGACCAGCCGCACTGCGCCGCGATAGGCCTTAAGAGCGTTCGGCGCCATCCCCGTCACCTCCTGCGGCGGGTCTGACTGCGATGGTCGCCAGAGAATTTTTCCCGTGGACGGTTCGGTGATCCGGAGAAGCATCTTGCCGAGCGTCGTCTTCCCGGAACCCGATTCCCCAACGATGCCAAGGTTCTCGCCCGGCCAAAGATCGAGGTCGACATCATCGACTGCGGTGATCGACCACTTGGTCTTGCCGGTCCACGTGTGGGCACCAAAACCCTTGGTCAGGCCCCGCGCCGACAGGATCGGTTCGCCGTCTGTTGGCGGCGCAGGGCGGTCGTGCGCCTTTTCCAGCTTCAATGTCGCGCCAAGGAGCTTTTGGGTATAGGCTGTCTGCGGCTCGTGGAAAATCCGATCGACGGAACCCTGCTCCACGATCCGACCCCACCGCATGACAGCAACCTCGTCGGCGATCTCCGCGACGAGGCCCAGATCGTGGGTAATCATCAGCATCGCCATCCCACGCTCTGTCTGAAGGCGTTTGATCAGGTCCATGATCTCGGCCTGTGTCGTCACGTCGAGCGCAGTCGTGGGCTCGTCCGCGATCAGCACATCCGGATCACAGGCGAGAGCCATCGCTATCATGGCGCGCTGGCGCATGCCGCCGGAGAACTCAAACGTATATCGGTCGGCCATCTGCTCGGGATTCTTGATTTCGACCTGCCTCAGCAGGCGAACCGTCTCGGCCTTCGCTTCGGCCCTGGTCATGTCGCGATGGAGAAGCAGGCTTTCGACGATCTGGGCGCCGATGGTCCTGACAGGCGAAAGAGAGGACATCGGTTCCTGAAAGATAAGCGCAATACGCCCGCCCCGGACACGCCTGATCTCGGGTCCGTTTTCCCGGAGCCTGTCCAAACGTTGCGCGCCGTCCGGCCCATTCAGGGTGATTTTGCCGGACGTCACGGTTGCCGGCTTGTCGATGATCCTCAGAAGCGCGCGGGCCGTCACCGATTTGCCCGATCCACTTTCACCGACCAGGGCGGTTGTGCGGCCCATTTTCAGGTCAAAACTCACCTTGCGAACCGCGTGCAGGATGTGCGTGCGCAGGTGATAGTCAATGGACAGGTCGCGTACGGAAAGCACAACCTGCGGCTCCGGCGCGGAATTCATGTCACTTGCCCCGGCCATCTTCATGACTCGTACGGGTCTGCGGCATCGCGCAACCCGTCCCCAAGGAAGTTGAACGAAAGCACGGCCAGGACCACTGCGAGCGAAGGCCAGATCAGCAGCCAGGGCGCCGTGGCGACCGTGCGGATATTCTGTGCGTCCTGCAGCAGTACGCCCCAACTAACAACCGGCGGTTTTAGACCGATGCCAAGGAAGCTGAGCGCCGTTTCGGCCACGATCATGGTCGGGATAGCAAGGGTCACGACGGCAAGAATATGCGAGGTCAGCGAAGGAAGGATGTGGCGGAAGATCACGCGCCGCTGCCGTGATCCGTCGAGGATGGCGGCGGTTACGAAATCCTCGTTTTTCAGAACGAAAAGCCTCCCCCTCACCTCGCGGGCCAGCGAAGTCCAGGCCAAAAGCGACACGATCAGAGTGATTATGAAATAAACCTTCAGGGGCGACCATGTAATCGGGATCGCCGCCGCGAGGCCGAGCCAAAGCGGAATGGTCGGCATGGCGCTGATAACCTCGATAAGCCGCTGCACCGCGAGATCGACCCAACCACCGTAATAGCCGGACAGTGCCCCCAGAACAGTGCCTATAACGAGGCTCGAGATCACGCCGATCAGCCCGATCGACATCGAGATCCGCGCGCCGTAGATCAGGCGACTGAGCAAATCGCGGCCAAGAGAGTCCGTGCCGAGGAGGTTCATCGGCTGTTTGTCATCAAGCGGACCGATCAGGTGCGTCGACATGGGAAACAGGCCCCAGAGTTTGTAGGGTGTACCTTCGACGAACAGCCCGACCGGGATCACCTTCCCGTCGTCCACGGTAAAGCTTCGCCGCAGGGAGGCCGGGTCAACCGTCATGGCATAGCCCTTCACATGTGGCAGCCATTCGCGACCGTTTTCGCCCTCGGTGAAAAACGCCAGGGATTGCGGAGGCGCATAGGTCAGCCGGGGCTGCGCCCGCGCTGGATCCGTCGGGGCCAGGACCTCTGCGAAGAGCGCGACAAAATAGAGGAAAAAGACAACGCATCCGGCGCCAACCGCGACCTTGTTACGGGTAAACTTTGTCCAGATCAGCGTCCATTGGCTCGCGACCGAGATCTTCGAGGGGTCGTCGCCCTCCCGCAGGGGGCTGATGGCAGGGCCGGTTTCGTCGCCGTCGACCGTCAGCGGCGGCAGATCGGAAGTGGGATCACTAATGTCGTTCATGGCGTCCTCACGTGAAGCGGATGCGCGGATCGAGCGCGGCGAGAAGAAGGTCCGATATCAGCATTCCGACCAGCGTCAGGAGACCCATCAGAAGTATAAAACTGCCGGCGAGATACATGTCCTGGCTTACAAGGGCGCGGATCAGCATCGGCCCGGCGGTCGGCAGGTTCAGAACGATCGCCGTGATGGTGACACCGGAGATCAGCTGCGGAAGAACCCAGCCGATCGCCGAGACGAATGGGTTGAGGGCGATACGGACGGGGTATTTCATCACCACGTCAAATTCACGCAGACCCTTGGCACGGGCCGTGATCACGTAAGGCTTGCTAAGTTCGTCTGTCAGGTTCGCGCGCAGGATGCGGATCAGCGCGGCTGTACCCGACGTACCGATTACCACGACGGGAATCCAAAGGTGTTTCAACAGGTCCCAGAACTTTGCGAAGCTCATCGGCTCGCCGATGAATTCTTTGGAATAGAGCCCGCCGACGCTTTGGCCAAAATGCTTGTAGCTGATATACATCAGCGTCAGCGCAAGGATGAAGTTGGGGATCGCCAGGCCGAGAAAGCCGAGGAACGTAAAGACGTGATCTCCAATTGAGTGACGACGGACCGCCGAGTAAATTCCGATCGGCAGCGACACCGCCCAGACGAAGATCAGGGCTGCGATCGACACGCCAAGCGTGGCGCTCATCCGCTCCCAGATCAGCTCACTGACCGGGCGTCCCCATTCAAAGGAGTAGCCAAAGTCGCCGCGCAGAACGATCCCGGTGATCCAGTTCCAGTATTGTACAATTACAGGGTCATCGAGACCGTAGATGCGGCGCAGCCGGGCCACTTCCTCGGGATCGACCGCCTGACCGGAATCCGACATTCGGGCGATAACGGACGTCAGGTAGTCGCCCGGCGGCAGTTGGATGATCAAAAAGGCGATGATCGAGATACCGATCATGGTCGGCACCATCAGGATAATCCGTTTGATGATATAGCCAAGCATTGCTTCTCCTCCCCGGCGTCCGGTGGCTCAGGTCCAGTCGATGCGGACAACTTCTGCAAGGTCGATGATCGGGACGGTAATCTCTGCAAAGCCGTCGGTGAAGCTCACCTGCACCTCCGATCCTGCGACCAGCAGGCGCGCAGTCGCTCCAGTCCTGCCGGTCGGAACGGCTGCCCGTATGGTCTGGTTCTCCACCGGATAGCTTTTGCGGATGGGCCCTTTCATCATCATCGGGTTGGTGAGGTTCGTCAAAAGAACGGCGGTCAGATCGCCGCCGTCGCGCACCGCCACGTCCAGCACGGCGTCACCTTCGACCTGGACCAGCGGCTCCGCGTTGAGCGCCCAACGCACCGCGTTTTCAATCAGTCGCTGATGGTCACCGGCCAGTACCTCCCAGAAAATGCCGCCGACATTCCAGGGAATGTAGACCGTACGTCCGCCGGCCGCTGTCTCACGGGCGATGACGGCCGCGCCTTTCGGTTCCTCGCGGGGATAGACCTCCTCCATCGGAAGATCGGGGAAGTCCGGAACATAGAGGAAGGGAGAATCCGCCTCTTCCACAGGTTCGACCGCCAACAGCCGGGTTCCTCCGATGATCCGTTCAGCGCCATCGAAGCCTGCACTGATTGGATGTTGGCCGTTGAGCGAGACATAGGTGTTCTTAAGCGGCCCCCGGGGCTTGCCGGTCATCCGGACGCCCAACGCCCGTGCCAGTCCCAATTCATCGCGTAAGTTCGCGTCACCGTCCTGTGTGGCGCTTTCACCCGCCACGATGAGGCTGCCGCCCCGACCAACCCAGTTCTCAATCATCTGACACTGCCCATCGGTCAGGCAGACGGCGTTGGGCAGGATCAGAAGCCTGAAACGATCCAGCATCTCCGGCGTCATCGCGTGGTCCGAGACAAACTCGAAGGGCAGACCGGCTTCAACCAGCGCGTGGTAGAAACCAAGCTCGTCAACCTCGGCCGTACGCCGTGACTGCCAGTCCCAGTGACGCAGGGTCGTGGAGGCATCGAGGATCGCGATCTCAGTCGTGGGCTCGGTCTCGGCCAGAGTACGCTCGATTTTCTCATGCAGTTCGAAGCCGTCGGCCACCGGGGCGATCCAGCGGGGGTCAGGGACGACGCCGTTGAACTTGGTAAACCACGGCAGCATGCCATGCATCGCGCCATTGACGATCCAGGCTTCGGTTTCGGCGGGGGTGTTCACGCTGTCCTTCCAGCGATGCAGCGGCTCCTCGGGGCCGACCGACGTGATCAGGATCGCGGGCCTGTTGCGGAAGGTGGCCCGCATCCGCTTGCCGTTGCGGCCTGCCATCCAGACCGGCTCGGTCCCGTGCCGACCCTGATGGTCGACCACCAGGAAAGGGCAATGTTTCTCGATCAGCTCCGGATCGAACTCCATCAGGCTGGCCCCGCCCATGTTGGGAATAAAGCTGGCGTGCGGGCGGATTTCCTTCACCGCGATGTCCCAGTCTATGACCATTTTTGTCAGGACGTCGCGACGCCAGGCCGACCAGGCGCGCCAAACAGGGTCGGCTGCCTCGGTGCTGGTGGGCAGGTCCATTCCTGTGGAGGCTTGAAACTTCGAACGGCAACTGTCGCAGTAACAGATGCCGTGTCCCTGCCAGCGATTGGCGAAGACGGCGTCGATGTCATAGTCGCGCACCAGCTCTTTCACGACCTCGGGCATGAAGGTGGCGTTGTAGTCGCCATAGGCGCAGGTCACCCATACATCCGGAAAGGCCCAGTGGCGGCGCGGGTTGCCCGCGGCATCCACCGCTACCCATTCCGGGTGGGCATCAGCAGCACCCTGGTGAATGGCGTGCGGATCGACACGGGCCATGACATGCATACCAAGGTCGCGCGCACCGTCGACCAGCTCTCCGAAAGGATCGTTGCCGTCCATGAACCTGCTGACATAATGCAATGGTACCTTCGAGGGGTAATAGGCGACGTAGCCGCCCGCGCTCAGACAGGTCGCGTTCGAACGGGTCTCGCGAAAGATGTTGATCCACCGGGAGACATCGAACTTGACCGGATCATCCTCGGCAAGGGTAAGCTGTGTCCAGCGGGTCGCGGTACGGTACCACTCCGGCGTGCGCAGTGTAGAACTCGTTTCGGTGCGGACATCATCGCGCATCGTTGTCATCCTGATTATCAATGTAGGGTGGTTCGGGGACCCGCCTTAAAGAAGGACGGGCCCCGGGTATGTCGATCGACCTTCGCTACTCTTTGAAGAGCTGCTCGGTCCCTATCGGCATCGGCGTCGGCCAGACGAAACTGTTGGGCATCTCGTCCAGCATGTTGACGACATTGTTCCTCACCACCCCATAACCGTCGGGTGGCAGGCTGACGCCAAAGACCAGGAAGAGATCCGCCGCATTCTCCAGTATCCGGCTCATGATCTCGTTCTGCCGGGCAGGGTCGCCGGTCGCGAGAAGGTCGCGCAGAAGCTGCTGCTGGACCTTGATCTCTTCCGGCGGCTCGATGGCCGCCGCGTTGTCGGGATTGGAGAAGTACAGCGCCCAACCTGGCGCATAGATCGAGTTGTTGTTGAACGGCACGAAATAGCGCGGGTCGATCATCGCGGCGATACCGCCGTTCGCGCCGAATTGGTGCGCGGTGGCGTCAAACTCTCGCCCGTTGCGCACACGCTCCTCCCACAGAGACCGGTCCATGGTGCGGATCTGCGCATCGATCCCGATATCCCGAAACATTGGCAATGCCAGTTCGAACATGTCGAGGAAAGTGGTCCGCACCTGGTCGATCTCGAAGATGATCGACAGGCGGCGGCCATCGCTCATCAGCCGGTATCCTTCACCGTCCCTGTCGGGTACGATGCCGTCGAGAATCTCGTTCGCGCGCTCGGGATCGTACTCGGTATGCTGCTTGGCCAGCCGCTCATTATAGAGGGGATCGCCTTCGCGGATCGACGGCTGGGCGGGAGTCCCCTGCCCCACGAAAACCGCGTCGATCAGCGCCTGACGGTCCACCGCAATCGACATCGCCTCCCGGAACTCGCGTGTGTTGAAAAGCGCGTTCTTGACCGGGTCCGTGTGATTCAGGTTCAGCTGGAACACCATCACGTTCGCCGCCGTTTCCTTGAGCGTGTAGAAATGGTAATCGCCGCTTTCCTGTTCATCGAACAGAACCGGTTTGTTGGCCGGGGTGTTGATATAGATGTTTTCCACATCGATTTCGCCCTGCAGGGTTTTCAACAGCAGAACCTCGGGATCCGACACCATCTGATAGTTGATGCCGTCGAAATACGGCAGTTGGGTGCCTTCGGTATCAACCTTGAAGTAGTAGGGATTACGCACCGCAATCGCTCTTTCCGTGTCCTCTCCCGGCGCGGAAGTAAACATCCAGGGGTTTAGCGTTGGCCGGTTCGAGTTCTGGAAGTGAACATTATCCTCGTTTAGACCGTGTTCGCGCTGAAAAAGCGCAATCCAGCTCTCGAAACCGCGTTCCACGGCCAGCTCATTTGCCTTGTCGTTATACTTGATGTGAAACTGTTTGAGGTAATGCGAAGGGCAGCGGACGAGTTGGTCGATGTTGGATTCCGCCATCTTGGTCGCAAAGAAACCGTTCGGAGACGGGAAGACCACGCGGAAAGTCACATCGTCGACAATCTCCAGCGAGGCCAGTTCCCCGTTGGCATACCAATGTTCCTCACCGGTCAGGCCGGCGTCGGGGTCCTGGAACACATCCTCAAACCAGAAGCGGACATCCTCAGTGGTGAATGGTTCGCCATCCGACCATTTGTGCCCCTTGCGCAGCTTGAAGGTATAAACCGTGCTGTCTTCGTTGATCTCGTAGCTCTCGGCCACGTTAGGCTCTGCAGCGCTCCAGTCGGCGTTCCAGCGCAGAAGCGGATCATAGGCCTGGTAGCGAAACAGCATCGACAGCGAACCGCCGCCCACAAGCGCCATGTTCCAGGTGCCGCCCTGTTGACCGGGGCGTTCGTGAGGCGTGACCACGAGCGGGTTTTCCGGCAGCCGCTCTTCCAACGGCGGAAGCTCCTGCGCCCATGACATCCCAGGCAACCCTCCGACAATCAGAGCGGAACTCGATGCAAGAAAGCCTCTTCTGTTGAGTTTGAAGTTCATTGATTACCTCCCTTACTGCCCAAACTCCCTAACTTTGGACACAAGATCACTGTGCCTGTCAGCTATCGTTAGGTAAAGCGTTAGGTATTCTGAATACCGCTAAAAACAGAATCTCTGGACTAATTTATTGTTCTGTATAATAATTTGCTTCGGCGCACGCACCTAATTTTTATGGAAGCAATGTTTTGAGTAAGGTCACACTAAGAACCATCGCCGAGAAAAGTGGCATGTCGAAATATGCCGTGTCGCGTGCGCTTGCGGGCAAGGACGGCGTCAGCGAGGCAACGCGTCAACGTATTCTCGAGATCGCCGACTCCCTCGGCTACAAACGCCCCAGCCCTCAGATGTCACAGACACGGGAAATCGTTGCCCTGTTTGACGACCCGCTGAACGTCAACACGGAACTGCACACTCAGATCCTCGGCGGCCTGCAACAGGAGGCCTCGCGTCTGGCCATGTTGGTGCGCGTCCATTGGCTTCATCACGAATTGCCGCTTGAGCAGGTCTTCAAAAACTCTCTCGGGGTAGCGGCGGTGAACCTGTCGCAAAAACACGAACTGAAGCTCATGCGGGACCTCGACATTCCCGTGGTCTACACGGTCCGGCCCGAACCGTTCTTCCCGGCGGACGTTGTGTCCGGCGCCGACCAGGAATCGGGCGCGGCGGTCGCGGAATATCTGATCGGCCTTGGCCATCGGGAGATCGTCTATGTCCATGGCCGCGAGGACCTTCGCGGCCGGATCCTGCGACTGAACGGACTTAGGGACATCATCGAACGCGCCGATGGTGTGTCGCTTCACGATTTGCGGTGGAAAGATGTAGGTGGGTTCTCGGACGCCTTCTCAGAACACCTGGAGTCGGGAGGACGACCTACCGCGCTCTTCTGTGCTCACGACGGCCTGGCCCTGAACGCCGTCACTGACCTGCTTTCACGCGGGTGGAAGGTGCCCCAGGACATTTCCGTGATCGGATTCGGCGACTACAGCGTAGCACGTCAGATCCGCCCCGCTCTTACGACGGTAAAAACGAAGGGCC
The DNA here is from genome assembly GCA_030427145.1 of Alphaproteobacteria bacterium. Classification (GTDB taxonomy): domain Bacteria; phylum Pseudomonadota; class Alphaproteobacteria; order Rhodobacterales; family Rhodobacteraceae; genus Amaricoccus; species Amaricoccus tamworthensis. The sequence continues at coordinate 65,137 of JAUHWT010000021.1, read as the reverse complement.
ATGAAATCGGCCGCGCGTTGATGCGCCTGCTTCACCACAGGCTGAGTGACGATCACTGGCCCGAAGCCACCATGCGTATCCAGATCGTCAACGACCTGCTGGTCCGCGGGTCCTGCGGATCCGCGCCGGTTGTGCACCCTCTGGACAGGACGTGACCGGAAAAGGAAGTACACCGCCCAATCGCGTGATATGCGCGGTGCGCGGAATTTCGGCCAATGGATAATACGCCTGGCGGGGGCGGCCGGAGAGCCGGCGCAATGTCGGGAACCGGGCGGCTCTTGACGAAGTCCTGCCACCCGTCCCGCGCGCCGGGTGACCCACCGGCGCCCGGGTCGCGGGTAGAGGTCAGGCGAAGTCGACCTCGTCAATCATCGGCAGTTCAGTCACCCGCGCGCTACCTGCACGGGCGATCGCGTTTGCCAAAGCCGGGCCCGAGGGTGGTGTTCCGGGTTCGCCAACACCGGTCGGCGCTTCCATCGACGCGATTATGTCGACCTCGATCGCCCCGATATCGGTAATCCGCAACGGCTCGTAATCGGGGAAGTTGTACTGATCCACCTCTCCATCGGTCAGGGTGATCCGGTTGCGCATCACGTGACCGATGCCATAGCCGATGCCCCCCTCGATCTGGGCGCGGATCACGTCGGGGTTGACCGGCACTCCGCAATCGACCGCGGCGGACACCTTCTCAATTTTGACCGGGTCGTCACCCCCGCCGGAGACCTCAACCACCTCCGCGACAAAAGAGCCAAAGGAGTGATGCACCGCCAGACCACGCGCGCGACCTTCCGCCGGCGCGTCCGACCAGCCGGTCATATCCGCGACGCGGTTCAGCACACCGGCCATGCGCGTCTGCGCCGGCGTGTCGCCCGGCAGCATGGACAGCCGCAGCGCCAGCGGGTCCGCGTCCGTCTCCTGCGCGACCATGTCGATCATGCTTTCCATCACATAGGCCGTGTGACTGTGCCCCACCGACCGCCACCACAGCACACTGGTAGCCTTGGCGTGATCCGTCAGGCCCACCGCCATCCCTGGCACCGCATAGGGCGTGTCAGCCACCCCCTCGACGGAGGAGTGATCGACCCCGTCATGCACGGCCATCTGCTCCATCGAGGTGCCCTTCATGATCGACTGACCCGCAATGCGGTGATCCCAGCCGACAATGGCACCGTTTTCATCCAGCCCCACCCGCACGCGATGGGCAAAGGCCGGGCGGTAGTATCCGCGCCTGATGTCGTCCTCGCGGGTCCAGACCAGCTTGACCGGGCGGGTCCGGTCGGTCATCGCAAAAGCCATGGCGCATTCGAGATTGTAATCCGCCGTCGGATTGGCCCGGCGCCCGAAGGACCCCCCGGCCAGCACCGTTTTGACCTGAACCTTTTCCATCGGCAACTCGAGCACCTGGCTCAGCGTCATGTGCCCAAACGTCGGGAACTGCGCCCCGTCATGCAGGACCACACCGCCATCATCCAGCGGTTCAATGGTACAGGTCAGCGGCTCCATCGGCGCATGGGCGAGCAACGGGAAATAGAACGTTTTATCTATGACCGTCGCCGCACCATCCACAGCCGCCGCCGTCTCCGACTGGTCGCCCCGCGTCTCATAGGTGCTCGGGCCATTCACCCCGGCAATCAGTTCTTCCCTGATCTGATCCGACGAGCGGTCCTCAGCGGCGGAAAAGTCCCACTCCACCGCCAGCATGTCCCGCGCGCTGATCGCAGCCCAGGTCGTCTCCGCATAGACCGCCACACCCGAGGCATCGGGCAGGGTCTGCGCCATAACGAACCCGTTCATGCCCTCGGCATCCGACGCATCGAACCCGGCGACGGTTGCACCACGCCGCGGGGCACGGGCAATAACCACGACCAACTGGTTGTCGAACTGCAGATCCATGGCAAACACACCGCTGCCGTTGATCTTGACCGGCGTGTCCTTCCGCCGCACCGCGCCGTCCTGCCCAATCAGCCGCCATTCCTCCGGCGTCCGCAGCCGGGGCTCAGCGGGCGCCTCCAGCGCCGTGGCCGCGGCAACAAATCCCGCCAGCGGCGCGGCCTGACCCGCCCCGGTAATCTCACCGGCGACAATGTCGAGCTCCGCCGCATCGACACCCCACTCCGCTGCCGCGGCTTCAATCAGCATCTCACGCGCCGCAGCCCCTGCGGTGCGGTACTGCGAATAGCTGTTGGCCATGGCGGTTGATCCGCCCGTACCCTGGAACGCACCAAACAGCGTGTTGTTGTAGACCTGCGGATTGGACGGCGCGAACTCGTAGTCAATCTGGTCCATGGTCACGCCAAGCTCCTCGGCGATCAGCGTGGTCAGACCCGTGGACGGCCCCTGCCCCATTTCGAAATGCTTCACGATGGCGGTCACGTGACCATCCGCGCCAATGCGCACGAACGGATTGAGATCAGTGCTGTCGGACGACGCGGCCAGGGCACCATCGGAACGCGCACCCACATAAAGAACGGCAGCGGTCGCAGCCGCACCCTGCAAAAATCCGCGGCGGGAGGTGGAAATGTTCATGGCTCAGCCCTCCAGGATCTCGGATGCACGCAGAACACCGGCGCGAATGCGCTGGTAGGTGGCACAGCGGCAGGCATTGCCCCACATGTAGCCGTCAATGTCCTCAACGCTTGGCTTAGGGTTCTCCGCCAGCAGACCAACAGCTGACATGATCTGCCCCGACTGGCAGTAGCCGCACTGCACCACGTCAAGCTCGGTCCAGGCCTGCTGCACGGCCGTGCCAATGCGGTCCGTCTCCATCGCCTCGATGGTGCGGATCTCGCTGTCGGCCACATCCTCAATATAGGTCTGACAGGACCGCACGGGCGCCCCGTCCAGATGAACGGTACAGGCTCCACAGGCCGCGACACCGCAGCCGAACTTGGTTCCCGTCATCTTCAGTTCGTCGCGAATAACCCAGAGCAGCGGCGTCCCGTCCTCCGCCTCAACGGTGCGGGTCTCCCCGTTGACTTTCAGTTCCCGTGTCATGCTTTCTCTCCCTATGCGCGCCTTGCTGGACGTCATCGCGTTCGGTCAGTGGTGATCCCGGCGGGGCATCACCTGTTTCACAGACCGGTTGTGTGGGATTTTTTAGCACGAATGCCAATAAGGATCGTGTCACGATTTGGCGCGCACAAAAAGTCAGACCGGCCGCACCCCAGGGGCGCGACCGGCCAATTTCAAAAGCGGGATTTCCGGAAGATAATAAGAGGTGCCATCGAATGTTGAAGCCCCACTGAAGGAGCCGACGTCACGACGACAGGTCGCCTCCCAGTAATCCTCCGTCTCAGTAGCCCGAAATTTCCTTCGCCAGCCCAAAGAAGCCGCGCTTCCGTGCCGAGCTGATGCCCCAGTTCACGGGTACGCTCTGATAGCCCTGCTCGAAGGTCTCGCCCTTCATCCGGTAATCGAAATACCCCCATGAGGCATACTCGCCCACCGCCGCGATGAAGTTGTTATCGGGCCGGTCGAAATCGAAATGATCGTCCTCATTGAACAGGATCGGCTTCGGCGTGTAGCCCTCCACCTGGCGTGTCTTTTTGACCATCTCGCGGATGATGTTGGGGTCTTCCTGGGCGTTACCGTGGATCAGCATGAAGTCACTGACACGGGCGACGTTCGATCCCGGGATCGTACCCCCGCCATAACTCGTTCCAACCAGCAGACGCCGCCCATCCAGCGTGATGGCCCTGGCCCGCTCGATCAGCTCATGCACACCTTCCGGCCGCATCACCGGCAGTTCATAGCGGATGTTGCACTCGTTGTTGATCTCAAGCAGCAGGTTCTCATGACCGGTCGCCAGCAGCCATTCGACCGCATTGTCGACGGCCTTGCGAACGGCATCCTCGTTGCCCTCGAAAACCTTCTCCTGACCGAAGTAGAACAGACCAACAATCACAACCATGCCCAGCTCATCCGCAGCCTTCAGCACGCGGGCCAGCCGATTCATGAAGGCCGGACGCAGCGATCCGTCGCTCTCAAAGGCCGAGTTGATCCAGGGCTGGTCGGTCGAATAACCATAGGGGCTGCCGCCCTGCAGGTTGATGTCAAAGGCCAGAACACCATGCGCCTTATAGGTCGGCAGCATGTCGATAAACTCGGAGGTGTTGCGGTCCGCATCCCACACCCCGGTATCGGGATAGGCGAACTGCTGAACCGTGTCCGGGTTCACATCGTCGAAAATTCCCTGCACCATCCGCGTGTTCAGCAGCAGGCCCTCGATTTTCTTCCCGTGCCACTCACGACCCTCATAGGTCGGGGTTCCGTTGATCAGGAAGCCCTCTCCCTGAATTTCCACTTTGGTTGACATCTGTGCTTCCTCCTTTTCAACGCACCCGGTAGCGAATGCATTGTTTCCACGCATGGCACGCCGGTATTGGCGAACCTTGTCCGTTTATTCTGGGTGTCGGGGCTACATCTGCGCGCCGCCCAGGCTGCGCAGAATGTTCACCAGCAGTTCCTTGGCCCGGGTCCGGTGCTCCTCATGCATCCGGCGCGCCTCCGCCGGGTCGCCGCTGGCGATGGCATCGACCAGGGCCCGGTGTTCACGGTTCGACTCCGTTGGCCGCGGCCGCAGAAACAGCGTCGCCATCCGGGCACGGTGCGCCTGGGCGCGCAACTGGTTGACCATCCCGATCAGCCGTTTGTTCCGCGTCAGGTCAATCAGCCGCAGGTGGAACAGATCATCCGCCTCGGCCCAGTCAGCCAGTTCGTTCGCCGCCAGCGCGGCCTCCATCTGCTCAACCGCATCCCACAGCCCGTCCAGTTCGTCGTGGCTCAGCCTGCGCTCCGCCAGCAGTTCGGCCGCCTTGCCCTCCAGCGCGGTAAGAACGTCGTAAATATCGCGCATGTCGTCGGCTGAAACCGGCAGGACCCTCATTCCGTGGCGCGGCCGCAACTCGACCATACCCTCCTGCTGCAACAGGATCATCGCCTCCCGGATCGGCGTGCGGCTGATCTTCAGGCGCTCGGCAGCCTCGGACTCCAGCATCTGCGTCCCGAAAGGCAGCGTCCCGTCGAGCATCATGCGTTTGAGCTCCGCATGCGCATATTCGGCCTGGGTTGGCTTCGCCGCCGGGCGCTTCTCGGCCTTCGTCGTGGCTTTGGTCATGACCCCATCGCTCCGCATTTCCTATCCGGCCGCCCCGATCCTGCGCCCGCTGTCCTCATCGAAGAAATGCAGATGCGCGGGATCAATGGTGACCCGGGCGGTTTCGCCCATCCTGACATCCGGACGACCGTCCAGTTCACAGGTGATAGCACAATCCGCCGCTCTGCCGATAAGAAGCGTATCCGAGCCCGTGGGTTCCGTTACGTCGACCACGATGTCGAGCCCCATCCCGCCGGTGTCCCCAATCGTCATGTGCTCGGGCCGCACACCCATCGTCACGCGGTCTCCGGGCGCCAGCCCCAGGTCACGCCCAGGCAGGGCAATGCTGCTCCCGTCCGCCAACCTCAGCGACAGCGCACCGGCAGCGCCTGTAATCTCGCCGGGCAGCATGTTCATGGATGGAGAGCCCAGGAACTCGGCCACAAAACGGTTCATCGGTCGGTCGTACAGCTCCAGCGGCGTGCCGACCTGCTCGATATTTCCTGCATTCATCACCACGATCCGGTCGGCCATGGTCATGGCCTCGACCTGGTCGTGGGTCACGTAGACAATCGTGGTTTTCAGCCGGTAGTGCAGCGACTTGATCTCCGCCCGCATCTGCACGCGCAGCTTGGCATCCAGGTTGGACAGCGGCTCGTCGAACAGAAAAACCTTCGGATCACGCACAATGGCCCGGCCCATCGCGACACGCTGGCGCTGCCCCCCGGACAGCTGCGCTGGCTTGCGGTCCAGCAACGGCGTGAGCGCCAAAATCTCCGCAGCGGCAGCGACCCGTTCCTCAATCTCCGCCTTTGAGCAGCGGTCGAGCTTCAGCGAGAAACCCATGTTCTGGGCCACGGTCATGTGCGGGTAAAGCGCGTAGGACTGGAAGACCATCGCAATATCCCGCTGCCGGGGCATCTGGTCGTTGACCACCTCGCCACCGATGGCAATCTCCCCATGCGTAACGGATTCCAGGCCCGCAAGCATTCTCAAAAGGGTCGACTTTCCACAGCCCGACGGCCCCACAAGGATCAGAAACTCCCCTTCCGCGACTTCAAGGGACAGATCGGGCACGGCCACGAACCTGCCGTATTTCTTTGTCACCTGTCTCAGGCTGATATGCGCCATTCCGGTATTCCTTTAGTATGAGACGGCTATTTGACGGAGCCCGCGGTCAGCCCGGACACGAGCCAGCGCTGGACAAACAGGAACATGATCAGCGCCGGGATCGTCGCCGTGACGCAGGCCGCCATGAACATGCTGATGTAGCGCACGTTGCCCCCCTCACCCGAGAAGTCACCGATACCGACCTGCACCGTTTTCATGTCCCCCTGGTTCAGCAGAAGCGAGGCCCACAGGAAATCGTTCCATGCGTTCAGGAAGGTAAAGATCGTCACGGCCGCCAGCCCAGGCAGTGAGATCGGCAGAATGATCCGCCAGAACGCACTGAAATAGGAACACCCGTCGACCAGCGCCGCCTCCTCCAGATCCGGCGGGCAGTTGTTCATGAAATACCCGCGCAGCAGCATCACGCAGAACGGCAGCGAGAAACCGGCATAGGCGATGATAATCCCGGTATAGCTGTTCAGGAGGCCCGCCGACTGGATCGCGGAATAAAGCGGAAAGGCCCGTGTGATCGGCGGGATCAGCTGCGTGGCAAGGATCGCCACGAGGCACAGCGTCATGCCCGGGAAGCGGAACCGCGCCAGAACATAGGCCGCACTGCACCCGATCAGCGTCGACAGGATTGCGGCGGCCGCGGCCACATAGATCGAGTTCAGGATATAGCGCCAGATCGGAATGACATAGGTCATGTCCAGATAGGCCTGAATGGTGAACTCATGCGGATACCAGTGCGGCGGCAAAGCCCGGATATCCGCATTCGTCTGAAACGAGCTTTTCACCATCCAGTAGACCGGCAAAAGGATGTAGACGAGCGCCAGAACTGTCACAACGATGACGATTGCCCGCGTCAGCCGGTCCGCATTCCTGCTGCGCGCGAAGCCGCCCTTGCGACCGCTCCGTCTACCGGTCGCGCGGGGCATGTGCTCTGTGGTGGTCGTGGTCATCACCGGTCCTCGTTGCGCAGCTGCGTGCGGATGTAAAAGAAACAGATCGCCGCGGTGATCAGCAGGATCAGCCCGCCCGCCGCCGACGCGAGGTCAAAGCGAAAGAAGTTGAACGCCTGAAGGTAGGAATATACCGCCATCACGTTGGTCATGTCCTGCGGACCGCCGCCGGTCATGATGTAGTTGATCTCGAAATGCCCGATACCGGTGATCAGCAGCAGCATGATCAGAACACCCAGGATCGGCCTTAGCAGAGGCAGCGTCACGTGCCGGAACTTGCTCCAAAGGTTGCCGCCATCCACATCAACGGCCTCATAGAGATCACGCGGGATCGACTGCATCCCGGCAAGAATGAAGATCACGATGAACGGCAGACCGTTCCAGATCCGGACCGCGGTCACGGACAGAAGCGGGATGGAGAACGGCCCCCAGGTCGAACTGTCGGTTAGAAAGCGGATGTTGGACTCGATGATGCCCGCATCCATCAGCGCCGAATTGATCGGGCTCCGGTCCGCGTTCAGCAGCCAGGCCCAGATCGCGGCGGCCACCACCGGTGGCACGAACCAGGGCGCACAGATCAGAACCCGCACGATGGCCCTGCCCCGGTATTCGGCCTTCATCACATGTGCGAGGACCAGGCCAAGCGCGATGGCAACCACCACCACCAGACCGGTCATCACGAACGTATTGCTGATCGACCGCAAAAACCGCCCGTCGTTCAGAACCGTCCGGTAATTCTCAAGCCCCACAAAGGGCGTGCCATGCTCCTGGACGCGCATCAGGTCGTATTCCAGAAAACTCCACCCCAGCGAGGTGAACATCGGGATCAGACCAAGCACGACCGTAAACAGGATCGCGGGCAGCACCATGAAAAAGCAGAACCAACGCCTTTTTCGTTCCATCGAGTGGACCCTTCAACGGTATGGAAATTGGTGGACGGGGGCTGGATATGTGACGTGCGACCCTGCCGTGCGTAACGGAAGGGCCGCCGGTCGTTGATCAGTCGCTGAACGCGCGATCCATCTCAGCCTGCATGCGCTCCTGCGATTCCGCAATCACGGTATCCAGATCCTCCTGCTGGATGACCGCGCGATACACCATGTCATAGATGACCGCGCCCGGCTCCGGAGACACCAGGGCATTCCACACCGGCGACGGGTGCTGCGAGGTGTGCGCGTATTCGAGGGTATCGTTGATCACCTCTTTCCACTCGGTGTCGCTCCAGTAATCGGAAGCCATCACCTCACGCATCGGGCTGACATTGCCGCTCGCTTCGCTCAGACGCTGCATGTTTTCCGGACGCGACAGGAAGCTGATCCAGTCCACGCAGGCCTCGACATTGTCCGTGCCGCGCAGAACCCCGAAATATCCGCTGCCGGCATAGGCGTCACGCCCCTCCGGTCCGGCAGCCGGAACACCCAGTGCCCACTTGCCATCCATTTCCGGATAATCCTCGGCGAGCTGCGGCGGGATCGGACCGGGGGTTGAGGCGATCATGCCAAGCTGCCCGGCGAGGAAGTCACCCTCCGCGCTGTAGCCGCGCTCCATGAAATCGGGGCTGAGAACCTCATGCTCCCAGACCAGGTCGCGAATGAAGCTTAGCGCCACGCGGGTCGCCTCATTATCGATCGTGGCCGTGCGCCCGTCCTCGGTCATGAAGTCGCCACCGGCCTGCCAGTAGAGCGGAACATAGCTCTGGCTCGGATTGTCCGGACCAAGCGCCAGACCCCAGCGGGTGACATTCCCGTTTGCGTCCCGCTCGGTCAGGGCCTTCGCGTATTCCACCAGCTCATCCCAGGTTTCCGGCGGGCCCTCAAGCCCCGCCTCGGCGGCCAGGTCGGTGCGATAGATCAGCGGACGCACGTCACCGCGCCACGGGATGCCGTAGAAATCGCCGCTCCAGTTCACGTCCTGAAGCGAGCCCTCATAGAAATCCTCTTCCAGCGTCGGCCATGTATCACGATACTCCGTGATCGGCATCGGACCATACTGATCGCCACCAATAGCCGAGAAGGAATGCAGCCAGAACATGTCGGCGCAGTCCGGCGCCGCGCCGCCCTGTGCCGCGGTCAGCCAGCGGTTGAAGGCAACCGACCAGTTGACCTGCTCGTAATTGACCTTGATGCCCGTCTCGGCCTCAAATTCATCGGTGAACTCCTCCATCGTGCGCTGCCAGGCGATCAGATCGCCATAGTCCTGCGACCAGAATTCGATCTCCTGCGCGTTCACCTGCGGCCCGGAAAAGCCCAGTACGGCCAATGACATGGCGACTGCCGCACCTGTCCTGAGGCCGGAAAGCCTCCGTGTTCCCGAAACGGATGTGAGCATATTTGTTGTCCTCCCCAACGATCTGATGCCGTAATGTATGCGTTATTGCATCCATGAACGAATTCGTCAATTTAAAACTCGCAACACGCACAGACGCTCGTCAGAAAATATGCCGATGAACGGGTTTCACCTGAGACAACCCACATCCAGCCCCGTGCTCCCGTTTGCCCGGGGCTGTTGCGCCAGTAGTCGCCTCTATGGAAGCTGCCGCCAGACGTTCCTGTTCAGAGTTTCCACTCGAACCCGACAGCTTTTTCCGACACGTCCCAGAGACGCGTCATGACGGCCTTGTCATGGGCGTGTGCGTTCAGCGTACCCCTGCCGACCGGCCCAACCGCTTCCAACCGTCCTGTCGGGCCATAGAGCGCCCGCTGCTCCGTAAGTGCCTCCTCGGTCGCGCACATAACCTCCGGGTGGGAGCCCTGCTCTGCGGTCTGCACCATCGGGGTTTTGGTCATGAGCCACCAGATGAACCGCATCGTGCGGCTGCCGCTCGTGGTAATGAGCGACGTCGCCGAAGAGCCGGGGTGGCACACGTAAACCTCGACATCGTTGCGCCCGGCAGCGGCAAGCCTGTCCTGCAGCTCATATGCGAACATCATCTGGGCCAGTTTGGACTGCGAATAGGCCGTATTCGCGCCATACCCCTCATCCCAGTTCATGTCCTCGAACCTGATCGTCTTCAGTCCCATGTTGTAGCCGAGGCTCGCCACAACGACGATCCTGCCCCCGCTTTCGGCGATGCGGTCAAAAAGCAGACCATTGAGCAGAAAATGTCCCAGATGGTTCGTGCCAAGCTGGCTTTCAAATCCATCAACCGTCAGCCTGCGCGTAGGCACCTGAGCGATGGCCCCGTTGTTGATAAGGGCATCGATACGGGGGACGGCCTTCAGGACCTCTTTGGCTGCCGTGCGGACACTGTCCAGAACAGCGAGGTCCATGCGAATGAAGCTCACATCAGCCCCCGCGCCGAATTCCTGCTTCAGCGCGTCAATGGCCGCCTCGGATTTCCCAACCGAACGGTTGAGCATCACGACCTTTGCATGCTTTCTCAAAAGCGTCCGCGCGGCCTGAAAGCCTGCGCCCGCATTGGCTCCGGTGATAACATGGGTTGTGCCGCTCAGATCGCCGAGCCGCTCCGGGGTCCAGCCTTTCGGTCCAAATGTTGTGTCCGCCAATTTCTGTCTCCTGCCGGCCAAGGCCGGCGCTGTGGGGTGTTGATGTCTGGAACACAATTAGAAACCCGCACGACAGGAAAACAGGCGATATCCTCTCATTTACTTGCCCAATCGTCTCAACCCCATTGCAAAGGTGAAACTCTTCGACCTAATGGACGGCATGAGCAAAGAACGGATCAAAAACCTCATCGAGCGTCATCTGCCGGAAGCGGGCCTTGTCGAAACCGCTCTGAAGGGCGTTCAGATGTTTCGGGTGACCGAGGCCATGCCCTGCGTGCCTGCGGTCTACCAGCCCACGGTCGTGGCCATTCTCAACGGCACCAAGGAGGCGGTGCTGGACGGTGAACACCACGTCTACGGCAGCGATAAATACCTGCTGTGTCCCATGACCCTGCCGGTCGAGGCGGGCACGCCACAGGCGTCCACTGAGGATCCCCTGATTGGTGTGGTGATCACTCTGGATCCACGGCTCATGCGCGAACTTGCCATTGAGATCGAAACCGTGGCCGGTGGCACCACACGGTCCCAGGCCTCATCCGCATCGGCTCTGGCCCTCGCCGACTGGGATGACGGCTTCACTCAGGCGCTTCTCAGGCTTCTGGAGCTGCTCGACAGTCCCGTGGCTGCGGCGGTGCTCGGACCTGGGCGCCTGCGCGAGATCTATTATGCGGTTCTCACGGGCGGTGCCGGGGCTGCGGCAAGACGCGCCTTTGGTGTCGGCAACGAGATCGCCCGGACCATCGAATATCTCTCGAACCATCTCAGGGATCAGGTCACAATCGACGACATGGCCGGGCATGTGGGGATGAGCCGGGCCGTCTTTCACCGACGTTTCAGGGAAGCCACGACAATGTCCCCAATCCAGTTTGTGAAATCGATGCGCCTGAACAACGCGGCGATGATGATCGCTGAAGGTAAAACCGTTTCCGAGGCGGCCTGGGACGTGGGGTATCAAAGCGCCTCCCAGTTCAGCCGCGAATTCAGACGGATGTACGGCCAGTCCCCCCGGCAATGGAGCCAAACGGCGCAGCTGCCGGACCAGCTGAATTAGGACGCGGGCCCCGTCGACCGGCCGGGACGGCCGGTCACCAGGTTAACGGGCGCGGGGCCCACACCAAAATGTGGACCCCGCCTGCCCTCCTATACGTCGATCACGACCTTGCCGATGGCCTTGCCGCCGGTAAGGTGATCGTAGGCCGCACCGACTTCGGCGAGCTCAAAACGGGCTTCATCGACCACCGGCTTCAATGCGCCGCTTTCAGCGAGCCCGGCAAGTTCCGCCAGGATCGCGCCATGTTCCGCACGGCCCGTGTCGTGCAGCATCGGTATCAGCATGAACACCACATGCAGCGACGCGCCTTTGAGGTGAGCCGGTGACAGGTCAAGCTCGGCCAGTGCCAGGGTGGTGGCCACATGGCCGTTCAGGGCAACCGCATTAAAAGAGTTTGTCAGGTTGCCGGCACCCACAGTGTCCAGCACCGCATCGAAACCGGCGCCATCCGTGTGTTTCGCCACATACTCCTCAACGGTATCGGCCTTAAAATCGATCGGCTCGGCACCGAGGTCACGCACCACCGACAGACGCTGCTCTCCGGTGTCGGTGGCAAAAACTTCCGCGCCGAAGGCACGGGCCAGCTGCACGCCGATATGGCCCACACCGCCGGACCCGCCATGGACAAGCACCTTCTGCCCCTTTTTCACACCGGCACGCTGGAGCCCTTCATAAGCCGTAATACCGACCAGCGGGATGGCCGCCGCCTCACGCATGGACAGCGACTTCGGCTTGCGCGCGATCAGCCTGACATCCGCAGGCATGTATTCCGCAAGCGCGCCCTGAAGATCCGCCAGACCACCGGCGCAGCCATAGACCTCATCGCCAACCGCGAATTCGGTCACACCCTCACCAACCTCCTCAACCGTGCCGGCGAAATCCATCCCCAGTACGGCGGGCGTCGCGGGCGAAAAGGCCAAATCGGTCCCCATGCCGCGGATCATCGTGTCGATGGTGTTGACGCTCGTCGCCTGAACGCGAACGATCACCTGCCCCGCATCCGGGGACGGGCGGGGCAGGTCCACCTGCGAGAACGGTGCTTTGGGTCCATATTCAGCAAGAGCCATGGCTTTCATCGGTCGATCCTTTCGATCCATTGCGTTGGGATCGACCTAACACATGTGATTTCGCAAATATTCAGCCGATTTTTGAGTTCAGTTTTCGGGTTTCGGATATAATTCGGTTTCAGGCGCAGGTCTGACGGCTCTCCCGGCCTGCCGACACGTCACGCCACCTGACTTGCCATCGGCCCTGCCAGCCGGGCCGCCAGTTCACCAGCCGCCAGCGAAGCCGCCTGCTTCGACGCCTCATGCCGATGGTCGCCAAACTCCTGATACTCGATGCCAACATGGTAAAACTCCGACATCCCAAGGTAGCGCGACGCGAACCTCAGATGCGGCACCAGGTTGTCACCACCCTCATTGAGTCCACCCTCTTCGAAACCAAACTCGCCGCATGAGGTCAGCACGACCACCAGCTTGCCGGACAGAACCGGCTCCAGTGGCCGGTCACCCCGGGCGAGATCAAAGGTAAACGTCCTGTTGACCCGCACAACCTGATCGAACCAGGCCTTCAGCGCCGCGGGCATCCCGTAATTGTACATTGGTGTCGTGATCACGATGACATCGGCCGCCACCACCTCCGCGATCAGTTCGTCTGAAACCTTTGTCAGATCCCGCTGCTCCGCGGTCATCCCGGCGCTGAAGACCGCCGCGATCCATGCCTCGGAAATAAACGGCGGCGGGTTTCGCCCGACGTCCCGCGCAACAACCTCAATGCCGGGCTCGCGCGCCAGCCATTCATCAACAAACCGGTTTCCAAGCTGGCGGGACAGCGATCGCTCACCCCGCGCGCTGGCATCTACTCTCAGAATACGTGTCATCTCAGTGGACCTTCTCTCCAGTTTCAGGGAGCGGAAAAAATGCGCCCGGTATTGCCTCCGGACGCAGGAAAAGTCACTGCGGGTCCCGGGCTCAAAGATCACCAATCGGGGTCGCGGAAATGCCAGGCCATGTTTCATGCGCCACCTGGATCACTTCTTCGCTGTTCTCGAGGTACTTCTCGAAGATCGCGGCATTGACGAAGAGGTATAGCTTGCCATCCACGATGTCGGCATAGCGGACATCCCCGTCAAGCTTCTTGCCGACAAAGACGCCAAAGGCGCAGAAGCCGCCAAACTGCGGCAGGTACGCCGCCGGATCGGCCTCGAATGTCTGCTGCGCCTCCTCACTGGCGAAGTAGTAATCGACACCGTCGTGGGTGGTGACATGAACCGCGTCACCGGTTTGCGGCGCATCGCCATCGAACATCGACACGGGATCGACGCCATGCATGCCAAGCGGATTGCCGGTCAGGGTCAGGCCGTTTGTCACGTTGTACTCATCAGCGGCGAAGACGCCGGTCGACACGGCGAGGGAGACGCAAAGCGCCGATGCAAAAACGGAGGGTTTCATGTCAGATACCTTTTTTGGGGAGATTTGGAAAAACGGTGCGGTCTGCGGTTACACGGCGCTTCCGATGCGTTTCACGGCATCGTCGGTCCACCAGACGGCATTGGCGATCATGCGGAAGTTGATCAGCGCGGCGAGATAGCCATCACCTTCGGGCACCTTGGCACCGGCGGTAGCATCACGAATAACCGCAACCTCAAAACCGGTCTCCAACAGTTCCCGCATGTGGCTCTCCACGCAGAGATTGGCCGACATGCCCGCAAGGATCACCTTGTCCATGCCGATCTTGCGCAGCTGGAGAACGAGATCGTTCTGCTCCGGTCCGTAGACCTTGTGGGGCGAGCAAACAATGGTCTCACCATCCTCGATGTATTTTTTGTACTGCGGCATCCAGTCCGCACCCGATCCCTCAAACCCTTCGAGATCCAGGGGATCCTTGCGGTCAAACATGTGAATGCCGTGCATCACGCGTTCAAGCGTGCCCTCAAACTGCCACCGGTGGTCCTGCGGGTAGTAGTAATGCGGCGACACCACGACCGGCATCCCGGCTGACTTCGCGGCGACGAACAATTTCTCCAGGTTGTCGACAACGCCCTGTTCACTCACGCTCTCGCCGACCACACCCCAGGCCACTCCGTTCTCGTCGAGAAAGTCCACCTGCGGATCAACAACCACAAGCGCTGTGCGACCCGGCACGATTTCCATGTCCATCTGCGGCAGACCCGGCTCCTCGGGATCCGCGTAAAGCGCCCGCGCCTCCGGCGTCGCGGCAGCGGACGGCCCGCCAACAGCCGCCGCGGCCCCAGCGGCCGTCGCGCCGGCAATCAGACGCCGCCGCGCCCTATCCACCCGCTCAGGGGTTGCGCCGCAGCCACAGCCGCAGACTGCCCCGCGTTTATGCTCAGTCTCATGGTCCATGTCAGATCTCCATTCCGGTAGTTGGATTTGACGCAACGCACTCCGCGCCCGTCCATCGACCGCACCGGAAAGGCACCGCGCCGCCCGAAACAGCGAACCGCTCAAGCGGGACGCGAAGTGTTTCTGATGTGCCAGTCACCGCCATACCTCCCGGTTGGTGGAGAGGCCTGCCCCCCCCTGGTCGATGACCTGACACTATTCGGGCGACAGGCTCCCGGTATTGGCCCGGCCTGCCAGACCCCTGGCCCGTTCTGCCACCCCGCCCTGCCGGAAATCCCTGCCCGACGCCCCGGATGCGGGTATATCCTTGAAGGGATCCGCCTGTTGATGTGTAGTCCCCTCCCCTGCCCCAAAGTCGCGCGGAGGGTGATGGCGACCATCGCCATCAGGCCCGGAATCCGGGCGTTGGACGGTGGTTTGGATGAACAATCACACCCAAACTACCGTAGTGCCAACAAAACCCTGGTCCACCAAATCTGGAAAAAGCCTTGCGCGAATCCCGATCATTCGGCAATAGTCACGAAACAGTGGCGATAAACGTCATTTTCCGTGAACACGTCACGGGGCGAGAGAGCAGATGAACAAGACTTTTGCGCATGAAGACCTCAATGCGGTCATTCGTCAACACTCCGAGTGGCTGGCGTCCCAGCTTCATTCGCAGCGTGAAAGCATGTTTCCGCCGGATGCGGAAAAGAACATGCGGAAATTCACCTCCGGTGAGGCGGCGACCCTACTTGGCGTCAACGACTCCTACCTGCGAAAACTTCACCTGGATGGCAAAGGCCCCTCGCCTGAGCTGACGCCGGGCAATCGACGGCATTACTCCGCTGAAAACATTCAGGAATTACGGGTCCTGCTCGAAAAGACGGCCCGGAATCCGGGGGATTACCTCCCCGGTCGGCGCGACGGCGACCACATGCAGGTCATCGGCGTGATGAACTTCAAGGGCGGCTCGGGCAAGACGACCACCTCCGCGCATCTGGCCCAGAGGTTGGCGCTGAAGGGCTACCGGGTCCTCGCCATCGACCTCGATCCCCAGGCATCGCTGACCGCCCTTCACGGGGTTCAGCCGGAATTCGACCTGCGCGACGGCGGCGGAACGCTTTACGACGCGATTCGCTACGATGATCCCGCTCCGATTAAATCGGTGATCCGAAAAACCTACATTCCCAACCTCGATCTGGTGCCAGGCAACCTGGAACTGATGGAATTTGAGCATGTTACCCCCCGCGCCCTCGCCCAGGGCAATGCGGGGCTGTTCTTTTTCCGGGTCAAGGAGGCTCTCTCCCAGGTTGATGATGACTATGATGTGGTCGTGGTGGACTGCCCCCCGCAACTCGGGTTTCTCACCATGTCGGCCCTGTCGGCCGCCACCGGCGTGCTGGTGACCATCCACCCGGAAATGCTTGACGTCATGTCAATGAGCCAGTTTCTCCGCATGACCGCCGATCTGATGGACGTGATCGCCGAGAGCGGTGCCGACATGTCCCATGACTGGATGCGCTATCTGCTCACCCGGTATGAACCGGCCGACGCCCCCCAGAACCGGATCGTGGCGTTTTTGCGCACCATGTACGGCGAAAAGGTGCTGAACGCCCAGATGCTGAAATCAACCGCAATTTCCGATGCGGGCCTGACCAAACAGACCCTGTACGAGGTCGAACGCAGCGCCTTCACCCGGTCCACCTATGACCGGGCCATTGAGAGCCTGAACGCGGTGAACGACGAAATTGGACAGCTGATTCAGAAAACCTGGGGGCGCACATGACCACCAGCAAACGCAAACGCATGTCGATGCTCGACAACCTTGCCGCATCGGGCAAACCGGCGGGGACCAGTCCGCCCTCCCCGGCCACGACGTCCTCCATGATGTCGAGCAACCGCGCCCTGCGCTCGGCCCGTGATGCCGTGGACGGCCACCATGTCTGGGAGTTGGATCCAGGCGCGATTGTCGATGACCGCCTGACGGACCGGCTGGATCCCGATGATGTAATTGATCTGCGCGACGCGATTGAGGCCAACGGCCAGACCGTTCCGATTCTGGTCCGCCGTCATCCCGCCGATCCCGACCGTTACCTGCTGGTCTATGGCCGTCGACGTCTGGAAGCCATTCGGCTTTCCGACAAGGTCACCAAGGTCAAGGCGCTCGTCGCCAGCATGGATGACAAAAGCGCCCTGCGCGCCCAGATTTCCGAGAACATGGCGCGCCGGGATCTCTCCTTCATCGAGAAGGCCCTGTTTGCGCGGGAACTCATCGATAGCGGGTTCGGGACCCAGTCCCAGGTGGCGGAGGTCCTGACGGTCACCAAGTCATCGATTTCGATGGCGCTCGCCGTGGTTGAATCCGTGGGCGAGGATCTCATCCGCGCCATCGGGGCCGCCCACGGCATAGGCCGTCCCCGCTGGGAGGCACTGGGCAAGGTGATGGCGGACACCGGTGTTTCCCCTGACCGCATGGTGGAGGTCGCTGAGAAAACCCACCTGGAGGCCGCCAGCGCGGTCCTGAGCGGCGCTGAGCCGTCCGAGGAGGAGGACATCTCCGTCAAGGCCTTCCTGGCCGTGGAGAACTCCCTGGGGGCCCCGGCTCCCAAAAAGCCGGCACCGGCCCCTGCCCGCGTCAAAAGCCGCGCCCTGACCATCGCGGGCAAAAAAGGCGGCCAGGTGAAAAGATCGCCCAAAGGTCTGATGATCAGCCTGGAGAGCGGCGCTTTTGCCGACTGGGTCGACCAGGAGGCACAACAATTGATTAACGAACTTCACGGGCGCTGGTTAAGGCGCACGGAAGACTGAGGCAGAGCGGAACAAACACAGGAGGCACATAACAGGCAAAAGAAAAGGTCCCGCAAAGACAACGCTCCACGAGACCCTAACTTGATACTTGCACCCTCAAGTTAGTCCCCGGAGTCGCAAACCGCAAGTCCGAAGTGATTCTGCGGGCGGGTATTTTTTGTCTTCGTGAACATAAAATGCACTACATTCCCATAACGCCGTTTCGGCGAACGGTGACGGCTGCCCTGATGGAACATCAGAAGCCCACCGAAGGCGACCTCGGTCTGGAGGCTGTCGACAAGTGGCATGTCTTTCGCGAACTGACCACCGGCCGCGCCGCCTTCGGGCTGTCCCATCGCGACCTTGCCGTCCTCCAGGCCCTTTTGAGTTTCCATCCGACCCGGGATCTCGACCCAGGTGCCGGCGACCTCATCGTGTTCCCGTCGAACAAATCCATCTGCGGACGACTCAACGGAATGCCCTGTTCAACCATGCGGCGCCACCTCGCCAAACTGGTCGACAGCGGCCTCATCACCCGCCGCGACAGCCCCAACGGAAAACGCTACCGCCGCCGCTACGGCCCCATCCAGGCCAGCTACGGCTTCGACCTGACGCCTTTGGTTGTCCGGGGTGCCGAAATCACCAAAGCTGCGAAACAGGCCCAGGCCGAGGGCGAGCGCATTAAATACCTCCGCGAACAAATCAGCCTCATGCGCCGGGATCTCACCGCCCTCGTGGACCACTGCCGGAAGGCCAAAACCCAAAAGATGGATTTGGCCGCTGTTGAGAATCTGATCGACCAGGTATCCCGCACACTGCGCCGCAAGTTGACGGTCGATAAACTGGAAGCAATTCACTCAGAACTGGAAGTCATTCTGAGCGAAACCAGAGCCGCCCGGTCACCTGTCGAAACAACGGAAATGAGCACCAGCGATGTTCATTCTGAGCAGCACATACAGAGTTCAGATATAAACCGTTCTGAAAAAGAATCTGAACGGATCGATGACCAGGTCGTGGTTTTCGAGGATGCCCGAGGTAAACCTGTGACCCGAAAAAGTGACCGAACCACGGATGAAAGATCATCCGTTCCAATGGCACTTCTTCTGTCATCATGTCGGGAAATTGCTGCCTTCGCTGAAAACGGAATTCGGTCAATGAACGACCTCGTGAGGGCTGCTGAGAGAAGTGTTCCGATGATGGGAATATCCGGTGATGCCTGGATGCAGGCGAAAAGCGTGATGGGGGCAGGGGAGGCATCGGTCGTGATTGCGGCAATGCTCGAGCGGTTTGAGGAGATAAAATCGCCGGGCGCTTATTTGCGAAGCCTGTGTATCAGGGCAGGAAATGGGGAGTTTTCCTGTGTTCCGATGGTGAAGGCGCTGGCGCGGAGGAGGGCGGCGTAGAAGTTCACAGCTGTGAACTTCTGCACGATCCGACCGAAAGTTCACAGCTGTGAACTTTTTAATTATTGGACATAAAAAGAGCGGAAATGCCACGGCGCTAACAAGAGGATTTCTCTGATAAAGCGCCGTCGCAGGAGGTGCGAACACTTGATCCCTCTCCGAAAACCTTCGGAAAACCACGCATGTAGAGTCTAACCTGCGCACACAACCGGGAACCAAGGCAAAAACACCGCAAACTGCCAATATTACCAGCCTGCCACGCGAATATTGGATTATTAGGCGGGGGCGCCGACGAAAAGGGGCAAAGAAACAATTTCAGGTTACGACAGTCCAGATGCGCTATAGCGAGGGTCAGCTTTGCGAAAGCAATCCTTAAAAGCTCTTTGATGGCATTTAGCGCCAACGTGCCAGCCCGGCGGCGCACTCAGCCGGGCTGGCAGCAATGTCGTATCAATCGAGCTGGGCGATCAACAACTCGGCCACCCTGTCGGAGGACATCGGGTTTTGTCCGCTGATGAGGCGGCCGTCCTGAACCGCCTTCGGTTCCATGTCGGGACCCGGTTGGAAATCCGCGCCAAGCTCGCGCAGACGGGTCTCGAGGAGGAAGGGGACGACGGTTTCGAGACCGGTGCCCTTCTCTTCGCTGTCGGTGAAGGCCGAGACCTTGCGCCCCTTCACGAGCGGTTCGCCACCCACCTCGACACCGACGAAGGCCGCCGGGCCGTGGCAGACCGAGGCGAGCACCTTGCCCTGCTCCCAGGCGGCGGACAGGAACTGCGCCACCTCGTCGGAGGCGGCGAGGTCCCAGACTGCGCCGTGGCCACCGGGGATCAAGACTGCATCGAAATCCGCAGGCTGCTGGTCGGAGAGCGATGCGGGCGCGTCGAGCAGCGCCATGGCGGCCCCGTCTTTTTTGAAACGGGCATCTGCGCCGTCGCCCTGCGGTTCCGAGTTCGGATCCACGGGGATGGGCTTTCCGCCCAGCGTTGCGACGGTGATTTCGTGACCTGCATCCTTCAGGGCGTAATAGGGGGCGGCCAGTTCCTCGAGCCAGACGCCTGTCCTGTTGCCCGTCTCGCCGAGGGCAGCATGGGCGGTGGAGAGAATGAGGATCTTCGACATGTCTGTGTCTCCTTGTGTTATTTTCTGATTGTCAGTCCCAGTCAGGCGCGAGCCCGTTGGGTGAGACGATGCGTCCGTCCGGGCGCGCGAGGGCGTCGATGCGCGCGATCTCGTCAGCCGTGAGGCTGATCTCAGCGGCGGCAAGGTTGCCGGCAAGGCGTGACGTTTTTGCGGTCTTTGGAATGGCAACGCCGAGCGGTTTGGAGAGCAGCCAGGCCACCGAGATGGCGGCCGGTGTGGTGCCGTGCGCGTCAGCGATTTCCTTCAACGTCCCGTCCTCCATCACGGCCCCCTGGGCGAGCGGCGAGTAGGCTTCAAAAGGAATGCTGCGCGCGTCCATGTAAGCAAGCAGCCTGGATTGATCCACGAACGGGTGAAGCTCGATCTGGTTCGCCGCAAGGGGTGCCTTAAGAATGCTTTCAGTCTCTTTTAGTTGCGCGATCGTGAAGTTCGAAACGCCGCCAAAGCGGACCTTGCCCTCGTCGATGAGGGCGTCGAGCACTGGCAGCGTCTCCGACAGCGGCACCGTGCTTGAGGGCCAGTGCAGCAGGAGCAGGTCTATGTAATCCGTGCCGAGCGCGGCCAGCGAGCGGTCTGCGGCAGCGCGGAAATCACCGGCGGCGAAATGCTCGGGCAGGATCTTGGTGGTTACGAAGACCTGGTCCCGGGGCACATCCGCGGCGCGGATCCCCGCGCCCACTTCCTCCTCGTTGCCATAGGCCTGTGCGGTGTCGATATGCCGGTAGCCCTCGGCAAGCGCGGCGGCGACGATGTCGCGCGTCTCGCCTTCGGGCATCCTGAACGTGCCGAGGCCGAGGTTCGGGATGGCGGCGGGGCCGATGGTTTTGATCGTCATTACAGCATGTCCTTTTTGATGCGGGTGGTCGGGGTCGGAACAACGGCCCGCGCGGGATGGTTCCACGCCGCGGGGTGTGAAGTTCGCAGAACCTGTTTCATGAAGGGGCTCCTTTCATTTGCCATATGTGGAATCGGACGCGGTCACCCGGCGGCGACCGGGTGGCTGCTCCTGGCCAGGCCACCGGACACCCGGACCAGCGCGATGCCGGCGACGACGACCACGGCACCGATGAAGGGCGTCGCGGCGAGGCCGATGCCATCGACCACGAGACCACCGGTCCAGGCGCCCACGGCGATGCCGAGGTTGAACGCACCGATATTGAGGCCCGAGGCCACGTCGACCGCGCCGGGCGCGACCTCGCGCGCGATGGCGACGGTGTAACTCTGCAGCGGCGGCACGTTGGCGAAGGCAAAGCCACCCCAGACCGCCACGACGGCGATCGCTGCGACAGGCGAGGCGAGCGCAAGACCAAGTGCTGCGAGAGACGCCGCGAGTCCCGCGAAGATTAGTGTCAGTGCCGGGACCGGGCCGGCCCGGTCGGCCAGTTTGCCGCCGAGGATGTTGCCCGCCGCCACGGAGGCGCCGTAGAGCAGGATTACGAGGCTGACCGCTCCGGCCGACAGGCCCGTCACATCCGTCAGCATCGGCGCGAGATAGGTGAAAGCTATGAAGTTGCCGCCATAGCCCACCGCAGTGATCAGGTAGACAAGCAGCAACCGCGGCGAGGTCAGAACCTGCATCTGTGCCCTGAGTGACGGGGGATCGCCGCGGCGCAGGTTATTGGGCACCAGCACGGCGCTTGCGATCAGGCCGATCAGGCCGAGGGCGACAACCCCGAGGAAGGTTGACTGCCAGCCGAAGGTCTGGCCGATCCACGTGCCGATGGGCACGCCGGTGACAAGCGCAACGGTCAGGCCAAGGAAGACCGTGGCGATGGCCGAACTCTCCTTCTCGCGTTCCACCAGATCGGTCGCGATGGTCGAGGCGATGGCGAAGAAGACCCCGTGGGCAAGCCCGGTGATGAAACGCGCCGCGATCAGACTGCCATAGCCCGGTGCAACGGCGGCAAAGGCGTTGCCGGCGATGAACAACGTGAGAAGTGCGAGCAGCAGCGTCTTGCGCGGCAGCTTGCCGGCCAGTGCGGTCAGGACCGGTGCGCCTATGGTAACGCCAAGCGCGTAGAGGCTGACAAGGAGCCCGGCAGAGGGCAGCGAGACGCCGAGATCTGCGGCGATGGTGGGGATGAGGCCAACGATGACGAACTCGGTCGTCCCGACGGCAAAGGCGCTGATGGTCAGCGCCCAGAGGGCAAGTGGCATGGGTTTGGTCTCCGGATTGGAATTTTCGTCTCGACCGGAGAGATGGCAGGCCGTAGCCTTTGCGTTAACAGACGATAACGGAAAGGGCCATTGCGCGAGATGCACGAATTACCCCAGACCCGGGACCTGGCGGCCTTTGTCGCGATCGTCGAGGATAACGGCTTTGCCGAGGCGTCCAGGCGCCTGGGGGTCGCGCCCTCAACCCTCAGCCGAACGGTCAGCCGGCTGGAACAGCAGCTTGGCGTGACGCTTCTGCGCCGCACGACCCGGATGATCGAGATGACGCCCGAGGGGCGCGATTTCCTCGACACCGCGCGCGACATTTTGGCCCGGGCAGAGGCGCTCGCGGAGCTGGGCACAAACGGGCGCACCCCGCGCGGTCCCTTGCGTGTCAACGCGCCGGTGCCCTTCATGCTGCATGCCATCGCGCCGCGCCTGCCCGAGTTCCAGGCCCGCTATCCCGAGATCCGCCTGCGGTTCGACATGACCGACGACGTGATCGACCTGATCGGCGCCCATGCCGATGTGGCCATCCGGTTCGGGCCGCTGGACGACAGTGACCTGCTGAAGCGGCCCCTCGGTCGGACCCCGTGGAAGCTCGTCGCGGCCCCGCACTACCTCGAGGCGCAGGGATGGCCGGAGGTGCCGGGTGATCTCGCGCGACTGGCGCAGGTGCGGTTCTCGGCACCGACACATATCAACCTGCTGGAGTTCCGCGGTATGGAGCGCCCCGTCGAGGTTCCTGCCGCGGTGGAGGCTTCGAACGGGGAAGCGGTCCGGCGGCTGGTGGTCGCCGGTTGCGGCATCGCGCGCTTCTCCGACTTCATGGTTGCCGAGGATCTGAAAGCGGGCCGGCTGGTCGAACTTTTCCCCGGGGAGGTTGCGGCCGAGCCGCTCGACATGACCGCGCTCTACCTCACACGCGCCTCGGGGTTGCGGCGTCTGGCCGTCTTTCTGGACTGGCTGAAAGAGATCGTGGCGGCACAGGCAAAGTAGTTGCCGAATGATTTTGCAGGCCGGGTCGTTCGGTGCGTATCCGATTAAATTTCATACTCCGTTTCACAACTTGTCCATATCCAAAAAACTGATATAAACGCCTGATTGGTAGAGGCGGAAAAATATGGCACAGCGGTTTTTATTGGTTGATGCGGAGGAGGATTTTGCTGTCCTCAGGGCTGCGGCCTCCGAGGTTCGTGTTCGGATCCTGAAGGTGCTGCATCGGCAGGGTGGGCTCAATGTAAATGAGATCGCGACCCGTCTGGGCCTGCCGCAGTCGTCGGTATCCTCAAACATTCAAATTCTGGAAGACGCCGGGCTGATCCGTACGGAATCGATCAAGGCCAAAAAGGGCAGTCAAAAAATCTGTCACGCCCGCTACGACGAGCTGATTGTGTCCTATCAGAAGGCGTCCGAGAGGCTGGAAAACCGTTCGATTGAGGTGTCCATGCCGCTGGGTCTTTACACCAACTGTTCGGTTTCAGGCCCATGCGGAATCTGCTCTCCCGAGGGGGTCATCGGGCTTCTGGATGTGCCGGAGACGTTCATGGATCCGGAACGCATGAAGGCGGCTTTGCTATGGTTTACAAGCGGTTATGTGGAATATCAGTTTCCAAACAACGCCAAGATCAAGGCGATGGATATTGGCAAGGTTGAGTTCTCGATGGAGGTGAGTTCAGAGGTGCCAGGTACTCACACGGACTGGCCATCGGACATTTCTGTTTCGATAAATGGAGTGGAGCTTGGTCCCTGGACGTCGCCTGGAGATTTCGGGGACAAACGGGGGGTCTATACGCCTGACTGGTGGAAGCTGAGCGGGTCCCAGTACGGCATGCTCAAGTCCTGGACGGTCACCGACAAAGGCTCGTTTGTGGACGGTCAGATGATCTCTTCGGTCACGGTTGCGGACCTTGGACTGGATCAGCACAGATCGGTTCGCGTGAGGATCGAGGTCAAGGCCGAGGCCCGGCATCCTGGTGGGATCAACGTCTTCGGGCGCGGGTTTGGCAACTATGACCAGGATATCGTTTTGAGGCTTAGCGCCAAGGACTGAGTACTGCGCCGCAGGTTGAAGTTGGCTTTACAAAAGTGTTGACAGACGGCCCCTCATGCGTTTTGTATCACAAAAATCGGTTTAAACCGAAAAAATGAATACAGATAAAAGGGGGGATTGATGAAGGCGCGTGTGTCCGTTCATCGGGATTTTCAGATTGGCAGCATTGATGACCGGCTTTATTCGGCGTTCATCGAACATATGGGGCGGGCCATCTATGGTGGCATTTACGAGCCTGGTCATCCGCAGGCCGATGAGGACGGCTTCCGGCAGGACGTTCTGCAGTTCGTCCAGGATCTGAAAATTCCGGCGATCCGCTATCCTGGTGGCAACTTCGTCAGTGCCTATAACTGGGAGGACGGGATCGGCCCAAAGGATCAGCGTCCGGTCCGGCTTGATCTGGCGTGGCGGACCAAAGAAACCAATCAGGTCGGCATCAACGAATTTGCCAGGTGGTCCGAAATGGCCGGCATTGAAATGATGCTTGCGGTAAATCTGGGCTCCCGCGGCCTTGATGAGGCGCGCAACTTCCTCGAATACACGAATTTCCCCGGTGGTACGACATGGAGCGATCTGCGTCGCAGCCACGGTGTGGAAAATCCCTATGACGTCAAGATGTGGTGTCTTGGTAACGAGATGGACGGACCCTGGCAGATTGGCCACAAGAAGGCGGTTGAATATGGGCGCCTGGCCAACGAAACGGCAAAGGCGTTCAAGGGTTTTGACCGGTCGATTGAGACCGTGGTGTGCGGATCATCCAATGACGGGATGCCGAGCTATCCGGAATGGGAGCGTCAGGTCCTTGAGGAGTGTTACGAGAACGTAGATTACATCTCCCTGCACAAATATTTCGGCAACAGGAGCCGGGATACACTGAATTTCTTCGGCAAGGTTGAGGAAACCGGGCGGTACATCCAGACAATTGCAGGCGCGATTGATTACGTGAAGGCGAAGAAGCGGGCCAAGAACGATGTGTTCATCTGCTTTGATGAGTGGAACGTCTGGTATCACGAGCGCGAGGAGGACGGGCGTCGCATTCGCGAATGGGACTGGCCCGAGGCGCCGGCGCTGCTTGAGGAGACTTACAACTTTGAGGACGCGCTTTTTGTGGCATGTCTGCTCAACGAGTTTATTCGACGCTCTGACCGTGTACGGATTGCGTGTATCGCGCAGTTGGTGAACGTGATCGCGCCGATCCGGGCAGAGAAGGGCGGACCGGCCTGGCGTCAGACGATCTACTATCCCTACCAGTTCGCTTCGCTGTATGGTCGTGGTACCGCTCTCAATGTTGGAGTGGATGCGCCAACCTATGACTGTCGTGTCGCAGATGATGTAAAGTACCTGGATGTGGCGGGTGTCCACGATCCCGGGACGGACATTGTGACACTGTTCATGGTGAACCGTCATCTCGATGAGGCGGCGGAACTGGACGTGAGCCTCACGGGCTTTGCCGGGGCGCGTTTGATCGAGCATCTGTCCATGGAAGGGCATGAGCTGCTGGTGGGTAATAGTGGTGCCGACCCGGATCGGGTTGTTCCCGGCAAGGGCGACGGTCTCGGCGTTGAGGATGGCGCACTCAAGGGCAGCATCTCTCCGCTATCGTATCATGTGGTACGGTTGAGCGTAACGTGAGGGGCAGTCATGGGGGTTCGTCTTCACAACGTAAGCAAGGAGTTTGGCGCCTTCGAGGTAATCCGGGACGTGTCGATGGACATCCCGCCGGGTAGTTTCGCGGTTTTCGTCGGACCGTCGGGGTGCGGAAAGTCGACGCTGTTGCGCATGATCGCGGGCCTCGAGGAAACGACAAGCGGGACGATTGAGATTGCCGGTCGCGACGTCACCCAGGTGGAACCGGCGGAGCGCGGTGTCGCGATGGTGTTCCAGTCATACGCCCTCTATCCGCACCTGAATGTTTTCGACAACATGGCGTTCAGTCTGAGCCTGGCGCGGACGCCGAAGGCCAGGACCCGTGAAATCGTGCATGAAGCGGCGCGCATTCTGAAACTTGAGGAACAGCTGGACAAGAAACCCTCCCAGCTGTCCGGTGGTCAGCGTCAAAGGGTTGCAATTGGCCGTGCGATCGTGCGCAAGCCCGAGGTGTTTCTGTTTGACGAACCGCTGTCGAACCTGGATGCTGAACTGCGCGTTCAGATGCGGCTTGAGCTGACACGTCTGCACCGGCAGATCGGTGCGACCATGATCTATGTGACACATGATCAGGTCGAAGCCATGACACTGGCTGACAAGATTTTTGTCCTGAAAGATGGTATTGTCCAGCAGGCCGGCGCGCCGCTTGAACTTTACGACAATCCCGACAACCGCTTCGTGGCGGGGTTCATTGGCAGCCCATCAATGAACTTTCTGCCGGCCGAAGTCGTCTCCGTCGAAGGCGGGAGTGTCGCTGCGCGGACGCTGGGTGAAGTGGCCCATACTTGGAGAGTGGCACTGACACAAAGCAGGCTGTCGCCGGGTGAGCGGATCTCAATCGGAATTCGCCCGGAGCACCTGAAACTGTCCGATGATGGCATGCCGGTGCGTGTTGAGGTGGCGGAGGAGCTTGGCGATGTGTCCTACCTCTATTCACGCATAGCGGACGGCACCGAAATCATCGTCGAGCGGCACGGATCCCGTGACCGGCTGGACGGAAAGAACGTCGGCGTGACAGCCGACCCTGCGAATGTCCTGGCTTTCGACGAGAAAGGCCAGCGGCTGCGATAGGTGCGGAAAGCACCGCGCTTTGGACCTGACCGCCAACCTGGTAGACGGCGGTCAAAACGGGAGGAAAAACATGAAAAACGTGAACAGCCTTTTGACGGCAACGGCCCTTAGTCTTGTTGCCATGCCTGCTCTTGCACAGACGGAAGTGGTCTGGTGGGACTTTCTGAGCGGAGGAGACGGTGTTCGCATGAAAGCCCTGATTGAGGATTTCAATGCGGAACATCCGGATATCCAGATTTCGGGAACGACGCTCGAATGGGGTGTGCCGTTCTACACCAAGGTACGTACGTCCGCCGCAGTGGGGGAGGGGCCGGATGTGATGACCTACCACCTGTCCCGTGCACCGCTGGCGATGGAAGAGGGTGTGCTTTCGGAGATCACAGCGGAGGACCTCGAAAACGGCGGTATATCGGTTGATGATTTTTTCGAAAGCAGCATTGGCGCGGCAACGTTCGATGGCGGACTCTACGCTGTGCCTTTCGATATTCATGCGATCGTTCTCTACTACAATGCGGACATGCTGGCGGGCTCGGACTATCTGGATGCGGACGGAAACCTGACCGGCCTGGATACGCTGGAGGATTTTGAGGGCGCATTGGCATGGCTGAAAGAGCAGGGCGTAGAGACGCCACTGTCCTACCAAACCGGCGGTGACGGCGGCACCTGGCGCGTTTTCTACACGCTGCTGAAGCAGCAGGGTGGCGATTTTATCGTCGATGGAGAGATCCTGCCTGGCGATAACGCCGAAAAAGCCGCGAATGCCATCAATACCATGGCCGGCTGGCGCGAAAACGGATACACGCCGGAGCTGGCGGAATATGAGGCGTCGGTTGCGCTGTTTACGTCCGGTCAGAGCGCCTTCCAGATGAACGGTGTCTGGGAAGTTCCCACCATGAACGACATGCAGTCCAAAGGCACGCTCGGCTACGAGTGGGGCGCAGTGGAAATGCCGCCTTTGATGGGAAGTGAGGCCACATGGGCTGACTCCCATGCATTTGCAATTCCCAATGAGGGGGACGACACCATTTCCGGTGAGAAACGGGCAGCCGTGATGACTGTAATCGGCTGGATGGAAAAGAACGCCATTCGCTGGGCTGACGCAGGTCATATTCCGGCATACAAACCGGTTGCGGAAAGCGACGAGTATAAGGGTATGGAACCCAATTCCACCTATGCGTCGCTGGCCGGGAATGCTGCATTCGATCCGCAGACCACGATCACCGGTGTTGCCTCACCGACCTATGACACGGCGCTGAACATCATCGTGCCGGCGGTACACGGGTATTTTTCTGGCGAGGATGCGGTCGCACAGATCCAGCAGGAACTCACGAACCTCATGCAGTAGGCCCCTCGGCCTCAATTGCTCCGGCCCTGACTGCAGGGCCGGGGATCGACACACGGCAATTGCGAAGGGCCTTTTCCATGGCCATGCTGGAAAACAAACGTAAGAAAAACCTGATCGCGCTGACTCTGGTTGCTCCGTTCCTGATCGTTTTTCTGGTTTTCTTTTTCTATCCGACCTTAAAAATGTTTCAGTTGAGCCTGACCGATGCGCCTTTGATCGGGGAGGGGAACTGGGTCGGTTTTGACAACTACGTGCGGCTTCTGAGTGACCGGCTGTTCAAAACATCGCTTTGGAACAACATCTACTTCGTCCTGTTGACGGTCGTGCCGACAACGTTGATCGCGCTGGGTATCGCATTGATGATCAACAGGCTGACCGGGCGGTTGCAGGCGTTGATTATGGTCCTGTTCTTCCTGCCCTATGTGCTGCCGGTGTCGGTTGTGACGCAGGTCTGGATGTGGATGCTGGACCTGCAGTTCGGAGTGCTTCAGCCGCTGATTTCCCTTCTGGCGGGCAAACCGATCGCGGTTTTTAAAAACCCGGACTGGGTTATGCCGATGATCGCGCTGATTACGATCTGGTGGACGACGGGATTCAATGTGCTTTTGTTCATTGCCGGATTGCGGAATATCCCGTCCGAGCTTTATGAGGCGGCGGCGCTCGATGGCGCGACAACGCGGCAGCAGTTTTTCCGGGTGACCTGGCCACTGCTTTGGCCGGTGACGGCTCTGGTGCTTACACTTCAGTTGATCCTGCAGCTCAAGCTGTTTGACCAGGTCTATCTGACCAGCAATGGCGGTCCGTTCAACTCGTCCTACGTGCTGTTGATGCAGGTCTACCGGGAGGCGTTCCAGCTTAATCACGGTGGTTACTCGTCGGCGGTGGCGTCGGTCCTGTTCATCGTTATCGTGGTGGTCTCGGTGCTTCAGTTCCAGCTGTTGCGGATTGGAGGACGTGGAAAATGACGATGCGCAGGGTCGAGAACGGTATTGTCACGGGCTTCACGGTAATCGCGGCGCTGTGCTGGATTTTCCCACTGTACTGGGCCTTGGTGACGTCGCTGCGCAGTGAGGAAAACGTGACGGCCAACCCTGGTCTTCTGCTCGATGAGTTTAATTTTTCATCGTATATGTCGGCGGTTTTCGACACCAAGCTGATGATCTGGTATTTCAATTCCATCGGGACGGCGGTGATCGTGACGGCCGTGGTGGTTTTGATCTCGATGATGTGTGCCTATGCGCTGTCCCAGATTCAGTTTCCCGGGCGCAGGCTGCTCTATTTCGTGGTGCTGGGAAGCTTCATGATCCCCGCGCAGGCACTGGTGGTGACGCAGTTCATTCTCATGAGCGATCTGGGGCTGATCAATACCTGGGCCGGTATTATACTGCCGCAACTGATCGTGCCGGTGACCATCATCGTTTACAAGCAGTTCTTCGACGCGGTGCCAAAGGAAATGCGCGAGGCGGCGGTTTTGGACGGGGGCGGCGAGTATACCATCCTGTTTCGGGTCTATCTGCCTCTAAACTGGGGTATTACCACGGCCCTGGCGATTGTCACTTTTATCGGGGTTTGGAACGCTTTCTTTTGGCCATTCCTGGTGATCACGTCTGAGGACATGATGACCATTCCGGTGGGAATAACGCAGGTCAATGATGCCTTCGGTGTAGCCTATGCCCGTATCATGTCGGTTGCGATGCTGGCGGCGATGCCGGTGGTGCTGGCCTACCTGATTTTCCAGCGCAGGGTTACGGAAGCGGTCATGATTTCTTCCGGGATTAAGGGCTAAGGCGTTCCGCCCAAATCCTGGATTATGGGATTGAACGGGTCTGTTGCATTGTCCATCGCCCCGCAATCCGGAACAGCGGAACGGTCAGTGTTCTTTGTCCGCTCAACAGCGTCTTTCGCCTGCGTCTTCCCGTCCTGTTCAATGGATCACTCGCGCGTCCCGGTCTTCATGTTCAAACTTGCCGAAGTGGCGGCTTCGCCAGGTGGCTCCGGAGGCCGGGTGCGGCCCTGTTTCGCGGAATTTCGGGCACCTGGTTAAGACCGGGTTGATTCCCGTGTCTCTTGCGGTCCGAAAAATATGGTCTTGCGTCAGGGTCACCGGGGGCCGATCCGCTGATAAATTCCGCCGCTCCAGATAAATCTCCCCCTGCGGCGGTCATGGCCGGGGGCGGCGGTTTTCAGGAACGGCTGTCCATCACCGCGTGGGGGTGATAAGGGCCCGTTCTTTATCCGGCGGGCACTGGTATCTACGGGAGCGGCGGTCGTGAACGGGGGGGGTGGTGTAAACATCTCATATTATGAGACTTTTCCGGTCACTTCCGATCCGTCGGGCGATCGCGTTCTGCCAGCCCGTTGCCGATGCGAGTCCGTTCGAGTGGATGTAGAACTCGTCGGTGACACGTCTGTCACGATGCCCGAGTGTCGCGCTCGCCCGGACCGCGCCATTGACCGGATCAGCCTCGATGATCTCGGTCGCGACGCAATCGCGCACCATGTGAATCGTGACACGCCGGCCGAGCCGCTGTTCGGTGCGATCGCCGATGATCTTTCCCAGGCTCTTCCCGATCAGTCCATGGTGCTGATCGAGCCGCGATGGCCAGAGCCAATCGCCGCCATCGAACATCGGGCGATAGACGGCCAGCCACCGCGCGAGCGCGCGGTGGAGGCTTGGCCGCCGGATACTGGCGTGAAACGTCGTGCGCGGTTTGTGCGCCTCCCGCCTCTTCAGAAACTCGCCCGGGATCGCAAAACGAATGATGCCATCCGGTTCGAGAAACACGGTTTCATCGACGATCAGGGCTGACATTGCCCGGGCCCGTTCCGGGAGGGTTGCGGTCATGGCAAGCAGCAGCCCGTCCCGATAGAGTGTAGCCTCGGTCATGCGGCGCAGGGGCGCCGCATCGGCCGCGGCCATCAGCTCGATGCCCAACTGATCGAGATCACTCGCCGGGACAATTCCGGCCGTCTTGTTTTTTCGAGATGGCTCGCTCAGCGATCGCGCAGCCCAGCGATCGGCTACTGCGGCAGCGGCATCGTAGGCCTGACCCGGGGTCAGGACCTTCTCGAACGCATCGACGACGCGCGAAATATAGGTCGAGATACTGATGGCGGCCACTTCAGGCGACTGGGAGTCCGCCCATGACTGACAGAGCTTTGCCGTCGGGACCGGGTCCAGACCGGCCTTCGTGGCGTAGTCGTGAAACCGGCGAAGGGAACCCGCAACGGATTCAATCCGGGCGGCGCTCCAGATCAAAACACCGCGCGTGCTTGGCGCATCACGCGAGACGGTCAGCAGGTCGATGAATGGCGGCCGGATGTCGATGGGAAGCCTGCCCACGGCCTTCCCGGCGCGGGCCCAACGATCTGCAGGCGGGGCTTTGTGTGTGACCCGCGCGGCCCGCAGGGTCAGCGCCAGATGGGACGAGGTCTCCGGTCCCCATGCGAGCCCGGCGGCAATCTGAAACGTTGCGAAACGGCTGTTGGCGGAACGCGGTGTTGCACCCTCCCGCAGATGCCCGAGATAGGCTTCCCCCGCCTCCGGAGGGAGCCGGTTCGGATCGCGCGCTTCCGTGAGACACCATTTGCGCCATTTGGAAAGGGCGCGCCGCATTTCGTGCGGTTGCACCCCGGCGGGCAGCAACCCGGCCGCCATCGCGGACTCGAGTGTGCTTTCGGGATCATGCGCCATCAGTTCAGGCCGCGGCACTGTTGTCGCCGGCTGGCTTTCCGCGACCGCGGTATTTTGTTTCGACCCTGGAGTTTCGTTCATCGGATTTCCTTTCCAGTTGGTCGGCCCAGTGTTGCAGGGTAAGGGTTTCATCGAGTTCGGCGTAGAATTGCATCGTCGTCTCAAGCCGCTTGTGCCCCAGAAGCTTCTGAACGGCAGGCAAGGCATTGGGGTCTTCCTTCAGCCAGATCCAGCCGACGATGTGGCGGTAGAGATGGGGATGAATGCGCATGCCGACGCGGTGGTGGACCGTGTCGACGAGCTTTTTCGTCAGCATCGTGTAGTGCCCGTGAGGCGAGCGCCGCGCGGGAAACAGGTGCGTGTTGCCCGCATTAACGGGCGTCATCAGCGCAGGCCGGACATGCTCCACGTAGGCGTCGAAAAACTTCGACTGTGCCGTCCCGAGCGGGATCTCGAGCCTCATCTTTGTCTTGGTGAGATCCGGTGGCAGTTCGATCGTTATGCCACCGTCCGCCCGGCGCCGGACGTGATGCGCGAGATCGATGCACAGGAGGTTGGCCGTGCGTGGCGCTCTTGCCAGCATGATGTCATGGGCAAGGGCGACTTCGAGCTGCGCGGCAGGATCCGCATCGAAGCGGGGCTGATTCCCTTCGGCAGATTTGCGCTTCCTGGATTTCCGGCCGCCGGACCTGCGGCTCTTTTGCTGCCGGTTAACCTCTGCGACGATCTCTTCCGACAGAGCCAGAAACCGGTCGATCCGCTCTGGCGTCAGCTGTTGTAACTTCCGACGATTGCGCGGCGCGATGCCCGCAAAATCCGGCTTGAAGTCCGAGATCAGGCTCGAGATGGCCATGACCTCTTCGGCGGATCTACCGACATAGCCGCCTGCAAGCTTCTTGACCTTCTTGAGGACGCTTTCGACGTAAGAACTGCCAATCCCCTCTTCGTCAGTCATCTCATCGAGAGCGGTCGCCGCCGCTTCGGCGAGTTCCGGGTCCGTCAGCTCCTCGATGGATTCGAGGACGACCCCGGTCTGCGACCAGAGCGCCATGGCGAGCGATTTGATCCCCGCGCGCGCCTTTCGGACCGTGTTGTACTGCCATTGCGCACGGCTAAGCAGCACACCGGCCGCACTGAGTCGCGCTTCGCGGTCCTTGCGTCCCGTACGGCTGCTCTTCCCGATATATTTCTTCGCTTGCGCAAGTTTGCAATTGCCGCTTGTGACCTGAACGGGAGAGAGTCGATCGAGGATGACATCGACGGGTGTTCCGTCGGGTGCCGTTTCGCCCCTGACCCAGGGAACAACGTGCCGGTCAAACTCGGCAAGAAGCGGCTCAAGAAGCTCCGGGGGCATGCCGTACCGATTCCGGTCGTCGCCAAAAGGCGACGCGACGGCGCGCATGCCCAGGTCCCGGTACGCATCTTGCGTCGCGAGCCTGTTCCAGAGCCGGTGGACTTCCATGGCGACCTTGCGGTGTTTTGCCTCGGAAGCCGTGAGCTTTCCGGACGTCAGCCGCATGTTCAGGTAGCTCTGAAACGTCTCCGGGACGACGTCCCTGATCCCGATACCCTGGCCAGAGCACCAGGCCAGGAAGGGGCCCGCGAGCCCCTTGTCCCATTCGGTGAAACCATGCTCCGACATCTGGTCGTATGCCTGACGCCAGGGTCCGGTCACATCGCGGATCTGCAGGGGCCGTCCCGTCCTGGCGACAAGATCCGCGACATCGCGCAAATGGCTCGCATAGGTCGAGAAGCTGTTTGGCTCAACGCCCTGCGCCGCCGCGGTCGTGCCGCTCAGAAACGACCGCATCGAGGGTCTGTCGAGGATGGTGTGCTCGGGACCTGCGGCGCTGCTGTTCTTCGCATACCACCCAAGGGCGGAAATCGTGCCCCTGATTCTGGAGGCGCTCCAGTCTGTCGGCGGGTCTTTCCTGAGCCGCTCGATCATGTCCGCCACCGTGATCTGGCGGTTGACGGGCAGGGCCCTGAGATCGACGCCGATCTTTTCCGAGAGACGCTCGAGCGCCTCTGGCGTCGGCCGTTTGGACTTACCCGACAGGATGTCGGCGATGAATTTCTCGCCCTGTCCGAGTTCGAGGCTGAGTGCTCTCATGGATTTGCCGGTTTCAGCAATGTGGGCGCGGATGGCGTCGGCGATCGGGTTCATCAGGGTTTCCTCAGGTGATTGGGAGATCAGGTGGTATCGAGGGGCGTGCGCTGGCTGGAATGGCGCAGCCGCGCCTCAAAAATCTCGAGAGCTTCGCTGGAGACCGAATATTTCTTTCCGGCCCGGATCGCCTCGAGCCGGATGCGCCCGTGGGGCGTCACGCAGCCATGCGTTATCCAGTCGCGGATCGTTCGCGGGCTGCGCCGGTGGCGCGTGGCGACATCTTTCACGGTGAGATAGGCAATTTCATTCATGGGTCTGTACCTCCTGTTGAGGAGGACTTATGCCCCGTCGACATCCACTCAAAATATCTCTGACCGCCAGGTTTGTTTCGGCCCGTCAATCGCAACGGGTCGAGGCAGATCGGCGGTCCTTACTCCCCCTCTCTGATTCTCCGGGACTGCGGCGGCGCATCCACATTCTCATGAAGCCGAGGTGTTCTCTGCACTGCCGCAAGGCGGCTGTGAGCCTGAAGCGGACCCAGAGACCTTTATGTGGTATGGTGTTGACGCGAGGCGAACGCTTTCATCTCGTGCTTCGATGAAGCTGGAGGGGATGAAAGATGCCGACACAATCAGATTTCGACTCTTGGAGTGCCGGCCAAAGCTACGAACACTACATGGGCCGGTGGAGCCGGATGGTGGCGAAAGAGTTCTTGAGTTGGCTTGATCCGAAAAAGTCGGCCGATTGGCTGGAAATCGGTTGCGGAACAGGTGCCCTGACCTCAGAGATCTTGCAGGATTATGAGCCCAACTCGATCCTTGCAACCGACGCGTCCGCGGACTTCGTCAACCACACGCGCGAGACCATCAAGGACCCCAAGGCCAGTTTCAAGACCGCTACGGCGCAAGACCTGCCCGTAGAGGACGAATGCGTCGATATCGTCACATCAGCGCTTGTCCTGAACTTCGTGCCGGATCACCGTGAGACACTGATTGAGATGCGGCGCGTACTGAGGCCGGGTGGCATCCTGTCGTTTTATGTCTGGGATTATCCTGGTGGAGGGGTAAGCTTCATTGATGCTTTCTGGAAGGCTGCGGCCTCACTCGACGAAAAGGCTGTCGATTTGGACGAAGGTGCGCGATTTCCCTTCTGTACGGCAAAAGGTCTGGGTCAGTTGTGTTCGTATGCCGGCCTTCCAGATGCCGATATTGCCCCAATCGAGATAATCACGGAATTTCCCGATTTCGAAGCCTTCTGGTACCCGTTCACCTTGGGGGCGGGCCCGGCTCCCGGCTACTGTAAGAGCCTTCCGGATGAGCACCGCGAAGCCCTGAAGGCACTTCTCGCGGAGAAGCTCGATGAAGGTGGCCCCGTGCGATTGACAGCGCGTGCATGGGCGATGAAGTCGGTCGCGTGGGGCTGAGGCGGTGGCGTCAAGTTCCAGTGCTGCCAGCCATGTTTCAGCCGCGGCCGTTCAATCGTTGGAAGAAGTGGATATTCGGCATCCATTTGATCCCGCATCGCACGTCTTCCTGAGACGTCTGGCGCCGATTTTCGGCTTTCAGCGTTTGGCCCTTTACATCGCGCGTGTGCCGCCTGGCAATGAAAGCTTTCTATATCACCGCCATGAGCGGGATGAAGAGTTCCTGTTTATCCCTTTTGGTCATGGGCGTGTCGTCAATGGCCCATTGCAGCCGGAAATTTCTCATTCAGACCGGTCCAGATTTTCGGGAGGGGACTAAAGCCTCACGGGGGCCGGGCACCCGTAGGGCACCCGGTAGCGGTGGGTTCACGCAAGCGCGAGATTGGTCGCGCTTGCGCGGCCATCGCGGCCGGTTTCGAGTTCGAACGTCACCTTCTGGGCGTCCGAAAGGCCGGTGAGACCGGCGCGCTCGACAGCGGAGATGTGGACAAAAACGTCCTTGCCGCCCGTATCCGTTTCGATGAAGCCGAAGCCTTTTTGGGAATTAAAAAATTTCACGGTGCCATTGGCCATATCCGTGGTCTCCTGTTCATATGCTGCCCGCAGGATGCGACAGCCCGGCAAAGTCAGACTGAGAGATCGACTGAAGCCGGATGAACGGAAGCAGAGGGTCGCAGAGAAAAACGATCACCGCACTGACTTGCGCCCTACCAATGCGATTTGCAAGGGGTGTCTTGCGACGTCGCCAAATTGCTTCACAGGCGATGACCGATGATGGGGCGGCATTGAAAAGGCATCGAGGGATTCCCATATAAGATTTGCGTTATCGCTCTGCCGCGTGAGCAGGCGGGTCCACTTCCGCCCCTGGCCGTGACGCACCGTTTTCCCACATCACGAAGGGGGGACGCTGCCCAAGGCGGCTCCTGGCACAATGCCGTGCCGGAGTGTTCGCCCCGGGTGCACCCCGACCGACCAAGCGCAATTGCGTTCGTTGGTGACGCCGGACACATGGTCCGGTCAAGGATTGGCATGAATTTTAATGAACTTGGGCTGAATGCCCGCATGGTCGCGCGGCTTGACGCCCTGGGACTGACGCAACCGTCCCCTATCCAGAAAGAGGCAATCCCGCAGGCGCTACAAGGCTGCGATATCCTCGGGATTGCGCAGACCGGGACCGGCAAGACCGCCGCCTTCGGCATCCCGTTGATTATGGCGCTGTCAAAGCGGCAGGAACGGCCCGTGCCGCGCTCGGCCCGAGGGCTCGTGCTTGCCCCGACCCGGGAACTCGCGAGCCAGATCTTTCAGAGCCTTCGGGGGCTGACGAAGGATCTGCGCATCACCCTCGTCGTTGGCGGTAAGTCGATCAATGCGCAGACCGAGAAGCTCGCCCGCGGCACCGACATCCTTGTGGCCACGCCCGGCCGTCTGATTGACCTGATGGATCGCGGATCCATCGACCTCGGGCAGACACGGTTCCTTGTTCTCGACGAGGCCGACCAGATGCTGGATATCGGCTTCATCCATGCGCTGCGCCGAATCGCGGCGAGGCTGAGCACGGACCGGCAGACCATGATGTTCTCGGCCACGATGCCGAAGGCTATGGCAGAGCTGTCCCGCCAGTATCTGGACAAACCGATCCGCATCGAGATTTCACCGCCGGGCAAGGTGGCCGACAAGGTCGCCCATTCGGTGCATTTCGTCGCCAAGAACGAAAAGCAGGACCTGCTGACCCGTCTGCTGGACGGGCACCGCGACGACCGGGCGCTGGTGTTTTCGCGCACCAAGCATGGGGCCGAGCGGCTGAAAAAGCACCTCGAACGCGCCGGATTCGCAGCCGCGTCGATCCACGGCAACAAGAGCCAGGGACAACGGGACCGGGCCATCGCTGCGTTCAAGGCGGGATCGGTGCGCGTGCTTTCGGCAACAGATGTCGCGGCGCGCGGAATCGATACTCCGGGTGTGGGCCATGTCTACAACTACGACCTGCCGAACGTGCCCGAAAACTACGTACACCGGATTGGTCGGACGGCTCGTGCCGGCAACAGCGGTCGTGCGATTGCCTTCTGCGCCGCCGATGAAGTGACAGACCTCAAGGCCATCGAAAAGCTGCTCGGCACCCGTGTCGAGACTGCCGGCGGCCGTCCCTGGGATGCGGTGACCGACGCGCCGCAGAAGAAAAGGCGGCCACGTCGGCGTTCGGCCGGCCGTCAGGATCGAATGGCTGCGTGACTTCAGGCCACGGGCGTTTCGAGACATACGACAGAGACTGCGCTGTACCGGCAGCTGACTGCGACCCGGGCAAGCTTTCACAGCGAGGCGGCGCTTTCTCCGCAGGAGGATACTTCAATGAACACTCCCGAATGGCTCAAACCCGGCATCTATGGGGCCGTGATCGGTGCCGCGGTCGTCGGTATCGGCGGCTTTACGTGGGGCGGCTGGGTGACGGGCGGAACCGCGCATGACAGGGCGATGGCGATGTCACATGACGACGTCGTCGCAGCCATGGTGCCGGTCTGCCTCGACATGGCGCAGACCGATCCGGATCGCTCGGCCAAGCTTGCGGTTATTCGCGACACCCAGACCTATCAGCGCCGAAATGCGCTCATGGCGGCCGGCTGGGCGACTGTTCCCGGCGCCGAGGCGCCGAACCGCGACATCGCGCAGGCCTGCCTGGCCTCACTTGACTTCGATGCGTCGCTGGAGCGCCCAGAAGCTGCGGCGGATGAGGGATGAACGGTTTCATCGCTTTGACACGCCAGGAATTCCTCAGCCGTGAGCAGCGGCTTGCCGTTTTCGGCATGGTGAGTTTGATCGCCTTCCTGGCGTTTCCGGTCCTTGCACAAAACGGCACCGGACCAATGCCCGCGAATGCGGAGGCGCGAAGTTATGGCGGCGGTTGGAACTGCGCCCTCGGATACCGGGTGGCCGGCGAGGAGTGTGTCGCCATCGACATACCGGACAATGCCTATGCAACCGGCCGGTCCTACGGTAAGGGCTGGGGGTGTCGGCGCGGTTACGAGGAAGCGGGAGGGACCTCCTGCGCAGTGATCCCGGTGCCGGACAATGCGTTCCTGCGATCCTCCGGCTATGACTGGCAGTGCGGTCGCGGGTACCGGCAGGATCGCGAGGCCTGCGTTCCCATCGTGCTGCCAAACAACGCCTATCTCTCCGACGATACCTCAGGCTCCGGATGGACCTGCGAACGCGGTTTCACGGCAAGTTCCAGCGACTGCGTTCCGATTGCGGTGCCCGAGAACGGCTATCTCACCAATGCGGACTACGGCGACGATTGGGCCTGCGAAAGGGGCTTCTTCGAAGTCGATGGCCGCTGCGATCCCGTTGCGCTTCCGGCGAACGCCTTTCTGGACCCGGCGTCCTACGGGTCAGGATGGCGCTGTGAGCGGGGATTTGAGACCGTCGACACCGCCTGTGTCGCGATCGACCTTCCGGCAAACGCGCATCTCGATCGATCCGGGAACACATGGCGCTGCGATCGCGACTTTCAACTTGCGAATGGGGAGTGCGTTCTTGGACGATAAAACGCTCCGATCAGACCACGGCGACGTCCCCGGCATCCGGATGCGGATCGGATGCCGCCTGGAATACCGGCTGACCCAACCGACACCACTCATCGCCATGTTGAACGTGCACTATTCGCGCTTCGGCGACCTGGAGCGCGCCGATTATCTGGTGACCTCGCCCAGTGTGCCGCTCGAAAGCTATCGCGACGGGTTCGGAAACTGGTGCACGCGAATGGTAGCGCCGGCCGGCGACTTCACGTTGTCCACCGACGGGATCTTCCGCGATTGCGGACTGCCCGATCCGGTCGCGCCTGACGCCACACAAGCGGCTGTCCAGGATCTGCCCTTCGCGACGCTGGTCTATCTTCTTGGCAGTCGCTACTGCGACACGGATCTTCTGTCGGAAGAGGCGTGGCGCCTGTTCGAGAGCACTCCGCCCGGCTGGTCGCGGGTGCAGGCGATCTGCGACTTCGTGCACACAACCGTCTCGTTCGATTACATGCAGGCCAGCGCGACGCGCACGGCGTCGCAAACGCTGGCCGGACGGCAGGGTGTATGCCGGGATTTCGCCCACCTCGCGATCGCCCTCTGCCGTTGCATGAACATTCCGGCCCGCTATTGCACCGGGTATCTGAGCGAGTTCGGCGAACCCGAGCCCCATGCCCCGGACGACTTCGCGGCCTGGATGGAGGTCTTTCTCGACGGACACTGGTGGGTTTTCGATCCGCGCAACAACACGCGGCGCAAGGGGCGCATCCTGATTGGCCGTGGCCGGGACGCCTCCGATGTGCCGCTGACCCAGACTTTCGGGCCGAGTACCCTGACGCAGTTCGACGTCTGGACGTGGGACGCAAGAGATGACCCAGCCGGTACGGCACCTGTGTCTCGGAATTGAACCGGTAGCGTCCCAGCAAAGGACGGGTGTGTTCGTTTGTCGCCGGCTCCCGAGGCCGGCCGCTTTGCCGGTTTCCCCGTCATGTCATCCCAAGTCACGAGCCGTTCTGGAGACCCTCAATGACCACTTCGATCAAGACGACTGCCGTATTCCTGCGACCGTTCCAGCTTCCGAGCTTCAACGAGACCCTTCCGCCGGGCGAATACGAGATCGAGACCCGGCTGCTGGAACCTGTGGACTGGATCGAACCGGGCACCTGGACCTCGTCGGTGCTTGTCCGGCTCCATCCGCGCACCTCGCATCCAGGGCTCAGCCGAACGCTCACCGTGCCGCTCGCCGAACTGGAGCACGCGGTTGCCAAGGACAAGCTGACCGGAAAAGCTCTCACGGATTTCTTTCTCGAGGAGATGCTGGCCGATCCGATGACCCGCCTCGTCATGCAGGCCGACGGCGTGGCCGAGCAGGACCTTCGCGCCCTTTATTCGCCTCGGTCTGAAAGACGGCAGGCAGCGCAAGACAAGCCCTACAATACGGGAGAGCCCAGTCGCGGGACGCATGACAGCGATGCCGGCCCACGCTCCGGAAGCGCGCGCCCGGGCATCGGAGAATGACAGCCGTGTCGGGCAGACCGGTCGCCGTCCATTTTAGGAACGATGGGGTTCCGCAATGACCAATGACCCGATCGACCTCGACGGCCGCAGGTCCGTTGCGGGACAGCGTGCGTCGGAAATGCGACGGCGCCCTGCGAACAGCCAGCCACCACTTACACTCCCGCAGCAACCGCACATTGAAAGCCTCGAAGATCAGATGCTGGCGGAGCCGGCACGGACGTGGGCCGAAGTCCTGAAAAAGTGGCGGTTCCTTCTCAACCGTTACGCGACAACGCCCGAGGCTGGCGATGAGCGCATTCAGAAACTCATCAAGCGTGCGCTTGGCGACATGGAACGATTGAAAAAGCGCGAGGAGCGAAAATGACGATCAAATCAGCGGAGTCCGATTTCGGGACAATTAAGGCGACGGCCGACGTTGCTACCGCGCGGGCCTGCCTGAGATGCAGGTCGACCTTCTGGAGCGAGGGGTTCGGCGAACGGATATGTTCCCGTTGCAAGGGGTCGGCCGTCTGGCGCTCGGCAATCTACGAGGGCATGGCAGACAGACATCGTTATTGACAGCTGTCTTTCTTAACGTGTAATTATACTACAAATGGGGAGGAATTGTCGTGCAGATCACCGGGATCAGCGCTGTCGCCTGCAATGCGCAGATGCGAAACTGGGTCTTTGTCCGGGTCGAGACCGACGTCCCTGGCCTAATCGGCTGGGGCGAGGCGACGCTCGAATGGAAGACGCGCTCGGTCATCGGGGCGATCGCGGACTTCGAGCCGCTGCTCCTCGGGATGGACCCGCGCGATATCGAACAGTGCTTCCAGGTGATGACCCGACACGGCTTCTGGCGGATGGGCGTGATCGGCATGTCAGCGATCAGCGGCATCGAGATCGCGCTGTGGGACATCCTCGGTAAGTCACTCGACACACCCGTCTGGCGCCTGCTGGGCGGCAAGTGCCGCGAGCACCTGCGCACTTACACGCACCTCGGCATGGGCAATATGAGCTCGGTCTACGAGACCAACAGCGCCGACGAACTGGCCGAGCGCGGCCGGCAGGTGGTCGACGCGGGCTATGACGCGGTCAAGGTCGTCTCGATCCCCTATGTCCATTACATCGCGCCCAACCGTGCAATCGACGGCGTCGGCATGGCGATGGATTCGCTGCGGCAGGCGGTAGGCCCCGATGTCGATATCATGGTCGATTTCCACGGCCGCCCGGCCTCGGCGGCGCTGGCTCGAGACTTCCTGCGCGCGCTGGAGCCGGCCCGGCCGCTCTTTGCTGAGGAGCCGGTGCCGCCGGAGCAGATCGAGAGCTGCGCCGAGTTGACCCGCACCTCGCGGATCAGCATCGCGGCGGGCGAGCGGCTGATCGGCCGGGCCGCCTTCGAGGATGCGATCCGCCGGCGGGCCTTTCACATTGCGCAGCCGGATATCGTGCACGTGGGCGGTCTGGGCGAGGCGAAGAAGATCGCGGCGGTCTGCGAAATTGCGGGAGTTGGCGTTGCACCGCACAACCCGCTGGGGCCCATCGCTGGGATCGCGGCGCTGCACTTCGGCGTGTCGACGCCCAACCACATCATCCAGGAAGAGATGGTCGGCGCGGTGCCCTGGTACGACGACGTCGTGCAATGGCCCATCGACCGCAAACCCGGTCGCTGGGATCTTCCCGATAGGCCGGGCCTCGGGCTCGAGGTCGACGAGGCCGAGATTGCCCGTCATCCCTTCGAGCAGGAGGTGCTGCACACCCGCAACGCCGTGATGCCCGACGGCACGGTGGTGGACTGGTGATGGCGGGGCGGCTTCAGGACAAGGTGGCGATCGTCACCGGTACCGGTCGGGGCATCGGCGCGGCTATCGCTCGCGCCTTTGCCGCCCAGGGCGCGCAGGTGGTGATCGCGGAGATCGACAAAATCGCCGGAACCGCAGTGGCAACCGAGACCGAGGGGTTGTTTTGCCGGTGCGATGTAACGGATCAGGCGGATATCGACGCGACGATCCGCCAGACCCTCGACCGTTTTGGCCGGATCGATATCCTCGTCAACAACGCGGGTGCCAACGTGTTTCACCGCCCGCACGAGATGCCACGGTCCGAGTGGGCCCGCTGCATGGCGCTCGACCTCGAAGCCGGCTGGGCCATGTCCGAAGCTGTGCTGCCCGACATGCGTGCCCGGGGCGCGGGTGCCATCGTCAACATCGCCAGTACGCATGGCTTCAAAATCATACCGCACACCTTCCCCTATCCCGTCGCCAAGCATGGTCTGATTGGTCTGACGCGATCGCTCGGCATCGAATACGCCGCCGAAGGTATCCGGGTGAACGCCATCGCGCCTGGCTACGTGGATACGGTTATCGCCCAAGCCTACTGGGACACGTTCGAAGACCCTGCCGCCGAACGCCGCAAGGCCGAACAGCTGCACCCGCCCGGACGGATCGGGCGACCCGAGGAGGTGGCCATGACGGCAGTCTTCCTGGCCTCGGACGAGGCCACATTTATTAATGCAGAGACGATCACGATCGACGGGGGGCGATCGGCACTTTTTCACGACTGACCTTGTCAATTCAATGGGAGGAGAAACCATGAAAACCTTGACACTGACTGCAATCGGTGCGGCCCTGCTGCTACCGCTCTCGGTCCAGGCTGAGGACCTCAAGATCGGCTACATTAACAAAATGGGCGATCACCCATGGTTCGTGGCCGAAGTCGCGGGCGCAGCCGAAGCGGCGCGCGAGGGCGGCGCCGAGTTCGTCAGCCAGGACGTTCAGTTCAACGCCGACCTCACGATCACAACGCTCGACACTATGATCGGCGACGGTGTGGACGGCATCGCCATTGTGGTGCCCGACCGGGCGCTTGGCCCGGTGGTCGCCGCTCGCGCCGCCGAGGCCGGTGTGCCGCTGATCGCGGTCGATGACGACATCCAGACCGAAAACGGCGATCCCGTGCCCTATGTCGGCCTAAATGCCTTTGCTATTGGTGAGAATGTCGGCAAGGA
The DNA here is from genome assembly GCA_030427145.1 of Alphaproteobacteria bacterium. Taxonomy (GTDB): domain Bacteria; phylum Pseudomonadota; class Alphaproteobacteria; order Rhodobacterales; family Rhodobacteraceae; genus Amaricoccus; species Amaricoccus tamworthensis. The sequence continues at coordinate 21,220 of JAUHWT010000021.1, read as the reverse complement.
ACTGGCCGACTTTTACAAGGCCGCGGGCTGGGACAAGTCATCCGTCGGCATTGTGTCGATCGAGGACCGAAAGGCCGACACCTGCATGCAACGCAATGGCGGCGCGGAAAAAGCTCTGCTCGAGAACTCGGATCTGACCGAAGACCAGATCGTGCGTGCCGCCTATGACAACACGATGGTTAACTCCATCGACGTCATGACCACGACGCTGACCGCGAACCCGCAGTACGATCACTGGATTTTCTACGCCTGCAACGATGACGGGGTGTTGGGCGCGGCGCGGGCGATGGAGAACTCGGGCTATCCGGCGGACGCGGGCATCGGCATCGGGATCGACGGCAGCCGCTCCTGCGATGCCTTCGGCAACGGGCGCGAGTCTGCCTTCAAGGGCACGATGTGGCTCAACTCGGCCAACCATGGCCGCGACGCGGTCAAGCTGCTGCTCGCCGCGATCCAGGATGGTGAGGAGCTGCCGCAGGCGACCTATTCCGACCCCGAGTTCATCACGCTGGACAACTTCGGCGACTACTCGGACCGGCTCTGCAGCTAAGCCGGGACGGCGGGCGGCGGTCTGCGCCGCCCGTCTCACGTGAACCTGACGCACAAGGGAGAAGAGCCCGTCATGAGGACACTATTCCTGCGCACCAGGGGGCTGACACGGCATTTCGGCCCGGTGCGCGCGCTCACCGACATCACGCTGGACGTGCGTAGCGGCGAGGTTCTTGCGCTCGTGGGCGAGAACGGCGCGGGCAAGTCCACGATGATGCGGCTGCTTGAGGGGGTCTTTCCGCCGTCTCGGGGCAGTATCGAGATCGAGGGCCGCGAGGTGCGCTTCGCTCAGCCGCGGGAGGCGCATGCGGCGGGCATCCGGGTGATCCACCAGGAGCCCGAGATCGTACCCGACCTCACAGTGGCCGAGAACATCTTTACTGGCGACCTGCCGCGCAGGGGGCGGGTCTTCCTCGACTGGTCGAAGCTCTACGCCGACACCGCCGCGCTTCTCGAGACCTTCGGCATGGCGGGCGAACTGCGGCCGCGCCAGCTGTGCGCGGGGCTGGGGCCAGCGCAGCGGCAGATGATCGAGATCATGCGCGCGGTTCAGGCGGGCGGGCGGATGATCGCCTTCGACGAGCCGACCTCGTCGCTGACCGACGAGGAGACGGGGCGGCTGTTCGACATCATCCGCAAGTTGCGGGCGGAGGGCGTGGCGATCATCTACATCTCGCACCGGCTGGCCGAGATCACCGAACTGGCCGACCGGGTGGCGGTGCTGCGCGACGGTGAACTGGTGGACGACCTGCCCGCCGACGGGATCACCGAGCAAAAGATTACCCGCCTGATGGTGGGCAGGCCACTGTCTGACATGTTTCCGGACCGCGCGGCCGCCACAGGCGATGTGGTGCTCGAGGTCGAGAATATTACGACGGAGCATGTCACGGACGTTTCGCTAAACCTGCGGGCGGGTGAGGTGCTGGGTATCGGCGGGCTGATCGGCGCGGGGCGGTCCGAGTTGGCCAAGGGCATCTTTGGCTTCCATCGCCGCCGCGCCGGACGGGTGCTGATCCACGGAGTTGAGCTGCCCTCGGGCGACACCGCCGCGGCCATCGCGGCGGGTATCGGGTTCGCCCCAGAGGATCGCAAGGAGGAGGCGCTGCTGCTGATGCAGACAATCCTCGAGAACGCGGTGCTCTGCGTGCCGCAGAAGGTGTCGAGCGGCGGTTTCTTCAGCCGTTCCAAGGCGCTGGAATTGATCTCGGGCATCTCGAAGCAGATGCGGCTCAAAGCCTCGTCGCTGGACGCGCCGATAACGTCGCTCTCGGGCGGCAACCAGCAGAAGGTGGTGCTGACCCGGTGGCTGGCTTCGGACCTGAAGGTGCTGATACTCGACGAGCCCACGCGCGGCATTGACGTGGGCGCGCGCTCTGAGATTTACGACCTAATCCGCAATCTCACCGACACCCAAGGGTTGGGCGTCATCGTCATATCTTCCGAGCTGCCCGAGCTGCTCGGGCTCTCCGATCGGGTGCTGGTCATGGCCGACGGCCGGATCCGCGCCGAGTTCGACCGCAACGATGCCAGTGAGGAAGCCGTTATGGCCGCGGCCATAACGCACGGGTCGGCCGAGGCCTCGGCACAACTTGAAGGAGTAGGTCAATGACCGAGCAGACCGCAGATTCTGGGCACGGAGGGTTCAGCATGCACCGTGTCACAGAACGTATCGGAATTCACAACATCAGCCTGCTGGTGGCGCTGGTGGGGTTGCTCGTAATTTTCGGCGTGCTGCGCGGCGACGTCTTTTTCTCGACGCGCAACCTGCTGAACATCGGCATGGGCGTGGCGATCTTGGGTGTACTGGCGATCTCGCAGACCGGGGTGATCGTCTCGGGCGGACTCGACATCTCAGTCGGCTCCATCGTGGGGCTGACGACCGTGGCCACGGCCATGGCGATCCAGGCCACCGACATGGCGGGCGTGGGCCTGCTGGCGGGCATCGTTGTCGGCGGACTCGCCGGGCTGGTGAACGGGCTGCTCATCACCTACGGGCGGATCAACGCGGTGATCGTGACATTGGGGACCATGGCGATCTTCCGCGGTATCGCTTTTATCCTGTCGAACGGGCAGTCGATCTCGATCTTCAACGACGCCTTCCGCTGGATCGGCACTGGCCGCATACTGGGCCTGCCCGCGCCGCTCTGGATCCTCGTCGCCGTGGCAATCGGCTTCTACGTCTTCATGCACAAGAGCATCGTCGGCCGGAACTACTATGCCATTGGCGGAAACGCCATCGTGGCGCGGCTATCGGGGTTGAACATCCCCAGTTACCGGGTGGCGATCTACGTCGTGTCGGGCATCATGGCTGGCGTGGGCGGCATCATGCTGGCGGCACGGACCGGTTCGGGGCAGCCTATCTCGGGCTCGGACGGACTGGAACTCGAGGCGATCACTGCCGCTTTCCTCGGCGGTTGCGCGATGCAGGGTGGCCGTGGCACGGTGGTCGGCGCACTGCTGGGCGTGGCGATCATCGGGGTGTTGAACAACGGCATGATCCTGACGGCAGTCCCTACGTTTTACCAGATGCTTGCCAAGGGGACACTTCTGATCCTCGCGGTATTTCTCGCGGAATACCGGCTGAACAAGAGCTGAGGACGCATGGCGATTAACAGGACAGGACCGCTGCGAAGCATACCTCCGCGCCAACGTGAAATGGTGACCAGTACGCTGGCACGGAGAATCCTGTCGGGCGAATTTTCGCCCGGCAGCCGTCTGCCGACAGAGGCAGAGTTGAGCCAGGAGATGGAGGTCAGCCGGACGGCCCTGCGCGAAAGCGTGCGGATGCTCGCCGGCAAGGGTCTGATCGAAAGCCGTCCACGCATCGGAACCGTCGTGTTGCCGTCAGAGCAGTGGAATCATCTCGACAGCGATATCCTTGCCTGGCGCGAACGCCTGCCTCCGGACGCCAGCTTCATCCGTTCCTTGACCGAAGCGCGGCAGGTCATTGAACCGGCTGCCGCCGAAATGGCTGCGTTGCGCGCTGACGGGACGGACCTTGGGCGTATCCAGACCGCATACGACCGCATGTGCGCCGGTGCGACAGGCGACATCGAAGGAACCGTCGAGGCGGACGAGGACTTCCACCAGTCTATCCTTATGGCGTCAAAAAACGACATCTTCGCCAATTTCGGTGCTGTTATCGGATCGGCGCTGCGCATGAGCTTCCGCCTGACCACGCGCGCGTCGGAGAACCTTGAGGCCTCGCTGGAAACGCATGGCGCCGTACTCGAGGCGATCCGGATGCGCGACGCCGACAGCGCGCGTGAATTGATGACCGGGTTGGTTGCGCTCGCAGCGGGGGAACTGAACCGTATTGCTGCGTTCGAAACGGGCAACCCGGGAAATCACCCGTGACCGCCCTCCCTTCTTTTGGCCATGATTGAGTTGTCCTCCGACAGGCTCAACCTTTCGGTCGATCCGGATCAGGGCGCGTCCATTCGGTCGCTTGACCTCGTGACCGCCTCTGGCCGTCTGCCCATTCTGGCAGCAGCCTGTCCAAGCCCGCAGGACGCAGGGCAATCTGCGTTGTTCCCTATGTCGCCCTTCGCGAACCGGGTGCGTGACAACCGTCTGACCATTGCAGGGCGCACTGCCGATCTTTCGCCCAATACCGACGATCCGCTCTGCCTGCACGGTTGGGCGTGGCATCGTCCGTGGCACGTCGCGCAGGTTGAGACGGATCAATGTCACCTGACCCTGCGCCTGCTCGATCACGGCTATAACTTGAGCCTTGGCTATCGGATGCGACTTTCGGAGACGGGCTTGACCCTGAGCCTCCGGGCCGTGAACGACGGCTCTGCTACCGTTCCAGTCGGGCTGGGGTTTCATCCCTTCTTTCCGAGGCATCCCGACACCACGCTTCGTTTTGAGGCCAGTACACTCTGGCCCGAAGGCCCTGGTCACCTGCCAATGGGACACGTCCCCGTGCCGGACGCCGCCGATTACAAGCTGGGGCGCAGTCTACCGGCGGGTTGGCGCAATGAATGCTATTCTGGTTGGAAGGGCACCGCAAACATCAGTCAACCCTGCCTTGAATACGATCTGACCCTCACTTCAATCGGCACGACGGTCTTGATGTTCTACGCCGACCCAGCGCTGAACCGCTTTGCCGTAGAGCCGCAATCGCATGTCAGCGGCGAAACGCACACTGGGCCAAATGGCCTGACGGCCTTGCGCCCTAAACAAGAGTACCGGATTGCAATGACCCTATCAGTGCATCCGCACAGTTCGGGCCCGCTGCATAAACAAAATGTAGCAACCTGACATTGCCTCCGCCGCCTGAGTCGCCTCATACTGGGGATCGACGAACCTGCGCCTCTGGTTGATGAGCGCCGAGGATACGGTCATCGCCCTCGTCAGAGACCCGCGCGGCGCGGCCCAGCAGGCAAACGCTGAGTTCGAGCCTGTCCTGTGAAACCTGCTCGCACGCGCAATAGCCCGGCCGCGTCAAGAGCCATCCTGTGGCCTGCATTGGATTGAGCGCGTGATGCTGCAAGCGGCCCTCAGAGCCCACCCCAGGCGTCGTTACTCGACCATTGGTTATCTAAGTCCGATAATCTTTGAGGAGCGGGCTATGAAAGCTTAAGTTGCCGTCCACGAAACCGGCAGCAGGCCAAACCGCAACAAGCTTGCTGCCGCCTTGGCCAACAAGCTGGCGCGAATGGCGTGGAGCATTTTGAGACACAAGACGGCGTTTGACGGGCCCAGAGACGAGGTTGCTGTCGGCGTATAAGCCGGATCGACCCAGAGGACTTCGCGACTGACAGAAAGCATGAAACGGAACAATTACGCCCCCAGAGTCTGACGGCCCATTCGGTCAATTTGGACCTTGCCGCTAATTAGACCACGGCGCGTGCGTAACCCCAACAGGGCCACGACCCGCGTGTCGATCAGTAGGCCGGATACGTATGAGCGACTTCCGAGAACATGCCAGAAATTATTTGCGAACAGCAGTCGGGACATACATATGGGCCGAATAGTTTTTGAGTGGTTCCCGTAAACATTGGGATATTCTGCAGTAGTAAGGTTGGAGTATGTTGGAAGTCTGCGTTGACACTCTTGAAGGAGCCCAGGCCGCAATAAACGGCGGTGCGGGACGTATAGAACTCTGTTCGTCACTATCTGAGGGTGGATTGACGCCATCCGCCGGATTGATGAGGGCTGCGGCTGGATTGCCAGTGCCCTGCTACGCGATGATCCGGCCACGTAGCGGCCTTTTTGTATTTTCCGATGCCGACACGAATATCATGCTGGCTGATATCGCCATTGCCCGCGAGGCAGGACTGGCGGGTGTTGTGCTGGGCGCGCAACTCTCCGACGGAACGCTCAACATTGCCCTGCTGGAGCGACTGGTCACAGCGGCCGGAGGACTCGGCAAGACGCTGCACCGTGTGATTGACGTGGTTCCCGACCCGTTGGTGGCCATGGAACAGGCGATTGCACTTGGCTTTGAACGCGTTTTGACGTCCGGCGCGAAACCCCTCGCACCGGACGGGGTTCACCTCATCCGAAAGATGGTTTCTCAGGCCGCCGGGAGGATATCTGTAATGCCCGGATGCGGCCTCACGCCGGAAAATGTTTCACATGTACTTGCGGTGACCGGCGCAACCGAGGCTCATGCCGCCTGCCGCAGAGCTGTTACGGGGGATCCGGCATTTTCGGATTTCGATCCGCCGGGGGGTCGTTTCGAAACATCCGAGACCGAAGTACGAATGATGGTCGCCGCACTCGGCGCAGCGTAGTGGCCGTCTTCCGTCCAGGACCGGCGCGGGTTCAAATCAGAAGCGTCAACATTTTGGTACGACATCCAAAAGCGCGTTCCATGCACGGGTCTCATTTCCCCCGGCATCGGAAATTCGTCAGATGGCTCTTGCCGGAGGCAGATGATCCGTCAGGGCATTCGATCGCTGAGCGGTCTGATAAACAGGTGTCGAAGGCGGACCACCGGGCGCCGGTCAGGTTTCCGAACAGGCGTCCTTCTCACACGGGTCGACCTTTGAAACATGGTGGGACCAGTGTTGGAGACGCAGTGCAGCCTGGCCCGGTTTGGTCGGATTTGGGAATGGCTTCGTGTCCGGTACCTGCGGGCAACGCCTCGATACCGTGCCGGATCATGTCTGATCTGATGCGAAGGAATGCCGAATGGGCGGCGGCGTAACACCATGCCTCTCCCGCTTCTTCCAGTACGTCCCTTGCGGACTGCATTTCGGCAAGGGCCGGTGCGAGTCCCGATGGTTCGTTCCTGAGCATGCTTAGTTTCGCCCGTGCGTTTGCCATGTTGCAGGAAAGCACGCCCCATTTTCGCGGGTAGTCTGGGCGGGTCCACCAGGCTGTGGCTGCCTCCCACCAGCCAATTGACAGCTGCAGCCGTTCGCGGAACTGCATTCTCGTGATCTGTTGCCGGTCCCGGGCCAAATGATTGCCGAGTTTCGCCGCCGCCCTTGCGTAGCGCACGGGTGGACCATTCAGGGCCGCCGCGTAGACGTCCTGTTTCAGGAAGGAATCCCGCGGCAGGAGATCATCCACTTCCGGCTCCACCATCTTAAAGCCGCGCAGGTCCACGCCATAGAGGTGACGGCGCGTTCGGCGTGGCGGTGCTGGTGGCAGAAAGGGCGTCCCCTTGGCTGCCAGTTTTTGCGCGAGTGCGCGGACCTCCTCAATGACCGTGGCTGCAGCGTCGAAATCGGCAAGCTCAAGAAAGTCCGCCGTTTTCACGTATCCGTAGCGGGAGGCGTTGCCCAGACCATCCAGACGTTCGTGAATATCGCGAAGCCGTTCCATTCCCGTCCGCAGATGTCCCATCAGATCGGCTGTCGTGGCGCCCGGACTGGCAGCCTGAAAACCCTGCGTCAGGGCCTCCAGCACCGTTTCGGGAACGCTGGATATCATGAGCCGGTCCAGACGTTCCGACATGTCGCGCTTTTCAAGGGCCTCTTCCAGCCGTTTCTTACGCGCGCGGCGGGTGTCGAGGCTTTCATCGACGCCGAATTGCTTCAGGAACGCAGTGCGGCTTTCCAGCAGTGCGCGTTTTGCCTGCCCCGACCATTTCGCGAGGTGCGCGTTTAGTTGCGCTCGCAGGTGCCGCTGAATATCCACGATGTCGGAAGACGGGTTGGTTTCAAGAAATTCGCCAAGAGTGAACAGCATATGCGGCGGCATTTCCTGTTCGGGTGCGGTCCGCTTCGGCTTCGGTTCATGCTCCTCAAGCAGCCTGTCCCGGTTGCCGGTTCCGTAAAGATCGTGCCTGATCCAGTCGTCGGCCGCGTTCAGGGCCGCGGCGAGTCCGTGCCGGACCCGGGTCCATACTTCGCTGGAACGGAAGATTGTGCCGTCCGGCCAGGTTCTTTGCATCACCATGTCCGCGGCACCGGCCGACCAGCCATCCGGGTTTACCCTGGCCACCAGCATGTCAACACCGTCAAATCTGAGTTTCAGGCTCCTGTACAGAAGAGACCGGGCCTCAAGGATTGTGTCGCGAAATTCCGCGACATCGCTCTCTATGGACCACTGAACATCCACCCGGTCAATTTCGACGTCCATGGCGTCAACTGCCGAACTGATTTCATCACCGGACAGCGTCTCCATCAAACCTTGGGCGGCGTCCCGAACATTTTCCTTTTTCACCGGTTGACGACTGTTGATATCCGCAATGCCGAGCGCCAGCAGCGTGGTTGGGCTTAGTGAAGCATGTTTCATCTGGACCTCCGGAATCACCCAAAAACTGGTGGGTGCATTATAAACCCGTGATGCAACAGCTTCCCGGACCGCGACAAAACTCCGGGGTCCGTTTGAGCCGGCTCAATCCGGACCGGCGGCAACGATCAGTGCACGTTCGACGCGGCCAACAAATGCCTTGCAGCCTCCCTCCGACGGCACCTGTCTCATAGTGAGCGCCCGGGGAACGCCGCGAAATCCCCCATCGCCCTGATATGTGATTTCTGCACCTTGGCGCCGATCCCACGAATGCGCATGTCCTCCATCATCCGCGCACGCAACGGCAAAATTTTTTCTTCAGTCCTTTCGTCCTCCTTTCTGTCGATTGAGAGGTCACAGCATCAGAAAGGCGCGCCCATTCCCACGGTGCACCACAATCAAACCGGCGACGGACGCCAGTTATGGGCGCAAATGCCGCACAAGCGGCTTCTTCCTCTGGCCGCCTGCAACGACGGGTGTCAAACCTGAACCGAGCAGCAGTACCTCAGGCCTGTCGTACGCAGCGTTTCCGATACCGGTGGACACATGACGGTCCACTGGTTTGGGATTTGCAGTGTGGCGCCGCAAGGTCGGTGAGCAAAAATGACGACCGGATGGAAAGCGGAAGACTTGTCGCGTTTCAAAAATCACGACGGAACAAATATGGACCATATTGATATGGGAAGTCGCAAATGGCCACAGTATTGCTTATTCTTTCCGTGCTGGGTTTGCGACCCGTCGAACTTGAGCTTGCCGGGGAGCGGCGCGGTGCAGGCCATGATGTGATGACGCCGGAGCTCTTCGATGGATGAGTAGCCGCGACCTGTGATGGCGGGCTTGCAATTCTCAAGGACATCGGACTTGAAGCCGCCGCAGAGCGCGCTTTGCAAGTGGCTGACAGGCAATTTTACAGCCGTGTTCTTGCACGCGTTTCGATGAGAGCTGGAACGGTGGCGCGCGCATGTGCGAAAAAACCAGACGCCAGCGGTATTCTGTTCATCGCCGGTCCGGCAACGTGACCTGAGTTGGTGGCCGGCACACCGGTTCAGGTGCATGCGGCAAAGCCTGAATCCTTCGACGGGGAGGAGGTATTCGATGAATGGTGTGCCTAAAAGCCGGGAGCGAAGCTGGAAGAGTATCGCTATGATGGCGTTGTTCATTATCTTCTCGATCCATCTCTTCCCGATTTTTCGGAGGCGGCCAGCAGGTAGTGCAGGGGACGGTGCCTTGAGTTCCTGACCAGGTTTCATCACTGAATGCACAATGGGTGCTACGGCTGATCTCCGACAATACGCACGCACGGCCGCTTCATCCGTCTCCTCCCGGTCTGCATGTGGCCGGTGCATGCCGGTGCCGTGAATGTCAGAAGTGGAGCGCCGCGTTGCAACATCCGATCGTAAGGTTGACCGGCATCAAAGGGCCGGTCGCCACTCGTCCGGTGTGGCGGCAACCGGACTTTCCAAGCAGGCGCAAGAGGGAATGCGGCGACGTAAAAAGCCGACTTCCGGATGGCCGCAAGGCCACCTTTTGTTTCGCAGTACGGTAAGGCCCCTGGATCCTCTTTAATGAAGCTTGAGCCAACAGACGTGACGCCTCGTCATAGTATTGGGATGAACGCGCGAATTCTGATATTGTCCCACCATCGATGACAAATTCTGATTAAAAAAGAAATCATGGATCGACTTTGTTTCAACGGGTTCATCCTGGACTGTCGGAGGCGGATGCTCTTTCGTGAGGGGGAAGTTGTTCCGATCGGGTCCCGTGCTTTCGATCTTCTGGAGACGCTGGTGTTTCGGCGCGACAAAGTCGTGCCACGGGACGAACTTATGAGGGTCGTCTGGCCTGACACGGTGGTCGGCGACAACAATCTGAACGTACAGGTCGCCAATCTGCGTCGGGCTCTGGGTCCGGAAGCGATTGTCACCGTCCCGGGCCGTGGACTTTGCTTCGCCCTCGACGTTTTGTCGCACGGCCCGGATCTGGCGCTTCCGGACAGGCCATCGGTCGTCGTGCTGCCGTTCGAAACCATGGGCGGTGATCCTGCTTTAGACTGGCTCGCCGATGGGTTCGTCGAGGATATCACCACGGAGCTTTCCCGCTTCCGCGATCTTTTCGTCGTCGCCCGCAACTCCGCCTTCGTTTATCGCCAGATGCCGCGTGACCTGAGCGCGGTCGCGCGCGAGTTGGGAGTGCGTTATGTCGTTGAAGGCAGCGTGCGGGCAAGCGTCGACCGGGTTCGGGTCACGGCGCAGCTGATCGACGCGGCCACGGGCGGGCATGTGTGGGCAGAGAGCTTCGACCGGGAGATGGCCGATCACTTCGAGACACAGGCGCGGGTTGCGCGAAGCATCGTCACCTGCCTCTCGCCGCAGATTGACCGGGCCGAGGCCAAACGCATAAGCGTCGTTCCCCCCAAGGATCTGACCAGCTATGGTATCGCCCAGCGTGCCTGGTTCGCGATCTCCTCTGGCGAAATGGCCTATGATCCGGGTCCGCGCGACGCGGCCGCGGACATGGCGCAACAGGCTCTGGCGCGCGACGCGCGGTCTGCGCTTGCATGGCGGGTTCTGGCCTGGGTTGCCTGGTGGAATGTCTACCACGGCACAACCGACAGCGTTCCTGACACACTGGCCGCAGGCATCGACGCTGCGACACAGGCCATTACCATCGACAAGACGGATTATCAGGCTCGCAGGCTCCGGGCACAGTTGCACTTCATGAAACAGGATGTTTCGGCGGGTCTCCCTGAATTGCGGCAGGCCCACAGGATGAACCCGAATTGCGCCGTGACCTTGTGCTGGCTTGGGTTTTATGAGGCGATCAATGGTTGTGCAGAGATTGGCGTGCCCTTGGCCGAGGCCGGTCTCAGGCGCTCTCCGCGGGACCCTGCCCGTGGTTCGATGCTCTGCGCCCTTGGGTTTGCACAGTTTGCAGCGCGCAATTACGACGCCACGGCAATCGCTGCGGAGGCTGCCCTGGCCGAGGCCGCGCAGAGCGCGACGCCGTTGATCCTCGGCACCATCGCGTACGTTGGACAGGGTCGGATTGAAAAGGCTGCCGGGACATTTCAGGCCGTCGAGCGCATCGCGCCCAAACTGGTCGAGGCCCGCCTTGCGGGACGCTGGCTGAGCGCGAACCCGGATTACCTGGCGCGCGCGCACACGTTCTTCCGTGTCGCCGCCGGTCTCGCGCCGCCACAGGCGGCGGAAGTACTGGGCTGACACTGCCGTTTTAGATCTTTTTAGTCGGGCAAGTGGACAGACTGCGACGGGTGGGAAATGCTCAGCCGCATGTGGTCCAATGCTCTCCCGGTGGGGAGGAACTTTTGAAACTCAAATAAAAAAGGATTTATGGAATGCCCAGGAAGTTGACGTATCTCCAGCCACTTCTTCTTTCAGCAGCTGTCGCAATTTGCGCAACCATGGCCAGTGCCGACGAGCCTGTGATCCTGCTGCACGAGGACCTCGCCTGGCGCTCCATGGGCAACTCGGGAATGGAGATGGCGATCCTGACAGGTGACCCCGCGAAGGCAGCTCCCTATTCCTTCATGGTCAAGGTCCCACAGGGCACACGGCTGCCGCCACATGCCCATCCCGACGCGTGGCGCCACAGCACCATAATCTCGGGCACGCTCCTGTGGGCCTTTGGTGATAAGTTCGACGAAGCGTCGATGGTCGCTTTGACTCCCGGCAGTTTCTGGACCGAACCTTCCGGGGCGAACCATTTCGGGTGGGCGCGGGACGGTGACGTGCTTGCCGTCGGCACGGCCATGGGCCCAAGCGGCATGGTTCCGGTCGGCGTGGATTGAAGTCGCGGCCCAAAGAGGTGGACGCAAAGAAACAGGGGGCACAAAACATGCCATTGCAAATAATCGGAAGCGGCTTTGGCCGGACTGGCACGATGTCGACGAAGATGGCCCTTGAACAGCTTGGCTTTGGGCCGTGCCATCATATGACCGAAGTGATGGGCGATCCGGAACAGCCCCCGTTCTGGAAAGCGCAGGTGGCCGGCGAAGCTGTTGACTGGCAATCCGCCTTCGCGAAATACACCGCTCAGGTGGACTTTCCGTGCGCCGCTGTCTGGCCGGAACTTCTCCGCGCTTTTCCCGACGCCAAGGTCTTGCACACGGAAAGACCGGAAGAGGAATGGTGGGCCAGCTACTCAACGACCATCGGCAAGTTCTGGCAACACTACAGAACCTTGCCATTGCCGCCGGAACTGGTGAATCTGTTCAGCACAATGGAGCAGTTGATCGTGAACGGTGTCTTCGGCGGCCTGCAACGCGAAACATGCATCACGGCCTATCGGCGCAACAATGCCTTGGTCCGTGAGACGGTTCCGGCTGACAAACTGCTGATTTTCACCCCGTCGGACGGTTGGGACCCGCTGTGCCGGTTCCTAAGCGTTCCCGCGCCAGAGGGGGAGTTTCCCCGCAGCAATGCGCGGGACGAATTCTGGGCGCTTTTCGGGGGTGAACCTGAACCCGCCTGAATTCCGATCCGCCTGAACCATGTGCGAACCGATCATCCTCGCACACGCAGTATCGAAAAGAGAACATGGCATGGCCGAGACATCAGGACAGAAACCGCACAGGCCAATGGCCGGCTTTGGGGTGCACACGCTCGCGACTGGGCCGAGATGCAGGAAGGGCAGTTCGCGGCGGTATTCCACGCCGTCCTCGCCAACGCGGAGGTCGGCCCGGGAACACGACATCTCGACGCGGGCTGCGGCGCGGGCATGGCGGCAGCGCTTTCGACCACGCTTGGCGCGGTGGTGTCGGGACTCGACGCCTCGGACGCCTTGTTGGAAATCGCGCGGGAGCGCAGCCCCGGCGGCGATTTCCCGCAGGGCGATCTTGAGGAATTGTCCTTCGACGATGACAGCTTCGATCTGGTCACCGGGTTCAATGCCTTTCAGTTCGCAGGCGATCCGGCGCGGGCTTTGCGCGAAGCTGGACGGATGACGCGGCCGGACGGCAGGGTCGTGATCATGACGTGGGGCGAAACCGCAGGTATGGAGGCGGCTGGACGTGTTGCGGCTCTCAAGCCGCTGATGCCGCCGCCCCCGCCCGGCGCTGGCGGGCCCTTTGCACTGTCGGAAGAGTCGAACCTGCGTGCCTTTGCCACAGCCGACAGGTTAACTCCGCTCGAGGTGGCTGATGTGGACTCCCCATGGCACTACCCCGATCTTGACACGGCTCTGCGCGGCATGAAATCTTCGGGCGTGGCGGTTAAGGTGGCCGAGCATTCCGTCGAGGCCGCCCTAACCGCCGCCTCGACGCAGTTTCTGATGCCGTTTCAGAAATCCGATGGCAGCTTTTTGTTTGGTGCGCGGGCGCGATACCTGGTCGCTGCTGTTGGACACCTCTTACACGGGCCTCATCTGACGGGGCAGTCTTTCGGTCATTAAAAGGAAGGCCACATGACACCCATACCCCAGGCATTTGCAGTCGGAGCCATTGTGATCGGCGCTGCAATCGGGGCGGTCAGTGTGATGGGCCGGGATATTCCCGATCTTGCGGTACCCGAAGGGCCGTGGCAGGCGTCCAGCGCGCTGGACGGGCGCGTCTTTTACACGGTCGACAGGATCGCGGACTCCGATGACGTCCTACACGACGAATTGCACTTCGTGGACGGTCGATTTCAGTCTGCAATGTGCCAAAAGTACTGCGATTTCGGGTGGTCGGATTATCAGGTGAAGCAGGTCAACGGTGCGCTGCAGTTTACGGCGACGACACGTTGCCCCCACGCTCCGCATACTGTTGTTTGGTACGGCACGGTTGATGATGACAGTCTTCGCTTCCAGGGCACGTGGACCACGCGACGCTGGTACTGGACCCATCAGATATACTTCGAAGGCCGAGGGACGTCTACGGCACCGGCAGGCCCGGTCTCCGGTACATGACCGCGCCGTCCGCCCAACCGGTCTCCCGAGGCTTGGCGCGCCTCGCCCTGCGCGTCGTCGTATTGGTGGCGCTGGTCGTCGTGGCGACCTTGACGGCGCATATTGTGCGGGACTCGCTGGACATTCGGATCGTGCCTGAAAACGAGCAGCAGGTTCATCAAAGTATTATGGTCGGTACGGTAGCGTTCATCGTGCTGCTTGCCCTTCCGTTTGTTCCGGGCGCCGAGATCGGTCTGGCGATGTTGACAGCCTTTGGCGCCGCCATTGTGCCCGTGGTCTATATCGGGACCGTGCTTGCATTGTGTCTATCCTACACGATTGGTCGTATCGTACCGATTTCGGTGCTTGTACGGTTTCTCGGTTTGCTGCGGATGCGACGTGCGGCGGATCTCGTGAGACGTGCGGCGCCCCTGTCCGAGGAGGAGCGTCTGAGGATGCTCCTCGATGGCGCACCGCCTCGCCTGGTGGCTCTGGCACTCCGTCGTCGCTACCTGTCCATCGCGCTGGCGCTGAATATCCCCGGAAACGCTTTGGTGGGCGGCGGCGGCGGTATCGCCCTCCTTGCGGGACTGAGCGGTCTGTTCGCTCCGCTGCCAACAATCCTGGCTTTCGCAATCGCGGTCTGCCCAGTTCCTCTTACGATAGCGATATTGGGCAGTTGAGCCTGTCGAGACGCGTCGACTCCGCTTCGCGTTGCCAACCAGACACTGGCAAGTAACACCTGCTGCTCCACATTCGCAAACGCTGTGCAGCGCATCAAGACCGGTTTGGTGAAGCTGCTCTGCGGCATTTGTTTTTGAAGTCGGCGGCAGCTGTGGGCCGCCTGCGAAGACGACCCAAATGCGTTAAATTTCTACGGCCTCCGAAATCGCCAGTGCGTCTTAGAGTTCAACGCCGGGATATCGCACGGTACCGTCCATCTTTGTATATCCGGGAAGGAGTTGCACCGCGCACAGGTTTCCGGTTTTCCGGTAAATTTGGGCGACCCCGGCGCGCCCCTTGAGTGTGTGCCACAGCAGCCGGGCTCCAAACCGATGGACGAAACCCGGTCGGGTACGCCTGTCAGGATAGGGGTCCACGTGCTTTGGTCTTCCCAATCGAAGGGGGTTTGGGAACCGCGCGTGCCGCGGCGAACGGGCAGGCCCATGGTGTCAAGCTTGGTGACAACGCGCGATCCAGTTTTACCGGTGGCGCCAATTACGAGGATCGGTTGGTTGGTCATGGTCATCTCCTGTGGTGAGCCGAAAGCTGATTGGTTGTGTCGAATTGGAAGGGAGGGCAGGACGGCTTTTGAGGCTCAAGAAACCTGGCGGCAGCCAGTCCCATTGCGATCAGGGAAGCAGGCGACGGGTCATGGATATGACAAAACTGTACCTGCGACCCCTGGCAAAGGCGCGTATTGCGCAACGCCTGCCCGCTTTGAGGCACATGGGTTTCGCAGCGCCTCGCTATACACTCGCCCGAACCTGGCCGACCAGGATCGACCAATCCATGCCCAGGGCGCTGTAGACGTCACCGGCCTGCTCGTTCGCGTTATCTGCAAGGATTTCGATCATCAGGCTGGCACCATCCGCGATGACCACTCCGGCTTGTGTAAGCCGGTGCAAAGCCGTCTCACGCTTTGTCATGTTAAAAGTCCCGCTGGCATCGACGGCGATGTAGGCTTCGAACCCTTCGCGCACGGCCCGCATTGCAGGAAACGCGGCGCAGACTTCCAGCGACAACCCGGCGAAGATCAGTTTGCTCCGGCCGGTGGCGCGAATTGCATCTTCCACCCGTGGATCGTCCCACGCGTTGACCGTTGTTCGGTCGATAAAGGTCTGATCTGGCAGCGCTTCCTGCAATTCCGGAATGGCAGGGCCCCATAAAGTCTCTGACGATGTCGTGGTCGCGACAATCGGCAGACCGAGAGCTTTTGCGGCGTTGGCCAGGCCGACAATGTTGTGTTTAAGGTCCGCGATTGAATAGTCGCGGATACCGGTCATCAGCCCGACCTGATTGTCGACAAATACAACGGCGGCATTGTCGCGGGTAAGGGGGGCTGGATTGTTCAGGTTCGTCACGGCCTTCTCCTTTCAGGGTTGGTTTTGGGTACCCTCGCCGTTGTCGTTATATTCGCCCTGTCGTTGTTCGTCTTCCCGCTGAGCCTGCTGGCCCGGGTCGGGGTGACCCAGGATGGAGCCCTCTCGCTGGGGCCGCTCATGGATGCGCTTGCCAGCCGCTCCGTGCTTCGCGCGCTCGTTCATTCCCTTGTCACAGCCACCTTTTCCTCAATCCTCTCGCTCATCGCGGGCACATGCATTGCTTTGGTCATGGGGCTGACAGACATCCGGTGTAAGGGCGCTTTTACTTTCCTGTTGCTGATCCCGATGATGATCCCGCCGCATGTGACGGCGATTGCCTGGGTGCAGGCCATGGGGCCGTCTTCGGCGATACTGCGCACGTTCGGCATCGCACCCGAGATCGGTACAACGCATCCGCTTTACTCCGCCGGGGGAATGATTTTCCTGCTGGGGGTCCAGTACACGCCGCTGGTATTTCTCGTGGTCCTCGCCGCGCTGCGGAGCCTGCCGCGCGAGATGAGCGATGCCGCCCGCATTTCGGGAGCCACGCCGCTGCGCCTGCTGCGCCGTGTCTTGCTGCCGTTGATGGCGCCCACTTTGATTGCCGCCTTCGCGCTGGCCTTTGTATCGGCGCTCGGTAACTTCGGCATTCAGGCGCTTTTGGGTATTCCGGCGCGCTACATCACGCTTCCTGTGCTGATCTGGCAGCGGTTGGCGAGTTTTGGTCCCTCCGTGCTCACCGATGTGGCCGTGATCGCGGCGCTCCTTGCCTTTGTCGCCGTGGGGATCATTTTGGCTCAGACCGCGCTTCTGGTACGCAGCCGCAGCCGGCTGATTGGACCGCCGCAGGCTCCGCTGCACATCGCGCTTGGGCCACTGCGCGGCCTGGTTGAGGGGGGGTTGGCGCTGTTGATCGCAGCGACCCTCGTGTTGCCGATCACGGCGCTCGTGGCCACGGCGCTCGTCTCCACCTATGGCCTGCCGCTTACGGCCGAGACGATCACCTTGGACAAATTCACCGAGATCCTGTTCCGCCAATCGGTCACGGCGCGGGCCTTCCTGAATTCGACGTTGACCGCCGGGGTCGCGGCCGCCGTCATTGCGCTTGGGTGTGTTTTCCTCGCCCGCTTCGTGACCGGGCCGCGCGGGCCGGTGCGCCGCCTCTCGACCGGGCTCGCCACGCTGGCGGAGATGACCTATGCCATTCCCGGGCTGGTCATCTCGATCGCCTTCATCCTCGCCTTCATCAAGCCGCTGCCGCTGTTGAACATTTCCCTCTACAACACGTTGGGGATCATCTTCCTTGCCTACCTATGTGCTTTCTTCGCCATCGCGCTCAAGCCCGTTTCGGCAGCCTATGTGCAACTTGATCCGGGGCTGGACGAGGCCGCGCGCATCGCCGGGGCCGGTTTCCTGTTCCGCATGCGGCGCATTTTCATGCCGCTGATTGCACCTGCTGCGGCCTCCGGGGGGATCCTCGTGTTCCTGACGGCCTACAACGAGGTCACGGTTTCGGCGCTGCTCTGGTCCACGGGAAACGAAACTATCGGCACCGCGATCTATAATTACGAGGACGGCGGTTATACTACGCTGGCCTCGGCCATGTCCTCGGTGACGGTGCTGGCGACCATCGTGTTGATGGTGCTGCTTGATCGGCTGGGGCGGCGCGCGCCGCCCGGTGTCATTCCCTGGAGAATATAGTGGGGGGACTACCCTTCAGCTGCCCTCCGGAAGGATCCAGGCGATCCTGATCCGCACGAAGAGCTTCTGGCCGGGCGTCAGTGGCGCGCGATGTGACAGTGTCAGGACTGATCCGCCCGCAAGCTCGAGCTCCGCTCCCATCCGCCACCGCGATAGAAGGTTTCCCGAACCGTTCCGGCAAGCCCTTTCGTATCGCCCTCCGCAAGGATTTCTATCGCTTCAGGGCGCAGGATTGCCATCGCTGCGCCCGGCGCTTGTCCCGCCATCGCCTCAACCGGGAAACTCACGCCGTCCAGCTGCGCCGTGTGATCGGCATACTGAACCGGCACAACCGTCCCCTGTCCGATGAACTCGGCCACCTCCCGCGATTGCGGCCGATCGTAGACCTCCTGCGGTGTGCCAACCTGCAGGAAGCTGCCGTTGCGCATTACCGCCATCCGGTCGGCCAGCGCCATGGCCTCGCGCTGGTCGTGGGTGATGTAGATCGTCGTCGCGCCGGACGAGCGATGGAAGGCCAGCAGTTCCCGTTCCATCGTGGCGCGCAAATGCGGATCAAGATTGGCCAGCGGCTCGTCCATGAGGATTGTCCCCGCCCCACCCGCCAGACAGCGGGCCAACGCGACCCGCTGCCGTTGCCCGCCCGAGAGCGCATCCGGCTTGCGCTCGGCCAGATGTCTCAATGACACCGTGTCCAGATGTGGCTCCGCCGCCGCCGCCGCTGCCCGGCGCGGCATCCCGGTGGCCTCCAGCGGAAAGGCGACATTGTCCCGCACGCTCATATGTGGCCAGAGCGCGTAGGACTGAAAGACAAAGCCGGTTCCCCGCCCCTCAGGTGAGACCATCACCCCATCGCCAGCGACCATTTCCCCATGCAGCCGGATCGTTCCCCGATCCGGTACCTCGAGCCCGGCGATCAGGCGCAACAGCGTGCTCTTGCCACAGCCGGATTCACCGACAATTACAAAAAGCTCTTGCGGGGCGATCTGTAGGGAGACGCCGTCGACTGCCGGCGCTCCTGCATATGCCTTGCAGAGGTGATGAATTTCGATCCCTCCCGTCATTTCGGTACAGCTCCTTGATATCTCGTGGTATTCCTTCCAGGGGCTTGTGCCGCAACCGTGTGTCGTTGACGTGACGAGAGCAGTCCCAGCCGGGTCCGCAAGGTAAAGATGGCCCGTGCGGGCTACGCAAGGCATGAAATCAGATGGCACCGTTTTGGAAGCACATCACCGGGCCGCCCACAGGAGAATGGCCGGGCGCCGCCGGTCACATCATTCTGACAGTTGCGGCTTCGAACTTAAAACGCAACACCGCCTCAGAAGCATCGAAACCAAGTCCCAGCGTTTCCTGACCGGAGAAAAGATCTGGTAGAAAGCGCATTTGAACCGGTTCGCCAATCGAGCAGGGAGGGCGCCAGGCGTGGAGATTCCGGGAGACCTGTGGGTACTTTGCAACGAGAATATTTGTTGATTGTAAGCCAACCGGTACCGGTACGGGCACAAACCACCGCTGCATTGTCCACCGGGCGCTTTAGAGGATGTATCGGAGTAACTGCAAAAAATGGGTGGCGAAGTCCACGCCTCGGATATTTATCCTCCAGCCCAGCAGTTTTTACCAAGCTTATATGGTTTTCAAAAACCATGGTGAAGCTATACACGTGGTAGCTGACGGTGCCGTGAATCTCTGTCCGCACCACCGTGTCGCACGCCCTCAGGTCTGACAATGGCGTTATGTCAGCGAATTGGAAGTGTGCGTCCGGCCGCGATGCGCTATTTCAAATCCAGTTACAACTGGAGTGTATCAGATGCGTGTTGTGGTGTTGTCTGCACTGCTTGCCACTTTGACATCGGCCGCCTCATCGGCTCCGGTCAGCTTTACCAACGGCTGGCAGGAACAGCGATTATCCCTTTTCAGTTCGAATGACTACGACTTCGGCACCAATCTTGGCATGGTGTCGGAGGGATCGGTCTCGATCGCCTGGACCCGTGTTGCGCGGACGGAGTGGGCGAGCACCGGCGCTTCATGGACCTGGACGGTGGATCAATCGGTGCCGGCGACCAACCTGGCGCAAAAGGGCGGGGATGACCGAAATATCTCGCTTTACTTCGTGTTTGTGCCGGAGGACGTGGCACCGGAGCTGCAAAACGCAAATATCCGCAGTCTTCTCGGCAAAGATGATGTGCGGATTATCCAATACGCCTGGGGTGGCAATCACGGTGCGAATGAGATCATCCAGTCGCCCTATGGTCCACCTGGTCAGGGTGTGACCATTGCATTGCGGCAGGCCGGCACCGGATCCCATAGTGAACGTGTTGATCTTGCCGCAGACTATGCGCGTGCCTTCGGCGGTGAAACGGGTGCGCTGGTTGGATTGGCCGTATCAGGCGACAGTGACGACACGGACAGCGTTATCCGCGCCACAATCGGGAACCTGATCCTCCAGTAGCATGGTCTTCCAGGCCGATTGCCGAGCAGTGGATTCTGGCAGCATTGGTTGTACCGTTGAACGGAAGCAATGGGCCGAGTTCAATTGAGATTACGCATTCCGGCTCTGATCGAGTTCTGGTGGCGTGCTTTCAGGCAGTGATGGGTGTCTCGCTCATGCTTAGGGTGGAATTGGACCGTTTTTCACGGAGTTCTACAAACTTTTAAAGCAGGACGACGTCTTCGAGCGGTCCGTTGATCAGTTTTCAAAGGACATTTTTTTGAGAGTGTTGCGCCGCTTGCATGGCAAGGTACTCCGCGCCGGCGGCTCTATTTCCTTTCCAGACGGGAACCTTGACATTCCGGGTAACGAAATGTGGATCACACTAACATCTTGTATGATATAGACCCAAAAAAACTCCAGCTACCAACGAACATCGGAGTTCGCTGGTAGCAAGTTTGTTTTCATCTTTATCCGAATTACGCGCTTTATCGGGGCATGACCGCAAAGATCGCTTCTATGCTCTTCAAATTCGCGCAGACAAACGGGGAAGCATCCCTACCGCTATCCTTCCAATTGGCACGTTCGATATGGATCGGTCTGTTTGCAAACATCTCCGCTTCCAAAGAAATAATTCCGTCAAAAGTTTCGATATCCGCAACAAAAAATTCCGAGTCTATTGCTTTCAAACTTAGGATTTTCATATGGTTTTATTCCTTATTTGCGCCATGAGCGACTGGGTTACTTTTCGAGCGATTGACCTGCCCCCCGCGAAATCCCTCACCGTGATGTAGAGTCTGCCCGACCTTGAAGGAGCAGACGAATGCGAAAGAGCCGTTTCACCGAGGCGCAGATTATCGGGATGATCAAGGAACATGAGGCA
>JAUHWT010000040.1 GCA_030427145.1 Alphaproteobacteria bacterium | reverse complement strand
CCTTATCGAGACCTGCAAACTCAACGCCGTCGATCCCCACGCCTGGCTGACCGAAACCCTCACCGCAATTGTGAACGGCCACCGACAGGCCAACATCAAAGCACTGCTGCCGTGGAACCATCAACCGTAACGCCCCGATTGGTACCGCCTTGCGTTTTCAGGCGGCCTGATTTTCGCACTTGGTATGGCCGGCCGACCAGTTCCACGGCAGCAATTCGTGTAGACGATTGTTTTTATGGTCATGGATGCGGTTGAGCACATCCGCGAGCCATGCCTGTGGGTCGATGCCGCTCATCTTTGCGGTCTCGATCAGCGTCATGGCACGGGCCAAGGTTTCGCCGCCTGTGTCGGAACCTGCGAAGAGCCAATTGCGGCGACCGACGCCAATGGGGCGCATTCCGCGCTCGGCTGCGTTATTGTCGATGGCCACGCGACCGTCGTCGAGAAACAGACAAAATGCATCCCAGCGGTTCAGGCCATAGCGGAAGGCTTTGGCCAGATCACTTTTACCGGGGATCCGGCCGAGTTGCTGTTCGGACCATGTCCTGAAGGCTTTGACCTTTGGTGCGCCGTGCTTTTGCCGGGCATCTTTACGCTGCCCGGCTGATTTGCCTTTGATCTCCCGTTCGATGTCGTAGAGCTCGCCAATCCGGTCCAGCGCCTCCCGTGCAATGGGGGACTTCGTCGCGGTCCAGATGTCGTGGAGATCCCGACGCAGATGCGCCCAGCAGGCGGCCTCGGTGAACCGGGGCGCACCATTGCCCGTTTGACGCTCGTACAGGGCTTTGAAACCGGAATAGGCATCGGCTTGAAGGATGCCTCTGGTCTTGGCCAGATGCTTTCCGGGGTGCTCACCTTTACGGTCTGGCGAGAAGTAATAAACGGCACCCGGCGGTGCGGTTCCTGCCCATGGTCGCTGATCCCGCACATAGACCCATATCCGGCCCTGTTTGACGCCTTTGCCGAGCCCGGCCTTTCGTCGGGACCGGTCCAGCACCCGGATCGGAGTATCGTCCGCGTGCAGCAGGTCACTGGCCATAATTTCGGCCTCGATCAGATCCGTCAGGGGCTGCAGGGTTTTCATGGCCCGGCCACACCAGTCCACCAGGGTGGTATCGGGGATATCGGCGCCCATGCGCGCAAAGATCTCATTCTGCCGATAGAGTGGAACATGATCGTCAAATTTGGACACCAGAATCCATGCCAGCAGGCCCGGGCCCGCCATGCTGCCCGGAATGGGCCGACTGGGCGCCGGCTCCTGCACCATCTTCTCGCAACGGCGGCAGGATTTCTTCACCCGGGCAATCTCAATGACCTTGAGCTGGGCCGTGATCATCTCGAGCAGTTCGCTGACATCCTCACCGACCACACGCAGATCACCGCCACAGTCCGGGCAGTTGTGACCGGGGTCCAGTTCCCGACGTTCGCGTGGGGTTGTGTGGGATACACGCGGACGACGGCGGGGTTTGGGCTTTACGGGTTCTGCAGAGTCGATGGCGGCATCCACATCGTCGCTCTCATCATGGGCAGTGGTATCCGCCTCGGCCGTAGCAACCTGCAGATCCTCCAGTGCAAGTTCCAGTTGCTCAATCTCGCGCTCGATCTTCTCGGAACTGGCCCCGAACTTCTGCTTCTGGAGTTTGGCGATCCGGATCCGCAGCGACTGCACCAGCAGTTCGTGGGCCCGCAGGGTTGCCGACATTTTGGTGTTCTCGACCTGCAATGCTGCAATCATCGCCTTCAGAGCGACAGGATCATTTGGCAGTGTTTCAGGCGCACTGGACATGGCACCAGCTACCATATCCGCACTGAATACACCATATTAACAAGCAAATTCAGTGCTATAAATCACCCAACCCGGGCGGGTGGCGATCCCCAGTCAGGGCGACGCCAGTCTATTCCTTCCCAGAGCATCGCCAATTGAGCTGAGGTCAGCCGCGCATGCCCGTCCGCCGCACCGGGCCAGGGAAACCGGCCCTTTTCCAGAACCTTGTAATACAGACAAAATCCCTGTCCGTCCCAGTACAGCAGCTTAATCCTGTCACCCCGTCGCCCGCGAAACGCAAATACCGCTCCACCCGTGGGCTTCTGGCGCAGCACGTTCTGCGTCAGCGCCGACAGGCCGCCAATCCCTTTGCGCATATCCGTGACCCCACAGGCCAGATAAACCCGCACACCGGTCCCGGGGGCAATCATGCCGCCTCAACCGCCCTGATCAGGCCGGTCAGAACCGCGCCATCAATGCCCGCCGGAAACCGAAGCTGACGATCCTTTGAGAGCCGCAGTTCAATGTCAGGCCGCCCATCTGCGCAAGCCGCCGACGGGAGCACCGGGGCCTTCGGCAACTCCACAGGCAAAAACAACGCCGCATCCGGATGCCAGACACCTTTACGCTTCAGTGCATTGCGCCAGGTGTAAATCTGTTGTCGTGTCAGGTCATGTCGTTGGGCAACCTGCGTCACCGTCGTCCCACCAACACCAACCTCCAGCAGGATCGAAAGCTTCTCCTCATCAGTCCAAAGCCGTCGGCGCTCCAGACCCAAAACCTCACCGCGCATGAAACCTCCGCACAGGACACGTCGCTAACGACGTCGTTATGCACGTGTCTTAACATCTCGCGGAAATGTCCGGCAGACGGTACCAATCGGGACGTTACCTTGCGTTCACGGGCGCGGCACGAAAAAGGCCTCTCGTTTGGGAGGCTCTTGAACGGCTATATTATTTTAGAACGATGGTTGCGGGGACAGGATTTGAACCTGTGACCTTCAGGTTATGAGCCTGACGAGCTACCGGGCTGCTCCACCCCGCGACGCTTTTGCAGAGTTGCAGTTTTGTGCTGCGTGACGGGG
>JAUHWT010000020.1 GCA_030427145.1 Alphaproteobacteria bacterium | reverse complement strand
GAGCGGTTCGATGATCCGCCACTCCGCATCGCTCAAATCAAACCGCGCCATGATCCAACCTCCGTTTTGAAGAAGTGAATCACACCCAAAGCCCGATGGGAATCCTGTTTATGAGTACAGAGCCTAGGCCCAGCAGCAGGGCAAATGTCGCAAGGACCGGCGAGAGCAGCGCCAGCGGTGCCTCCCGCCAGTACGGCAGCAGCTCGACCATCATCAGGCCAAGTTCCGGCGTTGGCGCGCGCATGCCCACATGGACGAAGCCAAGTGCGGCAATGGCCATTATCGCTGTTGCGGCCCCAAAGGCGGCTGCGGTCAGCATCATGGGCGCGATTTCCGGCCAGACATGGACGCGGAAAATGTAGGGTGCCCGAAATCCCAGCAGCCTGGAGGCCTGCACGGCCGGTGAGGCACGGGTTTCGCGGGAGGCGGCGCGGGTCAGACGAAAGAACTCCACCCACAGAACAAGAGACAGGCCAATCCAGAACCCGGTCGCGGTGCCCGGCACCATGGCCAAAACGATCAGTACCAGCAAAAGGCCAGGCAGGGCCAGCAGCGCGTCCGCCAGCATCACCAGAATGCGTTCAATCCAGCCTCCCCGCGCGGCGGCCAAAGTACCAAGGGCCAAACCGGCCGCGACGGCCGTCACAACGGCTGCCAACGCGATCAGGGGCGAGAGCCGGAGCGCGTGGGCAAGCCGGTGGTAGACGGACCGCCCCAGGTGATCGTAGCCCAGAGGCGCAGCGGGCTCGGGCCTGCCAAGCGCGTTGATCAGCGACTGCGCAAAGGGATCACCGGGCACGACAACGGGGCCAAAAACGGCAAAGCAGGCGACCAGAAGCACGAGAGCACCGCTGACCATGCGCGATGGCGACCGGGACGACCCACGTGCGGTGGAAAGCTCCATCATGCTCATGCCGCCACCCTCGGGTCGATGCGGCGAACGGCAAGGTCGATCACTGCATTCACCAGTACGAAGCCGAGCCCAAGAACCAGAGCGGTGCCCTGCACCATCGGAACATCCCGTGAGAAGATCGCGTGGACAAGGGCATGCCCAATTCCTGGCCAGCCGAACACGGATTCGACGACGATCACGCCTTCCACCAAAGTGACGAACTGGAGCCCCAGGTAAGTAATAAGTGGTACCGAGACGTTGCGCAGCCCGTGCCGCATCAGCGTCTCCCGCTCTGAAAGTCCCTTCCACTGGGCAAAGCGCCAAAACGGCATATCGGCAATGCGGGCCATCGCGCCCCGTGCGATACGGGCGTTGACTGCCGCGAGGCCCAGCGCAAGCGTCAGGCTCGGCAAAATGAAATGCCGCAGCTCGCCATGTCCCGCAGCGGGCAGCCAGCGAAGTTGCACGGCGAGGACGACGATCAGCACAAGGGCCATCAGAAACTGTGGTACGGCCTTCAGTCCCGTCGACACCACCAGAAGCGCCCGGTCCAGCGCGCCACCGGCCCGAAGGCCCGCAAGTATGCCAAGGGGAGGTCCGATCAGGAGGGACAAAACCACGGCTGAAAGGGCAAGAGCGGCGGAAGCCCCAAGCTGGTGCGCGATTTCCTCAATCACCGGCTGGCCGGTGACGAGGGAGTTCCCGAAGTCAAGGCGCATCAAATCACCCAGCCACTGCATCAACGCTGGCAACGCCGGACCGCCAAGGCCAAGTTCCTCGCGCACCGCATCGGCGGCAGCGGCATCGACGTTGTCGTAACCATACCGCCCCGCGGCGATCCGCCAGGCCGCGTCCCCCGGCAGGCTGCGCATCATGGCAAATGTTGCTGTCCCGATCAGGACCGCAACCATGACCGCCTGAACCAGCCGGGAGGCCAGTGCATTCATTCCGCCCATCTCATCTCCTGGAGGCCAAAGCTGCGCTCGAAGGGATCGATCTTCGCGCCGGTCACGCTGTCGGACACGGCGAGGGTCTGCTGGTACCAGGCGATCGGGATAACCGGCAGATCGTTCTGAAGGATGGCACTCGCCTTTTCCCGGTCGAGATTATCGCCCTCACCCCGTGCAATGCCCTGGACCAGGTCAGCGAACTTGTCGTCCTGCCAGTTCATGGCACCCCAGTCGCCATTGCCGACAAAATCGGACAGAACCGTCCCGATGGGATCAGGGATCAGTGAGAAGTTGCGCGCAATCAGGCCGAGATCGAGCGAGCCGTCCTGATGACCCGAGGGAATTTCCGAGGAATTGGTCACGTTGATGATCATCTCGACCCCGATGGCCCGGAACTGCTGCTCAAGAACCGCAGCCACCAGCGGGAGCTCCGGACGGTCGGGATAGGTCGTCAGGGTCACCGTAAACCGTTCCCCGTCCCGGGTACGGATGCCGTCAGACCCGACGACCCAGCCAAGCCTATCGAGGATTTCCTGTGCCGCGGCCACGTCATAGGCAAGCGGCTCCAGCTCAT
The DNA here is from genome assembly GCA_030427145.1 of Alphaproteobacteria bacterium. Lineage (GTDB taxonomy): Bacteria > Pseudomonadota > Alphaproteobacteria > Rhodobacterales > Rhodobacteraceae > Amaricoccus > Amaricoccus tamworthensis. Next base: position 93,757 of record JAUHWT010000020.1, on the reverse strand, counting down.
CGCTGTGCCAGCCGGCGACAGAGGGTGGGAACAACTGATCCGCGCCTTCAGGGTACCGCAGCACGGCTTTCGCAATGCCCTCACGGTCGATGGCGAGGCTGAGGGCCTGGCGCGCCTGCGGGTCGGCAAGGTAGGGATGGCCCGCGTTGACCTTGATCAGGAGCGTGCGGGGAATGGCAACGGACAGAACCTCGACGTCATCCAGCATGCCGAGGCGCGATACGCTCGCAGGATCGAGCCCGAACACGAAGTCGGCATCGCCCGATTCCGCCATCAGCGCGCGGGTCTCCACGCGGCTGACACCGGAATAGCTGACATCGGAGATCTTTGGGGCCTCACCCCAGTAGTCCTCAAAAGCCGTGGCATCGAGGCTCAGGGGCGGCTCCATGGCCGTGATCCGGTAAGGACCGGTGCCAATGATCTCAAACCCGGCACCATCGGGTCCGTAGGATGCCGGTGCGAGGATCTGGGACCGGAACTCCGCGAGGTAGGCGGGCAAGGCGGCAAAGGGCTCGGAAAGCGCGATTTCCACCGTTCCGTCGCCAGCGGTGATGCCGGTCACCGGCAGTGTCCCGAACGGACCGGGTTTGCTTCTGGCGATCTCAAGCGCATTGACGACGGTATCCGCCGTCATTGGGGTGCCGTTATGGAACTGCACTTCATCGCGCAGATCAAAGGACCATGTCAGGCCGTCATCGGAAACCGACCAGGCCGTGGCAAGACCGGGGGTGAGTTGCCCGTCCATACCCGCGTTGACCAGGGTCTCAGACACACCCATCCTGGTGAAGATGTACCCGGAGGTGGAGGGTTCCGGCCCCTGGATCTCGAACTGCGCGGCCACGTCGAGCCTGTCATCCGCCTGGGCCTGTAAGGACACCGTCGACAGCGCCAGTGCGGCGGTCATGGCGAGAAGTGTTCCGATCATCGTGTTCATCCTGTATTCAAGAGTCGTGATCCGGGCGGTTCCCGGAGCGCTTCGCGGTCTCGCGGGCGAGTGTGGTTGCCTGTGCGTGGTCGAGTTTGGCCAGAATGGCCTCGACGCTCTCCCCTCTCGCGCGTTCCCGTTGCCAGATCCTGCGGCAGCTCGCCGGGGACCAGGGCAGAGCGGCCTGGGCGAGCCAGCCGCGGAGTGGCGGCGGCAGGGCGTCGTAGGTCCGCATGGGATCCCCTGACCGCCTGCAACGCGGCGCACTTGTTTCGCCAAGGTTGGTTTTGCGCGCCATCAGGCCGTCCCCGCGTGGTCCACCGGATCAATAACGACCAGCAGCCGGGTGCCGCCGACGTCCTTCGGTGGGGAGCGGTGAAAGATCGCTGCCAGTTCACGTCCGGGCCACAGCGCCCCGCGGAAAACCCCGACCTGCCCGCGTGTCATGCGATGAACCGTCTCCGGCTCGCCGGAGGGCTGAAGCGGCCCGTATTCCGTACCTGGTCCGCGCAACGTGCAAAGCAGCCGGCCCTGCACGGCGTCCACATGCCATTTCGGACAGGGTTGGCCCTCGGTGACCTGAATGCGGATCTCTAACATGGGGGACGCAAAAACGGCCATGGCATGGGAGGCAAGTTCACGGATCTCAGTAGCGAGATCAGTGGCAATTTCGTTCGCGCCCGCATCCTCACATGCCTCAAGAACCGCGCGACGAACCTGTGACACCGCCAGCCTGCGACGCATTACCGGCAAATTCTCGGGCGGCAGGCTGTCCAGCGTATGTGCGAGATCATCCGGGAGGGCGCGGTCCCACAGTGCCAGGGAGACGCCTTTCATACCCAGGGTTCGCAGGACATTTGGATCGTCACTGCTGTTCATTGCTGTCGCTATCGCGGGCAGAACGGTGGTCATGGGCACACCTTTTGGTTCGGCGCGCCGTTGGATGCCGGGCTCTGCGCCAGATTCGAGTTTCCGACGGGTGCCGTCCGGCGACGGCTTCCCGCCTGCACAAACCGTCCGTTGTGGATGAACATGGAAAAATTCCTTCGTTCCCGGAAGCGGCGGCGACCGGGTCAATGGGGTTTTGGTTTCAGGGGATGCGTCAGGTAAAGGGACCTGATCAGCCGTTACGTCAGCGCCTCACAACTATCCTTTTTCCCTCAGCGAGTGGTCCACGCGACGCGCTTCACGCGATCCGGCAGCGTTGGAGGAGCCGACGGCGCGAGGGGTTCAGCGACCCTTTCCGGCCAGCGGCTCCAAACTGGTGTAATGTTATATCATATCAAGATATGGCCGCAACCCTCCCCGACAGTTTCGGAGAGGTTCGGGGGCAATATCCAATTGACCTGTTCCGGGAATCCCTTCAGAGAGGCAGCTCCTCCAAATCATGAGTTTCGGCTATGCACGCTATACGTGTGCAATTAAAATGCGTTCAATTTTAAAGAAACTCAAATCCATATATTGACACACACCCGCACCAAACCCCAATATGCAGATGCTTTGGTGCTCCCGACTCGCGTCGGGGGCTAAGAGGGAAACCGGTGCGGTCTTTGGGTCAAATCCGGTGCTGCCCCCGCAACTGTAGACGGCAAGCAGGGCTGAAACGCCACCGGTTCCACCCCGGGAAGGCCAGCCAGGCGGCGAGCCGTGAGCCAGGAAACCTGCCAGGGCGCAAATGATGACGACCGACGGCGGAGGGCCCTGGGGCGCGCACACGCGGGACGGATGGATGGATCATCCGGCGACGCGGTGTCCCTGGTCCGAAGGACAGGAAAAGGCACAGAGCAATGACAATCACAGTTTATTCCAAACCGGCCTGCGTACAGTGCACGGCGACCACCCGCGCCCTTGAGGCAAGCGGCCTGAGCTTTGAGGTCGTGGACCTCACCGGCGATGCCGATGCCATGACGCGCGTCACCGAACTGGGCTACCGCCAGGCTCCGGTTGTCATCGCCGGAGAATCGCACTGGGCCGGTTTCCGTCCCGACCTGATCGCCGGCCTGGCCTGACACAATGGCGCGTCTCGTGTTCTTCTCCTCCGGCTCGGGCAATACGGCGCGTTTCGTCTCTGCCCTTGGCATGTCTGCGGCCCGCATTCCCGTCAGCCCGAAGGACACGATGCCCGAACCCGACGCGCCCTATGTCCTGGTCTGCCCGACCTATGCCGATGGCGAGGGGCGCGGCGCGGTACCAAAACAGGTGATCCGTTTTCTCAACGATCCCCTGCGCCGCGGCCTGCTGCGCGGGGTGATTGCGGGTGGCAACCGCAATTTTGGCGCAACGTTTGCCCTGGCCGGGCGGGTCATCTCCCAAAAATGTTCGGTGCCTCTGCTTCACCGGTTTGAACTGGCGGGCACCGGAAACGACGTCGCCGTCGTCCGGTCCGGACTGAAAGCCTTCGCCCCGTTTCAAACCGCCGCCTGACACCAACACGATGATGAAAACACCTACCGTCGCCCACTCCAGACACAGACCCACCACTGACGACCGGCACCGCCTTCCTGCCGGGGTCGTTCACCTGACAGAGGAACTCCGGAACAATGCTTGATGCGGAACTGACCCCGACATCCGACTTTCACGCGCTCAACGCGATGCTGAACCTCTATGACGGCGAGGGACACATCCGCTTCGACGCTGACCGCCTGGCGGCACGTCAGTATTTTCTGCAGCACGTGAACCAGAACACGGTGTTTTTTCACTCGCTTGATGAAAAACTCGGATATCTGGTCGACGAGGGCTATTACGAGGTCGAGGTACTCGACCAGTACTCCCGCAACTTCCAGCGCAAAATCTGGGACGCGGCCTACGCGAAAAAATTCCGCTTCCCGGCGTTCCTCGGCGCGTACAAGTATTACACCTCCTATACCCTGAAGACCCGCGACGGTCAGCGCTACCTCGAACGCTACGAGGACCGGGTCGTGATGGTGGCCCTGTCCCTGGCGCGCGGCGACGAGGCGCTGGCGATGCGTCTGATGGAGGAAATCATCTCGGGCCGCTTCCAGCCCGCCACGCCAACCTTCCTGAACGCGGGCAAGAAGAGCCGCGGTGAACTGATTTCGTGTTTCCTTCTCCGTATGGAAGACAACATGGAATCCATCGGCCGGGCCATCAACTCGTCACTCCAGCTGTCCAAACGCGGCGGCGGCGTGGCCCTGATGCTGACCAACATCCGGGAGCACGGCGCACCTATCAAGGGCATCGAGAACCAATCCTCCGGTGTCATCCCGGTGATGAAGCTGCTGGAAGACAGCTTTTCCTACGCCAACCAGCTTGGTGCGCGCCAGGGTGCGGGCGCGGTGTACCTCAACGCCCACCATCCCGACATCCTGCGTTTTCTCGACACCAAACGGGAAAATGCCGACGAGAAGATCCGTATCAAGACCCTGTCTCTTGGTGTGGTGATCCCGGACGTGACCTTTGAACTGGCGAAGCGAAACGAGGACATGTACCTGTTCTCGCCCCACGACGTTGAGCGGGTCTATGGCAAGCCGTTCTCGGAAATCTCCGTGACCGACAAATACGAGGAGATGGTCGACGACCGGCGCATCCGCAAGCGGAAGATCAACGCCCGTGCCTTCTTCCAGACGCTGGCGGAAATCCAGTTCGAATCCGGCTACCCCTACATCATGTTTGAGGACACGGTGAACCGCGCCAATCCAATTGACGGGCGCATCTCGATGTCGAATCTCTGCTCGGAAATCCTTCAGGTCAACGAAGCCTCGCGCTTCAATGACGACCTGAGTTACGACCATCTCGGCACGGACATTTCCTGCAATCTCGGCTCGCTCAACATTGCGGCCACAATGGACAGCCCGGATTTCGGTGCGACCGTTGAGACGGCCATCCGCGCCCTGACAGCCGTGTCGGAAATGTCCGCCATCGACAGCGTACCGTCCATCCGTCGCGGCAATGACGAGGCGCATGCCGTTGGCCTCGGTCAGATGAACCTGCACGGTTTCCTGGCCCGCGAAAGCATTCATTACGGCAGCGACGAGGGCATCGACTTCACCAGCTGCTACTTTGCCGCCATTACGTATCACGCCATTCGCGCCTCCAATGCTCTGGCGCGGGAACACGGGCACAGCTTCAAGGGATTTGAGAAGTCCAAATATGCGGACGGCTCTTTCTTCGACAAATACACCTCGCGCGACTGGCTGCCAGAAACCGATGCCGTTCGCGCCCTGTTCGAGCGCCTCAATGTCGCGCTGCCGACGCGGGAGGAATGGTCCGAACTCAAGCAGGCGGTGATGAGAGACGGGCTCTACAACCGCAACCTTCAGGCCGTGCCGCCGACCGGGTCGATCAGCTACATCAACAACTCGACCTCCTCCATCCACCCGATCGTGTCGAAAATCGAGATCCGCAAGGAGGGAAAGATCGGGCGCGTCTACTACCCCGCGCCGTTCATGAACAACGACAATCTCGACTATTACCGGGACGCCTATGAGATCGGACCGGACGCCATCATCGACACCTATGCCGCAGCGACCGAGCATGTGGACCAGGGTCTCTCCCTGACCCTGTTCTTCCCGGCGGAGGCCACGACGCGGGACATCAACCGCGCCCAGATCCGCGCCTGGAAGAAGGGCATAAAGACCATCTACTATGTCCGGCTCCGCCAGACGGCCCTTGAGGGCACGGAGGTTGAGGGCTGCGTTTCCTGCACCCTCTGAACCCCGCGCCCCCGCTCCACCCCGCACTCCGATCCGCCAGAAAGTACGCGCCGTGAAAGACACCATTGAACAGCCCCGCGCAGTCCCCCGCGCCATCAACTGGAACCGCCTTCAAGACGAGAAGGACCTGGAGGTCTGGAACCGTCTGACCGTCAATTTCTGGCTCCCGGAAAAAGTGCCGCTGTCCAATGACGTACAAAGCTGGGCAACGCTGCGTCCAGAGGAGCGCGAACTGACCATTCGTGTTTTCACCGGCCTGACCCTGCTCGACACAATTCAGAACAGCCTCGGCGCCCCGGCGATGCTGGCCGATGCCCAGACGCCGCATGAGGAGGCCGTGCTGACCAACATCGCTTTCATGGAGGCGGTTCACGCGCGCAGCTATTCCTCGATCTTCTCGACCCTCTGCCTGACCCGCGAGGTCGACGAGGCGTTCCGCTGGTCCGAAGACAATCCGCACCTGCAGGAAAAGGCGCGTCTCATCCTCGACGAATACGATGCGGGTGCCGATCCCCTGCGCCGTCGGATCGCCAGCGTGTTTCTGGAGAGCTTCCTGTTCTATTCCGGTTTCTATCTGCCGATGTACTGGTCAAGCCGCGGCAAGCTTACCAACACCGCCGACCTGATCCGTCTCATCATTCGGGACGAGGCCATCCACGGCTATTACATCGGCTACAAGTTCCAGCGTGCCGCCGAACGTCTCTCCGAGGCCGAGCGCCAGAACCTGAAGGATTTTGCCTTCAACCTCATGTTCGATCTCTACGGAATTGAGACCCGCTACACAGGTGAGCTTTATGACGGCATCGGCCTGACCGGCGACGTGAAAGCGTTCCTGCACTACAACGCCAACAAGGCCCTGCAAAACCTCGGCTATGAGGCCCTGTTCCCGCCGGCGGCCTGTGAGGTGAATCCGGCCATCATGGCTGCCCTTAGCCCGGACAGCGAGAACCACGACTTCTTCTCAGGCTCCGGTTCCTCCTACGTGATCGGCAAAACCGTCGCCACGGAAGACGAGGACTGGGATTTCTGAGGCAAACGCCAATGACATGAAAATCCGGGACGGATGGGATTGCCCTATCCGTCCCGGAAGACCTTGACCGCACTGCGCGCCGCTTCACCGACTTCGGCGGCAGACGCGCCAGGTTTGTACAGGTTGCCGCCCAGCCCGAAGCCCGTCACGCCCGCAGAACGGTAAGCGCCAAACTGTTTTGGTCCAACACCGCCAACCGCGCATATCCGCGTGGAACCTGGCAGCGTCGCGCGAATGGCATTGATTCCCTCCGGACCAATCAGAGATGCCGGGAAAAACTTCAGTCCAGTCGCTCCAAGGCGGATGGCATGGTGTGCTTCGGTTGCAGTGAACACCCCGGGGAAGCTCGCCATCTTCGCTGCCACAGTGGCTGAGACGACCTCCGGGTTGATGTCCGGCGAGACGATCAGGTTGCCGCCGGCATCCCTGACCCTTGCCACATCTTCGCTGGTTAAAACCGTTCCGGCACCGATGAGGCAGGCCCCGTAGCCCTTGGCAATATCAACCGCCTGCGCGATCGAGTTTAACGGATCGGGCGAATTCAAGGGGATTTCAATCGCACGGAACCCGCAGTCGAGCAGTTCGGTGACGATCCCAGGCGTCTCGTCAGGCGTGATACCGCGCAGGATGGCGATGAGTTTGACGTTGATCTGCTCCCAAATCTCAGGACCGTTCATTTTGCAGTCTCCATGGGATGAGGAATCTTCCAGATGGCGGCGGCGAAGTGGGCCAGCCCGGCCCGGACCGCGTCATCGGCGTCGATCAACCGCGGGTTTAGCCCGGCGAGCGTCAACGCCCGATGATATCTGTCCGCGAGAGGTCCGGAGGCGATGAGTGTGACGTCCGTCCCTGCCGAAGCCTTGGCTCCGGCGATCTCAAGACCGATCAGCAGACCCGACAGACGCGATGGGATAATATTTTCTGAAACAAGCCCCAGCAGCGGCCCGGCGCGCAGGCCGAAGACCTTGCTCATCACGGCCGCAGGCTGCTGCAGGCCAGCGTCAAGACCAGCCGCGAAGGCGGTTTCATCGAAGTCAGTGCCGCTCAAAAAATCCGCGAGAGTCGAGTGCTGACGAAACAGATTGAAGACCTCGCCGGTCATGTACGTCTCAAAACGGGTCAATACGCCATCCTGAAGCGTCGCCCATTTCGAGTGTGTGCCGGGCATACAGACGACGCCCCTGGCACCGTACCGACGGACCGCGCCGAGTAGCATGGTTTCCTCGCCACGCATGACATCCGGCGCATCCGCGGAACGTTGGGCGGCACCAGGAAGAATGCGGATGTCGCGCTCCTCACCCACCTGAACTGCGGCCTCCGGTACTGTGTCGAGACGCAGGGGCAAATCCAGGTAGGCGACCTCACGCCACCCGGTACGTGCCCCGGCCATACCGCAGATGAGAACGGGCACCTCCGGAGGTATCGACAGGGCATGCAGATGCCGATTCAAAACCGGAGCAAAGCTGGACGGATCGAGCGTGGACATGCCCTGCCCGCTTTTGCGCTCCGCTAGAACCGAGCCGTCGGCAGCCATGGCCCAAAGACGGAAGCTCGACGTTCCCCAGTCCACGACGACGAAGCGGATCATGTCACCCGGCAAGGTCCTAGAGGTCCATCTCGTAGGCTTTGATAAAGTCCCGATCCGGTTCGACACCAAGTCCGGGCCCGGTGGGAATGGCGATCAGTCCGTCATTGCGGGCAACCTGCCCCTGGATGTCGAACGGCTCCACCAGCAGGTTGTCGCGGAAACGATTCTCGGTCGTGTCGAACTCAAGCCACGGCTCACGCGGGAACAGACCACCTGGCATCGGCGGCATAGCAGCCAGAAGCTGCAAATTCGTGGCTACGGCGATGGCGGATCCCCACACGTGGTTCACAACCGGCGTGAAATGCGCGTGACACAGGACAAGCACCCGAAGGTATTCAGATATCCCTCCAAGCGCGCACACTTCCGGCTGCGCGATATCGAGGCCCCGGTTTTCCAGCAGACCGCGCCAGCCCCAGCGGTTAAACTCCGCCTCGCCGCCCGAGATGTTCACTTTCAACCCGGCCCGCAATTCGCGGTAGCCATCAAGATCCTCGGGAGCGACCGGCTCCTCGAACCAAAAAGCGCCCAGTTCATCCAGCGCACGCCCCACGTAAAATGCGTCCGCGGTGTTATAGGCGTGGTTGGCATCGGCCATGAAGTCGAAATCGTCACCGATCCCACGGCGCACGGCCTCCGCGAGTTTAACGTCATCCTTCGGGCCGAGCCCCAGTTTCATCTTGGTCGCGGCAAAGCCCATGTCCCGGATCGCCGCAGCCTCATCGGCAAAACGCGCCACGTGATCCCCGACGCTTTCGCGCTTGAGCATCATCCCATAGCCATAGGCTTTTACCTGGCTGCGATGGGCGCCGCCGATCAGCTTGTGGATCGGCTGTCTCGCCACCTTCCCGGCAATGTCCCACAGAGCGATGTCAACGCCCGAGAGTGACTGCAGCGGCATGCCCTTCTGGCCGTGATCGCGGAGCAGGTTGTAGACCCGGTGCCAGATCACGTCGCGGTCCATGGGATCCATGCCGAGCACCAGCGGCTGGATGACCTTTTCCACGATCGTTTTGTTGGCAATCGCCACGTTGCCGGGCCCGAAACACTCTCCCCAGCCGGTGATCCCCTGATCGGTCTCGACCTCGACGAGGTGGGCGGTCCGTTTCGCGTAATACTGCTGCGAATAGCCCAGTTCCTCGGGCATATCGCATTGCAGGACGTGACTGGTGATCTTTGTGATTTTCAGATCGCCGGTGACAACGTCAGGTTTCATATTGCCCTCCATCAGTTCAGCCCCCGGCTGATGCGTTTCACGACCAGGTAATCATTCAGGGCAAGACGCGAACAGTCATGCCCGATACCCGATTGCCCAATCCCGCCATGTGGCAGGTAGATATCGTATTTCACGCCGTTGATCTGCACCTCTCCATAGCGCAGGCGTCTCGCGACCCTTTCGGCCAGGGCCAGATCAGCCGTGAACACATAGGAGGCCAGGCCTCCCTCCTCACCGTCATTCGCGCGATCGAGGACGGTGTCACGGTCATCGAAAGGGATCAGGCTGACAACCGGGCCGAAGATCTCATCCTGGTAGATTTGCATATCCGGCGTCACACCATCCAGCACGGTTGGGGCCATGAAGTGACCCTGACTGAGGCCCTCCGGCCGGTCACCGCCAGTCAGGAGGGCGGCGCCTTTTGCGACGGCATCGTCGATCAGCCCCTTGACCCGCGTCCACGCGCGACCGTCAATCATCGGACCCGTGAGCATATCCGCATCGCGGTCAAAACCCACCTTCGCGTCGCGGGCCCGCTGCACCACCTTTTCCCGGAAGTCGTCGTAGACATCACGCTCGACGAAAACACGGTTGGGGGACACGCAAATCTGGCCTGCGTTGTTGAATTTCACACTGGTAACGATATCCGCTGCCAGATCGAGATCCGCGTCGCGGTAGACCAGCACGGGCGCGTTGCCGCCCAGTTCCATGGAGTATTTCTTGATTGAGGTTGCAGCAACCGTCACGAGGTGTTTGCCGGTACTGGTGGAGCCGATCAGGGTAATCAGGTTGGGAATGGTCGACGCCGCAAGCGCGTCGGACGGGCCGTAGCCGTCGGTCGTCAGGATGTTGACCACTCCCGCAGGCAGTCCAATCCGTTGGCAGAGTTCGCCAACCGCATAGGCCGACACTGGTGTTGCCGCCGAGGGTCGGATGATGACCGGGCAACCGGCAGCCATGGCGGGCCCAATCTTGTAGGCGAGATTCAGCAGCGGAAAATTCCACGCGAGATAGGCCACCGCCACGCCAACCGGCTCATAAACGAGGCGATGCTCATGCGTCCGGTCAGGATCGCGCAGGGTCTCGTCATGGACGCGCTGAATTTCCTCCGCGTAAAACTTCAGCGACCGCTCCAGAAGATCGAAATCCTCCTGCGTTCCGCCCCAGGGTTTCCCCATTTCGTAGTGGATGCAGGTGCGCAGCCAGTCCTCGTGTTCGATCACGGCATTCCGCAGTTTGAGCATCCAGTTCTGTCGCTCCGCGACCGGGGTCGCGGCCCAACCTGGCGCAGCAGCCTTCGCGGCCCGGAGCGCCCTTTCGACATCATTCATTCCGGCCGCCGCCACGGTGGCAATACATTCGTTGGATGCGGGATTTATCACCTCAACCGTGCCCTGACCGGTGGTCAGCCCGCCCTCGATATACATCCTGTTGGGAAAATTCATGCGGTGTCTCTCCTCGCCGGATTTTGAATTGAAAACCGGTCTTGGTGTTTTTACGACCGAGGCGGATCTGCTGCTCATCCGCCTCGAGCCTGGAATTCGGCGTATAGCGTCGCAGCGCAGTCGATGACCGGAGCCGTTGGCATCACTGCTTCAGCGCCGGATTGAGATGCTGTTTGTGATCGTGCTGTTCGTGCGCGGGGCGCCCGTCGATGTAACTGCCAACCGGCAACTGATAGCCACCGTAGGCCAGCGCGTCGCTTTCGGCGTTCATCCAGTCGAACAGCCGCGATTTCAGCCGGCCTTTCTCCGCGGCCAGGGCGGGGTCTCCGGCGCGGTTCACCCGTTCCTGCGGGTCCATTTCGAGGTCGTAGAACTCCTCGAGGTCATGCGGACTCCAGGCATATTTGTAGCGCGTTTCGCGAATACCGCGGAATTTGAACTGCCGTCCCTGGTAGGCGTCGTAGCAATAGACGGCATGATCCGCGTTGGTCACATTGTAACTGCGCGCCCTTTCTTCTGCGGTCAAAATCTCCTCAGCGCCGCTGTCGGACAGAAGCGTTGGGAAGAGATCGCGGAAATTGACGAACCCGTCGCTGGTTCTTGCATCCACCTGTCCCGCATCGCGGATCAACATTGGGATGCGCATCACTTCCTCATAGAAAAACGGCCCCTTGTCGAACCAGCCATGGGCACCCAGCATCTCGCCATGGTCCGCCGTGAACGCCAGACGTGTCGTATCGTCGAGGCCAAGCTCCGACATCCGCCGACGGAACCGGCCAAACAGGTCATCGATGAAGGAACAGAAGCCCCAGTAGTGCTGTGCGGTGCGGCGCCAGTCCTGCTGATCGAGGTTCCGCGTGTCCTGGCACGGCCAGTAAGGCGCTCCCTGAGCTGCGGGTTTACCCTCCTCCGTAAACTGCGGGATGAAATTGTCCGGCATGTAGTCGTCGGGGATGTCATCATACAGATGCACCCATTCCCCGGGCACGTGGTGAGGAAAATGCGGACCCGGGAGCGACACTATAAGGCAGAACGGTTGGTCAGAAGCTGACAGGCTTTCGAGTCTTTCGATGCCTTTCAACACGCGTTTCTCATCCATATGGATGCCTCTGGTGATGGTACCGTAGAAGGGCGTTTTGCGCGGGTTTGCGAATTCCATGTCCGCCGGTGGCATCAGCGGATCATCACCGCCGTCAGAAAGCGGCGCGTCGATTCCGCGCTCATGCAGCGTACCGTCACCGAGATGCCACTTGCCTATGAAACTGACATTGTAGCCAGCGTCCTGCATCCGCTCCATATAGGTCCGGTGGCTTGGATGCAGTTTGCCATGGGGATAAAACGACGACCCTTGGACGTTGTCCATTGTACCGGTCTGATGCGGCCATTTCCCGGTGAACAGACTTCCGCGTGCGGGTGTGCAGAGTGGTACGCAGGTGAATGCATTAACGTGATTTGTGCTTTCTCCTCCGAACGCCTTTAGGTTGGGCAGCTTACAGGGATGGCCAAGCTGGTTCAGCGTGTCCCAGCGCCATTGGTCGGTAATGAAAAAGACAATGTTCCTGGCCGGCATCCCGTATCTCTCAGCATGTCTTCAGTCACGTTTGAGGCTCTGCATGCCGCGCTATCAGAACGACCCCGCACAGCGCGGCGAGAAGCCGCTGAGGGATCGGGGATTTCGGCATCACTTCAAACTTACACTGCCACCTTAACTTCGTTTAAACATATTATCAATGTATTTTTCTGATGGAACGTGGGAAACCCACGCCAGATGGAATGTCCGCATATGACATGGACCGACGGCGCGGTGACAAACTGGTGAGACAAACCGGAACTTATGATTGTTATTACAGGTAAAGGTATTATGATTACGGGAATGCAAGGAGTAACCGCCCGTGACACTTCATGAAACCGATGTCCTGATACCGCAGTCGAATACCCTGTCCCGCTCGCTCTCGGGACAGATTTCCCGCAAACTGGGCGAGCGTATCCTCGAAGGGCGACTGATGCCCGGCGAGCTTCTGCCTGACGAAAACGCGCTCTGCGATGAGTTTGGTGTCAGCCGCACCGCGGTACGCGAAGCCGTGAAGATGCTGGTCGCCAAGGGCTTCCTTGAGGTTCGGCAGCGGATTGGCACCCGGGTTCTCGACGTGCGGTACTGGCAGATGCTCGATAGGGACGTGCTGATGTGGCACCAATCCATCACCGTCGACAACGCGCGGCTGATCAGTCTTATGGAACTGCGCCAGTCGATTGAGCCTGACGCCGCCTTCTACGCGGCCGCCCGCCGCAGCGATGAACAGCTTGCGGCCATTCTCGATGCCTGCGAACAGATGGAACAGCATGCGGGTGAAAACAGCGAATATGTGCTGAGCGATGCGCGGTTCCACATTGCGGTCCTGCGTGCCGCGAACAACCCCTATCTCGATGCGCTGGAGAACGCGATCTTCGCGGGGCTCATGCTGTCAATCCGGATCACGAACCCGGACGAGAAGCGCAACCGAAAGTCCATTCCCCTGCATTTGGCCATAGCGGAAGCAATTGAGGCGCAGAACCCGGAAGCAGCTTACGAGCGCATGAAGGAACATCTCGCGGATGCGGCGCGTCGCCTTTCCAAAGTGGTCAAGGATGCGGGCAAATCGCCACCCCGGCGTTGAAAATTTAAACATATTATGTTTCTGTGTCGACATGGTTCTTAAGCATGGAGGCACCCCATGACTACCTCGTTTACCGAAGCTACCTGCGTCGCCGAAACCGCGGCGCTCTGCGGGGAAAGCCCTGTCTGGGATGCTCGACATCGCGTGTTGCGGTGGGTGGATATTGCGAACCATCAGGTACACGCCTTTGATCCGGCAACCGGCATCAATACAACTCTTAAACTGCCATTCCTCGTCAGCGCCGTGCTGCTGCTTGAAGGGTCCGATGATCTGATTGTGGCGACAGCCAGGGGTCTGGCCCTCCTCAATTTAAAAACCGAACAGTTGGACATCCTGCATGATCCCGAGCCGGACCTGACGGGGAACAGGCTTAATGACTGCAAGGCCGACCCCCAGGGCAATCTCTTTGCCGGCACGATGAGTGAGGGCGCCAAAGGGCCAACGGGTTCCCTCTGGCGCTATCAGGGAAACGACCCGCGGAAGCTGGTCGACGGCCTGACCGTGTCCAATGGCCTCGGCTGGAGCCCGGGCGCCCGCCGTTTCTACCTGGTGGACAGCGCGGCAGGCGAGATCTACGCCTTTGACCATCACCCGGAGAGCGGCGAACTGAGAAACCGCACGGTACTGGCATCACGCGCCCCGGAGGAAGGGAAACCTGACGGGATTTGCGTCGATCGGAACGGAAACATCTGGGTGGCGCTTTGGGATGGCGCACGGGTCGAATGCCTGTCGCCGGAGGGCAAAATCCTGCGGCAAATCAAACTGAGGGCACAGCGGCCGACCAGTTGCTGCTTCGGCGGCGATGACCTCAAACGGCTCTACATCACCAGCGCCGCGATCGGCGTCGACACTCCCGACCTCGACGGCGGTCTTTTTGCCGTTGATTTGGAGACTCCGGGTCTTCCCGCACCCGCGGTGCGCTGGCAGGCCTGACAACGAGAGGCCCGCCAAAAGGCACCCTGCTTATTAAAGCCCTAGCGGATGCGCTGGCCCGTCTCGGAGTCGAAAAGAAGAACCGAGGAAGGATCGAATGCGACTGACAGAGCACCGCTTTCGCCGGGCCGCGTTTTGCCGCGAAGTTCAACAATCACCGGATGCTCATCGCCTTCCGCTGATGAATATGCGTAGGAAACGCCGCCAAGATTCTCGATCACATCAATGGCAAGTTCAGTCTGGATTGCGCCACCGGGCTCGAAATGCTCCGGCCGCAGACCGAGTTTTACCGCCTGTCCAGCAGCGGGCAGATCAGAGACGCTAACCGGCACCTCGACACCGCCAAGCCGGGGCAGTGTCACGTGAGCAATACCAGCCTCGACCCGGGCAACCGTGCCCGCGAAGAAATTCATCCGAGGCGAACCGATGAAACCCGCAACAAAAAGATTATCGGGGTCCTCATAGAGTTTGACCGGTACCCCGGCCTGTTCGATACGGCCGTCCCGCAGAACCACGATCTTGTCGGCCATGGTCATGGCTTCGACCTGGTCATGGGTGACATAGATCATCGTCGCACCCAGTTGCTTGTGCAGCTTGGCAATTTCCACCCGCATCTCGACGCGCAGTTCCGCATCGAGGTTCGAGAGCGGCTCATCGAACAGGAACACATCCGGTTGCCGAACAATTGCACGACCGATTGCCACACGCTGACGCTGGCCGCCGGACAGGGCCTTGGGTTTGCGGTCCATATAGTCATCCAGCTTCAGAATCTGCGCGGCCGCGTCCACCTTCCGCTTGATCTCGGATTTCTCGGTTCCGCCAATTTTCAGCCCGAAGCTCATGTTCTCACGCACCGTCATATGCGGATAAAGCGCATATGTCTGGAACACCATCGCCACGCCCCGCTTGGCCGGGTCCGCGTGGGTGACGTCCCTCCCGCCGATTGTCATGCGCCCATCACTGGTTTCCTCGAGACCCGCGATCATCCTGAGCAGGGTTGATTTTCCGCATCCCGACGGGCCAACGAAAACGCAGAAATCGCCATCATCGACCTGAAGATCGACACCGTGAACGACCTGTGTCGCGCCGTAGCGCTTGATCGCATTTTTGAGCGCCAGTTCGGCCATCTCAGTTCCTCCTCAGATCAAAAACGTCCAGAAGCGCGGACATGCCGCGGTCGGCGGTAACTTCCGACCCGTTCAGCGCGGATGCCGCGTCCGACAGCAAAAACACGGCCAGTGCGCCAATCTCGTCCACGGTCGTCACCTCGCCATCGGCCGTCCAGGACCGGAAGCGCGCCGCGTTGTCCGGATCTTCCATCGCTTTGTCGACGATCTCGGTTCGGGTCAAAGCCGGGCAGATCGAATTGACGCGGACCCCCTCGGGCCCAAGCGACCAAGCCATCGCACGGGTCATTGCCGCAATCGCGGCCTTCGTGCCCGCGTAGCCTTCATGGCCGGGATTGGTCGTGCGCGCATGCACCGACGAAAGGTTTACGATAGAGCCATGCCCGGCTTTGGCCATGATCCGGCCCGCCGCCTGACACCCCACCAGCACCGAACGCTGGTTGACGGTCCAGAGGGTTTCCATCTGCTCGCGTGTAATCTCGAGGAAGGGCACCTTGATGGTGACACCCGCATTGTTGACCATGCCATCGAGCCGCCCGGCCCGGTCATGCGCCCCGGCAATCGCCGCTTCAAACCCGTCAAGGTCGGTCACATCGACCTGTTCAAAGCGTGCGCCAGTGGCCTCCAGCCTTTCGCGGCCCTCAGTCTTCCAGTCAAAGCCAGTTACATCGGCCCCCGCATTGCGGCAGGCTTTGGCAATACCAAGACCGATTCCGGCCCCGGCGCCGGTGACGATAACATGTTTACCTTCGAGGTTCATTTGACGGCTCCCGCGGTCGCGCCCGCCATGATCTTGCGCTGGAACACCGCGAACATGATGAGCAAAGGAATTGAACCCAGAACCGCTGCAGGAAACAGTTTGGTCGGGTCGATACCGGTGTTGCCGACGAACTTGTAAACCGCGATCATGACCGTAAGCTTGTCCTTGTCCGTCAGGAGCAGCAGCGGATAAATGAAGTCGTTCCAGACCATGATCATCACAAACAGGGACAGCGTGGCGGTAACGGGCGCGAGCAGAGGCCTGATGACATGCCAGAAGACCTGCCAGTTGTTACAGTTGTCGAGCCGCGCGGCTTCTTCCAGTTCAATGGGAATGGCCGCGATAAAGCTGGTGTAGAAGAACACCGCGAGCGGCAGTTTGAGCGCGGCAAAGGCCAGAACGATACCGAGATAGCTGTCCAGCAAACCGAGATCGCGGAAGATCACGTAAATCGGCGTGATTGTGACAAAATTCGGAGTGGCCAGGCCCAGCGCCATAACCATGACGATGACCCGGCTGATCCGGTTTTCCAGCCGCGCCAGCGGATAGGCCGCCATGGCGCCCGCGAAAACCACCACGAGGATCACGGATACCGTAATGCCCATGGAGTTGATCACCGAGCGGACATATCCCATGGAGGCCAGCGCCTCCATGTAGTTGCCCCAGTAGAGGGTGTTGGGCAGGCCCAGCGGATCCTGTGCGATCTCAGTCGACGTCTTGAAGGACATCATTACCATGTAGATCAGCGGCAGAAGCATGACGCCCACAAGCCCGAGTACAATGCCGTGTGCAAAAACGGATTTGCCGCGGCGTCTGATAAGATCCCAGTCGAGGCTGGTCGCGCTGTGCGCGGTGGCGGTTTCGGAGAGGCTCATCACGCTTGCTCCCGGTCACGAAGGACCTTGTTCTGGATGAAGGCCACGATCAGGACGATGACCAGCATGACGATGGAAAGCGCGCTGGCGAAACCGAACTTGTACTGGCCGAATAGGTTGTCGATGATGTCGATGGACAGAAGCCGCGTGGCCCCGTCCGGCCCGCCCTTGGTCAGGATGAAGGGAAGTTCAAAAGTCTTAAGCGTGCCGATGGTGGTCAGCATGACCGATACGGTAATCGACGGCCCCAACAGCGGCAGTTCCAGGTAGCGGAAACGTTGCCAGGATGTTGCGCCCTCAAGCCGGCCGGCCTCGCCAATCTCTTCGGGGATGCCCGCGAACCCGGCCAAAAAGATGGCGCAGGTAAACCCGGTGAACATCCAAATCTGGGTGAAAGCCACGGAATAGAGCGCAATCGCCGGATCACCGAGCCAGTTTTGCTCCCAGGCACCGAGGCCGAGATCCCGCAGGGCCACGTTGATGCCGCCATTCAGGGGCGAGTAGAGGAACTGCCAGACATATCCGACGACAACGAAGGACATCATGGCGGGCGTATAGAGTGCGGCCCGGCTGAAATTTCGGATCAGTGGCAGCCGGTGCAGCATGGCCGCGAAAAACAGCCCCGTCACCGTGAGTGCCGATACCACGATCACCGTGTACCAGAGTGTCAGCCAGATTTCCCGCAAATACCGGTCGCGGCCAAAGATGCGCTCGTAGTTGCGCCAGCCAACGTCCTTCGCCTCTCCGATACCCGCGAAATTGGTCAGGCTCATGTCGAAGGTCAGGATGATCGGGTGTACGAAGAACAGTCCAATCACCAGCAGTGCCGGCACCGTGAACAGGTAAAGTGAATATCGTGCGCGCATGGTGTCCTCCGTCCGTGAGAGGCCCGGCAGTTAACGTGCCAGGCCATTTTTCCTACATGCTGTCCTCGACCGCGTAGTCCCAGCGCTCGAGCGTTTCCTCATTGTCGGCGTCAATGTTCAGCAGGAAACCGGTGATGCTGTCCTCCCATTCCGACTGCAGGATTTTGGGGAATTCCAGCGTCGAGAACGGCCACAGGATCAGACTTCCGGCATCGCGGGCTGCCGTGTATGGTTCAGCCAGATCGGGCATGGTCGACACGCCGCCGGTAAAGGGGCTGTAGGCACCCTCCGCCTCGAGGAAGACGTTGAGGTTTTCCTCCTCGGTAAAGAAGTCGATCCATTTGCGGGCGGCCTCGGCATTTGCCGCATCACGCGGGATCGCCCAACCGGGACCGACGAGATCAAGGGCCAGACCATGCTCCGTGAAGCGGGACGGCATCGGGGCAAACTGGAAGTTCAGCCCCTCAACGGAAGAGAAATTCCCAATGTTCCAGGCACCCTGCGGCAGGATGGCAACATTGCCGGAGCGGAATTCCTGCGGCGCCGTGGCCCAGGGGTCCAGACCGGCCTGCAGTTTTGGATCGAAACACTCCGCCTCGACCAGGTCCCGCACGCTGTCGAGCGAGGTGTTGAAGTTTTCATCGTCCACAAAGGTCCGCTCGCCGCTGCCATATTCCGCAGCGGAAACGCCGTTGGGGTCGAGACCATTCGCGCCAACATAGAGCATTGCGGGGAACCCACCCGCAAAGATCATCGGCGCAATGCCTTCAGCGGCCAGCGCCTGACAGGCGGACTTCAGTTCGTCGATCGTCACCGGTGCATTGTCAATTCCGGCCTGAGCAAGGAGGTCCATGTTGACGAAATTGCCCATGCCGATGACCTCAAGCGGATACACGAGGATTTCCCCGTCGCTTGTCATCACGTCGCGCACCGCCGGGATCATCTGCCCGTACCAGTCGCTGTCGGTACCCAGATCCGTCAGGAAACCCGCCCCGCCCCAGAGATCAACCAGAGAGGAATCCACCATCGTGACATCCGGCGGGTTGCCGCCCTGAAGACGCGGCGGGATCACCTTGTCGACGTCCTTGCGGGCGACGAAGGTCAGGTCGACGTCGATATCCGGGTTTTCGGCCTCAAATTTGGCGATCAGCTCGGGCATACCCGCAGGCTCGGCCTCGTTACCTTTCCAGGCCACCACATCGAGCACTGTCTGGGCCCCCGCTGCAGCCGGTGACAGGCCCGCAGCGAGCGCCAACCCCAGAATGGAAGTCATTGGTTTTTCCATGGCAAGAATCCTCCTCATAAAACATATTATCATTAAATTTATGTGCCGTACACAATTTTATGAAATCATGTACGATTCCAAAATATATCAAAAAAATCAGATTATTATGCGAATTCTGCACTGCCAGTGACGCGTCTCACCAGTTTCCAGCCAGTCTGCTCCGCCCCGCTTAACCGCCTCCGACAACGGATTGAATGGGGCCGATGTGGGCTCAATCCCGATCTGGTAAAGCGGGTTATCCAATGGCCAGCCGCCATAGGAAAACCACAGCCCCACCCACGGTGCCGAAGCGGCATCCCACGTAAATTCAATCAGTCCTCCGTCCCCGGCGAATGCAACGCTCGCCCGCCCTTCAACCGGAGCAAAGAACTTCCCCGCGCCCCCGGCCGAAGCGGGCAAAACTGGACCTGGGCTGACCTCTTTCCCCGCGGAATCGTGCCAAGGACCAATGCCGGACGCCACAATGCGCTCCCCTGGGCGACAGGCCAGCAGACAGTGCTGGCTCCACAGCCACGGCAGCGGCGAAGACTGTCGCTCTGTCAGGGAATAGCGCAGTATCACATACTCCCCTGCCAACCGGAGCGACCGGCGGAACACAAACCGCGGATCTTCATACGTGGCGACGATGCCGGAAGATTTGGCATTGCAGGTCCACGCCCGCCCCCAAAGCGCGCCATGATCGCGCAGCCCGCCACCCCAGGCATGCATCTCGCAGGCTGCCACAGTTGGAAAACACTCGTCCCACCCGCTGGGCCGCTCCTCAATATAGGACGCGCCCTCAGCTGCTGATCCTTTCAGGTCCCCCGGCACAATCCAGTTGCGCCCGCTCCGCAGGTCGGTGAGCTCAGTTATGCGCGCCCCGAATTCCGGCGCCGTGCGCAAACGCAGGACGCCGTTCGAAACCTCCATGGACCTAGTGCCAGCCAACCCTCGGTGCGCGCGGAATTTCGTCATTTGCGCGGGCCCGTATCATGTCCATATGTTCCCGTCGGATCCTCGCCGCGCCTGGGTCGTCGAACAGATTGACCATCTCATCTGGATCGTCCTGCATGTCGTAAAGCTCGCCAATGTCGGTATTGAGGTCCACCGACATCCGGTAGCGGTCACTCCGCACGGTGCGCAGGTCAAGATCAATCGCGCTGCGCTTTGCATCCACCTCGAATTCACTCAGCGCGTAATCGCGGGTTTGCCGCCCCTCGATCAGGCCTACCCAGGACGTGCCATTATCCTCCTCGGCTTGAATCCCAACCAGTTCCGCGAGGGTTTTGCGAGTATCCAGCGTGTTTACCGGCGCGTCGATGACCCTGCCCTCGGCAATTCCAGGGCCGCAAATCAGGCAGGGCACCCGGAGCAGTCCATCATACAGCATCGGCCCCTTGAGCAGCAGGCCATGGTCGCCCATCCATTCGCCGTGATCAGAGATGAAGATGATGATTGTATTGTCGAGGTCGCCCCGCGCTTCCAGCGTGTCGAGAATGCGGCCGACCTGCTGATCAACCGCGGTGATCATACCGAAATAGATGGCCGTGATCTCGCGGATCGCCGCTTCCGACATGTCGCCCCGCTGCCCCCAGTCGGTGCCGCCCGCATTATGCTCCGCCCCCTGTTTGATGCGGTCACGCCCGGCAAGAAACTCGCGGTGCCACCACGGCCGCTTGTCGAGATCGAGCTCAATATGCTCCGGCACAATGACCTCGTCGGGATGATACATGTCGCACCAGGGCCGTGGGGCCAGGAACGGCGGATGCGGATCGGGGAAGGACACCCAGGCGAACAGCGGCTTTTCACCCTGCTCCTCGATCATCTCGATGGTCCGGTCTCCGATCCAGGGCGTTGAATGCCACTCCGCGTCCAACGCCGAGCGCCAGGCCTGAAAATTGCGGGTTCTCGGAGGCAGGTGCTCCTTGGCCAGATCCCAGCGCTCCTTTCCACGACCATCAGCATCAAGCCAATTCTCATAGTGTAGCGTTTCCGGCGCCGGATACCATTTGGTATGGTGGTGCGGCCGCAGCATCATCTGCACGTTCTCAAAACCAAAATACTCACCACTCCAGTCCGGCGGAAAATCCTTCGCACTGGAATAGCATTCCGGGCGGCCTGTCGGCTCGAACGTCTGCTGGCTCGACAGATGGGCCTTCCCGATGAAATGCGTATCATACCCGGCCGCACTGAAAATCCCCGCGAGGCCCTGCTCCCCAAACCGGTAGTCTAGATCACGACCGTTGTCGCGCACGCCATGACTGTAGGGCAGCTTACCGGTCAGGATCGACGCCCGCGCGGCCTGACACATGGGATGCGGCGTGATGCATTTGGAAAAACGCACCCCCCGCGCGCCGATCCGGTCAATGCCCGGTGTCTTCACACCGCGCCCCTCCGGACCAATGCAGTCGCCGCGTTGCTGATCGGTCGAAATCAGAATGACATTCGGCTTGCGGGTCAAAACCGTTCCTCCAGTGTTTTTTGAAATCCGTGCGTCACACCACACTAAAAATAAACATAATATGTTTGACAGTGAAATGGCAAGCGGTCTACCGTTGATTTGATCAAATCGCACGAAAATGATACACGATCCGAACCAAATCACGGTTGCACACACCGTCACGGCACCGCGACCTGGAACAGGCGATAGAATGACGGCTTCACAACTTCCCCTGTCGATCAGTGTTGCGGCCGTTGACGGGGCCGAAAACGCCATCTTTCATCAGATCCGCCACGAAATTCTCGCCGGAAACCTCGCCGACGACGAGCGTCTGAAGGTCAGCGAACTGTCCCACCGCTACGGCGTGTCCACCAATCCGGTCCGCGAAGCCCTGCAGCAGTTGCGCGGCGAGGGTCTTGTTTATTTCGTAGCCAACCAGGGCGCGCGGGTCCGGGCCATCGACACCGATTTCGTCGGCGACGTCAGCGAGGTGGGGCAACAGCTAGAACCCTACCTCGTCCGCGTCTTTGTTGAGACCGCGAGCCAGGAAGATATCGACCGGCTGGAAGTGATACAGGACGGGATGAACGAATTGAACTTTGCCGACAAACTCAGACACGCCGACCTCGATCGGGAGTTCCACGCCACTCTCTACGGTGATCATTACAACCGGGTGGCCATCAAACTCTGGCAGCAGCACCGCGAAATTCTCTGGGCCATTTCTACGCGGGTGCCGGTTGCGGTTGGCCGACGTGAGGCCATTCTGCGCGAACACCGCGAGATTATCGCCTGCATCAAGCGTCAGGACGTCGACGCCACAGCCGAAACCCTGTACCGACATGTGCGCGATGCCGGTCGCCACCTGGTCGACCGCCTGAGCATCGCGCAACGCAACACTGCAGGATAGGTCGCGGGAATGGATGGATCACCGAAAACTTGCTGCGCCAGCCGGGACACCTCCGGGGAATCTTCCCCGGCGGTCGCGGTGCCGAATGGCGAAATGCCTGTGGCGATGCGCGACACCGTTCATGTGCCCGGCGGCAAGGCTTTGGTGGGCACGATGCATCCGGTCATTGACGGCGACGGCGAGTCACCTCTCCGCGAACGCCGTGTAAAGCCTCTCGAGTGGGAACGCGGCACGGTGACGGTCTCCGCCTTCCGCCGGTTCGTGGAAGCCACGGGCTACCGCACCGAAGCAGAGCGCTTCGGCTGGTCCTTTGTCTTTTTCCTCCATGTGCCCGAGACTGAAGTCGCCACGCTTGGCATAGACGGTCTGGAATGGTGGCGCAGGGTCGATGGCGCGTCCTGGGCGATGCCCGCCGGCCCCAATGGAAAGCCAGGCGAGGACGACCACCCGGTCGTGCATGTCTCATGGCATGACGCCTCGGCCTATGCCCGCTGGGCCGGTGGCAGACTGCCAAAAGAACACGAGTGGGAACATGCCGCACGGGGTGGGCTTGGCGACGTGACTTTCCCCTGGGGCGATGAGGCACCCGACGACGACACGTTCCAGCCCTGCAACATCTGGCAGGGCAACTTCCCGCACAAAAACACCTGTGCCGACGGCTACGCGGCCACCGCCCCGGCCATCAGCTTCGATCCAAACGGATACGGTCTCTACAACATGGTCGGAAACGTCTGGGAATGGACCGCCGACCCTTTCCGCGTCCGCACCCTGAAAAAAACCGCCCGCCAGGCGTCACCGGGCGCCGCCCAACGCCTGCTTAAAGGCGGCTCCTTCCTGTGCCACGCAAGCTACTGCTACCGCTACAGAATCGCCGCCCGAACCGGCAACACCCCGGACTCTTCGTCGTCCCACACCGGGTTTCGCGTGGTATACCCAGGCTGACATTCGGCGCGACGGGCACCCTGATACAGTAATTCCCGCAAACAGCCTGCAATTCCCGGTTGCACGAAATATTGCCGCGCGGAGGCCTGACCGCACTGGCGTAAATATCAAACCACGCCTGGTCTTACGGCAAAAAAAATGCCTCGCCCACAGCGCAATTGACCGCATTCACGGGGTACAAAACCGACGATTTAGTGGAAGTGGTGCTGCCGGGGAGATTTGAACTCCCGGCCTCTCCCTTACCAAGGGAGTGCTCTACCCCTGAGCTACGGCAGCGATGCGGGCCTTTTACCGATTTTGTCGGGTGGCGCAAGCATAATATGGACCGGAACGGCATGTTCATTTAAACAGCCGCCATGACGAAGGAAACCGCACCAAAATCCGCGAAAGCCGCCACGCCCGCGATGGACCGGGCCGAACGCCGTGCGGCCATGCTCAAGGCCAACCTGAAGCGCCGCAAGGCGCAAAAACGTGTGCGCGACGCCGCGGATGATGCCGACGCAACTGAAACGGAAGTCGCAAAATAGTGCCCGCGGTGTTGTCTTTGGCCCCGACACGGTCCAAATGAGGGTTTGGAAGCCTGACCTGCGCAAACCGCAGACGAACCGGAGAGACATCACGTGACCCAGGACGCCCGCTTCGAGGATGTGTCGGAAAAACCTCTGAGGCTGATCGCGAGGAGCGAAGAGGATCTGGTCGTGATCTCCGCGTTGCTTCAGGATGCGGTGGCGACAGTAAGTGATATTTCCTGGTCCCCGAAAAAACGGCGGTTTTCCATGCTCCTGAACCGTTTCCGCTGGGAGATCATGGACGGAAGCGATACAGGTGGCGGCAATTACGAGCGCGTTCGCACGGTTCTGACAGTCAATGACGTCCTGAAGGTGCGCGCAAGCGGCCTCAATCCCAAGGACGGGGACATGGTCATTTCGGTCCTTTCGCTGGCATTTGTGCCCGGCGAGGAGTGTTCAGGAAAGCTGTCGGTTACCGTCTCGGGCGACGGCGGCTTTGAACTGGATGTCGAATGTCTGGATATTGAGATGACCGACGCCACCCAACCCTACCAGGCGGTTTCCGGCTCCAGGCCGAAGCACCCCGAAACCTGATTGGACATTAATCACAATGGCACAGTTTCTGTCCTCGACGGACCGGGATTTTGAGGAGCGTTTTGAGCGTCTGCTGACAACGAAGCGCGAGGACGACGTGGACGTGAACCAGGACGTCGCGGCAATCATCGCCGATGTCCGGACCAACGGCGACGAGGCGGTCATCCGCTACACCAAAAAATGGGACCGGCTGGAACTGAAATCCGGCGGTTTTGCGTTCACCAAAGACGAAATCGACGCCGCCTGCGCCACCGTCCCGGAAGCCGACCGCGCGGCACTTGAACTGGCAGCGGAGCGTATCCGGGCCTATCACGAACGCCAGCTTCCCGATGACGCGCGGTGGACGGATGAGAGCGGCGCGGAACTCGGATGGCGATGGACGGCGGTGGCATCAGCCGGGCTCTACGTGCCAGGTGGACTTGCCTCTTATCCCTCGTCCGTTCTGATGAATGCCATTCCGGCGAAGGTTGCGGGCGTGGAGAATCTGGTGATCTGTGCCCCCACGCCGGATGGCCAGGTCAATCCTCTGGTTCTGTTGGCCGCCCGGATCTGTGGGGTGGAAACCGTCTACCGGATCGGGGGTGCCCAGGCCGTGGCCGCTTTGGCCTATGGGACGGAAACGGTCAGCAAGGTCGACAAAATCACCGGCCCCGGCAACGCCTTTGTCGCGTCGGCGAAGCGTCAGGTCTTCGGCACGGTTGGCATCGACATGATCGCCGGCCCCTCCGAGGTTCTGATCATCGCGGACCGGCACAATGACCCGGACTGGATTGCGCTGGATCTGATGGCGCAGGCCGAACACGATGCCTCAGCCCAGTCCATACTTGTGACAGACGATGCCGAATTCGGTCGCAAGGTGGATGAAGCGGTGAAGGAGCGACTGAAAACGCTGCAACGCGCAAGCATCGCCGGGACCAGCTGGGCCGATTTCGGTGCGGTGATTACCGTCCAAAACTGGGACGAGGCCATCTCGGTGTCCGATCGACTGGCCCCTGAACACCTTCAGATCTGCACGGAAAACGCGAACCAGTTGGCGGAAAGTGTTCGGCACGCAGGCGCGGTATTTATCGGTGCACACACGCCGGAGGCCATTGGCGACTATGTCGGTGGCCCCAATCATGTGCTGCCCACCAGCCGGTCCGCGCGGTTTTCGTCGGGCCTCTCCGTGCTCGACTTCATGAAGCGCACCACATTAAGCCGCATGACACCGGGCGCGCTTGCCAAAATCGGTCCGTCCGCGGCGCATCTCGCCTATTCCGAAGACCTCGAGGCTCACGCGCTCTCGATCCTGAGCCGCCTGAGCCGCATCAATGAAGGCGGCGATGACGGCTGAAACCGACAGACTGGAAGACGTCAGCTTCGATGGCTCGATTGCGGCGCCACGAACGCCGGAACTGGAGCAGGAACGACGCGTCGCCGTGTTTGACCTGCTCGAGGGCAATACCTTCGGTCTGAAAGAAAACCCCGCCGGTGCATCGGGCCCCTGGCAGCTGAAAATCTCAGCGCAGGGCCACCAGCTTGTTTTCTCCGCCGGCACCGGTGAAAGACCCGATTTGGTTGACATACTCGTTCCACTTGCCGGTTTGCAGCAGGTGGTCCGCGACTACGCCCAAATCTGCGAAAGCTACTTCGACGCCGTCAGGCACCTGCCCCCCTCCCGCATCGAGGCAATCGACGAGGGGCGCCGCACGATCCATGATGAGGGATCACGCATTCTCCTTGGACATCTCGAGAAGAAAGTGGACACCGACATGGCGACGGCACGCCGGCTTTTTACCATAGTCTGCGCATTAACACCCGGAGACAGATAGCCGCAATTCAAGTGTTTTTTTAGGCTGAGTGTTAACTTAAATCAGTGCTCACTGCCGGTTTCCAATCATAAAAACGCAACAAAATGGCACGTTCAGTGAACAAATCGGCCATTTAACTTGATTCATTAACGTATTGGGGCCATATACCGCGCCGTGGCGGCCAGGTGCCGTCGCCTGATTTCAACTGCATCGGAGTAAACATGGCCAAGGAAGAGCTTCTCGAATTCCCCGGTGTCGTGACCGAGCTTCTGCCCAACGCGACTTTCCGGGTGGAGCTCGAGAACGGCCATACGATTATTGCCCATACTGCGGGGAAAATGCGCAAAAACCGCATCCGCGTGCTGGCGGGAGACAAGGTTCAGGTCGAGATGACCCCCTATGATCTCACCAAGGGACGTATCAACTATCGTTTCAAATAATTCCGGAACAGGGCCATGCGCCTGATTCTGGCATCCGCAAGCCCGCGCCGGCAGGAAATACTGGCACAGGCCAACATCCGCCCGGATGCGGTCCGGCCTGCGGATATTGATGAAACCCCTGTCAAAGGTGAAAAGCCCCGCGTCCTTGCCGGACGCCTGGCTGAACAAAAGGCCCTCGCCTCGGACCTCTCGGACAGCGAGATCATTCTCGCCGCCGATACCGTTGTGGCCTGTGGCACGCAGTCGCTCGGAAAACCTGAAAACGACGCGGAGGCGGAGACATACCTGCGCAAGCTGTCAGGCCGTCGCCACCGGGTGATTTCAGGCGTGTGCGTACGCACGGAAAACCTGACCCAGGTTCGCACGGTGGAAACCGTCGTTCGGTTCAAACCGCTCTCGGACGAGGACATTGCAGACTACATCGCTATGGGTGAATGGCGGGGTAAAGCCGGTGGCTACGCCATCCAGGGCTATGGTGGCGTGTTCATCCCTTGGATACGTGGATCCTACAGTAATGTGGTGGGCCTGCCCCTGACCGAAACCGTCAACATGCTGCGTGGCGCGGGCTTCCGGCCGGAGCATTTCGCACCGTGAAGGGCCGTCAGATCCTCATCGAACCGCTGCCCGAGGGCGGCCACGCCACGGCGCTTATGGTCGATGGCAGGCTTGAGGACGTACTGATTGACCCGACCCTGGACGGCACACCGTTACCGGAAGCCATCTACAATGGAACTGTCGCCCGCCCCATGAAGGGCATGGGCGGCACGATGATTGAACTCGGAAAGGGCCAACGCGGCTACCTGCGCGGTCAAAACCCGCCCGCACCGGGAACAGGGATGATTGTTCAGGTTTCGACCTGGCCCGGTGAGGGCAAGGCTCCACCGGTCACGGACCGTATCATGCTCAAGGGCCGTACCGTCATCCTCACCCCGTTTGCCCCCGGCATCAATGTTGCCAAATCCATGCGCCAGACCGAGCGCGGGGCCGATCTCAAATCACTCGTTGAGGAGATGCTCGCGGATCATCATCCCAAACCCGGTGTAATCCTGCGATCGGTCGCGGAAACCACCGACGACGCGGAGGTGGCGGGCGAACTCGACGCGCTCCTGCAGGACTGGCAGCAGGCACTCGACAGAAAAGATGCCGGCGAAACCCTGATCCGCCCCGCCCCCGGCGCTGCCGATCAGGCATGGCGCGACTGGCACCTGCCGGGCACGGACATTCTGGAATCCGACACGGCACTCCAGGAAACCGGAACGTGGGAGATGATCGCGGCACTGCTCGATCCCGTCATTCAACTCGATACTGGCTCAATGGCCATTGAGCCGGCACGGGCCTGTGTCGCGGTGGACATCAACACCGGTAACGACCTCTCCCCCGCCGCCGCGCTTAAGGCGAACCTCGCAGCGGCGGCAGACCTCCCCCGGCAGCTGAGATTGCGCGGCTTGGGCGGACTGATTCTCGTGGACTTCGCCGCGCTGGCCAAAAAGGACCGAAACCGGGTCCTGTCCGCCCTGTCGAAGGCATTTCGCAGCGATGGCACCGAAACAACAGTGGCGGGCTGGACGCCTACGGGGAATCTCGAACTGCAAAGAAAACGCGCAAAAAGGCCGCTGGCCCTGCACGCGGACCGCATTAACCGCGTCTAGACCTGCAAATCATCCGCGCCTTCTGAATGGCGAGGCGATTTCACGTTTCAGGGGAACTTCCTTGATCCATGTCAATTTCGCGTCTAATTTCAAAGTCCATTGATATGGGGATGGATGTTGGTAGCAAGAATTACACTCGCCAAAACAGACGCAAACTGCCTCGACTGTCCAATACGTCACCGTGCCGTATGCGCAAGCTGTACGTCCTCGGAGCTTGAGGAACTCAACCGGATTCGCCAGTACCGCACATGGAAGGCTGGCGAGACCATTGCCTGGGCGGGCGAGAACATGTCATTTGTGGGCTCGGTCGTGACCGGTGTCGCCACCCTTTCCAGCACCCTTGTTGACGGACGCCGACAGATGGTTGGACTACTGCTGCCGTCCGACTTTCTCGGACGCCCTGGCCGGGGCGAGGTGTCCTACGATGTGGTTGCCGCAACGGAGACCACCTTTTGTCTCTTCCAAAGGGACCAGTTCGAACGTTTCCTGAGCAAATCACCAAGTATCGCCAAGGAACTTCTCGAGAAAACCCTCGACGATCTCGATTCGGCGCGGGAGTGGATGCTGCTGCTGGGTCGGAAAACCGCACGCGAAAAAATTGCCAGCCTTTTGGTCATGATGGCCCGGCGCGACGGTGCGCTGCACCGCAACGAACCGGGCGACGGACTGGTTTTCCCGCTTCACATCACCCGTGAGGCCATGGCCGACTACCTTGGCCTGACCGTCGAAACCGTCAGCCGCCAGATTTCCGCGATGAAACGCGACAATGTCATTCAGCTGATGGATACCCGCACCATTCGGGTCCCCGATTTCAATCGCCTTGTGGAGCAGTCCGCCGCCTCCAGCGGTTTTGAGGACGCCCACCACGCGCTACCGGAAACAACCGCCAAACGGGCGTAATCAAACTAAAATCGGAGCCCAAACCAAAAAAAACCGGCTCCTTCGTCAAGATCAAATGTCGAATTGATCCAGGTCAATGTTCCGGGTCGCGCCATGCACCAGGACACCCTGACGGATCATCGGCACCGGTGGGCCGACGGATTCGGTGTGGAAGTGAGGAGCGGATAATAAAATGCTGGCTGGAGTAAAAATTGGAGCGATGGGGGCATTAACGCTTCTCTTCGCCATTGCAGCAAACTGGGGGCATGAGGAAGTCTACCGCTTCCATGCATTTCTGTTGATGGCGGTATCGGCATGGGCGTTTCTCCATGCCATCCGCACCGCGGATGCCCCGGCAGCACCCAAAGCGGCCCTCGAACACGAGTACATGGACGACGTCATCCGGTATGGCGTGATCGCAACCGCCTTCTGGGGTGTGGTTGGATTTGCCGCCGGCACGTTCATCGCCTTCCAGCTCGCCTTCCCGAGCCTCAACTTCGATCTTCCCTGGACCACCTTCGGCCGTCTCCGTCCGCTTCACACCAGCGCGGTCATCTTCGCATTCGGCGGTAACGCCCTGATCTGTACGTCTTTTTACGTGGTTCAGCGCACTACCGCCGCCCGTCTTTGGGGCGGCAATCTCGCCTGGTTCGTGTTCTGGGGTTACCAGCTCTTCATCGTTCTGGCGGCCACCGGCTACATCCTCGGCGGCACGCAGAGCAAGGAATATGCCGAACCCGAATGGTATGTTGACCTGTGGCTGACCATTGTCTGGGTGGCCTATCTGGCCGTGTTCCTCGGCACCATCGTGAAGCGCAAGGAACCCCACATCTACGTGGCCAACTGGTTCTTCCTCAGCTTCATCGTGACCGTGGCCATGCTGCACGTCGTGAACAACCTCGCGGTTCCCGTGTCGATCTGGTCCTCACAGTCCGTGACACTCTTCCCGGGCGTACAGGGCGCGATGGTTCAGTGGTGGTACGGCCACAACGCCGTGGGCTTCTTCCTGACCGCGGGCTTCCTGGGGATGATGTACTACTTCATCCCGAAACAGGCGAACCGCCCGGTCTACAGCTACAAACTCTCGATCATCCACTTCTGGGCCCTGATCTTTCTCTACATCTGGGCCGGACCGCACCACCTGCACTACACCGCCCTGCCCGACTGGGCACAGACACTGGGCATGGTGATGTCCGTCGTGCTCTGGATGCCGTCCTGGGGTGGCATGATCAACGGCCTGATGACCCTTCAGGGCGCATGGGACAAACTGCGCACCGACCCGGTTCTGCGTATCCTGGTGATATCCGTGGGCTTCTACGGCATGTCCACCTTTGAAGGTCCGATGATGTCCATCAAGGCGGTCAACAGCCTCAGCCACTACACCGACTGGACCATTGGTCACGTGCATTCCGGCGCTCTTGGCTGGAACGGAATGATCACCTTCGGCGCGCTCTATTTCCTTGTGCCGCGTCTGTGGAAACGTGACGGTCTCTACAGCCTGTCACTCGTCAGCTGGCACTTCTGGCTCGCCACCATCGGCATCGTCCTCTACGCCGCCTCCATGTGGGTCACCGGCATTATGGAAGGTCTGATGTGGCGTGAGGTCGACGACCAGGGCTTCCTGATCAACAGCTTTGCGGACACCGTCGCGGCGAAATTCCCGATGTATGTGGTCCGCGGCCTCGGTGGGGTGCTCTACCTCGCTGGAGGAGTGATCATGTGTTACAACCTTTGGAAGACGGCCACCGGGGCCACATCCACATCCAGACCCGCGCAAGCGGTTCCGGCGGAATAGGGAGGCCCGGAACATGTCACTACTTTCAAAACACGGCATCATTGAGCGCAACGCGTTTCTGCTTCTCGTGCTCAGCTTCCTTGTGGTCACCATCGGCGGCATCGTTCAGATCGTGCCTCTCTTCTACCTCGAGAACACGATCGAAGATGTGGAAGGGGTGCGCCCCTACGCGCCGCTGGAACTTGCGGGTCGCGACATCTACGTCCGTGAGGGCTGCTACGTTTGCCACAGCCAGATGATCCGCCCGATGCGAGCGGAGGTCGAGCGCTACGGCCACTACTCGCTCGCGGCCGAATCCCAGTACGACCGGCCCTTCCAGTGGGGATCGAAACGCACCGGTCCGGACCTTGCGCGCGTGGGTGGCCGCTATTCCGACGAATGGCACGTGGGTCACATGTACAATCCCCGCGACCTTGTCCCGGAATCGATCATGCCCGCCTACCCGCATCTCGAGCGGACAACCGTCAGCAGCGAGTACATCGGTCAGGTCATGGAAACGCACCAGTTCACGGGCGTTCCCTATACGGATGAAATGATCGAGGCGGCCAAAGCCGACTTCCGCGCCCAGGCCGACCCGGACAACGGTGACGTCGACGGCCTGCTTGAGCGGTATCCCGGTGCACAGGCCCGCTACTTCGATGGCGATACAGGCCGCATTACCGAGCTCGACGCGGTCATCGCCTACCTCCAGATGCTTGGCACGCTGGTCGATTTCTCGACCTTCGAGCCGGACCAGTCACGTTAGGGGGCTGATATGGAAACCTACACAAGCCTTCGGGCTTTCGCCGACAGCTGGGCAATGGCCGGACTGTTCCTGTTCTTTCTGGCCGTTGTCCTCTGGGTGTTCCGACCTGGGTCCAAAAAGGTCCACGACGACAGTGCAAACATGATTTTCCGGAACGAGGACATGCCAAAGGGTGACGAGGACATGCCAGGGGGTGACGGTAATGGCCGATAACAAAAGAGAAATCGATACCGCAACAAACACCGAAACCACCGGGCATGAGTGGGACGGCATCCGCGAACTCGACACGCCGATGCCGCGCTGGTGGCTGATCACCTTCTACATCACCATCGTCTGGGCGATCATCTACACCATCTTTATGCCGGCCTGGCCCATGATAAACAGCGCCACTCCCGGCATTCTCGGCTATTCCAGCCGCGAGGAGGTCGCCCAGGAACTGGCCGCCGCGAACGAGGTCAACGCCCCGCTCGACGAACGCCTTGCGAACATGGAAATCGCATCAGTGGTTGAGGACCCCGAGCTTCTGCGCTTTGCCACCGCCGGTGGTGGCGCGATCTTCCGCAACTACTGCTCCCAGTGTCACGGCGCCGGTGCGGCGGGTGCGGTTGGCGGTTATCCCAACCTTTTGGACGATGACTGGCTCTGGGGCGGTACGCTTACCGACATCCAGCAGACCCTGACCCATGGCATCCGCTATGAGGAGGACCCGGACACCCGCTACAGCCAGATGCCCGCCTTTGGCGACATTCTGGAGGAGGAGGAGATCAACAGCCTCGTCCAGTACGTCCTGTCCCTCTCCAACCAGGAGCATGACGCCGAAGCGGCCACCGCCGGAACCGAACTGTTCATGGACAACTGCAGCGTCTGTCACGGCGAGGACGGCAGGGGAATGCAGGACCAGGGTGCGCCGAACCTCACGGACAGCATCTGGCTCTATGGCGGCGACCCGGAATCCATCGCGAACACCATCCATGACTCGCGTTTCGGCATCATGCCCGCGTTTGGTGGCCGTCTGTCGGATGAGGACATCCGCAAAGCCGCGATCTACGTACATACACTGGGCGGCGGCCAGTAATCCCTCCCTGGAGGGAGCCACCGCCCGGATCGACAAACACACCCGAACCTTATGGGTTCGGGTGTAACCGGGTAAGGACAGTTCCGTGACGGACGTTTCGCAATCCAAACCACCCAGCCTCTACGCGGCCCGCGAACCGGTGTTTCCGCGCCGCGTCTCGGGTAAATTCCGAACACTCAAGTGGTGGATCATGGGGATCACCCTCGCAATCTACTACATCACGCCCTGGCTGCGCTGGGACCGTGGACCGGCCCTGCCCGACCAGGCGGTTCTGGTCGATATGGCCAACCGGCGCTTCTATTTCTTCTTCATCGAGATCTGGCCGCAGGAATTCTATTTCGTGGCGGGCCTGCTCATTATGGCCGGCCTCGGGCTCTTCCTGTTTACCGCCGCGCTCGGCCGCGTCTGGTGCGGCTACACCTGCCCCCAGACCGTCTGGACTGACCTCTTTATCCTTGTGGAACGCTGGATCGAGGGCGACCGAAACGCCCGCGTGCGTCTCTTCAACGCCAAATGGGACGCCCGCAAAATCCGCCTGCGCCTGTTCAAATGGACGGTATGGCTTCTGATCGCCGTCGCGACCGGCGGAGCATGGGTGTTCTACTTTGCAGACGCGCCTACCCTGCTCGTTGATCTTTTCACCCTTCAGGCCCCCCTGACCGCCTATGCGTCCGTTTTCATCCTGACAGCGACGACCTTCATCTTCGGCGGGTTCATGCGGGAGCAGGTCTGCATCTACATGTGCCCCTGGCCCCGCATTCAGGGCGCCATGATGGACGAGCAGACCATCACCGTCGGCTACCGGGCCTGGCGCGGCGAACCACGCGGCAAACACCGCAAATCCGCGGAAGCCGCCGATCTTGGCGACTGCATCGACTGTTCCGCCTGTGTGAATGTCTGCCCCACCGGCATCGACATCCGCGACGGCCAGCAGTTGGCCTGCATCACCTGCGCCCTCTGCATCGACGCCTGCGACGATGTCATGGACAAAATCGGCAAACCCCGTGGTCTGATCGACTACGTGACCGTTGAGGACCAGGAAACCGAGACCAGGGGCGGCACCTCCGTCTCCATTATCCGGCGCATCCTGCGTCCGCGCATCATCGTCTACACGGCCCTGTGGGGGGCAATCGGCCTTGGTCTCATTGCCGCTCTTGTGATGCGCACCGATCTTGCCTTTTCCATCGAACCGGTCCGTAATCCGGTGAACGTGGTCCTGTCGGACGGCTCCGTTCGCAACGCATATGAACTGAGGCTTCGCAACATGACGGGTTTCGACCGCGACCTTGAAATCTCGCTGGAGGGCAGCCGCAACATGGTCCTCGAACTCCAGGGACAGGACACGCGCTCCGTCACCGTACCGGCCGATGAAACCCTGCGTCAGAGGGTGTACCTGACCGCACCCGCCAACAGCGGCGCGGCAACCGCCGGGGCAACGGAAATCGTAATGACGGTAAGCGACGAAAACTCGGAAACCACGGCCAGCGAGCCGACAATATTCCAGGGAACGGGACGATGAACAGCCGCGGAAGACCTCTCACCGGACGGGACGTGGCCCTGATCTTCGCGCTGTTTTTCGGCGTGATCCTCGCGGCCAACCTCACGCTGCTCTTCAATGCCGTCAGCACGTTCTCAGGCCTCGTGGTTCCCAACAGCTACGTCGCAAGCCAGTCCTTCGACCGCAACCGCGAGGCCCAGGAGGCCCTCGGCTGGAGCCTGAACCTCGACTACGCGGACGGCACCGTGACGCTCGCCATGCGTGACAGTGAGGGGCGTATCGTGCGCCCCGCATCGCTCGACCTGACCATTGGCCGACCCACCACCGAGCGCGACGACATTCAGCCTGCGCTCATCGCCGGACCGGACGGGTACACCGCGACCGCCGACCTTGCCCCCGGCATCTGGCGGGCCGAGATTGAGGCTACGGATTTTGAGGGCGAAACCTTCCGGCAGCGGCTGAACCTCTACGTCCCCGCACCAAAATGACCGACGCCACCTTTACCGGAGCGGCCTGCCCAGGCTGTGCCGCAATGCCCGCCAGCCGCGGCACCGGTCCGTTCCGGTCACTGGACGGCGTCCCATTGCGACGCGTTGAACTTTCCCTGCCCGAAATTCACTGCGTCAACTGCATCAACGGGGTGGAGGACTGCCTCGCCGCCCTGCCCGAGGTCGAGACCTGCCGCGTTAACCTGGGCCTCAAACGCGTGACCGTCACCGCAGCCGACCGGCCGGATGTCGAGGACCATCTGCTCGACAGCCTAAAATCCGCCGGGTTCACCGCCAACCGCCTCGATTCCACTGCTCTCGACGCCACCCGCCGCGACGATGTGGGACGCGCCCTGCTCGCCCGGATCGGTGTTGCGGGGTTCGCACTCATGGCGGTGATGCTGTTTTCGTTTTCCGTGTGGTTCGGCGCGGACGGCTCCACCCGCGACATCATGCACTGGATGTCAGCCTTGATAAGCATTCCCGCTGTCGCCTTCTCCGCCCAGCCCTTTTTCCGCAACGCCATCCTCGGCCTGCGCGGCGGCCGTATGGACATGGACCTGCCCATCTCAACCGCCATCCTGCTGGCTGTTGGCGTCAGCCTCTGGGAAACTGCAAATTCCGGCGAGCACGCCTTCTTCGACGCCGCCCTGATGCTCACCTTTTTTCTGCTCGTGGGCCGCTACCTCGCCCACCTGACCCGCCGATCCGCCCGCTCCGCCGCCGCCGAGCTGGCCGCGCTCGAGGTCCAGCGCGCCTGGCGCGTGAGCCACGACGGAACCGTCCAGGCCGTCACCGTGGACACGCTGAACCCGGGCGATGTGGTTGAGGTCGCCGCCAACGCACGCATCCCCGTTGACGGCACCGTGCTATCGGGCAGTTCCGAAATCGACTGCTCCATGCTCACCGGCGAAACCCTGCCCGAGCAGGCCGCCCCCGGCGCACGCGTCAGCGCCGGAATGCTCAATCTTTCAGGCACCTTACGGATCACCGTGAACGCGCTCGGTGAGGACACCCTGCTGCACGAAATCTCCGAACTCGTCGCCAGCGCCGAGCAGAGCCGCAGCCGCTACTCCACCATCGCCGAACGCGCCTCCGGCTTTTACGGCCACACGGTCAACATCCTCGCCGCCGCCGCTTTCCTCGGCTGGGGTATCCTTGGCCAGGACTGGTACCTCGCCGTCACAATTGCCGCGGCCGTTCTGATCATCACCTGCCCCTGCGCCCTTGGCCTCGCGGTGCCCGCCGTGCTTGCCTCCGCCTCCGGGAAACTGTTCCGGAAGGGCGTCCTGCTCACCGACGGTGATGCGCTCGAACGCCTCGCGGGCGTCGACACGGTGGTTTTCGATAAAACCGGCACACTCACAAATGGCCGTCCGCAGCTCATCGACCCTGAAGAGATTGATCCCGGCACTCTCGCCCTCGCAGCCGGTATCGCAGGCGGCAGCAGCCATCCGCTCTGCGTCTCCATCCTCGACGCCACCGCCCGCACCGGTATCTCTCCAGCCCAGGTGGACGCCATCGAAGAGCGCCCGGGCTTCGGCCTTGAGGGAACCCACGACGGCCGCCGCATTCGCCTCGGCCGGGCCGACTGGGTTGGGGCGGACCACCACAGCGACCGCACCGCCACCTGGCTGCGCATCGGCGACGATGCCCCCGTGCCACTGATCTTTCGCGACGTCCCCCGCCCCGAAGCGGCGCAGGCGGTCCGCGACCTGAAAAACCTTGGCCTCACCGTCATGCTTGTTTCCGGAGACACCGAGGCACCGGTTGCCGCCGTCGCCCGCGAACTCGGCATCGACACCTGGACCTCCGGAGCAACACCGCCTGAAAAAGTCGACATTCTGAACGGGCTTGAGGACAAAGGCCAAAAAACGCTGATGGTCGGCGACGGCCTCAACGACGCCGCCGCGCTCGCCTCCGCCCATGTCTCGATCTCACCGGCCACCGCCGTAACGGCCAGCCGGTCAGCCTCGGACATGATCCTGCTCGGCGGAAACCTCGATCACATCGTCGAGGTCATTGAACTCGCCCGCGCCTCTCGCCGACGCATCGTGGAAAACTTTGCCCTGGCATTCGGCTACAACATCATCACCGTACCCATCGCGTTCATGGGCTTCGTCACGCCTCTGATCGCGGCCCTTGCCATGTCGGCCAGCTCCATTGCAGTCTCGCTCAACGCCATGCGTCTGGGAGATACCAAATGAATGTTCTCGCCATTCTCGTACCGGTGACCCTGATCCTCGGGGGAGCCGGCCTCTGCGCCTTCCTCTGGAGCCTGCGCAACAACCAGTACGAGGACCCGGAGGGCGACGCCAACCGTATCCTCTCCGACCGTTTCGACGACCACCCAAAACGCTGACGGCACGCCTGTACCCGCGGGCTGACACTCGCCATTTCAGTCAGGAACGCCCGACGAAACCGCCGGGCGCCCAGGTCTGGCCAGAATTGATTCGCAGCCGTACGGAGAGTTGGCGGGCAAGACTACCCGCTCAGGTCGAAGACACCCCGTAAAACTCGATCCTGCGGTTCAGGCTTTTGTTGTACTCGCTGGTGTTCGGAACCACCGGCGCGGTCTCACCATATCCAACGGCCCGAAGCTGATCCCGCTGGATGCCGTTCTGCACCAGGTAGTCCACGACGGACTGCGCCCGCGCCTGGGACAGCCACATGTTGGCATCATCCGATCCATCCGAGTCCGTGTGCCCCGCGATCACCACCCGCAGCTCGGGGCAACGCGCCACAATGTCCACCACGGACCGCAGCAGAGGGAAGCTGTCCTCCTGCAGACGCGAACTGGCCCGGCGGAAGTAGATGTTGCCGGTGCGCGACAGAACCTCAAACCGGCCGGCACAGGCCTCGGCCGAGAAATCCCCCTCCGGCTCCAGCGCGAACGAGGTCGCCACCGGCGCCTCCTCCACGGGTTCCGGCGCCTCCGGCTCCACCGCCATCTCGCGACGCGTGAAATGCAGATCAAACGTGACTGTGCCGGACGGCACGATCTCGACACCCCCTACGGCCTGCTCCAGTTTGGTGAGGTTCTCCAGCATACCGAAATCCGCGACCCCGATGGACACCGGCGTGATCGACGCCACCGAAACCCGCTCCTCGTCCAGCAGCGTTACCGCAACCTCGGCCACCATGTCGGCCTGCACACCATGAAAATCAAAAACAAACGGTAACGTCATGACTTTACGTCGTTTTTCCGGTAAATCCGCCACCATGGCCGGCGTCAGCCGCATCGAAATGGTCGCTTCGGGGAAGCGGAAGGTCTCAAAGAACAGAAAGCGCATCCGCACGTTCCGGAGGTCCACCTTGGTGTCCACCGAGTCCAGCTGCACCGTCATGTTCACCTCGCCGCCAGGCTCGATACCGGCGTCAAACGAGGCGAAGGAATTGGACTCCACCTTCAGCTGTCCGTCCGAGGTCTTTTTAATCGACTGATAGGCCAGGCTCGATCTCTCCAGGTTCAGATCCCAGCCCGGCGCGAAGGGATCACCCTGCGCCTGCGCCGTGTTCATGGAACACAAAAGCACCAGGCCCAGCACCGCCGCCATCAGAGCGGTCCAGCGGCACCCACGAAATTTCTCGGTTTCCAATTTTACCTCCATACTGAACATCAGCGTCCTTCTCCGCCGTTGATCCGGCTCCCACGGTGGTCACCCACCGCCATATCCACAGGCGGGTCCATCGCCCGCTCACGGCACTTCCCCCGCCGGTCCTGGCTCACCGCCCGCGTCCGTGCCCGGCCTGAAAGCCGGGTCCAAACCGGGTTTGCGGTGCCCGGCGAAAGATGCGTCCAGGAAAGTTCAATTTGTAACGAACGTCTGTGACAAACGTCACTGAGCCCTATGACCCTCCCCCCTAATCTCAAACCAGACACTAAAGACCGGACCAACAAACCGGCAGGGAAAAGCATAAACGAATTGACACGGGAAACGCAGTTTTTTTGAATTGGGACATGGCGGTACGCCACCAGGTTGCCAGAATGGTCGAAAAAAGGGCGTTTCAACAGATCGAGGAAGAACACAATGGAAGATGATCGCGCCCCAACCGGATCTTCCACCCGGTACAAAAAAACGGATGACGCCTCAGTCGACGACCTGCGCCGCGAGCTGTTCCTGAAGGATCCGAGGACAATGGACAAACAGGAACTGGAATCCATCCGCCGCGCACTCGGCGTGCCAGGCCGCAAACAGGGTGGCCCCGCCGCCCGCGCCCAGTCCGACGCCGAAGAGACCGGCGTACCGAAGCCCCACAGGGTGGGCGACCCGTCCGATCTCGCATCCCGCATGTCGCCCGAGAAACTCGCAGCCGCCCGCCAGGCCCGTGCTGACCGCATGGCCGAACGCCAGAGCCCGGCTTCCGGAAACGCTCCCGCGTCCGACGATGACGCCTGGTACGAGAAAGCCCGCACCGAGGCATCGCGCCTCAGCGCACCGCCACCCCACCCGGAACCTCACGCCCCTCCGGCCGCAATGGCGCCCGCACCCCGGTCCAACCGCGCCGCCGGTCTGATCGGGGTTGCCGCCGCCGCGGCCATCGTTGCGGGCGGTCTCGTGGCCCTGAGCGGTGGCATGATCTCAATCGACGATTTCATGCCCTCCGGTGGGAATACCGCCGACGCCACCGTCCTGACCTTCACGAAGGACCTGTCCGACACCACGACCGTCACCCCGTTCCAGACCAGACTGGCCTTCACGAAAGAACTTTCGGACACCACCACGGTTTCGCCCTTCCAGACGAAGCTCACCTTCACCAGGGAACTGTCTGACACAACGACCGTCTCGCCTTTCGCGACCAAATCGGCCGGGGCTGACCCCGTCTTTGAACCTGTCGCACCAGTCCAAACCGTGCAGACCGCCGCCGCTCCAGATGCCGGTCCCGCCATCCGTGTCCCGGGTCCGAACAATGACGGCACCCTGCGCCCGCTTAAACCCGTTCTTGTCACGACCCTCGCACGACCAAACAACGAGTGGCGCGACCTGATCACCGCAACCGAGGTGGCACTGAAATCGGCATCGGAAGAAACCGCACAAGATCAGAAGCTTGCCGGCCTTTCCGACTCCACCGGTTCAGATGACACCCGCCTCGTCCCGCTTGCGACCGGCAACGCGGCAGACCCCGATATTGTTGCGGCAGCCCTCAAATCCATGACCGAGCAGCCCTCGACCGCTCCGGCCGATAATGGCAACATCACCGTCGCCGCCCGGATCATTGGCTTTGACGAGCCGGTTGTGAGCGAATACCCGCACCTCAACGGCAAATCCATTGCGGAGATCATTACCACCTCGACCCCGCAATACGCCCCAATAGAGGGCCTGCCGGAGGAGGTCTGGAAAACCCGCCAGTGCAAGGACTGCCACACCTGGACAAAAGCCGACCTCTGCCAGCAGGGCAAACACTACCTGACCCCGGTCGGCGCGCCCGCCCTGAACCGCAACCACCCGCTTGACGGTTTTAAACAGCTGATCCGCGACTGGGCCGGCGCCGGCTGCAGCTAAAGCTGGGCTGTCACCGTATCAACCCTGTGACTGGACACGCTCCGGTCGCAGGGTTTCCCTCGTCAGGCCGCCCGCCGCAAAAACTCCCGCAGCACACAGCGCGGCGCCTCTTCCCTCAGCACCAGGCTGTCCAGTTCACGCCAGTCGCGAGCGTCAAACTCCGGGAAAAACGTATCCGCATCGGGCACGTCCAGATCCACTTCCGTAATAAGCAGCCGATGGGCCATCGGCATCAGCCCCGCATAGAGCCGCGCGCCGCCGATACCATAGATCCGGGAATGCCCCGCCTCCCTGCACGCCGCGACCGCGTCTTCCAAACCGCTTACAACCGCATCCGCGCCGGACACGTCACTGCGCGTCACAACACAGTTGAACCGCTCCGGCAGTGGCGGCTCCGGCAGGCTCTCCCAGGTCCGGCGCCCCATAATCACCGCACCGCCCCGGGTCTCGCGCTGAAACAGCCGCAGATCTTCCGGCAGATGCCAGGGCATCTCACCGTCGCGTCCAATCGCGCCACCACGGGCACGGGCAACAACAAGAGAAATCATCTCAGCCAATCAGTCCAAGTGCCGGAAATGTCTCCAAAAGCCAGAATGACAGGCTGCTGAACGCCCCGGTCAGCATCATGATGCCAACAATGACCAGTAACACACCCATGACCTTCTCGATCCGGCCCATATGCTTCTTGAGACCGTTCATCAGCCCCACCGCCTGGCCCAGAAACAGCGCGGTCAGCAGGAACGGAACTCCCAGCCCAATCGCGTAAAACCCCATCAGCAGCATGCCACGCTCAACCGAACCCTCCTGCGCCGCCAGCGACAGGATCGCGCCAAGTACGGGGCCAATGCACGGTGTCCAGCCAAAGGCAAACGCGAGGCCCAGCACATACGCGCCCAGAACGGTGCCCCCCTTCGCCCCGGACTCAATCCGCGCCTCCCGCGCCAGCAGTCCAATGCGAAAGACGCCCAGGAAATGCAGGCCAAACACCAGGATCACCACCCCGGCCACCATCGCCATTTCCCGCTGATAAGCGAGCAGAAGCCGCCCAAACGCCGACGCCGCCAGCCCCAGCAGCAAAAACACCGTCGACAGCCCCAGCACGAAAAACCCGGCCGTCATTATAACACGTCCGCCCGCGCGTTTCTTTGAGGTCATGTCCTCCATGCTCGACCCGGCCACAAAGGCCAGATACGGCGGCACGATTGGCAAAACGCAGGGTGAGAGAAAACTCAAAACCCCTGCCGTCAAAGCAACAAACAGCGCAGGGAGAAGGGACGCATCCCAAATATCAATTCCAAACATACCGCCAACACGCCCCGGATAAAGTTTCGCGCAACCTATCTGCGGGAAGCCCCCGCGTCACGTCAACAGAATGTCATTGACCGATTTACAGAAGCCAAACGTCTGGATATTCCAGCCCCATGACCTGGAATGACGAACTCGACGCCCAAGGGCTGCTCTGCCCCCTGCCCGTACTCAAGGCCCGTAAACGCCTGCTGGCCCTGAAATCCGGCGAGGTTCTGCGCGTGATAGCCGACGACCCGGCCGCGCTGATCGACTTCCCGCATTTCTGCAACGAACAGGGCCACGAGCTTGTCAGTCAAACCGACCTCGGCCATCCTCGCTACGAATACCTGATCCGCCGGAAATAGACCCGTCGCCGGACAGCTACCCGGCTAAAGCGGAAACTCCATCTCCGCGATCAGACCCGACTGCTCCCAGCGCAGATCCATCGAGCCACCGGTTGCCATAATCAGATCGCTGATCAGCCGTGAGCCGCCATGCCGCTCCGGCGCCTTCACCGGAGGCCCGCCGCTCTCCGTCCAGCGCACCCGAAACCGCCCGTCACCCTCACCAGGCACCGCGACCCAGTCAACCGCGACCCGCCCCGTCTCCGCGCCCAGCGCCCCGTATTTCACCGAGTTGGTCGCCAGTTCATGGAGCGTCAGCGCCATGCAGGACAAAAGCTGCGTCGGCAGAACCAGATGAAACCCGTTCAGCCCAAACTGCCGCTCGCCCCTCGGCGCATAGGCTCTCAGGATCGAATCTGACAGTTCCTCAAGGGTCAGGTTTCCATCCTCCGGCAGGCTGATGGTCTGGAAATGCGCCTCGCTCAAGGCCTTCAGCCGCTCGGAGATCAACGTGGCATAGGCCCCGGTATCCTCCTCCTCGCGCGCGGTCATCCGGATGACGACACTCATGACATTCACGATGTTGCGCAGCCGATGGACCAGTTCCTGTTCGGCCAGCCTGCGCACCCGACGCTGTTCCTCCCGCCGCTCCGTCACATCGAGTTGCGAGCCAAAGAAATACACAAGCGTCCCGTCATCGTCCAGGATCGGCCCGATCTGGAGCGCATTGACAAAGCAGGACCCGTCCTTGCGGTAATTGTTGATCTCAACCGTATCAACCCGCCGCTCACTGATCGCCTGACGCACGGCCTCGACACTTTGCGACGTCGTCTCCGGCCCCTGCAAAAAGCGGCAGTTGCGGCCAATTACCTCCGCCTCCTCATATCCGGTCAGATCGAGAAACGCGTCATTGACGAAGACTATCGGATTGTCGGCCGCATTGGGATCCGAAATGCACAACGGGATGCGCGCATGGCGCACGGCCTCGCCCATGGCCCTGTCGTTGCGAAGGTTCCATCGCACATGATTGGCAGTTACATCCAACGGAGTCTCCGGCGTCGTGTCGTTCAAACCCGCATTCCGCTCTCGCACGATCGCCAATGCGGACACGCTACCGGAACAGTACTCCAATAAACCTGGCTGTTACCAATCCGTCAATATCTCTCGTTAACCAACCGTTAACGCGACGCTCACCCAAACAAAACCACCCGCGGGCGCCCCACGGGTGGTTAAAAAACCGCAACGCTCTGTCGGTCGAAACCCGGCTTAAAGCCCCTTGGATTTGTACCCTGCCGCAATACGGTCGATGGACACCAGATACGCCGCAACGCGCAGGTCCGGCACATCCTCGCGGCTGTTCCAGATCTCCCTCATGGACTGATAGGCCGTCCGCATCGTGTCATCCAGACCCGACCGCACAAGCTCCAGCTCCCCGGCACCGCGCACATAGTCCTGCTTGAACTTTTCGGACAGCCCCTCGGACATCCCGGCCTTTTTCAACAGCCCGTCGATCTCAGTGACCAGCATCGCATTCTGGGCCTCCTCCTGCCGGCGCTGCATCCGGCCAAAGCGAATATGGCTGAGGTTCTTGACCCACTCGAAGTAACTCACGGTCA
The DNA here is from genome assembly GCA_030427145.1 of Alphaproteobacteria bacterium. GTDB lineage: Bacteria > Pseudomonadota > Alphaproteobacteria > Rhodobacterales > Rhodobacteraceae > Amaricoccus > Amaricoccus tamworthensis. The sequence continues at coordinate 49,902 of JAUHWT010000020.1, read as the reverse complement.
CACCGCCCGCGTTTACATAGAGGTCCGGCATGATCACCACGCCACGCCCACGCAGCGCCTCATCCGCCCCGGCCGTAACCGGGCCGTTCGCGGCCTCCACGATCAGCGGCGCCCTGATCCGGTCCACGTTGCCCATATTGATGGAGCCTTCCATCGCGGCCGGGATCAGGATGTCACACTCCTCCTCGAGTACACTGGCGCTGTTCTCCACATAGGTTCCACCGGCGAAGCCCTTGACGCTGCCGGTCTCAACGATGTGCTGCTTGAGATCCTCGATCGAAATACCATCCGGGTTGACGATACCGCCGTCGAACTCGGCAACACCGGTGATCAGCGCCCCGTCCTCCTCCGACAGGAACTTCGCCGCGTGATAGCCCACGTTACCAAGACCCTGCATGACAATACGCTTGCCTTCGAGCCCGCCGGAGAGCCCCGCCTTGGCGATGTCTTCCGGATGGCGGAACATCTCCTGCAACGCATACTGTACGCCACGGCCCGTCGCCTCGACACGTCCCGCAATACCACCCGCATTCAAAGGTTTGCCGGTCACACAAGCGGCCGCATTGATGTCGGTGGTGTTCATGCGACGGTACTGGTCCACAATCCAGGCCATCTCACGCTCGCCCGTGCCCATGTCCGGGGCCGGCACGTTCTGCGCCGGGTTGATCATGTCGCGCTTGGCCAGCTCATAGGCAAACCGCCGCGTGATCAGTTCCAGCTCATGCTCCTCCCAGTCGCGGGGATTGATGCAGAGCCCGCCTTTCGAGCCACCAAACGGCACCTCCACCAGCGCACATTTGAAGGTCATCAGTGCCGCAAGCGCCTCAACCTCGTTCTGGTTCACGCTCATGGCAAAGCGAATGCCGCCCTTGACCGGCTCCATATGCTCCGAATGCACAGAGCGATACCCGGTGAACGTGTAAATGTGGTTCCGCAGCCGCACGCCAAACCGGACGGTGTAGGTGGAGTTACAGACCCTGATCTTTTCCTTCAGACCTTCGGGGATGTTCGTGAGCGCAATGGCGCGGTTGAACATAAGGTCGACGGATTCGCGAAAACTCGGCTCTCTCAGTGGGGCGTTCATGCAACTTCTCCCTGGTCACGTGACTGTAATTTCATCACCTGGCAGAGATTGTAGAACACTCGTTAAGCAACTACTCAAGCCAAACAGCGTTTTTTCAGGAATTTTGTTTTTTTGTCCCACGCATGGGCTGCGCCGTCGCGGGATCGTCAGGCCAGAAGTGTTTCGGGTATCTCCCCCGCAAATCCCGCCGCACGTCCAGATAGGTGTTTTGCCAAAATCCAGGCAGGTCATTCGTCGTCTGAACCGGCCTGTGCCCCGGCGACAGAAGATGCACCAGCAGCGGAATCGCATCCGGCCCCACCACCGGATGCCGCGTCACCCCGTACATCTCCTGCAACCGAACCGAGACCGATGGCGCCGTATCGCCGTAATCCACCGGCAGCCCCGTCCCCGTGGGCGCCGTGATCTTCGGCGGCGCCAACCGGTCCAGGTCCTGCCGCGCGTTCCAGTCGAGCCGCGCCTCAAGCGCCGCGAGCAGTTTGACCTTCTCCAGATCGCTTGCCCGGCGCACCCCCTGCAGGTACGGCACCAGCCACGTCTCCAGGTCCCGATCCAGCCCCTCTTCCGTAAAAACCGGCAACCCCGCGCCCTGCCCATTCACCCAGTTCACCCGCGCAACAAACCGCCGGGCCGCGCCGTTCCATGGCAGTGCCGCAAGCCCGAGCTCCCGCACCCCGTCGACCATCGCCGCCGCCACCGCGTCATCCGGCGCGTCCCGCCAGGCGTTTTCATCCAGCACCAGCGCCCCCAGCATGGTGCGTTCCAGTGCCAGCACCACCCGTTCCCGCTTCGACCACTTGCAAAGCCGAACCCGCTCAATCCGCTCCGCATGTATCTCCCGGATTTCCGCCATCCGCACCGGCAGCGCGCGGCGGATCGTGGCCTCCCGCGGGTCGCCATCGGTGTCCGCCGCCACGACCATCGTCTGTGCCGCCAGCCCGTCGTCATCCCGAAACTTCGCACCCTTGCCCCCCGAGAGCAGGTATCGCGGCTTGTCCCCTTTGCGCCGCAACCCAATCCGGTCCGGATAGGCCAGCGACAGCGCTCCACCGGGCGACAGTTCACCCGGACCATCGCCATCCGGGACCAGCGCCCGCAACCGTTTCCCCTCCTGCCGTATGCGCGCCACGGCCCCGGCATCGACCCGCGCCGAGCCCTTCCGTCCCGCAATGGCCTGGAGGCCCGGCATCAGATCGGACTGCCCGCCATCGAGCACCGGATTGCGTTCCTCCAGCAGCGCCGCCAGATCCGCGCCGAGACGCGCATTCCCGGCCTCCGCCGCCCGGACCAGCATGTGCCCCAGCCGTGGATGCACCGGCATCTTCGCCAGCCGCCCGCCATGGGACGTCACACGCCTCTCCGCATCGAGCGCTCCAAGCTGCTGCAACAGCGCTACCGCCTCCTCAAACGCCGCGTCAGGTGGCGGCGTCAAAAACGCCAGTTCCCCCGGCGCCGCGCCCCAAACCGCCAGTTCAAGCGCCAGTGGCCCCAGATCAGCCGAGGCAATCTCCGGCGGCGGAAACGCGCCCAGCGCCCCTTCCTCGCCCTTCGTCCACAACCGGTAGCACCAGCCCTCCGCCACGCGCCCGGCACGCCCGCGCCTCTGTTCCGCCTCGGCCCGCGTCACCCGCTCCGTAACCAGCCGCGACATGCCCGAACCCGGATCAAACCGCGACCGGCGCGCGAACCCCGCATCCACCACCACCCGCACATCCGGAATGGTCAGCGAGGTCTCGGCAATCGACGTGGCCAGCACCAGCTTCCGACCGGACGCCAAAGGCGACAGAGCCGCCCTCTGCGCCTTGAGCGGCATACTCCCGTGCAGCTGCTGCAACTCCACGCCCTTCGGCAAAACCCCGGACAGCGCCTGCGCCGCCCGCCCAATCTCCCCCTGGCCCGGCAGAAAGACCAGAACACCGCCCTCCGTCTCGCCCAGCGCTGTCAGCACCTGGTCACGCACGGCCAGCTCCAGCCCCGCACGACCCCGCCCGGCCTGTCGCCACGGCCGCTCCATCCAGCGTGTCTCCACCGGCCAGGCACGACCCCGCGACGTCACCACCGGCGCCCCATCCATCAACTCCGCCACCGGCTCCGCGTCCAGCGTCGCCGACATCACCAGAAACTTCAGATCCGGCCGAAACGCCCCGCGCAGTTCCAGAACCAGCGCCAGCCCCAGATCTGCCGTCAAAGCCCGCTCGTGAAATTCATCGAAGATAACGCAGCCGATCCCGGCAAGCTCGGGATCGTTCTGGATCATCCGGGTCAGAACCCCCTGGGTCACAACCTCAATATGACTGCCCTTCACGGTCGCGCCACGCATCCGGTAGCCAACCCGGCCGCCCGGCTCCTCGCCCAGCGACGCCGCCAGACGGTCCGCCGCCGCCCGTGCCGCCACCCGGCGCGGCTCAAGCATGACAATCCGCCCCTCAACGGCGCCATGCGCCATCAGATCAAGCGGCACCCGCGTCGTCTTGCCCGCGCCCGGCGGCGCCTGCAAAACCGCACGGCCTTCCCGCGCCAGAACCTCACGAAGCTCCGGCAAAACCGCATCTATGGGAAGGGTATCAGGCGCACCGGCCATATCAGAGTCCGGCACGCCCAAATGGATCAGCGACGCTCGACGGTCGCGGCTCCGAACTTGGTTTTGGTCTCGATCCGTTGCAGACGCGCGTAGCCGCCATCCTCGGAATAGACGATCTGAAACCCGTAATCGCTCGACGAGAACGTGTTTTCCTCGCCCTCAAGCCGGGTATAACGCCCGTCACAGACCAGATCGCCACCGGATTCCCGTGCCGGAGCCAGCGCAATCCGCGACCGGCGTGAACCGTCGAAAATATCCACCTGCTTGTTGCAGATCCCCTCGACCGGCCCGTCCTTCAGAACGGCAAATCCGGCTGAGATCGGATCAAGCGTCCCGGCCTGCGAGGCCGGATCGGGCGAGGTGCTGCGCGGCGGCTCCACGGAAACCGACACCGGCGTGCCGCCCTCAAACTCAATCCTTGTCTCGCGCTCGGCCCGCGGCGAGCGCGATGTCACCTCAAAGAGTTTCGGCACCGGCCGACCACCGCCGGTAATCGCCCCGCGCGACGTGCCAACATAGTAGAAATCCGCAATCCGCCCGATCAGTCCGGTGGAGGTGACCCGCGCATCAGCCACATAACCATTGGCCACGGTCTCACCTTTGATGCTGACCTCGCCCGCCTTGATCCCCGCTATGCGAAAATCGAAATTCTGCTCATATTTCTCCGCCAGCGCCGGCCCGCCACCCATCAGGGCCACGGCCAGTACGGTACCGGAAATTCGCGCATTCAACATTCTGGGCCCCCTGGCCGGTTGACATCGGGTTACACGGGTTGATCTATGCCGAAACCGGCTCTCATGTCGAGGATCGAACGGGCCGTTGACCGGTGAAACATGCGTGAGGATGGGCCGACTGATGGATCTCGAAACCATGGCTGAAAGGCTCCAGGAGGGCGACCGCCGCGCCCTGGCCCGTGCCATCACTCTGGTCGAATCCTCCCGTAAAGACGACAGAAACCGCGCCCAGGCCCTTCTCGAACTCCTCCCCGCCCCGGCAAAGCCCGGCATTCGCATCGGCCTGACCGGCACGCCCGGCGTGGGAAAATCCAGCTTTATCGAGAATTTCGGACTTCGGTTAACGGAACAGGGCCACAAACTCGCCGTCCTCGCCGTCGACCCGTCCTCGGCCCGCTCCGGCGGATCGATTCTCGGCGACAAAACCCGCATGGAACACCTCTCCCGCGACACCCGGGCCTTCATCCGCCCCTCCCCGAGCCAGTCCTCGCTGGGCGGCGTCGGCCGCCGCACCCGCGAAACCATCGCCCTTGTCGAGGCGTGGGGCGCGGATGTGGTTCTCGTGGAAACCGTCGGTGTTGGCCAGTCCGAGACAATGGTCGCGGAAATGACCGACATATTCGTCCTTCTGCTCGCCCCCGCCGGAGGTGATGAGCTTCAGGGGGTAAAACGCGGCATCATGGAAATGGCCGACATCCTGCTGGTGAACAAGGCCGATGGCGACCTGAAAGCCCAGGCCGTGCGGACCTGTGCCGACTATGCCGGCGCCCTGCGCCTCCTGCGCGCCCGCCCCGGCGACCCCAAAGGCTACCCCATGGCCGCAACCGTGTCCGCCATGACCGGCGACGGCCTGGATGATGCGTGGGCTGCCATGACCACCCTGGCCGAAAAACGTCGCGAAAGCGGCGCCTGGGACCACAACCGCGCCAGCCAGCAGCTCGCCTGGTTCAACCACCGCGTCACCGCGGGTCTGACGGCCCGACTCGAATCGGATCAGGCCATCAAAACCCTGCGGGATTCACTGGTCACCGAGGTTAAAAACGGCGATATTACACCGGAAACGGCGGCGGATCGGCTCCTGGACCGGTTTGTTCCGCGAACTTGAGCCCGCGTACTTGACGAACCACCTGGGCTCGGCTATCTGGCCGCTTCGAGGTTCAGGATCCCGGAGTTGCCGGGCAATCCACCATGACAAGCAATCAAGGCCGCAGGCAAGGCCCAGAGCAAGGAACAGAACCATGTCACGTCGCTGCGAACTGACAGGCAAGGGCGTACTGGTTGGCAACAATGTCAGCCATGCCAACAACAAAACACGCCGGCGCTTTCTGCCGAACCTGAACGATGTCACGCTCCAGAGCGAGACCCTCGGCCGTTCGTTCAAGTTCAAAATCTCCGCATCGGCCCTGCGGTCCGTTGACCACCGGGGCGGCCTCGACGCCTTCCTCGCAAAAGCCAACGACGACGATCTGTCCGCGAACGCGCTGAAGGTAAAGCGCGACATCGCAAAGGCCGCCACCGCCGCCTGATCCGCGACACCGATAGCCGCAAGGTTTCCGAACCCCGCCCCTTCCGGCGGGGTTTTTGTTTTGGCCCCCCTGACCTGACCGCGCCGTCCCTCGAAGGACCACGGTCGCCCGGCCGGTTCGTCTCCCAGGCTTGCATGCATCTCAAACCTCCCCATATTTCTTCCAACACTCACCACGAAGTTCGGAAGACGGATATGGGTTATGTAAAGACTGCGATGCTGATGGCGGCAATGACCGCACTCTTCATGGGCGTGGGCTACCTGATCGGTGGATCGGGCGGCGCAGTGATCGCACTTGTCGTCGCGGCGGCAATGAACGTCTTCACCTGGTGGAACTCGGACCGTATGGTCCTGCGCATGCACAACGCCCGCCCTGTGCCCCCCGGCGACCGGCTGGGCCTTCACGCGCTGACCGCCGAACTTGCACGCAACGCGGGTCTGCCCGAGCCGAAGGTCTACCTGATCGAAACACCGCAGCCCAACGCCTTTGCCACCGGACGCAATCCTGAAAACGCCGCCGTGGCGGTGACTGCCGGCCTGATGCAAAGCCTGACGCGCGAGGAACTGGCCGGAGTTATCGCGCACGAACTGGCGCATATCCGCAACCACGACACCGCAATCATGACCGTCACCGCAACGTTCGCCGGTGCGATCTCCATGCTGGCCAACTTCGCGCTCTTCTTCGGCGGAAGCCGCGAAAGGATGGGTCTTGTGGGGACGCTCCTGATGATGTTCCTCGCTCCCATGGCCGCGGGCCTCGTGCAGATGGCGATCAGCCGGACGCGGGAATATGCCGCGGACAAGGCCGGGGCCGAGATCTGTGGTCACCCCCTCTGGCTGGCCTCCGCACTGGAGAAAATCGCCTCCGACGCGGCCCGGATCGACAACCACGCGGCCGAGCGCAACCCCGCCACGGCACACATGTTCATCATTAACCCACTGCACGCGCATAAACACGACAGCCTTTTCGCGACCCATCCCGCCACCGAAAACCGGGTGGCCGAACTGCGCGCAATGGCCGCACGGGGCGGACGGTCCCCGCGTGTTTCCAACCCGCGGAAGACCGCCAGCAGCATTCCAAAAACGGGCAAACAGGGACGCTCCGGACCCTGGGGATAAGCACCAGCGTTCAGGTTGCCCGCATAAGGCTTCAGGTGACACTCTTCCATGTCAGTGGCGTCAGATACACGATGCTGTCGCCGCTGCTGACCATCACCTCACCGTCCTGAATATTGACCTGAAGCTTCATCGCGCGGCCCGCCAGTTTTAAGAGTTCGCCCGTGTCCCTCGCGGATAATCCGGTCACCTCGAGATTGTCAAAACGGGTCAGGCTGTTTTCGATTTTCTCCCACCACAGCTCAGCCGTCCTGCCACCATAAGCATAGACGACCACCCTGCCCGCCTTCCCACAGGATTGCCGCACCGCCTTCAAGCCGGGAAGCCCCAGGGCCACCCAAACCTCCAGTTCGCCGCTCAGGCTTTTCTGCCAGATGTCCGGTTCATCCTCCGTCGAAAGCCCACGCGTCATTTCCAAATGCTCGTGGGCATTCAGGGCAAAGGCGAGGATACGCACCATCATCCGTTCATCCGTCTCCGAGGGATGTTTGGCGACGGTCAGTTTGTGGGTCTCATAGTAGTGACGGTCCATGTCGGAGACCGAAAGCTCAACTTTATGAATGGTGGCATTTTGCGCCATGACAGGTCCCGATCACCGGATTTCAGAATGCCCGCCGCGTATGGTCCGCGACGAGCGAAACCGCAAGCTTTACAAACGGCCTCTCCGACGTGTCCCCTGAAGCCGACCTTTGCCCTACACCATCCCAATCCACTCGCAAAAGTGTCCGGCACGGCCTTTCAAATCGCGCGGCACTCGCCTACAACGCCCCCATGCCACCGCGAATACGGATGGCCACGGTGTTTGCTCAAACCGTTTGTTTCAGTACCAGTGAACCCATGGGGGGTCAGATCATGAAAAGAAGTTTCCGCTACACAGCCGCCGCCACAACCGCATTTGTCCTCACCGCCTCAGCCGCCGGAGCGGTCTCCTTCAGCCGCGCCGACGCCAATGGCGATGGCGTTGTCACCTACCAGGAAGCCAAGCGCGTGTTCCACGGAATGTCCGAGGTCCATTACCGCAAGGCCGACACCAATGGCGACGGCGTCGTTGACCAGCGCGAATTTCCGCTGCTGAACAACATGTACGACATGCTCTACAGGAATAACCGGTAACACCTGTTTCGGAACGCACGGATGAAACTTAAGACGACCATCCTCGTACTGGCCCTGCTCGCCCCGGCTCCGCTCGTGGCGGGGGCCTCCTCCTTCAGCCGCGTTGATGAGGACGCAAACGGCGCAATTACGCCGCAGGAGGCGAAGTCCAATCTCAAGGGTCTGTCTGACGTTCATTTCAACAAATGCGACGCGGACCGCAACGGTGTGCTCGACAAAGGCGAATTCGGCTGTGTCAGCATGATCTACGACCGGATTTATCGCGACCGTTAACCCGATTTCACGCGCCAACAGGCTTGCCGCAGGGCGCAAAAGCCTCCATAAGGCGACGCTCCCTGCATTACGGACGACCCAATGACGCAAGCTTCCGCCAACGTAAACCTGATGATCAAGGCCGCGCGCAAAGCGGCCCGCGCGCTCGTGCGTGACTTCAACGAGGTGGAAAACCTCCAGGTGTCCTCAAAGGGCCCAGGCGATTTCGTCAGCCGCGCCGACATGAAGGCCGAGGCCACGATCCGCGAGGAACTCACCACCGGCCGCCCCAACTACGGCTGGCTGGGCGAGGAAAGCGAGGAGGTCCCGGGCAAGGACCCCACCCGCCGCTGGATCGTCGACCCGCTCGACGGCACCACCAACTTCCTTCACGGCCTGCCGCACTGGGCCATTTCCATTGCGCTGGAGCACAGGAAGGAAATCGTTGCGGGTGTAATTTACGACCCCGCGAAAGATGAGATGTTCGTGGCCGAAAAAGGCGCCGGTGCCTGGATGAACGACCGCCGCATCCGCGTGTCAGGCCGTCGCGACATGATCGACATGATCTTCGCCACCGGCGTTCCCTTTGCCGGTCGGCCCGAACTGCCCGCCACCCTCAATGACATGGCCGCCGTGGCTCCCCGTTGCGCCGGCATCCGCCGCTTCGGTGCCGCCGCGCTCGACCTCGCCTATGTGGCCGCGGGCCGTTATGACGGGTACTGGGAACGTGGCCTGAAACCCTGGGACGTCGCCGCGGGCCTTCTGCTCGTACGCGAGGCCGGAGGTTTCGTAGGTCCCCTCGACGGTGACAGCGTGTTCGAGAGCCGCACGGTCATCGCCGCCAACGCAAACGTCTTTGAGCCGCTCAAAAACGTGCTTCCCTGAAACCAGGTACGGGATCCGGCCTCATCCCCTGAGCCGGAGACCAACCCCGGCAGCCGTCATGCCGCCCTTTTCCGCACGGTCAAACCGCAGATACGCCAGCCCCTGGCGGCCCTGAACCGAATGCAGGGTGCCCACGGGCTTCCCGTCCACCTCGATCGGCGTGCCGGGCGCCACGTCGCCCTCCACCTCGATCCGCGCCAAACCCTTGCGCAGCTCGGTCTTGTGCTTCATCCGGGCGGTGACCTCCTGCCCGACATAACAGCCCTTGCGGAAATCCACGCCGTGCAGGCGCTCAAACCCCTGCTCCAGGATATACGACTCGTCCGGCTGCAACTCCGCACCGCTCTCGGGCACGCACAACTCCACCCGCCGCGCCAGCATAACCTCCGGATCCAGCGTCTCCATGCCCTCCATGAACACGCCCGCATCCTCCACCACGGCCCGCCAGCCAAGACCGGCATCCCGTGGATCGGCAAACGCACCCCCGGGCACATCGCCCAGACCCACAACCACCTGACGCTCAGCCAACCCGATAGCCACCTTCGCGCGCAACCGATACATGCTCAGCCGCTGCCCCAGGGCCTGCGCCCGGTCCGTCGCCACATCGACCAGAACACCCTCCGGCGACGCCACCAGAAAGAAATCGAACAGATACTTCCCCTGCGGCGAGAGCAGAGCCGCATAAACCGCGGGCTCCTTATCCAGCCGGCGCACATCGTTCGACACGAGCCCCTGAAGGAAATCCCGTGTATCCTCACCAGAAACCAGCAGAACGGTCCGGTCGGTCGCGTGTAGTGCCTCAGTCATCCCAAACTCCGTTTTGACCGCATGTAATGCGGCACCGCCCGCGAAAAAACCCGTCAGCTCCCGGCAAACTGCAATCCGTGCAGTTCGGCATAGAGCCCGGCCTGCTCCATCAGATCCGCATGACTGCCCTGCTCCACCACGGCCCCGTTTTCCATCACCACGATCCGGTCCGCCCCGCGAATGGTCGACAGCCGGTGCGCAATAACCAGCGTCGTCTTGCCCTCCGAAAGCCGGTCCAGCGCCTCCTGGATCAAAGCCTCGGACTCCGCATCAAGCGCCGAGGTCGCCTCATCCAGCATCAAAATCGGAGCATTCCGCAAAATCGCCCGCGCAATCGACAGCCGCTGCTTCTCCCCACCGGAAAAGGAATTTTCCGCCGGATTGATCCGCGTCTCATAACCACCGGGCAGAGCCTCGATAAACCGGTGTGCCGCCGCATCCCGCGCCGCCGCCTCAATCTCCTCCTGCGTGGCATCGCGCCGCCCGAAGCGGATGTTGTCCGCAACCGTTCCGGTGAACAGCACCGAATCCTGGCTCACCACCGCAATCTGCCGCCGCAGATCCGCCAGGGTCAGATCCCGGATATCCTGCCCGTCAATCCGGATCACCCCACCCGTCACATCATAAAGACGCGGCAACAGGTTGAATATGGTCGACTTTCCAGCCCCTGATCGCCCCACAAACGCCGTCTTCGTTCCCGGCGGAATATCCAGGCTGACACCGGACAGGGCCACATGCCCGTCGGGATAGGCAAAAGTCACATCCTCAAACGCAATCGCGCCCTCGGCCTTCTCCATGGTTTGCGTACCGTCCACCACGGTGTTTTCCACGTCCAGCACCTCGAACACCCGGTCGAGCGCCGGCCGCCCCTGCATGATCGCGGCAAATGTCCCGCCCAGCTTCCGCGCCGGTCCGGCCAGAATACCCACACCCGTTAGAATACCGGTGAAATCCGCCACCGAGATCGTACCCTCACTGATCCGGTAGCCAACAACGAGCAGCAGAACCGCAATCGCCAGCCCCATCAGGATTTCCAGCACCGGCGTCACCCGCGCCTGCCACTGGTTCTGCTTCACCCAAAGCCGGAACAGCCGCTCGAAAATCCCGTCCGCACTGCGCCGAAGCGGTTCCTCAAGCTGATAGGTCCGCGCCACGCGAATGCCCGCCAGATCCTCATTGATCTCCGAGGACATGTTGGCAATCTCCGCCTGCGTGGATTTCGACAGCTTGCGCATCCGCCGCCCGATAATGTTGATCGGAACGAGCGCGAGGCCAAAAATCAAAATCATCACCAGCGTCAGCGACCAGTCGATGGTCAGCATAAATCCCAGCGTCACCAGCAGCGTCGCTATCCCGGTCAGGCCGCTCTGCGCCGACCGCACCGTCTTGCCCGCGAGCGTAATGTCGGAAAAAAACCGCGCCGCCAGCGAGGCCGGAGCCTCCGACTGCAACCGCGCCAGATCCGTATCCACAAGCTGCCCGAACATCGCACTGCGCATGTCCCGCTCCATCCGGAACACCGCCCGGTTCGAGAGGGTCTCGCTGAAATACTGCGACAAACCGTTGGTGGTGGTCAGGGCAATCACACCCAACGGCCCCCACCACGCCACCGAGGCATCGGCCCGCTCCAGCGCCGACATCACGAACTGGATGAATTTCGAATAGGCTCCGGTCGCAAGCGCCGTGACCAGCGAAAACAGAATGGACGCATAGAGAAGCCGCCGGTGCGGCCGCAGCCAGTCAGCCCAGAGTCGCCGCAGCGGACCGAAAAACGGGGTCTCCGGGGCTTTATTTCTGCTCATTGCGCACTGATCCCGCCATCCACCGGAAATTCCCGGCAAAGTACCGACTAACACGCACTGTTGCGCTCGACAACAAAGCCAATTTGCCGTTTCCTCCGCCGCGAAAAACAACCGCCAGAACGGGAACCCGACCGCCATGATACTCGCCCAGGGCAAAGACCTCACCGCCATCCCCGGCCCCTCCATCATGCCTGACCGTGTTCTGAACGCGATGCACCGGCCCGCGCCCAACATCTACGGCGAAGACCTCATCAACATGACCGACACGGTCTATACAGACCTCTCCCGAGTGGCCCGCACCAGCGCGCCCGCCGTCATCTACATCGGCAACGGCCACGCCTCCTGGGAGGCCGTTTTGGCAAACATGTTCAACCCCGGCGACCACGTCCTGATGCTCTCCACCGGCCGTTTCGTCCACATGTGGGCCGCCATGGCCCGGCAGATGGGCATCAACGTGGAGATCATGGAGTTCGGCTTCCACGCCGCCGTCGATCCCAATCAGGTCGAGGAGCGTCTGGCCAGCGACATCACCGGCACCATCCGCGCCGTTCTGACCACCCAGACCGACACGGCCTCCTCCGTGCGCAACAACATCCCGGACATTGCCAAAGCCATCGAGGAATCCGGCCATCCGGCCCTCTTCATGGTCGACTGCGTGGCATCGCTCGCCTGCGAGCCGTTCGAGATGGACGACTGGGGCGTCGACGTGATGCTCTCCGCCTGCCAGAAGGGCCTGATGACACCGCCGGGTCTTGCCTTCACCTGGGCCGGCCCCCGCGCCGTGAAGGAGGCCATCGAGTGCAAAAGCTCGTGGTGGGACTGGAAACCCCGCATCGACCCGGAGATCTTCTACCAGCGCTTCTGCGGCACTCCGCCCACCCATCACCTTTATGGCCTGCGTGAGGCGCTGACCATGATTCTGGACGAGGTCGGCCTTGAGAACACCTGGGAACGCCACCGCCGCTTCGCAGAGGCCATCTGGGCAGCAGTAGACGCCTGGGGCGGCGGTCTGCGACTGAACATCACCGACCCCGCCGACCGCTCCACCGCCGTCACGGCCATCCACACCGGCCAGGGCGACGGACAGCGCCTGCGCGAATGGTGCGAGGCCAATGCGGGCCTCTCGCTCGGTGTCGGCATCGTCGGCCCCGAGGGCGATCCGAACTCCGTATTCCGCATCGGACATATGGGCCACCTTGATCCGCCGATGGTACTCGGCGCACTCGCGACCATTGAAACCGGCCTTGCGGCCCTACACATTCCACATCACAGTGGCGGCGTCTCCGCGGCGGCAGCCGTTCTCGCCGGTAGCGCGGCGGACTGAAAGACACTCTGTAAGGGAAGGAAAATCCTGATGATACGCATTCTCAGCATCGCGGCAGTGGCCTCCATTGGCCTGTCCGCCTGCTCCACCGGCAACCCGGATGTCGACTGTGCCGCGGGCACCATTGGCGGGGCCGCACTCGGCGGCGTGATCGGTGACCAGTTCGGCGGCGGTGACGGCAACCGCGCCACCACGGCCATCGGCGCAGGCGCCGGTGCCGTAGCCGGCAGCCAGGCCGCCTGCCGCTAACAGACCCCGGGGACGCGGCATTCCGCCACAGCCCAAATGGCACTTGCCGCGCCCCGTTTTCCCCCTCAAAGTTGAGCCGCTACACCCGTCCCGGCACGGTCCGGAGACGGACGGATGAAACCAGAAGGGGAAAGGCTCCCAACATGATCAAGTATCTCGGCATTGCGGCCATCGCCTCCATCGGCCTGTCCGCCTGCTCCACCGGCGACCCGGACGCCGACTGCGCCATCGGCACCGCGGGCGGCGCGGCCATCGGCGGCATCATCGGAGACCAGATCGGCGGCGGCTCCGGCAACAAAATCGCCACAGCCGCAGGCGCCACCGCCGGCGGCGTCTACGGCAGCCGCAAAACCTGCAACTGATCCGGCAACAACCAATACAACACCAACCGCGCCGCCCTTCCTCTGAGGGCAGCGCGGACCGCGGGCGGTAGCGAAGCGCCGCCCATTGGGGGCGGTCGGCGCTGCCCGGCGTCACCGCCGGGCGGGACGTTTAAACTACCCCCGCCCCGCGATCTTTAAAATTATCCCTGAATTGCTCGAGGGCCATAACCTTTAGAAATGAAGTGACCTGGGTCCGACTTATTGCTTAAATGAACTATTTTCAGTCAGCACTACTAATTAGGTTTCCACATTGTTTGACTTGGCCACTTGGCAAAACGGCACACTAACACTCAATATTCCCATTGCAGTGCCATTTCAAATCGTTGCTTGGGCAGCGGTTGTTTCGCTCCCGCTGATTTTCCTTTGGGCAGCCATCCATAGCTGGCCAGAAATCAAGAAATTCGCGGGACCCATTTCGAACAAGTTGCCGGATGGACAGCCTCAAAAGACCGTAGCTTGGTTCTCGATCCTGTTTTCCCCTTTCTGGGTGATCCTGTTCCTCGTCACATTCGGCATCCTGCTTCGGGTAATTTGGAATTTTCCTGATGTGTTTTTTGCAGCACCTGAAAACGCTGCACCCGACGCTGTTTCCAGCCTGATTGACCTGCGATGGTACACACTCGGCCTCGTCGCTCTACTGACGGCACTGGGCGGACTAATAGCCGTTCCACTGTCAATCCTGAGAAATTTTGCGATCGAACGGCAAACGAAGACCGCCGAAGAAAATTTGACCACCAGCCTGATCAATACGGCAGTTGAGGGATTGGGCGCTGAGAAAACCGTAAGCCGCATTGGTCGTCCGGTCAAAATCAATGACCACACGGAAATTCAATGGCGTGGTGAGGACTTCCGAAACGTTGGCCCGACGAACGCGGACAAGTGGCAGACTTTTGAGACAACAGAACCCAATCTTGAAGTTCGTATAGGCGCGATCTACACACTGGAGAGGATCGCCCGGGATAACCCGACACATCATGTTCGGATCATGAATATCCTATGCGCCTACATACGGGAAAACTCCCCAGCCATGAAAGCGAAACGCCATGATCTGGGCAAGTGGCCGGATTTTCCCACCGAAACGACTGACGCAAAACTGGATCAGCGCTGCGAAGATCTAAAAGTAAGAAAAAAAGAACTCGACAAATGGGTCGCTTCCCAGAAACCATTGCGTGACGACATTCAAATAGCACTGTCTGTGTTAGGCAATCGGCACAAGCTTTGGACCGAATTCGACAGAGCTCGATACACCAAGGTTCACTACAGAATTGATCTAAGAAATTCAAACCTACGTCTGGCCAATGCGGTAGATATGAATTTCAACAATGCAATATTCGATGGTTCAAAACTGGAAGGTGCTTCGTTCGCTCATACTGAATTGAACGGAGCCAGTTTGCGACATGCATGTTTCGAAAATGCCGACTTTATCGGAGCAAAACTAAACCGGGCCAAGCTGTCTCACAGTCATGTGGAGGGAGCGGATTTCTCGTTTTCGGAAATGCACAAAGCACAGTTTGGATTTTCCAGACTAGAAGTGTCCAAATTCATAGGCGCAAAATTGAATGAAGCAGCATTGAGTTCTGCGCGCATGGAGGGAGCAGATCTTACTGGAGCAAATTTGGAAGGTGCCAACGCTAACCGAACAGATTTCCGTTACTGCAATTGGCAAAACACAAAAGTCGGATTTGAAGCAGACGGTTCAGATTTCCGAGGGGCACAAAATCTAAAGCAGTCCCAACTCAATCGCATGATTGGTAATCCGCATACGTTGCTACCAGAAGGACTGGTCGACCAGAAGAACCCGTCTATACCTGATCGCTGGCCATTTCCAAAACCGGCTTACGTAAAAACTTCTACTGTCATGCCGATCGAAATTCCGGAGTATCCTTATAGACGCGACAAAGTTCCCTATAGCTTTCAATGCACGATCGGCGAAGTCCCATTGGGTACCGGGACACCAAGATCCTTGAAAGACCCCTACCCCACAGACCATCCACTAACCAATTTGGACTGATCAAAAATTAATGAAGCCAAGTTCCTTAATTACGATTGAGTCCTAGTCCGGTAACACTCACCGTTACTATCAATGATCCAGGTGCGCGACCTTCAACGCCCGGGGCAAAGCATCCGCGAAAATCTCCATCTCGGTCTTCGGCCCGGCCGTCACCCGGATGCAGCGGTCCTGCGGCGCGACGAACGGCATTCGCACGAACACGCCGTCGGCCACCAACGCCTCCAGAACCCGACGCGCAAACGCGCCGTCGCGTTTACAGTCGATTGCGACGAAATTTGTACCGCTCGGAAGGCACGAAAGACCATTAACCTCAGCAATCTGTGCCATTTGACTCACAATCTGTGCCACCTGACTCACAATCTGTGCCAAATACGAACCATCCCGTAACGCCGCGAGCGCCCCGGCCTGGGCAATTTTGTTCACTCCAAAGTGGTTTCGCACCCGGTCAAACATCGCAATCAGATCCACATGCCCGATGGCGTAGCCGATCCGGGCCCCGGCCATCCCATAAGCCTTTGAAAACGTGCGCATTCTGATGACGCGCTCATCCGCCACGTCAATCTCCGGAACGGCCTCCGCCGGCGCAAACTCCACATAGGCCTCATCCAGACACAGCAGACACCCCTCCGGCATAGAGGCCGTCATTGCGGCAATCCGCTCGGATTTCACCCATGTTCCCATAGGGTTATCCGGATTACTCAGGTAAACGAGCGAGGCACCAACCTCCCGCGCCTTCGCCGCCAGGCCCTCCGGATCCTCAGCATCATTCCGGAAAGGAACCGTATGCAAAATCCCGCCAAATCCATTGACGTGATAATTCAGCGTCGGATACGCGCCCAGCGACGTCACAACCGGCGTTCCCGGCTGCACAACGAGGCGGGCGAGGTATCCTAAAAGTCCGTCAACCCCTTCACCTACAAGAATATTTTCCGGAGCGACACCGTGATGTTCGGCAAGTACCTCCCGCAATTCATGGCTGGTGGAGTCGCCATATTTCCAGCATTCTGCCGCCGCCTTGCCCATCGCCTCAACCGCTTTGGGCGACGGTCCAAACAGGTTCTCATTGGCACCGATCCGCGCCCGAAACGGCCGCCCCAACGCCCGTTCCTGCGCCTCCGGCCCCACGAACGGGACGGTCACGGGAAGTGAGGACACAACATCCGTATATTTTGGCATCCTCACCCCCTGGATAGTGTGGATTTATCCCAGCGTCGCGAGGCGCTCACGCGCGGCATTCAGAACCACCAGTTCCTCCTCCGCCTCCACGAGCTTACTGCGCTTGTCCGCAATCACCTCAGGTTTGGCATTGGCCAGGAACTTCTCATTGGCAAGATTACCGCGCAAGCCTTTGACATCCTTCTCAAGTTTGCCAACCGCCTTCTCCAGCCGCGCCTTCTCGGCCGAAATGTCAATCACATCCGCCAAAGGCAGGCAGAACGTGCCACCACGGCAGGTGAAAGTGATCGACCCAACCGGCGCCTCTTCCGCCTCACCAAAGGTCTCAATACGGGCAAGCCGCGCCACAAGCGCCTGATTTTCCGCAAGAACCTCGGCGCGATCCGCATCGAGATCCAGTTTCAGCAGCGTGATTTTCGCCCCTGCCGGAACCCGCATCTCCGCCCGCAGCGACCGGATCTGTTCGATCAGATCGATGATCCAGTTCATCCGGTCATCCGCATCCGCGTCAACCAGTCCCGTGCCGTAGTCCGGCCATTCCCGGTGCGCCAGTATTTCCGCCCGCTCGGCAATACCACCCCACAGGCTTTCGGTAATAAACGGCATGAACGGATGCATCATGACAATACACTGATCAAGAACCCAAGCCATCGTAGCACGGGTCTCAGGCGCTGAATTTTCGTCCTGGAACAACGGCTTGGCGAGTTCCACATACCAATCACACACCCGCCCCCAGACATGGGAATAGAGCGCGTTGGAGGCGTCATTGAACCGATACGCGGTCAGCGCGGCGTCCAGTTCCTCGCGGACCTTACCGGTCTCACCAACGATCCAGCGGTTCGCCGTCAGCTTCACGGAGGTCGGATCAAAGTCCGGATCGGGCTTGCAGCCATTCATTTCCGCAAACCGCGCGGCATTCCACAGCTTGGTCCCGAAATTCCGGTACCCCGCAATCCGGTCCCGGCTCAATTTCACATCGCGCCCCATCGCCGCCATGGACGACAGGGTAAACCGCACCGCGTCCGCGCCAAATTCATCAATAAGCTCAATAGGATCGAGAATATTGCCCAGGGACTTGGACATCTTCTTGCCCTTCTCGTCCCGAACCAGGGCATGAATATAGACGTCGCGGAACGGCACCTCGCCGGACAGTTCGATCTGCATCATCATCATGCGCGCAACCCAGAAAAACAGGATGTCGAACCCGGTCACGAGCACGCTTGTCGGAATGAACCTTTCCACCTCTGGCGTTTTATCCGGCCAACCCATTGTTCCAAGGGGCCAAATCCCTGAGGAGAACCACGTGTCGAGTACGTCGGGGTCGCGGGTCAGCGTCCTGCCGCCGGCCTGAACAATGGCCTCATCCTCGGTCATGGCACAGTAGGGATTGCCATCCTCATCATACCACACCGGAATCTGATGACCCCACCACAACTGGCGGGAAATACACCAAGGTTCGATCTCCTCCATCCAGCGGTAATAGGTATTCTCCTGACTTTCCGGCAGGATACGGGTCTTTCCGGTTTTGACGGCGTCCATGGCCGGACCGGCCAGTTTGGCCGCGTCAACAAACCACTGGTCGGTCAGGTAGGGCTCAATGGCGACCTTGGACCGGTCCCCGTGGGGCACCATATGGACCTCGCTGTCGATGCCATCAAGCCAGCCTTCAGCCTCGGCCAGAGCGATCAGTTTTTTGCGGGCCTCATAGCGTTCGAGACCGTCGAATGCCTTGAGGGCATCAGAAACTTCAACGCCTTTGAGGAAGCCCGGATCGATCTCCAGCGAAATATTCGCCTGCCGATCCATAACATTGATAACGCGCAGGTTTTGGCGCTTGCCAACCTCCCAGTCGTTGAAGTCATGGGCCGGGGTGATCTTCACCGCACCGGTGCCTTTTTCCGGATCAGCGTAATCATCCGCCACAATCGGAATTGACCGCCCAACCAGCGGCAGACGCACGGTTTTGCCAACCAGATGTTTGTAGCGCTCATCATCGGGGTGTACCGCGACGCCCGTATCGCCCAGCATGGTTTCGGGCCGCGTGGTCGCAACGACCAGGTAGTCGCGCGTCTCGAATTCGGTCGGCTTGCCCTCGTCATCCCATGCAACTGGATGCTGATAGGTCTCGCCATTTTCCAACGGATAGCGCAAACGCCAGAGGTGCCCGTTGGTCTCGACCTGCTCGACCTCAAGATCCGAGATCGCGGTCTCGAATTTCGGGTCCCAGTTCACGAGGCGTTTCCCGCGGAAAATCAGACCCTTGTTGTAGAACTCAACGAAGGTTTTCAGAACCGCATCGTGGAAGCCCGGATCCATCGTGAACCGGTTGCGGTCCAGATCGAAGCTGTCACCAAGGCGACGGCACTGTTCCAGAATTGTCCCGCCGGACTCCTCCTTCCACTCCCAGACCTTCTCAACGAATTTCTCACGGCCCAGCTCGCGACGCCCGGGGCTGCCATCAGCCGCCAGCTTGCGCTCAACAACCATCTGCGTCGCAATACCCGCATGGTCGAGACCCGGCTGCCAGAGAACGTAATCCCCTTTCATCCGGTGCCAGCGGGTCAAAATGTCCATCAGCGTATGGTTGAACGCGTGGCCCATATGCAGGCTGCCGGTCACATTGGGCGGCGGCAAAAGGATGGAGAACGGCTCACCCCCCTCTTTCGCGTTGGCACCCATGGCAAAAGCGTTGGCCGCTTCCCATTTTGCACTGATTTCCGGTTCCGCCGTGGCGGCGTCGAAGTTCTTTTCCATCGGCATGGTTCTGCAATCCAATCTGGTCTGGCCCGTTTCATAACGTCCGGTCTCCAGGAGGGAAAGCCCTATGGACGCTGACGCAGCAGTTGTTAATCTGCCCCCGGCCACCCTCAGGAGGAGAGACCCATGAACAAGTTTGGAACCAGCCAAAGCGTCACCCGCAAGGAGGATCTCCGCCTGCTCACCGGGCAGGGCAAATACTGCGACGACACGGCCGCCGAGGGTGCGCTCCACGCCATGTTCCTGCGCAGTCCGGTGGCCCATGCCACGTTCGAACAACCCGATCTGGAGGAGGCCCGCGCGGTGGCGGGCGTTCACGCGATCTACACGGCCGCCGACCTGGGGGGCGAACTCAAAAATCAGGTGGCTTTTCATACGGTGAAAAACCGCGACGGATCAGACGGCGCCGCCCCTGTGCGCCCCGTTCTGGCCGACGGCACCGTGCGATATGTGGGCGAGGCCGTGGCCCTGATTGTCGCGGACACCAAAGAAGCCGCGCTCGACGCCATGGACCTGATTATGGTTGATTATCAGGATCTTCCCGTCCATGTCGCAACCGCTGTCGGAGGTCCGACGATCCACGAGGAAGCTCCGGACAACCTCGCCTATGACTGGTCCTATGGCGACGCGGAGGCGACCGACCGGGCTTTTGCTACGGCCGCGCACACAACCAGCCTTGATCTGATCGACAACCGCATCCACAACTCCGCCATGGAGGGTCGCGGATGTCACGCCGTCTGGGATGGCAGCAGACTGCATATGGAATTTACCGGCCAGGGTGTCTGGAACCTCAAGAACGAACTCGCCGAAAACCTCGGACTGGAACCGGAGGCGATTCAGGTCACCACCGGGGATGTTGGTGGAGGGTTTGGCACCAAGGGTTTCAACTATCCGGAGTATTTCGCGGTGGCCTTTGCCGCACGGAAACTGAACACACCCGTGCGCTGGATGAGTGGCCGTGGCGAGGCGATGCTGACCGATGTGGGCGGACGCGACCACGTCACGACCGCAGAAGCCGCGTTTGATGCGGATTTCCGGCTTAAGGCGGTGCGGATCAACTGCATCTCGAACCTCGGGGCCTACAACTCGTTCTTCGCGCAGTACATCGCCTCGGAACTGGCGCTGAAGGTTCTGCCGGGCGTGTATGATTTCCAGACCGCGCTTTTCAATGTGAAGGGCGTGTTCACCAACACAACGCCAGTGGATGCCTATCGCGGCGCCGGACGTCCGGAGGCGATATACGTGATCGAGCGTCTGATGGACGTCTCGGCCCGCGAACTGGGCAAGGATCCCATCGAATTCCGACGTAAGAACTTCATCCCCAAAGAGAAATTCCCCTACCGCACGGTTTCCGGCGAGCTTTACGACGTCGGCGATTTTAACATGGTCCTCGACCGGGCGCTGAAGGAAGCGGACGTCGCCGGGTTCAAAACCCGCAAGGCCAAAAGTGCGGCGGCCGGCAAACTGCGTGGCCTTGGCCTCTGCTACTACATTGAATCCATTCTGGGCGATCCGGTTGAACACACCCAGATCGACTTTGCCGAGGATGGTTTCGTGGAACTGTTTGTCGGCACCCAGTCCAACGGCCAGGGCCACGAGACAGTATTCGCGCAGTTTCTGACCGAACGGGCCGGGATACCCTTCGACAAAATCCGGTTCATCCAGGGCGATTCCGACAGGATTGCGATGGGCGGCGGCACGGGCGGGTCGCGCTCGGTCACGCTCCAGGGAAACTCCATCAACAAAACCGCAGACGAGGCCATCCGCAAATTCCGGGAACTGGCGGCCGAAGAGCTGGAAATCGCGGATGCGGATCTCGTCTGGGAGGACGGCTCGTTCAGCGTCGCCGGAACCGACCGCAGCGTCGATCTAATGCACCTGGCTGGCGTGGCGCGGGAACGTGGTCTCACTGACCTGTTGAGCACACGGGTCAAATACGATCTGCCCGCCCGCTCCTACCCAAACGGCGCACACTTCGTGGAGGTCGAGGTTGATCCGGACACCGGCCAGGTCAGCGTGCAGAAGTACACCGTGGTGGACGATTTCGGCTACCTCGTGAACCCGATGCTCGCCGAGGGTCAGGTGCATGGCGGTGTGGTTCAGGGCGTTGGTCAGGCCGTGACTGAGGAAGTGGTCTATTCCGAGGATGGACAGCTTCTGAGCGGGTCCTTCATGGATTACGCAATGCCACGCGCTGCCGACATGCCCATGATCAATTTTTTCGCTCAGCCGGTTCTCTCGACTGCCAACGAGATTGGCATGAAAGGCTGCGGCGAGGCCGGGACGGTTGGTTCCCTGGCTTCCGTGACCAATGCCGTCCTCGACGCGCTGTGGGACAGTGGTGTCCGGCACGTGGACATGCCGCTGACGCCCAGCCGTGTGTGGAACATCCTCAATTCTGCTGACGCCACTTTGAAAAAGTCCGCCTGACCGGTCGGCTGCAATCATTGCAAAAGCCAACACGCGCAGACCTTGCGCGTGTCAGCGGCTCAGCCCAAAAGCCTCAGTTGTTTTCGGATTTTTTGGCGGCCTCGCGCTCGTCGAGCATCTGGGCCAGTTCGCGACGGATCAGCTTGCGCAGGTTGCGGCTGATACGGTCGCCAAGCTCCGCCTGAAGTTCCTCCCGCACGATGGAGTTGACCACACCGCGCAAAGCCTCCTCGTCGAGGATCGGAGCCCCTGTCGAGTGCCGCGGGTTCGTGCCAATCCCCTCGGACAGCACTTCGCCATCGCGGGCATCGTCGCGGTCCGTGTCCACACGCATTTCCGGCGTGAGGATCAAAACCCCCTGCATTTCAGTTGAGGCGCCCTCGTAACGGGACGACGACCCGCCGCTTTCCATGCGCGCGTCGGCTTCCGCAGTTACGAGTTCCCGGATGGAGGACAGCACTTCAGCCAGAGCGTTCGGGTTGTGTTTGCCGCTCCGTTCGTCTTCCGTGCCGTTACTGGTATTGTCCGCTGTCACGCCTGCCGCTACTGCTCCCAGCGGGACCGGATACGGTCAACCACCGAGGTGTCGTAGCCCCCAATTGGTCCGTCCTGAACCCGCGCGAAATTTATGTCCGGATCGTAGGTTTCGATGCCAAGGTTCAGATGCTCAACCGTCAGAAGTCCCATCGCCTGCAACAGCGCATAGGCCGCGAGGTATTCGGTGCGGATCGCCTCAACGATCTGTGCCTCGGCTTCCAGACGGTCCTGGTCGGCATCGAGAACCTCAAGGGTCGAACGCGCACCCAGGCGGGCTTCCTCGGCTACACCTTCCGCCGCGATGCGGCTGGCTTCGGCCTGTTCCCGGGTCGCGATGATGGTCACACCGGCCGCCTCATACTGCGCCCAGGCGGCCGCCACGTTCTCACGCACCAGACGTCCGGTTTCCTGAACCTGGAACCTGCGCTGGTCGATCAGGGCCTGAGCCTGACGGATCAGACTGTCATTCCGGCCGCCCGTATAAAGCGGCATGTTGCCCGAGACCGACAGCTCCGCAAACGGATCACCCCCGAAGCTGCCAAGGGAATTCGTGCTGCGGCTCAGACCGGTCGAGGCCCCCACCTGCACGGTCGGTCGTTTCGCGGCAAGGGCGCGGTCGAAGTCGTAGACCGCGACACGCTCACTGAACTGCGCCGAAATCAGGTCCGGGTTGTTCTGCATCGCCACGGCCTCGGCCTCTGATAAGGTCGCCGGGAGATCGGGCTTGGGCGGCAGATTTTCGAGGTTGTTGGGTGCGTTGCCGATCGCGGCGCGATAGGCTTCGCGGGAAATCTGAAGCTGACCGCTCGTGACCGCAAGCGTTGCCCGCGATTCCGCCAGACGGGCCTCACTTTGACTTACGTCCGTGCGTGTCACCTCACCCACCTCGAAGCGGTTGCGGGTCGCACGCAGGGTCTCCTCGAGCCGGTCGACATCGGCCCTGGCGAGCTTCACGAATTCCTCATCGCGGCGCACGTCAACATAGGCCTGCACCGCATCATAAAGCACCGTCTGTTCAATGCCCTTGAGGTCGGCACGGCCCGCGGCCACATCATTCCGGGCCGATTCAATAGCCGCCTGGGTCTGACCGCTGTCAAAAACGATCAGGCTGGCATCGAGCGTGGCCTGAAGATAATCACTGCGGCTGTCGTCAAAATCACCGTAATCGGCGGACGTTCCCGCCCCGATATTGGCATCAACCTGCGGACGTTTCGTCGAGCGGGCAATCGGCACGCTCTCATCGAGGCTGCGCAGTCCCGCGCGTCCGGAGGCGAGCACCGGGCTGGTCTGGTAGGCCTTGATCAGCGCGTCGGTCAGCGATTCCGCAAAACCCGCGACCGGCTGCAGCGACAGGAGGGCTACCGCACCTGTCGTCAGGAGTAAATTTCGTATGCGTGCCGTTTTCATGACGATCCTTATGGGTACTGCTCACACCAAAGCCGCCTGTATTCAGGCTTTGCCCGGCACTATCGATCCTTACGTCTCAGAACTCAAACTGTTTTGTCGCGGCAAAGCCGGGCAGAAGCGGCGCTGTGGCATCGAAGCTACGTCGCCACGCTATACCATTTTCCGTCTTCAGACCAAGCATGGCCTTACCGTCATTGCCCGAAACAAAAATGGCAATGATGCGCCCGCCGAGCTTGAGCTGATCCGCAATCGCGTCGGGGAGTTCCTCAATGGCGCCCTCAATGATGATGGCGTCGAACGGTCCGTGCTGCGCCTTTCCCTCAACCAGGGGGCCATTTTCGACCACGGTGTTGTCAGCGCCCTGCGCGGCCAGAATTTCCTCGGCGGCCTCGGCCAGCTCGGGATCCTCCTCCAGCGCAATGACCGCCTCGACCATGTGCGAGAGGACCGCGGCGGAATATCCGTAGCCACAGCCGATATCCAGCACCAGGTCTTTGGGGCCCACATTGATCGCGTCGAGCATCTTGCCGAACACGCGCGGGTCCAGAACCACACGGTTCCCACCCAGCGGCACGTGATCGCCCAGATAGGCAACGGATCGCAGGTTGGACGGAACATATTCCTCACGCGGCACGCGCAGCATTGCATCAATGATCGGATAGCGCGTCACATCGGACGGACGCACCTGACAGTCTACCATGGCCTCACGGGCCGAGGCGAAATCATTCATGTTGGCAACCTCACAGTGCTTTCGCGAACCTCCGGTTATTCGCACATATCCCAGGCCCTGGCAACGCGCTGCAACCGCTCACATCATGGTTTTTACGTGAAAAGACCACCTTGGTCAGGGGCATGGGGGAAGTGTTGTCAGGGATCCAAGCCGTGGTTTGATATAGGCGATCTTGTGAATGATGGTTGGGGAAGTGAACATCCCGATCAACGGCTCATAACTGTAGAACATCTCCGCGACCATCAGCGGATCACCAGGGGCCAGCGGCAAACTTGCCGGCAGGGTCGCCTCCCCGCCAACCTTGGTGCCCACATTACTTTCCGCGGCCAGCGACTTGCCGCCGGTCCGTTGCCAGTTGATTTGGGACTCGACACCACCGGCCGTCGGCGTGATGCCACTCACGCTCGTAATGATCGCCATGCCGTCCTCATCGAAACTGAACGGCTTGAGCAGATCGTCCATAGCGTGAAAAATGTCGGTAATCTGGTCCTCACACAGGGTCTGATCGCGACCCGACAGGTCCGCCAGGATGAACGCCCCGTTCTGTACCCGCTGCGTCAGCAGCATCAGATGCCCCATATCCATTGAGCCGCAGAGCAGCCCGGACAAAACCGGCAGGATGAGCGCGAACTCAATCGCTGAGGCACCATCCGTATTGCGACGCAGGCGCCTGAGAATTTTGGGAACCCGGACGCGCATCAGTTAAACGGCTCGTTTCTGACGGCAACGCTGGAGGAATACTGAAACTCATCGCCCAGCAGGTTGCGGATGAACGGGGTCACGTAGCCCCAGGCATAGCGCACCCGGTACAGCACGATGGAATCAGAGCCGCCAAGACCGGCCTTACCCATGTCATCGTCCCACTGGGCGTTGCCGTTGATGTCCGTGAAGCTTTCGCCCTCGTCGTAATCACCATTGCCATTGTCATCGTCGAAGGGCTCCGGCTTACCGATGTCGCTGAAGCTGTCATAGATCAGGATATCGAGATCGGAGGCGGTGGGCTTGATCAGACCCCAGGTCTGTTCCTGAACAATTCTCAGGACCATCTCGGACCGGGTTTCGTCTTCGTATTTCAGACCTGTTGCCCCAAGACGGGATGCATTGAGGATGGCGGCGTCCACGCTTGAACTGATGAAAATGATGAAAGCAAACTCAAACAGCCCAAACAGCATGGTCAGAAACACCGGCAGGACAATGGCAAACTCCAGAAGGGTTGCACCCTCCTCATCCCGCCGCAAACGGGCACGCCGCAGACGCGCCGCCGTTTTCAGAAAAGCACCCATCACTCAACAATTCTCAGGCTGGCAAGCTCGCCCGCAATCTGGTCAAAAATCCCGGCAAGATCCTGGTTCGCGGGCGCGTGGTAGTACATCGCGGGGACGGAGGCGCAGTTGCGGAACAGATTCTTGATGGTGCCGGAACTCGCGCCACTACCGTAGGTAATGGTGTAGATGTTGATGCCCTCGTCCTTCATCGCCTCGCAGGTAGCAGCCAGTTTCTTGTCCAGCAAAGCGCGCCCCTGGCTTCGGTTGTAGGCCCCCGCATCCCAAAGACGTCCCTCATTGAGACGACCATAGGCGGTATAGTCGGAAACGCGGGTGTTCCCCTTGCTGTCCTGATCGTGAAGGTTGTTTTCACCGTCGGTCAGGATGATGACCGACTTCACCATGCCCGGCGTGTCGTAATCGAGCGGCAGGTCCTTGCGCTCATCGCCCTTCCAAACCCCTCTCCAGCGCGGCGACAGGGTGCGCCAACCCCAGGACAGTCCGAGATTGGCTGTTGTGCCACCGCGATGCCAGGCTACGAGGTTTTTAAGACCGGTTTCCAGCGTGGAGCGGGACTTGGTCAGGGGAATGATCTCCGGCCCGCAGGCATGGTTGGGACCATAGCCAGTCGACCCGTAGGTCCATTCCGAACGGATTGGCGGCCAGGGATTGTCCTTGTCACTCGACGGCTCTTCCTGGGTATCGCGGGTCGAGGGATAGAAATAGGACGTGAAATCCTGAACCGATGGCGGCGCGTCATCCTCGTCATAGGGGCTTGGCCGGGCCTCCACACAACCGCGCCACCCTTCGGTCAGATAGTCTCCGACGCTGACGATGGCCCGGTCGAGCGGGTTCAGCCAGTCACTGTTGTGCGTGCCAATGTTCAAAGATGCCACGAACGGGACGATGCTGACCCAGACGTTTTCAAGTTCCTCATCGTCACCAAAAAGCGTGTCGATCAGGCTCAGGGCCGAAGTCTGCATCGTCTTGAATTTCTTACCCGAGGCCATCGAGCCGGTAACATCAAGCACCATGGCCAATTCAAGCCCGGTTGCCTCACGCTCGACCACGGTCCGCGCGCTGACATTCATCGTATCGCGGTTGAACACACGCATGAAGAACGTGTCCGTCTTGGCGGAGACCTCCATGGTAATCAGTTTGTCGTCGTCGGAGACCTTGAACTCAAAACTCGTCAGATCGAGGGAATCGATGCTCTGTCCGAAATTGGCCTCAAAAAACTGGCGCGCAACGGTTTCGGCATTGCCGTTTGCCATGGCCCGTCCCGCCGCGAGGGCCGCGGAGTCGATCGATTTCGACAGGCGGCTTTTGAGGATATAGCCGTTCGTTAGATCCACGGCCAGGCCAACCGCCCCGAAGGTCGGCACCAGCATCAGGGCGAACATGATGGCAATCGCGCCACGCTCGTCCCGAATGAACGAACGTGGAAAGCGTTTTTTCAGCAGTGCCAACGGTGATCGCCACATGGCCGGTTCCAATCCTCAACGGTATGTGGCCGCCGCCGCCCACGCGCCGAAGGCCGCCTCCGACATAGGCAATCCGTCTCAACAAATCGTAAAAAATGTTGTTTTCAGGGGGTTTGGAGCCTCAGACCCCGGCCGCCAGGACATAGACGCATCCGGCGGCAATCGCGACGCCGTAGGGCAGTTTCTCAAACGCCGCCACAACCTCCCCGTCCATGCGCACGGTCATTTTCGAGACCATGAACAGAAGCGCGAGGATCAGGCCGAACACCGCCACGGCAAAAAAGAAATCCACCGAGCGCGCCGCCCCGACAAACAGCGTGCCCGCGGTAAAGAGCTTCGCGTCCCCGCCGCCAATCACGCCCAGGCCAAACAAAACGGCCGTGACGATCAAAACGCCACAACCAACGGCAAGGTCCAGAACCATGCCCGTCACGGCAAAGGACAGGTCACCCGGACCGGTGATCTCCACGATCATGCGGGCGCAGGCTAATATGGCAATGGCCAGGCAGATGAGATTGGGGATGCGGCGGGAACGTATATCCGTGATGGCCGCAACCAGCATGCAGGCGGCCGCCAAAACCGGTAGAAATACTGTCATTCGTAGAGTGTCCGATCCGTCGCTGCCCGAAACCTGTGGGCGGCATTTTCCCAACCGAACCTTTCCAAACCGTAACCGCCGGTCCGACGGGACCGGACGGCATTTGGCAGGCAATTTAACAGGAATTTAATTACATTGTTTCAGCTTCCGCAGGTCAACAGATACCCCGGTCGCCGAAATGCGATCCAGCACGAGGAATGGAACATGCAGACCCGGATGGCTTCCTGCCTGACAGCTCTCACACTCCTTTCGGCCTGCTCCGGCAATCCGCTTTCGTTTGGGGGATCGGATGGATCCACCCAAAAACTCGCGGAAACCGCGGCGGATGCGGGCGACTACGAGACGTCCGAGGCCCTTTACCGCCAGGCGTTTGAGGCCAATCCGTCCTCCGTCGAGGCGCTTGTCGGACTGGGCCGCAGCTATACCGGCCTCGGCCAGTACAACCGCGCCGAAAGCGCCCTGCTCGCGGCCCAGGAACGCAAACCGCGTGACACGGACATCATGCTGGAACTGGCACGCACGCAGCTTGCGGCGGGCAAAAACACCGATGCCCTGAACAACCTGGACCGGGCCTATAAGAAGAAACCGAAGGATCTTCGGATTATAACGGCCCGCGGCATCGCACTTGACCGGGTCAGCCGGCACACCGAGGCCCAGGCGCTTTACCGCAAGGGGCTTGACCGCGACCCGACGGATTTCGCCCTCCTGAGCAATCTTGGGCTGTCGCTCGCGCTTACCGGGCAAACCGATGAGGCGATCCGAATCCTGCGGGAACTGGTCAATGACCACGAGGCCTCACCGCGCACGCGGGGCAACCTGGCAATCGCCTACGGGATGGCCGGTCGCGAAAAGGAGGCCCGCCAGGTCCTCGCGAAAGATCTCAGCGAAGGTCAGATCGACAGCAATATCGCCTATTACCGCGAAATGCGTGCGATGCTGCAAAAAGGCGAAAAGGTCGCAAGCGCGGAATAAGCCTGCGGCCTTCGCGCCCCGGCCCGCTCAGCGGCCCACGAAATTATCCATCACACTGATGACGGCCGGACCGATCAAAACGATCATCAGCGCCGGCAGAATGAACACCATCATCGGCACGGTCATGGTTGCGGGCAGCCTGCTGGCCTTTTCCTCGGCCCGCATCATCCGCTCGTTGCGCTGCTCCTGGGACAGAACCTTAAAAGCCTTGGCCAAAGGCGTGCCGTATTTCTCAGCCTGAACCATCGAATTGGAAAACGCCTGCACGGACGGCAGAGGCACACGCGCGGCCAGGTTGTCCAGCGCTCTCTTCCGGTCCGGAGAAAAGCCGAGTTCCATCGCGGTCAGCTCCAGCTCCTCGCCCAGCACGGTGGCCGTGCGCCCGCTTTCCGCGACAACACGCTTGAGCGCCATGTCGGAGCCAAGCCCCGCCTCGGCACAGATCACCAGCATGTCGAGCGCGTCGGGAAGGGATTTTTCGACCTCCTCCAGGCGTTTCTTGCGCGAATTGTCGAGCACCATGTCCGGCAGTCGGGTCCCCAAAAGCGCCGCGAGCAAAACTGCACCGGCATCAATGGCGGGACCACGACCAATCGCGTCAAAACCGTAAACATAGATCGCCGCACCGACTGTCAGTGCAAACGGCGCGACCAGCTTGAAGAAGGAGTACACAACAAGGGCGTCACTCGACCGGTACCCGGCCGAAACCAGTTTCGTTTTGACGTCCTTGATCTGCTTGTCCTTCAGGATTGTCACGCCCGAGGTCGTACGCCGCATAAAATCAAGCAGCCCGGCATTAATCATCCGTTTGTCACGGCTCATACCCGCCTTCCCGCCGGAGCCGCTGTTACGAACGGCCAGTCCGGCAGCAACCATCACCCGGTGGTGACGCGCCCGCCAGTTGAGATACCACATCACAACGCCGGACAGGATGAACACAACCGCCAGACCGGCACTGAGGGCGAATACAACGAACAGGTTGGAATCCATGGTCGGCCGTCTCCGTCAGATCTCGAACTGCGTCATGCGCCACATGACGAAGGCGCCCACGGCAATACTGAAACCACCGCCCATCAGCGCCATGTTGCCGCGTGGGTCGTTGAAAAGCGGCGCCACATAATCCGGTGCCGTGACCGACAGCATCGTTAGCATGACAAAGGGCAGAGCCCCGATGATCATGGCGCTGGCCTTGGCTTCCGACGAAATCGCCTTGACCTTCAGCTTCATCTGCTGCCGCTTGCGCAGCAGGTCCGCAAGGTTGCCTAGCGCCTCCGCCAGGCTTCCGCCGGTTTCCATCTGGATGGAGATGCAGACCGCCATGAAATCCATCTCCGGGCGACGGATAATGGACGCAACGCCCCAGATAGCGGAATCAAGCGTCTCGCCCAACTGAACGCGTTCACTGATTGCCCGGAAGTGACCGCCAATCGGCTCGTCATACTCCCGGCCAATCGTGGCAATACACTCCCCAACCGGGATACCGGAGCGCACGCCGCGAATGATGGTATCGAGCGCAAGGGGAAGCTCGCGCATGAACCGGTCGGTCATGCGTTTGCCGAGGTATTTGATCACGCCATCGGTAATCAGCATCCCCAGAACCAGCGACCCCGGAATGAGAACTACCGGCTGGATGCCGCCCGACAGAAGGCCGAGCACCATCAGGACCGCCGCAACCCCAAGACACCAGGCAATGAACCGGGTCATGTTGAGGTTCAGGTTGGCGCGTACGATGTTTTGTTGCAGCTGAACGCTGTCGAGTACCGGGAAGGCCCGCGCCAGAATATCGATGACGCCATTGTCTTCGCTGCGCTTCTTGGCGAGGTTGAGCCGCGCCTCCTCAAACGCCAGCTTGCCCGAGAACCCGCGACCGCTGACACGCGCAATGCGTTTGCGTTCCTTCTTGCGGGCCTTCATGGCGACCGTAATGAAGAAAAGCCCGAGGCAGATGAACATCACCAGGGAGAGGGTAAAAATGCCGACGACGAAGGCAAGATCTAGTTCGCCTTGCATCCCATCGCCTCCATAAGTCTCGGGCCAAGGCCAAAATAATCCGCCCGCGGCATGAAATGCGGCCGCAGGTTGGAACACTCGAAATCACCCAGCAGGTTCCCGTCGGAATCCTCTCCGTCATAGACGTACCGGAACAGGTCCTGGGTGGTGACCACCGAGCCCTCCATGCCCGTCACTTCCGTCACGTACGTCACACGGCGCATCCCGTCGCGCATACGGCTGACCTGGACGATCAGATCCACGGCGCTCTGGATCTGCTCACGCACGGCTTCTGCGGGCAGTTTGAAGCCCGACATCGCAACCATGTTTTCCAGACGCGTCAGCGCGTCGCGGGGCGTGTTGGAGTGGATCGTACACATGGATCCGTCATGGCCGGTATTCATGGCCTGAAGCATGTCGATGGCTTCCTCGCCACGGATCTCGCCGAGGATGATCCGGTCCGGGCGCATACGCAGGGCGTTTTTGACAAGGTCGCGCATGCCGATCTCGCCCTCCCCCTCCACGTTCGCGGGGCGGGTTTCCAGACGGACAACATGGGGCTGCTGCAGCTGAAGCTCAGCCGCGTCCTCAATGGTCAGGGTGCGTTCGCCATTGTCAATCATCCGCGAGGCGGCGTTCAAAAGCGTCGTTTTACCCGAACCCGTACCTCCGGAGATCAGGATGTTGAGGCGGCACCGCGCCGCGATTTTCAACACCGTGGCCATTTCGTGGGAGATGTTGCGCTGCCGGGCCATGGTATCGAGCGTGATCTCCTTGTCCGAAAACTTACGAATGGACATGGAGGGGCCGTCAATCGCGAGGGGCGGAATGATGATGTTGACGCGGCTGCCATCCTTGAGACGCGCGTCCACCAGCGGCGTGGATTCGTCCACGCGCCGGCCCACATCGGTCACGATACGTGTTGCCACCTGGATCACATGGGCATCATCGCGGAAGGTCGTGTCCGTCAGGACCAGCTTGCCGCCCTTCTCCACGTAGATCTGGTTTGGCCCGTTGACCATGATATCCGTCACCGCCGGATCCGCGAGCAGTGGCTCGAGCGGGCCAAGACCAATCATGTCATCAACGAGCAGGTGCACGATATTCCGAAGCTCGGTCGCGTTGAGCTGGATACGCAGTTCCTGGATGACCTCCTCGACGATGCCGGAAATCTGGGCACGCAACTGGTCGGGCGTCAGGACCGAGGCAACCGACACGTCAATGCGCTGCATCAGCAGCGGCATGACCTTGGTTTTAACTTCAATTGACCGCGCGTTCTTGTTTTCAGGTTTGGCCTGAACGGCGACATCCGCCAGAGGGTCGAGACCGTCGTCAAAGCCGTTCTGCTTTTTGGCGTCGCTTTTGACCTCCATCGCGATCTTCTCGGCCATCAGGACGTCAACGATGTGTTTGAGGATGGTGCGCTGCTCAACAAGGCCCGGTTTCTCCGCCTCGTTCAGCACGAGCGCTTCCAGAACCTCATTGGCTTTTTCAGCAATCTGCATCTGATTGACGGTTTTGAGGCCATCCTCGCCAAAAGCCTCACGCACACGGGTCAGAGCGGCGGACTGAAGCAGGGAAATGCCTCCGGACGCGCCAGCGCCCTGATCCAGCGGAAAATCGGCTCCGTCATCCATGGTTTGTTACTTCCTTCCGAAGGCGCGGCTCAGGAAGCCCTTCTTTTTGGACTCCTCCGGCACACCGGCCAGTTCCACGCAGAGTTTTTGCAGATCCTGAATCATCTTGTGCCGCGGCTCCGCCTGCGCGAGCGGCTCGCCTTTCAGCGTCGCCTGCGTCGTGGCTTTGGTGTCGAGCGGGAAGGAACAGCGCAGCTTGCCCTCCATCCCCGCCTCGAAATCAGCTTTCGACACGTCAGGTTTCGACGTCACCCGGTTCACAACCACATGCATCTTGGCATTGCGGTTCCGGGTCTTGAGCAGCTTGATCAAACGGTTCGTATCGCGCAGCGACTGCAGCGTCAGTTCCGCCACAATCACCAGATCGTCGCAGCGGGTGAAAAGCTGCGGCTCGCGCATGACGAAGTGCCGCGGCAGGTCCAGAACCGTCATGTCAAAGTTCGTACGCATCGTGTCCGCGATCGACAGAACCGTCGCATCGTTCATGCGAACGGTGTCGTCGAACGCCTCCTCGGTCGCCAGGATGTGCAGGCTCTTGCCCAGCTTCGCCATGGCGTTTTGAAGGAACACCTCATCCACACGCTCCGGGTCGTCAAACGCCTCACGCAGACCACGCGTCGGGTCGATATCGAGAGACAGCGCAATGTTGCCCGCATAAAGATCCATATCCACGAGCGACGTGCGGCGATTGAGCTTCTCCGCCATGGTCCAGGCCGTATTGATCGCGAGCGTGGTCACGCCCACGCCGCCACGGGCACCCAGAATTCCGATCACACGCCCCAAATGCGCAACACCGTCACTGGGTTGCTCAAGACGTACGAACACCTCACCAAGCGCATCGGCCGTGACGGGCTTCATCAGGTAATCCTTGGCACCCGACCGCATGATGGTCCGGAAGTAGTCGACGTCATTAACCGTTCCGAGCGCAATCACCGACGAGCCAAGCCGGGCGAGTTCACGAATGCCGCTCTCGATATCCTCTTTGGACTCGCCCTCGATATCGATGATCATGAATTTGGGCGGCGGAGCGATCCCAAGCAGGCGCAGCGCCCCGGAAAGACCACCCTTGCGGATATGGGTGGCCGACCATCCGCGCACCTCAATGGTTTCCTGGATGGGCTCAACACAGCTGTCATCGAGCAGATAGGCTCCAAACGGCTCTCTCGCGAGGTCATCCTCGGAGAAATCCATCCCGGCTCCGGGCTTTCTCGCAACGTTGGCCATGCCTTATTCTCCGCCGGCAATTTCGATGGTTGTGACCCGCTCGGCCCAGTCGCGATAGGCATCCACGGCCTTGAGATCGGTCGTCACCGACGATCCGCCAAGCTCACCGGGATCGATCAGATCGGCGCGTTCATGGGCCATTGCGGCACGGTTTGCCGCGTTGGTGCATCCGATCAGGATCTCGCGTGTGCCGTTGCGGTCATCGGCAAAATCCACACCCTGCCGCGGGCAGACCACGTTGAAACGGTTGTAGCGAAAGACATGCACCACCGCCGCGTCGGGGCCGGGATCGAGATCACCTGGCACCGCGTTCCGCACCACCCTGATCCGGGCGCCATGTCCCTCAACCGCCACGCGGGCCTGTTCGACACGACGCTCATCCAGCACCTCGGAACCGGAGCCCGGCACATAAACCACGATGTCATCCCCCGCCCGCAGTTCGAGCGAGCGCATCACCGCGTCCAGACGCGCCTTTTCGCCCCTGGCAAGTGCGGCACTGCCCGGCTCAAAGTAGAGCCCCTGCTGAGCCCGCGAGGTGCCGATATTGTACTCCGCGCTGTTGTAGTTGCCACCGGGGCGCAGGGGTGCCGCGCAGCCTGAAAGTCCCGTCGCGGCGACCAGAAGGGCGGGCAGGATCATGCTTTTCAAAGAGGGAAAGCCGTTCATATCATTACTCATTTTCGGCTCCATCCTTACTCGAACACAAACCCGGAAGATCCGTAGAGACGGCGGTCGTTCATCCGGTTGCGAACCGCAGTCGTCCCCGCCGCATTGCCCTGGAAACGGCCGAGCAGAATGCGCTCGAAATCGTTGGGCGGCACGTAGTTGTCGACCGGTGTCCTGATCTCATCCGGATCCGTTGGCTCGACGATCACCGGTGTTACGATGATCACGAGTTCCGTCTGTTCGCGCTGAAAACCGGAGGATTTGAACAGCGCTCCAAGGATCGGCAGGCTGCCCAGACCCGGCACGCGGGACTCGTCCTGGGACGTGCCATTCTGGATCAGACCGGCAATTGCAAAACTCTGCCCGCTCGCAAGATCAACGGAGGTCTCGGCGCGGCGCGTATCCAGCGTCGGGATCGAGGAGTTGTCACCGTAGTTCAGGTCGCTGACCGCCGTGGACACCTTCAGGCTGATCCGTTTGTCACTCAGCACCGTGGGCGTGAAGGCAAGGCCGATACCGTAATCCTTGAACTCAATCGAATAGCCGTCATCCGTGCGGACCGAATAGGGATACTCACCCCCGGCCAGAAAACTCGCGGCTTCACCAGACCGCGCGGTCAGGTTGGGTTCCGCCAGAATGGACACCAGCCCCTCCTCCGACAGCGCGCGCAGCAGAACGTCGATGCTGAAGCTGTTGGTCGTGCGGCTGAAACCGCCGGAATAGCCGTTGGGCGGCACGGTTCCACCGCTGAAACCAATGGTCGAGCCACCCGCGCTCACATGCACGGCACTCCAGTTGATGCCAAGCTGGCGGTCCACGTTGCGGTTCACCTCGGCAATTCGCACCTGGAGGTTCACCTGGGTTGGCGAGTCAACCGCGAGATGGTTGACCACCTGGAAGTCGCTGTCCACGAAGTGTTTCGCGACCTGGATGATATCAGCAGCCTGATCGGGCGAGTCCACAGTGCCGGAGATCACGAGGGACTGATCCACGGTCGTGGCCGAAATATTCCGGTTGGGCGCGATCCGGGCAATACCGCGCTGAAGCGCGCCCACATTGTGGGTCACGCGAATGACCGCGGACATCAGGATATTGTCGTCCGCGTCCACGGCAAACAGGGTTGTTTCGCCCACGCCAACACCGGTCAGGTAAAGCAGCCGGGGGGATTTCACCTCAATATCGGCCACTTCCGGATTGGCGACGAAAAGGCTGGAAAACTCCTCCTCCACCCGGATCAATTGACCCGTGCCAACCACGATGGAGACATCCCTCTCGACGGCCGGTTTTACCAGCTCAAAGGCCGTGGCCGGAGCGCGGAACATGAGGGGGTTCATTACAAGCACTGACACGAGAACTGTCAGTCCAACCAGAAGTTTTTTCATCACTTGGCCTCTCATACGATCCGTGCTGGTTCGTTTCCGGCAATGGCGGTGCCCGTTCTGGGACACCCATTGGTTTTGGTCATGGCAAGTTCTGCCATCGGTATTCACTCCAGGTGGGCGCTATTTTGCGCCCCGGACGATCTGGACCTCGATCGCTCCGCCGCGGGGGAGAAGCGTCGTTACATCCGTGTCCATGGTCAGTCCGGCCTCGTTGCGTTCGGGTTGGCCGGGCTGGCTTTGCGACAGGCGCGCGTCCATGGTCACGCCGTCGCCCGGATTCTGGCGCATGATCGGCCCCAGAAGCCCGTCGAAACCGCCGTCGACTTCCGCAACTTCCGGCTCGCCGCCGTCCTGGACCGAGTTCAGCACCAGCGACAGGCTTCCCAGGGACGCGGCGAGCGTCACCTTTTCAGCCTGGGCCGGTGTGACCTCCAGCGTGGCGATGCGCGCGACGGGGCGTTCAATCGGGTTGCCCTCCTCATCAAGGTAGGAACCGCCGGAATGAAGCCTCTGGTCCAGCGCCAGAACGCGGAGGTTTTTCATCACGGTTTCGCTGGCGTGAACGCTGCGGCCGGAGGAACCCTCGGTCTGGAAGGAATAGGTCAGGATCATGTCGACCCGGTCGCCAGGTTGCATCAGGCCAAAAAGCCCCGCAGTCTCTGATATCTCGAAGGAAATTGCCCGTTTGCCCTTGGGCAGAACCGCTGCGAGGAAGCCCCGCTCTCCCGGCTGCACAAGTGTGGACCTGGCAATTGGAACGCCTTTGGCAAGGCTCTGACGGGCCACACTGCCAAGGATCTCCGCGTCACCGTCGCCGTCCGGAACAATCATTTCCGGGCTGACGGTATCGTTTTCAAGCTCAAGTTCGGCAAGCATTTCCCCGCCGATCAGGGTACCGGCCGGAAGGTCGAACCTCGGCACGTAAACGGATGTCGTCGTAACCGGCTCCGGCACCTCGGCCACCTCAACGGGTGGCCTGGTCATCTGTTGGAAGAGGTAAAACCCGGTTCCACCCGCCGCCATAAGTGCCGCAACAATGAACAGGAGTACTCTCATATACCTCAAACCTTCTGGTGTGACGGAATCCGCGGTGCGGATCGCTGTCGTGGCTCCCTGCCCCGATTTGTTTCGGAAATTCAGCCTGCTCGACCCGGCACGCGTGGTGCCGGATCAGGCCGGTCCGCCGGCGCAGGGCCGGCATGAAAATCGAAAGAACCTTGGAAAAGGGCCTGCCCGACGGGTAAGCCGATTACTTGTTCGCGGCTTCGCCGCCGTTGTCCTTGTTAGCGGCTGCCAGTTCCTTCTCAACGTTGGTGAAGGTCTGGTCGATTTCGTCGCCAAGGAATCCGGCGGTCGTGATGATTGCGACAGCGATCAGGGCTGCCAGAAGACCGTATTCAATTGCTGTTGCGCCTTCCTCGTCACGGAGGAAACGCGAAGAAAATTTTGCCAGTTTACTCATTGGAAACACTCCTGATACTTCCGATTTACTGCGTGCCTCGACACGCTGCCTGTCTACACAGACGTTTTCACTTTTCAACAAAACAGTACTTTTGTTTTGTATATATTTTTCCAATTTAACCTCCTGAGCCGTTTATAAGCGGTTAAATTTCTGAAATAACGGCAAAAAAGCTCTTCTTTTCGGACTGATCCGCAGCTTTTATCTGAAAGTTTATATTTAGAGTTTACTGAAAATTATTCTTTGTTAAGCCGCACCGTACCGGCCGGTTTGCAGTTCCTCCTTCGTTCCCCACGCTCCCCCTGCCCGTCCGCAGCGCGAATCCCGCCCGGATTCGCTTTTGTGATCGTGGCGTGGCGTGCATACTGTTGATGAATCGACGGGAATTCGTTGCCGCAGCGGCGGTTCAGCCGTGCGCGGGTCGGGAGGACAACATGGACGTTTGCATTGCGGGCTGGGCCCATTCGCGGTTTGGGCGGTCGGAGGCCGAGGGGGCGGAGGAGCTGGTGGCGGAAGTGGTGCCGGCGGCTCTGGACCATGCGGGCTGTGGGGCGGAGGAGATCGATGCGATCTATCTGGGCGCCTTCAACAACGGGTTTCAGAAGCAGGATTTTCAGGCCTCGCTGGTGGCCCTGGCGGAGCCCGCGCTGCGGCATGTGCCGGCGACACGGCTGGAGAACGCGTGTGCTACGGGATCGGCTGCGATCCATGCGGGAATCAACGCGATCCGGGCCGGTCAGGCGAAGCGGGTTCTGGTCGTAGGCGTTGAAAAGATGACGGAAATTCCGACCAAAGCCGCCGGTGAGGTGCTGCTGGGCGCGTGCTACGTGCGCGAGGAAGCGGATGTTGAGGGCGGGTTTGCCGGGGTGTTTGGGCAGGTCACGGACGCCTATTTTCAGGCCTGGGGCGACAGGAGCGCGAGCCTTGCGCGGATTGCGGCGAAGAACCACAGAAACGGGTTGAACAACCCGCTGGCGCATATGCAAAAAGACTTCGGGTTTGAGTTCTGCAACACGGTGTCGGACAAAAATCCGATTGTGGCGGGTCCGCTGAGGCGCACGGATTGCTCAATGATTTCAGATGGTTCAGCAGCTCTCGTCCTGACCACACCGGAGATTGCGGAGGAGTCGGGGCGGCCGGTGATCGGGTTCAGGTCCACCGCCCAGGTCAATGACTTTTTGCCGGTCAGCAGGCGGTCGAAGATCTCGTTTGACGGGGCGGCTCTGGCATGGGCAAAGGCGCTGGAGGATGCGGGGGTGACGCTCGATGACCTGTCGCTGGTGGAGACCCATGACTGCTTCACGATTGCGGAGCTGATTGAGTATGAGGCCATGGGTCTGGCGGAGCCAGGCCAGGGATTTCGCGTTGTGGATGAAGGACTTACGGAGATGGACGGACGGCTGCCGGTCAACCCGTCAGGGGGGCTGAAATCCAAGGGGCATCCCATTGGGGCGACGGGTGTTTCCATGCATGTGATGGCCGCGATGCAGCTGGCCGGGGATGCGGGCGCGATGCAGGTGAAGGATGCGGAGATGGCGGGGATTTTCAACATGGGTGGGCTGTCGGTTGCCAACTATGTTTCGATCCTCGAGCGGGTCCGCTGAGTGCTCTTTTGGGTGCTGAAGTGGCACAGATCTGCAGAAAAGTGGCACAGATTGTGAGTCAAATGGCACAGATTGCACGGGGTTTTGCTGAAAAGTGGTAGTTTCTGCACGGGGTTTGTAGTTTCGGGAGCGAATTTGGGGACCGGGAATCACCAACCAGCCCCCTGCCCACGCGTCATGACGCGCGGTTGAGATCCCGTGATCGTTGCGGACACGGAGCAGCGGGACCAGGCAACACGGGCACGCGCCCGAGGTTCTCCGGGTCAGGTCGCAGGAGCCAGTCCCGGCCGTCTTCGGATTGAGGATGGCAGGGTAATGATGGCGAGGCAGCCGACCACCATGACAACGCCGAGCCAGCCCATGGCCGGCAGCCGTTCGCCCACGATCAGGACGGCGAGGACCGCGGCCACCACCGGCTCGAACAAAGTAATGACGGTGGCCGTGCTCGCCTGGACGCGGGCGAGCCCATAGCCGAAAGCGATGTAGCCCAGGAACATGGGAACGGCGGCCATGTAGAGGCCGACGGCGGCGTTGGTCCAGGAAGCCAGAAACGGACCGCCGGTGAGAAAGAGGACCGGCATCAGCATCAGACCACCTAGGCCGAATGTCGCACCCATCGCGACGGAGGATGCCGCACCCTGCAGCATCATTTTGCGCGCGGTCCAGGAATAGAGTGCATAGGTCAGACCGCCGATGAGGCCGAGGACCACGCCGAGCGGGACCGACTGGGCGCCGATGGTGGCGGCGTGGGAAGAGTTCTCGGCCACGCAGATGAGCGCCATGCCGATCAGGCCGACAAGAGCGCCGATGGACCAGCGCAGGGTCAGTCGGCGGCCCTCGAGCAGATATTCGATCAGGGCGGAGAGCAGCGGGGCGGAGCCGATGGTGATCACGGTGCCGACGGTTACTCCGGCGAGACGCATCGAGCCGTAGAAAGCGAGCGGATAAATCGCCACCGCCAAACCGCCGGTCACAAGGAGGCGGCGCTGGTCCCAGAGGGTGACGCGTGTGCGGTAGATGCCCCGTGCGGCCAGCAGGGCCTGGGCGAGGCCGCCTACTCCCATGGCGGCGGCACCGATTGCGGCGGCGCTGACATCCGGGGCGAAGGTGGCGGCGGTGCCGGTGGTGCCCCAGACCACGGCAGAAAACAGGATGGCGATGACGCCCAGCGCATGTGCCTGCATCATGTCAGAGACCTTCCACCATGTTCCGGACCACGGCGCGGGCCGCGAGGAGCCGTTTGCTGTTGCCCTCCAGACCGGCCCGGGCCATGGCGCCCTCCAGCAGAAAAGCGATGTGTTCCGCGAGGGATTTCGCGCGGTCGGGATCATTGGGCAGCAGGTCGCCGAGATGCTGCGCGAG
Source organism: Alphaproteobacteria bacterium (assembly GCA_030427145.1). GTDB lineage: Bacteria > Pseudomonadota > Alphaproteobacteria > Rhodobacterales > Rhodobacteraceae > Amaricoccus > Amaricoccus tamworthensis. Next base: position 9,357 of record JAUHWT010000020.1, on the reverse strand, counting down.
AATGCTTTCAACCTGTTCCTTGTGACGGCGGACGGCGGCGCGACCGGTATCACCGGCCTCAAGTTCGGCCGCGGCATTTAGAAGCCCGCAGCCGCGAAAGCCGCGCTCGTAGGCGAATTCGGCGTGATCCTGATAGGCGTCGAACACCGCGAGGATGCGCTCCCTGGGGTTGTTCGCCGTGGCGACACGTTTGTCGTAGAGCCCGAGCCATTCCGCGTGGCGGGCCTCGAGATACTGGTTCACGAGATCGGCCTTGGAGGAGAAGTTGTTGTAGAGGCTTTTTTTCGCGACGCCGGCGCGTTCAACGATGGCGTCTATACCGGTGCCGGTGATGCCGTGGTCATAGAACAGGGACATGGCCGCCTGCATCAGACGGTCATGGGCGGATTTTCGGCGCGGTTTTTCCGGTGTCAGCATGGCGGCTCCCCCCAAGTAGCCAGACCGGTATACCTATTTTAAGAGGCGCGCAAGGGGTCACGTGACTTGCCTGCGCCCTGGAGCCGTCAGCGTGGTTCAAACGGGGTCAGGCGACCCTGGAGAGTTCGGGAATGTCGCGCAGGAATTTAACGGCGTCCTCCGACGCCATCGGGCGGTGATAGAGATAGCCCTGGATTTTGGTGCAGCCGATCTGGCGCAGCAGGTCGCGCTGACCTTCGGTTTCCACGCCCTCCACCACGCAGTCGAGACGCAGGTTGTTGCACAGGTCCACAACGGTCTGGACCACGGCGTGGGATTTGCGGCTCTGCTCAATCTGCATCACGAAGCTGCGGTCAATTTTCAGACGGTCGAGCGGCAGGGCCTGCACGTAGCTGAGGCTGGAATAGCCGACGCCGAAATCATCCAGCGCGATCTGAACTCCGAGGCTTTTCAGCAGCAGGAGCGTTTCGCTGGCGCGCTCCAGATCGTGAACGACGGCGGATTCCGTGACCTCGAACATCAAACGCTCAGTCGGGAAACCGGAGGCTTTCACAATATCCATCAGCTGAACGATGTGGTTGCGGTAGCCGATATCCCTGGCCGAGAGGTTGAAGGACACGGTCAGATCGCCAGGCCAGTCCTTTGCCGCCTCGAGGGTTTTGGCGAGCATGATGCGGGTCAGGCGGTTGATGAGCCCCGTCTGCTCGGCTGCGGAGATGAACTCGCCGGGCGGGACGCGGCCGAGCACCGAGCTGTTCCAGCGGGCGAGCGCCTCCGCCCCGCATGGCACCCCGCTCCAGGCGTCGACGATGAACTGGAAGTGGACGGCCAGCTCCTCCTCCAGATCTGCGATCTGAAGCTCGCGCCGGATGCGGTTGGAGCGGTCGATGCTGGACCGGTGTTCCGGGCTGAAGACGGTTGTGGTGCCGCGGGCGGTGTCCTTGGCGGAGTAAAGCGCGAAGTCTGCGTATTCAAAGAGCTGTTCAGCCGTGGAGGCCGCATCGGGGTATTTCGCAAAACCAATCGAACCGCCAATCGTGGCGGTAAAATCCTCAAGCTCAAATGGTGCCCGCAGCGTGTTGCAGTACCGGTCACCGAGGGCTTTTAGCGCGCCGCTGCCGTGATCTCCGGGGATGATAAGGCCAAACTCGTCACCACCGAGGCGTGCGACAAACACCCTCCGTTCCACCTGGGCGATGCGTTCGCCTACGGCCCGGAGCAGGCGGTCACCGGCGACATGGCCGTAGATGTCGTTAATCGGTTTGAAGCCGTCGAGGTCAATGGTTCCGACGGCAAAGGCCACGTTTTCGGCCTCGCCCTCCGAGATGCGGCGGTCGAGTTCGGCCATGAAGCTGCGGCGGTTGGGCAGCCCGGTCAGCGCGTCGAGATTGGCCAGCCGCTCGTTGCGGTCGCTGAGTTCGCGCGACGCCTCCGCCGCGGCCTTCAGCGCGTCCTGGTTGGCGATCAGCTCCACAAAGGAGTTGGAATAGCGCGACAGAACGAACAGAACCGCGACGGTGACGATCAAAAGGTTGACGGCGACAACGGTATAGGTCGTCTGTCCCATCAACAGCAGATACGGCACGGTCAGGCCGATCACCGCTACCGTGAGAAGCAGAGCCGCCGCCCGCAGGTGCATGAGACAGACCAGAATGCCCATGCAGGTCACACCGATGAAAAACACCGCCTGCCCCTTGGTATAGGCGTCGCCGTATTTGAACAGGGACAGGGCCCAGCCGGCAAACACCGCGCCGAGCACGCCCGCGAACACCATTGTGGTGCGCAGCTGTTTGCGGGCGGTTTCGCCGCTGATCTCCTGGTGGCCGAAGCGCCAGTGGTTGATCGTGCGGTATATGGACAGGGCAACGAGCGCCGCGGGTACGTATATGCTCAGATGGTCGGGGGCGATGCCCTGGTGCAGCCAGGCCAGCGCCAGCGAGTTCACGATGACCATGGCGTACATCACCGGGATCTGGCGCGAGAACGTGCGGGCCTGGGCAATCACCAGACTGGGATTGTCCTTCGGCACGGAAAACACCGATGCAAGTCTACCAAGAAACACTGACCCCAGGCCCCCCGCCCGCAAACCTACAGTGATGAAAAATACCGGGGGAGGACTAGCGGATCGGAATTAATGGTACGTAATTGCGCGTGGGTTTTATGGGGACAAGTTTATTTAAGTGCGTGGGTTTTATGGGGACAAGTTTATTTAAGTGCGTGGGGCTCGACAGATGAGTGGCTGGATCCACGCGGTAATTTGTCTCCCGCCCGGCGGTGGTGCCGGGCGGGAGGGTTTGGGGGTTGGCCCCTACTCTTTTGGAATGAGACGGAGGCCCAGGTCGCGGAGCTGTTCGTTGGTGGCTTCGGAGGGGGCCTGCATCATCAGGTCCTCGGCGCGCTGGTTCATGGGGAACATGATGACCTCGCGGATGTTTTCGGCGTCCGCCAGCAGCATGACCATGCGGTCGACGCCCGGCGCGATGCCTGCGTGCGGGGGGGCGCCGAATTTGAAGGCGGAGAGCATGCCGCCGAAGTTTTCATCGACGAATTCGCGGCTGTGGCCGACCACCTCGAAGGCCTTGTACATGATCTCGGGCTTGTGGTTTCGCACGGCGCCGGAGGACAGCTCGATGCCGTTGCAGACGATGTCGTACTGGTAGCCCAGGATATCCAGCGGGTCCTGGGTTTCGAGGGCTTCCATGCCGCCCTGGGGCATGGAGAACGGGTTGTGGCTGAAATCGAGCGCGCCGGTTTCCTCGTCCATCTCGTACATCGGGAAATCAACGATCCAGCAGAACTCGAAGGTGTCGGTTTTGGAGATGCCGAGTTCCTGGCCGATATGGACGCGGGCCTTGCCGGCCACCGCCTCGAACTCGTGGGGTTTGCCCGCGAGGAAGAAGGCGGCGTCGCCAGCGCCAAGGTCAAGCTGCTGACGGATGGCTTCGGTGCGCTCGGGGCCGATGTTCTTGGCGAGCGGGCCTGCGGCTTCCATGCCGCCATCAGCCTCGCGCCAGAAGATGTAGCCCATGCCCGGCAGGCCTTCGCCCTGCGCAAAGGAGTTCATGCGGTCGCAGAATTTGCGGGAGCCGCCGCCGGGGGCGGGAATGGCGCGGACTTCGGTGCCTTCCTTCTCAAGGAGGCTGGCGAAGATCTTGAAGCCGGAGCCCGCGAAATGCTCGGAGACGATCTGCATCTTGATCGGGTTGCGCAGGTCGGGCTTGTCGGAGCCGTACCAGAGCATGCTGTCGCGGTAGGCGATGCGCGGGAAGTCCTGCGTCACGGGACGGCCCTTGCCGTATTTCTCAAAGACGCCGCGCATGACGGGTTCGATCACCTGGAAGACGTCCTCCTGGGTGGCAAAGCTCATCTCCATGTCGAGCTGGTAGAACTCACCGGGGGAGCGGTCGGCGCGGGGGTCCTCATCGCGGAAGCAGGGGGCGATCTGGAAGTAGCGGTCGAAACCGGCGACCATGATCAGCTGCTTGAACTGCTGCGGGGCCTGGGGCAGCGCGTAGAACTTGCCGGGGTGCAGACGCGACGGCACGAGGAAGTCGCGGGCGCCCTCGGGGGAGGAGGCCGTCAGGATCGGGGTCTGGTATTCGGTGAAGCCCTGCCCCACCATTTCCTCGCGCAGGGTCGAGATCACCTTTGAGCGCAGAACGATGTTCCCGTGCAGGCTCTCGCGGCGCAGGTCGAGGAAGCGGTATTTCAGGCGGGTTTCCTCGGGGTATTCCACGTCTCCAAAGACCGGCAGGGGCAGTTCCTCGGCCGCGCCCAGCACTTCCATGTCGCGGATGAAGACCTCGATCTCACCGGTGGGGATTTTGGGGTTCACCAGCTCGGGGTCGCGGGCCTTTACGGTGCCGTCGATGCGGATGACCCATTCGGCGCGGACTTTCTCAATCTCGGAGAAGGCCGGGCTGTCGGCGTCGGCGAGAACCTGGGTGACACCGTAATGGTCCCGCAGGTCGATGAAGAGCACGCCACCATGGTCGCGGACCCGGTTTACCCAGCCGGACAGGCGGATGTTTTCGCCAACATTGGCGGCGGTCAGGTCGGCGCATGTGTGCGTGCGATAGGCGTGCATGAAAGGATCATCCCTGGAAAAAAGCGCAACTTTAGCGTGGGGACTTATAACGAGGCATGGGGATGGCGCAAGACCGGCGGGGAAAGGCGCTTTATCGGGGTTTCGGCAGGTTAGACGGGTGACCTGTCACGATGGTCAGGCGTGGACTAAAATTGGAACGTTCTTAGTACTGTCTGCCCTATTCACGCAATGTTTATCATGTAAACAATTGAAAGGTTTACATCCGACATGTGTATTAGCGTTAATGCAATTGATCTCAATCAAATAACTGATCACAATACGAAATTTAATACTATCGGTACTTTGGTATGCTATATGTGAAGCATTGATGACGGGAGGAAAACGCATCGTGATTCGATAGAGGCATATGGAAAAGATGCAACGGATCCGCTTCCCGTTTGGCTGACCCTTCCCCGCAGAGGAAGAGAAAGTACAAACTGATGAGCGAACCAATGACCAAACCGGCCAAACGCGGCTGGACCCTGAGGCAACAGGGTAAACGTAGGGATATTCTCGACGCGGCGATCGAACTGTTTTGCGAGATGGGCTACCAGGGCATGAGTATCGACGCCCTTGTGGAGCGCGTGGGCGGATCGAAAAGCACCATATACAGTTACTTCGGGGACAAGGAGGGCCTGTACCGGGCCGCCGTGACCCGGTTTTCGGAACTGGCGCTTGAGAAGAATGAGCAGGCCCTGCGGGACATCACCTGCATGGATGATGACAGCGGTTCCGTGGAGGCGACGCTGACGGAGTTTCTGGAAGGGCTTTTGCGGGCGACGACGACGCCGGAATTCAGCAGGTTCAACGTGCTTTGTGCCTCGTCCCAGTCGTCTTTTCCGAATCTTGGCATGGATTTCTTCGAAAACGGTCCCGGCCGGTCCCAGTCCCGGATCGCCAGATACCTTGCGGGCGCTGACAAACGCGGGGTTCTGAAGGTCAGTGATCCGGACATGGCGGCAGCGGCGCTGATCGGAGCGGTCCGGGCCAATCATCTTTGGGCGCGGCTGTTCCGGCCCGATATGCCCGCGATGTCCGAGCAGGAAATCCGCAAACATGTGGCCTACTGCATTCGCATGTTCATGGCGGCGCACGCCGCCTGAAAACCGGCCCTTCGCAACATGGTGAAAGAGGTTTGGCCGCGGGGGCTGTTTGAGCCCTTGCGCAGCGTCGTGCGCTGACTATAACCACGGCAATTTGCTAACCAGCACTCCATCCTAAACCCGGACCGGATCTCACGGTCGCGGACAGATCACTGCGGGGCCACATGCCAAAAAGAACCGACATCAACTCGATCCTGATCATCGGAGCCGGGCCCATTGTCATCGGACAGGCCTGCGAGTTTGACTATTCCGGCGCCCAGGCCTGCAAGGCGCTGCGCGAGGAGGGATACCGGGTGATTCTGGTCAACTCCAACCCGGCGACGATCATGACGGATCCGGGCATGGCGGACGCGACCTATGTGGAGCCGATCACGCCCGAGGTGGTGGCCAAGGTCATTGAGAAGGAGCGGCCTGATGCGCTGCTGCCGACCATGGGCGGGCAGACGGGCCTGAACACCGCTTTGGCGCTGGCGGACATGGGTGTGCTGGAGAAATTCAATGTCGAGCTGATCGGGGCGAAGCGGGAAGCCATTGAGATGGCCGAGGACCGGGCTCTGTTCCGGGAGGCGATGGACCGGATCGGGCTGGAAAACCCGCGGGCCACGATTGCGGAATCGATGGAGGACGCGATTGCGGCGATTGACCATGTGGGTCTGCCCGCGATCATCCGGCCCGCGTTTACGCTCGGCGGTACGGGCGGTGGTGTGGCCTATAACCGCGAGGATTACATGCGGATCTGTGCCACGGGGCTCGATGCCTCGCCGGTGAACCAGATCCTGATCGACGAGAGCCTGCTGGGCTGGAAAGAGTATGAGATGGAGGTTGTGCGCGACCGGGCGGACAACTGCATCATCATCTGTTCCATCGAGAACGTGGACCCGATGGGCGTTCACACGGGCGACAGTATTACCGTGGCCCCTGCCCTGACGCTGACCGACAAGGAGTACCAGATGATGCGCAATGCATCCATTGCGGTGCTGCGCGAGATCGGTGTGGAAACGGGCGGGTCGAACGTGCAGTTCGCGGTGCATCCCGAGACGGGCCGTCTGATCGTGATCGAGATGAACCCGCGCGTGTCGCGGTCCTCCGCGCTGGCGTCCAAGGCGACCGGTTTCCCGATTGCCAAGATCGCGGCGAAGCTGGCCGTGGGCTATACGCTCGATGAGCTGGACAATGACATCACCCAGGTGACGCCCGCGAGCTTTGAGCCGACGATTGACTATGTCGTGACGAAAATTCCGCGTTTTGCGTTTGAGAAGTTCCCTGGTTCCGAGCCCCTGCTGACCACCGCGATGAAGTCGGTCGGTGAGGCGATGGCGATCGGGCGGTCGTTCCATGAAAGCGTGCAGAAGGCGCTGTGCTCGCTGGAGACCGGGCTGACCGGGTTTGACGAGATTGAGATCGAGGGGGCCGATGGCGACGATGTGAAGGCCGCCGTCATTAATGCGCTGTCGCATCAGACGCCGGACCGGATGCGGCTGACGGCCCAGGCGATGCGCCATGGGCTGACGGATGACGAGATCCATGCGGTGACGAAGTTCGATCCGTGGTTCCTGGCGCGCATTCGTGAGATCGTGGATATGGAGGAGGTCGTCCGGAAAAACGGCCTGCCCGATGATCCCGAGGCGATGCGCCGTCTGAAGATGTATGGCTTCTCCGACGCGCGGCTGGCGACACTGACGGCGCGCAATGAGATGAACGTGCGGGCCGAGCGGCAGAGGCTGGGCGTGACGCCGGTGTTCAAGCGGATTGACACCTGTGCCGCCGAGTTTGAGGCGCAGACGCCGTATATGTACTCGACATATGAGCAGTACGCGATGGCGCTGAGCGAGTGTGAGGCCCGGCCCTCGGAGCGGGAAAAGGTTGTCATTCTGGGCGGCGGTCCGAACCGGATCGGTCAGGGCATCGAGTTCGACTACTGCTGCTGTCACGCATGTTTTGCGCTGTCCGATGCCGGGTACGAGACCATTATGGTCAACTGCAACCCGGAGACGGTGTCGACGGACTATGACACGTCGGACCGGCTGTATTTCGAGCCGCTGTCGCTTGAGAACGTGCTGAACATCCTGGATGTGGAGCGGCAGAAGGGAACGCTGAAGGGCGTGATCGTGCAGTTCGGCGGGCAGACGCCGCTGAAGCTGGCCAATGCGCTGGACGAGGCGGGCATTCCTATTCTGGGCACCTCGCCCGATGCGATTGATCTGGCCGAGGACCGGGAGCGGTTCCAGCAGCTTTTGCACAAGCTGGGGCTGAAGCAGCCCGCGAACGGTCTTGCGCGGTCGGTTGAGGAAGCCGAGGCCGTGGCCTCCGAAATTGGATTTCCGCTGGTTGTGCGTCCGTCCTTCGTGCTCGGTGGCCGGGGTATGGAGATCGTGCGCGATGATGCGGGTCTGCGCCGATATGTGGGCGAGGCCGTGGATCTGTTTGGCGACAATCCGATCCTGCTCGACAGCTATCTGGTCGGCGCGGTTGAGGTCGATGTGGATGCGATCAGCGACGGCACGGACGTTCATATCGCGGGCGTGATGGAGCATATCGAGGAAGCGGGCGTGCATTCCGGTGACAGTGCCTGTGCCCTGCCGCCCTACTCGCTCGACGATGCGGTGGTTGAGGAGCTGATGGCGCAGGCGAAGGCGCTGGCCATTGGGCTCAATGTTGTCGGTCTGATGAACGTGCAGTTTGCGATCAAGGACGGTGAGATCTTCGTTCTGGAGGTCAACCCGCGCGCCTCGCGGACCGTGCCGTTCGTGGCGAAGGCCGTTGGCTCGCCCATAGCCGGGATCGCCTCGCGGGTGATGGCTGGTGAGAAGCTGTCGGGATTTGAGCTGAAGAGCCCGAAGACGAAGCATGTGGCGGTGAAGGAGGCGGTTCTGCCCTTCAACCGGTTCCCGGGCGTTGACACCATTCTTGGGCCGGAAATGCGCTCGACCGGTGAGGTCATGGGTGTGGACCGCAGCTTTGACCGGGCGTTTTTGAAAGCGCTGATCGGGGCCGGAACCACCCTGCCCGAAAAGGGCCGTGTGTTCCTCTCGGTCAAGGACAGCGACAAGAACGCCCTGACGCTTGAGGCGGCGCGGGTGGTCAGTGAGTTGGGCTTCGAGATTGTGGCGACCGGTGGCACGCTGGATTACCTGTCGGCCAATGGCATTGATGCGAAGAAGGTGAACAAGGTCTATGAGGGGCGTCCGCATATTGTGGACCAGATCAAGGATGGCGGCATTCAGGTTGTGTTCAACACGACCGAGGGGGCGCAGTCGGTGGCGGACAGCCGGGAGATCCGGTCGCTCGCCCTGTCGATGAAGATCCCGTATTTCACCACCGCAGCCGGGTCACGGGCCGCGGCACTCGCCATGCGCAACCGTCTTGAGGGCGCGCTTGAGGTGGCTCCGATCCAGGGGTTCTGATTTTTCGGCGGTTTGAGCGGCTTCCTGCGGTCCGGTGAATGCCGGAGGGCATCGCGGACTTCGGGTGGCGCGGTAGCGCCTCCCGAGGGCCTGTAAAGTTCACACCACCGAAAAGAACAGTGCGTTTTCCGATGCCTGGCCGGGTGTTGGGCAAATGTCCCGCCACCATCCCCGGCGTGTCGGCACGACACGCCATGCCCGACTTGTATCTTTCCGGTCAGGCGTTTCGCAGCGCGGAGCGTCGCAAACCGGGGGTGGCTTTGCTAACCATTTCCGGGGGGAGCTGGGCCGTATGCCCGAGAGTAGGACGTAACGGGGGAAAGCCCGGCCGGCTCCCGCAGATGGA